>NZ_PIJY01000035.1:0-72262 GCF_008304605.1 Oceanobacillus polygoni | reverse complement strand
TTATCGACAAAACCAAAAACCACTGGTCACCTCAGAACCAGTGGTTTTTCTTATCCCTTTTAAGTCAACTGCTGCTCCGCAAATTCGCGATATAGCGAATGCGACTCTGTTAATTCCTGATGTGTTCCCATTCCCGTTACTTGCCCTTTTTCTATAAAAATAATCTTATCCGCATCAACAATTGTTGATAACCTGTGGGCAATCACAAATGTTGTACGACCTTCCATTAATCGTGTCAAAGCTTCTTGAACAGCATGCTCGGATTGGCTATCTAAGCTCGCCGTTGCTTCATCCAGCATTAAAATCTTAGGATCGCGTAAGAATGCTCGCGCGATATTAATCCGCTGCCGTTGTCCGCCAGATAATTTTACACCGCGCTCCCCTACTTCTGTGTCCAAACCTTTTGCAAATGTTTTAATAAATTGATCAGCATAGGCCATTTTTGCAACTTCCCACAAGCGTTCGTCGGGGATCTCTGTTGCATCACTTAATCCATATGTTAAATTTTCCCGAATTGTTCCAGCCATCATGGCACTTTCCTGTGAAACATAACCAATTTGGCTGCGCCATGATGCAAGTGACAACTCCTGAATTGGTGTATCGCCTATTCGTATCTCTCCTGTTGTTGACTCATAATATCGTTCAATTAATCCGAATAAGGTCGTCTTCCCACCACCACTCGGACCTGCAAAAGCGATCATTTCACCAGGAAGTGCCTCGAAAGTAACATTTTTGATAACCGGTTCGTCATCACTATATGCAAATGACACATTCGAAACAGCGATCGGTTGGTTCGCAATATCTTTATCTTTACCTTCTTGACCGGCTTCCTCTGGAATTTCCAAAATCTCAATAATCCGCTCCGTAGCACCTTTTGCCTTTTGCAATTCTGTGAAAAACATTGCAAAAGTCGTAATCGGAAAAATGATTTGGAATAAATACAGTAAAAACGCAACGAGTGAACCTGTGGACATCGTTCCTTCTGCAACACGGATTCCACCATAACCAATAATGACTACAATAACGAACATGACAATGGTATACATAAACGGACCGATTAACGCAAAAATACGCGCTTCTTTCAATCCATAGCTTAATAATTTCCCAATCCCAGTAATTCCTTTTGTTGCTTCAGCTTGCTCCGCTGTAGATGCCTTCATTAAACGGATTTCACTAATTGTTTGTTGAATTTTACCATTAAAGGTTGCTGTCTCATCTTGCAAGTTCTTTGATATCTTCGCCATTCTCGTCCCTAATGGAACCATAATTGCTACGGTAACCGGAACAGCGATGAACATCATTAGCGTCATTTTCCAGTCCATAATAAATAAAATTACTACTGCACCAATAATTGAAATAAGACCAGTAATGAATTGCGGGAAATGCTGTGAAATTAAATCCTTCACAATCCCCGTATCATTAATCACACGACTTACTGACTCCCCACTTGCTTGTTTATCAAAATAGCTAACCGGTAAGCGGATTAGCTTTAGCCACATCATCTGACGTAGTCTCGCAACGATTTTTTGACCAACTGAAGCAAGTAAGTACGTTGAGACCCCATCAATTACTGCCTGAATAATAAACACCGCAAGAATAGCGATAACAAGTGTTGCACTCAAGGACGCTACAGAGAAACCATCCACTAGCTCTCTTGTTAATATCGGTATTGTCAATCCGACAAGTGTTGTAACCAGACTCCCAATTAGACCGAATGTTAATGCGGCTTTTGGAATCTTTGCAGATACAATTAAAGATATAAAAGGTTTAATTCCATTTTTTTGCGATTTTTCCATTGGATAACTCCTGACTTTCTATTTTAGTTATAAAGGGGAAGAAATAATCATCCCCCCTGTTTTCAAATCCTACTAAATCCCCATAAATAATATAGCATACACCAACAAATCTTGCTTTTTAAAGAAACACGTTCTTTCTTTAAAATATCAGGGCAATGTTAATTTGATTCTATTCCATCCCCGCTTCTTTCATATAATATTCCATCGCTTGATTAAGCCATTCCTGTTCATCCTCTGTGAAAGGAAAAGGGGCTATATTTTCTAACTCTTGAATATCCAGTTCTTCCACTTCGGCATCGGCTAGCTGCTGTACCAAATCATCACCAAGAAACTCAAATGATGCTTCTATAAAGGCTTTAATCATTTCTTGCACCTCTTGATTCTGTATAGGTTTTCCATATAATTTTTTAACCTCTTTAGCCATCTGAATAAAGGTTTGATCTAAGGTGATTTTCTCTTTTTCCGTTTTCTTGGACAACTCCTCAACCACTACCGTAAGATTGTGCCTTTCCAGCCATTCATTCTGTATACTTTCCGTTTGCATACTATGAATGAGACTGAATAAAATGGCACTATCCACTTCTCCTTCTTCTTCAAGTACCTTAATGACCCTCTGAATAATTATCATGGACTGCTCAATTCGTTCTTTTTCTTTTTTTAATACTTCTAACTGAAGGGTTAATGTCTCATTTAAATCAACCGTAATCATCGACTGATGCAATAAATTCGTGATCTTTTCTAGGCTATAACCCAGGAACTTTAAACTGACAATTTTCTGTAAGGTTAAAATATCATGATGCTTGTAAATGCGGTGACCGGATGTTGGGTTCTTTTCAGGTTGTAAAAGACCGATTTCATCATAGTAATGTAACGTGCGAATCGATACCCCTGTCTTTTCTGAAAACTCCCCAATGGAATACTTGTTATTTTCCCCCATCACTTTCCCTCCCTCAATAAGCATATTCTCATTATAACGCCTCACGTAACTGGAGGTTCAAGAGAAGATCTGAAATAAAATATATAGGAGCTTTCATTTGGTAATCTACCCTCAGTTGCCGTTAAATTTTTTATAAAAATGCCCCTGTATGTGAAGCTTCTACTTTTGATATTTCCTCAGGTGTACCCTCAGCTACAAGCATTCCACCAGCATTTCCACCTTCTGGTCCAAGGTCAATTACCCAGTCTGATTCACGAATAACTTCACTATTATGCTCCACAATGATGACCGTATTTCCTGCATCTACAAGCCGGTTTAATAGAAGCAGCAGTCGCTTGACATCACTTGGATGCAAGCCTGTCGATGGCTCGTCCAATAGGTAGAGTGTCGATTTATTCGACTGTTTATTTAATTCCTTTGCTAGTTTGAGTCGCTGCCCCTCACCGCCAGATAGCGTTTTAACGGATTGGCCCCAATTTAAATAGCCGAGTCCAATTTCACATAAAAGCTGTGTTACCTGGAATATTTTCTTTTGTCCTTCAAAAAGAGGTAAGCTCTCTTCAATCGACATATCAAGCAGCTGAGAAATTGAATAGTCTTTATATGTTACTTCTAATATGGTTTCTTTAAATCTGTTGCCACGACAAACTGGACATTGCACTTCAAGGTCTGGAAGGAAATGCATATTGGTTGTTACAAATCCAAGTCCCTGGCAATGTTCACATCTTCCGCCAACTGTATTGAAGGAAAAATCCTTTGGTTTAAGCTTCCTTTCCTTCGCTTCAGGTAAGCTTGCAAAAAGGTTACGTAATGGTGTAAAGACGTCCGTATACGTGGCAATATTGGAACGTTGCATTCGACTAAGTGGTGATTGATTTACGGTGATGACTCGTTCAATATTCTCATGACCTGTAACTTTCTCACAATCGTTATAAATACCAGTTTCAAATGAAGCAAGCAGGTCAAAGACTAACGTTGACTTCCCTGAACCAGATACACCTGTTACAGAGACAAATTTACCTAAGGGAAAGGATACAGTAATATCTTTTAAATTATGTTTTGTCGCATGATGAACAGTTAAATACTGCCTTGTTCCTTCGCGGCGCTGCCTTGCTTCTTGACGACCTTCTTTTAGGTAAGCCCCAGTAATTGACTTCTCTTGACTCATTAGCTCCTCTAAGCTGCCTTCACCAACTATGGTTCCACCACGACTGCCAGCACCAGGTCCCATATCAATAATATGGTCAGCTTCACGCATCACATCTACATCATGCTCAATTACAAGAACGGTATTTCCTAAGTCACGTAACTGTTTCATTACACTTACGAGACCTTTTGTGTCCTTTGGATGCAGCCCAGCTGTCGGTTCATCTAGAATGTAGAGTACACCAGTTAATCCAGAACCAATTATTGAGGCTAATCGGAGTCGCTGCGCTTCCCCACCTGATAGTGATATCGTTTGGCGATCTAATGACAAATAGCCTAAACCTACATTAATAATTCGAGTAACCTTCTCGATTAAGTCCAATAAAAATGTTTCAACAACCTCTCCTGCTTCGTGAGATAGGGATGCATGAAGATCTGTTAACCATGTTTGCATATCTTCTAAGGGGAAGCTTGATACATCTGTAATTGATGTACTTGCAACGAGCACTTCTCTTATTTCTTTCTTTAGTCTTTTCCCTTTACAGTCTGGACATTGATTCGAAAAGAAGAGAGCAGCTTCTCCTGAATTTCCACCCTTTTCAATGTACCTTCTCCACATCCCTGTTAGAACACCCTCGAATTTTCCTTTAGCAACGGTTTTCGGAGGCTTTACATCTGGGAAGTGATTAGTGAACTTCTCATCCTCTACACCGTAATAGAGCAAATCACTAGCGACAGCACCCAATTCTTTTAATGGTAGGTTCTCATCGAAGGTTATTCCATAATAAGCAGCAGCATTTTTAACGATATCTCTTAGATAATCGCCATATGCTCCCGTCCAAATTTTAACGCCACCCTCCTTTAAGCTAAGCTCCTGATCAAATACCGAGTCGAGGTGAATTTCAGAGACCTTACCAAGACCATCACATGTCTCACAAGCACCTTCTGGCTTATTATAAGAGAAATGAGATCGTGTTAATTTTTCCAAGTGGTGATTACATTGTGGACAATGAATAAATTGCTTGAATCCTGTTTCTTCGTCATATTCTTCTTTATCGATAGTTGGTAAAATCATGTGTTGGCAGTTCGGGCATGGGCGCTCTCCTAACTTTTCATAAATCAAGCGCAGATAGGTATACATATCTGTTACGGTTCCAACGGTTGAGCGAGGGTTTCGATTCGTGACATGCTGCCCAACACTGATTGATGGGGATAGACCAATCATGGAGTCAACTTTCGGTTTACTTATTCCATCTGTAACCATTCCCATTGATTCCATGTATTGTCGTTGGCATTCGCGTTGTAGTGTATCTAGTGCCAATGTTGACTTCCCTGATCCAGAAGGGCCGGTTAACACAACAAACTTGTGCTTCGGTATCTCTAATGAAATATTTTTCAAGTTGTGCTCACGCGCACCTGTTATACGTATCGATTCGTTCAAATTGATTCCTCCAATTCATTTAACTTACAGTACTATTGTATAACATTAATGCAAATGATAAGGTTAGATTAAATAATGATTGATAATACAAGTTATTTATAAATTAATCCGTCATGGAACTTGAAGGTTTTTTTACATAGATTTGTCCCATGTTCTGGACGGCTGGATTGTTTCTTAAAAATCAGGATGATTAAGGGTGAGTTCTATATGATTAAACCAATTGAAATCGCTAAGAAGTTAGGGATTAGTACAAGTGCATTGCGACATTACGAATCGTGGGGAATTGTCCCGCCTCCAGAACGTTCAGCTAATGGTTATCGGATGTATACGGAAGAACACGTTGCTTACTTCGAATGTATACGTGCGATGAACCCAGGTTTTGGCATGCACCTAATACGTCAAATTATGCCACTTATTCAAGAAAATAAACTAACAGAAGCTTTATGGATTGTAAATGAAGCACAAGCAAAGCAGCATCAGGAAAAACGTAAAGCGGAGCAAGCACTTCAAGCATTGGAATTGGAAGAGCTTGAGCACTTCTCCACCCGGTTAACAAAGGAAAGTTATTCGATACGTGAGGTGGCGAAGAAAATTGATGTACCACCTTCAACACTGAGGCATTGGGAAAAGGAAAAATTAATTACTCCTAAACGTGATCCTGAAAATGGGTACCGAATCTATAGCCGCTCCGACATAAGAAAGCTATTAATTATTCGTACGATACGATCAGCCGTTTTTTATTTAGATATTGTCCGCGATGTTGTGAATGAAATCGATCAAGATAATCTCGCACATGCTAGAAAGATAGCCAAGGACTCCCTTGTTTATATGGATTATTTAATCATGGAACAGCTTCGTGGTGGATATTATCTGTATAAATTATATGAAAAAGTAAATCCTTCTCTAGAAAAGAGAGAGTCACCCTGTTGAAGGTGATCTCTTTTTTTATGCTTTTGAAGATTGGTAGATTGTCTGTCCGGTTGAGAAGTGAGCAAGGGGCTGTAGGTCTGGATGGTACTTTATGACATAGGGATAGTGCTTTATTTCTGCATGTGGTGCTTTACGACAGAAGAATGGTGCTTTATTTCTGTAGATGGTGCTATATGTCAAAGAATGACATCAAATTGTAATCAGAGTGTAAGATTAATTTTTTGTGAGAAGGGCATAGATTAGAAGCAACTACTTTAATGAACAGGAAACTCTCATTTGTTCGTTTCATAGGATGCACCGCTTTTAAGGGAGTGATTTGGAATGAAAGGGATTATTTTAGCTGGAGGTAGTGGTACTAGGCTATACCCGAGTACGAATTCGATAAACAAACATCTATTAGCTATTTACGATAAGCCGATGATCTATTATCCATTATCAGTTCTTATGCTCGGCGGTATTAGAGAAATTATGATTATCAGTACACCAGAAGATATTGGTAGGTTTGAGGAGATGCTTGGTGATGGATCTGCGTTTGGCATTCGAATTGAATATGAAGTACAACATGAGCCAAAGGGCATTCCACAAGCATTAACAATTGCAGAGGAGTTTATTGCAGACGATAAGGTAACACTCATTCTTGCCGATAATATTTTCTTTGGGCATGGGTTTACGACATTATTCCGTAAAGCAATTAAGAATCACCGACATGCAACTGTTTTCGGATATCGCGTAAAAGATCCAGAGCGTTTTGGTGTTGTTGATTTTGACCATCATCAAAAAGTCATTTCAATCGAAGAAAAGCCAGAGCAGCCAAAATCGGATTTCGCTGTTACCGGACTATATATTTACGATCAGCAGGCTGTTAAACTAGCAAAAAAGCTGAAACCCTCTAAACGTGGTGAGTTAGAAATCACAGATTTAAACAAGCAGTATTTAATGCGAAACCAGTTAGATGTAGAATTACTTGGTAGAGGTTTTACATGGATGGACGCTGGGACCCACGAATCACTATTTGAAGCTACTGAATTTATCCGAATTACCCAGAAGCGCCAAGGGTTTAAACTAGCTTGTATTGAGGAAATCGCCTATTACCTTGGCTATATTTCTAAACAAGCACTCTATGAAAAAGGTAAAACCATGGAAAAAAATGATTATGGCCAGTATTTACTTGAAATTGCTGACCGCAAATATACACAGCAATATTGGGATTCGATTGAACATCATCCAATGTTAGGACTGGTGCAAAATGAATAAGCAAAAAGAAACTTTACTCATTACAGGCGGAGCTGGGTTTATTGGCTCTAATTTCATTACTTATTTGATGAAAAAATATCCAAACAGACAAATTCTAAATATAGACAAACTTACCTATGCAGGCAAGACAGACAATTTAACAGAAGTGGAAAACCTTGAAAACTATCACTTTATCCATGGCGACATTGCGGACGATAACCTTGTTAATCAGTTATTTCAAGAACATGATATTACTGGAATTATCAATTTTGCAGCAGAGTCACATGTTGACCGGTCGATTAATGACGCCAAAGCATTTGTTCAATCAAACGTGTTGGGAACAATGATACTTCTACAAGCTGCACGATTCGACTGGGAGAAAAAAGGAGAACTCACTACGAGACGTTTTCACCAGATTTCTACCGATGAAGTGTATGGTTCCTTAGATAATGAAGGTGTCTTTTCTGAGGAAACTCCTTATGACCCACGTAATCCTTATAGTGCTTCTAAGGCAAGTGCAAACTTACTTGTCAAAAGCTTTGGGTATACGTATGGCATGAATATTGTTATTTCCTCTAGTTCCAATAACTATGGACCAAAACAGCATGAGGAAAAACTAATCCCAACGATTATCTCAAACGCTTTAGCGGGAAAACCAATTCCAATCTATGGAGATGGGAAAAACATTCGTGATTGGCTCTACGTAGACGATCACTGTAGAGCAATTGATTTAATCTACCACTATGGACAAACGCATGCTATGTATAATGTTGGTGGAAACAATGAAAAAACAAATATCGAGATAGCAACACAGGTTTGCGAAATACTCGATGAACTGGCATACAACATAAAATCAGTACTTTCTATCGATAGCTTTAAAGATTTAATTACGTTTACCGATGACCGAAAAGGACATGACCGGAGATATGCTGTCGATGCTACAAAACTAACAAATGAACTGGGCTGGAAACCAACCGAGGACTTTACAGAAGGACTTCGGAAAACAGTGGAAGGCTACGTACAAAAATGGCAGCAGACAAGCCTCACCCGTTAATTTCAGTTGTCATTCCTGTTTATGGTTGCAAGACCTGTTTAGTTGAGCTTTGCGATCGAATAAAAAATACCATTACAGCTATTCCAGCCCAATACGAAATTATTTTAGTAAATGATGCAAGCCCAGACCATGCTTGGGAGACAATTAAACAATTAAGTGAACAGGATAACCAGATTAAAGGAATTGACTTTGCGCGAAACTTTGGACAGCATCATGCCATTACTGCTGGTCTTGATTATACAAATGGCGATTGGGTTGTCGTAATGGATTGTGACCTTCAGGACCGCCCAGAGGAAATTGCTAAATTATATGCTAAAGCACTGGAAGGCTATGAAGTTGTTTTTGGCAAGCGAATGGAACGTCAAGACAACTGGTGGAAGAAAAAGTCTTCCCAAGCCTTTTACCGGGTCTACGATTATTTTACAAACAGTAATTCTGATTATATGGCAGCCAATTTCAGTATTAATGCGAAGAAGGTTGTCATGGGGTTCAGACGAATGCGTGAACAAAATCGATTCTTCCCATTATTTATTCAATGGATGGGATATAAGACTATTCATATCCCTATCGAACATGATGCGAGAAAGGAAGGAAAGTCTTCCTATAATTTAAAGAAACTCATTAATTTGGCAACCGATGCGATTATTTCGCAGTCGAATAAGCCGCTGCGACTATCGATTCAATTTGGCTTTTTGCTTGCCGCCGCATCTTTTCTTTATGGTGTGTACTTGTTTGTACGCTACTTCTTCTTAGATGTATCTGTACCAGGATGGACGAGTGTCATGGTATCCCTTTTCTTTATTGGGGGATTAATCTTCTTCAATTTTGGCATCCTTGGACTTTATATCGGGAAGATTTTTAATGAAGTAAAAGGTCGACCACTATACTTAATTCGAGAAACAACGGACGAAAACATGGAAAATCGGAGCTGATCGAACAATGGAAAATTACTTACAACCTACTCCATGGGATAAACGGAGCTTTATTATTGATACGTATGAGGTAACCTCCAGTTCAGAGGAAGCATTAAAACAAACAAATAACATAGAAGGTCATTTCACATTGAAAATTGATCCGCTGGAAAACACGGAAAACCTGAAGAAATATGGATTTTATTATGCGGATACACTTATAGAACCAATTTGTAAGGCAGAGAACTTTGAACCGTATGAACAGCAAGGTATTGAAATGTCGCGTCAGTATGACCGAAATGAAATCTTAGAAATCGCAGAAGAAGCATTTAAAGGCGGTCGCTTTCATCGTGACTTTAATATTCCTAATCATATGGCAGATAGACGTTACATGAACTGGGTGCAAGATCTAATAGAAAAGGATCTTATTATTGCACTTATCTATGAAGGAAAAACTGCCGGGTTTTATGCTTATGAAAAAGATAAAATATTGCTCCTTGCTATGTCAAAAGAATATCGCGGAAAAGGGCTAGCTAAGGCATTTGCAAGCTATTGTGTACAAGAACAGTTTGCCATGGGGCATCCCATATTAAAAACATCCATTTCGCCATCAAATGTTGCCTCCTTAAACGTTTTTATTAGTTTAGGATTTCGACTTCGAAAATCAACCGATGTGTACCATAAATTGAATGGCTCCATTCCGTATGGAGGCTGACAAATGGGTTATTTATATATTTTTGGAACCATCGCATTTACCGTATATGGACAGCTCATTTTGAAATGGAAGATTGACCAACAAGGAAGCTTGCCTGAGCCATTAATGGATAAGATTATCTTCTTGTTGCAGCTACTCTTGAATCCTTGGATTATCTCTGGATTTCTTGCGGCATTTTTCGCTGCCCTATGCTGGATGGCAGCCATGACAAAGTTTGATATTAGCTATGCCTATCCGTTTATGAGCATATCCTTTGTACTGGTGTTCATCCTGTCAGCCTTCCTTTTTCAAGAACCAATCAGCATGCAAAAAGCAATTGGTATGGCATTCATTGTACTTGGAATTATCGTAATGAGGTGATAAAAATTGATTCCATTTAACCAACCATGCAAAATCGGAACAGAAATAGAAGCTATCCAACAAGTTTTAACAAATAACAAGTTTTCCGGAAATGGTCCTTTCGGGAAAAAGTGTACAGACTGGTTTGAACGTGAGCTTCCATGTGAACGAGCAATCCTAACGCCCTCCTGTACTGCAGCTCTTGAGATGACCGCGCTACTAACAGAGGTCGGAGAAGGAGATGAAGTAATCCTTCCCTCCTATACGTTCGTTTCCACAGCGAATGCTTTTGCACTTCGAGGAGCCTCGCTGCGTTTTGTCGATGTTGATCCATCCACGATGAACATTGCGCCAGACCGGATTGCTGCTGCAGTGACAGACAGAACAAAGGCAATCGTCGTTGTGCACTATGCAGGCGTTTCCTGTGACATGGACGCGATTATGAAAATTGCGAACGAGCACGGACTTTGGGTGATTGAAGATGCTGCACAAGGTGTCATGAGTACTTATAGAGGGAAGGCGCTCGGAACGATTGGACACCTCGGAACGTATAGCTTTCATGAAACAAAAAACTATACATCTGGAGAAGGTGGAGCTCTTATTATAAATGATCCATCGCTTATTGAACGGGCCGAAATTTTACAAGAAAAAGGAACAGACCGTTCCAAGTTTATGCAGGGGATGGTCGATAAGTACACCTGGCGAGATATTGGTTCCTCCTATCTATTAAGTGAGTTGAATGCGGCTTATTTAGCTGTTCAGCTTGAGCATGCAGAACTGGTAAATAACGATCGTTTACGTACGTGGGAACAATATGCAGCCGGACTTAAAACCTTAATCGAAGAAGGGATTATAGAAGGGCCGCATATACCTGAGGATTGTGAGCATAACGCCCATATGTTTTATATCAAAGCGAAAAACGAGCAAGAGCGCTCCGAGCTCATATCTTATTTAAAGGAAAATAATATGATGGCTGTCTCCCATTATGTCCCATTACATACAGCAAGGGCTGGGCAAAAGTTCGGGAAATTTATTGGGAAGGACCGGTATACAACGAGCGGTAGTGAAAGAATCGTTCGATTGCCACTTTACTATGGAATAAACACGAAGGATGTCAGCCATGTTATCGAAACGATTAAACTTTTTTATCAAAAATAAATACATGCTGATTGCGTGCCTTATCCTAATGGGTTATCTTCTTCCCTACTACCTATTAGGTGAGGACTCGCATATTCGTTTGCATGACAATTTAGATTCAAACATTGTCTGGTATAAAATCCTTGCTGAAAGCGGGCAAATTTTCACATTGACAGATACTGCATTGCCAAACGTAATCAATGGTCTGCCAAGAAGTACCCTTCCATCCGGCTTCGATGCTGTCGTATGGCTCTATGTGCTATTTGAACCAATGACAGCTTATAGTATCAGTCAAACGATTATGCGGTTTGCTGCCCTTTTTGGCATGTATTTCCTACTGTCGAAGCATATTTTCCGGACAAGCTCTAACACGTACATACACATCATTACAGTTGGAGCTTCCCTGGCGTTTGCAATGCTTCCCTATTGGCCATCAGGCGTACTATCGATTGCTGGTATCCCACTTGCGTTGCATCTTTTCTTAACGATTCGGAAATATGGGTGGGGTGCACCAAAGTATCATTGGATTCTTTTATTGGTAATCCCTTTCTTTTCGAATTTTGTACTAAGCTTTATTTTCTTCCTTGGATTACTAGGCGTTTTTTGGTTGATCGACTGGATTCAGACAAAAAAAGCAAATTGGCCATTTTTCACTGCAATTGCTGCAATGACGGGTATCTATTTAATCAAAGATTACTTGCTGATCATATCCATGTTTTTTGATGAGGGCTTCACTTCCCATCGAGATGAATTAGACCTTGGATACAATACATTCGCACGCAGTGTTGAATTATCGTGGGAAAACTTTCTCTATGGTCACACCCATGATATGGCATTGCAAACGTACCTGATTATCCCAACGATTTTAATTGCCTTACTCGTTGCCGCCTTTAGCAATGTGAAGCCAAGGCTATTAATGAGCTTTTTCGTATTTAACTTAGCTATTTCTGTTTGGTATGCATTTTGGTATTGGGAAGGCTGGCGGATTGTGAAAGATAATTTTTCACTAGCAAACACGTTTAACTTTGCTCGTGTGCATTTTCTTGATCCTCCAATTTGGTATATTTGCTTTGCTCTAGCATTAATAATTTTGTGGAGACATTTAAAATTCGGAAAAGCCATTGCCTGTACTCTTATTTTGCTACAATGTTTGCTAGCATTTGGGACTACAGAGGAATTAAGATATGGAGCTGTCAATACACCAACATTTAAAGAGTTTTATTCCGAAGAACTTTTTGATGAAATTGAGGAGTATATTGCTAGAGATCAATCAGAATACCGTGTTGTAAGCATTGGCATGCATCCGACGATTGCACAATATAACGGATTTTACACACTCGACACGTACAACAACGCTTTCCCACTTGAATATAAACACGCATTCAGAGAAGTTATTGCTGGAGAACTAGATAAAAGCCCGACATTAGAAAACTACTATGATGCGTGGGGCGGAAGATTATATACGTATGTCGCTGAACATGGCAAAGATTATATGTTTACGAAAAATAGAGATGGTGCTATCGAGCAGTTGGATATCGATACACAAGCATTGAAAGAGCTAGGTGGGGACTATATTCTTTCTGCTGTTCCGATTGAGAATGCAGAAGAACTTGGACTCCAGCATGAGCATACTTTTGAATCAGAAGAATCCATCTGGCGAATTGAGCTTTATTCAGTATCTTAAAAGGCGATATGCATAGTAAAAAGCAAGCATACGGACGGAAAGTTGAAGTATGCTTGCTTTTTTAGTTTTGTTATATGACTTTCTTCCAGTATCAAGGATTAGATATGTATTTATTGCTTCCTGGAAGTCTTTTAATCGTATTCCAAGCTTCAATTGCTTCCTTTCTACTTTTCCCTTGATTCTTCGGATCAGCAAAAAAGTCGCGAATAAATTGATTGTACTCAAATTGAGGAGCAATTTGTTTCTTGTATGATGGGTCCTTCTGTCGTTCTTCCTCTTTATACCAAGCTTCTACAGCATCACGATATGTTTTTCCAATGTTGTTTTTGAAATAGTTTTGGATATAAGTGGAAAAATGAAAGTTAGGGATAACGGTTTTAAAAAAGGTTCTTACTTGTTGACTACAACGATGATTTTCTGAAATGACTGTATTAAGACTAAATTCAACCTGTGGCGCTGCTCTGTTCCCTTTTACTTTTCGAATCGGTTTTCTTATCTCCCCTGTACGAAGAAATGTTTCAATTCGATCAGCAATCTCCATTTTGGAACCTAAAGCACTTATTCCATTTTCTCTGCAAAAAGTTTGTAACTCTTCTTTTAACCAATAGAAATCTTTAAAACTTTGGATACTCATGTCTTTTGTTAAATTAGGCCTCAACAATATCGCCTCCATTTCATTACCTAATCACATTGTAGAACATAAGTTCTTTAACATCAATAAATATCAAACTATCTAAAATCGATTGTGGTCGAATAATGATAGAGTTAAGGCATAGTTGAATATGGTAAAATGAAATAGCAACTGTATATCAAAGGGTGGTTGGTTGTCGCTCTTCTTTCTTGGCCTTGTTTGGCAGGAAGGGAGGTGATAATTATGGACACATTTCTTGAATTTACAAGAGAAGTTTTAAAAGGGATTGTACGTGCAATTAGTGCATATTACTTTAAAAGAACTTTTCTTGAACAAAAGAAAACCACCCCGCGCCGCCGTAAGGTAAAGGGTGGTTCTCGTCACAAATAAAATTGTTCGACAACCATCACCTGACGGTAGAGGTTGCAGAGAGAAGTGTTGACGCACTTCTCTCTTTATCTATATCCATTATACATGAAATTATTCCTAGTTTCCAGCTCTAATCGACATTAATAGGTGAGTCAGGGGTTTCTATTATCACGTGGAAGTCGCCAGATGTACAGGGATATCCTATAAGGTAGAGTACCTTTTGGACAGTGGTAGGTTACTCTTTATGATTCTATCTCCTTCTGCAGGCGATTTAATTCCGCATTCAATTCATCCATCATCATTTCTATAGCGTCCTTTTTCGGGTGATTTTCAGACAAGTAAATAGGTTCGCCGTAAATAATCTTTGCTTTTTTCCGTTTAAATAGTTCCGTGAAATTATTTGGTCCAGTATAAGCAACAGGAACAATCGGAGCTTTCGAATGTGCCGCTATCGTTACTGCGCCTCTTTTTAATGGCGCTTCTTCACTTGTTCTCGTTCCACTAGGGAATATCCCAACTACTTTGTTATCCTTTAGTAATTTTCGAGGGATTTTTATCGAACTTGGACCAGGATTCTCCCGATCAACTGGAAAGGCATGTAAGTTTTCCATTAGCCATTTTGTAAAGCGCGTTTGGAATAATTCCTTCTTTGCCATATAATATATCTTGGTTGGTAATACCGATACGCCTAACCATAATATATCAACCCAACCTGTATGAGTGCATGCTATAATATATCCTCCGGACTGAGGTAAGTTTTCTTTTTGGTATACCTTGATTCTGCCAAATAAACTTAAAATGAACTTTAATAAATAAGCTGCGAAATAATACATGGCTTATTCCTCTTTTCTATATGAAGTCTACTTCTATTTTAGCATATAGTGTTAGGAACTGGTACTAATTAATTAATTTTATGACTAGATTTCTATCTCCTCCAATTTATTTTTAACATGAAAGTACTTTTTAGACTAGCGGATATGATTAATTTAGGTTATAAACTTTTTCAATTATGAAACACTTATAGTATAGTTATGGAAAAAGACTCGAAGATTGGAGCGTATCCATATGGCAACGATTGAAGACTTTCAAAAATTAGATATTCGTATTGGCACCGTCATTCATGCAGAGCCTTTTAAAGAAGCACGTAAACCTGCAATCAAGCTAGAAATTGATTTCGGAGCAGAAATTGGTACAAAAAATTCCTCTGCACAAATTACCGAACGGTATACTCCCGAGCAATTGATCGGCCGACAAGTCGTTGCAGTCGTGAATTTCCCACCAATGCGTATTGCCGGGTATAAGTCAGAAGTATTGGTTCTTGGTGGTGTTGCAGGGGAAAACGACGTCATCCTGCTTGCACCAGATGAGGCTGTGGAAAATGGTACACCCATGGGATAAAAGTCACTCTCCCCTCGGTTGATGTAGAGGGGAGAATCAGCTTAACAGCTTACATCTCATCCGGAGCCTTCACCCCTAACAATCGCAATCCTTCTTTTAAAACAATCGTTGTGGCTTTTACCAATGCAAGTCGGCTTTCTAGCTCTTCATCATCAGATAGAACTTTAACATTTCCGTAGTATTTATTAAATTCCTGCGATAGTTCAATGAGATATTTTGCGATTTGGGAAGGGGCATGGAATTCAAAGCTTCGTTCAATGACCGCCTGAAATTCCATTAACAGCTTTACAACAGACCAGCTATAGCCATCATTTAGCCCGGTTATTGCTACTGCTTCAAAACTATTTGCTTTTCTTAAGATCGAACAAGCTCTTGCATGTGTGTATTGCACATAAGGTCCAGTTGCTCCTTCAAATTTCAGCATATCTCCCAGTGAGAACTCGATATTATTTTGTCTATCATTCTTTAAGTCATGGAAAATAATCGCTCCAACTCCAACGGCTTCTGCTACAGCTGCTTTATTTTGTAAGCTTGGATTTTTATCTGCGATACTTTTTTCTGCCAGTTGAATTGCTTCTTGGATAACCTCTTCTAATAGAACGACCTTTCCTTTTCGAGTAGACATCTTTTTCCCATCTTTCAGAATAAAGCCGAATGGAATATGCACTAATTGCTTTGCCCAATTGTATCCAAGCTTCTGGAGTACTAAGAAAATTTGCGCGAAATGCAAGCTCTGCTCGTGACCAACCACATAATACGATTTTTCAAATTCATATTTTTCTTGCCTATAGATAGCAGCCGTTAAATCTCTCGTCGCATAAAGCGTTGCACCATCTGACTTCTTAATTAAACAAGGTGCTAAGTCATGCTCCGTTAAATCCACCACTTCTGCCCCATCGGATACTTGTAACAGATTGCTTTCCTGTAGAAGGCTAACGACTTGATCCATTTTGTCATTGTAAAAAGCTTCTCCGTGATACGAATCGAAATGAACACCTAATAAATCATAAATTTTGGCGAACTCTTTGAGAGATTCATCTCGAAACCACTTCCAAAGGGAGAGAGCCTCCTCATTTCCATCCTCTAATTTTTTGAACCAAGCTCTTGCATCATCTTCTAAGCTGGAATCGTTCTCTGCTTCCTTGTGAAACTGTACATAAAGCTTCAGCAGTTCTTGAATCGGTGCCTCTTTCACAAGCTCCTCATCGCCCCATAATTTATATGCCACGATGAGCTTCCCAAATTGTGTACCCCAATCACCAAGGTGATTAATTCGAATTGGATCATAACCGCATTTCTCCACTATATTTGCAAGTGAATTACCAATTACAGTAGATCGCAAATGCCCCATTGAAAATGGTTTAGCAATGTTTGGAGATGAGAAATCAATCGTAATATTCCCCCCTCGACCAAACTTCATCGAACCATAGCTTTCTCCTTTCTCTAAGATCGATGTTAAAACATGTTTACTGACCATTTCCTTATTTAAAAAGGCATTGATGTACGGACCATCTGCGACAACCTTTTCGAAAACAGGATGGTCTACTTTTCTCGCTAACTCCATCGCAATTTTGTTTGGAGCATTCCTCAACTTCTTAGCAAGAGTAAAACATGGAAAGGCTAAATCACCTTGCTCCTCAAACTTCGGCTTTTCGATTAAATTGACAACATCTTCCAGATTTAGTAAACCGTTTAATTGTAAGGTTATTTCCTCTGCATATGTTTTTACAACATCCACTACGCTCACCCTCCACTTTTTATAAATGCAAAAAATCCCGTCTCTTAATAGAGACGGGATTACCCGCGGTACCACTCTTATTGTTCATCATGAACCAGCTTCTGAATGAATAACGGTCATCACCCGACTACACCCTACTCTGTTACATTTCAGGCTGTTTCTCAGAAGTCCGCTTCATTATGATAGAACGATCGGGCTCACACCAATCCCCAACTCGCTTGCGTTACCATCATAACTACTCTCTTCATCATCGAATTCAATATAATTTTCGTTAGTATATATGATTTTCAACTGAAAATCAATATCCATTTTTTCAAAGGTTATTTTTTCATAAACATTTGTGTCCAGTAGTTACCAGATTTCACATAACCAACGCCGATATGTGTATAATCTTTACTTAAAATGTTCGCACGGTGTCCTGAACTGTTCATCCAAGCATTTACCACTTGCTGTGCAGTGCTTTGACCTCTTGCAATGTTTTCCCCAGCTGATTTATAGTTAATCCCGTAGTTTTTCATCATTGTAAACGGAGAACCATATGTAGGACTCGTATGACTAAAATATCCCTTGTCTTTCATATCCTGAGACTTATGCTTCGCAACTCTAGCAAGCTCCCAATCATACTTTAATGCAGGCAATCCAGCATTTGCTCTTTCCACATTAACGAGTCTGATCACTTCTTGTTCCACTTGATATTCACCATTTGTTGGAATCTGCAAGCTTTGCCCTGGATAAATCATATTTGGATTACTCAATTGTGTATTTGCTCCAATAATCTCACTAACTCCTGTTTGTGTTTTTAGAGCGATTTTCCACATCGTATCACCTGGAACGACGGTATAAGAACTAGCCGCAAACGTAGCTGTTGGTACTAGTAATGATAATGAAATAACTGATGCAATAACGAATTTGCTAATCTTTTTGAACATATTTACATCCTCCTCGTTTCTATGTTAATAGCATAATTAGTTTCATAGAAAAAGTCATTATAAAAAAATTGGATGCATTTTTACAGGAAGGTTACGGAAATATTACATCTCTATAAACAAAAAAGACCACACTCCAACTAGATTAAAATCTAATTGAAGTGTGGTCTTTATAAGATCCTACTTTTCCACGGTAATACCGCCATTATTAGTTGTTAGCTTAATAAGATTATCTCCATCACCGATAACTGTGTCCCAATTCGAATCTCCAAAGATCCTAACTTTTCCGTTATCAACCTTTACATCAAAGAGTACATTCGTCGGCTCATTTTCCGTTTGGATATTTATGCGCCCATTGCTTGTTCTAAATTCGATTGGACGGTCTAAATGTTCTGTAATGAGTGTAATTTTCCCGTTGCTTGTTCTTCCTATAAGCTTACCATCAACATTTTCTAACCGAATTTCACCGTTATCGGCTTCGCTCGTAACCACCGCACTCTTGATATCTTTCAATTCAATTCGTCCGTTATTCGTGGTTACTTGTAGTTCAGTTACATCTAAGTCACTCGCACTAGTCCGCCCATTGCTTGTTGTTAGACGCATTTCATTCGCTTCGAGTCCACGGGTATCGACACGACCGTTATCCGTATCGATTTGAATTGTCTCATACGCCTTTTCCGGCACATAAACAGTCAACGTTGGAGATGAAAGGGAAAAATCAAAGTTAAAAAATTTAAACCACTTTTCCTTTACAGTAACAGAAAGGGTATTCCCTTCTACATTTGCATTTACATCATACTTCTGCTCGTTTTTTCTGTTGCCTGTAAATTCAACGGTAGTCGTTTGATCGTCTGTTGGTAAAAGCTCTACCGTCGCATTATTCGTCTTAATAGCAATCTGTTCAAAAGCTTCATCATTTATTTCAATTGTTTCCGGTATAACATCTGATCCTACAGCCGACCTCACTGTGAAGATACTTCCGATTACGCCAATTAAGAGTAAAGCTAACGCAACAACAGCTATTTTTTTAATATTAAGCATCCTTCATACCTCCTTTAACAACACGCACATTAAATTTCAAATAACGAACAAATCCACTTGTTACAGCGCGAGTAGCAAAATACATTCCGATGGCAATAAATAGTCCAAGTCCAGTCAGTCCAATCGAGAAAAATAAATCAAAGAACTGGAATATTTCTGGATACATCACCGTGTTTATAATGACAAGTAATGGTGAAACAATAAAAGCGCCCGCAACAGTCCAGCCTGCAACGATCAGCGCTACTAGAGCAATAAATGGTCCCAATACAATTACCAGATTGAAAAATCCTAACCCGATCACAGCCCAAACCGCACGAAATATATTTGCCGTCGTTGCAGTTGCCTCTACTTTTTCCACATGGTAGGTGGCTATTAAATCTTTCGCAATTTGCGCCGGTGAACCAAGTGATTCTGCAATTTGTTCTTCGGTCTTTCCTTCCGCTAACCCCATTGCAAAATGCTCTTCAAAGTCTTGCAAAATATCTTGCTTTTCTTGGGAAGGAAGTTTATTTAAAGAAGCATCTAATTTGCTTAAAAATTGTTCTTTAGTCATCGATAACACCTTCCTTGATTAATTGATTAACTCCGTTCGTAAACTCTTGCCATTCCTCTAATAAGCTCTGATAATAGCTTCTCCCCACATCGGTTAGCTTATAATACTTACGTGGTGGTCCTTCCGTTGATTCCTTTAAATACGTTGTAAAGTATCCTTCTTTTGTTAACCTTCTTAACAACGGGTACACCGTTCCTTCTGATATATCAATCTGATCAGAAATTTTTTGCACCAGCTCATAACCATAACGATCTTTTTTATCAAGTAAAACCAATACACATAGCTCTAATACACCCTTTTTAAATTGTACGTTCATTGGTTATATGACACCTCGTTTCTTTCCACAGTACCGTTTAATGTATAGTACCAATCTTTAACTAGTACCTATCATAAAAAATATAACACACAGTACTGTTCATTGCAAGGTACTAAAATAATATATATGTAAAAAAATACAATATATGCCCACATAACAATGAGAACGCCTATTTTATCACTTTTCACTATGATAAAATAGGCGTTCCATTTAACAGCTACCCTTGAATGCCTCGTCGATTATACCCAATGAATCCAATAACAGTTAGTACAATCGCAATAACTACCAGAATTAAAACCCGCATATAGTCCATATCCATTGTAGGGATCTGTGGTATATGATGAAAGGCAGATAGATTGTTTGCCCACTCCGGGAATTCAAGCAATCCCCCAAGATAAATCACAACAAAACTATAAATGACATAGAGCCAGACAAACCCTGTTGCCTTTGGAGCAATGCCGATCAAGAATACTGCAACCCCCATCAAAATCCACATTGCTGGCAAATAAACAAGCGCTGAAGCAAACGTTGTGTCAAATGCTATTCCATCCTCCACAACCACCATCCCAACAGACCAAAGCCCAATCGCGACAAGCGCCTGCATAACAAAGCTTACAATCATACTAAGACAAACATAGCTTCCTAATAAGCGCGAACGTGAAACAGCACGACTATAATAATTTTCCGTCAGATGCTTATTCTCCTCACTTTTCAACTTCATCACTGCCATCACAACGGGAACCGTACTAATCAATGCCATAATTGCCATTAGCAGCACAATAAACTGTTCCATCATGGAAGTATCTCCGCTTTCAGCTAAGAAGGCTTGCACAAACTCATTATCGGTAAAATATACTTCTAAATCGCCTAAAATGGCGCCGAATGAAGCACTAAGCAGAAAAATACCAATTGCCCAAGCGATCAGGTTTGTTCGCTGTAGTCTAAAGGCCAGCCCCATTGTTGTTTGTAAAAAGGCAGACGCATTTCGTTTACCTGCTCGTTCTGGGATAAATCCAGATTCAAGATCACGAATCGCATTCAAATAAAAGGCTACCAGTCCTAAAACAATCGCAACAGCTAGCATGGCATAAACGGGCCACCAATAGTTTTCTACAAATACTTCCGTCCTTACTGTCCATCCAAGTGGAGATACAAGCGAAAGTGCCTCACTACTGACATCCCCACTTGCTCGTACGAGGTACGCCGCAATTAAAGTCCCAAACGAAAGCATCGTAGAACCTCTAGAAGTTTCAGAAAGCTGGGAGAATAGTGCAGTAAATCCTGCAAAAACAAGACCTGTCGCTCCTAGAATTGCTCCATACAAGTAGGCCCCTTCTGCACTCATTCCATCGATACCTAACAGAATGATGCCCGTTCCAATTAATACCGCTACTAAAACATTTGTTACAACTGCAACAATTGCCGCAGCATTCAAATAAGCTAAACGGCCAACTGGCAAGGAACGGATCAGCTCTACACGACCATCCTCCTCATCTGCCCGTGTACTTCGTCCGACGAGTAAAATATTCATGATTGCAACTGCAATCGCCGTAAAAAGTAACATTTCATGTGCAAATAAAGCCCCAATGGTTGCATAATCTTCATAACCAACTCCAAGCATTGCAATCATCGCTGGATTTTCCATTGTAAAAACAAAAGCAGCTCGAGCTTGTTCATCTGGGTAGATATCAGGATATGAAACAGCTGTCGCTAGCGTTACTGCAATTAATCCGACTAGCCATAAGAATAGCTTAAAACGATTTTGCCTCATCATTAATTTCGTTAAATAACCTGTTCCAGTAAAAAGCTTTTGAGACATTACCTGGACCCTCCTGTCCCTGAAGACGTTTGCTCCTCACCTTGATAATGGCGCATAAATAAGTCTTCTAAGGTTGGAGGTGCGCTTTCCAATTTAATAATCCCAAATTGACTAATATGACGGATTATGGCATCCATCTCCTCTGTATCAACTTGGAAGGATAGATTGTGCCCCTCTTTTTCCAGGTTATGAATCCCAACGAATTCATCCAAATTCGTAATCGTTTCCTTCGTTTGAATCGTTAAATTTGTCCGTGTAAGGTGCCGCAATTCATCTAATGTCCCTCGTTCAATTATTTGACCTTGCCGAATAATCCCAACTCGATCACATAATCTTTCTACTTCTGATAAAATATGACTCGAAAGCAGTACACTCTTCCCCGCATCTTTCGCTTCCTGCACACAATCTTGAAATATCCGCTCCATCAATGGATCAAGCCCTGATGTTGGCTCATCTAAAATATACAAATCCGCATCCGATGCAAATGCCGCAATCAACGCTACCTTCTGCCGGTTCCCTTTTGAATAGGTTCGGCTTTTTTTCGTTGGATCAAATTTAAACCGCTCAATCAGCTCTTCTCTTCTCCCTTGATTCGGAGCCCCGCGCATCTTCATAAAGAGATCAATTACTTCACCACCTGTTAAATTCGGCCATAGGTTTACATCTCCAGGAACGTACGCAATTTGCTTATGCAGCTCGACAGCATCTTTCCATACGTCTTTCCCAAAAATTTGTGCTTCCCCTGCTGTTGCCTTTAACATCCCAAGTAAAATTCGAATCGTCGTCGATTTCCCCGCACCATTAGGCCCAATAAATCCATATACTTCTCCTTTATTTAACTCCATATCTACCCCATCTAAGGCAGTAAATTTTCCAAATCGCTTCGTTAATCCCGTTGCTTTTAAAATTGGCATATTTCATTCTCCTCTTCTAGTTATGAAATATTTTAACTTATATAGTTCATAATATACATAAATAATCCATTACGCAACTAATTTATGAAAGATGTTTATTGTTTTATTACATAATTTTGATTACACTACTAATGAGGTGAACAACATGGACGGATTTGAACGCCGTAGAGAGCAGAAGAAAAAGGATATTATTGAAGCCGCAATCGCTTTATTTATAAAGTATGGGGTACAGAAAGTTTCTATAGCTGAAATCGCAAAGGAAGCTAGCGTTTCTCAGGTTACGATTTATAATTATTTTGAAAGTAAAAGCAACCTGGTTCAACACACGTTTCAGTATTATGTTGACCAAATATGGGATGAAATGAAGCATCTACTCACTAGTGAACTTCCCTATGAAGAGAAAATTAAACAATTGATTTCCTTTGAAAAAAATATGGCAAACAGTTCGACAAATAATCAATTTTACCAAGATCTTCTAAAGGATTATGCAACTGGACAAAGCTATGTGGAAGAGGTTTATATAAAAGAAGGATTACCACTCTTAATTGAATTTGTAAATGATGGAAAGAATCAAGGATTTATTGATCCATCTTTATCAAATGAAGCCATACTGTTTTATTTACAGATGTTTCAGGAGTATATGCAACGCGATGATATTGTCCATACACTACTCCCGATATCAGAGGATCTTACAAAGCTATTCTTTTACGGAATTGTTGGCGAGAGGAAAAACGATTATGAAAACACATAAAAAGCTCAGTGCATGCCCCTGAGCTTTTTAAAATTCAATAAGAAATGGATGCGTTTTTTCATCCAAGCAATATTCAATACGTTGTTTGAATTTATGCCAAGTCACCATGCCTAGAGCTTGTTCAATCGGGAAGAATCCTACTTCTAGGCTTTCTGGAGAGGTCGCTAATTTCCCACCGACTGGCTTTGCTAAAAAGAGCGTATTACAAATTGACTTTGTTACATTTTGAAAAATCCCACAGAATTTTATTATTTCTATATCAATCCCGGACTCCTCTTTTGTTTCTCGAATTGCAGCCACCTTTAAAGGTTCTCCTTCTTCAACTTGTCCACCAGGCATTTCCCAACCTCTTCTCGGCCCTTTAATTAATAAAATTTCCTGTTGATCATTGATTACAATTGTTGCTGCTGAAACGATATGCTTTGGTGGTGTATAAATAGATTGCTGTGTCTGTTCCAATATGCTCCCCCATTTTCGTTTATTACTATTTTCTAAGATTAACTCCACTAAACTAATAGTCCAATGGGCGTCCTGCATCTAAAACTCGCATTCGATATACATTCATCGCCGTTTCCGCCAGCTGATCCATCAGATTGTAATTGGCATAGGCACCGACAATTGCACCGAAGCCAGGAATTAATTGAAACATCTTAATTAAATCAATATGATCCCGATATTCTTGTTGGAAAACACGCCAGTCCATGTCAACAAGCTTTTCCTTTTGTTCATCCCAATTCTCTACAATAAATAATGTCTCTCTTCGCTTGTCTTCACTAGAGAATGCAAGCTGAAAAATATGGAGAAGAAATAAACGCTCCTCATATTTACTCGTATCAAATCCATAAACCGCTGCTGCCTCAAAAAGGAATTTCATTTTAATGGACAAGAGCAATGGAAAATCCGCAGCTCCAAGTAAAATTCCACCAGCCCCAGTGCCTGCCCCTTCAATTACTGCCGTTTTACGGTACGCAGTATGCTTTTCCTTTAAAAGCTCGTCCCGCTCATAAAGACCGCCAGTTATTGCAAGTTGCTTCTTCGTTGTCAAATTCGAACCGACTAATGTTGCCTTTACCATATGTTTAATACTATCTGTAACGATTAGATGTACTTTCTCTGGAATCCAACTATTTATTTTTTTTTGTGCTTGTTTCGATAATTTATTGAACATTCCAGACCGCTTCATTACTTTTAGACGCCATGTCTGGACCTCTTCGTATGCTTTCATTTCATAATCCTTTGTCATAAAACCATCCTCTTACACGTGTTATATATAATTATACGTACTTATGAGAAAATAGTTCCCTTTAGCTTCCCGAAAACTCCCGACTTTTACGTGCATATAGAAAAATCGTTACCATCACAATGAACTCAGCAAACGGTATCGAAAGCCATACACCATGAATCCCAAGAAATAGTGGCAGAATCAAGATAAAAATCATCATAAAAATAATTTCCCTTGAGGCAGTAATCCAAGTCGCCATTCGTATTTGTGCAATCGATTGGAAATAACTCATCATGACGAAGTTAATTCCCATAAAGAGATAAGCAATAAAGAATAGACGTACCCCAGTTATCGCAATATCCACAACTTCTTCTGAGAAATCACCAAAAATCCCGACGATCTGTCTTGCACCGATTTGACCAATAACAAATGCTACAAGCCCAGAAATACTAGCTACAACTAAAGCTATCTTCATTGTCTGACTTATTCTTTCTGGCATCTTTGCACCGTGATAATAACTGACGAGTGGTTGCACGGCTGCACCCATTCCTAGAAATAGCATGAGCATGACACTATGCACATAATTTAAGACAGAAAAAGCTGCAACTCCGGCCGTTCCAGCAATGCGTGCCAGCGTAACATTATAGGCGACCGTAAAGACAGAAATACCTACTTCTGCTAAAAAGCTTGGGAAACCCACTGTCATTGTATTTTTAATTAGTTTACGATCAAAACGAATCGAAACAAAACGTAAGTGATTATCTTTTCTAAAGAAGTGTGCCGCCATCACAAATAAACCAATTATTACTGAAATAATCGTTCCAAAAGCAACTGCCGCTACACCTAAATTTAATACATAGAGAATGTAATAGTTAATAGCTATATTGGAAACAGCCGTTACGACTAAAGCTACCATTGCTAAATTTGGATTTTGATCATTTCGAATAAAGGTGCTTAATGCATTTTCTACGGTAAAAACAAATCCAAATAAGAGCATCACTCTTAAATAATCATTAGCAAAAGGAAACGTTTCTTCGTTTGCCCCAAGCGCATACGTTAGGCTCTCTTGAAAAATAAAGGCGGTCAATCCAATAAGAAGCGTACATACAGCAATTAGAACAATGGAATGTGTAAAAATAAACTGTCCTTGTTTTACATTTCGCGCTCCCATTGCTTGTGAAAATAAAGTAGCACCACCTATTCCAATCCAAAGTGACATTGCAACAAAAATTGTATACACCGGCGAAGCAATTCCAACTCCAGCTAGCGCAACTGCTCCAAGACGATTTCCAACCATAATTCCATCAATAACTAAATTCAATGCCATAACTAGCATACCTATTAAAGATGGGATTAGGTATTTCATGAATATTTTGCCAACTGGTTCCGTATGTAAAAAATCCGTTTGCTTAGCTGTCATATTCCATCCCCTTCCGAATAGCGCGCAATTCCATCCCAGAAAATCTCCCATGATGGATTAACAACCTCACGCGCCCGTTCTACACCACCATAAACCAGTTCAACCGTTATCGCATTAAGTAAAGCGATAAACGCGATTGTAACATGCTCTGGTTTTCTATTCTTCAGCACATTATCATCTATTGCTTTTTTAAATAAGGATAAAAAAAGCTTCCTTTCTTCTGCATCATGTTGATAGATAGCATCATTTACTTTTTCATACAGATGCATTGGCGGATAATAGGACATACGTAACCAAAATTTCATATGCTCGCTATGTTCATACCTACTCATAAGATCCTCGATTAATTGATACAGTGTTTCCTTTAACGAGCTTGTACGAAGATGTTTTAATTTCGTATTTAAATCATGAATCTCTTGCTGCAATGTATTATCTAAAACTTGTAAAAACAGGTCATCCTTTCCACTAAAATGCGAATAGATGGACTGCTTTTTTATTCCTACTTTCTCGGCAATTTGCGATAAAGAAGTTCCCTCATAGCCTTGTGTCGCAAAATAGTGCATCGCAGCTTCTTTTATTTTTTCAGCAGACATCCTTTATCCCTCCTTCGACTCACGAACGGTCGTCAGTTAATTATTCTAGCAAGATTTCCTTTAAAACACAAGCCATAATGACTACACAAAAAAGCGGTCAAGTCATGTAATAACTTAACCGCCTACCTAAAAGTCTAACTAATAGATATTATTCTATTCGCGCTTTATTCTCCATGGTGTACCTAGCTTCGGCAATGCCCAGCGGTCTACACCATACCAACCAGCAACCTTCCAAGCCAACACTAATAGCATTGCAATCAGTAGCATCACTGGATTCGAACTAACTGTACCTGCGAGTAAGAAAGAAATGTTCATAAGTGCACCAAAAAACGCAGCAATTCCTGTTAAGAAACCAACAATTAATCCTAGTCCAACTAACAATTCTCCCCAAGCTACCATATAAGAAACTACTGTCGCATTCGGAATGACGAAACTCTCCAGGAACCAAGCATACCATCCTGCAACACCACCTTCTTCAGCTAGGGACATCACTCCTGTCATATAACCCTCAAGAGCAACACCTGCATTTGAACCTGTCCATGCATCATTTGTGACTTTTCCAAAGCCAGAAGTAACCCATGTGTAACCAATATAGATACGTAATATGAGCCAAATCCAAGCAGACTTCGTATTTGAAAATAACCACCGAGATAATGGATTTTCTTCAACATACACTTCTTTTCCATATTTTGCTTCTCTTAATTCGACCACTTCATCTCCTCCTAAAAATTTTAGACTTGCCTTTTTTATAATATCCCCAAACTACAATATTTGAAACTTAAATGCAGTATTTTATTAGAAAACTTTACATTCCCTAAATCATTTGATAATTATTCAATTGCAGGAAAAAGACTCTGGGGATTTATTACTCTTTACGAATTAGCAAAAAACTAACATCTATTACGACGATTGCATATACTAATCGATACAATCCTATTTCAAGACGATAAGGAAGCTAGAGTTTTAAAAAATACAATCCGAGAAAATAAAATTGAAGCCAGAGTCTTTTTTAATTATACTAAATGAAAGTGAAAGGAGATTTTACAATGGGACAAATAAACCTAGAATCAAAAGCATTTTCTATTTTAAAAGATAAAATTGAATTAATACGATCTGAGGATCGAGCTATATATTTAGTAGGACCTATCCAGCTTCCTGTGAATTTATATGGAGAAACTGTTATCTTTCAGTGGTACTGCTGGTTGAATTGCGAGGAAGTTACGGAGGATTACCAAAAAATAATGGATAAATTAGCTACCGCAAACCTAGCTGAATTCCAACAATCCAGCGTCCTTGTTTATGGTGATTTTGAGGGTGCAGACGATGCGCTAATCCGCATGCACTCCATTTGCCACACTGGTGATATTTTTGGCAGTAAACGCTGTGATTGTGGCTTCCAATTAAAAGAATCCTTGAAAAAAATTAAAGAGCACGGCACTGGGGCATTATTCTATTTAGCGAACCATGAAGGTAGAGGTATTGGTCTATTTAGTAAAGCAATGGCTTATGTTCTGCAGGAAAATGGTTATGACACGGTAGAAGCGAATGAACAGCTTGGATTTGTTAATGATTCAAGAAACTACGATGATGCTATTCGTGTTCTAAAAACATTACGTACAAAGCCAGTAACATTAATTACAAATAATCCATTAAAGTTAGAAGCATTGGAAAACGCTGGAATGCATGTATCTGGACGTACACCACTTTGGGGAGACGTTTCGGAGTACAATGAAAAGTACTTGCAAACAAAGGTTATAAAATCCGGACATCTCAAAGAAGAAAGGACTTGCTTGAATGACTAACGATGCATTTTATATGGATCTGGCCTTGAAAAATGCCCAAGCCATGAAAGGACAAACCGACCCAAATCCCCTTGTAGGTTCTGTCATCGTTAATGATAATCGTATCGTTGGTGTTGGAGCACACCTAAAGGCTGGCGAAGCCCACGCTGAAATAAACGCTTTGCGAATGGCTGGTGATCAGGCAAAAGGCGGCACTATTTATGTTACGCTTGAGCCTTGTTCCCATCATGGCAAAACTGGTCCATGTGCAGTCGCAATCGTCGAAGCTGGAATTAAGAAGGTCGTCATAGCAACACTTGACCCAAATCCGATTGTTGCTGGCAATGGTGTGAAAATTTTAGAAGATGCAGGAATCGAAGTCGTTACCGGTGTGATGAAGGACGAAGCACGTAAGATGAATGAGGTTTTTAATAAATTCATTGTAACGAAAAAACCGTTTGTCACATTAAAGGCTGGAATCACCTTGGATGGAAAAGTTGCTTCCCATACATTCAGCAGTAAATGGATAACATCCGAGGAAGCAAGATATGATGTTCATCAGCTGCGAAGCGAAAACATGGCTATCCTTGTTGGAATTAATACCGTACTTAAGGATGACCCTGCACTAACTGCCCGGATTCCAAATGGAAGAAACCCCATCCGTATCGTTATGGATTCCAGCTTAAGAATTCCACTGGAAGCTCAGGTTATCACGGACAAACAAGCAGAAACAATTATCTTTACTAGCCAGAGCTATGACAAAGAGAAACGCAAAGTGTTAGAGGACTTAAATATAATTGTTATAGAAACAAGTGGCACCGAACATGTAAATCCACTGGACGTTGTAACGATGCTTGGTGAAAAAGGGGTCTCTTCTCTATTTATTGAGGGCGGCGGCAATATAAATGCAGCATTTCTGGAGAATAAGCTTGTCGACAAAGTAATCCTCTATTTTGCACCAAAGTTAATTGGCGGTAAAAATGCGCCAACCTTTTTAGAAGGAACAGGGGTCGATCAAATGACCGATGCTGTTGACTTAATCGATACAGACATTCAGCGGATTGGACAGGATTTTAAATTTATCGGTTACCCGTACTACGATAATAAATAGCTAAGGAATGATAAGGTGAAATTTGGTTTTGATATTGATGATACACTCATTAATTTACGGGAGCATGCCTTCCATCTCTATAATAAAAAATTGAAACAAACGGTCGAACTTGATGTATTCCAAAACATTTCACGTGTAGAAATCCATGAAGCATTTGGATTAACGGACGATGAAGGAAAAGAAATGTGGAACAGCTCCTTGGAGGAAATCTACTATACGTCATGTCCGATTTTCCCTGGTGCTGTGAAAGCCCTGCAGGCACTTGTCAATGCTGGTCATGAAGTTTACTATATTACCGCAAGACCAAAAGAACATGGCGAACGAACGAAAGCCTGGATGAAACAGCAAGGATTCCCTGTTGATGACAAGCGATTTTTCTATGGCATGCAAGATGAAGAAAAGCTGGATATTATCAAGGAGCTTGAGCTAGATTATTACGTAGATGATAAACCAGCCGTTCTTGATACATTAGTTAACGGCTCTACAAAGGTCTATGTAAAGGATCAAAGCTATAATCGCCATCTGCAGGATATCCCTAGGATAGTTGATTGGACAGCTTTCATAAATACAATACTGAATAACAACGAATGAACAGGCTGAGTATAGTAGCCTGTTTCTTTCTTTTCTCATAGATTTAATCTTGCGTTTCATTTCTAATTTACCATATGCGATATATTACATATTCCAAAATGAGGTATTTTCATGTATACTCAATAATATGCTATTTAATTTTTTCTGGAAGGTGTGAACTGCATTGCCAATACCAACTGATCATTTAAAACCTGTTCGTCTATCCGCTAAGGAAAACGCATTCAATCAACTTCAACAATGGATTATAGACGGTACCTTACTTCCAGGGGAAAAATTAAACGACACGGAACTTGCTAAAGCATTAGGTGTCAGTAGGACCCCTATTCGAGAGTCCTTACAGTTGCTGGAATCACAAGGCTTTGTAAAAATGTATCCCGGAAAGGCAACCCAGGTTACCGAGATAGAAAAGGAATCAATTAAAGATATCCTTCCACCCTTAGCAGTATTACAGTCATTATCAGCAGAATTAGCAGTTGCTAATTTGTCTCATGAAACGTTGGAATTACTAAAGAAAACAAATCAACAATTTTCCGACGCAATTAAGTCAGAAAATTATTATTCTGCCTTAAAAGTCGATGAACAATTTCATAAAATTATTGTTGATACAACAGGCAATACCTATATTCAAGGAATGCTTGATTCGTTACAAGCACATGTACGAAGACTATTTTTCCATAATTCCATTATACTTACTGACAAGTCGATTGATGACCATTGGAGAATCATTGAACTAATGGAGGCAAAAGATACAGAAACACTTGCTACCGTCATGAAAAAGAATTGGCTCCGCACAATGGATGCTTTTTAGTTATACTACCCACATTCAGAGCTGCTCATCTCTATGGCGAGCAGCTTTTGCTTTAATGCGAGCACACACTACTAAAGCGAACAGCTGTTCATCTTAACCCAGCACCACTTACATCACTCCGAGCACCTCCGGCCACCAGTACAAAACCAGGTCTACATAGAAAAACCCGATCCCCACTTGAGTGGGATTCGGGTTTTTCGTTTCATTTAGACTTCCTGTGTTGAACCTACATTTTGTACTCTAGCAATAACACCTGTAATGATAATAACAATTGCCGCTGGGAGCAACCAGCCCATCCCTTCATTGTAGAACGGTAGAACTCTTTCATAGAAGGATATTACCGGAATCATCCAGCTGAAATAGTCTATACCTAGTGAACCACAAAGTGCCATTAAGCCATCAAAGATGCTGATTAAGAACGTGACTGCAGTAGTAGCAACATATACCATACGTGCATGGTTAAATAGTGGAGAAACAAATGTTAATAGCATTAATACGATTGCTAACGGATATAAGAACATTAAAACTGGGATCGAGAATGTAATAATATTCGCTAATCCAAAGTTTGCAATAATAAACGTTAATGTACTAAAAAATATAACCAACACTTTGTAGCTAATCTTTGGAAATAATGTGTTGAAATATTCTGCGTTCGCTGTTATCAAACCAATTGCTGTTGTCAAACAAGCAAGGATAATCATCACTGCTAGCATGACAGACCCAAACGCTCCGAAATAATAAGATGCAGCACCACTTAGTACTGGACCACCGGTATCAAATATACCTAATGTCTCTGTACTCGTTGCTCCTAGAACCGCGATCCCAACATAAATAATTCCTAGTAGTGAAATCGCAATAATTCCCGTTTTTGCTGTCGCAGAAAGGATTCCACTTTTTGATTTTACTCCCAACGCACGAATAGCATTAATTACGATAATTCCAAATACAAGTGAAGCTAAAGCATCCATTGTGTTATATCCTTCTAAGAAGCCTTTAGCAAATGCGCCACTTTGATAAGCTTCCTGCGGGGGCTGCAATGCTCCCATTGGATTGAATATAACAACCAGAAGAAGAATAACAATCAATGCAACTAGTGCAGGTGACAATATTTTTCCTACATTATCAACAATTTTCCCCGGAAACAACGAAAACAAAAGTGTTATCGCAAAAAATAGAAGTGTGAAAATAAGTAAACCAGACTGCTGTGCACCCTCACTTATAAATGGTGCAATTCCAACCTCATAAGCTACAGTTCCTGTTCTTGGGGCTGCAAAGAACGGCCCAATCGTTAAATAAAGCAATGACGTGAAAAAGATTCCATATACCGGATGGACCCTGCTAGATAACTCCTGCAGGTTATTACTACCAGAGAATCCCATTGCTAGTATCCCAAGCAAAGGCAACCCTACGCCTGTAACTAAGAATCCGATGACTGCAGGCCAAAGGCTTGTCCCCGCATACTGTCCTAATTGAGCTGGGAAAATTAAGTTTCCCGCTCCAAAAAATAGTGCAAACAACATAAAACCAATTGCTAAATATGATGAAAAAGATATTTTATTATCCATCAATAGTTCCCCCTTAGTTGCAAATTAAGCTCGTACATTATATTAAATCTTTCGACAATTTAAGTGAGCTAAGTTCATTTGATTGATGTTGATAATCATACTATTTCCCTAACAAAAATGCAATATATTACAGAATTTATTTTAATATTTTTCAAAAATGAAAACAGATTAACTACAATTGATTTTATGATACGACAAATGTTTCATCTCTAGACAGATTCATTAAAAGATTATAGAATTTACTCAACAATTCAACTTACTAGTAAAGAAGGTTATATCAATGGAATTTTCGAATCGGTTAAAAGGGTTACCTGCTCAATTTTTTGCAACCCTTGTACAAAAAGTTACAGCAGCATATGCAGAAGGTCGAGATGTTATTAATCTGGGACAGGGAAATCCCGACCAACCAACCCCTTCTCACATTGTTAAAGCATTACAGCAATCTTCAGCAGAACCGAATACACATAAATACTCCCCATTCCGTGGAACAACAGAGTTAAAACAAGCTGCGGCGGATTTTTATAAAAGAGAATACAATGTCGACTTGGATCCAGAATCGGAAGTGGCTGTCTTATTTGGAACGAAGATTGGATTAGTAGAATTACCACTCGCTTTAATGAATGACAAAGAATTACTATTACTACCTGATCCTGGCTATCCAGATTATCTATCTGGTGTCGGATTAGCAAATGTACGTCATGAAGTAATGCCATTGCTCCGTGAAAATAATTTCTTACCGGACTATGATAAGCTCAGTTCTAAGCAATTAGAAGAAGCAAAACTACTCTATTTAAATTATCCCAATAATCCTACTGGTGCTACTGCCTCGAAATCATTTTTCGAAGAAACGGTTAAGCTAGGTAAAGAACATTCCATTGGAATCGTACATGACTTTGCTTATGGAGCGATTGGTTTCGACGGCAATAAGCCGGTTAGCTTTATGGAGGCAGATGGAGCAAAGGATATTGGAATTGAACTCTATACATTATCAAAAACGTATAATATGGCTGGCTGGCGTGTTGGATTTGCAGTAGGTAATAGAGAAATAATAGAGGCCATTAATCTATTACAAGATCACTTATTTGTTAGTATTTTCCCCGCTGTACAGCATGCTGCAGCAATCGCGTTATCAGATGACCAAGCGTGTGTTGATGCACTAGTCTCCCTTTATGAAGGTCGTAGAAATGTATTAATAGCTGAATGTGAACGAATTGGTTGGGAAGTTGCGGCTCCAAAAGGCTCCTTCTTTGCCTGGCTACCAGTTCCGAAGGGCTTTACAAGTGAGGTGTTCGCCGATTTTCTATTAGAAAAGGCAGATGTTGCAGTTGCTGCTGGTAATGGCTTCGGATCATTCGGTGAGGGATATATTCGGATTGGCTTACTCGTTGATGAAGAGCGTATCAAGGAAGCAGTTAAGCGAATTGAAAAACTAAATATTTTCTCCTAAACAAGCTGTATAGGTTAGGCGATCTTAAAATCATAGCTCGGTTAAGGTCGCCTTTTTATAATGTACCATTATTACAAACAACAGGTCTATGCCAATCCTTACTCCGAAAAGACTAACTTACGGTTTTTTTCAATAACGTATATGTTGCTACCTCTCCATGTTTGACAGGATAAAATTGATTCCCACCTGTTTCCTCGTCATACTTCCGATGAAAGCTCATCCCCTCAACAGCGGTAAGAACGAGATCTACTGTAATAACAGGATTCTCCCCTTTTACAAGATGACCACCGAATACATTTCCTTCTTGATCACACATCGTACCATGAAAGTGGATATCAAATTCACCATCACGCCGACATACAACTCCTGTTCCTTGCAAGAATTCAATTGGGCCTTGCCTTACCTGTATCTCTCCATAGCCAGCACCAACTTTTGATTGACTATTTGGTACTAAATATAAATAACCTGCTTGCTTGAAACTACCAAAACAACTATTAATTACAGCAGCTTCCATATCATTTTCATGACACAACTGCTCAATACCTGTTAAAAGATCTGTTCCAGCTAATAACCTCGCTGCAAGAACTGTTCCTGTTTTCCCTTTTGCATAATGTGCACGACACAATGTCATGATTCATCTCTCCTCACCACTAAACAGAAAATTACAATTATCATAATAATAAGGGGAATCATAAAAGAATTGCAACAATAAATAAAATAAGTATTGACTGAATTACAATTATACGTTAATTTATATAAATAGAATCGAATAGCTGACATCTCTTATCAAGAGTAGCTGAGGGACTGGCCCGATGAAGCTCGGCAACCTTTTATGTGAAAAACATAGAAAGGTGCTAAATCCTGCAAAACGTAACGTTTTGAAAGATGAGAGAGGACCTCTGTAGTAACTACAAGCCTCTCTTTCTTAATTAAAGAGGGGCTTTTCTATTACTAGTAATACTACAGGGGGTAATAAAATGAAAAATTTAGGGTTAGTTTTATCAATTATTTTACTAGCTGGAATACTTGTAGCTTGTGGCGATAATGCTTCTGGCAACACTACTACACTCAACGAGGATAAAATAGTAGTTGGGGTTACTGCTGGTCCACATGAACAAATTGTGGAAGCTGCTGCTGAGGTTGCTGCAGAAAACGGACTTGAGGTGGAACTAAAAGTATTCTCTGACTATGTATTACCAAACACCGCATTATCCGAAGGTGATTTGGATGTGAATAGCTATCAGCATGAGCCATTCCTAGATCAATTTAATGATGACCATGGTACTGATTTAGTACCTGTTGGTAAAACTATTTTGAACCCAATGGGTGTTTATTCAGAAACATACGAAAGCATGGATGATCTACCTGATGGAGCAACATTTGGTCTACCAAATGATCCAACAAACGGTGGTCGTGCGCTATTTATTTTAGAAGAAGCGGGAATTATTTCATTGGAAGAAGGCAAGAAAGAGACTGCTTCCATCCATGATGTCATAGATAATCCGAAGAACTTGGAATTTATTGAGTTAGACGCTGCACAAATTCCAAAGCAACTCAGTGAAGTCGATGCAGCAGCAATTAATACGAATTTCGCTTTAGGCGCAGGAATCAATCCAAAAGAAGATTCTATTCTTTTAGAATCCACCAACTCACCATATGTAAACTTTATCGTCGTACGTGCCGAAAATGAAAATGACCTCGCCGTTGAAAAATTCATTGAAGCATACCAATCCGATGAAGTGAAAGCATTTATTGAAGAAGAATTTCAAGGTTCTGTAATTCCAAGCTGGGATGAATGATATATAATTACCTCTATAAGGAAAAAGAGAATGTTGCGACTACTGGAGCAGCATTCTTTTTCGAAAGGACTGTAGGTTAGATGATTAAATTAGAGAACATCACGAAAGTTTTCCCATCTAAAAATGGGAACGTAACAGCTGTAAATAATGTTAACCTTCATGTGAAAAAGGGAGAAATCCACGGTGTTATTGGCTATAGTGGAGCTGGAAAAAGCACATTAATTAGACTTGTCAATTTACTCGAAAAGCCGACTAGTGGAAGCGTGTCAATCAACGGAACTGAATTGACCACCCTATCACCAGAAAAACTGCGACAAACACGACAAAAGGTCGGGATGATTTTTCAGCACTTCAATCTATTAAAAACTGCTACTGTTTATGACAATATTGCAACTCCGTTAAAACTTCTCGGTTATGATAAACAAGAAGTGAAAAAACGTGTTGAAAAATACTTAAAGATTGTTGATTTGTCCGATAAGCAAAACAGCTACCCGTCCCAACTATCTGGTGGACAAAAACAACGGGTAGCCATTGCTAGAGCATTATCACAAGAACCAGAAATACTGCTCAGCGATGAAGCGACAAGTGCACTTGATCCGGAAACAACAAATTCGATTCTCGACCTCCTTCTAAAGATTAATGAAGAGCTCGGGATTACAATTTTACTCATTACCCATGAAATGAATGTCATACAGAAAATTTGTGATTATGTGTACGTACTTGAAAATGGTGAAATCATCGAACAAAGCTCTGCAATTGAGCTGTTCACAAATCCTCGTAAACATACGACGAAGAAATTCTTAGATACCATTTCCCAACGTAAATTATCAGTATCACTTATTTCCCAATTAAAGTTGAATGGTACCGTAACTAGACTTACATTTATTGGTGAGAACACGGGTCAGCCTTTACTTTCACAGGTAAGCCAAAAGTTTGGCGTGGAGCCAAATATACTCACTGCAAACATTATGGAGCTAAAAAACGACATTGTTGGAAATTTAGTCATCCATCTCGTTGGTGAACAAGAACAAATCCATGCATCCTTGGAATTCCTAAACAATCAAGGTGTCACAACAGAAGAAGTGGAGGGAGAATAACATGGAAGCATTTATCCAAAATTGGTTACCTATTATCGGGGAGTCTGTTATTGAAACATTCCAGATGGTAATCATTTCGCTATTTTTTGCAATATTAATTGGAGTTCCATTAGGAATTCTCGTAGTACTTACACGTCCCGGTCAAGCACTGGCAAATAAAGTCATCTACCAACTACTCAATTTAGTAATAAATGTAGTCCGTTCGATTCCATTTATTATTCTATTGTTCTTTATTTTACCATTTACAAAATTCCTGGTAGGAACAACGATTGGTGTTCAAGGTGTCATCGTCCCGCTCGTTATTTACACCGCACCATATATTGCTAGATTATTAGAAACTTCTTTGCTAGAGGTTGATAATGGTGTAATTGAAGCTTATAAAGCAATGGGAGTTAAAACAAGACAAATTATCTGGAATGTGATGCTGCGAGAAGCACGCCCATCGATTATTTTAGGCTTAACGATCGCAACGGTCAGTCTAATTGGAGCTACCGCAATGGCTGGTCTCGTCGGAGCAGGCGGACTTGGAGACCTTGCATATCGTTTTGGACATTTACGATATGAAGTAGATGTCATGTATGCTACTGTCTTTATTCTAATTATACTCGTTCAAGGAATACAATCCCTTGGAAACAGGCTGGCAGCACGTTTGAAAAAAGACTAGTATAGGAGGTTTTTTGCATGTCAAATGAGCTTTATATTGAAAAGGATGGTGCGATTGCATCCATTATCATCAACCGACCTGAAAAAAAGAACTGTTTTTCACTCGCTATGTTTCGACGATTAGAAGAATTACTGGATGAACTCAAACTGGATAACGCTATAAAGCTTCTTATTGTCCGTGGTGTTGATGAAACAGCCTTCTCTGCAGGTGCTGATATTACGGAGTTTCTAGAAGTTCGTTTGCATGCGGAAAAGGCAAAATCATATAATGATTTTGCACTTGGGGCAATTGAAAAGTTATATCGTTTTCCTAGGCCGACAATTGCTATGATCCAAACCCTTGCTATTGGCGGTGGACTAGAGCTTGCTAATGCATGCGATTTCCGATTTGCAACATCAGAAAGCAAATTAGGAATCACTGCTGCAAACATCGGCATTGTTTATAATCTGACAAGTACGAAACGACTATTTAATTTAATTGGTCCTTCGAAAACAAAAGAATTGCTGTATACAGCAAAGCTGATTACCGCAGAAGAAGGAAAAGAAATTGGCTTAATTGACTATGTATGTACTCATGAAAAAATTGAGGAGGACGTATTGACATTTGCCAAACAAATCCTAAAAAAATCTCCGGTAGCAAACTCCGGCATTAAGCGAGTCATTCAAGCTATTATCGATGGAGAAAATGCAGAAACGGATGCTATTTCAGATCTCATACTCGAATCATATAGCTCGGATGATTATACGGAAGGTATCCAAGCATTCTTAGAAAAAAGAAAGCCAAATTTCTTATAAAGGTGTGAGCACGCATGACAACAGGACAAAAGAATGATTCATTTATCGAAAACATCGTTTCATCTGAAGTATTCCCTTTCAGTGCAGAGGAATTAGAAGCTGCTGCAAAAGAAAAAATTGATACTGCTGCATTCGGGTACACTCGTTCTGGAGCAGGTGGTGAGGAAACATTAAGAAAAAACATCGCTAGCTTTGACAAATATTCAATAGTACCTAAATATTTGAATGATGTGTCCGTCGTAGATACGAGCATCGAACTATTTGGCCGTACATATGCACACCCATTTCTACTTGCACCTGTTGGAATGCTAAAAATAACACATGAGGATGCTGAAATTGCCGTATCAAAAGCTGCCGCAAAATACCACGTTCCATATATCCAAAGCACAGTATCTAGCTACTCTATTGAGGAAGTAGCTGTAGCCTCTGGCAATAGTCCAAAATGGTTTCAACTCTATTGGTCAAATAACGAAAACATCTCCTACAGCATGGTTAAACGTGCGGAAGAAGCAGGCTATGAAGCGATTGTCTTGACGATTGACACATTTATGTTTGGCTGGCGAGAAGAGGATATGCGAAACCGTTTCTCACCTCTTAGAGAAGGTTATGGAAAGGCAAATTATATAACGGATAACGTCTTCCTATCTACACTTGCACATGATGATCACGACTCTGTTATTCAAGAGATATTACAAAATATTTATCATCCCACACTCAATTGGAAGCATGTAGCCGAGTTGAAAAAGCGCACATCCCTTCCAATTTTATTAAAAGGTGTCTTACATCCATCTGATGCTCGACTTGCGATCGAAAGTGGTGTTGACGGTATTATTGTTTCCAATCACGGTGGTCGTCAGCTGGACGGAGTTATCTCCAGTATCGATGCGCTTCCAGCGGTTGCAAAAGAAGTAGGTAGAGAAATCCCTGTTTTGCTTGATAGTGGAATTCGTCGCGGGGCTGATGTTGTCAAAGCACTCGCCTTAGGTGCCGATGCGGTATTATACGGAAGACCTTACGTATATGGGCTAGCCATCGCTGGACAAACTGGTGTCGAAAAAGTACTCGAAAACTTCATTCAAGAAACAAAGGTCTCACTCGCACTTTCTGGAGCAGCTAATGTACAGGCAGCTCGTAATATTCATATCGTAAAAAGCTAGCAACGACAGAAAAACAAACTTAAGGAGTGGCATCCAATGGAACAAGCATTAAAAGGCATGAAAGTAGTTGACTTATCTCAGGTTTTAGCAGGACCATATTGCACAATGGTATTAGGTGACATGGGTGCCGATGTTATAAAGGTAGAGAAGTATCCAGTTGGCGATGACACACGCTCAATGGGACCATATATCAATGAAGAAAGTTATATGTACATGATGGTCAACCGAAATAAAAGAGGCATGTGTGTAAATTTAAAAACCGAAGCAGGACTAAATGTTTTATACGATCTCATTAAGGATGCAGACGTGTTTGTTGAAAACTATCGTCCCGGTGTAACGAAAAAACTTAGCATTGATTATGATACATTAAAAGAGATTAATCCAAATCTTATCTACTGTTCCATCTCTGGTTATGGACAAACTGGCCCGTATCGCAATAAGGGCGGATTTGATATTATGGCTCAGGGTCTTTCTGGTTTAATCGATATGACTGGCGAAAAGTCAGGAAATCCTGCTAAGGTTGGAATTGCGATTCATGATATTGCTGCAGCTGAAACCGCCATTCAATCGATACTCACCGCCTACATTCACCGTTTAAAAGGTGGTAAAGGTCAGTACATTGACATTTCACTCGTCGACTCGGGACTTGCCTGGACGGTTTGGGAGGCTGCTGCTTACTTTGGTAAAGGTGAGGTTGCACGTCGGAACGGAACCGCACACCGCGTATCTGCGCCTTATCAAGGCTTTAAGACGAAAGATGGATTTATCTTAATCGGAGCTGGAAACCAAAAGCTATGGGAAAATTTATGTCGTCATGTTTTGAAAAAGCCAGAATGGATAGAAGAACAACGCTTTTTAACGAACAGCATACGTGCAGAAAATGTAGCAGAGCTCGAAGCGGAAATGGAACAGGTTCTAACGACCGAATCGAGTGACTATTGGCTAGACCTGTTAGATACACACGGTATTCCATCTGGACCAATCTTATCCTATGATCAAACATTAAATAACGAACAGATCAAGTCACGTGACATGATTTTGGATTACGAACATCCCATTGGTGGTTCCATGAAAACACTTGGATTCCCTGCCAAATTTTCCGAAACACCTGGACAACTTGTGAAGCCTGCTCCACTTCTTGGTCAGCATAATAAAGAAATCTTAACAGAGCTTGGATACACAGCTGAAACGGTCGAGCAATTGGTTGATGATGCAGTACTAAACAATAACTCCGTCAACGTGGAAGCATAAAGCTAATCCATCGCTTGCTAGATTATTTGGATCGTGTTCTAGGTATAGCGAGACATAGTAAAACGAAAACCGGGCACCTAAGCCCGGTTTCTCTATACCTTTTTAATTTTCCAGATTTCTGTTGCATACTCCTGAACTGTCTGATCACTAGAAAATTTCCCTGAGTAGGCAATATTTGTGACACTCATATTCAACCACGTATTCCGGTTCCGGTAGGCCCGTTCAATAAGCTCATGTGCCTCTAAGTATGGTTCAAAGTCCTTAAGCACAAAATACGGATCATTGTGGTATAGAATATTGTAATAAATATCCTTAAATTCGATATTATGCACACCGAACTCTCCTTGATTCAACTGATCTAAAACTCGTTTGATCCGATCGTCCGTATTATATAGATCTCTTGCATGATAGCCACCATGCTGATAATAATGCAGCACTTCATCGGCTGTCAGTCCAAAAATGAACATATTCTGATCACCGACTAAATCATGGATTTCAATGTTCGCTCCGTCCATCGTGCCAAGTGTCAAGGCGCCGTTCATCATCATCTTCATGTTCCCAGTTCCAGATGCTTCCTTACTCGCAGTTGAAATCTGTTCACTAATATCAGCAGCTGGGATAATCTTTTCCGCTAAGCTAACATTATAGTTCTCCAAGAAAATAACTTTTAATCGATCCCTTACGTCTGGGTCATAATTAACGATTGATGCTACCGTATTAATTAATTTTATAACTTCCTTCGCCAAATGGTAGCTTGGAGCTGCTTTTGCCCCAAAAATAAATGTTCGCGGCGTAATATCCTGATTCGGGTTATCTTTCAGTTCATTATATAAATAAATAACATGGAAAATATTTAACAGCTGACGCTTATATTCGTGAAGCCTTTTGATTTGTACATCGAAAATCGATCGCTCATCCACCGTTATTCCTAAATGCTGATGAATATAATTCGCTAACACTTTCTTATTCTCGTGCTTTACCTGATCGAATTTATCCACCAAAGCACTATCATTCGAGTACTTTAACAAGCTGATCAGCTGCTTCGGTCGTTTCACCCATTGTGGACCAATAACGTCTGTTATCAAATCGGCAAGCTTGGGATTCGCCTGCAATAACCAACGACGATGCGTAATGCCATTCGTCTTATTGTTAAACTTCTCTGGGTACAAGGTATAGAAATTTCGCATTTCCTTTTTCTTTAAAATCTCCGTATGAATGCGTGCTACACCATTGACGCTAAAACTGCCAACAATTGCAAGTCGTGCCATATGGACGCGCCCATGCGCAATTACCGCTAATTCAGAAATAGAATCCCTTAACTCTTCATGGTCAAACCAGATTCCTTTACAAAACCTTTCATTGATTTCATCGATAATCATATAAATTCGTGGTAAGAGATTTTGCATCATCTCTTCCGACCACGTTTCTAAAGCCTCACTCAATGTCGTATGATTCGTATAAGCAAACACATTTGTTGTTACCGCCCACGCATTATCCCAGCTAAATCCCTCATCATCCATTAAAATTCGCATTAATTCTGGAATCGCTAAGCTTGGGTGCGTATCATTTATTTGGATGACCACTTTTTCCGCTAAACGACTAAGTGGCAAGTGATGATTTTGTTTAAAGTGCTTTAAGATGTTCTGAATACTGGATGACACTAGAAAATATTGTTGCTTTAAACGTAGCTCTTTCCCCTCATAACTAGAATCATCTGGATATAAAAATCCTGAAATTTGTTCAATGGAATGCTGATGATCTAGATCATGATAATATTCCTTGCTCGCTTCCAGTAAACCATCACCATTATTTTGATGAATAACTTCTGCACTCCACAATCGTAGCGTATTAACTGTATCATTTTCATAACCAACGATTGGAATATCGTACGGAACAGCCATCACCTTATCTGTGTTTCGGTATTCAAATTCAAGTGAGCCATCATTTTTCTTAAACATATGTACATCACCATGGAATTGAATAACAACCGCTTCTTCCTCATTCCTCGTTTCCCACGGATATGGGTTTTTCAACCAATAGTCTGGCAGTTCAACCTGGTTCCCATGGATAATCCGCTGTTCAAATAATCCATACCGATAACGAATCCCGTAACCATGACCTGGAAAGTTTAACGATGCCAATGAATCTAAGAAACATGCAGCAAGACGACCTAAGCCGCCATTTCCTAATGCAGCATCATGCTCTTCTGAAAAAATATCTTCTGGCTCAAAGCCAAGCTCTCGCAAAGCTTCCTTCGCTGTATCAAGCATGCCGCAATTTAAGAGATTACTTGCAAGCATTCTGCCAATCAAAAATTCCATTGATAAATAATAGACTTCTTTATTCTTGCCGTCTCGATAGTTTTTGCGCGTCTGAAACCACTGCTGTTTTATCTCTTCATTGACAATCGATGCAAGCACATAATAGATATCCTTGGATGTCGCTTCCTTAACTTCTCTTCCCTTATCGGAAATAAGCTTCCTTAAAATTTCCTGTTTCAATGTATCTACCGTTAACTGCGTCAAGGAAACATCCCCCTATCCCAAAATTGATTCCGGCACGAGATTCGCATAAATTTCAGCATATTGATGTGCTGATTCTTTCCAGCTGAATTGACTTTTATTTACGTTTTTCAATAAATTCTGCCACTCTGTTGTATTCCCATAAATGGTTAACGAGTAGTGTAAAACATTTAAAAGGTCATGTGCATTATAATTCATAAAGCTAAAACCATTTCCTTCACCAGTCCATTCATTATAAGATGAAACCGAGTCCTTAAGTCCACCAGTCTCTCTAACTATTGGAACTGTCTTATACTGCAAAGCGATCAGCTGTGATAACCCACATGGTTCAAATTTAGATGGCATCATAAAAAAGTCCGCACTCGCATAAAGTCTTCGAGCAAGCCCTTCATCAAAGGATAGAATCGCTTTTACTTTATCCGGGTAACGATTAGCCAGATCTGCAAAATAGATTTCAAATTCTGGATCTCCAGTTCCTAATACGACAAAATGCACATCCTCCTCCAAAAATTCATCTAAAATATGCTGGACAAGATAAAGCCCCTTTTGTTCTACTAGCCTGGTAATAATAATGTACAATGGGGTACCATCTTTATAGGGAAGGCTGATTTCTTCTTCGAGTTTGATTCGATTTTGTCTTTTCTTTGATCGTGCTGATCGATAATTCACAAACAGATTCGGATCTGTTGATGGATTGTATTCTTTTGTATCAATCCCATTGAGTACACCAATAAGATCATCTGACCTTTCCTGCAGTATCGTGTGAATACCTTCACCATAGTAAGGATCCTTAATCTCCTCTGCATAGCTTGGACTCACGGTCGTAATTTTATCCGCATGGAACAAGGCGCTCTTTAGACAATTGAGCATTCCATCCCATTCCATCCCAGCGATATGCTCTCTCCTAAGATTGAAGAAATCATCAAATATATGTAGAGGCATAACGCCTTGATATTTGAGGTTGTGAATCGTAAAGATTGTTTTCATCTCTTCAATTGGCTTCATAATATTGGCAAGTGCCACAGTAATTCCCGCCTGCCAATCATGTGCATGAAGCACTTCTGGACGATAATCAAGATGCCTTAACGATTCTATAACAGCATGACTAAAGAAAACAAATCGCTCTCCATCATCGTAATAGCCGTAAATTCCCTTCCTTGTAAAATAATAGTCATTGGCGATAAAATAATACGTAATTTGATCATACTCTAACTTAAATAGTTGGGCTTCTTGTTTTCGCCAGCCTAATTGCACGTCAAAGGTTGTCAGATACTCCATTTGGTCTTTCCATATATCATCCATTTCATCATATAATGGTAATATCACTCGGACCTCTTGCTTTGCCTCCCTTTTCAGCGCTTGTGGAAGTGATCCCATCACATCTGCTAATCCTCCAGTTTTAATAAATGGGGTACATTCAGAGGCAACAAATAAAATATTGCTCATTTTTCTCACCTTCCTTTTATTTTTAAAAATTTCTTTACGTAAAAATAGCCCTAACTCTTATCCAATCGATAAGATAGCTACAGGACAATCGGTATGTCCTGTAGACGTCGCTTACCGGGTGCTTACGCTTTTGCCTACGTCCAGCTCCAGCACCCAGCGACTAGCGAGACTTCCCTCACCTCCGTACGATAAGTCAACATCGACTCCCTACGGTCGCCGTGTTTCCTTTATCTCCTACGGTTCAGTCCAGTCCGTACGTCGCTTACCGGGTGCTTACGCTTTTGCCTTTTAAATAACCTGTCTTTTGGCAACGACATATGGTTTTTCTTTGGAGCCAATTATTTTTTGGCCTTTTGATACATGGACGTCCTTATCAAGGATGACATTCTCTAGGTGAACACCTTCCTCAATCGTGCATCGTTGCATAATGATCGAGTTTTTCACCGTAGCACCTGGATGAACGGAAACCCCACGAAATAGAATACTTTCCTCCACTCTTCCATCCACTACACATCCATTGGCTAACAAGGAATGTTTTACCTCAGAGCCTTTACGATATTTGACCGGTGGATTACTTGAGATTTTTGTCCGGATTAAATTATTTCCAAAAAATAAATCACGATAATTATCCTCTTCTAATAAATTCATATTCTGTCGATAAAAACTCTCGATTGAGTTAATAAAAGCACTATATCCGGAATGCTCATATCGCTGTATCTTTAAATCAGCAAGCTTATCCTTCACACCGCATACAAAGAAATTATCTTTGTGGTAAGCAATACATTCATCTACTAATTTCATTAATAAATCTTTGTTAATAATATAGACGCCCGTAAATAGTTCTGAATTGGATTGATCATTCGTAATTTCCGTTACCTGCCCTTTTTGATTTGCTTCAACACGAAAGTATGGGTAATGCTCAGGTAATAATTGTTTTACATCCGTAGTAATTAAAGTCACATCTGCTTCTTGCTCCAAATGATACTTAAATGCATCTTTATAGTCGGAATTTGACACAAACTGGCTACCACTGATTAATACATAGTCAGATTGACTACGATGGAAATAGTCACGATTATTATGAAAGAATCGCAAATCCCCTTGTGATCTGTCAGAAGGGTCATTCCAGTCTGGTGGAAGGATAAATAATCCTCCATTTCTTCGATCCAAATCCCAATTTTCCCCTGTACCTAAGTGGTCTAATAAAGAGCGGTATTTATTGCGTGCAAAAATGGCGACCTCATTAATATTCGAATTCACCATATTAGACAATGTAAAATCAATCATCCGGTAACGTCCGCCAAAAGGAATTGATGCGCTATTCCGAAAATATGTCAACTCATTAAATACATGGTATTCATGATCCAAATTAATTAGTCCAATCATCTTTTTCATTTACTTTCTCCCCCAGCTGGTGTCAGCATGCCACCTAAAGTTTCCTGGTTAATTACAAATGGTTCTTGAAATTCATCTATTTCTATTGTAGTTCCTTCTGGAACAACCGTATTTTCCATAACAATGACACGATTGAGCTTACAATTCTCACCAATTCTTACTCCCGGATGGATAATGGATTGACGAACCGTACTCCCTTGCTCCACTCGCACATTTTTAAACAAAATGGAGTTTTCTATAGTTCCGTGAATAAAGCATCCAGAATTAATCAGCGAATTGCTAACAGTTGCTGTTCGACCTATATATTGTGGTGGTAAATTCGAATCTTGCGTATAAACCCTCCATTTTTTATGGTTGGATATGAGGCCAAGATTTTCATCAAGCAGGTCCATATTTGCTTCCCAATAACTTTGTATCGTGCCTACATCCTTCCAATAGCCGTTAAATCGGTATGCAAATAAACGCTGTGTATCATCGAGCATAGCTGGAATAAGATCCTTTCCGAAGTCATGGCTGGACACTTTGTTTTGCGCATCCTCTAGTAAATATGCCTTCAATTTACTCCATGTAAATATATAAATGCCCATCGATGCTAGGTTACTTTGTGGGTTCTTCGGCTTTTCTTCAAACTCAAAAATTCGAAGATTATCTGAAACATTTAGAATTCCAAATCGAGATGCATCATCCCATGGAACTTCAATAACTGAAATAGTCGCATCTGCATTCGTTTCTTTATGCTGTTCAAGCATTTTCTGATAATCCATTTGATAAATATGATCACCCGAAATGACAAGCACATATTCCGGATCAAATTGATTAATAAAATGTATATTTTGGTAAATTGCATCCGCCGTTCCTGAATACCAGTCACCACCAGTTTTTGCGGTATACGGAGAAAGTACGGTTACACCACTTTGTTTATCTATATCCCACGGCTTTCCATTACCAATATGCTTATTCAGTTCGAGCGGCGAATACTGTGTCAACACTCCTAATGTTGAAATACCTGAATTGGTACAATTACTCAAGGTGAAATCAATGATACGGTACTTCCCACCAAAAGGGACAGCAGGTTTTGCAAGATGATGCGTTAATTCCCCTAAACGTTTCCCTTCTCCTCCAGCCAATAACATTCCAACACATTCTTTCATTACAACGCCTCCTCGACAACCTGATTATATTTGAATATTGCGACAGCCAATGGCGGAACTTTTATCTTGATATGCTGTGGTAACCCATGCCACTTTTCTGGAAAACTAAAATGCTTATCCTCGTTCAACTGGTTTGATCCACCAAATTCTTCTTGATCAGAATTAAATACTTCCTGATAGGTTCCTGGAAGTGGAACACCAACCTTATAGTCGTAGCAAATTGCAGGGGTAAAGTTGCAGACGATAATTAGTTCTTGATCTTGCTTCTTCCCCTTTCGCCTGAACGCAACAATGCTCTGGTCTACATTATGCGGATCAACCCATTCAAACCCATTTGGATCATGATCCAGTTCATAAAGCTCAGGATAACGTTTATAAAACTGATTTAATGCTTTTACATATTGGAAAATCCCTTGATGGAGTGGATAATCTAATAAATGCCAGTCTAATTGCTCTTTATCCTTCCATTCCGCATATTGGGCTAGCTCTCCCCCCATAAATAGGAGTTTTTTTCCTGGGTGTGCCATCATGTATCCATATAACAGCCTCAAGTTAGCAAATTGCTGCCACATGTCTCCTGGCATTTTATCCAGTAATGATTTTTTTCCATGAACAACCTCATCGTGTGAGAGCGGTAAAAGGAAGTTCTCAGAATGCGTGTACATAAATGAAAATGTAAGCAAATTATGGTGCCACTTCCGATGAATCGGATCTTTTTTCATATACATTAACATGTCATTCATCCAGCCCATATTCCACTTAAAGTTAAAGCCGAGCCCACCTGAATATGTCGGTGCTGTTACAAGGGGCAAGTCCGAGCTGTCTTCAGCCATCATTAATGTTTGTGGCTCATAAGAGAAAATAACCTCATTCAATTTGCGAATAAACGCATATGCTTCTAAGTTTTCTTCACCACCGTAAGAATTCTCTATTCGTTCCTCTCCATCCTGTCGATCAAAATTTAAATACAACATACTTGCAACTGCATCGACACGGATCCCATCGATATGGTATTCCTCCAACCAAAATAATGCATTAGAAACGAGAAAACTCTGAACCTCGGGACGCCCAAAATCAAATGCCAATGTACCCCAAGTCTTTTTCTCAGCCTTCAGCGGATCTGCATATTCATATAGCGGTTCTCCATCAAACCTCCGTAAGGCAAAATCATCCTTACAAAAGTGACCTGGAACCCAATCCATAATGATGCCAATCTGATGTTTGTGGCACTCATCCACAAAATACTTAAAGTCATTACGGGAGCCATAACGGGAGGTAACCGCGTAATAGCCTGTAATTTGATAGCCCCAAGACAAATCAAATGGGTGCTCTGCAAGTGGTAATAATTCAATATGGGTATAGCCAAGCGACTTAACATAAGGGATCAATTCCGTAGCCAGCTCTATGTACGTATAAAATTCACCGGAATCTTGCTTTTTCCACGAACCAAGATGTACTTCATATATCGAAATAGGAGATGTGTATGGATCAAAGGATTGCTTGTTTTGCTTCCACGCGTTATCATTCCACGTATAATTGGATTCTTTTTCTGGAGTTAATGATGCTGTATTTGGTCGAAGTTCAGATTGAAATGCGTAAGGATCTGATTTTAATAAAGTTCGGTTATCTGATGTAATGATTTCATATTTATAAGGTAAGTCGCCTTTAACGTCGGTGAAAAAGCCTACCCAAACCCCTTGCTCTGTCAACCGTTTTAATGGGTGGCTTTCTCCATTCCATTGATTAAAGTCTCCAACGATATGAATTCGCTTCGCGTTTGGCGCCCATACAGCAAATCGATATCCCTCTTCCCCTTCCCATTCAATGAAATGGCAGCCCATCATTTTATAACTTTCATAATTTGTACCTTGGTGAAATAAATAGATATCCTGTTTTGAAATGTTGTAGTTCAAAAAAGGGCCTCCTTCTTAGAAAACTCGATCTTCATATATCTAATAATAAATTAGTTTTTTTATAACAATAATCATCATTATAGATACAATCCTATGATATTTCAAGATAGTTATCAGAAAATTCCTTCGACACTTTCCATATAAAAATGTCACATCCTGTCGAAGCAACGTGAATATGTCTATCTACGTATGTTTATGTATAATTGTGGTAAAGTTAGTAAAGAATTCTTTAGAATTACTTGATTAAAGGTAAATTCCCGAAAAAGTGGATATAACATATACTAATAGAAGTGAAATGCATTGGAAGAGGAGATGCTTTTTGTGAAAAAACAAGTTGCTTGGATTGATAACATTCGTACGCTGACCATCAGCGATAAACATATACGATCTTTATTTAACAATGACATGAAAGAACTTTACTTGTTTTGGGAAGCAGAAAATAAAGTTTTTACAATAAAGCAAATAAGAAATATAAACGAATCCACTGTACAATTAGATCTTGCTGAGGAAATTCCCCTTGGTGAGGAGCTATTTCTTCACTGTGGAGAAACAGAAATACCTGTTTATCCTCGAGCAATTGTACGAACAGAATGGTTTGACAAGCACTATGCTGCGATTGATCAACCATTAGGAGCCATTTGCGGTCCAGTCTCCACTGTATTTTCTGTTTGGGCGCCCACAGCCACCTCCGTCAAAGTCATTTTAAATAAAGACACCCACCTTTTAAACAAGCTGGATAAAGGCGTTTGGAAGTTGGAACTGAAGGGTGACTGGCATGGGCAACCATACGAATATGAAGTTACTGTTAATGGAACTAATGAGCGAGTCAATGATCCATATGCTAAAGCAATGCTTGCCAATAGTAAAAAAGCAGTTGTCGTTGACTTTTCAAGGACAGAACAGCCGATAAACAATAAGCGTCCGACAATCCAACAATTACAGGACGCCATTATTTATGAGCTGCATATTAGAGATGCAACCATCGATCAAGAAAGTGGGGTTCAAAATCGCGGGAAGTTTTTAGGCTTAGCGGAAATAGGAACTATTACCCAAAATGGGTTCTCTACAGGGTTGTCTTATCTAAAAGAATTAGGTTGTACACATGTACAACTGTTACCAGTTAACGACTTCGCACGTGTCGATGAGCTCCACCCTGATGATGCATATAATTGGGGATATGATCCTTTATTTTTTCAAACGCCTGAAGGCAGCTATTCCGTTTTACCAGACAGACCGATCGCACGAATCAATGAACTAAAAGCAATGATTCAAGCAATTCACCAGGAAGGAATCGCTGTTATTCTAGATGTTGTATTTAACCACGTCTTTGTTTTGGAAGAGTCGCCATTCGAACAGCTTGTTCCTGGCTATTACTTCCGCTATCACCCCGACGGTAGCTTAAGCAATGGTACTGGAGTAGGTAACGATATTGCCTCGGAAAGAAGCATGGTACGTAAATTTATCTTGGATACAATTGATTTCATGCTTTCAGAATATCAGGTGGACGGCTTCCGCTTTGACCTAATGGGTGTAATGGATATCGAGACAATGCAGCAAATTGAAAAGCGATGTCAGGAAGAAGAAACTTTAGTTATGCTACTCGGAGAAGGATGGGATTTGCCAACTGCGCTTGATAGCAGCTTAAAGGCAACCAGTAATAATGCGAACCAGTTAAAAGGAATTCGCTTTTTCAATGATTATTTTCGAGATTCATTGAAAGGAAATCTATTTGAACAGCAGGATAATGGTTATATCAATGGTGCGGGACGATTTCTAGAAAGAATGCCTCATTTGCTATCCGGTGCTGCTCTAGATGCAAACAATCATGCTTCTATTTCTGACGTTAACCAAACCATTAACTATGTAGAATGCCATGATAACCACACACTATGGGACCGTTTGCGTTTAACAAATCCTGACCTTGATGATCATGCTCGTAAAAAGATGCATCAATTAGCTACAGGCATTACTCTATTAAGTCAGGGGGTTCCATTTATTCACGCTGGTCAAGAATGGTACCGGAGCAAACAAGGTGACGAAAACAGCTATATTTCTGGTGATTCAATTAATATGCTCGATTGGAAGAAGAGGGAGCAGGAACAGGAAAACATTGCATTTGTTAAAGCTTTGATTGCGTTAAGAAAAAGATATTCCGTTTTTCGGATGACGTCTCAAAGAGAAATTCAACAACGCTTCCATGTTCTCGAAGCACCTTATCCTGTTTTTGGCTTCACCCTTTTAGGGGATAAAGAAGACTTCTCTATTTACATTAATCCAACGAGGGAGAAATTTGATCTCCAGCTTCCCTCGTCTGGAAAATGGAAAAGAGCGGTATCCAATATCGCTTCCGAAAAGGATGACATCATCGGCGAATTTACAAGTATTCATGCTTATGAAATTATTGTTTTTCAAAAAACACGAAATAGAACAACAAAAGAAGTCGCAGTTGTATTGCCAAGCAATGCATAATCATGTTGCAAACTGCCAACTTTTTTCAATGACTTTGGGCATGACACTTCTCATCATGCCCTTTCTCCATTTTGATAAGAAAGGATGAGCAAACCATGGTCACATTAAACATACTCGATTATGCACTCATTGATGAAGGTGCAAATGCAAGTGAAGCGTTAAAACAAACGACCGAGCTCGCACAACTAGCAGACAAGCTCGGCTATAAGCGTTTCTTAGTACCAGAGCAGCATCAAGCACTCTCCATCGCTAGCAGCGCACCAGAAATGCTTATGATGCATTTAGCTACTTCTACCACTACCATTCGAATTGGTGCTGCTGGAGTCATGCTGCCACATTATAGCCCATACAAAATTGCAGAAACCTTTCGAATGCTTGAGGCAGTTCATCCCGGACGCATTGATCTTGGGATTGGCAACAGCTCTGGTGGCAGGCTTGTAAACCATGCTTTGAATGAGGAAAAAGATGAACGTCTGAGCTATGAGCAGCAAGTAATAGACATACAAAAATATCTAACCGATGCTCCAGATTCCGAGCATCGTTTTCACCAATTAGTTGCAACTCCTGTTATCCAAACCTTCCCTGAAATTTGGATGCTCGGTTCCGGTGGCAAGAGTACAAAGATTGCTGCAGAACATGGCACTGCCTATACGTATGCGCATTTCTTTAAGCCATCGGAGGTTGGCAGAGAGATTATTTCTACTTATCGCAAGAACTTTAAACCTTCCTCTTTTCATGACAAGCCGACTGTTTCAATTGCTGTTTTCACAATTATTGGCGAAACAAAAGAAGAAGCAGAAGCTTTCGCCGGGGCTTTCGAGCTTTGGATGGCGTCACTTGAAACTGCAAAGAACCCACCTTATTTCCCCTCGGTTCAAACGGCACAAAAGCGACGTTATAGCTCATTTGAGAAACAAAAAATTGATCAGATCCGAAAGGGAGTAATTGTTGGAAATGCTCATTATGTTAAAGAGGAAATTATTAAATTAGCAGAATTTTATCAAGCAGATGAAGTAACGATTGTCCCGCATCTTCCAGGAGCTGCGAATCGAAGAAAAGCCATTCAACTATTAGCAAAGGCATTCGGACTTTAAAACTATCCGCTTGCAAATGATTTTTATAACAAAAGCGGAAGCGCCTGGTTAGCGACGTACGGAGGTGAGGGAAGTCTCGCTAGTCGTTGGGCGCTGGAGCTGGACGTGGCTGTTTAGGTTACTATGTTATCTACAGCATTCAAATTTTATAGTTTCCTGTTATAAAAGAAGGTGAACGATTCAAGAGTTGTCTCTTAATCGTCCACCTTCTATACATTTCAATAGAATTACTTTTTAAACCGTCTCTTAATAAATAGCCAAACCAACACAATGAATAATACTGCAAGCACAGCATAAACAATATTGGAATAGATATCCATATAGCCAACAATAGTTTCCCACGAATCGCCAACTGCAGCACCAATATTTACAAGAACAATGTTCCAAATAAACGTTCCAACCGTAGTTAATGCAAGAAATACCCAAAAGTTCATACGCGCCATTCCTGCAGGAAGGGAGATTAAACTTCTAATTAGAGGGATAAATCGACAGAAGAAGACGGTCCATACGCCATACTTTGCAAACCAATCATTTGCTTTATGGATATCCTCCCGAGTCAGTCGCAAAATATGGCCCCATCTGTCTACAATTTTTTCTATTCGATCTACGTTAATGACAAACCCTACTCCATAAAGGACAATCGCTCCTGCTACAGACCCGACAGTAGATGCAATTACCACTCCAAGAATCGTCAAATCAGAGTGTGTCGTCATAAACCCACCAAATGTTAAAATAACCTCAGATGGAATTGGGGGGAATAGATTCTCCACCATAATTAATAAAAAAATACCGATATAGCCAAATTGCTCCATCATACTTGTAATCCAGTTTTCCATTACGTCATTCTCCCATGTTTCAATATGCACTCATGAACCAATTTTTTGCTGTATTAGCTCCTTTTATCTTGAAGCTTCGCAGTGGACATCCAATATAAGATTCCACCTAACATCCAAAACGGTTCCCAAAAAATTAAACGCCAAAACATTGCATAACCACTTAACTCAAAGTCTAGTACATTTAAACCAGCCAAAGAAATGGTAATCAAATTTAATAATCCATATAAAAACAGACCAACTGCGACAATTCGAGTTAGTAAAAATAACATCTTTTTCAGTTTTTTATTTTTCCATTGATATAATAGCAATGCAAGTAACAAACAGCCCAGCAATTTCCCAAATCCAGTTTACCAGACTACATGTACAAAGTTAGGATCTCTCTCCAGCGCCATTTGATATATTTGACCGCCTAATGAGCGAACACCAACCATCCCACCAGCAGCCCAGTAAAAGCTCATCAGTGCAAAAATAATTGTCCAGCTAATTCCACTATATATAAAGCTTTTCTGCCTTTGTGACATTTCAACAGCTCCCTGTTTCACGATCACATATTAAAATAATTATATCACAGTGAGAATATATATATGTTAATTCTTTATAACACTTTCGTACTGGAAGTACACTTCAGAAATACAATCAAGAACAAAAGACTGTAGGAAAAGTAACAATATCTCTTTTCCTACAGCCACATAAACCCTTAAATTTTTAATTCTTGCGCCGCTCTACCAAATTAATTCCTACTCCCATACAAATGACACCAATTAAAAGCATGAGCACCATTGGTAATGCAACCTCATTCCAGCCTTGATGATAAAAGGCAACATCTATCATCGCTTCCATCGCATGTGTCAACGGGAATAAATCAGCGATGAACAAGAGGACTGTATTACTTATTGTTCCCGGCGGCATATAAACTCCACTGATAACAGGAATAATTGGTACAACAGAAGGATATATCATATAAAATTGCTCTGGCGTTTTCACAAAGCCTGTTATTAACATCGCCATACTAACAATACTCAGTGCATAAATTGCAGCTATTACAAGGAGTATAGCGAAATTATTACCTAAATCATAATTCATCACATATTGAAAAATAACAAGCACAACAGCGATTTGAACAAAACCGATCACGAAACTATAGAGTAGGTGACCCGTATACATTCCTGTCTTACTTACAGGTGATAAAATCATTCGATTCCAAACTCCACTCACCTTATCTGACAAGACACCATTCACTTTAAACCCAATTGTGAACATAGCCATAAAAAGCGTAAACCCAAACAGTAACTGAATCCCCATATCATAATTGGATACTTCACCACCACTTAGTGATTTGGTTTGAATTTGAAATGGCGGATTCTCCAAATAGCTTTCCACATCATTTCGAATCTGGTCTATCCCCTGTGAACCCGCTGCTGCTTCAATTTGCGCTTCCTCTATAAATACCTTCTGAACGTATTGATCAATCAGTGGTAGGGTTGGGATATCATAGGCTGTAATGACTCGATAATCATTCTCCATCAAGTTAATGGCTACGTCTCTTTTTCCTTCCGCTACATCTGTACGTGCAGTTTCTTCATCTGTTTTTACAAAGTTAAATGACTCATTACCATTTAGTAATGGCTCCCATTTATCCACGACTTCATCAGAATTTGCTTCACTGCTAAATATAGCAATGGTCGTTTGAGGCACCATATTACTGCTCGTAAAAATAAGCGTTAATGCAATACTTCCTATCAGAAAAAGAATAACCATCAATGGCTTGCGCTTATCCTTCCTCCATTGCGACTTAAATACTGGGAACATTATGCTCTCCCCCTTCTAGGAAATAGAAATATTCCAATGAGAAGACAACCAATGAAAAAAACAAATAACTTAACCATCGGAATCATTAAAGTCTGAAGGTCGCCAAACTGTGTCCACTGCATAAAGACGGACAAGCTTAACCCATTCGGTGTCCATTCCCCTATTTTTTGCAGCCATTCTGGCAGCCCATGTATTGGGAATAAATTTCCGCCAACTGCAGCAAGCAACATAATGACTAAATTAAACGCTCCATTAGCCGCATCTGTATTATTTAAATTTAATGTGAATGTTGTAAACACTGCAGATAGTCCAGCTACTGCTAAGGAGAAGAACGTAATAATTACGATTACTCCAATCCAAAATGCCATTGATTTTCCTTCAAACACATCCAACAGCAAATGACATACACTAAACACAATCATTAGCTGTAACCATGCGAAGCAAAACGTAGAAATCGTCTTTCCCATTAAAAAGGAAATTGGATTTGTATTCGTTAATATAATTCGGTTAAATACGCGCTCTCTTTTTTCCGTGGTCGTCTTCATTGCAACCGTTGAAGCTATAAATAGCGCAAACAAAAAGCTCATTGCAACTGTAAAATATTGAGAAATACCAAACGACTCGGCACCATCAACTACCTCTCTACCTCCTTCAGGTAATATGTGCTCTATTAATTCACCATCCGTTACACCTTGAAGTGCAAATTGAAAGTTAAGGGTATCGAGATAATTCGAGATGATACTATGAATGGTATCCGATTCTGTAGATTGCTCTTCTATCTGAAGTACAAGAGCAGTTTCTGCAGACTGATCAAGCATGATCTTACGTAGGACATCATTCGTAAACCCTTCTGGAATCTTAACGAATGCATCCAGCTCCCCATTCGCTACCTGTTCCTTAGCATCTTGCTCACTTATTTGCTTTGTCGTGATCCATCCACTTAATTCCGGATCACTGAAAAAAGAAGTCATTAAACCACTTGGTGAAATAGTGGATGCCTGCTCGATCATCGCTCCCTTTTCTACTTCTGATAAATCCATTTCTGAAACTGTTTCCGTAAACTGCTCCAGTCCAAGGGACTCATCATCCTCCATAACAATTCCTAAATCAATATCTAATGTCTCTGCATCCTCACCAAACAAGTCGGAGAAGGCAAAGTTCAACACAACAATCAATAAGATAGGTGCTAGTAAAGAAATAAGCACTTCTTTACGATCTCTCCAAAAGACAAGTAAATCTTTTCTTAAAAATGAACGCATCTTCCGTTACCTCCTCCTAATCTCTTAATGTTCGACCGGTTAAATGCAAGAAAACATCCTCAAGGCTTGGTGTTTCCATTTGATAATTCGTTAGCTGGATCCCTTCACTTTCTGCCGCACGCACTAAATCTCCAAGTATGTTAGTTCCTTTTTTGGAGATAATCCGGATTCCTTCACTTGTTTCATCTACACGCCGAATGTGTTCAATTGATTGGATTTTCTCAATCAATCCGTCACTTGTTTCACTTAAATTTACTTGAATCGTGTCTTCACTCGAGAGAATACTTAGTAGCTCTGCTTTACTTCCTGAAGCTACTACTTTGCCATGATCCATAATATAAACTCGTTTACATAGCTGCTCTACCTCTTCCATGTAATGACTCGTATAAAGTATCGTTGTACCATTCTCTTCATTCAATTTACGAACCGTCTCGAGAATATGGTTTCTCGATTGGGGATCAATTCCAACAGTCGGCTCATCCAAAATAAGGATTTTCGGATTGTGTAATAATGCAGCTGCAATATTTACCCTTCTTTTCATCCCACCAGAGAATGTTTTTACAAGCTCCTTTTGCCGCTCCGTTAATCCAACCATATCCAGTACATCCTGAATTCGCTGTTCGAGTACATTCTTTTTCACCTTGTAAATCTCTCCGAAAAACTTCAAGTTCTCATAAGCGGAAAGCTCTTCGTATAATGCAATTTCCTGTGGTACAACACCAAGGACCTTTCGAATTTCAGCGGGATTTTTTATCGTACTTTTACCATCTAATTTCACATCACCTGATGTTGGCTTAAGCAAGGAGGATATTATTGAAATCGTAGTTGATTTTCCAGCACCATTTGGGCCGAGCAATCCAACCGATTCCCCTTCATCTAAATAAATATCAATTTCATCTACTGCTTTCTTGCCCTTATATGTTTTACTTAACTTTACCGTTTCGATCATACGGACACACTCCCTTAACTGGTTGTAATTACAGCATACAAAAATAAAGACAGCATCACTACTGTCTTTAGTCATTACCATGTTTAATTGAAATTACTTTAGTCATTTTATTTTTTGAGATCCTCAAACAAGGTTATGTCGAATGGCATAAATAGCTAACTGTGTCCGATCCCGCAGCCCTAATTTATTTAAAATTTGACTTGTATTATTTTTCACCGTTCCTATCGATAATCCAAGTCGTTCCGCAATTTCGCTATTATTAAGCCCTTCTCCAATGCACGTTAAAATCGCACGCTCTCGAGGTGTTAAGGATGGATCGACCTTCTTCTCCTCTTGCTTGTTAAGCAATAATGGCATAACCTTGGCAGCAACCTGATCCTCTACAGTCAATCCACCTTGTAATGCACTACGAATCGACCGGATTAATGAATCTGTATCGGCATTTTTTAGGATATATCCACTAACCCCAATCTTTAATGCATCCATGACATATTGATTATTATCAAATGTCGTCAAAATTAAAATTTTAGACCCTGGCCAACGGCTCTGAATCGTTCTTGCAGCTTCGATACCATCCATCTCAGGCATGCGGATGTCTAAAATAATCACATCAAATGACTGCTGCTCACAAAGCTGGATCGCTTCCTTGCCATTGCTAGCTTCTCCTGTTACTTTTATTTCCTCATCCGTCTCCATCATCATTTTTAGCCCTTGCCTTACCATCACTTGATCTTCAGCCAGTAGTATCCGAATCATATTCTTCCCCCAGCTCTGCTAATTTTATTAACCCACGAACAATAAATTGTCCATCTGTTTTCTGTACATGTAGCTCGCCACCAATTTTCTCAATCCTTTCCCGCATGGAACCTAGACCAAACCCTTCCTGAAATCGATTATCATTTTTTACAGGGTTGTTAATCTCAAACCGAAAAACACTCCCACCAGGGGCTTCAAACATAACTTCTGCTTCTCTTGCATTACTATGCTTCATGATATTCGTCAATGCTTCTTGCACAGAACGGTAGACGACAAATGACTGTTCTCCCGTAAGTGGTGCCGCAAATGCACCATGTTTTACTGAAAAATGGATGCGAATAAAGCTTTCCGTTTCCAATTTACGAATCAAACGTAAAACTCCGGCCAGCCCGCCGACATCATTGCTTTTTAACATTTTCACTGCATTTCGCGTCTCTTCCAAGCTTTGATTCGCAAGCTCCTTCAACGATTCAACCTGCGCTCTATTATCTTCGGCTGCCTGTAATCGGAATACTTCAAGCTGCATAAGGAGGGCAGTAAGCTTATGACCAACAGAGTCATGGATTTCATGACCAATCAGCGCACGCTCTTCCTGCCTTGCTATTTCTTCATCCGATGAAAGCCGTCTCTTTACACTTCGATACTCGCTAAGCAAAGCATCATTCCGAGCACTCAGATCATCATTATGATACTTAGTTTGCTGATAAATAAAGCTTGCAGTCAATAGAAATATAAAGTATATCGCTATAAAGCCTATTGTAAAAAGCTCTGCATTCCATAGAATTACGATTACTCCTACTATACTAACTGATGCAACAACGCTCACTTGCCGAATATTCAAGTGATAACAGGCTTCACCAATAAGCATGGAAAGAATCAGCAACAGAAACGGATTAAAACCGTCCCCCTGTGCTGGATATAACGTAATAATCGCAATACATGTATTGAGGCTAAGCAGGATCATCGTAATAACTGGCTTGCTTATTACTAACGGCATGATAAAAAAGATTATAAAATATACCGCAACGCCAAAGAGTCGCCATAGCATTTCAATCATACTGACGGAGAGATATGTAAAAGCAAACACCCATGGAATAATATTAAACAATAGCCATATCCAATATAGTTTCATCTGCATGACCCTTTCCTGTTTCTGAGGTTATCGTATCAAATGGAGAATTAGATAACAAATGTGAAACAGAAAAGAATAGAAATTAAAATAGGGATATGAAATCCGTTACGATTTATATCCCCAAAGGTTGTAAATATTGCCCTCATTTTTTATAAAAAGGGCACTCACTCGTTCTTTGCAATTGTAGACAGTAAAGGCTCACAAACATCCTTTACTCCTACCAAACCTAAAATCAATGTAAAACTTTTTTGAATTGCCAGGTGACCATTTGTTGGGTCAAACCACTCCTCCAACGTATGTGCTCCTCCAGCATTTCCACCTGTCCCAGTAGTTATCGCGGGAACTCCCAAGCTCATCGGATAATTCGCATCCGTACTACTTGGCTGTCCAAGTTCCGGGTCACCGCCTGCTGATTCAATTGCACCCCAAGCCGCCTGCACAATGACTGCATCAGATGGCTGACTAGCAGGTGGACGATTACCAAATCGATCAATTTCTACTGTAAGGTCCTCACTTCCCCACCGATTATTCTCTTCAACACATGCATTTCGTACAATCTCTAAGAACGCCTTATCTAATTTATCTAGCTCTTGCTGATCATTTGAACGCAAGTCAACGAGCATACTAGCTTCCTGGGCAATTGCATTTACAGATGTACCTCCACGAACCTCTCCAACTGTAAAGGTTGTTTTAGGATTAGCTTTCGTTTCCAGTTGTGCTATTGCCGCAATAGCCCTGCCCAGTCCATGTGTTGCACTAGGTGAACCGAAATCTACGAAACTATGTCCACCAGAACCTTTGTATGTAATCTGATAGCGATAGCTTCCAGTACCTAAATACGTAATAACATTCATATTCGGACCATCAATGGAAATATAACCGTCTACCGCATTTTCTTGAAAAAATGCTTTTACACCTCGGAGATCGCCAACGCCTTCCTCTCCAACCGTACCACCTATGATAATATCTCCGATTGTAGAAATGGTAGACTCATTAAGTGCACGAATGATTGCCAATACTTCAGCCAGTCCCCTCGTATCGTCCCCAATTCCTGGTGCATATAATTTCCCATCTTTTTCGGTTACCGTTGTATCTGTACTCTCTGGAAAGACAGTGTCTAGATGGGCGGAAACAAACAACTTCGGTCCATTTCCAGTTCCAGGTCGGACTCCAAATACATTTCCTTCTTTATCCATTTTGATATCTTTTAGTCCAAGATTCTGTAAGCGTTGCTTAAAATTTTGAGCTCGAATCTCTTCTTGAAATGGTGGTGCAGGTATCTCTGTCAGCTGAATTTGTTCAGAAATCGTATTTTCATGATCCGATTCTATGAATTTATATGTTCGATTTACTCTTTCATCAGCCATTATTTTTTCATAAGTAGATTGGACTTTCTGCGATAACATATTATTTCCTCCTTTAAATATCTTGCTGTCTTTTTCAACTTGAACAAAGTACAGAAACCTTGACCATTTTTTAAATTAAAGACAATCAATTAAACTCTTTGGGGCAAATTTATAAACAACTTTAATTCAGGATAAGATTAAAGTCTTTGTTCGATCCATATTCCTTCACCTCATTTACTAGGTATAAATAAATCATCAACTGTAACCTCTAACTGTTTTGCAATATCAAATGCTAGCTGTAAACTAGGATCATATTTATTGTTTTCAATTGCATTAATCGTTTGTCTGGAAACCCTACATAGCTTAGCTATTTCCTCTTGAGATAGTTTTTTTGCTTTTCTTAGTTGTCGAATGTTATTTTCCATATTAATTCCCGTATTTCCTTTTGTTATATAGTAGTGTTACAAAGTATACGATAGAAGTAGTTACTAGCAAAATAAACGGATTCATTCCCTCTGCTGCCTGATCTTTTACACTGACCGTATAGATAGACTTACCAATTTCTATTAGTAAAACTCCTACTATAACTGCGAATGTGTAAGACATAGCTTTTTGCTTTGATAAAATTTTTCCGTTCGTCCCCTTGCATTGCTAACGAATAGAGTAGCATACCAATTAGGAAAAACATCAATAGTAAAAAGCCAAAGAATAGTATTAAAATAAGCCAATCCATTATTATCGCCACCTTGATCCATTAAATGTAAAAAGTATTTGACATTTATAATTATAAAACTTTTCAAACATATATCAAATACTTTTCACATATTTTTGAAAAGCAAATGGACTTTAATAATCTCCTCTTGAATATGCTTGTGATAAGGAATAACTTAAGATACAATAAACCAGAGTTTTGAATTATACGATAATTTAAAATATAGATGTGAAAGGGAAATACAAATGACTAAATTAGCGACCAAAGCACCTCAATTCATTATCACTCCGCAAAATGCTCTCGTAGATGAACCTTTACAAATCCGTTTATCAGGATGTAATCCAAAGCAAACTGTGAAGATACAGGCAAGAATTATGGACGGGAATCGTATTCCATTTGAATCCTATGCATTTTTTAAAACGGATGAACAAGGTATCGTCGATCTAAGTAAACAAAAACCTATAAGCGGTACTTACGAGACAATCGATTCCATGGGGTTATTTTGGTCCATGAAATCGGATGATCCGAAAAAACATACATTATTTACAAAGACCAAACCTACTCCTATAACGGTGACAATCACCGCTGAATTAAATGAGAATATTATTGCAAGTATGGATGTTATTCGCTCTTTTACAGCACCTCACGTATCTAAAACACAGGTTGACGAGCAAGGAATGATTGGTTCACTTTATCAACCAACTGGTCCTGATTCCCTTCCGGGAGTACTTATACTAGGTGGATCAGATGGTGGTATGCGGGAAAGCGCAGCTGCCCTGCTTGCCTCTCATGGTTATGCTGCTTTTTCATTAGCATATTTTGGTATAGAGGATATTCCAGGAGATTTGGTTAACATTCCGCTTGAATACTTCGAAACGGCGATACACTGGTTACAACAGCAGCCTCAAGTCCAAGCAAATCAAATTGCTGTTATCGGCTTCTCTCGAGGTGGAGAGCTTGCATTACAATTAGGGACAATGTTCCCTGAAATTAAAGCAGTAATTGCTGGTTCGCCAAGCTGTGTTCGTTATGCTGGTTTACGAAACTTTATGGGGGTACCTGATCCCGCTTGGACCTATGAAAATAAGCCATTAGATTATTTGCAGCCGAAGAATAGTGTTTCTTCTTTTTTTAGCTATTTTTCCAAGTTATTCACTCGTAAACCAATATCCAATCTCTCTGTATTTCATAAATCCTTGAAGAATAAAGAACAGCTCGATGCGGCGCAAATTCCGGTTGAGAGAATCCAGGCACCTATTATGCTCATATCGGGTGGAGATGATCAATTATGGCCTTCTTCTCTTTTTTCCAATATGATTATGGAGCGTCTTCAGGAGAAAAACCATCCGTATCCAAATGTTCATCTGCACTATAAAGATGCAGGTCATTTTCTCTGTTTCCCATTTACTTTTCCTTCTATGCCACCAGAGGTTTTGCTATCAAATGGACCGTTTACCCTAACATTTGGCGGCAGTGCTGCTGCAAATGCTCAAGCTGCTGTTGACTCTTGGCCAAAAATCTTAGCATTTTTGAAAAACTCCTTAAGCTAGATTAGTGTAACCTATTTTTATCAGGAATCCTAACGACACAGCTACAAGTCTATTACAAAATTATCGATAAAAAATGGCCTAGTCGAGGAACTAAATTGATCTATTAAATTCGATTAACCAACAATCTCGTAGCTCACCTTCATGAAATTCATGCTTTGGTAAGACTCTAATCTTTTTGAATCCGCATTTTTCATAACATCTTATAGCTCTTAAATTTGTTCTTTGAGGATCCATTATAACTCTATGAGCCTGCTTCTTCTCAAGTAAATAGTCTACCATTGAAAGTACAAGTAATGTTCCAATTCCTTTATTCCAATATTCAGGTTCACCAATAAACTGATCCATTCCATAAGTAATTTCTTCCTGACTATAATCATGTATTGTACTCGTTTTATTATTTACTTGATAAAATTGTATATAACCAATAGCTATTACTTCATATACAACAATGCATCTATCAACACCGTCATGCCGATTATAAAAATCTTTATTGACTTTCTCTAGATCAAAGGGCTTGTCCCTCCCTTCATAAAATTCAAGCACAGCAGGGTTGGAAAGCCATCTAACCAATAAATAATTATCGTTTTCTTGTAATGGTCGAACCATTATATTCTCTTTTTCAAAAATCATAGTTTCACCCTCCTTTATTTGAATTATGAATATTTATGCTATACTAATTATAATTGAAAACATAGAAAAGCGGTGAATAAGATGAAGAGAATCCAGTCTGTTGCTTTGATCGGATTAGGTGCAATCGGTGCTGCCTATGGAAGCAAGTTACATACATTATTAGGGGATGCTTTTACAGTTATCGCAAACAAAGAAAGAATTAATCGCTACACTGCTAGCGGCTTGGATGTAGACGGCACGATGTTTCATTTCAATTATAAAACTTCTGAGGCAAATGCTGAACCTGCAGATCTCGTTATTTTTGCAGTAAAAAATGACCATCTCGAGCAGGCTCTTACTGATATGGAACACCATATTGGCCCAAATACAATTATTCTATCACTTCTAAACGGAATATCTAGTGAAGAGGAAATCTATAATAATACTAGAAATGAGCATATCCTATACAGCATGTGCGTTGGCATTGATGCAGTAAGAAGGGATAATCGTATTCGCTTTTCTAGTATCGGAAAAATCTGTTTCGGTGAAAAAGATCAAAGCCATTCAGAGGATGTACTTGCAGTCAAAGATTTGTTTGAACGCGCTCGTATTCCATATGAAATACCAGAAGATATTCGGCATACAATTTGGGCAAAATTCATGTTTAACGTTGGTATTAACCAAATTTCTGCCGTATTACGTGCACCTTATAAATATTTTCAGGAGGTACCTTCACTGCACAAGTGGATGGAACAGGCGATGTACGAGGTCGTTGCCATCTCCCAAGAGGTGGGTGTAAACCTTACAGAAGCAGATGTCCATAGCTATCGAACAATTTTAATGAAGTTATCTCCTGATGGGCAAACCTCCATGCTTCAGGATATTGTAGAAGAACGCAAAACGGAAGTCGAGTATTTCGCTGGGAAAGTATGTGAGCTTGGTAGAAAGTATGGCATTCCAACGCCAGTTAACGACCAGCTTTATCAGTTGATTCCAATCATTGAGGATATAGCAAGTTTGAAATAACTCTTGTTAAATGTAGAAGGAAGTAGCAACTAATCAAACGTTTGATTAGTTGCTACTAGCTTTATACCCAATCCATTTGGAAAAGGAGCACCCAAGCATGACGCAATACATTTATATCGCTTCACCAATGAGATTACCTGTTGGTACGTTCGGCTTAAATCCAATCTCCCCAGAACCACCAAACGTATTTGAAAGCGAGTTGGATTTTACACATTTACATTTTGAAAATAATTATGATAGTGAAAGCAAGGAACGTTTTTCCTACAGCCCTCACTTCTCATACAAACATCAAGTAGCAACTACGAATAACTCGCTCCCATTAAAGCACGGGTGGATATCTACCAAGCAAGGGAATGGAAAAGAGCTTGAAAAGAAGTGCTTAGCATTGCTCTATTCGTATTTGGAGAAAGCTGTTGGAACTGCATATGTCGTAGAATATTTCACCAGTATAAACGGAGAAGAGCATCTGCCAATTTCTGTGAAGCGTAAGATGCGCTGGGACGATATCAAGAAGCCTGATGACCTTATTTTAGATGATCGTGAATTCTGGGAGATTACGCTTTATTAGCAGTAAATTTACCACCCCCTTTTGACATTCTCAAATAGAAGTTTTATAATAAATATGATACGTTAACAACTAATTTAAGGAGGATGGTTAAAAAATGCATTCGATCAGATTACGTTCCCTAACTTTGAACTAAGTAATTTAATATGTTCAAAGGCTCTGTTTGTATAGACAGGGTAAAGGGATTAGTCTGTCCTTTTTTAATCATCTTCATTTTGCATAATATATAAGATGTAGAAAGGTAGGTTTATTCTGCCTTTCTTTATTTTTGTACGTTTTCTTTCATTTGAGAAGTTGGTATAAGCTACGATTCATCTGTAGATTAAACTGGGTATTCGCGGCCAAGGTGAGCGAATACTTAGCGCACTTTCGTAGTAAGAAAGTTTTTTTCTTATACCCTTCAACAATAGAAAGGATAATTTCGTGACAGCTATCTTAGCTTAACTCCTAACTGAATAAGGATGGGGCTTCTTCCCTTTACTCTAAATCACAGGCAGTCTGCCTGTGATTTTTTATTGGAATTATAGGAGGTAAGGCATAATGGAAAAAGTATGTTTAGAACTAGAAAATATAGAGCTCACCTTTTTTGACAAAGTCATCTTAGATATTCCACGATTGGCAGTTCACCAATTTGATCGAATTGGCATCGTTGGTAAAAACGGAGCTGGAAAAAGCTCATTATTAAAGCTTCTTCACGGACAAATTCAACCGGATAGAGGAATTGTGCATCACTTTGCGGATTTTGCCTATTTTGACCAATTGGCAAAGCCAGTTGAAAAGGAAACGGACTATGAACTATTAGGCAAACTAGCCGTTCCTTCAACTGATATTAGTTACTTAAGCGGTGGTGAACAGACTCGGATGAAGCTTGCCCAGCTGTTCTCCACGTATCACGAAGGACTATTAATTGACGAGCCAACTACGCATCTTGACACAACTGGAACAACTTTCTTTATCGATGAACTAACGTATTATTACGGAGCACTTGTACTTGTAAGCCACGACCGCTTTGTTTTAGATAAGCTTGTAACAAAAATTTGGGAAATTGAAGACGGAAAAGTAACCGAGTATACAGGAAATTATTCGGATTATGTAGCGCAAAAAGAGCTCCAGCGTAAGCAGCAACAAGAGCAGCACGAAAAATATGTGAAAGAGAAAAATCGTCTCTTAAAAGCTGCTGAAGAAAAGATGAAGAAGGCAGAAAAAATAACTGATGTTAATAAGCGAATGTCCAAAAAGGACACAAAAGCAATGGCAAATCGAATGTTCGAGACAAAATCAAAAGGAACCAGTCAAAAAGCGGTTCAACGGGCTGCGAAAGGAATCGAGCAACGCGTGGAACAGCTTGATGCAGTGGACGCTCCAGCAAAGGAACGTGCCCTACATTTTCATCAAGCAGCCGCAATCAAGCTTCATAACAAGTTTCCGATTATGGCAGATCGATTAACGTTGGAAGTTGGAAATAACACGATTCTTAAAGAAGCGAGCTTTCAATTCCCATTAGGCAGTACAATCGCAATCACCGGAAAGAATGGCTCTGGAAAAACAACTTTACTCCAACACATTCTTCAGCATGGCGAGGGAATAAGTCTTTCTCCGAAAGCTGTAATTGGAGCTTACCAGCAAATGAGCTACCAATTTAAAAAGGATGAAACAGTGCTAGCATACATGAAGGAGAGAAGTGATTACGATGAAAGCAAGATTCGTGCAGTCCTTCATGCTATGAACTTTACAGGCAATGATCTGAAAAAGAAAACATCCGCGTTAAGTGGTGGTGAAGCCATTCGACTGCTATTATGTCAGCTTTTCTTAGGCAGATACAATATACTCATTATGGATGAGCCAACCAATTTCCTGGATGTTTTTTGCATTGAAGCATTAGAGCGCTTTTTAAAAGCCTATGATGGAACAGTTATCCTCGTCTCACATGATCGTACGTTTACAGAGCGAGTTGCAGACACAGTCTACATCCTGAAAGACCAGCAGCTGAAATTAACTGAGCTTTAACGTAAACTAATCGAAAACGCAACATATCAAAAAGAGCTAAGAAAATTCTTAGCTCTTTTTCTAATTTAATTGCCAGCTCGATAAACGAGAAAGCGTTCATACGGATTCGTTTCATATAATCCAGGCAGTCTAATTTCCTGTTCCAGCTCAAATATCGTCTTATCCTCTAAAAAATACACATAGTCTTCATGTGCGTAATATAGAATCAGTTCTACCTCTCGATTGGATTCCTCAATAGAACGCAAAATCCGATTAATCACCTTTTGAAAAATTTGAACAGAAAATGGATTAAAGAAGTAAAATCGATTATCGTGCGGATCGATAACATATTCCTCTGCCAAGCAGCAGATAAATTCAATCGTATCCTTCCCGCTATTCGTATGCTGTAAATAGTTTCTTAGGTTAACAATGGAGTCCTGATAAAAATTTTCATCCATCTCAATTCCCTTCACAGACGATCGATAAAAATGATGGATATAAAAGTTCAACCTCCCTTTCCCACACCCATAATCTACGAACTGATCTTGTTCACTTACCACATAATGCTTAAACAACGTTTCTAGTGCGTGATACGGTGTCGGTTCATACGGATTATACTGAATCGAGTCAGGAAAAGATAACTTCTTCTCCGGTCCCGTCCGCACATGTAATAATTTATCAAATTTATAATCTATCATAGGATCTTCCTTTTTTATGAATTATGTACGCTTAATAGAACAGCATTATCAATGCAATCAAAGCGGGAAAACAATGGAATCACAAGCATGAGGGCAACTGTTCCTGTGTTACTCATAAACCACCGACAATGCCTACAATAAGGAGCAAATAGAAAAATAATTTTGTCTCGCTCTTTCCCGACCAACGCAATAACATAGCGCCAAGCCATTTGTGCAAGTCCTGTTCGTAACAGCCCTGCTCCAACGATAAATAGCCCAGCCACCAAAATAACAACATTATTTGAAAAACCAGATAGCGCTTCTACAGGGGTAAGAATTCCTGTAATAACCATCGAAAGCAGCGCCAATAGTGCTACAAAATCAGCCCGTATTCTGCTGCTCATAAATAATATTATTGTCATAATCAATATGATGAATGTAAGTGCTAATTGCATCCTGTCCGTCTCCCCCTGGAATCACTTCATTATTATCATGTCAGATTCAATGAGAAAAAACAATTATGGTTAATAGAAGACTATATTTTCTTTAGCTATTCAACTATGAATCACATTAGATAGTACGAACTGCATCTTGAGACAAGCTTCCAACTCCTCTACCTATCATACATAGAATTCTTATGGAATGGTAATCCTATATATATGAATAAATGGAATTATGAACTTTCCTTATTTAGGGTTTCATTATTTTTCAAAACGGGTATAATAATTCGTATGCTTAATTACATATATGTCAAATCTAATTTTTAGGGGGAAGCATGAAACGTATCTCAAAAGTTTTCTACATAGCTGTAGCATTGGTTGTTATTTCTGTTGTTCTTGGAGCAGTTTTTCCTGCCCAGTCTGAACTAGTGACAAATAATGTTAAAAATTTTGTTTCTACAACATTTGGTTGGTATTATATGCTGCTCATGTCAGCACTCGTTATTTTTGCAATCATTATTGCATTTAGCCCATATGGGAGAATTCGTCTTGGAAAGGATCATGAAAAACCTGACTTTTCTACAGGGTCTTGGATTGCGATGCTATTCTCTGCAGGCATGGGGATTGGACTTGTCTTTTACGGGTCTGCAGAACCATTATTCCACTATATTGTGGATGCACCAGAAGCAGAGCTTGGCTCTACAGAGGCGTTTAAAGAAGGTCTAGCCTATTCATACTTTCATTGGGGGCTTCATGTCTGGGCAATGTATGGTGTCGTCGCACTTTCTCTTGCCTTTTTCCAATTTCGAAAAGGGATGCCTGGATTAATTTCTTCAACTCTAAGGCCTTTATTTGGAGACCGTATGAGTGGTCCACTAGGTACATTAATCGATGTTCTAGCTGTTTTTGCTACCGTATTCGGTGTTGCAACCTCGCTTGGCTTCGGTGCAGTTCAAATTAACGCTGGACTATCTCATTTATTCGGCGTTGAAATTGGGTTTATCCCACAGTTAATTATTGTTTTAATCGTAACCGTATTATTCATTATGTCAGCCTGGTCTGGATTAAGTAAGGGAATCAAATATTTGTCAAATTTAAATATGTTCCTTGCTTTAGTACTCTTTATTTTAGTAGTCATTCTCGGACCTACACTACTCATTCTAAATATGTTTACAGAAACATTTGGTCTCTACATACAAAAAATCGTTCACATGAGCTTCAACACAGCTCCACTTGGAGGAGATAACCGTGGTTGGCTAGATTCATGGACTATCTTCTACTGGGCATGGTGGATCTCTTGGGCTCCATTTGTAGGAATGTTTATTGCACGAATTTCTCGAGGGCGGACTGTCCGTCAATTTCTTATCGGCGTTATGGTCATCCCTACGTTAGTTGTTTCTGTCTGGTTTGCAGCATTCGGAACTTCAGCGGGGAATGTTCAAGATAACGGAACAAATATCGCACAATTTGATACAGAGTTGGTATTGTTTAACATGTTTGATCAGTTACCACTATCGTTCTTTTTATCTATCCTGGCGATATTATTAATTGCATCATTCTTTATTACATCAGCAGATTCAGCAACCTTTGTTTTGGGAATGCAATCAACACGCGGTTCCTTAACACCGCCAAATAATGTAAAAATCATCTGGGGTGTTTCCCAATCAACAGTAGCATTAATTTTACTCTATGTTGGTGGTCTAACAGCATTGCAAAACACCATTATTATCGCTGCATTGCCGTTCTCCTTTGTCATGATTCTGATGGGAATTGCATTGTACAAAGCGCTTAATACGGAAATGAAATTGATGACTAAAAAGAAGGCATTACAGAAGAAATAAAAAAGAAATCCCCTTTAGGTGTGAATAACACTTAAAAGGGGATTTTAACATTACTAATAGATTTATTTACTTTCAAATGAACTATTTAAGAATGAGTCGCGTTGGTGTCGCTCCAAAGCCAAATTAATTAGCTCATCAATTAGCTGACTATACGGTATACCACTTAACTCCCATAATTTTGGATACATACTTATTTTTGTAAAGCCTGGTATTGTATTTATCTCATTGATAATAATTTCATTGTTTTTTGTTAAGAAAACATCTACCCTTGCCATTCCTTCACAGTTTAATGCTTTAAATGCTTTTATCGCTACTTCTTGTATTTGCTTTGTTACATCTTCACTGAGCTTAGCGGGAATTTCAAGTGCTGCTCCGTTTTCATCAATGTATTTAGCTTCATACGAATAAAAGTCAGCTGTTGCGACAATTTCTCCAGGAATGGATGCAATTGGATTTTCATTTCCTAAAACCGAACACTCAATTTCCCTACCTTGAATTGCTTCCTCAATCAATATTTTGTGGTCATAGTTAAAAGCACTTTCAATGCCTTTTTCAAATTCCTCCTGCGTATGTACTTTACTTACACCAACAGATGACCCTTGATTCGCTGGTTTAATAAACAAAGGGAGATTTAACTGTTGTTTAATTTCATCAAATGAAATACTGCTTTTTGAAGCCCTTGTCCTTGTATACGTATAAGAATTAGCAACCTTTAACCCTGCATCTCTTAGTAGGCGCTTGGCGATGTCTTTATCCATACTTATTGCTGAACCCAGCACATTTGAACCAACAAAAGGAATATTGGCCATTCGCAACATCCCTTGAACACTTCCATCCTCTCCTAATGTTCCATGGAGAATGGGAAATATTACATCTAATTGACCTAATGCTTCCATTCCCTCTGTATTTACAAGTTGGTTTTCAGTTTCACCTGGTACAACGGCAATTCCTTTATTCGTTTTATTTAATGCTATTAATTTGGGATCCTCTGAATTCAATAGGAAATGTGAAGCATCATTCAAATGCCATTTCCCTGATTTATCAATTCCAATTAATACAACATCGTACTTCGAAGGATCAATTGCTTCCATCACGTTTTTTGCTGATTGCAGAGAAACCTCATGCTCAGCTGACTTTCCTCCAAATAATAATCCTATCTTTTTCTTCACTATAAGTTCCCTCCAAAATATTCTCTTTAGTTGATATTTATTTCCATATGATTGTTGTTATGTAAACACATTTGAAAAATGAATTTATCTAGTTAATTGTATCATCCAATCTATGCTCTTACAAAACCTCTTCGAAAAAAATATTTTGAGGTATTCTTCATTCCTTACTTAAAGTGTGGACAAGTATAGGTAGTTGATGGGTACTGTTTTGATGAATATATTTGATGAAATAGTTCATGTTAAAACTGGGAGGTGCAATTAATGGGTAGAGATCGTCAAGAAAAGAAGTTACGAGAAAGTGGACGTGTGGAATCAGACAGAGATGTTGGTCTTCGCTATAAAGGAGCAACAAAAATGTCAAGTCCTGAAGAAGCGAGAAGATTAAATGATGGAAGAAAGTAGAATAAGATGAAGAAATCCCAGTATATGCAATCATATACTGGGATTTCTATTTGCCTGGCGGCGTCCTACTCTTGCAGGGACAAAGTCCCAACTACCATCGGCGCTGAAGAGCTTAACTTCTGTGTTCGG
>NZ_PIJY01000034.1 GCF_008304605.1 Oceanobacillus polygoni | reverse complement strand
GAGTAATTGATGGAATGCCTAAGGGTGCGCCTGTGCCCGACTTCCCAGAACTTCCAGAGCAATTTGCCCCAGGGATTGATCGGGATGATTATCATCGGATTTTAAAACGTTTAAAAAGTAATATGTAATCTACAAAAAGAGCTAGGAGGAAATAATATGTACCCTATAGAATAGACACTTTAAAAAAAGAGTCTGCTCTATAGGGTATTTTTTGTATAATGAATAAAATAGAGATTGGGGAAAAAATATGAGTAAAAAAACATTCACACAGGGAGACATCAAGAGGTTATTAAATAACACCTATGTAAAATCAGTAAGTCCTAAGGGAATCTTATTCAGATGAATTTAAGCGGCTTTTTATTGCTGAATATGAGAATGGTAAGCTACCAAAGCAAATTTTTGGGTTGAGGTTCTTTTTCAGGATGTACCGATTCGGGGTTTGTCAAATAAAGTGTTAAAGTCCCTTTTACTCAAGGTACTTTAACACTCTATCTTTTAGCTCATCTTGAAGGAGAAGTTGGTTCATAACCATTGCCCAGTTTTGAATATGGCCACCTTCCCATTTGGTTTCGAGTTCTTTTACCCGTAAAAATAATACTTTTAATAGAGCGTTCTCGTTGGGGAATGCTCCTTTTTTGGTTACTTTTCTGAAGCTGGAATGAATACTTTCTACTGCGTTAGTAGTGTACATCACTTTACGAATGGCACTTCCATAATCATAAAGCTGTTCGACATGGTGAAAGTTTCTTGCCCAAACGTCAATCGCTCCTGGATAGGCAGCCCATTGTTGTTGAAAAGATTCAAAAGCACTTAGGCAAGCCTTAAGGCTTGGTGCACCATAGACTTTCTTTAACGCTTTGGTGAAGGCTTTATAATCCTTACTAGGAATATATTTAACAGAATTACGAATCAAATGAACCATGCATCGCTGGACAATGACATCTGGAAAAACGGCACGTGATCCTTCTTCCAAACCACTTACCCCGTCCATGGATATAAAGAAAATATCTTCGACTCCTCTTGCCTTGATTTCATCGAAAATCTGCATCCATTTATGCTTGCTTTCCGTTTCATTTAACCATAATCCAAGAATTTCTTTATTACCCTCCATGGTATATCCTAAAATCGTGTAGACAGCGTATTTCTTCGTTTCATATTGATTACGAATCGTTGTGTACATACAATCTACAAAAACAAAGGCATAACAGCTACTTAACGGTCTTGTTTGCCATTCTTCTAGCTCTGGAAGATACCTGATCTGTAATATCCGATACCATTTCATGGGACACTGAAAAACCATAAATATCTTCGATTGTTGACGAAATATCTCGCTGCGACATTCCACGTGCGTACATGGAAATCACTTTATTTTCAATCGCAGAGACGTCCTTTTTCCGTTTCGGTATCAGTTCTGGATTAAAGGAACCATCGCGATCTCTTGGTACCTTGATATTCACTTCACCCGAGCTCGTTTTGATAGTTTTCTTTCCATAGCCATTCCGTCTGTTTTCGGTCTCTTTTTCCTCTTTATCGTTCGCTTCGTAGCCTAAATGATGGTTCATTTCACCCTTCAACATAGATTCAAACATAGGGCCAAATATATCTTTCAGTGCATTCTGCATGTCTTCTACGGTCTCTGGTTGGTAGTTTTCTAGAATTTGGTTCGCTAACTCAGCTGATTTCTGATCTCGCTTCGACTTCGTCAATAGAATAACCTCCCAAACGTTATAGTTTTATTCTACCAATAAAAAAATTAACTGCGAAGTAAGAGCCGTACGATCTCTCACTTACACAGTTAATATTACACTCCCTCTAAACAAGGATTGAGGAGAATTCTCCCCTCAGGCTTATAAGTATCCTTTTCCCTTTAGACTGATAAACATGTTGTTCCTCCACCAATGATGAGATGATCCAATACTTCGATTCCTAGAAACTTTCCTGCATCCACCTGCCTTTCGGTGACATGTATTTCTTCCCGGGATGGAGAGTGAATCCCACTTGAATGGAAATGTGTCTGTTCATTAATTAATGTTAGGTTCTTCTAAAAACAAAAACGCTTAGGTATCCCTAAGCGTTTAATATAATTCCTCAAGTATAGTTTTTATTGCTAAAGTATATTCATCTTTGTTGCCTATTTTCAAATTGATTGGAATTAAATTCTGACCAAGTAAATCTTTAGATTCTATTGGATGTAAATTAGCAACTATAATAAAATGTTCTCGTTTTATATTATTATGTATCATTTTATAGAGGTCCTTAAAATATTTGTCCTTAAAAGAAAAACCAATAAAGAGCAATGAACTGTTAGCCATTATAGCGTTTAATATACTTTCGATTTTGCTATCATTATATAATTTTTCATAATCTTCCTCGCTCACAATCATTGAACTTGGAATATCGATATTTCCATGAAGATGTATAACTTGCTGAGTATCGTTACTAAATAAATCTTGAACATCCTCTAAGTCTTTTAAGACTAAGGGTGTTACAAAATCATCTCTATATTTCCCTCGGTACTCAGACAATATATTGTCATAGTCTGTTGTAACAAAAAATTGACTTTCAAGCTTCAAAATATCATTAACATTATGTTCTATAGAGGTGTTTTTATTATATTCGCTTTTCAGTATTTGTTTAATATCACGTTTTATTTCCACATCAGAAGAGTAAGAAACGGAGTATGTTTTAAGAACACTTAAAGCTCTAAAATAGTCTCCTTCTTTTATTAAGTATTCATACATTTCTTGATCAGTAGGGTTAAGACCCTTATTTAATTTTAAAAGTAAATCACCCCAATCGGGTAGGTTAAATGGAACAGAAACTCCTGCACCTATAAAAGGAATCAACTTACGTGTTTTAGACTTTAGTCTCTCTAAATTTTGTATGTAAGTTGGATCTAAAAACTTATTTAAATTTTCTTTCCTTTGCTCTCTAATAAGACTTAAAAAATGCGAATTTAATCTATAACTTTCAGAGATTACATGGTTTTCAGATTCATTAAGAACCTCATCACAAAACTCACATTTTTCTTTTAAACTTACAGCATATTCTACCGAATCCGTTATTTCACAATCATACATAAAATACTTTGAGGAAAATCCTTCCTTTATTAATTCGTTTAGAACTTTTTCAACAATGCTGTCTTCTAAGTAATAAAATAACCTCTCTTTAAAAAAATTTTCATCTTTAACAATATCAGAAATATCACTCAACACTTCTAAAGTTTCAGTACTTTAAACTAACGGTATGAATTAATTGTTTTAATGACATAATGAATTATCTCCTTATCTAATGATCTTTTTGGAAGAAAGACAACCTTAAAATTTTTTTAGTTGTGTATATTGTTGTACCAATTACATCTATATTTTTTTCGTCCGTAAATATAAAAAATCGGTGAACCAGGATATCGACCAACTATCCATTCCCAAAGCTTGCTCAAAACTAAAATACAAACTATGAAACATATCTGAACCAGAAACAGGATGTTTTGAATTGAAAGATTGTGTTGAACTTTTACCTTTTTTACTTGAAGTGAAATTCACTCTAGTTGGATAGCCTAACAGTTTTATTTCTTTGGCTTTTCTTACTAATGCAGCCGATTTGTACTTACTGATATAATATCCTAGCAGAAGTGCTGTGATTTGTTTTCCTAAATCTTGTTTATCAGTTCGACTCAATTTTTCCTCCGTACCAGGGAATAAGGCTGAACTGAGCTGATTAACACTATCTCTTACAGTAAACTCTGTATTTGAAATTAAAGTTTCTCGTGAATCTTTTAACAACTTGTCATCTAAATCTTTACAAAAATTAAACATATTTATTCTGTCTTGTCTAACATTTGGTGTTTGTAAGCTTAACCCCAGCCTACTCAGTACTCTTTGCTTTGCACTATTACGAAGCTGATTTATTGTTGTGTGCGTTTTTTCATTTTCCTTTTCTAGTCCAGGCACATTTCTCAACATTGTTAGTACTATTCCATTAATGAAGTCTATCTCAATCCCTGCAATAAAATATGTAGATTTTGTTATATGATTCGGGACAACTTCAACATAAAGAAACCGTGCATTTGAAACAATACCATTATCAGCTTCGTAATCATACCCAGCTATAAAACTAGTATTAGGTACACTTATATTTAAAAGATCCATTAGATAGAATCCATTCTCATTCATTGCCATTTGATGAATAGATGGTATTGAATCTTTGTAATTTACCTGTTCAATTACGTTTTTCACACTTTTTTAAACTTTTCCACTTCTAAATCTGGATGACTTTCAATTCTATCAACAAATACATTCTTTAATTGAGAGTATAAAATATTTTCAAAAAAGGTTTTTCTAATCTCTTGTATGTATGACGGATAATCGTTTATTAGCTTTGCATAATATTCTTGAAATGGTAATCCAATTACTTCTTTCGGAACTTCAAAAATAGATGAGATATCATTTTTAAATTTAGTTACTTCAATATATTGCAGAAAGGGATTTCCTCTAAAAATGTAAATTGCATTGTTTACAGCCATTTTATCTCTCCTTAATATTTTAACGGGTGCTAATAAAAGCGCATCCTATTTTATGCGATATAACCTAGTTATATATAACCAAATTTTACTATATATAAAAGTATTCCTAGTAAAAAAAGTATATTATGCCTACTAATTAAATGAAGCATATTATGTCTTGCGAAAACTGTAATAAGCAATTTTCAGTCACAAAATATGAATTAAATTCAGGAAGAAAGTACTGCAGTAGAAGATGTTCCCAAAAAGTACGAACAAAAGTAAAAATATATTGCAGACATAGTGGTAGAGAAAAATTGGTATCTCCTATTTACTTTAAGCGTGGTGCCAAATTTTGTAGTTTCAAATGTAGAAATGAGTCCATGATAGTTGCAAAGAAATGTACTACATGTGGTAAAAATTATAAAGTACCTAAGCGATACAAGCATTCAAAATTCTGTTCTCAGAAGTGTTCTCAAATATCACAAAATAAGAAAGTAAAAATTGACTGGCTGCTGTTAATATGCAAAAAGGAGTGATTGGATGGAGTACTACAAAAAGCTTTTATAGGAAGGATTTGAATTGTTATTTTCGTAGCTCATGGGAAGCAAATTTCGCTAATTAAACAATTTGTCCATATACTGGGAGTTTGAACCAAATGTCTAGCAACGTCAGCTCCAACCTCCGGGGAACGAATCACATCCACCTGATTCAATTCTATCTCTTTTACTACGATCTCATAGATTTTTTCCATGAAAGTCACTTCCTTTCTTTGTTTGAATTCCACCAAATGTTGACGTAAACACAGTGGTAAGGGTCGGATTGACCTGCAACTGACTTGCAAGAAAAGCATAGGGCTGAACATCTTGTCATGAAACACGTCGGATACCGAGGGGAAACCCAATGACTTAGCAGGATTTAAAAAGCGCATTTTGCTTTGCTAGTCCTGTTTAGCCTACTTGATTTTGCCGATTTCCGTTGCCTTCTCACACACCTTCCGCAAGTCATGAGCCAAGCATTATACTAAGAAAACAAAGAAGAAAGACTTAAAAGCATACGAGACAGACTGTCCAGAAGCACCAAATCACACCATTTTTACATTTGTTGCTTGTAATGCATTTTTAAAAAAGGCTAACGCTTCTTCTGCTCTTCCGCCAAATTGTTGATAAGATATTGCTTTCATAACTTATTCCTTCTTTTCAGATTTGAAGTATAATAGGACATGGACGGCAAGTATATGCCCCATATGGGAGGTAAATATGAAAGGAATTGTGCGAATTATCCCAATAATGACATTGAAAATATACCCGTATCTTTAAGAGGTTTTGAGGTAATGATTAGTTGCTTCCTCTAAACTATCAATCAATTTATCATATACATTCGTTGTATCTTGGTATGAACGATTATCGTTTTTAAATAAAGATCTACGTAATTCTGCTGTCAGCTCTAACTGTACACCCTTTTTTAATTGATTATCATTGACAATGTTTTTTTCACTCATCCCTGCTATACCAGGAGGTGCATCTTCAACTTGGAATCCTCGATTCTGAAGAGAATAACGTATCGTTTCCTTGTATTCTTTGTTCCTTCCACCAAGATATATAATAGATTCATTTCCTTGGCCTTCATATCCATGAATAGATAAAGTGCTTACAGAATTTTGAACGATATTTCGGCCTATCGGTTCGTCGAAATATTTGGAATCGATATGTAAAATCATGTTGTTCGTTGGCTTTATTCCTTCAAAAAGATAATAAGAAAGAGCCATCTGGTTTGCCAGACCTTTTACCACCTCTGAGGTCCCCGGCTCAATGTCCCCTCCATGAATAGCAATGACGACGATATCGCTACCACGTGATTGGTAATTGATTTCATAATCCTCATTCAATAATTCATGTTCCTTTAAATCTTTATAGGATAAGTATTTTTCATTTAATGAACAGCCGAGTAAAAAGGCTGAAAGGAAAAGTGTATAGTATAATTTATTGAATTTATTCAACTAAGACATCCTTTTTTCCTAGAATATGATTGTTGTTAAAAAGTTCCGGGGAAATCTATTAACAAAAACAAGTCTGTGCCTTATATTTCTCCATTATCAAATTCTCTGAGACTCCTACAACTAAAGCCGCAAGCCCTACACTTTTCAGTATGAAAAGTGGGATTCCTGAACGACTAAGCGTTCGCAGTTCATTTCTGTTTTGAATAGCCTTTATCTTATTCACCCTGAGGCAAGAAATATAGCATGCATCAACTACTTCCCTCCAACTGTCCATTCAACTCTTCAGAAAGCTCCCCAAGCTTATCTTCATCAGGTATATAATAAAAAGTTTTATTTTTTTCTGTTTCTTTTCCTTCTATTTCGTGCTCTTCAATATGACGAAGCGCATCACGGTAATTTGATTGAATATCCCACATTTGCTTTAAGCCTAAGTTTGTTCTGACACTGTCTTCAACAGAGGTGATAATCTCTTCAAAGTTCGTAATAGAGGATGTTAAACCCGGTAAGGTACTCCCTTTTTCTAAAAAGGATTGGATAACTTGTCGCTGTCTTTCCTGGCGACCGAAATCTCCTTTTGGATCTTCTTTCCGCATCCGAATATAGGATAGGGCTTCTTCTCCTCCTAGATGAATTGGTCCTTCTTCAAAAGTAAAGTCATCCTGTGTAAACTCAAATGAGTTTGTTACTTCAATACCGCCAAATGCATAAGAATGGTTGATTTTATCCTTTTCCCCATGGCCAACTATTTCAGTCAGTGTATCACGAGGTATGCTTACCATATGGGTTGTTTTAGTATGTGGGTCTAGCGTTAAGTAAATAAGTGTATCGGAACGCCGATAAATATCTTCCTTTCCTTCAGGTTCGTCAATTCCCACCAGCAAAACAGATATTGGGTCACCCTCTGATAGATCGATGCTTTGTAGTCTTTTTTCCGACTTTTTGTTATCAATTTCTTCCTCGATATTTGTTATAGCGGACGTAAATAAATTCCAGGCATAGCTACCAGTCGCTACTCCCCCAACAACTAAAACAGTCACTACAATTAGTACAATTTTCTTTAGCATATCTTTATATTTCACCCTCGCCTATCGCTCCATTTTATTCAGGTTGGTTACATTCTTCCTATGAAGCCACATCTGTTTCATAATTTCTTCCTGTTCGAGCAACCTTTTTCCAGTCTCGATTAAAGAAATAAGCAACACTTCCGTACATAACAAAGTACATCGTAACAAATCGATGGACAAAAATATCATAGAGCACAGTCATCAATAAACGAAGCCGGTCCTTCTTTTCAAATGAAAAACCATATCGTTTCACCTGTTTAATTGCCATTGTTGTGTAAATAAGGTTGAATAAAAATATATATAGTAAATAGAGAACGACAAAGCTAACTAATGCAAAAGAATAACCAGTTATTGCTGTATAAATAAATACTCCTGCAGTAACATAGGCTGCTAGTATTGCTACCACAAATGATTCAACGATATAGAAAAAGGAAACAGACTTTGTAAATAGTGTTTTCAGAAGAAAAGGCAGAAAGTGAGCAAAGCAATCCATATATCCTTTCTGCCAGCGTATTCGCTGCTTGAACAAGTCTCTCCAAGTTTCCGGTAATTCCGTATAGCTAATTGCATCTGAAATAAGTACGACCTTCTTTTTTCTGTTCTTCTTTTTGGAAATGTACCGTTGAATTTTTAATGTAATATCGATATCTTCGCCTACCGATGAACGATAGCCACCGACCTCAATCAGCAGATCCTTCTTAAATATTCCAAAAGCTCCTGAGATAATAGCTAATCCTTGAAAACGTGCCAGCGAAATTTTTGTGACGTAAAATGCTTTTATAAAATCTAGCATCTGCACGCGTAGCAGCATATTTGCCTTGGATAGGGAAAGTTTCCTTAAGGAATCAGCTGTTTTTGTTTGCAATACATGTACCATTCCACCTGCTGCAACAACATTCTCATCTTCAAATTTTTCGTTAACAGCAGTTAAGGCCTGCTTCGTTAAGACAGTATCCGCATCCAATGTGACAACCAATTCTTTTGTTGAATATTCAATTCCAGCATTCAGAGCATCCGCTTTTCCACCATTTACTTTATTTACAACGGTAATATTCGGATAGCTTTTCGAATGGTAGGTACCCGATACCTCCTGAGATGATAAACAATTTAATGGTGTTTTCAATAATGGCTCCAGCTCCAGATGTTTTTGCAAAAGCTGAAAGGTATGATCGGTTGAACCATCATTGATATAAATTACTTCAAAATTTTTATAGGATAATGATTTCATGCTGTTGATCGATGTTTCAATAATTCCTTCTTCGTTGTAGCAAGGGATTAAAATGCTTATCCCTTTTTCTGATTCTACCTTTCGTTTATCGTTTTCTCCCTTTACACTAAACCATGGTAAACAATGAAATAGGTGGAGTATGGGAAAAAGCAAACATAAATAGAATAGGATCATTAAATAGAGTTCCAAACCGAATTCACTCCCTAAAAAACGACTTTATCTATTATATTTTCCCATATTAAAATTGAGTTTCCTAGAGGGGAAAGGGAAAATCATTCCCTTGACTCATGATCTTAATTCTAGCTTATTATCTGAAGGCATGAATTCCCATGTCGTTTTATGTAGAAAGTGATAAAAATTTCAGCATGTTGAGAAAAAAATAGTACAAAAGATAGGTGCATGAACATAATCGACTATGTTTGCGTTTTAGTAATTGATGCAGAAATTGTTTTTAGTTATATTACAATACCAAAAACATAGAGACGCAAAAGCAGAAAGCATCCGCAACTATAATGATAAATGTGATTTATTGGCTCATACTTCGGTCCTCGTGGTGTCACTTAGAGAGATAATTTGCACTTATTTTAAGTGTTATTTTGCACTATCTGACAAACAAAAAATCTATCTTTTGAAGTTATGATATATTTTTTATATTTACTTGATTCCGGTTACTAAACTGTCACCTGCAGCTTCAACTACTTCTGTGGGGTTTCAAGATTATAAGATCAATTTCTTCATTAGTATCAATAGAATATACTTCTTCTCCTAAGCTAATTATTTGATACATAGTTCTAGCCATACCACCAATAATACTAATTTCGTCAGTCACCTTACTGACTAGGTGTTTTAAGCTACTTGTGTAGCATGCTATCCACTGGTTTTAAACTTTTGATCTTCGTTGTGTTCACTCGCTAAGAAAAAAACAGGAACTTACAAAGTGTTGATTGTTTTAGAGGGAAGCGAGATACTTAGAATTTGTTGATAGCGCACTTTGCTATCTTACAAAATCTTAGTAGACCTTTGGGGCAACCCCTATAAATAATTACTTGACCTTAAAATCACCTTATCTTATCCCATAACCTAATAAATGAAACCTTAGCGAAAACATAAAGAATTCAATACAAAAGATAATTGCTAAAATATAAGGGAGATACTCTACATTAGCACCAAAACCAAACATAAAGCCAAGAGATATGCCTATAATTGCCCAACAAATACTAAATCCTATTGTGACAATCCAAGCAAAAACACGAAATCGAACAATAAAATATAAGACTATCATAGCTAAAATAAAATAACCAAAAGATTCAAATCGAAATCCAATAAAGGCAGCCAGTAAAATTGATTCTAAGAAAATAATTTTAGAAGCTGAATTCTCTGCCTTATATCGTCTTATCCCATCAGCAACCTGTCTCCTGTCCATTTAACCACATTTGCTTAAGCAAATGTGGAAACTTAAGTTTCCCTTTCACTAAGGTAATCTTTTTTTATACGATAAATTGTGTTAGACTTACTTCAACATCAGCTGATATATGAGTTATCGGCTTTTCTTCATCCAGCAGTTGAATAATTCGATGATACTTAGCCCCACTACCACTCCACAAGGAAGATTAATAATGACCGTCTTTCAGGATTTTAGTCAGTTTGAAAGGGATTTGATAGTTGAACGAACAAAGGAAGGACTAAAAAGTGCTAGAGCAAGAGGAAGAAAAGGGGGACGACCAAGAGTAGGAACTAAAGAGATTACAAAAGCCATAAATCTTTATAATACTGAAGAATACAGTGTCAAGGAAATTGTTGAAATGACTAGTATTAGTAGAGCCACCCTTTATCGATATTTAAATAATGATAAACTGGTTCAATCGGATGGCTGTAATCAGGATACTTGAAATTATTAATCTTGAAACCATAACAACAGAGGTTATTGAAGCTGCACTCAACAAGTAAAGAAAAGCGATCTTTAAAACTCACCTTTTGAAACTCTTTGCTCGACGTTTGCTCTTTATACGCTTCAGCCATACCACTTAATTTCATTTCGTGTAGTTTTGACAACGTTTGTTCATTCATCATCATTCGTTGGTAAATAAGATGGCAGAGCTGGTAAATTTCAGTGGCGGTAATCATCAAGTAATATCATCATAAATATGCATGTGAAATGATACACTTAAACTAACCGGGGGTTTTTACGAAAAATTCTATGAATATGGATTAAAGAAACAGATATAAAAAAGCCCTCGCTCTTAATAATTGAGTGAGGTTTCTTTTATTGCTACGATTTCAATTTCGGTCTGGGCATCGATATAATCGTTTTTCTTTCGGACAAAAAACGTACGTGGAAAATAATAATCTGTTCCTCCGTGTTTGTCCAAGCCCAAATGAATGTAACGGTTGTTTCTATTATCATATAAAATAAATTCGGTAGAGATTTTTGTATTTAAATGTTCGTTTGAGAACAAAATGACAGTAGGGTGCTGCAGCAACTGAAGTATGAAAGGAAAATAAAGGACACGTTCACGATGTTCTTTGTATTTATCCTTAATATGGTTTTGTTTAAGTGTATCCATCGTCACAACGCCTGTACAAATATAGTCATATCCAGAAAAGCCCGTAAAACTTTTCGCATTAGGCTCGTCCTCAAAAATATGCTGAAAGCCAAGCAAGTGACACATATTATCTTCTTCAAATCGTAATTTAACCACTGGTTGATTCGGATAGTCTATTTGGAATTCGAATATTCGATTCATCAGACAATCTCTATAAAAATCAGAAATAACCTGGAGCGATATTTCTGATTCCAGGGGTTTCTTGTTTATTGTCTTTAAATCTTCAACGGTTAGTTTAATAGCCATATATAATCCCTCTAAACGAAAAAATGACCCCAAGCTTGTGCCCGAGGCCATTCTGAAATTGAAAAATTAAATGGTGGTCGGATATGGAAGGTATCCCATATCTGGACGGATCGCAGTAGATTAGTGTCCCCTACGCGGGATAGTCAAGCCACCGACATTGACTAAAGCTTTTAGCTTCTATACATAGTATACCCTAACCTAGGGGAAAAATGCAATAAACGAAACAAAAAAATGTACAAAATTAAAATTCGGCTAATTTCTTTAACGGTATTAAAACTCTTAAGTTATGAAACCATCAGTTGTCTAAGTTCAGTTTTTTTGGCAATTTATGTTTTAGTATATAAATTTTGTATTTATACACTAAGTGAATTACTAAGTCATCGTTGTTCAATCAGGGTATACCCAAATTGAACAATGATGGTAAAAAGAATTGGAATCACTCTCCAAAATCTTTAAAATAAACAACTTTTTTCTTATACACATAATTCCCACCAGTTGAAAAGCTATTTACATCGTTCCTTGTATAATTGCAAAAGGGGAACTTTGAACAGCCAATAAAAATTGATTGTTCGCTATTGTTAACCTTTAAAACCAACATGCCACCACACCATGGACAACTACTCAATTCTATAACTTTTCTTTTCAAAAATTTTGACCTTCTTTTTTCTCATATTCATATACTTTTTCAGCAAACGGCTTGTATAAAAATGATTCATCTTCTACCCACAAAAAATCATTATCCGGCGTTACTTCCCAAATAACATGATATATATAAATAAACATTCGAATACGGGCATTATCTGCTTTTTCCCAATTCTATTTAGAAACGTTTGAATAAATCCATCTGAATATCCCAGAGCTTATAAAATATCATGCTTAACAATTGTGTTATTCGTAATAGAAGTATCATCATGTAAACAATCATCATAAACGTGCAAAATTTTAGTTTTTTTATTATATACCACATCATATTCCGCTGATTTATACATACCGGTATTTATGATATGCGCAAAAATCAAATCTCCTATTTCATTATGTTTTCTTACTTGCATGGAATAACCCCTTTTCTATTAAATATTAATGTTATCTTCCAAAACAGCTTCCTGCAGCTGTGCTATATCTAATAATTTCACACATATTATCCCGGTCAAACATACTTACCTTTTAACTTTCAATCTCTCCTCCAAAATGACTGAATAATATATTTCCTCCATTGTATCATTTAAAAACTTAACTTAATAAGAAAATCAACGTTTCCTTATGGTGTAAATACATTTTTAAAAATTATTCTGATTGCTGCTGTTCTTTTAGAAATTTTTCACAAGTTGATTGCTCCCAATATTTCGTGCCACTAATTGTTATATCTGCTTTAGGGACTATCCCACGAGTAATATAAACACTTAATTTTGCTTTGTCATACTTCAAACCGTTTTCTTGTAAGAACTCCGCAAATCGACTTTGATTCATATAGTAGTTACCATCGGTTACCAAAGAATGTTGGGGATTTCGAATTAGATAGGTATCTTTGTAAAAAAATATATGAATAACCTCTAGAGCGAACTCTAGCCATTCATTATCAAGAAACTTGTATAAACTCTCTAAATTAAAGTTTTCTGAACCAGGGTTTTCAAAAAACCAAGCTAATCGCAAAAAAACTTGTTCTACATCTGATAATTTTGATAGGGTTTCCTCGGTCAAAAGTGTACTTTGATTAGCATGTAATGCCTGCTCTAAAATTGGAAACTGTTCAGTAATCTTTACTGTTGCTTGTTTCATAACCTAACCCCTTCCTAACTGTTAACTTTATTAACACTAATTATATCACGAGTTAACTTTGTTAACACTAATCAAAGTCATCGTTGGTTTTGCCACTTTATTTCTTATCATTATCATAACAGGCAGAACATCCATCTATCAGTTAACCCCGT
>NZ_PIJY01000003.1 GCF_008304605.1 Oceanobacillus polygoni | reverse complement strand
ATATGATATTTATAATAAAAATAAGCGTGGTACCCGAGGTACCACGCTTATTTTCTTACTGGGGTTTTGTCCCAGCCTCTTTCCTGTTCACCTAAATATTCTTTAAAAAACTCCTTTGCTTTTCTCCAAGCGTCAGCATGAGCAACCGCATTGTCATGAGAGTTTCCACCAAGTAGCATTGTGGAATTCGAAGCAAAAGAAATCTTATCTGAATGGGTTGTTGGCATGCCAGGAGCAATAAAATAATGCCCCGCACTGGGATAGATTTTATGTTCAAAATAAAAGGGATGATTGTTTCGCTTTAAACGCTCTATTACTCTATCAGACATTATATCTGATGGCCACAATTTATCATCACCACCCGAAATCAAAAGAACAGGACCATTTATGTTTTCTACTGAAATTTCGGCATTCGTTTGTCCTTCCGCCAAATGCAGATACCAATCCCGAAAGATTAAAGGTTTTCCTGTTTGTATACAATTTCCTAAAGAAGCCCCAACCTTTTCAGGTATTTTCCCTTTTGCATAGGGAATTTCCTCTCCTTTATAATTCCAAGAGGAAGAACTTCCATTTTTTTGACTAATACCAGGATAGACAACCGAACTTGGTACATACCCCACCACTGCTTTAATTGCTGGAAACATGGAAGCTGACAATAGTGCTAGCTCTCCACCCTTTGATGTTCCCATCATACCAAGTTTATTAGAATCTACATTCGGTTGACTACTTAGCCAATTTATAGCTTTTTCAATATTATCAATTGGAATATTAACCAACTCATCTGGTAAATCTTCCACACCAAAGTAAGCTAAAGCTAGCGTGTTAAACCCATAGGAAGCTAAAAGTGCCGCCTGTTCCTCATATAACCCACCCTCAGACCCTCCAAGGATAATGATGGTTGGAAGAGGTTCCTCTTCGGGATGGAAAAAAGATGTTGCAACTAACCCTTGTTCATGAATAGGGATTCTTTTAATTTCGGGTAAAACAAAATGACGTTTCAAAGAGATTACATCTAATACTTCTTTTTGTCTTATCAATACTAATTTGGTTTCCAAGGGTTTTAATGATGTTTGCTTGTTTGATTTTATATTGGAGACAGGCAACATAGACCAAAAAAGACCTGTTTCATCGACTTCAGTATAAGTTCCTGACATTGGTTTTGCAGTCCTTAAATCAATTTTTCCGTTAGAATCAGCTTTAAATATAGCGTGGGATTCCCATTCTGTTCCTAAGTTATCCCGCATTTCGGCTTTAAGCGTTACAACATCATCTGGAGAGAGACCAGTAATCAAAATTTTCATCCAAGAATCAATCAAAATGCTACTAGATGAAAAATGAATTTTTGGTAGTTCCATTATCTCACTCCTCTTTACACTATATTTTATAATAATGATATGAAAATTACTCGTTCTATACTATTTTTGAGTAAAAGTAGATTGTTTTGTTTCAATTAATTCATATGGTAAAACATTTATTTTTAGTCTGGGTTGTTCATCCGTTTTTATTTAGTAAACAATCCACAATTATTAATTATTTCATCTGTTCCTAATAGGGTTGCTTCTGCAATTCCTATGTTATTTTCTTTCATAAAAGACTGTACAACTTGGAATCCTACAGCATAACCAGCAAATGGTGATAGCCCCACAGGTTGGTATCCTTGTTCCACTGAAATTTTATCTCCAAACATGTAGCTACTAACTTCCGCAAACCCCTTAACATCTAATGCGTCTTTTATTACTTCGGTAGAATACTCTAAGTCTTCTTTATCAAAAGAGGTCACCCAAGGTCCTAAAAGCTCTGCGCCATACATTTCTTTTGCAAATGATTCCGCCAAGCCTTCTATGATTAAATAATCACCAACAGTTACATTGCCATGATCCCAATCAAAGTAAGAAAAACGGATGTTATGGTTAAGTTCATGGGCAATGACAGCAGGAATTTTAGGAATATTATAGGAATCGGGATAAATAGACACTTGAATAAATCCAGGAATTCCGCCAAATCCACAATAACCTTTTTGTAATTCTAGTTTCTTCGGGTCAGCTATATACATTCCAAATCTTAATTCATCCGCATTTATATTTAAATTATTTTTTTCAATAAAATGAATGCAATCGTTCAACGCATTACGTGCTGTTTCAAGGGCTTTAATTTCTTTTAGATTTTCTAATGCTTTTCTTCCAGTATTGGTTTCCGATACATGAAGGTATCCAAGCATATTTGTTGCCATTATGACATCATAACCATTGGGTTCTTTTGCCTTTAATGGAACATTAATCGTGTTCCACATCTTTTCAAAAGGTTTCATCATGGAGTATCGGAAATAATTTTCTCTATCTTCGTCCATAGAGAATAACTGTTCATATTGTTCAATTGTGTTTTCTATAATTAATTTCATTGTTACCACCTTTTTATTTTTGATTATCTACAAATACTTTCATTGCTTCACTCATCAATCTCGTTAAACCTGCACCATACTGTTCAATGTTTTTTGTAAATCGTTCATCTTCCATGTAAAGCAGACCTAATCCATAGAATTCATCAAGAGAGTAGTTCTTAAAATTTTCGTTTAAAAAATCATACCATTCTTTTATGATAGCTTGTACATCTTGAGATTCGGCTGAATAGTCACGAAAGAGGGCAAGCTTATTGAAAATTGTCTCCCATCTTTTCGATAAACTTTTTTGCTCTTCCTTTGACATGCTTTTTATTTTTGCATTTAAATGCTCAACAGATTGATTTCCCCAACGTATACGTGCTTCTTGTTCATATGCTTTATGACTAAAGTTAATGCCTTCAAATTTTTCTTCATTTGTCATCTCTATTTCACCTAGCATATGTTTAATTGTTTTATCGATAGTTTTAATCATTTTATCAATATTATTTCGTTTCTCTATTAACATTTTCCGTTGGAGAAGCAATGCTTCCCGTTGATTAAATGAAGGGCTATATATAATCTTTTTTATTTCCTTTAGGGGAAAACCAAGTTCTTTAAAGAATAAAATTTGTTGTAACGTTTTAAGGTTTTCTTCCGAGTATAATCGATAGCCAGCACTGGTAGTTTCTTTTGGAGACAACAATCCAATCTGGTCATAGTGACGCAGTGTACGCGTACTAACACCGATTAAATCAGCCACTTCTCTTACTCTCTTTACCACCTTTTAGCACCTCCTTCATTTGGAACTATAAGGTATTACGCAACGTTAATGTCAATAGAAAAGTAAAAATACTATTTGTAGAAATATATTTATTACTCAAGCCAGTAAAAAATTTTTATTAGAGGAACCTAACATGCAAATTATGATAATAAACTTGTTTGAAAAAATTTTTCATGAAGATAGATACAGGATGGTAAAAAGAAATATCTTGGGTTATACAATAATAGTGCTTTGTCGGAAGATTTTTTAATTTGCTATTTAGCAATTACTTCCTTCCTAAGTAATGGTGATGATGTTTTTGAGAGTACAAAGGAATCCAGCCAATTGACAATATTATTACAATTAATTAAACTCGTAATCCTTTAATTCCTATTTATAAAACCAATATGTAGTTTTTGAATTAGATTGAATCAATTGATTTCTATAATGATTCAGTCTTTTTTTTGCAATTTCATCAGTAACGTTGAACTTATTTTTAATTATATAAATACCTTCATTAATGGTACTTATTTTATATTTTTGCAACATAAAAGTGGGAACACAAAAATGCAGTGCAAAATTATTAGCTTTCCATTCTTGATATTCTAAAAAAAGAGTGTTTATGTTTATTATTTGATTACCATATTGTAAAAGGATGTGACAGAGTTCATGTCCAAAGTCTTCCCATTGGATTTCTGGAGGTAATCGGGAATCAATAATAATTTCTCCGTTGTAAGTTCTACTATGAATAGGCAAAAAGTGTATAGGGATATTTAATGATTTGGCTATTTCTCTCATATCTAATTGGCTAGGATTATGAATGTTTAACTGATTATAAAATTTTTTTATTGCGTCCTCTAATAGTGTTGATTGATATTTCATAATTAATCACCTCTTAGAAACATTTGTTCGATTGAATGGTATAAAAAAAGCCCTAAATATAGAGCCTATTTTTTTTTGTCTCTTTCTTGAATGAATTCCCAAAAACGAATTAATTCTTCTATTTTTTCTTCTGGAGCACCCTGTAAATCTTTAAAAAATATTTGTGTTTTAGGGTCTAGAAATTCTTTCCACATTTCATCTGGTGAATTGCTAAATTCGTTTCCAGTGATTAAAAAATCCAATGATACATTAAAGTAATTAGCAATTTTTTTTAGTGTTTCGTAATCAGGCTGTCTTTTATTTATTTCATAATGAGCATATGTTCCTCTTGATATATCTAATTTTTTTGATAGTTCTTCTTGAGATAGATTATGTTGCTTTCTTAGCTTTTTTAGTCTATCGCCTAACATTTTAAATAACCTCATTTCTATAACGGTATACAATTGTAATCCGTTCTTATGTGATTATTATACCCGTAATTTTTGGTAGCATAAAGCTACATAAAAAAAGAATAAAAAATGTATCAAAAAAGTACAAAAAACTATTGACTGTAGCAAATCGCTACTATATACTTGTAATTAACAAGTAGCAAAACGCTACAAAAAAAGCAGGTGATTTAATGATATGAAAAAAAGAGAATGGTTGTTTGATAAAAGAACTGAAAAAGAATTAACACATGCAGAATTAGCAAAGTTATCTGATATAAAAAGACCTTACTATACTCAAATTGAGTTAGGTTCAAGAAGTCCAAGTGTTAAAGTTGCTAAAAGAATTGCTGATGTAATTGAAACTGATTGGAGACTTTTTTTTGAAGATAATTGTAGCAAAAAAGAACAAAAAGATAAATATTTATTGAATAAATAAATTATAGTACTTTGAGGGGGGAATACAAATGGATTTTAAGGAAATGCAATCTTCAATGAAAAAAGCTGTTTCTTTAGCAAAGGAAATGGAAGGTGATTGGCAAGCTAGGATGAAATTAGCTTTTAGATCAATACAGGTAGAACATTACATGCAACAACCTATTTCAAAAGAAATAGTTGAAAAATTATTATTGCATGGTGTTTCTTATAGAAGAATATCTAAGAACTTTGATATTTCAAGGAAGGGAATCAATTCAATAATGGCATTTGATAACGAATGAAAAGTGTGAATTTATACCACTTGAAGAATTGGTTTGAAAATGCGTAAAGGGGAATGGCACATTGAAAACTACATATAGAAAGAAAGCGCATATGATAATTTATCATACACGCAATCAATAAAACCTAGACACTTTTATTGTAACGTTTATTGATGGATTTGTCATTAGTCGTAATCTAAGTGATGACAGCTAACACTTTTAAAACAAGCTGTAGCAGTCCATAGCGAGGGTGCTAATGATTGTAAAAACAATCTACTATATGTCGCCATAACCTTATAAAGTGAGCGACTGATAAGCGCCGTAATGGTTCTTATTATTGTTTGAACCTAGCGAATTATTATTATTTTTTTATAGAAAGGATGATTTTATGTTAGATAAAAAAATTGCTTATTATTTGAAAAAAGTTGCTGAATATACATCAATACATCCTAGTAAGAAAAGAAAATCTAATCGGCATGAAAGATTACTTTTATATAAAAAAATATTGCATGAAAAAATAAAGGAGATGAAAACATTTTATTGAAAGGCAGGTGAATAAATGAAGCTGAATGATTTATTGAAAAGAAATAAAGTAGTAGCTTTTGGATTCCCGGCGGTAAAAGATTTAATACGGTATGATAATAAAGATTCGGAAAATACAGTTATTATTTCTGCTCTTTCACCTAGTCAATTGGTTGAACATGGAATCAATGAATATTATGGCTTGGAATTGCCTAGAGATACAGTTTTTGAAACAGGATTGGATATTATTAAATCAAATATAAATGTATATAAGTATTGTTTGACTGCGTTGGAAATTTATCCTTTAGATAATAGAAATGATTTCATCATTGTAAGTCGTCATAAAGGAACTATTCAAATTTTGAAAGAAGAATTTCCATTTTTGAAGGATGTTCCTATATTTGAGCGTGTAGAATCAAGTGATATTAAAGGCAAGCATGTATTTGGAACTTTGCCACATCACATGATAGCCGATTGTGATTTATATACCTCTGTTAGTATTAAAGGGTTTGATTACAATAAGGATGGTGATTTGAACGGTAGCGAATTAAAAGAACGTATTCAGATTGCAGAGTATCCAATTATGCTAGAAAAATTAAATTAAATTTATATAAATTATTAAAAATTAAAGGAGAGATTTTGAATGGAAATTAAATTATCAGAACAACAAGCAAAAGAAATTTTAGGTGAAATCAGATTAGTGAATACGAAAGAAAGAATTGATAGAGATACGGGAGAATTGTTGCAAACGGTTTATAATATTGGTTCGCCGAATTTAGAGGGTGGTACATTTGCTGTTAGACTTGAAGGAAATAAACCTTGTAATATAAAGCCGTTTGGATTAGTTAAATTAGTTAACCCTACGTATGCCCCTAGAGCAGAAGGTGGTACATTGCCAAACGGTCAAACATGGACTAGAATTGCAGAAAATTTTAATGCTGATGATGTTTTACCGTTGGATGATTCACAAAAAATCGCAGATGAAAATGGTGAAGCAATTGATCAAAAGAAAAATGAACCTAATAAAGAACCAGTAGGTGCAGGTGGTAGTAAAAAATAATAATGCGGCTAAACCTGTTCCTAGCAAAATTTTTCACTAATGTATAAAGGGGAGGATGGCAATTGATGAAGAAAATGAACTTTTGTTAGAACAAAAATTAAATCAAAAGTTATATTTTGTTGAGATGGAGCAGGCATTAGTTGAAGTTACGTATTGTTTAAAAACTTATGATTATACAATTGAGCAAGCTATTCCACGATTAATAAAAATAATTGATATGCTGGAAGTTGAACAAAAAGTGATTATGAATGAGATTTCTAAAATAATTAGAAACTCTGGTTAAATCAGAATCGATATAGTAATAGTGTGCTGGTTATTGATTAATTGGCACACTATTTTTTATGCCTTAACATGTAAATAAGGGTGTGATAGTGATTGAATTTTTAAAGAAAAGATTGTGGAAATATAGAGGAATAAGAATAACTGCTGGTATGCAACATGGAGTATTAAAGGCAGGATTAACAGTTTTTCTACCAGTTTTTCTTATTTCTCTTTATTTTTGTTATAAAAATGGTATTAATAATTACTCTGGATGGGCTAATTGGGATTACTTGAAAGATTTAGCGAATTGGAATTGGCTATATATAGGTAAAGGGATATTAATATCTTTTGTTATTGGTGCTGTAACAGTTGGATTAGTATATTTCTGTTTCTTTGAAACTTATAAAAGGATATGGCATAGGCAGAAAATAGCCAGAATGTTTATAAGTAACCGATTTATAGAAAAAGAAAGCTATTCAACGGAATCGACTTGGGGATTGTCTGATAAAAAGGTTACAAAAAGTAGAGTAACTTATTTCCCGAAAGCATATTATAAAATTAAAAAAGGCTATATTGAATTGCGTATTGCTATGGATATGAGCCGATTTCAAGATAGATTTTTACAGTTGGGTGACCAATTAGAAAATGGCTTATATTGTACATTAGTAGATAAAGAATTAGAAGAAAATTTTGTTTGTTATAAGTTGATGTATGATGTACAAAAAAATCGTATTCCTATTAGTGATGTAATTGTTCAAAATGGTGCTATGAAGCTAATGAAACATATTAATTGGAAATTTGATGAACTTCCTCATATGTTGATAGCTGGCGGTACTGGTGGAGGTAAAACGTATTTTATTTTAACAATGATTCAAGCATTGTTAAAGTCGGGTGCAGATTTAAAAATATTAGACCCGAAAAATGCTGATTTAGCTGATTTGGAAACAGTAATGCCAGAAAAAACGGTTTTTAGTATGAAAAATGGTATTAAAATGACTTTGAAAAAAGCTAGAGAAGAAATGCACGAACGCTCTGAAAAAATGAAGGAAATGCCTAATTATAAAACAGGTGGGAATTATGCCAGCGTAGGAATGAAGCCTTTGTTTGTCATTTTTGATGAATACGTGGCTTTCATGGAAATGTTAGACCATAGAGAAAAACAGGAAGTCTTGGAGGATATGAAACAACTAACTATGTTAGGAAGGCAAGCTGGTGTATTCCTTATTTTGGCAAACCAACGCCCAGACGCAAAATATTTGGCAGATGGTATTAGAGATCAATTTAATTTTAGGGTTGCTTTAGGGCGTAATAGCGAAACAGGGTATGGAATGATGTTTGGTGATGTGGATAATACATTTATCAATAAGCGTATAAAAGGTCGTGGTTATGCGGATTATGGTGCTTCTGTCATTACAGAATTTTATACACCTTTAGTACCAAAAGGTTATGACTTTTTAGAAGAAATAAAGAAAGCTGTTTAACAACGCCGATAATGGAGGGTGCGCCAGCGACGACAGTCGCTAGCGACAGCGCAAAGCACCCGTAATGATAGGCGTGGAGGAAGGAGCGTAGCGGATGACGACAAAGGAATTTGTTACTACCCCCGACACTAATAGGGGGGTAGTAACTGAAAGAGCCGATATATTGGATGTAGTAAATGAAGATGAACTCGCTGTCTGTATTGATTGGGTGCAACTTACAATCAAATACAGAACGATAGAAAGTATCTGTGAAGATTTGTTAGGTATTCCAATGGAACTTATGAGAGAGGACTTCGGAACAGGTATAAGAGGATATAGTGCATTACTACGTTTTGATGATATTCGTATTCTTTACAGGGAAAATAAAGATGGTGAAAAAGATTATCAAATACTTTTAGCTGGTAAGGCTTGTCGGCAATTTGAAATGTTTTTAGATGCAAATAATAGAACATGGCATGACTTTTTTAAACTTTGTTTGGATTATGTAGATAATGTTCCCAGAATAGACCTTGCAATTGATGACCGTAAGGTCTATTTTTCTATTGATGAACTTCTTACGAAAGCAAGAAATGGTGAATGTGTAAGTAGATTACGTCTAGGAAAGGAACATGGAGGGTTTAGCTTAGGTGATGGCACAACAAGAGGTCAAACAATTACTTTTGGTTCAAGGGAGAGTAACACCTGGATGTGTTTCTATGAAAAGAACTATGAACGTGCTGAAAAGCTTGGCTTGACAGATGAAGAAATGGAAAAGCAATGGAACCGTTATGAAATCCGTTTTAGGCAGGAACATGCTGTAGAGGTAATGAAAAGACTTGTTAACAGTAATAGTGTTAGTGATGTAGCTTTAGGTGCAATAAGTAACTACTTACGATTTGCTAATAAGAGTGAAACGAATAAATCAAAGTCTTATTGGGAAACTTGGAAGCCTTGGGCTGAATTTGTAGAAGGGGTAAAAGCGATAAGGTTATATGTTGCTCCAAAAGCTAAAACATATGACGATTTATTAATTTGGGTAAAAGTTTATCTGTCTCCTACACTAAAAGTATTAAAAGAAGTGGATGAACGTATGGGGACTGATAACTTAAATCAACTGATAGATGAAGCTAAATTGGATAAAAAGCATTTGTTTATGATTGAAAACTTTGAGAACCAATGCAAAGCCTTTTCCAAAGAGGAAATGGCTTCTTTTTATAGTAATTTGTTAGGAAATGAAGATGATAAGGAAATTATTCAAAATATGGAAAGGAGGGCAAAGAGGGCTAGCGAAAGACCAATTGAATTACATCCTAGTAATTGGAGTAGATAGGCTTCTTTTGTGTAAGGTTATTTGACTTTCCACACTTTTGGGGCAGTGATATTGCGCTAGTCGTGTGGGGGCTAAACCCCACGATCTTAACGTCACTATATTAAATTAGATTATTATATTTTTGTACGATAGCACTTAACGTTTTTGGCGGTAAAATAGCTAGTGTCAAGTCAAGTAAAAAAATGATTCTTTTGGGTATAGTTGACTTGGCAACTATAAAAGACCGCCAAAAAATCGGAAAGCAAGGGGGAAAGGGTGGAGATTTTTTGAGTGGTTTTCTCAAAAAATACTACCTGTACCTTGCTTGTAGATTAGTGCTTAGGAAAGGAGTTAGCCTATGAGTTTTATTAAAAATTATAAGGATACTATGGATAAATTTTTGAGTAGATGAAACTACTCTTTTTTTATGGGGTGGAATAATGTTCAAAAAAATATTAAAACATTTTTTGTCTATTGGAACATTAATGTTCTTTTGTGGAGGGTTGGTGTTAATTGGTGTTATTTTTCTTTTTGCAGGTTTGCCAAAAGTAGCGAATGTTTTTGGCTTAATTTCAATGTTCTATTTGTTTATTTCTTTGCCAGCCATTGTTATAAAATACAGCATTGATATTATGAAAGATTTAATACGCCTATGTAAAAAATGGAAGGAATGGAGAGAACAATAATTGTTCTATTAATCTTCTTTGAAGGGAGGGGGATGAAATGGTTCCACTTGTCATGAATCATGGTGAATTTATGGAAGCATTGGAAGAAAAACAGTTAGTAAATGAAAAATATACAATTTTGGAAAAGTTACAGGAGGAAATATATGGTGTTGATAATTCTATATATCAAGAATTAAGTTTCTATCATCATGCTGTAAATGAAGATGGCGATTATAAATCATATCATTTTTATTTTGCTGTAATTCCAGAGAAACAAAATAAAGTAACTGGTAATCCTAAAAATGCTATTTTAGGTTTGGAATTTCGATTCTTGGTAGCCGTATTGTAAGCTAATTTTGAAAGGGGAGGTTGTGGCTGTTGTGCAACAAATGGAATCACTGACTAATCGTTTTAAGGATTTAGGTTTTTCGGCTGATATTCCTAGAAACAGAGAAGGGGAGAAACATTATTTTTATCTTGCATTTGTGAAGGATTTATCTGTAAATACTTCGCTTGTTGTGGAAGGCTATAGAAAAAAAGGATATTCAACGTATCGCTTTAGTTTTTATAAGTCCACGTATATTGAAAATGGGAAAAAGATAAATGAAAAAGTTTATTTGGAAAATGCGTCACCAATACAAGTTTTGAATAAGGTAACATCTTTTATAAACTATTTGGAAAGGAGTTCAAAATGAGCATTAAGGAAAAATTGAAACAAAATAAAGCTGTTGGGAAGCTAAAACAAATAAAAAAGCCGGAAAAATCAAAGGGAGTCCGCAAAGATACATCAAAGCGTACTGCCTTTTTAGTTTGGTCTTTAATATTAGGAATGTTGTTTATTGCTTTCTTGTCTATTTTGTTATCTGTAAATACTCGTTCAACTTTAAATGAAACAAATAGATTAGTACAGGCGAATGAAAATGAAAAAGGAGAAGAAGAATTTTCTCATGAATCAGCCAATGAATTTTTATCAAATTTTATTAGAGAGTATATTAATGTCTCTAATGATAGTGAAGCATTACAAGAAAGAGCCAACAAATTAAAAGAATATATGGCTTTTAATGAAAGTTTTAACAATGATGATAATGCCTTGTATAACTTAGAGGGGGTGAATGGCACACGATCGTTGGAATCCTTTAGTCTTTTTAATGTAGAAGATGAAGGAAATACAAGCCTTTATCAATATAAGGTTACATTTAAAAATACACTTGAAACAGAAGTTGAAAAAGAGGTGGGAAAAGGAAAGAAAAAAGAGACTGTGACAGAAATTGAAAAAGAAGAAGAAACAAAAACACTACTCTTAAATTTATCTATTATTCATGAAAATGGTTTATTTAGTGTTTCAGCAGTACCTTACTTTACAGAAGTACCGTCACTAGCTGGTACGATTGAATATGAACCAGAGACAGTTCAATTAGAAGAATACAATGGAAGCGAAAAAGAGAATATCGAGCAATTTCTAAATAACTTTTTTGAAAAATTTACTACGGAATCAGTAGATGAAATGGCTTATTTGATGGAAGAACCGCAAACAATGAACGGTTCTTTTTTATTTGAAGATATAAGAAATTTAGAGATTTATGTAGATGGAGAGAATTACAAAGTCTTAATGGGGGTGATGTTTAGAGACGAATTGACAAATATACAGCAGTTTAATCCTGTGGAAATGACTGTTTCAAAAAACGGAAACAATTTTTATGTTGAAAAATTTACTTACAATTAGGAGGAAATAAAGAATGAACTTTTTAAACAAACTATTAATAGCAAGTGCTGATTTACCGACACTTGATGGTGTGGAAAATTGGGGAATAGAAGTTGCCAAACAAGCAGTTGTAATTATTGTTGTTTTCCTTGTGGCGAAGTATTTTGCAAAACTTAGATTCGGGCAAATTATTATTTGCTGTGTACTAGGTGGAGTGGTTACTTTTGTAGTTGGAAATTGGGATTATGTTAGTCGCATGATTGAAGCCTTCATCAATACGTTTTAAAGAGGGATAATATGTCAGAAAATAAAAAAGAAAGTAGAGTAGTTTTTAATTATAGGAGAGCGTTGAGAGAACCAAAAAAAATTAGGCAGATAACAGATAACTATTATCTGCCTTTCACAATTGAATTAATTCCGGCTTTGAATTTTATTATCTTTTTGATAATAACTTTATTTCTGGGGTGGTTGATAAAACAATTTTATCCTTATGCTTTTTCAAATTCATGGTTTATTTTTTCTGTTGGTATTCCATTAGTATTAACATGGCTAGTTACAAAAATTAAGCCAGAAGGTAAAAATATTTATATCTTTATTTATGATTATGTAAAATATCTGTTTACTATAAAGATTCCTAAAAAGCAATATTGTGATGGTGAAGAGGTCAAATGGGCGAATCATAATAAAGTAGTATTTAAAGATTGTGTATGGGTGGTGAGTAAAAAAGATGGTGAAATTAAAACCAGCGATAAAGACAATAAAGGACAATTTGCTATTAACGAGAACGGGAGACGTGTTCGCGTATTATCGGATAAAGAGCGAATCAATTCCGATTCAGAATAAAAAAGTAGTAGCAAATTATAAAAGAAGTTGGAAAGGTTTTTTTGAGGAAGTAACAGGATTTGAGGATTTTCATTTAAAAATGTATCCGCAAGAATTTAGGCTGAAAGAGCGTTTTAATGATTTGAGTTTAGATGTATCAAAAGATAGTGAGAGCGTTGGTCTATATTATTTAGATGAAACAGCAAATATATTAACCTCTCGATTAGGTAATATGACAAAGAATGATTTTATAGTCGGTGTCAAGCTGAAAAATGCTTTTGTCAATGTGGATGAAGGTATTAAGGAGAATGCTTATTCAGTTTTCTCAAATGTAACTGATATGTTTGTTAATTTTTTGGGGTGGGAACAAAATGTTCCTACTTCTTTTTTTGATCAATTTACAGAAGTTGAAGATAATGTTTATAATTCGGTGCTTAGTGTAAATGGTTCAAGATTACAAGAAAATGAATTAATTTATGTTGCTCGTTACGACTTTATACGTGGTTTGAAACATAATGTGAAGGAAGAAGAAAGCAATATAAAGGCAGTAACGAATACAATTATTAATCCAGTAGAATCCTCTACTTTGAAATTAAGTAGTGAACAGGATGAAGGTTATTTAAGTTTTGTCGTTATTGATGAATACCCAGATAATATGGCGGAAAGTGATGTTTTTTATGAAGTTCAGTCTTTACCGTTTGAAGTTGGAGTAGATATAAAAATTCAAACAGAAGGAAAAGGGAAATCAAAAGTCAAAGTAAATTTAAAGGGTAAAGATTTAAGCGAATCAGCGAAAGAACAGGCGAAAACAGGTGATACTGTAGATGATTCAGTAGTGGATAGTCATTATTTGATGAAAAATTTACAGCAGGAAATCAAAAGTCATGATGTATCTGTAATGAATTGGCTTGCGACAATTGCTGTTACTGGAAGGAACAGAAAAGAATGTTTAGCAAGAGCGAAACAGGTTGTACGTTATTTTAAGCAGTTAAATATTGTTTGTCGTATTCCAACTGCTGACCAATTAAGTTTATTTTATCGAACTCTTTTAGGTGAAAAATTAGAATTAACGAATAGAAATTGGTTACAGTCTACTACACAAAATGGAGTTGCTGAAAGTTTAATTGGTGTAAATGCTGAAATTGGAAATAAAATTGGTTTCTTTATTGGCTGGGTAGACAGGTTTCATAAGCATAAAGATTTGGAAACAGCAAAATTATCAAGTCGTGACCCGATATTTTTTCATCCAATGCTGGCTAATCAAAATATAAGAGGAAGTAAATATCGTAGCCCGCATGTTTTGATAACTGGTGATACAGGAAGTGGAAAATCTTATCTTGCAAAATTATTATTTATTTATGTAACACTTCTACACATTAAAACACTTTATATTGACCCTAAAAAAGAGATAAGAAAATGGATAAATAAAGTAATTAATGATGGTGTCATTAGGCGTGATTATCCGTTATTTGTGGAGCATTTAGAGAAATTTAATTTTGTAACATTGGATTTTGAAGATAAAAATAATTGGGGTGCATTAGACCCTGTTGCTTTCCTTCCTTCTGGTCAAGCGAAAGAATTAATTCAAGATATATTTTCAGAGGTTTATAATTTTAAAGGTAAAGATAAAATTCATACTGTATTTTTACAAGCCATAACAAAAGTATTAGAAAGAAAACAAAAAGGTGAACAGGTTGGCTCTATGCACATTATAGATATTATGAGAGAAAACGAAGATACATCTGTTTCTGAAGCAGGTGATTTTTTGCATGAGGTTGTTTCTGATTCTATATTAAAGCTATGCGTGCATGATGGTTCTAATTCAGCATTATCATTAACAGATAGAATTAGCATTATTGAAATTGAAAATATTGATTTGCCCGAAGCTACTGCAAGCGTTGAAACTTATACAAATAGTCAGCGGAAATCAAATGCTATTATGTTAGCTTTGGGGAAATACTGTGAATTATTTGGTCGGAATAAAGATGAAAAAACCATAGAATTTATAGATGAAGCATGGGTTATCATTTCGTCACAACAAGGTAAAAAAGTCGAAAAACAAATGAAGCGTGTTGGTCGTAGTTATGATAATGCTTTATATTTTATTTCTCAAAGTACAAAAGACGGATTGAGAGAAAAGGATGATGAAACAGGGAACTTTGGAGTAGCTTTTGCATTTGATGAAGAAAACGAGAGAGAAGATATACTGAAATGGATGAATATGGAATCGACAGATGAAAATATAGAAATGTTGGACAATATGTTGCAAGGACAATGTTTGATGAAAGATGTGTTCGGTAGAACATCTAAAATTACGGTCGAATGCCTTTTTGAAGAATGGGAAGGTGCATTGGAGACAATTGATAAATCGGCTGTTGCTTATGCAGAAGAAAAATATCTGTAAAAGAAAGGAGAGGTTGAATGAGTGGTGTAGATAAATTTATATTAGCTTCAATTATCTTATTCATGAATTTAATGAGTTCCGTTATGTTATTGTTTGCTTTTGTATATTTTGGTGGTGATTATTTAGATTTATTAGAAGATGGGTTACTAACAGGTATTTATGTAATGATAGTTTGGTTTCTATTACTTTTCTTCCAGTATTACGTCACTGTTAGATTAGTAGATAATTCAAAAATATATAAAGAAAAAGAATGACTATCCATAACGGGTAGTCATTTTTTATATAAAAAAGGAGAGTGTAGAGAATGGAAACAATAATAGACGTGTATAACTGGGTAGAATTTGAAGAAAATTTGGTAGAACTGGATGTCTTTCATTTAAATGAGAAGGTGAGAATGGAAGCAATAGAAAAAGCAAATGCAGGGGGAAATGAAGATTTTAGTGTTACAGCATTTGATGAAAGAAAGGAAGATAAGTATTGGTTTCATTTTCGTCTTTTAGTATCAGAAGATGATGGAGAAAGAACGCTCCATTATATTAACTATTATGTAACAGATGAATAAATGAAAAGAAGATGGCTACTGTCAAAAGATAGTCACTTTTTTTATAAAGAAAGGAAATTAATAAATGAGCGAAATTGTAGATATTGTAAATTCGTATAAGTTAGATGAAGAATTAGTTGAATTGAAAATGTCGAATCAATATGACCCAATTTATACAGAAGCTGTTGATAAAGCAAATGAAATTTCAAGGTATGAAAAGGCTGATTTTTATATTACTTCTTATCTTAATGAAACAGAAAAAGTATGTCATTTTTATTTTTCTTTTCATTATTTTGATGATGATCCAGAAGATTTAACATTGAAATACACTGGATATACAGTAGATTAAATTTATTTATAAAAGGAGTGGGAGAGTTGAAACATATTGAATTAGCAAATATTCGTAATTTAGCAAAGTTAGAAGATGATTTGAATGCTTTAGGAAAAGGTAATGATTATTCGGCTGTAGAAGATGAAGCTGTTGAACTGGCACGTATTCCAGAAAATTTGGAATCTGGATTGATTAATGTACGAAAGGATTATGAAAAAGATTCTATTGTATGTATTTTTCATATCATAGAATTGGAAGGAAATGAGGATGAAGAAAATCAAGTGTTAATAGATTTATCTTATACTAATACAAATCATTATTCTTAAAAAAATTAGGTGTCTGCTGAAAAAATGCAGTCACCTTTTTATTTTGTCTGAAAGGTTGGTGGTAAAAATGTGTTTAGATTCTGTAACTGGAAATATACAGGATGTTAGAAAAATAGATGATAATTTTTTTATTGAAACATTTGTAAAAGGAATAAGATTTAATCTTATTATGTTAAAAAATTTAGAGGAATTGAAAAATGAAACTGAAAGAGATAGTGAACATTTTGGCTACTGTAAGGGTGGAGTTGAAACATGTGAGAGAATCCTAAAATTTATAGAGGATATGAATGCTAATGAAAAATAATAAAAGGTTGGTGATATTTCTTACTATTATTCTGTTATGTATGGGGTTATCCTCTACTGTTTATGCAGAGGAGGAAGAAGTAGATGAAAGCGGAAGATGGTCTGATTTATATAATGTTGAAGATACTACAAGTGCATTGGTGCTGGACTTTTTATTGGAAGCGTTTGGTGATAAAGAGTATAAACCATATCCACATATGACTGAACCAGCAGATGAAAAAGTTGGTGGGGTAACTTTAGAAATAGAAAGATATCCTGTTGAACGGTATATGGTGAACAATCAGGATGTTAACGGTACTTTTGGTGTTAGTTTACATGGGATTAATAATTTTCTGATGGGAATTAACCAAAAAATTGTTACAGCTACAGATTCAGCAATGGGGAATCTATTTCTTATGAACTTTGTTGATGATTTTGCAGATGATATAGAACGAATTACGGATGATATTTTTGATACACTGAAAGATTATTTTGCAGAATTGCTTTTTTCTTTCTTATGTGTATATCTAATTTTTTTATTTTTAGCGAAAGGGAATGCTAGAGAATCATTTAGGAAATTTGGTTTGTTTGTAATTGTGTTGGCTATTGCTGGTTATTGGTTATCAAATGCCAGTTTTCTTATGAAAAGTATGAATGCTTTATCTGGTGAAATGCAAGGACATTTAGTTGAAGCTGGAAATAGTATTATTGATATTCTGGAAGATAAGAGAAGTGGTGTTTATTCTGGGATTGACGATATAGAAGAAGATGAAAAACTGGAAGGTACTATCTCAGTTATTCGTAATGTGTATTTTGATTTAGCAATGAAAAGACCCTATCTTTTAATTAATTATGGTCAGACGGATGAAAATTTAATTAATGATAAGGATGATATAAAAGAAATAGGTTTTGGATTTCAAGAATTTTCAAGAACAGATAGAATGCTAGCTTTTAAATTAAGTGCAGATGGTTCAGCATATCGTATATCCCATGCAAATACAGAAGTAGCATATGGTAACGAAAATATGGCTTCTGGGTCAAGTTTTGCTCAATCGGGGTTAGTATTCTTAATGTTTATTATAGTAGTTGGGTTATCTATTCCAATGGTATTAATAAGTGTATTAAATTTTGGATTACAAATAATGGCTATAGTAATTGCTTTAGTTTTGCCTTTTGCTTTTATTATCAGTTTCTTACCACAATTTGTTATGAGTGGTCTAAAGGCTTTAGGAAAATTATTTACTACTTTCTTATTAAAAGCGTTGATAGGTATATTCTTATTTATTATTTACCTATTAACTTATACTATGTATGTTTTTGTTAATCCAGATGAAGAAGGTATGTATTTACTACATGCGTTCCTTTTAATTATATTGTTCTTTTGGATTATCTGGAAAAGAAATTCTATTATTAGTTTTGTTACAGCAGGTCGTGTGCAATCTGTAGACGGAAATATAATGGGTAATATGAATCAATATTATAGTAAACAATTTGATAAGGCTAAGGGGAGAATGCAAAGAAATAGAGTTTTAAAACGTTTTTCTCCAATGGCAAAAGAAAATTCAAATAATAAACAGGAACGAAAAAGTCAAAATCCTACCAATAAAAAGGAAGATAGGCAAAGTAATGTTGTTGTTGGTAATGAAAAAAATCGTAGTAGAACATCGCAAAAACGGAATGAAAATGATAAGGAAAGCGTGAATAATCCAACTCCATTAAAAACAGAAAATCCAACACGTAAACGTAGAAATCAAAGAAAGGAAGGAAAAGAGGATGAAAGCTCAAAGGAAAGTATGAAAGGTAAAGAAACTGGTCGTGGAACAGATAATGAAATAGAGCGTAATAAACAGGAAGATTCTTTTGAGGATAGAGAGATAGAGAATGTTTCAAAGGAAAATAGGGGGAATTGGGAAGTTAATCGTGGAACAGATAATGAAATAGAACGTAACAAACAGGAAGATTCTTTTGAGGATAGGGAGGTGGAGAATGTTTCAAAAGAAAATAGGAGCGATTGGGAAGCTAATCCTAGAACAGATAATGAAATAGAACGTAACAAACAAGAAAATTCTTCTGAGGATAGAGAGGTAGAAAATGTTTCAAAAGAAAATAGGAACGATCGGGAAGTTAATCATGGAACAGATTATGAGGTAACACGTGAAAAGCAAGAAAATATTAAAGACGATAGACAAGTAGAAGATGTAAAGAAAGAAAATCGTAATTACTCAAGAACTGGTTATGATACAGAACAGGAAGTACAACGTAATAGAAATACAGATTTTATGGATGATAGAAATGTTAATCAAATTAATCAAGAAAATAAAATTCATTTAGAAAGGGTGCAAAATGAAGAAAGAAATAGAAATGTATCTTCTGTAGAGGAACGGAAAAAAGAACGTGATGAAACATAAGGATTGCTAATTCAGCAGTCCTTTTTTTCATGTGTATGGAGGTGGATTTTAGTTTGAGTATAAATAAAATTCCAGCGGTAAAATTGGCTAAATTGAAAATAAAAATTTATATAGCAATATTTTTGTTTCTTTTTGCCTTTGTGATTGGAATAGTTCTTCTTTTTATTCTTGTTATTGCAAGTAACGAAAGTATGGAATCTCATTTAACGCAAGAAGAAGTTCAAGAAGAGGAACAGCAACCTGTGTCTGGCGCTTATGTCGTGTCTGGAATTGCTACGGAGGTTACACGTTATGAAAATCACTTTCGTAAATATGCAGAAGAGTATGGCATAGAGGAACATACAGAGGTTTTGATGGCAATGGCAATGCAGGAATCGGGAGGACGGTATTTAGATGTAATGCAAAGTTCAGAGTCTTTAGGTTTGCCAGTAAATACATTGACTGACCCCGAAAAGTCAATTGAACAAGGTGTTAAATACTTTTCTCAAACTTTAGAACAAGCAGGCGGTGATGTGGAATTAGCGTTACAGGCTTACAACATGGGTAGTGGTTTTATCAATTATGTTGATGAACACAATAATGGTGAATATAGCAAAGATATGGCTATTGAATTTAGTAACATGATGGCTAGTAGGATGGGGTGGTCAAGATATGGTGACGTGAATTATGTTGATAATGTTATGCGGTATTTAGAGCAAGACGATTCTGTGCCAGTTAATAAGGATGGGAATAGTGGATGGTCTTTACCTTTGAAAGAAATTAGAATTACCTCTGAATTTGGAATGAGAACACATCCAGTGACGGGAGAACCAGAAACATTTCATGGAGGGTTAGATTTTGCTTGTACGCCGGCAGACGATATTATGGCTGTCAAAGATGGTGAAGTTGTGGAAGCTATTCATAGTAATGTTGGTTATGGTAATTATGTTACTGTTCAGCATTCAGAAAATGAATATAGTCGTTATGGTCATATGACATCATTGAATGTTTCCGTTGGCGATAATGTTTCGCAAGGGGATTCAGTCGGTAAATGTGGTACGACAGGAAGTAGTACAGGTAATCATTTGCACTTAGAACACATGACAGAGTTGGGGCAAGCACATCCAGATAAGATAGACCCCAGAAAAACGTTAGGATTGTAACGTTCGGTTTTTGGTTTATTTTCAACTGATAAAAGATCTTAAAATGTTCGGATTTTAAAGAGGTGATAAGATGAAGAAGTATATACCATTATTTGCTATTGGTGTATTACTCATTGTTTTTTTATTTATAAAGAATGAAAATTATAGAAATGAATTAAAGCATGCAAAGAATCAAATTAGTGAGTTGGATAATTCAGATGAAATGATTAATTTAGAAGCTGGAGAAATAGGAGAAAAATTTATTACGAGTTATTTTAATTATCGAGGAAAGCCAGCAAAGGAAGATGTAGAAATATATCTATCAGATGAAATAATAAAAACACTAAATTTTGATACAAGTAATGAGTATGATGAAAATTTAAGTGAAATTAATTCATCTGTAAAAAATTTAGATATTTATTTAGGGAAAGCAACGGATGGAAAACAAAAAGTTTTAGGTGTTTTCTCCAATGAAATTGGGATTGGAGATGAAATTAATGAGGTGGATTCTTTTGTGGAATTAGATTTAGAAAAGGTGGATGATAGTTGGTTAATTGTTGATTTCCGTTTCTTCCAATATTAAATCTGTGTTATCCTATAAGTAAATAAAAAAAGGTTTAGGGGTGATTTTTATTTTTAGGAACAGTATAAAAATAATGGGATTAATCCTTTTATTAATGGTACTGGTTGCTTGTGGGATAGTGGGTAGCAAAGAAAATGATAATAAAATAAAAGCATCAAATGATACTGGAAATGAATTGAGTAATGAAGAATTAATTAATTTAGCTATACAGGAATTTAAAGAATATAGTCATAGTGACCTTTTTAGTTTTTGTCTTGAAAATGCAACTGTTGAGGATGTTCGGGAAGCAACTGATATAAAAATTTGGGAACGTGAAGGTCGTTATATAGAAATTTCAGTTGATACAGAAGTAAATAATGGTGATGTTTTTGATGGTAGTAAAAATTATACTGAACTTTATGAATTAGTAGATGGAGAATTGGAAGAAACTGACAACCCGACAGAAGAAAAATCAGATGATGTTTCTGTTAAAATATTATCAATGGAACCAGATTATATGGAAGAAAATGATAGTGTATTAGATGTTACAAAAACTACACAATGTGATTAAGGGAAAGGGATGATAAAATGTCAGAGTTTGAAGATAAAGTATTGAAGTTATTAGGTGAAATGAATAATCGCCAGAAAACTTTTCATGATGATGTGAATAAACGTTTCGATAATCTTGAAACAGATATAAAAGAATTAAAACAAGGTAATGAAATGGTACAGCAGGCTGTAAGAGAAACAGAAGTGAATGTGAGACGTTTAGTAGAAGATGAAAAATCTATTCATGAAATAATCGGGGAACATGAAATTTCTATTAGATCGTTGAAAAGGAAGCCTGTTTAATTTAAAAATTAATTATTTGAAAGAGCAGATAAAAATGTCTGCTCTTTTTTTTATGCTCTTTATTAAAAAAAAGGAGGAGAAAAAATGAATAAAACTATTTCAAAAGATGAATTAAAAAATATGGGTTTTTTGCAAAATCAAGCAGTTGAAATTATTAGACAAGCAAAGTATTATATGGTTCAGCAGGGTTATCCTTACTATAATAATAAGCGACTTGGTAGAGTTCCTTGTCATGCAGTTGAGTATATAATCGGTGTATCCCTTGAGGAAGGGGATACAAATGGCTAAAACTAAATATAAAGGAGTCTATACAGACAATAACGGAGGTTTCTTCTATCATATTGAATTAGGAGTAGATAAGGTAACAGGTGAAAGAATTCAAAAGAAAGCTAGAAAAAATAGCAACGGTGAAAAGTTCAAATCTGCAAGAGAAGCTAATAAGGAAGCAACTAGAATAAGAAATGAATATCTTAGCCAAAATGGTTATGCTAATTACAGGCTTAAATTTGGTGAGTTTATGGATTTGTTTTTTTTACCACATTATGAGTCAAACGTTGAAGAGAGTACCTGGATAGCAAGAAAACATGTTTTTGAAATAATTACTGAAAGATTCTCTGATAAAGTGCTAAGAGAGATTGATATAAGAGATTGTGAAGCTTTTAGAACATGGCTCTTGAACGAACCGGATTATTCACAAAATTATGCTGGAATGATTTATGGAGCATTTAGACAAGTAATGGAGTATGCTGTTACTTTGGAATTTTTAGAGAAAAATATTTCAAAGAAAACTAAAGCAATAGCAAAAGTGAAAAGTGTTGTTGGTTATTGGGTAAAAGAGGAATTTGAAAAGGTTATTTCAGTGATTTATATTCAAAACTTTTATGAGCATATGTGCTTTGTTGCAATTTGGTTGTATTTTATGACAGGAGTAAGGGTAAGTGAGGGTTTGGCTCTTTACTGGAATGATGTTGATTTCGAGAAGAAGAAGTTAAGGATTCATCATACTTTGCAATCTAAGTCATCAAAAGAATTTGTAAGAAAGCCATATACTAAAACTGTAGATGGTATACGAACAATATCTTTAGATGATGATACATTGGAAATCTTAAAAATCTGGAAACAAAGACAATCAGAGCATGGAATAGAAGATTTCATATTAAGTTATACGGGATTACCTGTTCATCGGTCAACGATTCCTAGAATAGTTACTAGGTATGCAAAAATAGCAAAGGTTAAAGATATACAAGCTAAAGGATTAAGGCATTCTCATGTTAGTTATTTAATTAATGAATTTAATGCTGATGTTTTAGTTGTAGCACAAAGGTTAGGACATAGTTCGCCAGAAATAACTTTAAAACATTATGCACATTTGTGGAGTAGGAATGATGAACCTCTTGCTGAAAAAATGGCAGGGAATATTAAGTTTAATTTTTCTAAGGAAACTTATATGGATTTCAATGGGAATCAAAATATTAAGATGGAATTGGTTCCCTACCAAAACCCTACCATAGGGGAGAATAAATAATCTGAAAGCAGTGATAGCAAGGGTTCAAGGTAGCCCATCTACAATCGAGTGGGAGTAGTAGAAGGAGAGCTGAAACCCCTTTGTTTATAAGGGTTTCGGCTCTTTACTCTATTTTCATTGCATTGTTATTGCATTATTTGTTTCTAATCCTTTACGTAGGTAACGAGCAGTGAACTGATTTTTAGGTGAAGTATCTTCATTTTGTGTTGCTGTTTGGTAAGACATAATACCTTCTAATTTATGGGCTACCTCAAAGTTACTGTTAGGATACAAATGTCCGTAAGTGCCGAGTGTCGTTTCAATATCTTCATGCCCTAGACGGTCTTTAATGATTAATGGGTTTTCACCCATGCTAATAAGCAATGAAGCATGAGAGTGTCTTAAAGCATGTAATCTAATTCGATGAACCCCAGCTTTTTTTGAAAAACGTGTAATGGCATTCGCCAACGTATGTTTTTGTGTAGGAACACCATTATAGCTCATCACATAATTGGTTTGAATGACAGCTTGCTGCACGTTCTGCCATTCACGGAGTAAAGTTAAAGTATCCTCGTCTAATGCAATTTGGCGCACACTAGCCTTTGTTTTTGGTTCTACAAAAGAGTAATTATCTAAATTCTTATAGTAAAGTGTTTTATCAATAGATAACACGCCAGAATCAAAGTCAATATCTTCCCATTGAATTGCAGTGGCTTCTCCAATCCGCATCCCAGTCATAAATAAAAACCACAATGAGATAAATAAAAAGTGTTGATAGTAGTCTTCCTTATAAAAAAGAGAGATGACTTTTTCAAATTCTTCTTTGGTCCAAAAATCTATTTTTGTCTTTGTCTTTTTTACATTTCCAACAATTTTAGATGGATTACTTTCAGCTAAACCTAAAACAACCGCTCGATCCATCGCCATGGAAAATAACCCTTGAACATTTCTAATATAAGAAGAACGATACTTCTTTTTAGATAATGCTAATTGCCATTTTTGCACATGAATCGGGGTAATTTCGGTAGTGATTAAACTATTAAAAAAAGTGAAATGTTTTCTTACGGTCGGTAATCGATTTTCGTACGTTCTTTCTTTTACTTGTGTTTTATACCAAGGTAAAAAAATATCTTCAATAAACTGTTGGAACAGAATGTCATCTTGCTTTTCTTCTAATTCATCTGATTTTGTAAGCAGTAACCTCGAATATTCTTCCCTTGCTTCTTTTTTAGTTTTAAAACCACTACGGTATTTCTGAATTTGCTTGCCAGTGATCGGGTGATACCCTAAATTAGCACGAAAATAATATGTTCCGTTCTTTGCCTTTTTGACGATATCTTTAGTCATGATTTCACTCCTTACGCAATTAGTGCAAGAAGTACAAATCACACATCTAAAGTTATCCCTAATACTTCCTCAACAGCTTCTTTAGGAACACGATCTAACTTTTTAGATTGATAATACGCATGTCCTTTTGAAATCATTAGTTTTTTACATTCTCTAATGATATCAGCTGAAAAAGAGGGACCATAACCTAGTGCTATCAAGTCTTTTTTAGTGACTGTGACCATATGAACTCCTTTCCATAGACTAGGATATGCTATTTGATATCTGTCTATTATTATATCGCTTCTATAAAACTAATTCTAATACGTTGCGTGAATTTGGCTCTTGCACTAAAATAAAAAGGATTTAATGTCATAACTTGATAGTTACTTTAACCTATTTTGCTAAATTGAATATCAAAAATCAGACGGCTGCTGGTGCAGCTCCACGGGAATTTCACCCCTGCAAGTATTTCTTCCAGCCCTACTCATAGCTTGCGACGGTTCAAACGCTCGAACCATGACGATAGGGGAGTATCATTATCCTAACTGATGGGTTATCGCCAGCAATCCACCACGATTACATTAGATTCATAGATTATCGCTCGTTTCTAACGAAAGTCATGGCGTATGAATCAATTGGCTCATCATCAGTAGAACGTATCTGATTTTTTGCTTATACTGCACGGCGTAATCTTCCGTGCTTTCTTTGTCAAAGAACAAATATATGATGAATGAAAGGGAAAACCTAACCATTCTGTATTCAAATTTTGAAAGCTAAAACAGATTGCATAAGCTTCGCTCGTAAGCGTTCGCGTGTATCTTCATCGATGCCCCAATAAGTGTTTCCTTGTTCATCACGGAGCTTACGCATGGATAAACTTGTCATATAGCTTCTATAATGTAGAACAACTACTTTCATTGCTTCTAGCTCACCCTTATTTGCAGCTAAAATGATTGGATACGGCAAAAAGCCACGCTCATTGCTTTCCGTATTAGTATTAATCATCCCATTCATCTGCATGCTCCTCCAAAAAACGTCTTGATGATTTCCCCTTTCATTACCTTCAACAAGTTTTTTTGTAAAATGCCAAAAATCAGAGAAAAAGTTTTTAAAAAACAATAACCCAACTGAATATTAACAGTTAGGTAGAATCATTTTTAATATTTAATATTAAGGACCAAAACAAGAAATACTTTAAATGTCAAACTCTATTTTATTACAATTCACATAAAAACTGATCGAACATAATAATGAATAATACAAAAATAAAGTTTTTTAAAATCATTTTGAGCCTCAGTTGATTTCAAAAGTCATTGCATATCTGTTAACCGTAATGAAACTTGAAAGGTCCAGCAAATAAAATAGTAAGAACATAAAAATATAACCAAATAAAAATCTTAAATAAAGTGTATGCATGGTGAAACCATGGATAATATTTCCCATACTTGGAACTGGAGATAAAAAGAGGACATATAACTTTGATTTATCGTGGTATTAATAGAACAATTTTTGAAAAATTCGATCAAAATATAATAAAAACCTGGTTATAGCTATTTTCAATTACTCATTTTTTATCAATTAATGCACTTACTATTGACTATATTATTTAATATTTATTAAGCCTTACGATAAACATTATTCTACTCGAACACCTTTAATTTGATACTTATTTTCCGATTAATCAATTTCTTTAACCCCACCATTATACTTATAGATGATAATAATTTCTGATTTTTGGAAAGTGGATGATGACCTTCGTATATTTCCCATCTTCTGAATGAATGGAAAGGTCATGTCCTAATTTAAGAGCCATTTCTTTTGCAAGGTAGAGACCTAAACCGGTAGATTTGGCATGACTTCTCCCAATAGATCCTGTAAATCCTTTTTCAAATACGCGGCTGATATCCTCTGGCTTAATTCCAATGCCTGTATCTTGAATCTGTAGCCGCTTTTCTTTTCGATCTTCCTCAAATTGTACGGAGATTTCCCCGCCTTCACCTGTATATTTTAAAGAATTTGAAAAAACTTGATCCATAATAAAACCAAGCCATTTACTGTCGGTATGGACAACCTGTTCAATATTGTCCATATGAAAACGAATTTGCTTGTTAATAAAAGATTTGGCAAATTTCTTTACACTATTTTTAGCGACTTGATCCAACACTACCTCGGAAATAAAATAATCTTTGGAAAAAGAATCAATGCGAGAATAATAAAGAGCCTGCTCCACGTAATTTTCGATTCTATCCAACTCATCTTCAAACTTGTCCACAAGGTTTTCAACAGTTCTTCCATTACTGTTTTCCATAAGCAAGCGACCTGCCGCAATCGGAACCTTGACTTCATGAATCCAAGATGTAATAAAGTCTTGATGATCCATTTTTTCGTTATACAACTTTTGTAATTGATCGCCATGCACACTATTTACTTTTTTTAATAACTCAAGATATAACAGTTGTTCATCGTTTCGCGGTTTAGGCAGAGTTGCGAGAAATTCTTCATGATTACTTTCAACCACATCATTTAATTCCCGATAAAATTCTCTATTGTAATAGTATTCGATGATTACGTATATAGCTACAATAAAAAAGATAACCATATTGGTATATACGATATTACTTACAGCGTTTCTGGAATCTGTGCTCACAATCATCATCAAAGAAACAAAGAACATAATAATCATGTTTAATATAAAGAAATTCCGTTTATCTTTTAAGTAATGAAAGAAATTCATTGAATTATATAACCTTGTCCTTTCTTAGTTGTAATAAAGTGTTCTTTTCCAAGTTCAACAAGTTTTTTACGCAGGCGAGCAATATTAACCGTCAATGTATTTTCGTCCACGAAATTTTCATTCTTCCAAAGGCTACGCATCATTTTCGTACGACTGACGATGATTCCTTTATTTTTCATAAGAATTTTTAAAATAAGAAATTCTGTTTTCGTGAGTTCCGATTTTCGATCTCCATGTAAGACCTCTCCGTTTTCAAGATTTAATATAATTCCATCATGTTCCATTGTCTGAGACTGTGTTTTCATATAGGAATACGTTCTGCGAAGGAGTGCATTTATTTTTGCAATCAATACATCCATATGGAAAGGTTTTTGAATATAATCATCTCCTCCCATGTTCATCGACATCACTATATCCATTGGTGTATCACGGGAAGAGAGAAAGATCATAGGGACCTTTGAAATTTCTCTGATTTTATTACACCAGTAAAATCCGTCAAACGATGGCAAATTGATATCCATGATGACTAGGTGAGGATCATGATTAAGAAATACCTGCATGATTTGGTCAAAGTCTTCGATCTTAACGGTTTCAAAACCCCACTTTTCTAATGCTTCCCCTACCATATCACGAATGGTCAAATCATCTTCCACAATCATGATTTTCATTCCTCTTCCCTCCAAACAATCATCCTTCTGTAACATCATATTAATTGAATATCGACCAACATACAAAGAAAACATCGTGTTTAATATATTTTTTATCAATGTGACGAAAATGTAAGGTTACGAGATCAAGCTGTAAGTTTATATAAAGAGCAGCTATTGTAAAATAAAAACATAAAACAAAACTATTCTGAATGGAGGATTTAAATATGAAAACTATTGTCGAAGCAAAACAAATAAAAAAAGTCTATGGTGCAAAGGGAAATGTATTTTCAGCTTTGGAGGATATAGACTTAACCGTCATGGAAGGTGAATTCGTCGGTATTATGGGTCCCTCGGGTGCTGGTAAATCAACTTTACTAAATATATTGGCAACAATTGACGAGCCGACTGCTGGTGACATCGTGGTTGACGGAATCAATTTGACAAAGATGAATGAAGAGCAATTATCTGCCTTTCGCCGTGACAAACTTGGTTTCCTTTTCCAAGACTATAATTTATTAGATACTCTAACTGTGAAAGAAAATATTATCTTGCCGTTAGCCTTGGCAAAATTGAACGTTGAGGAATTGGAACGAAGAGCAGATGAAGTGGCAGATAAGTTTGGCATTCGCGACATTTTAAATAAGTACCCGTACCAAATTTCTGGGGGACAAAAGCAACGCACGGCAGCATCACGCGCGATTATTTCAAAGCCAAACCTAATATTGGCAGATGAACCAACAGGTGCGTTGGATTCGAAATCAGCAACAGACTTATTAGAAAGTTTAAAGGATCTTAATGAACAAGACAAGGCAACAATTTTAATGGTTACCCATGATGCTTATGCGGCAAGTTATTGTAATCGCGTCCTATTTATTAAAGACGGTAAAATCTTCACAGAACTTGTAAAAGGGAAAAGATCCCGCAAAGAATTTTTCAACAAGGTATTGGATGTTCTATCCGCACTGGGGGGTGGGGCAAATGACGTTATTTAGTTTAGCAAGGAAAAATATTAAAGGTAATTTCAATAATTATTTTGTCTATTTTGTTACACTCGTCTTCAGCATGGTTATTTATTATACGTTCACTTCCTTGCAATATAGCGAAAAAATTCAGGAAAGCATTGAATTGTCGGATACAATGAGTTTCATGTTTGGGGTATCATCAATTATCTTAATTTTATTCGTAGCAATCTTTATTTTGTACTCCAATTCATTCTTCACAAGAAAAAGGAAGAAAGAAGTCGGATTGTACGCCATACTTGGTTTACGCAAGAAAACCATTGCAAAAATGTTGTTTTATGAAAATTTGATTATGGGAATCATTGCAATAGTTATTGGAATTATTCTTGGAACCTTACTTTCCAAATTATTTGCAATGATTTTAATAAAACTTATGGGTTCAATTGCCGAGGTGGACTTCGGTATTTCTATTCTAGCGATTACCCAAACAGTCATAGTCTTTATGGTCATTATTTTATTCACTTCCGTTCAAGGTTACCGTTTGATTTATCGTTTTACATTAATCGAATTATTCTATGATGAGAAAAAAGGAGAACAAATTCCAAAGGTTTCACTTATTACGGCTGTTATCGGAGTTATATTTCTTGTCGTTAGTTACTGGCTGATATTAAAACCATTTCCTGACGAATTTACTACGGAATATTTAATAAAAAATTATGGTATTGCTTTTGTTGCTCTCGTCATTGGCACCCATTTATTTTTTCGATCTGTAACGGTCTATTTATTAAGATTATCACAAAAAAATAAGTCGCGTTATTACAGAGGAACTAGAATAATTGAAACATCTCGTTTACTGTTTCGTATTAGAGGGAATGCACGTACCTTTACAGTCATTGCATTGTTGAGTGCTGCTACGATCTGTTTCTTAGGTGCAACTTACAGTGGGTATTACAGCAACGAAAAAAGAGCTAAGGAAGTTGTTCCATTCAGCTATTCGCATTTGTCAAAAGGTCCAGAATTTGATTCGCAGGTGGAGAGCATAATAAAAGCAGATCATCGACATCCAATAAAAGCCCAACTAGACATACCCGTCATTCAGGTAAAAGGAATACTCTCATTTCAACTGGATTATGACATAAATCCTGTGAAATTAATCTCAGAAAGTACATTTAATAAAGTAGCGAATGCTTTAAATAAGGATGAAACAGTCTCACTATCAGGAAATCAAGCAGCAGTAATCCAGCCAAGGTTTACTGAATATACGAAGTCGGTTTTTAAAGGAGAAAATATAACGATTCAATTGCATCAAGGAAGCAACGAACTGCCATTTGTTCATATGGTTGAAAGTAATGTGCTACCTTTCGATTATCCCGATTTCTTTCTAGTAGTCAGTAACGAAATGTTTGCTGAGATAGCCAAAAAAGAGGCTCCATTAACTTATAAAGTGTATGAAGTGGAAAATGAAGTAACGGCACAAGCCACATCAAAGAAAGTAAATAAACTGGTTGGAAACGATTTTCAAGTTTCTTCATCATTTTATACGGAGTATAAGCAAGGTAAAGAAGGAAACGCAATTACTCTCTTTATTTTCGGATTTTTGGGGCTAGTATTTTTAGCAGCAACTGGAAGTATCATTTATTTCAAACAGTTAACAGAAGCGAATGAGGCGAAAGGACACTATGAAATCCTTAGAAAAATCGGTGTCAATAAAAAGGATATACGTAAATCAATCAAAAGGCAGTCATTATTTGTGTTTGGATTGCCACTAACCATAGGAATATTGCACAGTTGTGTGGCATTGTACTTTACTAGCAACTTTATTTCTAATCTCATTGGAATCAATCTTATTTTCCCTATTCTAATGGCTATAGTCTTCTTTGTTATTATCTATGCAGTCTATTACGTATTAACTGTTAATACGTACAATCGCATTGTAAACAAATAAGGGCGAAACATCTCTCGAATGTTCGGTTCGGGAGGTGTTTTTTCATGTATTCCTTTGTTAAAAAAATCCTCATTACTCTGGAATCTAGACCGATTATATTATTGAAGATCAAATTGAACATCCTTAAATCTTCTAACAACAAAAAATCGAATGATTGGAAATATGATAACTCCTATACAAAATGTATCGCCAATAGAAACACAATTCAGTCTGTAATATCAGAAATAATGCCATATTCTTTCATTAATTTATTTTTAACCATGTAATATTCTTTCTTGGTAATCAAATTACGGGTTAGCAGTTGTTTTAACATAGCAATTTGTATACTATAAAGAATCAAATCCTGTTTCAAAAAACACGCCCCCCTATAATTAATTAAAAATCAGACGGCTGTTGGTACAGCTCCACGGGAATTTCACCCCTGCAAGTATTCCTTCCAGCTCTACTCATAGCTTGCGACGCTTTGAACGTTCGAACCATGACGGTAGAGGAGTATCATTATCCATACTGATGGGTTATCGCCAGCAATCCACCACGATTGTATTAGACCCATAGATAATCGCTCGTTTCTATCGAAAGTCATGGCGTATGAATCAAGTGGCTCATCATCAGTAGAACGTATCTGATTTTCGGTCTATACTGCACGGCGTTATCTTCCGTGCTTTCTTTGTCAAAGAACAATATATGTGAAAGGGAAAACTTAACCATGTAATCAAATCTTGAAAGCTAAAATGCCCTGCATAAGCTTCGAACGTAAACGATCATGTGTGTCTACATCAATGCCCCAATACGTATTACCACGCTCATCATAAAGTTTACGCATAGACAAACTTGCCATATAGCTTCCATAATGCAAAATAACGTAATTCATCGCTTCTGGATCACCCTTATTTGCAGCTAAAATAATTGGATACGGTAATAAGCCACATTCGTTGTCTTTTGTGTTAGCATCAATCATCCCAGTCATCTGCATGTTCCTCCAAAAATCGCTTTAACCTTTTAAAAGAGCTTGTCCGTCTATACTGAACCGTACTACGAGGAATCTCTAGTAGTTCGGCTATTTCTACATCTGATTTATCAAAAAAATAGTATAGTAGGACTGTCTTACGCTTTTCTATTGGCAAAGTACGCAACGCTTCAGCGAGTAATTTCGGAGTTATTTTCTTTCCAACCACTTGAAAACTTTGTCCTTCTTCTCCTTCATATTGCTGATCTAAGGTATAGAGTTGATTTTCTTCTTGTGGTGTGAGATCAGAAAATGTCATCTCCTTTGCTTGTCGTTGTTGTCTTTCGTTGAAAATATTGATTGCTTCATTCTTCAGTACACGTTTACAAAAAGCATTAAATGCACAGCGAACTTGCCACTCGGTACGATCTGGTTCTATCATGCATTTCCTCTCCCTTCGCAACTGCAAAGGTGGGTGATGATTTCCCCTTTCATAACCTTCAACAAGATTTTTTATGAAATGCCAAAAATAAGAGCAATATTTTAAAAAATATTCATTAAATACAAAAAAGCCCAACTGAACATAAGCCAGGTGGGAGTAAAAATTTATACATTTTATTAAATGGAAAATTCTATTTAAAAAAGTGGAAAGCCTTAGTTCAAAAAGAAAACAAATTACGACAAAACAAAAAGTAAAAGTAATATATGAGCTAAGGCACGATTATCCTGTGAAGACATTACTCAAAATTTCCGGTATTCCACGTAACACTTATTATTATAAAATTAATACTTTTGAGCACTCAGATAAAAATTCCAAGTGGAAAAGGCTCATTAGTTCTATTTTGAGAAGCATAAGGGCAGATATGATTATCGTCGTATCCTCTTTTCTTCTTTAATACTCACCATCCCTAAAGAATCTTTGACACAAAGGGAATCTGCTTAATTATATAACTTAACAAGAAGCAAAGTGGTAACGTGATCAGAATCATAGCTAGAAACATGAAGGATGGTGGAAAGTGGATGACCTTCAATCCAGCAATAACAATAGCGATAATCGGTATATGAATGATATAAATCACGAAGGAATGGGCTGACAAGAAGCTCCAACTTTTTCCTTGACGAGAAACTCTTTTGCGAAAGAATATGATTAATCCGAGAATGACGCCAACACAAAATAGAGCTTCCCACAGAGAATAAACCAAAGATGCCCAGTTCCAGCCGCCAGAAAACTGTAATTCGTCTACCCAAAATATCAAGACTAAGGGAAGGAGAAGAATCGATGCTCCAATTGCAATTCCAAAACCCGCCCTCCCCATAGAATCAGGGGTATTTCGAAACCAATTGCGTTGATAAGCGATGATGCCTAAAATGAATAGCCCGACATATTGTGGGAGATCATAGCCGCTTGCTGTAAATAGTCCAACGAATGCTCGAACCTTGGGAGATCCGCCTGGCAAGTCGAGAGCAGGGACCCACAGTCTTATGATGAAATACGATACTGCTAATATCATGACAAAGATGGCAAGCATTGTGTAGGTGGGTGGCTTACTCTGACGAACTACTGATAGCTTATTTTTACTCATAAACTTCGCCCAAACTGCGTATAAACAAACGAATACGAAAAGTAGCTCGACGTACCACATAGGCCCGTAAGTTAAATGTGAAAAATAGGTTTGCCATGTAAATGGCTCTTGGTTAAGTATATAGGCTTCAATTGCTTGAGCTTGGCTAAGAATGAAAATATAGAAGATAAATGGGATTAGGAATCGGACAGATCTATCTTTGATAAACCGAGTTGCCCCATTACTTTCAAAAGATGAAGGGACAAAGTAACCAGAAATAAGAAAAAATGTCCCCATAAAGAAAGTCTGATTAAAAGCAAGGAATAAAAGGCCCATTACAACCCCAATAGACCCTTGTGTTAATACATCGTTATAGATGGAAAAGTACACCAAATGATGTAGCACAACCAAAACTGTAAGAGCTCCTCTTAGGTTATCAATAAAGGATAATCGTTCTTCCTTTTGGGAAGACGAGCTCCCTATATGTCTTGAATTCATAATAATTCTTATGTTCCTCTCTATAAATATTTAAAAATATATTTCAACGGAGTATCCGCCAAACTGGACGGCTATGTATAAACCGTCCAATTTGCTCTATATTTAATTTTCTCTTTTAGTTGATCTGTCTATTTTCCAAGAGGCTAAACCTATGATCCCACCAACTATAATAAAAATAATGTCCATAACAATTTCAAATCCCTGAAACGCATTAATATAATTTACCAAAAACCAACTTTTTCCACCATTAGTCAAATGATTGATTAATCCGCCTACTCCCTGTATAACAAAAAGTAGACCAAGTCCACTGATTATTTCTTTCATGATGAACACCTCATTAATAATTTTTTAATTTAATATGCCTCTAAGACCGATATTGAAAAAAACCGCACCTACTACTCCTATCGCTACCAAGAGTGAGGAAATCGGAGCTTCATTTAATTTTGATTTAATTTTATTTAGAAATTGTTGCAGTCTCTCTTTAAACATAATATTAACCCCTAACAAAAGAAGAGAAGGAAGCACCATTACAAGATTGTAGCCAATTATAATAAAGATAGAAGAGGAAGACTCAATTGTTAGGTGATTCATTAACAAAATGGAATAAAAGTAAGGCAATGCAGTTACAAATTCAATTAGAAAAACAATGATACCTAATATGATCATCCCTTTCATCGTTGTTTTTTGGGGTATAAATGAAATTAAACGTTTTTTTGTAGTATCATTTGGTTTACAGAAGCTAATTAGAACAATAACTGCTCCAAAAAGGAGATAAAACCAATTGATAAAGTCAAATTCAGATAATTTTCCAATTCCTTTCAATAATGAATCTCCACCAAAGTATAGGAATAAGCCCACTACGAAGTAGCCAAACTGCGTAATAAATAAAAAAACAAGCAAGCGAGAAGATAATTGATTAGGCTGTGTCAATAATAAATAAGCTGTTACAGCAAGTACACCAGGACTTAATATATCAATTAATGCGCAAATAGAAATAATTAGCAAAGCTATCGATGTGTCTATTGATGAAGAAGGCATCAATGCTTCAATACTTTCAATCAAATGTAGAGTCCCTCCTTTTTATATGTTATAATTTAAATAGCACAGTGTGTTAAAAATATAATAACACACTGTGTTAATAAAAGGAAGTGATTTTTATGCCAAGGATTGTTAATCATGAAAAAAAGAGAAAGTCAATTGCTGAAGCCGCTTGGAATATAATTAAGAAAGAGGGAACAGAAAAAGCCTCCATAAGAAGAGTTGCGATTGAAGCAGGCATGTCTGCTGGAGCGTTAAGACATTACTTTTCAACTAAGGATGAAATGTTATTATTTATCATGGATTACTATCTGGAAGAAGGTAAAAAACGATCTCAAAGTAAAAGTTGGTCAGAAAATCCATTGCAGGCTGTCGAAGAGGTTTTATTGGAGCTTGTACCAATTGATGAAGAAAAGAAAATCGAAACGAGTGTTTGGTGGATTCTTGCACTTCAGTCACTTACAAGTGATACATTAAAAGAAAAGAAAGATGAAATGACTAACGGTACATATGAATTAGCAAATTCAATGATTGAGATATTAGTCCTAAAAGGGATTTTATCTGATTCAACTAATGTAAAATTAGAAAAAAGTAGGCTAGCGGCATTAATTGATGGATTGTCCATTCATGCTCTGTTAAGACCTGATGTCTACTCTCCAGAAAAGGTGAAGGAAGTAATCCGTTATCATTTAGAAACACTCTGTAATGAAAGTCAATTGAATTGATTTTGCAACCTTTAATCTTCATTTGTTTACCGATTACAGTGGTGGCATTGGCGTCAATTTCTTTGATGAGCCATTTACAATAACTATAGATTATTTTATACTTCTCTTTACTTTTGGAATTGCTCTACAGCTATATAAAAAGTATACAAGAACACTATGGATGAATATTATCTATCATATTGTTTATCTTGAAGTGGCTAGATATATTTCCATGGGTGGTATGTTGAAAAGTGCGGTACGTTTGAATGCTATTAAAAATCGAAATGGAGGGAGATTTAATTGACTTTGATGCACGATAATTTAAAATCTAAAAATGAAGAAAAACTGCAAGAAGTAATGGTTGGAGAGCTAAAACCTCACGATGCACAAATTACACTCCTTGACTATGATCCGAAATGGCCGAAGTTATTTGACCGAGAGGCTAAAAGAATTTATTCCATACTTGGTAAAAAAGTACTTCAATTGGAGCACGTTGGATCAACTTCAGTGCCAGGTTTATGTGCTAAGCCAATTATTGATATTCTATTGGTTGTGAAGGATTCTGCTGACGAAAGTGCTTATGTTCCTGACTTGGAGGAAGACGGCTATACTTTACGTATTCGAGAACCAGATTGGTTTCAACACCGACTTTTTAAAGGCCCCGATACAGATATTAATTTACACGTATTTAGTAAAGGCTCATCTGAGATCGACCGAATGTTGCGGTTTCGCAATTGGCTAAGAATTAACCATTCCGATCGAGATAAGTATGCAAACGTAAAGCGTAACTTAGCTCACCGTAAATGGAAACATGTCCAAGACTATGCGGATGCAAAAGGTTCAATAGTACAGGAAATTATGGGGAGAGCAAATGTGGTCGATGAGAAGAAGGGTTGAAACTTACAAATTCCTTTTATAAGGGTGAAGGTATTTAATAATATTACTTATCAGTAAGATAAGTTTGTAAAATAAAAAGTCCTGTTATCACGTCATAACAGGCAACTTGATTTTTCTACACTTATTAAGAAAATGGAAAAGGGTTAATTATAAGTCCTTTTCTACCAAATAATCCGAATATCCTAAAAAATAAGGATTTAAATTACATTGTTGATCGAACTTTATTCCAAGCCAACAATAATGGTTTTTTTAGAATAAATTAAAGGTAGTGATTGCTATGGTTGTTTTTCGAACCTACAACCCCCCGCCTCCCTTGTCGAATTTTATAAATATTTTTTGGTATTACAAAAGTTATAAGCCGCCTCATGAAATGGAACGCGTCCTTCCAGACGGCTCTATGGAATTAGTTATCAATCTAGAAGAGGACTTGATAAAGGTATACGATCAAAAGAATCAGGACCGATTCAAAAGTTTTCGTGGGAGCGTGATTTCTGGACCGCATTCAGATTTTACTGTTATCGACACAGCATGTCAAGCTTCCACAATAGGGATTCACTTTAAGCCAGGTGGTGCTTTTCCATTGCTTAATATATCAGCCAATGAATTATATAATAGGCACGTATCTCTAGAAACACTTTGGGGGGCAAAAGCGGTCGAAATGCGAGATCAGCTTCTTGAAGTTGAAATGCCAGCTGCCAAATTTAGAGTTCTTGAACATTACTTATTGGAGATGATAAATCAAGCCTCGGCTCTTCATCCAGCAGTTGTCTTCGCGTTAAAGAAATTTCAGGATTTCCCTTATCAGTTAAAAATTGCTGATGTGACTAATCAAATTAGTTTGAGTTCACGCCGTTTTATTCAGGTATTCAAGGAAGCAGTGGGAATGACACCCAAACAATTTTACCGCATCCAACGTTTTCAGAATGTACTTCAGCTCATTAATGAGGGAGAGCAAATTGATTGGACAACATTTGCGTTAACTTGCGGTTATTATGATCAGGCCCATTTCATCCACGATTTTCGTGCATTTTCTGGTCTTAGCCCAACAGTCTACCACATGAATCAAGAGAAACAACAAAATCACGTTCCACTTAAATAGGGTCATTTTTTTACAATACAATTCATTCCACCGTAATTTAGAATAAATTTGATGCAATCATTCCCAATATCTGACCTGTTTCTTTGGAATAATTGTATCCAAATTTAAATTCATTGGAGGAATATTTCATGACATCGAATACAAAAGGCATTCCAGCAGGATACCACACAGTGACACCGTACATGATTATCAAAGATGCAACAGCTGCCATTTCATTTTATAAAAAGGCATTTGGAGCTACTGAACAGATGCGTGTTACAGATAACAGCGGTAAAATTCAGCATGCAGAAATCAAAATCGGTGATTCACCAATCATGATTGCTGATGAGTTTCCAGCATACCCGATTATGCAGAGCCCCCAGTCTCTTAAAGGAGCTGGGATGCATATTTTTCTCTATGTTGAGGACGCAGATGCACTTTTTGCACAAGCTATTGATGCAGGAGCAAAGGAACTGGAGCCCGTAGAAGATCATATTGAAGGCGATCGACGTGGAGGTGTAATAGATCCCTTTGGGCACATTTGGTGGATTGCAACACATATAAAGAATGTGCCGATTGAGGAAATACAATAGCACTTTGTAGGTTTTGTTAATCCTATTTGATGGGAATAAAACTACAACTTAATTTGAAGTGGGAATGCTGATTTAACAGCATTTACCCTAATTTAAAACGGACATATTGATTAAAAATAATATAGTTCTCTGCCAAAAACCCTGCCAATAAAAAATTTTGGCAGGGAACATTTTTAGTAGGAAAAATAGGGTATCGACTTATAAGAAATACAGCTTACTGTTTCTCATGTTCAATTTCCTGACACAAAAATAAGATTCCCTTGGCCAGGAGAATTTTGCGGTATGAACGTACTTCATGAAAACTAGAAGTCTATATAAAATTAGCTATATGACTCGTTTATTAAAAAAATTTTAGAATATGTAAATGTATCCTGTAAGGGGGATGAGAATTGATGGAGTTTATGTTTATGGTTGCTCGGTGGTTTCATGTTTTAGGGGGATATTTGGCATTATGTGTGTTTTGGGTTCCAATAGTTACGAAGAAAGGGAGAAAGACGCATCGACGTAGTGGTTGGGTATATGTGGTTGCCATGAGCATTGTATCCATTTCAGCATTATATATGGGGATTTATCGCCTTGCTTTGGATCCGTCATTTCACGCAGAGGATGTTCCATTTTCTTGGTTTCTGATTTTTATTGCTATTTTAAGTGGAGGGGCTGTATGGTATGGCTTACGCGTCCTTCGATATAAAAGACGCCGAAATACTCACAAGCATGTGATTGATTTGTTTTTTCCGATACTATTACTTACCTTTGGTATCGCAATTAGCATATACGGTTGGAAGATTGATTTTCCGTTATTGAAGTTTTTCCCTATTATAGGTGTGTTTTTGGGAGGAATCCAACTGCAATATTGGCTGTCTGCTCCAACCAGAAGATCTCATTGGATAGTGGAACATATAATAGGTATGCTATCATGCTGTATCGCAACCGTTACTGCATTTGCCGTCTTTGGTGCACCAAGACTTCTTCAAATTGAATCTGTCAGTTTAATTATATGGGTCATTCCAATCCTTATATTTGCTCCGCTTATTTTTGGATTCACCAACTATTATACTAACAAAATGGATGGAAAACGTTCTGCATCTTGAACGTGTGAAAAGAATACCTGCACTAATCAATGAATAAAAGCTTTTATGTTCCTGCGGAAAATAGGTGCAATTTTCCAGATCTCATTTTTAAAAAAATAAGGTATGGGGAGAAACAAATGAATAATAATTAAGTTACCTATAAATTAGCAAATTCAATGATTGAGATATTAGTTCTAGCTATAAGGAATTTTATCTGATTCAATTAATGTACAATTAGAGATAAGTAGGCTATCGGCATTAATTGATGGCTTGTTCATTCATGCCCTGTTAAGACCTGATGTTTACTCTCCAAAAAAGGTAAAAGAAGTAATCTGTTATCATTTAGAAACAATCATCTAGGTTACCTTGCCTACCTTATTCCCTTTAATAGGATCGCCAAATTATTGGCATTGGTCTACAGTATTCTGAAATTAGCTGAACCTCGCAGGCTACTTTTCGAAGATTTTTTAGAAACGAAAAACAAGAGGAAGAAAGATATTTTCCCCTCTTGTTTTATTTTCGAGACGTATTAGACAGCCCTTTGTGAGTGTTTTGTCAAAAATCATATTAAATGATCAAAGCTTTATTCTCTATTTTAATCTCTCTACCAATACATCTAAATTATTCCATGTTTGTGTGATTCCTTCCAACAATCCCATGTCCAAAACAGCTTGCAGGGAATCCGCTGAATCGAATTCAGAACGGCTGACCAATTTTGTTTGACTGCCTAAATCGATGAATTCCATCGTGACCTCTGGAGAAGGCATGGACTCATTGATATTGCCTTCTGCATCCGAAAAATAATCGTTATAAACAATCTTTTCTGGCTCAATAATGTCTTTATAAATGGTTTTGTTCCAAGATTCCATTCCATATTCTTCTTGATTCTTATCAACACATTTCATGCAATAGTGCCATACGCCTCCTGGGCGAAAGTCCATGTTGCAAACGGGCAGTTCCCAACCATCCGTACTCCACCAGCGCTTTAAATGCTCTGGTTCCTTAAATAGTTGAAATAGTTGATCACGTGGCATATCATAAACTCGTTCTAAAACAAGAAACCTTTCTTTCTCTACTCTTGAAACCATTTTGTTATTTGGCATAATTTTTCCTCCTTATTTTTCACTTGTCTATTGTTTTTTATTTTGCAGTTCTTGTACATAATCGTCCAAGTTGTCGAGTCTTCTTTCCATATCCTTTTGAAAGGAAGTCGCCCAATATTCTATTACTCGGAAGGGCTCAGACCGTAGCTTGTAATATCGACGATTAGCTTCTGGCTTCACTTCTACAATTCCATTGTCACTCAGCACCTTTAAATGCTTTGAAGCATGCGGCTGGCTCAATTCCAACCGATTAGCAATTTCCCCCACTGTTAAAGACCCATTACGCAGCAACTCAACGATTGCCATTCGATTAGGTTCAGCCAATGCCCCCAGCATAGATACATTCATGCCTGGAATTTTACCTGACATGTCGCTCACCCCATTAAAAAAATATCTATTTTTATCATCGCATCCCCTCTCTGACACTTGACTTAATTCATGTGATTTGAATATAACACAAACGGAATATAACTGTAAAGGCATATTTAATGTATTTCATCTATCCCAAGTCATTTAGGAGTCTCAAATTGGTATTCTCACTCTTTGAATGATACGTAGTCAAAATCCATAATCAATTGCTTTCGTAAGCTATGCTTATATACTTGTCAAAACCACATTCAGGACAACGTTCTGGTGGGATTGCTTCCATTTGCGATTTTCCCGAACTGGAACTGATCCCTTATCTGTGTTTTCGTGATATTACCATTCTAGTAAGCTCAAAAAATGACTGATGTGGTCGGAAACGTCCTTAGGATGGGTCAAAGTGATGATGTGATTAGCGCCAGGTATACGCACAAAGTTAATATTGGGAATTTCCTTATATAATTGTGCGATTTTAAAGAGATCTTCTGAGTCCTCCTCGCCTATGATAAAAAGTGTCTTCGTTTTAATTTCTCCCAATCTTTCCATCGCTGAATTGGAGGAAACAGTTTCGAATGTTTTCCAATCAAAGGTCTTTTGAATATTATGTATCATCATTTCGCGCAATAAATCGTATGCTTTTCCGATAGAAACGCTCCAGGAAGGCTCACTTAATGTTACATTAGTCATTTTCTCGACATCTGGTGCAGCTTTAGAAACTCGGCTCTCTAATTCCGCATGTTCGGAAGAAAATTTAAACCCCGACAGGCCTGGAGCGACCAATACCAGTTGAGAAACCCTTTTCGGATAGGTCAGAGTAAAATCAGTTGCAATTTGTCCGCCTAGGGAATGTCCAACGAGAGCACCTTTCTTAATTTTAAGATGGTCCAAAAGTTTTCTAAGATCCTCAACATAATCAATGGGTTCATTCGGAATGGGTGACCTTCCTGCACCCCGGACATCAAGAGTGATTACTTTGAACGACTTTGAAAGATGTGGTGTGATGAATTCCCAGTCACGTGAATCCATAGCTCCACTATGAAGGAGTATAACCGGCTTTCCGTTTCCTTTAATTTCGTAATGAAGATCCATCTATTTCAATCTCCTTTCCCTGAAAAAAGTAGGCACTGCTCATGACTATCTTCGTTTCATTTCTAAGATTCCTTTTCATATCCCCCAAACAGTTCATAAAACCATTTATTAAACTTGTTCGGTTAAAAAGGAAGTTTAATGTACCTTACAAATGATTTAATTGTTTAAGAAGGTCCTATTTCACCACTTTATTAATGTCCATCCGCTTTAATGTTCCAATGAGTGATTTTAGAACCTAAACATCCCCCTTATTTATTTCACACACTGTGATGAAACGATAATAACACAGTGTGTGAAATAAAAGCAAGAGGTGATTTAAATGCCGAAAATAGTTGATTATGATCACAAAAGAAAAATGATTGCTGAAACAGCTTGGTTCAAAACGGGTTCTTTTAATTTAATTATGGGTCTGCGGGTTGTTTTTGATCAAACCTTTATTCTAAAAAGCTACAGTAAATAAACTTAATCATTTTTACTCGACAATCATCCAATTTGTATCTTTTTCTAACGTGATTATATATTGTGAATACTGTGTGGCTTTTGTTGCTTCGTCAATATATTTAACAGTAACCCATACTTTTATTTGGTTCTCTATTGTCTGGAATACTGGATTGACTAGCCCTGAAAATAGATAATCCTTACCAATCGGTGGTAAAGCATTATTTTTCACATAATAATCAAGTTCCTGTTCTGTTGCAGTCGGATAAAATGTAAAGAACGTCTCCAAAAACTCTGTCACTTCTTGCACAGTATCGGAATCAACTGTACCATTACTTTCAGGTTGTTGTGGCTCATAGTCTGATTTATTCGGTATGCTCCATAAGGTAGGGTTTTGTTTAATAACTAAGTTACCTATATTATCTTGATGTAGTATGATTCGATAGGTGGATCGGACCCTTTCGCTATTTTTATCTTCCGTAATTTTTTGATCTACCGAATAAACAACCGCATAGGTACTATCATTCTTTGGTGACACTGACCAGATATCAATACCACTCACACTGGAACTAGTAGGAATATCCACTCTAACAGTATCGGTATTTAAAGCTTGTAATTCCTCTGTCAAATAGTGACTGATCTTTTCCGCTCGTTGTTCAATGGAATCTTTTTCGTTTTGCCAAGTGTAGTAGTCTTTCACAAAGTTTTTTGTAAAGCTCTCAATCGCATTGGTATCCATGATCTTGGTTTCAATGATTTCTCTTTCATGAACGGTATGTTGATCAATTGCTGTAAAGTTTTTATAGATCCCAAAGGCTAGGCTACCAATAAGTAATATCCATAAAAGAGTTACTGTTTTTTTACGTGTACCGACAGTCCGTACTTTCATTTTTCTGGATTTTGCTTCGGTCGTTTGTTTTTCTTTTCTTTGAAAAAATCTTCTCATCTGATTCAAACCTTTCTATTGTTTAATACGTCCAGCTCCAATTAAGTGCTTTTGCCAGTAGGCAGTAGTTAAATTTGCATAACCGATTGGATCTCCAGCATTATACATTTGGTTGTTCCCAACATAGATCCCAACGTGAGTGACATAGGTTCCTGCATTATATGTGGAATGAAAGAATACTAAATCACCAGGTTTTGCTTCAGACAAGGGTATATGCTCGGTCACGTCATACTGTTCCTGCGCTGTTCGGGGCAAGTTAATACCTGCCTTTCGATAACTCCATTGTGTTAATCCGCTACAATCAAAAGAAGTATTTGGATTATCTCCCCCAAAAACATAAGGAAACCCTTCATACTTTAAAGCTTCATTCATCACGATCTGAACCATTTCATCATCGAAGTGAGGCGATATAAAATATTGACTGACTAAATCGACATAAAACATATTGCCATAACGGTAACGCCAACCACCATTTTTCTTTTTGGCTATTGGATTTGAATAAGTGACTCTGCTACCGCCTGAACGTTCTTTCGCAAAACTTTCGGCTAGTCCAAAACTATATTGTGTGTCTCTTTTTGCAACGTAATCAATAAAAGCACCGCCATAGTTATATGCTTGAATGACTGTATTCTCATCGACACCGCTTGCTTTTGCGGAACGTAATAAATCCGCAAAGTATTTTGTCCCTTGTTGAATCGATGCTTCGGTATCCAATGTGTTTGGTGGTAATCCCAATGATTCACTACTTTGCATCACATCTTTTAACTTGCCGCCGCTTTCTACTTCAATAATGGCAAGTAGAGTAGAAACATACTCAAGAATGCCATATTCTTTCGCATATTTTTCTACCATTGCTTGATGTTTTAGCACATCCGCAGAAACAGATATACCGCCTATCTCATCAATGGAGTCATCACTATCTAATGAGTGTTCTTCATTCGATATAAAAATCGCTACAAAGGCCAATAATCCTAAAAAGGCAAGAAAGCCTAATCCCAAAGCAATGAACATGATCTTTAATTTCATGACTTTCATTAGCGTTTCCTCCTAGTTGCATGGATTGGACGCTTAGTGATTTGTTTCTGGTTTGTACGTTTCAACGGTTTAGAAGGACGCTCGATGATTGTCCGACTATTTTTTGATCGAGAACGTTCTTCATTGGGAGATCGGTTTTCTTTTTTTACAGGTTGTTTGGGATTATCTGTAAAATACTCTTTTCTGTCTGGACTCGATAACTGTCGTTGTAATTTGAATTGCTTCATATGCTCGCTTTTTGCGACAGGTCTTATCTTTTCTTTTTGTTGAACAGTTGGGTTCTTTAATCTGTCTTGATGTGCTGATTCATTGACATCATGCGTGACTGGTCGTTCATGACTGGCAGTCTTTCGAGAAGGGGTACGTTTTTTATCCAATGCTTGCCGCCTATCCGCAATGGTTTGACGATGTTTTGCTTGACGGTCTGCATCTGTTTTTTGTCTCTTTTCCTTTGCTTGCTTCATGCCTTCTTTAAAATCACGGGCGGGTTTTGTAAGCTGTTCTTTTCCTTGCATCACCGCAAATTGGGTAGTAGTAGGTAAATCATGCAGTTGTTCTTTGCGGTGATCTATATTCGCACGGAACTGATTTTTCGCACCAACGATTTTCCCTGTGACTTGACCCATTTTCTGACTTAAAGATGTTGGTTTCGTACGATCAGTTGGACGTTCTTTGTTATTTTTTGTAGTCGATGTTAACCGTTGCAATGGGCGTAGGGGAGAGGATGAACCTTTTGTTTGTTTTGATTTCCCGACTATTGCCCCGACCGTTGCTCCAGCTGTTGCCCCCGCAAGAGTACGCCCAATCGTACGTTGTAATCGACGGTTGCCTCGATTGAATATTCGATAAGGACGACGCATGACTTTACGTCCGACCTGTTGGGAATCATTACTTTGCAGGTTAAACATGCTCATAATGTCACCAAGTTTCATGTAAATGCCTGCAAACGTCACAATCTGCAAAAAGGCAATCAAGAAAAATGGATAACTTGTTGTTAAGCTGTAAAGCATGGATGAAACACTAAAAGCAACGGTAATAATGAGCGTAATACCAGCCCGAAGCATAATCACATTAAATAGTTTCATAATCGCCTGTTTTCCCATGTTTTCAAAAGTCGGTATCATCGACAGTAAAAAACTGATGGGTAAAAACATCGCATAGATAATAAACAGAATTTGCGAGAAGATCATAATTCCCGATAGAAGAAACACAAAAATTGAAATCCCAATATTGAATAGAAATAAAAAGAAGACCATTCCTAAGCGAGTGGTCGTTTTCGTAATCGTTAAGTTTTTATTGTCATGGTCTTCAATTTCTGCTTTGACAGCATCTTCACGATCTTTCCCGTTATTCGTATCAGGATTGATAGAAACTAAGGTTTCGACACGTTCTTCGCCAATTGTTTCTTTATCCGAATCACCAAATTGTAATAACATCCAAGGCTGTTCCACTTGAATGGAAAAGAGGTTATTCCGTATCAGATCAACGCTGTCTTTTCCTTGACTTGTAGAGTTAGGCATCAAAATTTTAGTTCCTAAATCTAAACTTGCTTGACTAATATCTGCTGAAAAATCATTGATTTTAGCAATATATGTTGGAGCGTAAGCGATAAAAGAAGCTGACAAAATAAAAACGACTAAAAAGTTTAGGATCGCCCGAATGGCTTTCGTCGTTTCCCGTTTCATTAATCCTGTATATGCCACGTAAATCCCAATCACTAAAATGAAAAGAAGCAAAAAACCTACATAAAATCCAGAACTACTGAACCCACTTGCTGTAATTCCAGCTAATGTTTGCATGTTTTTCCCGATAGCGTCTGCTGTTTGGGAAATGAAGTCGAGAGAATAAGCTTGTTGGATTAAGTAGCCTGTCGCATTTGATAAATACAGGCTAATAATCCAAATGAAATTCGTGATTGTGTATAGCCCATACATCACTTGTTTTCCAATGCCATCATTCCAATTCCATGGCAGCCAATCCCAACCTGTGTCTACGTAAAAATCGAGTTGGTAATGATCAAGCGGATATTTAGAATACAGATTGTCTTCCGATATCGTATCATCAACCAACCCAGCAGCTTGGGCAAATGTTCCAAGTAAAAGAAGGCATAGAAAAACGGTAGTACCAATAAGTACCACCGTTAAGACAATCTTTTTCCATTTTTGTTTGTTCAAATTAATCGCCACCTTTCTTCTCCTGTGAAGGTGGACGCGTGTCAAAAGCATAAAATAAATCTTCAAAGACAGGGTGGACTTGAATAATCCCCACACGTCCATACAAATCTTGAATTAAACATTGACCGTTCTCCAGTTCCCGAAGTTTCCTTTGATTCCCTTCATCTTCTTTATCTACTCCAAAAAATTCAAGTGTCTTTTTTATTTCATTTATATCCCTAGAGCGAAAAGCAAACTTCACACCAATGTTATTTTTTAGTTTTTCATCGGTTAGATCAGCCGCATTTTGCGTGACGAAGTACACACCCGCATTCATCGCACGCCCCGCTCGCACTAGTTTGTTAGATAATGTCTTTCCTTGTGCTACTTGCAAGAATGACCAAGCTTCGTCTAAATCTACAATTTTGAATACACTGCGATCCGAATGGATAAAATCTAATGCAAATGTAGAAATGACAATGAGCATAGCGACACTAAGTAACTCCATCGTCGTATACTCTTCAAAATTTGTTTCTGCATCTGGTAATACTAAGTCTGCCACTTGGATGATATTTAATTGTTTTTCTAAGCTAATCGAGTTTTTCACTGTTCCATCTGAAAACAGAAGGTGGGCGAAGTCATAATCCGTAAAACTTTCGATATGGTCAGCAATAGGGCCTGCTAAAGGATTGGGATCACTTCTTAGTTCATGGATCACAAGAAGTAAACCACGTTCTTCCTGTTGGCCGACGGCTCGAATCGCTCGTCGTAATACCGGGAATTTATCTCCATCTCGACTCGATATACCCGTGAGAAAGGTAAGAATATCAATCGCAAGACTTTCCGAATCCTTTTTCTTTTTCATAATGACAAAAGGATCAAGTAGTCCTTTATTGCTTTCCTCACTCGTTAAATTGACAATATTTATTTCATGAGCAATTTCGGGCAATGTTTCTTTCCATTTTCCTCGTTCCGCTTTTGGGTCAACAATGAGAGCTTGACCACCAAAAAGAACCGCATAATAGACAAGCAGGTTATTACTAAAGGATTTCCCACCACCGAGTGAACCTAAGAATGCAGATGCTAACGCATTGGTGACAGAACCTTTTACGCCTTGACTGGCTAGGCTTGGATTGAGATAGACATTTCTTCCCGTATCTAAGTTGTAACCAAAATAAATCCCTTCCGTTTCTCCCAACATTTGTGTTGCCCCAAATCCAAGTCCTGCAAGAAAATCAGACGTAACATATTGAATGTAATCATTCATATAACGCTTACTAGCTGGGATAAATTCACTGTGTAAGCCCAACATATCCCCAAATGGACGAACGAGTTTCACGTTTAAATCGTCATAAAAATCTTTCACCTCATTACAACGCTGTTTAAGTTCGTCTAAATTAGGGGCAGAAACTCGGATCACATAACTTAACTTATACATCGATTCCTTCGTTTGGTCGAGAACGTCTTCTAATTCGTTCACCTGTTCCAATGCGTCGATAACATTACTGCCTGTTTCGTTATCGGATTCCCAGGCATGATTATCCAAGTCTTTGAGTTCTTTTTTCTTATTTCGTACGGTAGACAAGGCTTTTTTGTTGGTGACTATTTCTACATTCATGGACGTATCGATTGGGAAATCGAATTGTTGTTGTTGATAATAAAAGATTTCATCGGATGGAAATTCAAGATCACCGACAATCGAGTTGATGGTAAAATAAGAAACATAAGTCGTCTGTTCTTCCTGTTCGATTTTTAAATAACGTTGGTTTTCCTTGATCAAACAACGAGTCGGTTTAATCAGATCATAACGCTTCACTAAAGTTTCCTTTTTTAATTTCTTTAGAGGGAGGGCATAGTCATATTCGTCATAAGCAATTCCTGTTTGTTCATGAAGATGTTCAATCAGATAGCCAAAGTCATTTTTATCTAGAGGGCGTACTTTAAAACGCCTAGATATTTTGTTTTGTAATAAAGATTCCATTTTAGAGAAACGTCTGATTTCTTCATGAGGCATGGAAACAAAATCTCCCATCAGGTGATGGTTTACATCACGGACAAATGAAGAAAGTGAATTTTTGATGTTTTTCCCCATTGCTTTCATACTGACTTCTTCTTCATTCAGCAATAGTTTAAACCCGATAAAAAAACGATAGTCTACTTGATGTTCACCAATCATGGAAACAAGGGCTTCCGTTTGGTCATCAATACGCTCATAAGCAACTTCTTTTAATCGTCCTGTCACTAACTCTTTACTTCGTTCCTGCACCGAACGAATACTGCTTGCGGTACTGATCTGTAAGGCATGAATTTTGCCGTCTTGATTCTGGGCAATTAATTGACGGAAGTGGTCATGTACTTGTATTTTCTCATCCTCCGATAAAAAGGAATAATTATATGGCAACAACTCATAATAGGCAAAACATTCGCCGTCATGATTGAAAACAAGATTATTTTCAAGGTATTTAATCGGATAACGCATGGACTTCACTCCTCACAGCAGTGATGGATTCATTTACCTTCACACGTTGAAGTTTGACGGGTTTTCCTGCATAAGTCACTTTAGGCCGGAACCAATATGTCAATACGGACTTGAGAAAGCTATACGGTTTCTTGCCATCAAATGTTTTCTGACTCATAAACCATGTCAAACCAACTGGAATCCCGATATATTTTAATAACGCTCCATCAATAAAAGAGAGTGGGGGAAGATTCCCAAGTAACATCACCACTAGAAGTGAAAAGACAAACCATGACATTTGATTGAATGTTACGGGAAAGGGTAAGCGAAAATCATTAATTGCATAGATGACTTTTTCTACCGACCAAATACGTGTGTAGCTCTTTAATTTTTTCAAATAGAATCAACCTTTCACACATAGAAAAAACAACCTGTCCAATAACAAGTTGCTTCTCCATCTATTGAACATATTCAAATACACCATGTGACGTCACAAGAAAGCTGCCTTCAATTTCAAGATCACGTCCAAAAGCTCTATAATCAATATAATTCTGTAAATTAGCAGGGACTTCCCCAAGTACGCCTGTTTCTTCTATCAAATATCTCGCAACATCTTCCATATTTTCACAATCAGAATAACAAATGATGTCATCCTGATGTTCCAGTAATTCTTCCAAACTATCAAACCAATAGCCTTGCACTTCTGATAGTGCATCATATAAAGGAGAGCCTTCGATTTCTTGAACCATTGCACATAACCGATTGATTTCAGAAATCGGCGTATATTCATCCACCTCAAAGGGCAACTCGAAATCATGAATTGCATATTCTTCATATTCGTCCTTTAAACCAATACGTTCTTTCACATCTTCCATATCAATGGGTGGGGTAAACCAAGCACCAACCAATTCACCCTCATTATATTTTCCGAGGTTAGCTATATAGACCTGCATTTCCATTGGTTATCACATCCTTTTTATTAAAAATAACCATAAAAAAAAGCAGCAGCTTATTATCTGCTGATACACAAATGAGGCTTGTTAATCCCTACCGCACTACCGTTTGGTCCACCATTTTTTTGCAGAACATAAGAAGACCGCTTATCTTCCACAAAAAAACGGTATAATTTAAGCCCCTATGATTCGATTAAAGAGGTTTAACAACACATCTTTCACTCCGGCCGCATTAAAGACTAATCCAACCGCAACCAAAGCAATAATTAAAAAGCCTATCAATTTGGAAAACTCCCGTTTAAAGCCTAAATAAATTCCAATCACGACAATTGCCATTAATACTAACGATTGTGCATTACTTAGAAACCAGTTGTATAAATTCTGCCCAAAATTCATTTGGATTTTCTCCCTTCATAAGTTAATCATTCGTTATCTGATGATGGTTGAATCACTTTCTCTATAGGAATGGTTTGTTGCATGAGTATTTTTTGATGGCGCTTGGATAACTCTGTCTGTTCCAACATATCCTTAATTACACTCGTTTGATTGAGTTCATCTATCTTTGTCGCTAGTTTCCAAGTTGGGGCGACTTGATGAGCTAGCCATCTGAGTGTCTTATCAAAAGTGTAAGGTTCGGGCTTTGTCGTTAATGAAATTTTTCTATTCACACCCAAATCCAAAAATCGTTGCCATTCCTTATTCATTTTCCAACTACTGCGACGTTTTTCCTCGTTTTTATCGACAAAACGAATATACCGATTAATGATCGAAAAGGCAGTCCGTCCTGCGTCTTCATACATCATTAGATCGACAACCGCATGGTAAGCACGATCATTTTTCAAACGGATTTCAAAACGATTTTTCACGTCCGTATCTTCGAGTGATGTTCCATATTTCACGTATTGTTCATAATCCTTTTCATACGCACAAAAGTACACGTCACTTTTTAAAGAACCAATATATAACGTATTTCCCATTCCCATGTCAGGCTTGTCTTCACTCTGCACAAGTTCACCAGAACGATAGCTTTTAAAACTACGGAAAACAGAGATACATTCTTCATTACGACATTTGTTAGTCAGAAATGGAATATCCAATATCCCTGTTTTATCGTTTATCGCAAGATCAATTCGTTTAAAAACTCCACCAACACGAAACACTTCCATAAAAAAATCGAACCATGTTCGTTGCTGTGCTAGTAGGAAATTCTCAAATTGCCTGCATCCTTTTCCTTTAAGTTCAAGTAAACAGCCTTTGTCTTCATCAGGAGAAACCATGACCACAATATCACCAAAAACGTATTGTTCCATATAAGAGTAAAATGCAAAATCCTCATGTAACATGTATTCCATTTTAAGTTTCAAAATATCTTCAATAACTGGTTTCGGGTTTGTCGTTAAAAATCGAATTCGCACATAATCAAATAAGATTTCTAATGGAGCATCTGGGTTAAATTGTTCTAAAATATCGAACAAGGCAGCTTGTAGTGAATCGGAAGGAGTTACTTTTCCTGTTTCGATTTCACTCATATATTGTCTTGAAATCCCAATATGAACAGCCAGTTTATTTTGAGACACACCGTATTCCAGTCGTTTTTCCTTTAATTGTTGATACCAAGGTACTTGGTTCATGTGCATTCCTCCAAACTAAAAAAGATGTCAACTAAAGGTTAAAAGCTGACATCTTCTCCATATGTTCCAAACCGTTGCGCCATCAGGTGTTATTAGCTTTTGGAACAGTTTCTTATTGTTTTTCTACCCCCCTGTTAGAAATGGGGGGTTAAGGCGTGGCTATCGCCACGCAGGCTTTGCCCAGCACAGCGGCTTTCGCTTCGCACGCCGCCGCACTGGGCAGCCTTTATTACACTAATTTACCAATTTCTTTTAGAAAATCGTGGCCTTTGGGGACAAGGGGTGTATAAAATTCAGAAATGACATTATCTCCTTTATCGACATACCCCCGGCCTTTAATCTGTTTTAAGAAAAATTGTTTTTGTACGTCGCTTCCAAACATCATTCCATACCCGAGCTCACTCATACGACCTAAAGCAACCCGAAAATTAAATTGATCTCGAATGCCGTCCCCAAGGTATTTTGCGTCTGGTCGCTGACAGGCGAGGATAAGAAAGAAGCCAGCTTGTCGTCCTAACATAACAATCTGTTTTAGCTTAGTTAACACCGCTGTATTTTCCTTAGAAGCAAGCATTTCCATAAAAGCTACGTACTCGTCAAAAATTAAAAAGTGAGGAGATAGGCCTAAATAAGCATAGTTTTCTCCTGTTTTATAACCCTTCATCTGTTTCATTTCTTCACTACGAACCATCATAGCTTCATAAAATTGGTCAATACATGCCATCATGTCTTCCTTTTTATAATAGACATCTGGCATAACAGTGGCTAAATCCGCTAAATCTGCATTTTTCGGATCTAAGATATACAATTTTGCGTCTGTTTTGAGTAGGGCTTCAATCAAAGTTAAAATAAAGTACGTTTTCCCACCGCCTGTTCCACCGGCGATTAACATATGCGGCAATTTATCATATTCCCAATAGAGTGATTTCATCAGTTTTAAGCTGCCATTTTGTGCAATGACTTCCTCAATCGGAATACGGTTCACACTCATATCATAAAAAAGGATATACTCTACATAGGAATCGTGTAACTCTTTTGAAACTAATTCACAATACAGCCCACTTTCCAGTTTGTTTTCAAGATTCAACAACTGATCTTGATATTTCCCAAGTGTAATTTCCACTTGAATATGAAGTAATCCTTTTTCAAATCGGTAATATATCTTTGGAAAATGGCTGATTTTTTCCTTAGTTTTATTGGATGGAATGTCCTTAAAGAAACCCTCTTGTGTAACTTGTTTCGTTTCGTACCAGCCATTTTCCAGAATCATTTTTGCGAGCTTTTGACGATGAATGACTTGCTTTATCTTGTCATACCGATAGCGATAATAGAGATACGCACATCCAGCGGTTAAGGCAAGACTGATTAACAAGGTCACCCATCCATATGTGCTAAAAAAGTGTATTTGAAACACATCCAATTGCCACGTGGTAGAGAGTAAAAATGACAGCTGAAAAGGGATAAAGGAAACGAGCCATACACCAGTCAATCCAAAGAATATAAATTGAAAGACGAGGGAAGCATCTTTTTCTTTAATGCGTTTCCCTCGTCTCTTAAAAGTTTTCATTATTTTTCCTTATCAGGGGTAGATTTTGAAACATTACTAGTCGATGTTGCCGCTTTTCCCTTTAAGACTAAATCATCTGCTTTAATGTACCAATCAACATCTGCGCCACGGAATGTTGCATTTGCGACGGTATCTGCGACAGGGTTAATGAGTTCCACTTCTGCATTGTAATCAAATTTTTTCAAGGGAATGGAAGCAGGAATACTCACTTGAATCATGCGACCTTGTTCACGAGACTTTAAATCATACGTGCGTTCCTTGACTTCTGTTGATACCGTGCCATCTTCATTTTGAAGAAATACCTCACGACGTAATGCCGAAAATTTTAATAAACCAAACGTTTTTTCCTTATCAATGACAATACCTTGTGCTAATCTCATCTCTTTTTCCTCCTTATGCTTTGACCATGTCATCTGCATGTAAAATGTATTTTGTAAAACCTCGATCACCAATTTTATAGCCTTCTGCGGTAATTCTTGCATTGACTAATTTTACTTTTTCTTCATGTTCAAAGAACTTTTCTCCTGATTCTTGTGGGAGAACTACTTCAATATCATCTGCACGTTGAATATCGGAATACAAATTATAACTCTTGGATAGCGTGGTCATACGTCCATTAATTCGGCGTTGTTCGACTTTGCCTTCTCCTGCGTATTCTAAATTTCCAAACGTTTTTTCCATATTTGGAATGACATATTTTAATTCCATCATATAAACCTCTTTTCTTTTTTTAAGTTTTGGTTATTTATTCATATGGAAAGCAAGGACAGAAGGGAGGGGAACGAGAAAAATACATCTTCATTTGTCAATCACTCCTATGCTTCTTGTAGTCGATAATCCACACGCCCATAAATCACACACCAAAATACAACCATTGTTTCTCCATTTTTATCCCGTATCAATTTCCCATAAGGAAAAAAAGGAAAGTCTTCAATCTCAATTTCATTCATAACAAAATGGTCATCGATCCATTCCATGACCTTTTCTTCGTATATATCTTGTTCATTCAAAGACATCATGCAACTTTCCCCTTTCTATGAATCCATAAAAAAAGCACGTCAGATGAGAATAATCCAACATGCTCAAAAATTGATTTACTATAAACTTTCCGCAATACCAGCCATGATATATTCCGCACATGGCATGGCAATCGCATTTCCAATCGCTTTATATCGTGCATAATCGCTAATCGTTTCATCTTTGTGTCCTAAAGCAGTCCAACCCTCTGGTAATCCCATCAAACGTTCACATTCTAATGGGGTAAGCTGACGAATAAATCCTTCTTTTTCTTCCCCTTCATACCAGAATGAAAAATAATTTACGGAACCTGCAAGCAAAGTTGGAAAAGGGTCATCGGTCCGTCCAAAACTTCCAATGAATCCTGTTTTGTTTTTGTCTTTTGCGGCACTTCGCATGCGTCTTTCTTGAAAGGGTCGGACGATGGGTATTTTCCCCCTTGCTTTTTGAGTAGATAATCCACTTGTAATGGTGGAGGACAGCCTGCCCTTTTCGCAAGACGTAGGAAACGATTGCAAATCGCGGGCTTTAAATAGTATTTCTCTGGCACTTGTTCCTCTAAAATCTGCCACGAGGAAGATACGTCTTCTTCTTTGAGCGAGCGTGGGGATTCCCCAATATCGGGCATCCAAGAGTCGCCAACACACATCAACATCCTTCCCTCGGACCATTCCAGCGTTTGCCCATTCTCCAGAAGTAGGCATTGGAATATCGGTTTTTGTGAACGACTCCAGCACGGCTTTAAAATCCAGCCGGTTATTTGATGAAAAAGCTCCCATGACGTTTTCCCAAACAGTGATAACTGGATATGCTCCATTCGTTGCACACCTCATTTCTTCAATAATTCGGATTGCATGATAAAATAAACTAGATTGACTTCCTGCAAGACCTTCTCTTTTTCCGATATTTGATAAATTTTGACAAGGCGAACCAAAAGTAATGACATGAACAGGCGGTATTTCCCCACCATCTATTTTTGTAATATCTCCCAGATGGAGCATATGAGGGAAGTGTCGTTTTGTAATAGATACAGGTGCTTTCTCTATCTCACTTGCCCATGTTGGACTAATGCCATAGCGGGAAGCAGAGAGGGGGAAGACACCTATTCCATCAAAAAGGCTTCCTATTTTTAAATTTGTGTTATAATCCATTTTAATCATGTCATCTTTCAAATATTTCACCTCCAATTTAAAAACAAAAAACGCCATCTGTCGGTAAGTAAATACCGTCCAAATGGCGTTGCAAGTAAAAATTAATTACTATTCGTATATGGGGAGTATATCTGTTTCGATATTATTTTTACATACAATTGCAACACTATATCGTGCTCTCGTTACAGCTACATAAAATTTACACTTAATATCAAAATTATCAAACTTTTTATCATTAAATAACCAGTCTGATATCTTTTGAGTTGGATATATTAATACTCTACCACGTGTTGTACCTTTGGATTCACCAAAATTCATAACTTCATAATTTGAGTTTACTATTTTAGTTCGAGAATATCTTAATTGAGTTGGAGAATATTCTTTTAAATAACGTTCAATATCTTTTTCTCTCACAAGAAAAACCCCATCATGTCCCGTAATTTCATTATGGAGTGAATCACAGGATGGATATTCTGGGAATAGACTGTTGGCAAAATCACAGATAGTCTGGCTATTACGCCAACTGTCTCTAAGAGTTTCTGTATCGATATTAAAATCTATAGATCTACATTCATTTAATATAAAATCTTGTATTTTCCCATCAGAATATTTTTTATATTTGTCGGGAAAATGAGTGTGATATGTTACTTGTCTAGGGTCACCAGCAATTTTAATAATTGAATCAGATTGAAACAAAAGTTTTATTATCTCTAAATCGTATCCTGCCATATCTTGTACTTCATCTATAAAGATATATTTAAATAACTTAGCAATCCGTTCAATTACATAGCCATTATTTTTGTCATTACAACGAACAACAAATTTTGAGAGCTTATCAGAATATATTTGGAAATCATTTGAAAAATAATGTTTCTCAACTTCTGCCTCTTTGTAGTACACTGGGAATTTTCCGTTTCTATATCTTAATCCCGATTTTTTATTCATCAATAACAAACCGTTTATATTTTTATTTGTTAACTTTCCTTGATATGGTTTTGCGCCATGCTCTATTAAAAATGAAAACCATGTTCTAATAGTAACGTTATGTGGAATAACACCATTATTTAACTCAAAAAATTTCTTTTTTATTTCTTTTTTATTTTCTTCAGTAAAAGTAGTAATTAGGACACTTTCTTTAAGCTTTATAGCTTCTTGTACGAAAAGAGTTGTTTTTCCAGCACCAGCCGCAGCAACTAAAAGATTATTTTTCATCACAATGCCCTCATAATAAATTCTGGATAATTAATCTTATCTTGAGATGAAAATATTTTTAATGCACATTCAGTCTTATTTGATTTCATGTACTTAAGTAGAGAGTCCTCAGTTTCATATTTAGTATCGAATATGGCATTCAACTTTTCTAAACTGTTTGCACGTAATAAGGCTGGTTCTAAAGTATTATAATTAAAAGGTTTATTATCTTTTCCTATAGTTAGTGATCCAGTGTGTATTTTTTCTTCGTAGCAAATCTCGATATTTGATTTTTTGTTTTTTCCCAAGTAATTATTATATTTCCGTTTTAAGGACTCTAAGTCTCCATCATTGTCTGTAACAACTTTTACAGGTATCTCTAAACACTCAGCAATTTCTAAGAACCTTAGGAAAGATGTTCCTACGGAAATGATTTCTACTTCATCTTCAATAGGTAATTTATCATTGTTGTTGTCCCTATATGCCCTTTGAAGTACTAATTCATCAGAATCTCCCTCAACTAGAATTGCTTTCTTGCATAATATTAACCGCAAAGTGTCATATCCTGATACTTTTTCAAAAAAATCTTTGGATCTTAAATGATCAAATTTAACAGTTTTTTGTTTATTTAATAATATTAAATTATCTAAACCTAATTTATTAGAAACAAAACTGCTATGATGGATCTACGTCAATATTTAGGACACATTTAAGTTAGTTTTTTGGTTGTGCTTTGAAGCTTATTTGAATAGATATGTGAAGG
>NZ_PIJY01000033.1:107048-172548 GCF_008304605.1 Oceanobacillus polygoni | reverse complement strand
AAAATATGATATTTATAATAAAAATAAGCGTGGTACCCGAGGTACCACGCTTATTTTCTTACTGGGGTTTTGTCCCAGCCTCATTTGCGATAATTCATTAAACTACCAAATAATAACTAACAGTGTTCCGCCAAATCCGTGGGCGGGAATTTAACCGATTTTTAAAAAGAATACAAGGAATATGGATTATGACGAAAAAACATGTTTAGACTAAGAACCTTTGCATGTTTTTTATGGTTTTATAGTAGAAAATACAGCATTACGTTAGAGGAACGAGGTTATAACATAGGACGAAACTGTCAAAATCACCGTTATTACCAAGATAAAGATATTATAACGTTACATCGGGTTGTATCAGCTAGCAAAAGCGATTACGCTTGATGAAGTTATTAATAAACTGGTTAGTATAGAAAAGGGTTAAAAGAAATGGTACATAATCAAACAGAATTAATAAATAAACAAAATGATGCGATTAAGGAACTAACCAATCGTTGGGATCAGCAGCAGGAAGACATAAATAAGTCATTGCAATAACGAGACCAATTTTTGTTACAGGCGATTGATGAAAGGCTGGAAGCACAAAAACAAATTGCACCGTCAGAAAAATAAGCCAAGAAGGGATTTTTTAGTAGGTTATTTAAAAAGAGGTGGGAAAATAACTGAATGGTTTATGTTTGCAGTAACAGTTATATATGCATTGTTAACCTTTTTCATTTGGATAGCTAATAAAAAATCAGTTGAGTGCCATAAACAAATTATGCGAATAGGATAAAACTTATTTGTGGTAGGATTTTATGTGATTTATGAGTTAATTGCCTATCATTAAAAATGACTTTTGGTGGATGTATTATGAGGTTTATCGTCTGGTAAAATAATATTATGTATAAAATGTTAGTATGACTATATAAGATTTTTTCGTATTCGTCATTAAGCCAACCTAGATTATTTGAGGGAGTTGTATTTTTTTATGTGGACGATGTTAACATTCAGTATAATTATAACGCTTTTATTAATTTTGGGAATCAGTAATCATTTATATTTTTTATTGGCAACTTTGGTCTTCGTTTTTTTGGGTAACAAAATAGAAGCTAACGTATTTAAAAATGCGAAGAAACCTAATAAAGCTATAAAAATATTGATTATCATATATTTTATTAGTGTATATCTAGCATTATGTTACAAAATTTATAAGACTCTATAAAAAAACTACATCGTAGTCCTTTTATAGAGTCGACTTGTCAATTAAGTTACAGGGACCAGGAGCATTGGGAACTATTATTCTCAATGCTCCTTTTAGGTAACAGTCCTAGTCTCCTATCATTTTAGTGCAGTAGGAAGACTCACCTTAAAACAGTTTTAAACGCCGAGAGTGTGGTATGTTTAACGTTTTTTTGCATAAAACTGACGATGTAGTTCACGAACTTGCTCCGCTAGTTCAGGAACAGGCCCATCTACTGTGGTATCACGAATAACATCTTGAATGGGAAGATTCCGAACTCGTGATGGAGTAACGCCCATTTCACTTAACCATTGTACCAACTGTTCAGACGAACTTGCATAAACGATCCGCCCTAAACCAACCCAGCCGTGGGCCGCAGCGCACATAGGACAATGTTCGCCAGAGGTATATACTGTCGCCTTGCTTCTTTCTTCTGGTGTCATGTTGCTGACTGCCCATCTCGCCAAAGCAAATTCCGGGTGTTGGGTATGGTCACCATTTGCAACGTGGTTATGGTCTTCTGCAAGGACATCTCCATTGGCTGAGACAAGGACTGAAGCAAAAGGCTCGTCACCTTTCTCCAGTGCTGTTTTTGCTAATTCAATACAACGTCGCAGGTGTTTCAAATCTGTATCACTTATCATAATTGAATCCTCCTTGTTTGCGGAAGACTGATCTTATTAAAAGTCAATCAGTTTATATAAAGAATATAACATATTTAACTATGCAGAAGGTATGAAATGGTAAACAGTCAGTAGCTATAATGGACGTATAGTTTCGTGTAATATTTTTTACTTTTGCACATTAAGGATAAAATAACATAGATAAGACAAGGTTTTATTAATTGGCAACATGGGGTTGCACCTTGATGCACCTATAACTATCTTTACTTTAGCTATACACTCCCTCAATAATGGAAATAAGGAAAGGTGATAACTAACATGATTTTTAATGAACGATTAAAAAAGGAACGGGAAAAAAGAGAGTGGTCACAAACTGATCTTGCTGAAAAAATCCATGTGAGTCGTCAATCGGTTTCAAAATGGGAAACTGGTAAGAACTATCCAAGTATCGAAATTATCATTGTTTTGAGTGATTTATTCGGTATCACGATAGATGAAATGTTGAGGAGTGACAAAGAATTGAAGGAACAAGTAATTCAAGATAGTAAGAAATTAGCATATCCAAAATGGAAAACATTCTTTGATAGTGTGTTTATGTTAGGAGTATTTTTATTACTAGCAAAACTACTTATTTTCGGATTAAATTATTTTGTTGGTACAGATATTATGATTTTAGAAGGATTGCCAAAAGGCTTGGTGAGTTTTGCACCACTAGTGTTAATGGTAGTCGGTGGTATTGGATCAGACCAGTTAAAAAAAATATATATTGATTAACAGAAAAAGGTAGCATTATCGCTACCTTTTTCTCTCTGCTTCATCATTATTTGTGGTACGGCTCCCCCCGATTAATCCGAAACCCCCGATAAACCTGTTCAAGTAATATCAACCGCATCACCTGATGAGGAAAAGTCATCTTAGAAAAAGACAACGCCAAATCACTTCTCTTTTGTACTTCATCACTTATCCCAAGCGATCCACCAATAACAAACGCAATCTTGCTTTTTCCATATGTCGCGAGTTCATCCATTTTCGCAGCGAGCTGCTCGGAGCTTAGCATTTTTCCGTTGATTTCCAGTGTAATGACATACGTGTCCGGGGCTATTTGTGAAAGGATCCGTTCGCCTTCTTTTCGTTTAACTTCGAGCATTTCCGCTTCGCTCATATTCTCTGGAGCCTTTTCATCAGCTACTTCGATGACATCTACCTTTGCATATGCACCCAATCGTTTCAAATACTCCTGGATTCCTTGCTTTAAATATTTCTCTTTTAACTTTCCGACAGAAACAATGGATATTTTCATACAAGCACATTCCTTTTCGTTCTATTTTTTTCAAGTATATCAAAGGTTTATTAATAATCCTATTTGTAGTAAGATTTACCCATATACACTCCTATCACAAATGATTCTGAATTGCTAAGAAAATAATAAGAGCTACCCTTTGCAAGTTTTCCTGAATGAGGAAAACCTTTCTTTAAAAGGTTTCAACAAGGCTTATACGGGATATATAACTATTAAAAGAAAGCTGGTGTTCTTATTTGGATAACAGGAGACAACTAGAATTACGGATTGAGCAGTTAAGAGTTAAAATGTATCATGCCTTTGAAAGTAATTTAAATTACGACAAAGTCATTGAAATATCACAGGAGTTAGATATTTTACTTAACAAGCTGGAAAATCTTGAAAAAGTAGATCGGACATAAAAGAAAAAACACTTTCGCATTTGAAAGTGTTTTTTCTACATTAGCTATAAATTTTCGATAAATACCCGGATGACGTCGGCGCCACCGAAAAGGGTTCCGAGCGAGCTCCCGATATTTGCGAATACGACAACGAGTAAGATCCGTGTTACTTTGTTGTTCCAGAATCCTTTTACACTATGGACATCGTCCGATAACTTTTCAAAATCGGCTACATTCGGCCGTTTTATATACGCTTGAACAAAGCCTGCAAACCAACCGGCAGCAAGGAGTGGGTTCAGTGACGTAAATGGTGCTGCAATAAATGCTGTCAGCGCAGCTAATGGATGACCCAATGCGACAAGGGTTCCAATTGCAGATAGTGAACCATTCCATAGGATCCAGCTGATTGCTTGCTGTAAGCCAGCGGACGGATTCATGTAAAATGTGTATGCAATGAGCGCGAGTACGAAGATCGGGATTGCCCAGCCAATAATCTTTGGTGTCTTGGACTTCGGTGGGCGCTCGGTTAGCTTCTTCAAATCATGCTCTTTCTCAATTTCCTTCGTAATCCCAGGAACATGGGCCGCACCAAGTACTGCTACAACCTTTTCTCCAGGTGCATCCTTAATTTTTTGGGATAAATATTGATCCCGTTCATCAATGAGCGGCTTTTTTAGTTTTGGAAAATGGTCTGTAAACTCCTGAAGCATTGCATTGATCGTATCCTGCTGCTTCATCTTTTCCAGCTCTTCTTCGGAAATTTTTTCATTGCTAAAAATACTTCCAACGACTTGCGTTAACAGTAATGCCTTCCCTTTAAATCCAATGTTTCCCCAGACGCGGGCGAAGGTAATCTGAATGTCGCGGTCTGCTAGGACTAATTCAGCGCCGGTTTCTTTTGCAGATTCAATTCCTTGGATCATTTCCTGTCCAGGATTAATGCCAAACTGCTTCGCCATCCGCTTTTGGAAAGAAGAAATGGCTAAGTTCATTAATAATAGGGTCGCTTTTTTATCTTTAATTACTTGGAAGATATCGGTATCCTTCCACTTATTTCCCTCTGTGATCGACTGGTAGCGTTGCTTGTCCAGTTCGATACAAACAGCGTCTGGTTTTTCTGCTTCGATTACTTCCTTCACTTGTTCAGCACTTTGCTTCGAAACATGTGCCGTTCCAATCAGGATGTATTCTTTGTTGTTTATATGTAATCGGGTTATATTTTCTTCGGTCATGTACAAACCTTCCTTTTATGAATTCAATCACTGCAATACTATCCATGCTTCCATTCTAATACAATTATATACTAATCTTAAACTATAAAGTGCTTGACGAGAACTATTATTTTATTTATCAAAAAACAGCTAGAAAATGGAGGGATATATTCCGTTTTTTCTGACTAAATTTGTGCTATGATACGAATAGAATAGGGGGAAATTTTTAATGTTTGTATACGAAGTAGATGAACATATTACATTGCAACAGCTGAAATTACAGGATGCGAATCAATTATTTCAGCTCATTGATAGAAATCGCAGCTATCTGCGAGAATGGCTCCCTTGGCTGGATACAAATGTAGAACCGGAGGATTCACTTGCCTTCATTGACCATATGCTGCAAGCTTCTAAAGACAAAAAAGGACTTACTGCTGGGATTTTTTATCAAGATAAGCTGGTCGGGGTTGCTGGCTTTAATGTCTTTGATTGGACAAACCGGATAGGCTATATTGGTTACTGGATCGGTCAGGATTATCAAGGGAAGGGCATCATTACCAATGTTGTACGTGCATTAACGGATTATGCTTTTACCGAAGCGCAGTTGAATCGCGTTGATATCCGTGCAGCTTTTACGAATAACAAGAGTCGTGCGATTCCGGAGCGATTAGGCTTTAAAGAAGAAGGTCTACTCAGACAAGCGGAATGGCTCTACGACCATTATGTCGACCATGTTGTTTATGGAATGCTAGCAAGTGATTGGCGGAAAAATTAAAAGGCAAAGCAAATTTAGTTCATCTAAAGGAGCAAGTCAATGAGTGAACAAATAACGTATAAAATATGGACCGTATGCATGGTCCAAAAGGGCGATGAGGTTCTACTTTTAAATAGACAGCATGATGATTTCAAAGGATTTATTCCACCTGGAGGCAAGGTTGATTTTCCAGAAAGCATTGCTGAGGGAGCGATTCGAGAAGTGAAGGAGGAAACCGGGCTAACTGTCCGAAACCTTGTCTATAAAGGGCTTTATGAATATGTCAATCCTGTCCGTAAAAAGAGATACATGATATATAACTACATAACAGATGATTTTACTGGTGAGTTAATCGAGCATAGTAAAGAAGGAAAGCCAAGCTGGATAAAGATAAGCGAGGCAATGCATTTACCAATGCAACATTCGATCCGTCGCAGGTTTCCGTTGTTTTTCGAAGAGGGAACTTTCGAAATTCATGTTGAATGGGATGAAGCCAACAATAGGGAGGGTGACGTCTCAATTAAGCGTACATAAGAAAGGGGAAAAGCAGATGGATGCAGTGTTTAGAGCTGGTAATGCCGTTTTTAACTATCGCGTTGCAGGTGTTTGGGTTAATGAAGGACATGTTCTCCTCCACCGTGATGTGAACGATACAAATTGGGCACTACCTGGTGGAAGAGTAAAACTTGGTGAATCCTCTATTGAGAGTCTAGCGCGCGAGTTTCATGAAGAACTAGATGTTGCAGTTGAAGTTGGCTCGCTGTATTGGATGGTGGAGAACTTTTTTCCATATCAAACAGATGCTTTTCACGAAGTGGGCTTTTACTACCAAGTTTCTGCAGCTGATGAAACGCTGTTAGCACATAATGGTTCTTTTCACGGGGCTGAAGGTGAGCGTCTCCTTTATAAATGGGTACGAATTGATGCTTTAGAGACCGTAGAGCTTTATCCAGCTTTTTTAAGAACAGCATTAAAGCAGTTGCCAAAGAATCCAGAGCATATTGTTACGAGACAGGCCGATTAAAAATTCATCGATCCGTCTCTTCAAACGTAATCTGGACGACTTCATTTGTCTCTGAGTTAAATTCAATATTGACAAACACACCGAATTCTTTGGTTTCACCTTTTAGCCATAGCTTAAATTTTTCAACCGTGGAGTCGTCGGTTGTTTCCTTGCCAATATGGAGATAGTCAATAATTTGAGCGGATGGGTATTTTTCCTTTGTCTCCTGAACAGCAAGCTTTCCCCATTTTGCATAGGATGGTACGCCTTCATTCTGAACATCAATTGCTGCATGTAATGGAAGGGTATGACTAGAAATAAGTAAAAATGCAATACTGAATGCTAAACATAATTTTCGCATGGATGCTTCCTCCTTTGTTCTTAGGATGCGCAGGTACATTTGTTTTATGATATGAAATAAGGAGAGGATTTTTTTGACAAGAATATGTTTCATTCGTCATGGCGAAACAGATTGGAATTTAAATAAACGAATTCAGGGGAGTACCGATATTCCATTAAATGACACTGGCAGAAGGCAGGCAGAGCAATGTGCAGCCTACTTAAATGCGGCAGATTATGATGTACTTATACATAGCCCATTGAAAAGAGCAAAAGAAACAGCCGAGATTATTAATGCCAAATTACAATTGCCAATGGTTGAGATGGCTGACTTTCAAGAGCGTTCATTTGGAGATGGTGAAGGAAAAACCTATGCCGAAAGAGAACAACATCCTGATGGTTTCCCGAATCAAGAAAAGCGAGCTGATTTTAATAAACGTGTCATCACAGCAGTTGAACACGTGCAGCAAAACTACCCAGATAAACGTGTCTTACTTGTAGCACATGGAGCTGTCATAAACGCCATTCTGTCTGTTTTTTCCGATGGAGAAATTGGATCGGGGAAAACAACATTGTTAAACGCCTGCATTAACAATCTTCATTTTGAAGGGAATAAATGGAGGATAGAAAATTTTAATCAGGTTGAGCATTTGTCTTAAAATTTTCCGTGGATTGGAGATATACGATGCCAATTTTAACTGATGAACAAGCTGTCCTTGCCGACCTTACTGCTGCATGCAGCCACTTATTTGGGTTCACATTATTAGAAGCAGAGCCAATTAAAAGAGGATGGCTTAATTTAAAATGGAAAATCACGACCGACTCTGGAGTATTTTTACTGAAGCAACCAACAGGAAATGGTTTGGCTTGCTGAAAATGTGCAGCAATTGGGGGAGCGATTAGAGGAGAAATAAGTATTTAATTAGATATTTTTAGAGATATGGGGGAAGCTTATGCCATATAAAAGAGCCTTACAGCAATATATTAATGCAACAAATACACATGATTTTTCAAATGTGAAGGATGTACTGCATGAAGAAGTCGTGTATTGGTTTTCAGACAAAACTTGTACATCTGTTGCGGATATCCAAGCATACTTTGAGCATGCTTGGGATACAATTAAAGAAGAACTGTATGCTGCTACAAATGTTCAATGGATAAGCGTTGATCAGCAGTCAGCAACTTGTATTTATATATATACGTACGAGGGTTATCATCACGGTAAATTTGTTTCTGGCAGCGGCAGAGCAACCAATGTGTTTAAGGTTGATGAAGATGGGCAATGGAAGCTTGTACATGAGCATTTAAGTAGTCTTTAAGCCCTAGGGAATTCGGGAAGCGTTGTAACGCCGTACAACGCTTCAATTGTGCTATTTCTTTTCCCATTTACTTATCAGATAGTCGGCATCTTTTTGCAATTCATAATATGCTGCTTCTGAAATTATCTCCATTTCTCTTTGTTATTTAAATTATCCAAGTTAACGATTTCTGTAGGTTCGACAGTAGATCAATGGTTCGAGCTGCAAATGTATTACTCGTTGTTTCCCCATCACTGAAATAAGCAAAGGTCACCCAATTAACATGGGGAAATGCCTATTGTTGCTGACATTATACCAAGACCTAACTTACTTTTAATATTCATTATTAAGTTACCCTTTATATTATCAGCATTATTTAAGATTGCTCATTTGTTGCAATAATAACTTAGTACGAATGAGTAATCAATTAATCTATTAATTGATTTTCACCTATCAAGTATATGTCCCTTGAGTCTCCTGTAAGCTCCCTTTCCCATCTATCAAGTAAAAGGTCGGCATCTCCGTAGAGTCTTCTGTAAGCTTCACTTTCGATTAATCCTTTTTCTTGCTGATGATCAAGTAATGATTTTAAACCATTTAAATGTTTGACCATCTTTTCTTCATTTTCTTGTTTTTCATAGTTTTCTAGAGCAGCTAAGTGGTTATCTAATAAACGAGCATCACTAGCATTCTCAAATTGCCCCTCTTCCGTAAAGCGCCCCATAACATCTCTCATGTCAGTTATGTTGTCTGTCCAATACCTAGGTATTTCTGTAACGAAATCATCGCCGTTTAAATCATCAATAGAACCATCAGCCATGCGAGAAATCATCCCCCATAACCCGTTTTCCACACGGTCTACTAGGTCTTGATCATAGCCGAATTGAGGTTGTTGACCAGGCATTTCGAACAGGACAGTTGCCGTTCCATTAAGAGCAAATGCAGTTCTAGCTTGTCCAGGAAAATCACGTTCTTGAAAAGCGATATACTGAGCTACTCCAGTCTCCTCTTTATCTGATAATTCCTTTACTCCCCGAGCAGCAGCTAGCGCATAACGTTTTGATTTATCTCGATCCAATGGATAATTATCATATTTTGTGCTATCGTCTGGTCCTAATGGTGGAGGGTCTATTGCAATTGTAACTTCTTCACCTGTTTTATTAAGTTTTGGTGTTCCCATGTGATGAAGATCCACAAAGGCCTCCACTACTCCGAACTCATTTTGCAAATCCACGTAAAGATCTCTAAGAATTTGAGATTCTTTCGTTATGAAGAAACCAAAATCCAAAGTGTTTCCAGGTAAATCTTCCGCTACTACTTCATAGTCTAAGTCAGCATGAAAATCACGATTGATATCAAAGCCCGCATTCCCTTGGTTATAGTACCAGGCAGGTTCAGCCCCTTCTAGATGTGGGTAATCAGAAACTACCTCATCCCATGGAAATATATTCTGTCTTTGGGGTATCTCGAGACCATCCACGTTTAAACGTGGAATGGTAACTATAGTAACCTCGTCACGAACAGATTGAGCGAATGAGCTATCACTAGTTCCAAGATAATCTAATATCTCTACAATTGCCTCAGCGCCACTTTTTTCATTACCATGGATGCTACCGTTGATTAGTATAACTTGGTCACCTGTACCCACACGGGCAGACATTATTGCATTTCCAAGTCTTGAGTGACCAACAACATCAACCTGAACTTTTCCGGAGCTATTCGCTTCAATTTCGTCTAGCTTTTGGAGAAATTCATCGTTAGTCATCCAATCTCGTTCAGTTTGAGCAGATATATCACTTACTGGGATCAACATTACGAGTAAAATTGCAGCAAGATACACAAACTTCTTCCAAATGTTCTTATTCATAATAACCTCCATAATATCCTCCTTAAAATCTAGTTTACATTTTTTTAAAACTTACCATTTTTCCGGTAAGCGATTACATATAAAAGTGACAATCTTTTTTAATCCCACTGCGCAATCATATCCGTCGTATCACTGCTCAACGCTTGATAAGCTTTATCGGATAGACCCGCCGCATCTTTATACTGGTCTAACAGCAGCTGGAAACCTTGCATATGTTTTGCAACCTTATCAGCAACTTTTTTCCCTTCAAATTGCTCGACTGCGGTAAGATGCAAGAGTAATTTACGTTCTGCATCCTTCTCGATATCACCGGATTGTTGAAAAGCTCCGATATTTTGCTTCAATTGCTCCGTGTTTATCGTGTAAAGGAGATATTCTCTACGAACCTCTTTAAATGCTTGAAGATCCTCGTGCCAGGCAGATGCCATTTCCTCTACGGACTCCCCATTTTCAATCGCATCGCGAATCCATCGATTTCCAATTAGATTATCAAAGAAAGAAATGCCTGCACTGTTCTCTGCTCGGAATTCAAAGTCTTCCGGGTACATATCATGCAAGGTTTTTACAATATGCAATCCGGTAATTACAGGCTCATATGCCCGTTTATCTGTCACGTGAATCTGGATGCCATGGCTTAATTCGCCACTATGTTTGGAAAAGGTTGGTGTGAATGATGCTGCTCGAAATGTGATACCAGGTAAATTCAATTCATTCAATGCCGCTGCGTATTCGGTACTATTTACAAACGGAGCTCCAATAAACTCGAATGGCTTTGTCGTTCCCCTACCTTCCGAAATATTGGTCCCCTCAATCAGCGCTGCGCCAGGATAGACAAGCGCCGTATCTAACGTCGGCATATTCGGAGATGGCAGCACAAACTCTAAATCGGTATCGTCATAATACATTCCGCGCTTCCAGCCATCCATTTCGACAACGTTTAAATCTGCTCCAATCTCGAACTCCTCATTAAACAAATGTGCCAGCTCACCAACTGTCATGCCATGTTTGAGCGGGATTGGGTAATTGCCGACAAAAGAAGCGTATTCCGGATCGAGCACTGGTCCTTCTACATGATTACCACCTAACGGATTCGGGCGATCTAATACGACAAATTCAATCTCATTTTCAGCTGCCGCCTCCATCGCATAGGCCATTGTATAAATATACGTGTAGAATCTTGCACCTACATCCTGAATATCGAATAGTAAAATATCGATATCCTCGAGCATTTCTGGCGTCGGTTTTCTTGTTTCCCCATATAAGCTATAAACCGGTAAGCCTGTCTGTTCGTCGATATAGTATTCGACATATTCACCAGCTTGTGCATCCCCACGTACGCCATGCTCTGGACCATACAAAGCAGTCAACTCGACATCCGGATCATGGAATAACCGATCAACAATGCTATTTAGTTCTTGATCGACACCTGTTGGGTTCGTGATTAATCCGACACGCTTTCCTTCAATAAGATCCTTTTGTTGCTCAAGCAAAACCTCTACTCCAAGCTTGAGTGGCTTTTCACTGTCATCTCCCACATCAGCTTTGAGTCGATTGGTTGCAACTGCGGTTAACGATCCTAGCACAACGAACAGCGCAATTGTTATTAAGAACAGCCTTTTCATCAGCTTTTCCTCCCTTTGTTTCTCCCGTCTTTAATATCGTTGCATGCCGAGAATGAGCGCAGACTTACACGTCACTTGCAAACTTTGAACTTCAGCAATTTTTTTGTGAACTTCAGTAATTTACTGCAGAACTTCAGCATTTATCCTGTAATCTTCAGTAATTCCCCTAGAGATTTCAGCATTTGCCCACTCTGCTAAAGCACAAAGAATAGAGCTAGCTACTGCCACATATCAAGCAACTCCTCCGCACCGCTCACTAGTGTCTCATGAGCATGCTCCGAAATTGAATCTGCAGCTTTTAGCTGATCTAACAACTGCTTAAACCCTTCTAAATGCTTGATTGCTTTATCCATTTTTTCATTTTCCTCATAATGACCTACTGTTGTTAAATGTGTAAGAAGTAATCGCACAACATGTTCTTCGTAGATCTCATCGTCTGCATGTAATTGCTCAACGCGGGATTTTAGGCCATCAATGCTTAGAAAATCCGCTGCGGATAAACCAATTGCGGTACCTTCTCTCGTTGAGTCTGCCGCCCCAATGAATATCCCTTCATCTAAAACAATGCTATTCACATTTCCGATCTCTGTTGGACTTGCTTCCCAAGCGTGTCCCATCTCTTCAAGCAATTGCCGGACAGCATCTGAAATGCCATACTCCCAGCGTATTGTTGGGTAACTATTGCTGTATATACGCGGCTCCTCGATTGCATCCTTTATGGACATGCCATAGCCAATAACATTGGCAATTGTTTGCGTCACAGACGTTATAATCGTTGCTCCTCCTGGAGAACCAACGGTCATAAATGGCTCGCCATCCTTTAATACAATCGTTGGTGTCATGCTGCTTAGTGGGCGTTTATTTGGCTGCACCTCATTTGCGCCACCTGGGACAGCGTCAAAATCGGTCAATTCATTATTCAGTACAATTCCATATTCCGGCACCATAATGCCTGACCCAAAGAGCTGTTCAATTGTCGTCGTATTAGAGACTAAATTTCCCCATTGATCTGCTACCGTATAATGGGTTGTTTGTCCTTCTTGTTTATCATCGACCTGCTGGGCAATGGTTGGAGCACTTCCTTCCTGATACTCCCATGGATCTCCTGGCTGTACATTGTCATTCGCACGATCAGGCGAGATGGTTTCAACCCGCTCTGCTATATAATCCTGGTGAAGCAGTCCATCTCTTGGCACTTCAACATACTCTGGATCACCCATATATGCGCCTCGATCGGCATAAGCAAGATGCATCGCTTCGGCCATGAAATGATATTTTTCCGACGACTTGACATCATGATCAGTTAGATCCAGCTGCTCAAACATTTTCAGCAGCTGCAGCATCGTTAATCCACCTGAGCTTGGTGGTGGCATGGATGCAATGTCATAGTCCAGATAGTCTCCCCAAACTGCTTCATCCTCGGTCACATCGTAATCCCCTAAATCTTCCATTACCATACTTCCATCAAATTCTTGAACAGCTTCCGCTAATGCTTCACCAATTTCCCCATTGTAAAATACATCTATCCCTTGATCGCGTATCAGCTTAAATGTTTTCGCTAAATCTTCTTGTACTAAGATCTCTCCTTCTTCTAATGGTTCACCCTCTGGAAGAAACACATCCTTTGCTGCCGTACGCTCTAATTTACTTTGATTATTTGCAATAGCATTTGCTAAAACCCAATTAACTTCAACCCCTTGCTCAGCCATGTCGATTGAAGGCTGAATCAATTCACCAAGCTCCATCGTTCCCCATTTATCTAAAGCTTCTTCCAACCCTTTTAATGTGCCTGGAACTCCAACAGAGGTACCACTTTGTACCCTTTCTGAAAATGGAATTACCGAACCAGCAAAGGTTTCGATATTCCAATCCTCTGGCTCTTCGGCTCCATCCTCCCATAAGCGCACCTTTAATTCATCGCCCTCAACACGAAAGCGTAGCGATTGCCAATCAGTTGTTCCATCATACGAAAATGTAGCAAGTGTTGAGGTCGTGGAATCCTTTGATTGAATAAGACTTATTTGATTTGTCTTCGTATTAATCTCGACGCCATAGCCATTTTTGACAAACGTTGTTCCGGTAGAACGATATTCGTCAGATCTCAGCCACAAACGCAAACGTCGGTCATCACCGGGATCATCAGTCCGGTAACGAATGAAAAGCTCGCTATCCTCAACCTCATCCATCACGGCTGTTGTTTGACCGTAAGAAGATGAATTACTGCCAGTTGGAGGCCCAAAGTTAATTAAACCACCATCTTCATCGAGCTGAAATGTTGTTCCACGTTCAAATATGGAAAACTTACTGGGATCCCATGGCTCCCCAGCTTCACTAGCAAAACCATAGTCAAAAACTGTCGCTTCCTCACCCGATGCTTCAAGATCGGTAACATTCACTTCACCAATATGAAATTGCTTATCCTCTCCATCTGGATTCATATCAATTGCACCTAGATGAAATTTGCCTGGATCTGTTACAACATTTTCTTGATCTAAAAACATATCTGGAGTGGCCCCTTGAGGAGCCCGCTCTCTGCTATTAATTATCGATACATCCTCAGATTGAGCATCATAATACATGAAAAAACCGCCACCACCAATACCAGACATCATTGGTTCTGCAACATTTAATGCAAACTGAATGGCTACTGCAGCATCCACTGCATTGCCACCCCGCCTCAGAACATCTGCCCCAACCTCTGAAGCTAGAGGGTGCGCAGTAACTACCATTCCTTTGTCACCCTCATCGGTTTGTTCATCTAAAATACCGGGATTTTCTGGTTCATATCCTGTATTATCATCCGGATCAACTGCATCAGCTAAAGAAACAGGAATACTTGCACTGAAAAAAAGTAATAAGACCGTGAAAATAGATAAGATTTTTTGCTTACCGTTCATTTTATTCCTCCTTTTATAACCAAACACCCCATTGCACGCACTGCTAATTGTGAACATCAGCCTTTCTCTCTTGAATATCAGCCAATTTCCTATAAATATCAGTCTTTCTCTTGCAAACATCAGCTTTTCCACTTAGTTTCACGTACAACAGGCATTAGCTCAAACCGATCAAGCGCTGAACCAGAAAAAATGTGTGCAGCAAGAAAGCTGCTCCCTCGCTGCACCATAAAAATTACTGCCATTTACCTAGCAAATAATCTGCTGTTCGTTGTAAATCATCGTTTATTGCATCATCAATTCGTTCATGTATCAAGAGGTAGTCAACCAACTGCTGAAATCCTCCCAAATGCTTTACGACCTTTGCTTGATCTCCTTTATTTTCAAACTGTTCAATCGCTGTTAAATGCAGCTGAAGAGCGTGGGCATCAGAAGCTAGCTCAAATGCACCCCTTGCATCAAGTCGCTCCACCATCATTTGCATCCCAGCTGCATTCCATGCATGAATGGAGTCTGCCGTCTTTTCTGCTGCTTTTTTGCGTATCGCATTCGTTGATACCGTATCACGCGTTGGATGGACCCGATTCGTTAGCAGGATTGTAACCGATTCTTTATTCGGACTAACAACAATCGACGTTCCGGTATAACCGGTATGTCCCATCGTATTAAATTCTGCTAGATCATCCATATACCATTCTTGATTGAGCTCCCAGCCAAGTCCTTGATCCTGACCTGGAAATGCCTCGTTCCAATTCGTATTCATCAGCTCGAACGCTTCCTCTGAAAGAATTTGAGTCCCTTCATAGTTCCCTTGATTCAGCATCATCTCGGCAAAGATAGCTAAATCTGGCGCACTACTGAATACCCCAGCATGTCCAGCTACCCCATCAAGCGCCCATGCTTTTTCATCATGTACACTTCCCCAAACAATTTCGCGATTCGTCCAAGGCTGAAATTCCGTAGCCGCAATACGGTGCTGTAAATCGGCTGACGGATCGTACATCGTATCCGTCATGTTTAAGGGCTCTGTAATAAACTCCCGTACGAACTCATCCTGTCGCTTTCCACTAACTCGTTCGATTAATACACCTAGCGTAATATAGTCGACATCGCTATAGACATAAGCTGTACCTGGCGGATTTTGTAAAGGCTCGTTTAATACAAAATCTAATAGCTCTTCACGTGTCCCTTCCATTTCATGAATCGGTTCTGTCGTGCTCGGTCTAAACCCAGACGTATGTGTCAGGAGATGGCGGATCGTTACCTCCTCTTTGTCTTGTGCGGCAAATTCAGGAATATACCAATAAACTGGATCATCCAATTCGAATTCACCTTGATCCCATAATTTCATAATTGCTGTTGCTGTAAATAATTTCGATATAGAGGCCACATCAAAGATGGTGTCTTCCTGCATCGGAACAGGCTCGTCCACCTCCGTAAATTGGTCGTCCGCATAAAGTAACGCATAACCGTATGCCTGATGCTTGACGATCTCTCCGTCTCTAGCAATTAGCACAACCGCACCAGGCATTACTTTTTCCGCTAAAGCTTCTTCTATTTCATCGTCCAAATCATCCAAGGGCTGCTGGAGCATTCGAACATTTTCTGCTTCAACTACTATTGATTCTGCTATAGATGCATTGCTTATTTCCGCATGAGGAAATAATAAGACAATCGCCATCGTGATGATGATTACAGATAAAAACTGCTTTTTCATATCATCTCTTCTCCCTTATTAGAGATCTCACTACTTATCTTCACCAGCTGTTTGCGTGGCGGTAAATGTCCATTCTAAATTTAATGAATCCCCTTGAAATTGATTTTGGTCTTCTCCATTATCAATAAAGTTAAATTTAACGACTAAGTCATCAATGGAATCAACCTCCAGACCTTTTTCACCAAACAGCGGATAGAAGACATTCTCATTTACCGCTTCTGGTGTTAGCTCTTTTAGCTCTGCAAGTGTCGTTTCATAGATAACCTCATCCAATTTGTCTGCATTATAAAGAAATTCTACTTGGATATGCTCACCAAAATCCTCTGTATTATCGCCATTTGCATCGGTCACCGTATAGTCTGTATCTAACAGCACCTTATCGATATCCAACGTTCCATTGTTTTGTAGTTCAAAGTCGCGAATCATGGAATCTCCTGGTTTGATATTATCTACCTCAATAATTTGTGTCGGATTCACCGCTAAATCTAATGTCCCCGCTGCAAATGTGTTGTTCGTTGTTTCCGTATCACTAAAATAAGCAAATGTTCCTCCACCAACGAGCGTTAAACCAAGCACTGCTGAAATAATACCTGTCCCTAATTTCTTTTTAATATTCATCTCGAATTCCTCCTCTAATTTTTGTTCTGATTATGCTCGTATTTCTTTTTCATTCATGAGCTGTTTCACTTCTTTTAACGTACTTCTTATCGTTATCAAGGAATAACCAATCAGTAGTATGCCTGGAAAAATGAACAGCAATGCTGCCCCTTCACGTGAGCTGGTGAAATTCATGACATAGCCCGCATATGGAATCGTAAGCCCGGTATATTGTCCGACAATGTTTTCTGCTAGCACGGGATTGCGGTCTATTCCGTTATTCGCATCACCCTGCGTTACATATTGCTGACCTCCATGCTTTACTTCCACAATTCGGTGCGTTACCAATACACCCTCTTCTGAATGAAATGTAATCACATCGTTTTCCTGAAATCGCTCCCCATCTCCTCCCGTTTCAATCGCGATAAGCGATCCTGTTTGAATATCAGGCTCCATGGAACCCGATAGGACAGACTTTACTTGATACCCAAACAGACTCACCTCATTCCCTGCTGCTTTAGAAGCAAGAGAGAGAAAAAGGACAGATAATAAGGCGATAAATAAAATAGTTGATAGAAAGCTAGTACATTTTTTTAATACACTTTTTATACGCATTTGTTCTATTCACTCCCTTGCTCAGGTGGGCTCACTAGTTTCTCCCATTTCCTCTTCATTCACATCTTCCTGTTCGGTTTCTTCTTCATCTTCTTCAGATCTTTCATCTATTTCCTCTTCGTTCGTTTCTTTCGCTTCCTCTGTTTCTGTTGATTCAGCCGCTCCGGTTGATGCCCCCTCATTTCCCCCATGCTCGTTCTCCGTATCAGCTTTTTCTTCTTCTAAATCACCAGCTTCTACTGTCTCTTCCTCGTCTGCTTCAGGTTCCTCCTCTTCCATTTCTTCATTCGTTTCTATCTCTTCCACTTGATAGCTGCCAGCCGTTATATTTCCAACAACTATTGTGGTATCGGTAAACAAAGCCGTTGTCGGGGAATGCACCAGGTATATGATGATAAAAATTAAATAGAGCAGTGCAGATAGCCGCACTCCGATTCGTAAAAAATATCTCAAGCTGCATCCCTCCTCGGCTCGTTCCTTCGATTACTGTTTAATTTTCTAACCAATGCTCAATTAATCGCAGTCCTTCTGTATCTAAATAACTATGGGCTTTCTTTGAAATTGCCTCATTATCCTGTTGCTGATCGAGTAGTTTTCGAAAGCCTTCCAAATGTTTAATCACTTTATCAGGCAGCCTTCGCTCCTCATATTGCGCTACTGCAGTTAAATGGAGATTCAGTGCACGACTTGCTTCTTGGTTCGATATTTCTCCAGCTTCATCCAATTGATCGACAAGCTGCTTCATTCCTGCAGCACCACGTGGAATATCAACATAGTCCAGACCTTCTCCTATTTCATAGTGCTCCGGGATCGTGACAGGTAATTTCCCAAACGGGTTAAGCTCACCTGCCAACACACCGGCAACCGCCTCTATGGATACATCTAAATAGCTGTAGCTCGCCACATAAGCCTCCACATCCGGAAAGGCCATCACATCATATGGATTCCGATGGGCCGAGACAATAATTGGCTTATCAGTAGCTTGTAATGCTTCAACCAATGCTTGCTGCTGACTATTTGTGTTTGCTGTGTAGGTCGTGATAATCACTTTATCCACTGCCTCAGCAAGCTCTACAGCTTGATCAATTTGCTCTGCTGTCGGACTTGCAGCCGTTGCAAAGCTATCTCCGCTTATGCCTTTTTCATCCAATAAATCAGCTATTAGGCCAGGCTTGGCAGCCGATGGACCAGTTACGAGCACGGTTTCTGCGTCGGATACAGGCAGAACATCCTGCTCATTTTTAACAAGCGTGATGCTTTTTTCAGCGATTTCCTTTGCCGCTTGCAAATGTGCTTCTGTCCCGATATTCTCTACTTTCGCTGGATCTGCATATGGGTCTTCAAACAAGCCTTTTTCTGCTTTTGCCAGTAGAATCCGGTAAACCGATTCATTTAAGCGATCCTCCGTAATTTCACCAGACTGTACAGCTTCAAGCATGCTCGTATAAGATTCTTCCACATTCGCTGGATTTAATAGAATATCTGCTCCTGCTTTGAATGCCTCCACTGGTACCTCTTCCGGTGGCAAAACATCGGCACCAGACATATCAAGGCTATCGGTAATAATTAAACCATCAAATCCCATTTCTTCACGCAATAGATCAGTAAGGATTGGTTGAGATAATGTAGCTGGGAGACCAGAGTCATCCAATGCGGGAACAACAATATGTCCCGTCATAATGGCATCTACACCTGCATCGATTGCATCCTTAAAAGGCTTCAAATCGACTTCATGCAGCGTTTCCAAATCATGATCGATAATCGGTAATCCATAATGCGAATCAACGTCCGTATCTCCATGTCCCGGGAAATGCTTTGCCGTCGCAATCACATTTTCTTCCTGTAGTGCTTCGATTTGCGCAACTCCAAGGCTTGATACACGATCAGGATCCTCACCAAAAGAGCGAACACCAATTACCGGATTTTCTGGGTTCAAATTGACATCCACTGTTGGAGCAAAGTTCATATTAACGCCCAATGCGTCCAGCTCTTTTCCAAGAATACTTCCGGTTTGTGCTGCGTAATTATCCAGTCTTGCAGCACCAAGTGCCATATTCCCTGGAAAAACAGTAGCAGGACTTGTTGCTCGCTGGACAATCCCACCTTCTTGGTCCGTTGAAATAAACAGCGGAATCTCCTGATCTTGTTCTAACGCAATATCCTGTAATCCATTTGATAACGCATTAACTTGCTCCACATCAAGTGGTGTTCCGATATTGTCGGTCCAGTTAAAATAAATCACACCACCAATATGATAGTTTTCAATGACCTCTTGAAAGTCTTTTCCACCGCGATTATTCCCAAGATTAATCAACTCGTAAGCTGGATCTGTCGGCGTTTTACCGTATACATGTACAATAAAAAGCTGGCCAACTTTCTCTTCTAACGTCATATCCTCCATGATTGCTCGAATCCTTGCGTCATGGTTTCCTGCTTCACCTGTCTGATTTGCCAAGCTAGAAAGTGGAATGCTGACGACAAGTAGTGTCAGTGACAAAATGGTTAACACGTATTTTAACTTCACAGATACTCCTCCTTTGCTCCGTCTAGTCCAGCGCTAGTCGTGTGCATGCACTTTTGCTCTTGCCAACTCTTTTAAAAAATGAACAATGATAGCTTGTCCTTCTTATATAACCTGCCACTCCTCCCATGATTAATTCAGTGGTGTCAAAAACGTGCAGTAATTTAGATTAACTAGACAATAGCAAACCCCATTTAAAAATGTTGTTTTATTATGTAAAAAATGAATTATTTGATAAAAATGAATATTTATCCCTAGAATAGCAATAGTAAACCCCTCATAGCATAGGACATTAGTTGGTTAAAGAAGGGGGAAATAAGCCTTAAAACAATTAAAAATAAGCCCGTATTCACACACTTTCAGCATAATGACGTTTATTAGAAATATTAGTATGACCAATAAGGAAGCTGTTTTTCTACACAAAAAAACAACAACCCGTATTGGATTGTCGTATCCTGTATATTTTTCGTTATAGGTTGCACTGTTATCCTTTAATCGCACCTTCCGTTAAACCTTTCGCAATTCGCCTTTGGAAAATGGCATAAAGGACAATAACTGGAATAATTGCAATCACAAGACTCGCAAACAATGTGCCCCATGCATTTGTATATTGCGCTTCACTACTAATAAAATCAATGGCTAATGCGAGCGTATAATTACTACTTGTATTTAAAAAGATTAATGCCATAAAATATTCATTCCAAAATTGGATTGCGTTCATAATCGTAACCGTAATAATTCCTGACATGCTTAATGGTGTAATGATTTTCCATAAAACCATATAAGGTGACATTCCGTCCATCGCAGCGGATTCTTCCAATGATTTTGGAATCGTACTAATAAAGCTCGTTAACACAAAAATAGTAAATGGAAGCTGACTTACCGCATAGACGATTGCTAATCCATAAATATTATCCAATAGATTAAGCCTTGCCAAGAGAAAGAATAATGGAATCCAGCCTAGCACCATCGGAATCATCATTGCTGAAATATATAATAGAAACAACGCCTTGCTTCCGCGAAATTGAATCCGCTCAATTGCATAGGCGGTTGGGATTGCGAGTACTAACGTAAGAACCGTTCCAATAACCGTAACAATTAAGCTATTAAACACACTTGTATCAATATTATAGTTTGTCCACGCTGTAACAAAATTATCGAGACTGAATGACTCCGGAAAGCCCCATGGATTCCGGTAGATTTCAGCATTTGATTTAAACGAACCAAGAAACATCCAGAAAATCGGATACAATACAGCAATTGTCCAGAGAATTAACGGGATGCGAATCCCTGCTCTCCCTAGAATTTGTCCGACACTCCGCTTCACAAGCTACTCCTCCTTTCTACTCTAAAGTCCGGGTTACCTCGCTTATGGAAACGTTAATATTCAACTTTATCGCGGCGCATAAAGAACTGAAGAATAAGTACCGTTAACAAGGACAGAATCAAAATCATAACGCCAATCGTTGCCCCGTAACCAAAATTATATTGAACAAATGCTTGCTGATAGAGATATGACCCCATCACGTGTGTTGCATTATTTGGCCCACCGCCAGTCATTACCTGGACAATAATAAACGAGCCATTTAACGTTGTAATGACGATATAAAGAATTGAAATCTTAATCTGTGGCCAGATCAATGGTAGCGTGACCTTCCAAAATTGCTGCCACTCACTTGCCCCATCAATTTCTGCTGCCTCATAGTAGCTTTTGGATATATTGGAAATTCCGCCAATAAGCATGAGCATAAATAATCCAATTCCTGCCCAAATGGAAGGGAGAACAAGACTTGGTAATGCCCATGTTTCATCACCGAGCCATGGCTTTGCCAAACTTTCCAAGCCGATAAATTCCAGGCCGGAATTTATCAATCCAAGACTTGGGTTATAAATAAATGTCCATAAGATTCCAATAACGACAACGGACATAATATTAGGGAAAAAGAATACAATCCGATAGAAAGGAGCTTCCTTAATTTTTAACTGAGTTAAAGCAACTGCAAAAAACAGTGCTAATATCATAATCCCAATCACCTTCGTTACGACTAAAAAATAATCATGCATAATCGTATTTGGGATGATTGCATCTTTCACTAATTTTATGTAGTTGGCAAACCCAATAAATTCCTTGTTTTGCGAAGATCCCGACCAATCAAAGAAGGAATAATACAACCCGCTAAACAATGGATATAATGTAAAAACAGCAAATAATAGAAAGGTCGGAATTAAACAAAAGGCCAGGAACAAATACTTTTGTTTTTTAGACTGTACCACCTGATCCACCTCCTGCCTTTTTTATAGAATCCAATTAAATCTATCAGCAGGAGATCGGGACTCCTGCTGATAGCTAGCTATTTAATTACTGCCACGATATTCAGCTGCAGCCTTTTCTGCCTCTTGAACAAAATCCTCTGCGGTCATGTTTCCAAGCATGAGCGACATGAGAGCATTTCCAACAGGAACCTCCAAATCAGCGCTCATTGGATGTGGCTTATTATAAATCGTCACTTGGTCTGGATCGTTAATCATGGCATTTGCTTCTGTTAAATAAGCAGAAACATTTTCGTTTTGCGTTAAGTCCACTTCCGTAATATTCATCATCGCACCCGTATGCTCGGAGAAAGACATCGCATAATCACGTGTAAATGCAAATTCAACAAAAGCTTTTGCTGCTTCCGGATTCTCCGCCTCTTCAGAAATTGCTAATGGACGCAAGTCTGGTACAATCGCATAGCTCTCATCCTCAGCCTGCATTGGGGAAGGAATAAAGCCAAAATCAAAACCATCTGGGATATCATTTGCCATTTCATTTGGCAGCCAGAATCCTACTGGAATAAAGGCATTTTGATGTAACAAGAAATTCATTTGTGACTGGGTATGGTTTAACGCACCAAGTCCGGAATCAAACATTCCTTCCTCCTGCATTCTTTCCACACGCTTCATGACTTCTAAAACAGGTTCACTTGTCCACGCACCTTCTGCACCAGTTATTAAATCAGCCAGCAATTCCTCTCCACCTGCTGCACCAAATGCCGGATAAAGCGCACCACGCAGGAAGTAATACGGATGCTGACCACTCGTTACATATGGGTCAATTCCTTCCGCTGCTTGGATCTCTGCCATAGAGCTCATTAAACTTTCAAAATCTGTTGGCACCTCATATCCCTTTTCTTCAAACAATGCTCTGTCATACCATGTACCCCATGTATCAAATACTAACGGCAACGAGTATATTTCACCGTCAAATGTGCCTGGCTCAACAATGAAACTATCTATTAACTTGTCGCCACCCTCTAGCTCAATACCTTGTACCCATTCAGTTAAATTCATCAACTGACCATCTTCTACCATTTGTGTTTCACTGGATCCCGCACCATCAATGTATACGACATCTGGTGGATCATTGGATACCCAACGGCTCCGCATTTCCTCATTAATATTTGGACCAGCATGCTCAATTATATTGACCTCTGGATACGCTTCCTTAAAATCTGCAATAACTTCTTTCCACCAAGCATCACCATAACCACCAACAAAATACTGGATTTCTAAATCCCCAGAAATCGAACCATCTGCATTGTCATCAGAAGAATTATCCGACTCTGTCTGCTCTCCTGGATCTTCATTCGTGTCATCTTGATCATCATCATTCGATGAACAAGCAGCGATAAAGACAACCATCAGCATCACGACAAATAACATCATCATTCTGCCATTTAATAATTTCTCCACTTCATTTTCCCCCTCTTGTATCTTTAAAATAAACAAAGCACCGAAACAGCTATCTATTTGCTATCTTTTTCTCATAAAAGAAAGACCTCCTTTCCATCATTCATTCTTACTATGAAAAAAAGAGTGCTAGCCATAATGAAAGCTGTTTGCTATTAAGTGATGGATGCATCTTGTCCGATAGTGCAGAGGAACTACATCACCTTTTAAATTATATTGACCATATTTTTAATTATGCTTGGATTTTTTTCGTTTGCTCACAAGGGGATGAATATGAGTCTTAATGGAAGTCTGTTTATCATTTCCTAAATTATTTCCCGGGGAATATCGACAAATTTTGATAATGTGCGGTTCTCTTATCCATGTTTTTTTAGAAGTTATATTCTTACTATTAGGGGCGGGATAATATTTCCCGTTAAAGCGTGATACATGACATAAGGGAATTATGAATTGTTGATTTTTAGTAAATTTTCTAACATATTAACAGGTTATCCAGAGTTTGTGGATAACTGCATTTAGGGGGGATAAATCTCCCCTTGTTATGTCTACTATTCGATTTTCATCAATAGCTTCGATTCTATCGTCATAGTGAGTTGGTCGTGGTTCGCGCTTGTAAGCTGAGACAAATAATAAAGAACCCATTTTGAAAAAAACTGATCAAAATGGGTTCTTTACTTTTTAATTGGTATTATATGTTCTTGTGGTAAACACAAATATATCAGCTGCGTATTTACGCACTTAATCTTTCTGCTTTACGTGCCTGACTTTCATGTAATTTTTTCATTGCAAATCTTGCTATCGGCTGTGCAATCAAAACTTCAACCCAAAATGCGATGAAAAAGTTACGTGGCCAGTTATAAAAGAAAGTTTGAATCGGTTCCAAACTAATTTCTCTCATACCAATCCAAGATCCGATAATTGTAAGTAAAATGGATAGAATGGTTACGCTAAATAATATTGTGAACAATACTCTTGCATTAAAACCATCCTTAGGTTCAATAAACTTTTGTACAAGTTTATTAACAATTGGATTTGCAACAAGTGTTACCAATAAAATGACGCAAATCCATATAAAAGGAATTACTTGTAGGGTTTCAACATACACCTCTTTACTGAATCCAAATTCAAATCCCATAATAAGCGGTGCGATAATATTGACTGAAAGTATTGATATAATCGCTAAAAATAATGCAAATTCTTTTCCGTTTTGCGGTAATCTTGTTTCTCCGTGCATATTGATCATCTCCATTGAAAATATTTCAGATGGCAGACGTATCCTGAGACATATATTTTTGGTCCATAAAAAAGACCAATATCTCTACACACTGATTTAATAATTATAGCACTTTTTTGGAATAAATGCCCTGTCTTAAAAACTCACAATAATCATTACTTAAAATGACTTTTTTATTTGGTTCTAAATCCAGGTTACAAAATACACAATTTTCCACTTCGAATCTCCCTCATCCTAATTACTTTATAATCATCTTAGCTCTGATTTCATAAACTTCTTTCGTTAAAAAAGACCGCCGTATTGGCAATCTTCTTATTGTGTTAAGACGCAAGTTGTAATTACATCTCATCATTATGATAAATCAGTTGAACAACTCCAGAAGAGTACGTTCTTGAATTAACTAATCTGAGATTAAAGCTCTTCTTTATATCAACAAACAAAGGTTTACCTTCTCCCAAAACAATAGGATGAACAGATAATCTAAATTCATCAACAAGACCCAGATTTACAAAAGTTGTAATAAGATTTGCTCCACCATAGAGCCAGATGTCTTTACCAGGCTTACTTTTTAATTTATTTACTTCTTCCAAAATATTTTCATTTATGTAAACTGCTGTTGTCTCAGGCCCTTTTTGTGTCCTCGAAAACACGTACTTTTCTTTACTATGAATTAACTCCCACATTTCTTCTTCCATACCAGAATTCTTTTCTGGAGTATACTCTCCCCATAAATCATAACTTTTTCTTCCATACAAAATTGTATCGATTTGATTTAGGAAATTATGGAATCCCATCTCTGAATCCATGATACACCAATCAACTTCTCCATTTTTCCCTTCCACAAAACCATCCAACGTAACTGCCAAATCCAAAATCACGCTTCTTTGCCTTTTCTTATGAGACATCATTCTTCATTCCTTCACTTGTTATTATCCTTATTTTACAGATTGCTTCTTCTAATAAGCTGTTATTTAATATGCACTAGAGTATATTGCTTCTTCACAAGCTTCCATATATTGTTTTCTATAAATTCAGTCTACACTAAACTACTTATTTATTAAACTCCTTTGAAGGACTTCCCTAATACCCGTTTTCCAAATAAAAATGCAGAGTGATTGTGGTCACTCTGCAATGTTTTCTTCTATTGCCTGTATCAAAAAACCATCTAGTTCATCTGCACATTATGCAACTGTGCAAATAAGCCACCTTGTTTCAACAGCTCTTCATGACTTCCCTCTTCTTCAATTCCTTTTTTCGTTACAACCATAATGCGATCTGCATTTTTGATGGTTGCGAGTCTGTGCGCAATCACAAGGGTTGTCCTGTTTTTCGCAAGGTCATTCAAGGCTCTCTGGATGATCATTTCAGTTTCTGTATCTAGTGCCGATGTCGCTTCATCGAGAATTAAGATTGGTGGGTTTTTTAAGAACATCCGTGCAATCGCAATTCGCTGCTTCTGTCCGCCGGATAGCTTCAAGCCACGCTCGCCGACTTGGGTTTCATAACCGTCTGGCAATTCCTTAATGAATTCCTCCATGTGAGCATTTCTTGCTGCAGTCTCAATTTCTTCGTCGGTTGCATCGAGCTTCCCATAGGCGATGTTTTCCCGTAGCGTCCCCGTAAAGAGGAATACATCCTGTTGCACAACGCCGATTTGCTGACGAAGCGATTCCTTTGTCATATCACGAATATCCATTCCATCAATCATTATACTCCCAGCATTTACATCATAAAAGCGCGGGATAAGGGATGATATCGTCGTTTTACCGGCTCCTGATGGTCCAACAAATGCTATCGTCTCACCAGCTCGAATGTTAAAGCTCATATCGTTTAAGACAGGGCCATGAGCTTCTTCATAGCTAAACGAAACATCTTTAAATGCAATATCTCCCTTTAGCTGCTGAACGTGTACAGCATTTGGACGATCCTGAACATCTGGTTCAACATCTAACATTTGTGCGAAGCGTTTGAATCCAGCCATTCCTTTTGGATACAACTCTAACAACGCACTGATTTTTTGAATTGGACTAAATAATACGTTCATCATTAATACAAAGAATACTAGCTCTCCGGCACTTAGTTGTCCATTAAACGTCATCCATGCGCCGACAACTAAGACGAGCAATGTAATTAAACGCATCATCATGTAAATGTTCGAATGCACGAATCCCATTACTTTATAAGCTGCGATTTTTGCCTTTAAAAAGCTATTATTATTTACTGCAAAACGCTTGATTTCATGTTTTTCATTTGTAAAAGCTTGAACCACACGAACTCCAGATACGGCATCCTCAACTTGTGCATTGACACCTGCAATGTCCTCATACATCTTCTTCCATGCTCTACTCATGCGAATGTTACTGAACGAAATAAGAAACACAAGGATTGGAACAGCAATCAAAATGATCAATGATAACTGCACATTGGTTGAGAACATAATGATAAAAGCACCAATAAAGGTCATAATTGCGATGAAAAAGTCCTCTGGTCCATGGTGTGCAAGCTCTCCAATATCAAATAAATCATTGGAGATTCTACTCATAATATGTCCTGTTTTTGTGTTATCAAAAAACTTGAATGATTGCTTCTGTACATGATGAAACAGGTCACGCCTCATATCTGTCTCGATATATATCCCGAGCTTATGACCTAAATAGGTCACGATATATTGCAGATAAGTACTTAATAAATATACGAATAATAAGAGTACACTTACCGTGATAATTAGATTCCAGTCATTGCCTGGAAGTAATGTATCAATAAACCATTGTACCGCCACCGGAAACGCAAGCTCGAGAATGGCAACGATAACTGCTGATGTAAAGTCAACAATAAATAACCGCTTATGCGGCTTGTAATACGAGAAAAATCGACGGATCATTCACTGCACTTCCTTTTTTTAATCTATCCTTGATTATAATGAGAATCATTCGCAATTGCAATTCGCAGGATTGGTTAGGGATAGCCCGGCCCAGAAATATGGCACTACATCTTTGAGATAAAGCAACACTCGCAGAATTATAGCACCATACTCATGAGATACAGCACTACTCGCAGAATTATAGCACCATTACCTTGAGATAAAGCACTACTTGCAAAATTATAGCACCATTACCTTGAGATAAAGCACTACTCGCAGAATTATAGCACCATTACCTTGAGATAAAGCACCACTCGCAGAATTATAACACCATTACCTCGAGATACAGCACTACCCCACGAAGATCCTGCCATGGTTTTTAACTGTTGTGGGAAAGATTGTCCATCCTACTGCATAGGTATGTAGCAATAGATACTTTTTTTGGGAGATGATTAATTGAAAGGGATGCATGTAACAAAATGGATTTGTTATGCGACAGGTTATGTATTTATTATTTCTGGCATGATGAAGTTAATCAATCCTGATTTTAGAGAGATTTTTGCGGGAATTGGATTGCCTTTTCCAGAGGTGATATTATTGCTTGTTGCTCTTGTCGAGTTGGGATGTGGGATGTTAATCGCTGGTAGGATGTATATGTATGTTGCCGTAGCTCCTCTTTTATTCATTATGCTTGGAGCACTTTATTTCACAAAGGTTCCCTTAATCGGGACAACTGGATTTCTTAACTTTGCCTTTCAAGCAAGATTAGATATCGTTTTGGTTATCATGCTACTACTTATTTGGCAGTATGCTCGCGGATTAAAAGCTACCTGACTATATCCAAGCAATCAACAAATCGAGAGTCCTCTCTGTGGATAACTCGTGTATAACAGCAATTCTCTCTGCATAACTTTAAGTTATCAACAGGTTTATGCACATATGCACAAATGTTCGTAGATATTTTGATACAATATTGATTTTTTACACCATATATTGATTTATTGATTTTAATTATCCACCGTTTGTGCATAACTTTCGTTTTTTGTGGATTATTTCTTCAAAAAATATAGATTATACACATTTTGAATAACTAAAGCAATAACGCTCAATGAACAGTGTACAGTGGTAAATGGAGCTTTCCTCATTTATAAACATGCCCCTATGAGTTATCCACAACCTGTGATTTCCCACTTTTAACAAGCAAAGCTATCTTCTACTACTTCTTAGAAGATAGCTTTCATTTCTTTTATTGGCTTCCAAGCTCTATACTCGTTTCGATTCGTTCACCATTTCGGTAGTACGTCATTTGAATTGTATCGCCAATTTCCTTTTCTTGATACAAAACCTTACGCAAATCAATCATATTCATAATCGGATTCCCGTCTAGCTCTGTGATCACATCCAAACGTTCTAGTCCTGCTTGATCCGCTGGTGACAATGGTTCTACATTCCAGACGTACACGCCACCATCCACTGCAGAAGGCAGGTTTAATGTGTCTCTCCACTCCGTTTGTGGTACTTCATCAAGCGAATAAATTTCAACACCTAGATAAGGTCGTGTCACTTCGCCTGTATTTTCCAGTTCTTCGATGATTGGTAAGGCATAGTCAATTGGAATCGCAAATCCAATTCCTTCTACCGCAGCCTGGTTAATCTTCATGGAGTTAATTCCAATAAGCTGACCATAAATATTAATCAGTGCACCACCACTATTCCCAGGGTTAATCGCTGCGTCTGTCTGAATAACCTCTGCTTGCCAATCCGCACGTCCATCTTGGTTAAAATCCTGTGGAATTGTCCGCTCCGTTCCACTAATTACTCCTTGCGTAACCGTGCTCGAAAGATATAGTCCCAATGGGTTACCAATTGCAATTGCTGGCTCTCCAACTTTGATGCTCTCCGATGTGCCAATTTCAATAACCTTATCTACAGCCGTTCCATCCATTCGTAGCACTGCTAAATCTGAGAAGATATCACTACCAACAATTTCTGCTTCCATGTGTGTATCATCGTAGAGAACAACTTCTACCGTATCTGCGCCTTCGATCACATGATGGTTTGTCACAACAAAAGCAGTTCCATCGTCATTTTTATAAATAACGCCAGATCCTGTGCCAGCTTCTATCCCTTCTTGCTGCTGAAAAAAATCAGATTGCTGTTGAATATTCGTAATCCCTACAACTGTCGGCGTTACGTCCTCCACAACCTCCGTTATCTGGGTTGTCACATCAACGGTTACTGATGTATTAATCGTTTGATTACCATTCTGCTCATTCGTCTCAATTGTCACTTGGTCACGAGCCTCGTCTCCGTTATTCGTTGAATTCATAAATTCAGGCATAACAAGACCAATAAATACAATACCAATCAAGATTCCTATGATAAGCGGGGCGAGCCATCTTCCTTTTCGTTTCCGATATGTCCGGTAGTTCTGATCATAATATCCCATCTCATTATCCCCTTATTGATATGATATATATTAGAGATTGTTCAAAAGGTCCGGTAAAAATGACACATCGAAGCACAAGGCGTCTAGTGTTGGCGCCCGCAAAAGTACGTTGCGAACTTAGCCAACCTCAATCCTTTTTACCTTTCTTTTGAACATATATTATAGTATTACCTTAAACCGGAAATAATTAAACAATTATACCTAGGGAAAATCGATAAAATCATGACTATACAACCTCATATAAAGGAGTCGGCTCTTTTGGATCAGTATCATGTAACTCGATGTTAATGCCTCTTTCTTGGAGAACACTTTGTACAGACATCCGAGCTAAATCCTTCATATTATTGTCCAAGCTTAAATGGGCAAGATAAATCCGCTTTGTACGATTACTAATTATATCTGCAAGTGCTAAGCCACAATCTTCATTTGATACGTGACCAGAATCACCCAATATACGGCGCTTCACACTCCACGGATAACGTCCCATCCGCAGCATTTCTACATCATGATTCGACTCGAAAATATATGCATCCGCATCTTCTACTGTTTTTTTGATTCGCTCCGAAACATAACCAAGATCTGTTACGAGCGCTACCTTCTTCCCACCATGTCGGAAGGTATAAAACATTGGCTCTGCAGCATCATGGGAGACACCAAATGATTCAATATCCAAATCATCAAATGTCTTTACTTCATTCATCCCAAATAGAAACTTCTGATCGGTCGTAAGCTTTCCAATTGAATTCTCCATTGCTTTCCACGTTTTTTCATTCGCATAGATGGGGAGATTGTACTTTCTGGCCATAATCCCTAATCCCTTAATATGATCACTATGCTCATGGGTCACTAAAATTCCTGAAAGAGCTGCAGGATCAACATGGACCTTGCTAAATAACTGGTCCATCTGTTTCCCGCTTAACCCAGCATCTACAAGAAATCGCTGTTGGTCTGTTTCAACATAAAACGCGTTCCCCGTACTTCCGGATGCCAAAACACTAAAACGTAATGTCATTCTATTTCACTCCGATTTCCTATCTCTAGCCTTCGCTCTAAAGAACGTAGAGCAGCTTCCTTTATCTCACTTTCTTCTGGTAAGCCTTCAATTCGCTTTATATTATCTTTGATTGTCTCTTCTAGAAATTTCGCATCCGTTCCTGCATATACAAGCCCTTCAATCGCATTTACAAAGTAATTCCGACTGCCATTTACTGTTACTTTCCATGTCGGTGCAAACACATGACTTCCTTCTTCTGATACAATCCGTGACAAATACCCTAATGACGGTTCCTCCGTCACCTCATCGTCCTGTACCAGATTGTTACGGTAAAATAAAGTAGCGATTGCCTGTATAGGCGGATTCACCGTTTGTGTCGTTCCTTGCTTACTGGACTCCCCGAGCATCATTTGTGTATAATGCGTTATTTCGTTATTTCGATTTAAATAAGCAAGGATAATCGCGCTCCCATTCAAATATACCGGACGACCCTCTTTTAATTGTGAAAAAATCAGTACCCTGTATTCTTCATTCCAATCCCAGAATTCATATTCCTCTGAATAAGCCACATAGGGTGCAAGTAAATCGGCAATTCGACTAGGTGTTGTATTAACAGGAATTGGTATTGGTTCTCTTAGCTGAGCAATGATAAACTCATTATCAATCACTGCCGCTGTTAAATTATCCATACTATTTAACATGCTTTGTTCTTCTGTCGTAAATGTTTTCTGAGAAACACTAATATAATTGGACTCGGTAACATCATATTCCATCGCTGGAAGCGTAATATTCTCAGATTCCAGCTGTTCTTCCAAACTCGATTCTTTATTATCCAAAACATCTCGATCTTCTGAATCCTGTTGCCTGTCTACAAATTGAATCAGTAAATAGATATTCAAAATAAGGAAACTGAGAATAAATAGTGTTTTAATATGGCCCCACTGCATTCTCAATCTCCCCCCTCTGGTTTTGCTGGTTCATTAAATGCATGCTGTGTCCAGCGACCATTGTATTTGATATACCATACCGGCTCCAGCTCAACATTCTCATTATATGAAAAATCGGTATCGATTTTTAACCGGTAGCCAAGCGTTACTGCCTGTACATTATCTTCACTATAGTCTGGATTATCAATAATATCCCTTTTGATAACTTCTCCAGAAGCTAGCTCTATTGGAGTTTCATTTATAACAGATTGAGCTAATATAATTAGCGGCCTGCGATATTCAATCAATTGCTGACTGTTCAAGACCTGTTCAATCATGGACATATTATCACGATTAAAAATAGGATATCCTTCATAATACATTCGATATCTTACTAGATTTTGCATACTGTTTAATTCTGCTAATCGATAATCACTTGTCCAACCCTTATGATTATTAATTTGCAAAATACTTCTATCCAATAATGCCGTGGGAGAAAGCCATGGATTATCCGTATTATTATCGCCTGTTAAAATATTAACATATTCCATACTAATGCCATCTTCATCCACTCGCATTTGGCGGCTATCTGTAAAATAAGTTTCACCTATTTCTGGCGTTCTGGACTCACTTACTACTGATGGCGTATCAAATAATACATCGCGCATATCAGGTGGCTCAATTCGTTTAAAGGACATCGTTTTTTTTGGTAAAACAATCTCCCCTGTAGGCAAGTAAATATTTTTGCCACCTTCATCCATTAACGTGTACAACCGGAATGTATCCAAATCAAATCCACCCATATAAGCCCAGAGATGGTTAAAGTCATTCGTATCATTCACCTTCGCCTTCACAAGCCCGCCATCATCCGTAACTACCTCAACAAGTAATGTAGCTGTGTCTACATCAAATTTAATATAAATACGCTCAAATAGAGCATTTTCGGGTAACGGGACATCTTCATCAGCCAATGTGAAAATACTTCCTAATAACTCTACCGGAAAGTTTTCTGGGAAAATGAGCTCCACCTCATAATCGTTTGGAGTTCGATCTGCAACCGAATGAATCGTAACATCAGATAAACTCCAGGAATTCATCCGCTCATATAGTCTCTCTCGCTCGGCAGGATCTTTAAAGCCATAATAACTGCCATTTGCATGTAAAATTATGTCTAATGGTTCAATAATACTTTTTTTCGTTTCTTCTGTTCCACCAATGTCAACCTCATCAATCGTCACATTATCTAACGCCTTTTGACTTGGTTTGTAACTTCCTGTCCCAAGCGTAAGTAGTAAACTTGTTCCAATTAAAACGATTAATATCAACGTTTTTGCTGTTTCTAATTTCATCGGACTTCCCTCCGCTTCTTATTCATAAGCGGTAGCGTGAAGAGAATTGTCGTCCCTTCACCTTCTTTACTTTTCGCCCAGATTGTCCCATGATGTGCTTCTACTAATTCTTTCGTAATTGCCAATCCTAAACCTGTTCCGCCAAATTTCCTTGCTCTCGCTTTATCTGCTCGGTAAAATCGTTCAAAGATTTTTTCCAGCTTATCATAAGCAATACCCATCCCTTGGTCCTTGATGCTAACAAGTAAGTAATGACGCTTTACTTCAAGCTTTAAGCGAATCGCTCCACCCTCGGGAGAATATTTAATTGCATTGGAAATTATATTATCTAGCACTTGTGTCATTTTATCTTTATCCATCCAGACATAGCTTTGTACATTTGGTATTTCTCGAATCAGCTTGATCTTTTCAGGAGTATTCATTTCAAATCGGTCGATAATATGATGGTAAAAGCTCGCAAATTCGGATCGTTCTTTATGCATTGGCAGTTCATCCGAGTCCATTTTCGAAAGCTGAAGCAGATCGTTTACCATACGAATCATCCGGTCCGTCTCACCTTGCGCAACAGTTAGAAACTTCGGAGCAATATCTTTATCCTCCCAAGCACCATCTGTTAATGCCTCCAAATAGCTTTTCATTGTGGTTAGCGGTGTTCGTAGTTCATGCGATACATTGGATACAAAGTCACGACGCTCTTGTTCTATCTTTTCCTGCTCCGTTACGTCACTAATTACCGTAATAAATCCTGTTATTTCATCCTCATCATCCAATACGGTTGAAAAGTTCGCCCGAATTAAGAATGGATTATCATCATCACTAAAATCAATAATCATGGAGCCACTGTCCTGAAGATCGGTTATATCGATAATCTTACCTTCAAGCTGCAGGGCATCCAGCAAAAAGTCGCCAATAACCTCTTCTGGATTATGACCGATTAATATCCCTGCTGCCTCATTCATTAACGTTATTGCTCCATTATTATCGGTAGCAATAACACCATCAGACATATTGGAAAGGACCGAGCTTAGCTTTCGCCGTTCTTCTTCAATCGTTGCATAAGAATGCTTCAGCCGACTATTCAAATCATTAAAGGTTTCCGCTAGTTGACCGATTTCATCCTTCCCATAAATATTAACCGTTTGTGTAAAATCGCCATTTGCCATGATTCTAGCTTGTTCTCTCATTTCTTTAATCGGTTTTGTAATGGTACGAGCAACAAGTATCCCAAGAATAGCTGAGATGGTAATTGCGAGTACTGACCCTTGGAAAAAGATTCGATTAATATCTTCTACTTGACCATATACTTCTTCCATTGATGCTTGGAAATAAATAACACCAACAACCAATTCTTCAGCATCTACTATTGGTTCTACTTGAACATACACACTATCGCCTGTTTCTCGATCTAGAAATTCATTTTTCTGCTGGGAATCAAAAAGTAATGCTTGCTCAACTAAACGCTGGGTTGATTTTTTCCCAATCTCATCCATTTCGTTAATTCGATTCGTTCCAATAACACGCCGCTGGTTATCAATAACCTGCACGGTCGTAGCTGCATTATCTGTATTTATATCTTCTACAATTTGCTGCACCTCTTGTTGTAGGCTTAAGCCGCCATCCTCTTCATTTCGGTCGCGTTGAAAGGCTTGTTCGAGGTTGTAGCTTAACAATTCCACCCGCTCATTTATAGACGTTTTAAAACTCTCTAACAGGTCATCCTCTAGCCTAACTGTAAAGAATGACCCAATCACTTGAACAGCAAGCAGTAATAATAAGATATAAATGATAATAAACTTTAATTGTATCGAACGAAAAAAACCAACTTTATTCATCACAACTACTCCTGCTCAGGATTACGTAAATAATATCCTACACCACGTCTGGTCACGATCCACATCGGGTTACTCGGATTCTCCTCAATTTTCTCACGAAGTCTACGTACGGTAACATCAACTGTTCGGACATCACCAAAATAATCATAGCCCCAAACGGTTTCAAGTAAGTGCTCTCTCGTCATTACTTGTCCAATATGGCGAGCTAAATAATGTAATAATTCAAATTCACGATGCGTTAACTCGATTTGTTCCCCTTTTCTTGAAACAACGTATGCATCCGGGTGAACAATGAGATCTCCAATAACAATATCCTTTGTTGCCTTCACGGTATCATCTGGAACCTGCTGTCTGCGTAGGTTTGCTTTCACTCGTGCAATCAATTCACGATTACTAAACGGCTTTGTCACATAATCATCTGCCCCAAGCTCCAGTCCAAGTACTTTATCAATTTCGGAATCCTTTGCCGTCAGCATAATAACTGGCATCGTCTGTGTCTTTCTTACTTCACGAAGTACTTCATTTCCATCTTTATTTGGTAACATAATATCTAATAACATTAAATCTGGGTTCTCGCTTTCAGCAAGTTCGATAGCTGTATCACCATCATTTGCTATAACTACTTGATAGCCCTCTTTTTCTAAATTAAATTTTAATATATCTGCAATTGGTTGTTCATCATCTACAACTAATATTTTTTGTGCCATCTAATTTCACTTCCTTTTCATCCATTCCTTCATTCTATTCTATCGTACTTTTGCTTATCTGTCTTTATCTGAGAAACGCTTATTCCTTCACTGATTTTGTCGAAAGGTAAGAAAAGCGGGAGCACCCGGTGAGCGACTTACGAAGGTGAGGGGAGACTCGCTACAGCTTAAGTGCTGGATCTGGACACGGCTGTTTGGGAATAAGAATTATTTTAGTTAAACTTTCTATTTTCCTAATTAAAGGAAGAAGGCCGGCTCAAGGCCGACCTTCTTATTATTTACCTACATATTCTGTTGGATTCTCGAGGTTGCCATTTTTATATACTTCAAAATGAAGGTGAATTCCTGTCGAATTTCCTGTTGAACCCATCACACCAATCTTACTGCCTTTTTCGACAACCTGACCGGCTTTGACATCAATAGAGGATAGATGGGCGTAGATTGTTTTCATCCCATTATTATGATTAATCACAATCTTATTGCCATAGCCACCATTATTAAAGCCAGCAGACTCAACAACACCATTATCAGCAGCTAAAATATTACGATTGCTTGGGCGTGCAATGTCAATTCCTTTATGCATTTTCCCCCAGCGCTCGCCTAAATGGCTGGAGATATAACCACCAACAGCTGGCCAAACCATGTCTCCAGTTCCTCTTGAAGAGATTACCTTCGTCCCTTTGATAACAATCTTATCTACTGCTTCTTCTGTCACAGTTTCATTTAGAACTTCTTTCGCTGTTTGCTTGCCATTTTGCTTCTCTATTTCATATAAAATTTCTTTTTTTCCGTCTTTGCCTTCTTGTTTTACCTTTTCTTCCCCTTTATACATATCCTCTGATTCCATTACTTCTGTTTCAAACGGAACCGATTCCTCAACAGATTCCTCTTCTGTCACAACGACTTGTGCAAACGGCTTGTATTCCATCACATTAATTTCCTGATCAATTTTCAATACAGCTTCATCTGTTAAAGCAGGATTTAATTCTAGTAATTTTTTCGTGGTTAAGTCGTATTTCCCAGCAATTTCTCCTAAAACTTCTCCTGCTTTAACGGTATGTACCTTGTCTTGAAGCGTGCCTTTTTCAAGCATTTGAACCCCTTGTTTTTCCGTTAAAATATTAGCAGGATTTGCCGTTTCCTGCGAGATAACGGCTGCATTCGATAATGCAACGTCTGTGACAATAGTTTCTCCAACAGCAGGAGCTTCTTTATCCTGCTTTGATTTTTCTTCTGTTTCCTTATCCGTTACATCGTTTTGCTTTCTAGCTTCGATTTCCTTCCATGTATCTTCATCCACATACTTTGTCGTATATGTTTGAAGAACTGCTTCAGCTGTCTCTTCGTCTTTAAAATAACCCACGGTTTCATTTGCAATATTCAATTCCACTGCATCTGCCATTACGGTCATTTGCTCATCTAGCTTATTTACTACTTTTTCATTATTATATTTCGGATTAAAAACCATTTCTGGGATAAAGGTGATGTCTTCACCAATGGTTAAATCAATGTCTTCATAATCATCCTGATGATCAGCCAGTTTATCATCAATTACCTGCTGAACTACATCCTGATTATCGACCTTTCCAACGTACTCACCATCTATGTACACATGATAGATTGTTTCTAGCGTATCCTCTGCCTGTACAGGATTTAACATTATCCCAAGCCCTAAACATGTCATAATTGCAGTCTTGCTTAAAAAGCTCCATTTTCGTCTATTACCAACCATAGCATCCTGTTTCTTTTCCGTACTGCTTCGATAAAACATTTACTTGTTCCCCTTTAATCTAAGTAATTCTATATAAATCTCATCGAGTTGATTATGAAACTCATTCTACAAATCTATCATAGGTCCATCTGATTAAAAATGGATTGTCGAATAATGTAAAGAAATTGTATTATTGTACCCAAAAATTTACTTTCATAAAGCTATTGACGTTGTATTGAAGTTTACTTCAGATAATGATAGAACGTTTAGGAATGAAAGAAAAGCGCGTCGGAGTCAAGGTATATCGAGAATGCTAAGGGGATAAATGAATCAAAATTAACAGTATTGCTATATCTCCGGTACCTATTTCGATTAAGGGTTATTTGTCGATTTTTAGGGAGATAAAGTTGACTATTTTTCTATTAAAATGGGCTAATTTCTTCAAAATCCGCATTTTATTTATTCGACTTTTCTAATAAAACTATTTTACATAGTAATAATTACCCTAATTGAGATTGACAATCATTATCAACTAGATTAGTATAATGTTGTATGAGAATATTTTTCCATTACATAAGTAGGGGGCGTCCATAATGAAGAAGTTTAGATAGGGATTTTCGCTTTCGTAATCATTGCCAGATGAAATATCTAAATATAATGAATTTTATTCGAATATAGGAGATACGTCATGTGTCTATCTATTTTTTTAGATTTCCATTGAGAATGATTATCATTATTAGTATACCATATTAAGGAGGTTTGTATTCATGAAAAGGGTCTTAACAGTATTGCTTATTATTTGTTTTGCATTTCTTAGCCTTTCCATAAACGTTAGTGCTGCAACAGACTTAGCGGATGGAACTTATACCGTCGATTATACGATTCTACATGCTGATAATGATTCTGCTTCCATCGCAAATGATTATTGGAATAAACCAGCTACCGTTACAATTGACGGAGATACAACAACCGTACAGCTGACGCTTAATCATAGTACTTGGATTACAGAATATCAGACACCCAGTGGAGGCGGCTTCTCTGATGTTCGCGTTGTCAGTACAAATGAAGGGAACGCTGAACCAGGGGATAACACAAGGGTAGTCGAATTTACAGTAGACAACTTAGCAGAAATTATTCCTGCAAAAATTCATGTAATCGTTCCAGACATTGACTACGATCATAATTACACAATTCGCCATTCATTTGATCTAAACAGCGCTACGCTTATTAGTGGCGGCGAATCCAGCGAAGATGATTCTGATCTAAGCACAAGCTCAACTGATTCAAATGCTACGAATGAAAATTCTAATGATAACGACAACACAAGCGAAAGTGCAACAGACTCAAACGAAGCAGGTGCAGGTAAAACCGTTGAAAACCCACCTACAAGTGATTCGAGTCTGATAACTTGGGCTACTCTTTTGCTTGTTGTTTCAGGGTTATACCTTGTTTCAAGGGTAGTCATGAAACGCTTAACATAAATAGGATGGGAGGTATACAATGGTGAAAAAACAATGGCATAAACTATTATCACTTTTTTCCGTGATGGTTCTTGTACTCTCAACGATCCTTCCGAGTACGGTCATCTATGCAGAAGAAGCACCACTTGCTAACGGGGAATATACAATTGATTTTGAATTCCATAAGGACGGTACAGATGATAAATCGGTAATGGACGGCTATACGACAAAACCTGCAACATTATTTGTTGATGGCGATGAGAAACACATCGAGCTGACTTTAACAAATAGTCATTGGATCAAATTATTCCAAACGGACCGAAATGGAACATTTGTTGACGCAGACGTTGTCTCCGAGAATACAGAGGCAGACACACGTCTTGTCCGATTTCCTGTAGAAGATTTATCTACGAAATTGGATGCTTACACACATGTTCACATTGAAGACATCCCAGGTTTTAACTATAACAACTATTACACGGTTCAACTTGCTTTTGATGAGACAAGTATTGTTCCTGTAGAAGTAGAAGAGCCGGAGCAACCGAGCGATACCGATGAGAACGATAGCAACGAGCCGGAGCAACCGGGCGATGGTGACGAGAATGACAGCAACGAGCCGGAGCAGCCGGTTGATCTAGACGATGAAATCGAAACTGGAACATATTCCATTGATTTTGAGGTTCATAAAGATGGAACCAATGATATTTCGGTAATGGACGGCTATACAGAAAAGCCTGCTAAGCTCTTTGTTGAAGAGTCTGGGCAATTTATTGAATTAACGCTAACAAATAGTCATTGGATTAAGCTTTTCCAAACCGACCAAAATGGGGAATTTGTTGATGCAGAGGTAATTTCAGAAAATGCAGATGCAGATACACGTACCGTTCGATTCCCGGTAGAAGATCTGGATAGCAAACTAGATGCCTACACACATGTTCACATTGAAGATATTCCTGGGTTTACTTACAACAATTATTATACGGTTCAATTTGCTTTTGATAAAGCGAACCTTGAACAAATAGATGTTGAAGAGCCAGAACAACCGGATGAAGAACCAACGCCAATTACGTTAGAAAATGGCACATACACAGTTGAATTCAATGCGTTACATGCTATTGAAGACAAGGCTTCCTCTATGGCAAGGTATTTTGAATCTACCGCAACACTAACTGTCGAAGACGAAAATATTCTGATCGATCTTACCATTCTCGAACAGCCGGGACAATTGATTACCGGGCTTCTTTTAGAAAACAATGGTGAGTTAGAAGATGGCGTTCTGGTTAGTGAAGATCCGGATACGCTAAGTCGAGTAGAGCAATTTGCAATTGATGGTCAATCCACTATCATTTCTGCTCAAGTTGACTATGAGGTGCCTGCTGCTAATCATAAAGGGTCTCAACCGTTCCGAATTTCGCTTGATTTAGACACCGTTACGGAAGTAGAAGTTCCTAGTGAACCAGAAGAACCTAAAGAACCGATTATGGAAGAAGATGAAGACGGTAATATTACCGTAAAAGTAACCGACGTAAACAATTTTAACCATAAAGAGGCTGACAACTCTTATAAACTAGATTATGAGGCTAAAAATGTTCACATCGGCAAGGCTATTTTATCAGAATTAGATGCGAATGCAAACCTAGTAATCGCTGGTAAGGGTGGGGTAACCGCCACTTTCGCTATACAGGAATTATTAGACCAACTTGGATCTTCTGAAACACTTGTCATTGATTTCACAGATATCACAAGTGATTATCCAGACGCCTTAAGTAACGTCTATGATATAACATTAAAAGCTGATGATGAGGCGATTCATACATTCGATGAAGCCGTCCGCTTAACATTTACAGTTGATACAGACAAAGTAGGCAACTGGGACAATGTTCATATCGCTTATATCAATGATACAGATGAAAAAGAAGTACTACAAACAACGATTGATCGTGATAATGGTATTGTTACAGCAGACGTTTCTCACTTTAGTATTTACGGGGTATTTGAAAATATAGTTGACGATCCAGAAGAAGATGAGGAAACAGAGGTAACAGCATATACAATTGATTTTGAAGTTCATAAAGATGGTACCGATGAGATTTCAGTAATGGATGGATATACTGTTAAGCCTGCAACACTTTTTGTTGGCGATTCTACTCAATTTGTTGAATTAACGTTAACAAATAGCAATTGGATTAAGCTTTTCCAAACAGATCAAAACGGGACATTGATTGATGCAGAAGTTGTAGCTGAAGATACGGATGCAGATACACGTACCGTTCGATTCCCTGTAGAAGATCTTTCTAGCAAGTTAGATGCCTATACACATGTTGTTATTGAGGACATTCCAGGATTCGAATATGACAACTACTATACGGTTCATTTCGCATTTGATGAAGCTAGCATGGAGCCAGTAGACACAGAAGGACCTGAACAGCCCGGCAATGGAGATAACAAACCTACTGACCCTGAGCAACCGGGGGAGGAAGATAATGACCCGACTAATCCGGAACAGCCAGGGGACGAAGACAATAATCCAATAGATCCCGAGCAACCAGTTGACGGAGATAAAGACCCTACTAAACCTGGAAATCCTAGTGAAAAACCAGGTGATGAACAAGAAATCGCATACTACACAATCGATTTCGAAGTTCATAAAGATGGTACCGATGATATTTCGGTAATGGATGGCTATACGCTTAAGCCTGCCAAGCTTTTTGTTGAAGATGCTGCTCAATTTATCGAATTAACATTAACAAGCAGCAATTGGATTAAGCTTTTCCAAACAGATCAAAACGGGACATTGGTTGACGCAGAAGTTGTAGCTGAAGATACGGATGCAGATACACGTACCGTTCGATTCCCTGTAGAAGATCTTTCTAGCAAGTTAGATGCCTATACACATGTTGTCATTGAAGACATTCCTGGATTCGAATATGACAACTACTATACGGTTCAATTCGCATTTGATGAAGCTAGCATGAAAGCAGTTTACACAGATGATCCAGATGTAGACCAAGATCCAGATCCAAATCCAATCAATACGAATGATCCAACGAATACGGACGATTCGAAAAATAAGCCAAATGATGATGATGGACTTTCCTATGATCGCAATGGGGATACAAATAAAACAGATGACTCTAGTTCTAAAAATACGACGACAAATGCGAAAACAACGAATGCAAAAACTGGTGATACAGCAAACTTCGTTATATTCATCGTATTACTTGGAGCATCCGCCTTCATTTTGTTTAGAAAATATCGTTTAGGAAGACTGTAATATAAGAGAGGATACCCCAAAGCAAATAGACGCAGACACAGTTGTGCCTGATGCAAGAGCTTCGGGGTATCCTTTAACTTTTTCAAAGAAAATCTGCCAAACGAAAGGAGAGGAAGTAATGAAAAAAGGTATACCGTTCTTGTTTATAGCCATCATCTTGTTTCTCATTGCTGGTTGTTCTTCAAATGCGAGTGATCCAGCACAATCAGAAGCTGCGACAGATAACGAGCATGAAGAAGTAGATGCTGAGGTAGAAGAAGAACACCGAATTGTTGCAACAACTGTAGCTGCAACAGAGATGTTTGATGCTCTGGAGTTAGATTTAGTAGGTATTCCAACGAGCTATAAGGATTTGCCAGAGCGTTATGACGACTTAACAGAGATTGGAAATCCAATGAGCCCAGATATGGAACTTATTAAATCGCTAAATCCCACCGAGGTTTATTCGGTTACCACCTTACAGACTGATCTAGAGGATGTTTTTCATAATGTCGACATTCATGGCACATTTATGGATTTGCAAAGTGTTGACAGTGTGCTACAGGAGCTGATTAATCTTGGTGAAAAATTTAATCGAGAAGAACAAGCTGAAAAAGTAGTAGCGGATATTGAACAGCGTTTTGCTGAAATTGAAGAAGCTGCTTCCAGAGAAGAGACGCCATCTGTCTTGGTCTTGATGGGAGTTCCAGGGAGCTATCTTGTTGCAACAGAACACTCCTACATAGGCGATCTCGTTAAACGAGCTGGCGGTGAAAATATTGTACATGGAGAGGATGTCGAGTACTTGGCCTCCAATACCGAGTATTTACAGCAGTCCAACCCAGATATTATCTTACGCGCAGCACATGGTATGCCAGATGAAGTAGTAGAGATGTTTGATAAGGAATTTAAAACAAATGATATATGGAAGCATTTTGACGCGGTAAAAAATGATCGTGTATACGACTTACCAGAACCGCTATTTGGAACGACAGGAAATTTAAAAATTGTCGAAGCGATGGATGCGCTTGTCGAGATGCTCTATCCAGAAATTTAATCGGATAGTTGAGGGATTAATCATGCGAAATCGAAAAATAATTAGTTTTATCGTAACACTGATTCTACTAATTGCAGTTCTACTATTCTCCATGATGGCTGGGAGTATCCGAGTCAGCTTTGGAGAACTTATTCAAGGTCTTTTTACTGGTAATAACGAAGATGTAATCGTCATTAAAGACTTACGTATGCCGCGAATCATCATTGCTATGTTTGCTGGAGCCGCACTAGCTGTAGCAGGGGTACTTTTACAAGCAATTATGCGAAATCCACTAGCAGACTCAGGGATTATTGGGATTTCATCAGGTGCCCAGTTTACATATATTTTTGGTGTCACGTTATTTCCAACACTATTCTTCTGGTCACCACTCTTTGCATTTATAGGTGGAGGAATCGCTTGTTTTCTTGTTTTCAGTCTTTCCTGGAAATCTGGGCTTCACCCATTACGGTTAATTTTAATTGGTGTGGCCATTAACGCTGTATTTACCGGATTAACAGAATCCTTTAACTTCAGAGGCTCTTATTCGGTAACAAGCATTAGCTCTGCAACAACCTCTACATTGAGTATGAAAACGTGGAATGATGTTGAAATCATGGTTATTTTCGGCGGAATTGGGCTAGTTCTTGCTTTCCTTACGTTTGCCTCTTGCAATCTATTAGCACTGCAGGATAAAACCGCAAAAAGTCTCGGCGTCCCTGTGATGCGTCTGCGTATCTATATTGCAGCAGTCGCCGTTTTGCTCGCTGCCACATCCAGTGCCATTGCAGGAATGATCGCATTTATTGGTATTCTTATCCCGCATATCGGCCGGCAGCTTGTCGGTAATGATCATAAGCTGCTTATTCCTTTTTCAGCAGTCGCTGGTGCTTTACTATTATTACTAGCAGACACATTAGGAAGAACAATTATCGCACCGAATGAAATTCCTGCCTCCATCATCATGGCCATTATCGGTGGACCATTCTTGATTTTCTTATTAAGAAGGGAGGATAAACTCAATGAAACTCGATAATATTTCCTTTTCCTACAAAGGTACTGGCAACCAATTATCAAACATTTCAGCTGAGATTATAAAAGGAAAAATTACAACAATCATCGGACCTAATGGATCTGGGAAATCGACCTTGCTCGGTGTTATGTCTCGTAATCTCGCACCGTCTCAAGGAAGTATCATTATGGATGGGAAAGCAATTCAGGAATATAACGCTAAAGATTTTGCAAAAAAGCTAGCCATGGTTCATCAGGAAAATGGTGCTCCCAATGATTTAATCGTAGAAAAATTAATTCATTATGGCAGGATTCCATATCGAAGCTTTTTAAAACAAGATAAGGATAAAGACGAGCAGGCTATTGAATTTGCTATAGCTCGAACAAATCTAGGAGATAAGCGCCACGCTCCCTTCCAGCAGTTATCTGGTGGTGAAAGGCAGCGCGTTTGGCTTGCACTAGCATTAGCACAACGTACTCCAATTCTCTTTCTTGACGAGCCAACAACATATTTGGATATCTACTATCAATTAGAGATTTTAGAGCTTGTTAAGCAGCTAAATGAAGAATTTAATATGACGATCGTGATGGTCTTACATGATATTAATCAAGCCATTCGCTACAGCGACTATTTGATGGTTATGAAGCACGGTGAGTTGGTGATGCAAGGAGCCACAGAGGACGTTATTTCAAAAAAATCCATGAAGGAAATCTATAATGTAGATGTTGTTTTAAAAAACGACCAAGAAACTGGCCTCTATGTAATTCCAATTGCTAAATAAATGGAACAGTTAAATCTAAAAGTGGGAAGTGGAGAAATTGAGCAAACAAAAACAGCACAAAAACAAACCAAAAAGTATGATACAGCGACTGATTACGATCGTTTGCCTCGTTATCTTTATCGCTTCCGCTTTTTACTTAGTCGATGCCTTATACGACTACTATACCAATCGTCAAGTATTAGCAGATATTCAAGATGTATACCGGGAAAGCAAGGAAGATGAGATCGAAATAGGGCCAACTGACTCAGTAGCCACGATTCGTTCTTCCTTCCGTGATATCCTTGCCATTAATAGCGATATTGTCGGGTGGGTCACGATGGACGGAACAATGGTGGATTATCCAATTCTGCAAGCAGAAGATAATGCATATTATTTGCAGCGAAATTATAAAGAAGAGGATTCACGGGCCGGGAGTATTTTCATGGACTATCGCAATGATATAACACAACAAGATCGGAATATTATATTATACGGGCATAATATGAAGGATGGCTCGATGTTCGGACAAATGAAGCGATTTCTAGATGAAGACTTTCTTCAGGAACATCAGCATTTTTACTTTGATACGCTATATGGTAGCTACGAGGTAGAAATTTTCTCTGTATACCATACAACGACCGATTTTTATTATATTGAAACAGACTTTCCCAATGACGAATCATATCGTACTTTTTTAGATGACATTAAAAAACGTTCTGAAGTTACAACGGATATTGAATTAAATGCAGAAGACCAAATCATTACATTATCCACCTGTGATTATCTGCTCGATCCAAATGAAGGACGCCTTGTCATTCATGGAAAATTGGTGAAGCAGAATTAAAAATAAGAAGCAGTATACATACCGCTTCTTATTTTTAATTACACTGTCGCTTGCTCCTGCACCGCCGCTTCTGCATTTGCCGAAATCGGATGGCGAACGACTTCTACATCATAGTACGTTATTTTATTTTCAATAATATATTCTGGAATCTCCCGCTTACGATGGGATTTTTTGAATGCGTCGCTTTTGGTCCAGTTTTTAAAATCATCCATGGAATTCCAGCGTGTCACAACAGATACTTCATCATAATCACGAAGATTCTTCGTAAACATAACTTCTAAGCCAAGGAAACCAGACATTTGCTCAACCATGCCGACTTTCTTAAATCGGTTAATGAGCTTTTCTCCATCACCTTTTGTAATTTTTGATGTGTTTGTCACAATTAACATGTTAAATACCCCCTATATGAAATAATTTTTTACATTACTTTATTAGAAAATCGCCTTCAATTTCTCATCTGACTCCCTTTTTCGCCTATTCGGAACAATAATTGGGTAGTCATCGACATAATTAACGGTTGCGAAAATATTGTAAACTTTTTTGAGAAACGTGGACGTTAATAGGTTTTCTGGAGTTCCTTCAGCTACAATTTCCCCTTGCTTCATTGCGATTAAATAGTCGGAATACGTAGCAGCCTGTTGCAATTCATGATTCACCATGATGATGGCAATGCCATACCGTTGGTTAATCTCCTGTAGTAAATCCATCACCTCAAATTGGTGGGCAATATCAAGGTATGTGGTTGGCTCATCTAATAAGAGTATATTTGTCTGTTGAGCAAGCGCCATTGCAATTCGGACTTTTTGCTGTTCACCTCCTGACAGGCTTAAAAACATCCGATCCTGATATTTTTTCGTATTGGTTACTTCCATTGCCCATTGAATAACATTTCTGTCTTCTTCTGATGTTCTTGTTTCAAAGCGTTTTTTATATGGATAACGCCCAAACGCAATTAACTCCTCTACGGTTAAATTCGGCAGCGACTGCTTCGACTGCGGCATCATTGCCAAGACCTTAGCAAATTCCTTTGCCTTATATTGCTTGGAACGTTTATTGTTTACAATCACATGGCCACTATCTTCCTCAAGGAGTCTAGCAATTAGTTTTAATAGCGTTGATTTGCCGGAACCATTAGAGCCAACAATCGATGTAATTTTCCCTTTTGGAATTTGTATCGTAATATCTTTCAGTGTGAAATAGCCAACTTGGAGTGAAAGTTCTTTCGTCATAATCACTTGATTCATACCATCATTCCCCGCTTTTTTAATAAATATAGGAAGAAAGGAGCTCCTAAACATGCTAGTAAAATCCCAACCGGGAGTTCAATTGGATCAAACAGTGTACGAGCTAGCGTATCTGCAAAGACAACGAGTACTGCTCCTCCCAACGCCGAAAGTGGCAGTAAAAATCGATAATCCTCGCCGAAGATAAGCCGAATAATATGGGGGACGACAAGCCCTACAAAGCCAATCAATCCTGCCACACTTACTGCTGTCCCCGCTAATAGTGCCGCTAATACGATAAGTAAAAATCGTTGCCACTCTACTCTTTCACCTAGCAATTTGGCTGAGTCATCACCTAATAGAAGAAGGTTTGCTGGCTTAATTGCCAGTAGGGATAACAGTAATCCAACGATAGCGTATGGTGCCATAAAGCTTAAATGATACCAGCTACGTCCATTTAATCCTCCAGCAAGCCAAGGTAGTACCGATTGGACACGATCACTAAAAATGACCATTAATCCGCTTTGTACTGCACCTAGCAAAGCATTTATTGCTACACCTGCCAAAATAATTTTAAAGGCGGATGCGCCGCGATCCCATGCGAGTAAATAAATAAAGATTGCTGTTACTAAGGCACCAATAAAGGCAGTGATGGGGAGCAGGTAGCCAAATTGCGGTAACACAAGCATTGTTATCGTCGCTGCAACACCGCCACCAGCTGTTACACCAATTATCCCGGGATCTGCAAGTGGGTTTTTCATCACACCTTGCAAAATTGCCCCCGAAACGCCAAGACATGCACCAACGAGCAAACCAATTAACACACGCGGTAAACGCAATTGTAAAATAATTGTCTCATGTATCGATTCACCGCTTCCGGTAAGTACACTCCAAATATCTACGAGTGTGATCGGTACAGAACCATAGATTAAGCCAAAGGCCGACACAGCGATTACTAAAATGGGGAAAAGCGTAATTCCCCATTTTCTTCTTATGCTTCGTTGTTCAATGTTCATGATTCATTTTGCACCGTGGCTAATAATTCTTCTAATAATTCCATTGCCTCCATTACTCTTGTGCCAGGGTTCGTACCAAATAAATCAGCTGGCAGCACTTCAATATTTCCGGCTTTTACTGCATCTAGGTTATTCCATGCAGGATTCTTCTCCATTTCCTCTATAAATCCTGATTCGACTGCTTCTGGATCACCATGACTCATCAATAAAATATACTGTGGGTTTGCTTCGATAATTCGTTCTGTATTTAATTGGGCATATTGCGGATATGCTTCTAAGCTTTCAAAATCACTAGCGATATTTTCGCCGCCAACAGCCTCAAGTATATTGCCGCTTAATGAATTTGGAAGGGCCGTCATAAAGGTCCCAGGTGCACCATATACGAGTAATGTACGAACTGGCTCAGTATCTTCCTTATGTAACGCTTTGATTTTTTCATTGATTTCTGCATTTATTTCTTCTGCTTTATCTTGTTTTTTCAGCATCTCACCAAACAACGTAATTTGCTCTTGGATATCTTCAATTGAATTTGCTTCAGTTAAAATCATTTGTGCATGTAAGCTGTGGATGGATGCTGTATCCTTGCTATTCATTTGAACATTACCTAAAACAACCTCTGGTTGAACAGATGCTATCTTTTCTAAATCAATTCCGTGTGTATTACCAACCTGTTCTACATCCTCTGCCCCTTCTGGTACACCAATATCTGTACTAGGGCGTCCTACCAGCTCACCATCTAATGCATAAATAATATCCATCTCTCCATTACTGAGTGCAGCAATCCGTTCAGGAACCTGTTCAAATACGATTTCCTGTCCCGCAAAATCAGTAATGGAGTAATTATCTCCACTATTATTACTTGCTTCACTATTCGCAGATGAATCCGAACAACCTGCTAGAACAGCAGCCACCAATAGACATACCAATACATAGATGTTCTTCATAATTATCCCCTTTACCTCTCCTTAACATAATCCGGTTATAACTGATAATGATTTTCATTATCACCAATATACTTTACATGATAATGAAAATCATTATCAATGTCAATTGTTTTCTTATTATTTTGACACAAATTTTTCACAGTTTATAGTTCCATAGAAGCTTTTTCAATAATAAATCGGAGGAATAAATGAGCGTATGGTGGGAAATAGCACCTAGAATAATCCTAGACTTCCTAGCTTTTGATGTTTACAAACATGCTTTATAAGGAAAACTCCCCACAAAGCCTATTCGTCATTGCTTAATGGATTCGTTATGTTCATTACGTTCACGCATAAAAAGAAGACTTTCGTGGAAAATAGAAAAGATTAAATTGAACGGGAGGTGGGATCATGGGTTTAATTAAACCAGGGTTATCGTTTTCATTAATCCACCAATTAAAAAGAGACTTGGGAGATTTATCACATCGAATTGATCGCTTAATACATGCCATGGATAATCCAAATTCCAGCTTACTTAATGAATTTGAGGAAATTCATCATCTATTTCATGATATTCAAGTTAGCACGGCATCCCATTATCTAAATTCTTATTTAGCACCTTTTACGAATCAATTTGAGGTGCTCTCAAAAGCAATTCAACATCTTTCAGACCGAAATCACGGTGCTCTCATTGTCATTCAGCGAAAGGACGCTCTAGATTCGTATATCCATTCTGGAGTTTCAATTAACGCTGACTTGTCCTTTCCATTATTAGAATCGATTTTTCATACTGGTAGCCCATTACACGATGGTGCGGTTTTAGTCTGTGATACGAAAATTGTATCTGCCGCTAATGTCCTCCCAGTCTCTAAACAAAAAGTAGTCGAAAAGAAATTAGGTACAAGACACCGAGCAGCCCTTGGACTTTCCGAATTAACCGATGCTTTAATCCTCGTCGTTTCTGAGGAGACAGGGAGAGCAACATTCGCATTTGCCGGTGAATTATATCCAATCCGTACAAATGGTGTCACGTAACTTTAAAGAAAGCTTGGTTGGGGTGACATCCAACCTGAGATTTTGTTTTACTATTAATTGTGAACTTCAGCCTTTTTCTTGATATTATCAGCCTTTTGGTCGTGAACATCAGCTTTTTCCCTTTTAATCATTGCACAAAAAAACAGCCTCTCATAAAAAAAGGCTGTTTCACTATCCTATGCTTGCATCATCGCTGGCGGGATATCTCCCTCTTGGTAGCGATGATCTAAATCTACGAACTTATTATATTCCTTCACAAATGCTAGCTCTACTGTTCCAGTTGGACCGTTACGCTGCTTGGCAATGATGATTTCGATAATATTCTGGTTTTCTGTTTCCTTATCATAGTAATCATCACGATAAAGGAAGCCGACAATATCCGCATCCTGCTCAATACTTCCAGACTCACGAATGTCTGACATCATTGGACGTTTATCTTGACGTGATTCTACTCCACGTGATAGCTGTGACAAGGCAATTAATGGCACCTTCAGCTCACGAGCTAACGCTTTTAATGCACGGGAAATTTCGGATACTTCTTGCTGACGATTTTCCTTTGAATTTCCGCTTCCTTGAATCAATTGAAGATAATCAATTAAAATCATCCCAAGCCCATGCTCCTGCTTTAAACGCCTGCATTTTGAGCGAATCTCACTTACACGAACGCCTGGAGAATCATCAATATAAATACCTGCATTTGATAAAGACCCCATCGCCATCGTGAGCTTGCCCCAGTCATCTGCTTGCAGCTGTCCATTACGTAATCGCTGTGCATCAATATTTCCTTCTGCACAAAGCATACGTTGAACAAGCTGTTCAGCACCCATCTCAAGACTGAATATTGCTACATTCTGGTCTGTTTTTACAGCGACGTTTTGAGCAACGTTCAATGCAAATGCCGTCTTACCAACAGATGGTCGAGCTGCAATGATAATTAAATCATTGGGCTGGAAACCAGAGGTAATCTTATCTAAGTCATGGAAGCCTGTTGGGACTCCCGTAACATCACCTGTTTGCTGATGGAGCTGCTCAATATTATCATAAACATCAATAAGAACGTCTTTAATATTTTTAAAGGCCCCGGAATTTTTCCTTCCAGATACCTCAAGGATGCTTTTCTCTGCATCGTTTAAGACACCTTCTACTTCATCTTCATGTTCAAAAGTAGACGTAACAATATCCGTTGCTGTGCGGATTAATCGTCTCAGTATCGACTTTTCCTCAACAATTTTACTATAGTATTCTATATTTGCTGCAGTTGGAACACTCTCAGCAACCTGTGTTAAATACGTTACACCGCCAGCCTCTTCCAGCTGCTTCTTGTTATTTAAATAGGTCGTAACGGTGACGACGTCAATTGGTTCGCCTCGTTCAGAAAGGTCCATCATCGCCTGGAAAATCCGCTGATGACTCGCTCGATAAAAATCATCTGGAAGTAATAATTCAGAAGCAGTCGAAAATGCTTCAGGCTCCAGAAAGACAGCACCAATCACCGATTGCTCAGCTTCTATATTGTGTGGTGGTGTTCGATCATTTAACGTCTGATTCATTCGACGCTCCCCCCTTTTCTAAGAAGTTAAATCAAGCTTTTTATCTTTATAGTGCGTGTTCAAACAGGAGGATGAAAAGGACCGAGAAATTCGATGCGTCATTTTCACCGGACTTTTTGAACAACCTCTTATACAGAAGAAATCGGCCCAATCGCCGATTTCTTTCATTGTCATTATTATTATTGCTCGCTTACGTGAACTTTAACAGAACCAGTAACTTCTGGATGAAGCTTCACTGGAATTGTCGTATATCCTAATGAACGGATTGGCTGGTCAAGCTCAATTTTCCGTTTATCTAATTTTTTACCATGCTGCTTCTCTAACGCTTCAGCAATTTGCTTACTTGTAATGGAACCGAATAGACGTCCATTATCTCCTGATTTCGCCTTAATTTCAATGGTTAGTTCTGCCAATGTATCCTTCAGATTCATAGCTTCTTCTTTTTCCTGTTGTTCCAATTGGGCACTTTTACGCTTCTGTGCTTCCAATGCCTTCATGTTTCCAGAGGTTGCTTCCTCTGCTAATTTATTTTTTAACAAATAGTTTCGGGCATATCCGTCAGGTACGTTCTTTACCTCACCTTTTTTTGCTTTGCCTTTTACATCTTTAAGAAAAATTACTTTCATTCTGACTCTCTCCCTTCATAATACTCGTTTAAAATATCGATTAGGAATGCTTCTGAATCATCGATGGTTGTATCTTCTATTTGCGTAGCTGCATTTGTTAAATGCCCGCCACCGTTCATTTTCTCCATGATAACTTGTACATTTACTTTCCCAAGTGACCTGGCACTAATTCCAATTTTACCATCAGCTCTTTCAGAAATCACAAAAGAAGCACTTATTCCAGTCATCGTTAGCAAAGTATCGGCTGCCTGAGCAATCATCACGGGACTGTAGGATGTCCCAGATTCAGCTTTGGCAATCGCAATATGATCGCGGAATATTTTTGTACGTTCAATAATTTTACTACGCTTCATATAAAGGTCCAAATCTTCTTTTAAGAATTGCTGTACTAATACGGTATCGGCACCAACTGAACGCAGGTATGACGCTGCGTCAAACGTCCGTGAACCAGTACGTAATGTAAAGCTTTTCGTATCGACAATAATTCCTGCTAACAATGCTGTAGCTTCCAGCATTCTTAATTTCGTACCTTTTGGCTGATATTCCAGTAGCTCTGTCACTAGCTCTGCAGTCGAAGAGGCATATGGTTCCATATATACCAATGTAGGATTATCAATAAAGTCCTCGCCTCTACGATGATGATCGATCACTACCCGATATTCGGTTTTATGGAGCAAGCTACTGGCAGCTACCATCGACGGTTTATTTGTATCGACAATGACAAGCAAGCTTCTATTTGTAATAATCTCCTCAGCACGATCAGGATCAATAAAATATTTCCATAATTCCTCATCCGCCTTAATTGCATCAACTAGACGATATACGCCAGTATCGACATCATCTGGATCAAAGACAATATGTCCCTCGACATTGTTTGTTTTGGCGATATTTAAAACACCAATAGCTGCACCAAGGGAATCCATATCTGGTGATTTATGACCCATAATAATGACATTGTCACTTGCTTTCACGAGCTCTTTTAACGCGTGAGAGATGACGCGAGCCCTTACACGGGTTCGTTTCTCCATTGGATTTGTTTTACCACCGTAGAACCTCACCTTACCCTGGTCCTCTTTAATCGCAACCTGGTCACCACCACGTCCCAATGCCAGATCAAGGCTGGATTGTGCAAGTTCCCCTAACTCTGGTAGTGATATATTTCCGACGCCAACACCGATACTCAATGTAACCGGATTATTCTCAACGCCATTCATTTCACGGACCTCGTCCAAGATATCAAATTTAATTTTCTCAAGCTGTTGTAAAATTTCCTTCGTTCCAACAGCCAAAAATCGCTCTTGAGATGTTCGTTTTAAATAAAGCCCATAACGATTCGACCAATTATTCAAAACGGTCGTCACCTCTGAGTTTAATTGGCTCTTAGCTGTATCATCCATATTCTGTGTAATTTCTTCATAATTGTCTAAGAAGATAATAGCAAGCACGGTTTGATCATTATGATAAAGCTTTTGTAACTGCTTTTGATCGGTTCGATCAAGTAGGTAAAGTAATCGTTCTTCTTTTTTAATAATCGTGTGAAACTTATAGCCATCCAATTCGAGCCAAAGACTCTCTTTATTCTCTTTAATCATTGGAATAATATCTTCCGAAAGCTTATTTAGTGAGTCACCTACAAGTGATTCTTCTTCTTCATCACTAAATTGTTTCATGTAGGGATTAGCCCATTCAATTTGATAATCTTCATTATACAAAATAATACCTAATGGCATCTCTAATAAAGCTTCTTCTCCAACCTTCTTGATCCGGTGTGATAGGCTTGATATATATTTCTCTGTCTCATTAAGAATTGCTCTTTCCGTCCTGACGCTATAATAAAAGGAAGCGGCTAATACAACAGTCAAAATGAGCGCCAGTATCCACTGGAAATACCAAACGACACCAAGCAGAAGGAAGGATAACACATAGATTACCCATACATGCCTGCTTAATATTGGCTTATTTTGTAGATTCGGCATTGCGTTCAGCTCCTATTACTCGGGTGCAACCTTATTTTTTGCTTGTCAGGCGATCTCTTAACCTAAATCCTATATCAATTATACCTAAGATTCTTATGAAATAAAGTAGAAACGTTGGAAAAAGTAACGTAAGAACGACAATAAAAATTGGCACAGCTTTTGTTATTTTTTTATGATATGCATAAAGGAAGATAAATGAAAATCCTTGTAATGTCATTAAAAGCCCTGTTAGCACCAATAGATTATGTACAGCTGTATAGTATATACCCGCTGGATTTAAATCAAAAAACGAAATGAACAATGCAAAGAAATAAATCCACAGCATAGATGTCGGAAATCTTAAATTACGGAAAGGCGGAAATCGAAGTTGCTTCTTCTCCAGTCGATTGATAAATTTATAGCTAATCCATTGACTGATAAACGCTAATACAATTGCAGTTAATGCAAGACCCACAGGCAGTAATTCAATGAGTATGTCAGCTTGTAGCAACAGCATTTCTTCCATTTGCTCTGTTTGCCCGCCAGCACCAAATTGCTCCATGATGGATGCGCTCATTTCCATCGAGTCTGTAATTATAACTTTCAATTCATTTACCAGATTAACGGAAAAGAAAACCTGTGTAAAAACAAAAACAAACAATAGACCGATAACAAATCCTAATGTCCCTCTGGCCCATGTTTCATAAGCAGATACTTCTTTACGAATCGCTGTACCAATTGCGATTCCTCCTAGTCCTGTTAAAACCGTCAGTGGCAAGAAAACAAACGTTGCCAGGAGTGCGGTTAGAAGCAAGGAGGCAAGAAACATTAACAACGAAGGCTTTCCTCCATGTCTAGCTGCATATAAAATAAATGGTATTGGTAATACAATCATCCCAAACATCGTTAATATCGGAACGAATATGGTAATCAGAAGAAGCACCATATAAATCGCTAATAATAATGCCCCATCTGTTAATTTTCTTGATTGATTCATTCATTGCACCTCATCTAATCTAAATTGACAATTGACTATTCTACTATAATAACATGATTCGTACCAAAATAGTTGTCGGATCATGTTGAACCATTTAGTCCTCAGGAAATAAACTAATTTTCATTCGATTTATTGTAGTTTAGCTCCTTCCTACTTGCAAATGTCATCCTTTCTTCAACACTATAAGCGCATTTCTCACTGTTTTCTACTATAATAATATACAGGGAGAGCCACATAAAGTAAGCAACATGTTTATTTTATAGCAGGTTATTTCTAAGCATACATAGTTAAGGATGGAAATCATGACCTATTTGCACGTTTTTTTAAATAGTATAAAATTGCCAAAGAAAAAAGCAATGTTTCAGCTTAATCGAGTTGGCATGGACACTGCTGTCATTTATATGTTTATCCTACTTGGACTCGTATCCATTCCTGCATTAATTGAGCAGCTTACTGCGACAAGTGGCCTTGGAGCCGATATGAATGTTATATTCAAGTTCGTTTATTTCTTTATGTTTTATTATTTGCCATTAACCATTCTAGTTTTCATTGCAATATGTTTTGTGGCTTACATTGGTAGAGGGCTTACGTACATCATGCAACGTAAACTACGCTTTTCTATTCTTTGGAAAATGTGTGCATTTACAACAACAATCCCATTTCTTTTATATATTATCATCTCATTTATCATTCCAGTTCGTGATTCTTATCTATTGCTTACCTTTATCTTCTCGATTGGATTATTGTTTAAAATGATCTCTATTTACCCAAAAAGAAGAAAATAAAAGAACCCCAAAATCGGAAATACATCCAGGTTTTGAGGTTCTTTCGTATTATTACTCAGCTACAAACGGTAATAATGCCATAGTACGAGCACGTTTGACTGCTACAGTAAGTTTACGTTGGTATTTTGCAGAAGTTCCAGTTACACGACGAGGAAGAATTTTTCCACGTTCAGAAATGAAACGTCTAAGCAAATCTACATCTTTGTAATCGATGTGTGTAATTCCGTTTGCTGTGAAGTAACACACTTTACGACGCTTTGCGCGTCCACGACGAGCTGCCATTGATAACCCTCCTTTTTAAATTTTTCTAGTAGTGTTCAAAAGGACGATAAAGAGGACCAAGAATTTCGTTTCGTCATTTCCATCGGACTTTTTGAACAACCTTTTCTAGAATGGTAAATCATCATCTGATATATCGATAGGCTCTCCATTATTTTTAAATGGATCGTCTTGTGGTTGATTATTACTTGGTTGATATTGATTCTGGTTTGATTGTTGATATTGATTTTGATTTTGATTTTGAAATTGGTTCTGATTTCTATTTTGCTGGTAACCTTGCGAATCCTGTCCACCAGAAGAAGAACCTTTTGATTCCAAAAATTGTACACTATCTGCAACAATTTCAGTCACATATACAGTTTTTCCATCTTGTCCTTCAAATGAACGTGTTTGAACTCGACCATCGACACCAATCAAACTACCTTTTTTCATGAAGTTTGCTAGGTTTTCCGCTGGTCTACGCCAAACGACACAGTTAATAAAATCTGCTTCTCTATTTCCCTGTTGGTTAGAAAAGGGACGATTAACTGCAATCGTAAAGTTAGCGACTGCCACGCCATTTGGTGTATAACGTAAATCAGGATCCCTCGTTAACCTGCCTACTAGTACGACACGATTTAACATCAGAACCACTCCTTATTATTGTTCATCTCGAATTGCAATATGACGAATAATATCATCAGAGAACTTAGCTAGACGGTCAAACTCATTGACAGCTTCTTCGCCACTGCTGAAGTTGATAATAATATAATATCCATCACGGTAGTCTTGGATTTCATAAGCAAGACGCTTCTTGCCTTTTTCTTCCACTTTTGCGATCTCCGCGCCATTATCTGTTAGAATTTTGTTGAAACGCTCAATCAAAGCTGTTTGAGCATCCTCTTCCATGTCTGGGCGGATGATGTACATGATTTCGTATTTTCTCATCCGTTACACCTCCTTTTGGTCTTAGCGGCCCCCATCGATTTTAAACGCGACTCGTTTCTAAAATAATAGGAGCAAGGAATAATCATAATCTAATTACTCACAATAACGTATTATACCAAATCCTGTTTCATTTGACAAGTATTCGAGAGAGCCTAATTGTACGTTCTTAGTTAATTATCCTATTTTTTGCTACCATTATTCTGTTAAATCTTATACTTATACGTTAAAGCGGAAGTGGATAACATCGCCATCTTGAACGATATATTCCTTCCCCTCTAAGCGAACCTTCCCTTTTTCCCGTGCGTGTCCCATCGAACCAGCATCGACTAGATCTGAATACGAAACCGTTTCTGCACGAATAAAACCTCTTTCAAAATCAGTATGAATAATACCAGCTGCTTGCGGTGCTTTAATCCCCTTACGGAATGTCCATGCACGGACTTCTTGCTCACCAGCAGTAAAATAAGTTGCTAATCCTAATAAGCTATAGGATGCTTTAATAAGCTTGTCTAAACCAGATTCTGTGATTCCTAAATCGTCAAGGAACATATCTTTTTCTTCTGGATCCAGCTCGGAAATTTCTTCTTCAATTTTTGCACAAACAACAATTACTTCAGCGTTTTCCTTCGCAGCATAATCTCTTACCTTCTGTACATTTTCATTGGAATCTGGATCTGCAACCTCATCTTCGCTTACATTAGCTACATATAAGGTTGGTTTACTTGTTAGCAAGTGTAACCCTTTTACAATTTTCCATTGTTCGTCTGTAAATTCCAATGCTCTTACAGGTCTTTCTGATTCCAGACCCTCTTTTAAGGTTACAAGTATGTCATGCTCGATTACCGCTTCCTTATCCTTCTGTCTTGCGAGCTTTTCGACACGTTGGAAACGTTTATTTACCGTTTCTAAATCAGCAAGAATCAATTCCAGATTAATGATTTCAATATCATCAATTGGGTCAACCTTTCCCGATACATGGGTAATATTCTCATCGACAAAGCAACGGACAACTTGACAAATTGCATCTACCTGGCGAATATGGGAGAGAAATTGGTTCCCTAATCCTTCCCCTTTACTTGCACCTTTTACAATTCCTGCAATATCCGTAAACTCAAATGCAGTTGGTACAGTTTTCTTCGGTTTTACTAATTCTGTTAATTTATTTAAGCGTTCGTCAGGTACTTCTACAATTCCCACATTCGGATCGATCGTTGCAAACGGGTAGTTCGCTGCTTCAGCTCCAGCTTGTGTGATTGCATTGAAAAGCGTGGATTTTCCCACGTTCGGAAGTCCTACGATTCCTGCTGTTAAAGACATTAAACTTTCACTCCTTAAGGATTCCATTCATATAAACGCGTTTGTACCCCAATTATAGATAGTGGTAACTAAAAATACAAGTAAGTAAAAAGCAAAAATAGGTACACTAAGTATACCTATTTTCGCGCGTTTACCCTATTACTTTTGGTTTTTCGTATCTCTTTATAAGAATATAATACTATTTTTAGTAAGTACTAGTCAATTTTAGCTATTTTTTATCGTACTACCATCTATCTGATAAAGTGTATACATATATTGTTTGAAAATTTTATTCAATTGTTAAATAATGGTTGTATGCAAAGTATTTGACGTTAGAAATGAGGGATATATTTGTCTGAAAAAAGAATCCTGGAATTAGAAGAGCGAATGATGAAGCTTGAAAAAGAGGTAGAATTATTAAAGGGAGTTAAACAGAAAGAACTTCAGAGCGTAAATAATATCCAAGAAGAAAATGCCATCAGGGAAATAAAACCGAAGCCTAAAGAGACGTATAAACCGATACCGAAACAAAATGTCGATTGGGAAAAACAAATTGGCCGTATTTGGCTACCACGCATCTTTATGGTTGTTTTGTTAATTGGTGTAGTTTGGGCTTTTAAGGCAGCCATTGATAATAATGTCATTACAGAGCCAGTTCGCATTTTTATCGGGTATCTAACAGCTATTGTTTTGTTCGTATTAGGCGAGAAACAATTCAATCGTAAAAGGAGGACGTTAGGTTTAGTTCTGTTAGGTGGGTCCATATCCTTGCTCATGTTAACAACATTTGCAGGTCATGTACTATACGGCCTAATACCTGTAGCAGGATCTGTTCTATTAAATTTATTGTGGGTTGGAATAGGTATTTATTTAAGTTACCGACACAGGTCCCAAGAATTAACCATTTTTATGGGATTTGCAGGGTATTTGATGCCATTTTTATTGGATGGGCAAGCAAATAACATGTATTTATTCGTCTTGTATGAATTCGTCTTATTTATGAGTTTATTAGTTATTTCAATGAAAGAGAGATATCTTAAATTATTCTATATTTCTACATTATTATTACACGTAACTTATTTGGCTTATCAGAATCTGTCATCGTTATTGCTACCTATAGAAAAATCATTATCCCTAGTACAAGTGATAGCTGTAGCTATTTTCATCCAACATGCTGTCTTGTTAGTTGCAGCATATAAATGGAATTTATTTAAAAAGAAAGAGTTGCCTCTACTATTCACCAGTTTCTTACTGACTCTTTTATGGCTATATAACAGCTTTGATGTTTATATTTATGAGGATGATTATAATACTTGGCTAAGACACTTTAACGAATTCGGTTCCATCTATGATTACGTTTTATTAGGAATGGCGATATTGTACGGAATTCTTTCTTATTTATGCTACACAGCAAACAAAAAAGTGAAATTATCCGTATTCAGTTCCATTGGGTTATTCTCATTGACCTTATTCTTTATTGCTGTGCTTGAGTTTGAACAATTGAAAATCGTGTTTCTTCTGGAATCTTTAGTCGTTTATTATATGGGTATACACATTCCGAGCAAATTACAACGAGCATCTTCCATTTTCTTGTTATTCATTAGTTCCATTCTCATATTCATCGAATCCGCTTATATGGAAAACGTGTGGTCGATGGAAACATTAGAAATGCTCCTATTATTAGGTGTACTCGTTGGATTCTTGCAGTTAACTTCTCAGTACCACGATAAACTCAAAAACCATCAATTGCTTGTTAATGGATTTGGATCATATATCGTGTTCACCATAATCATGTTCGCAACGACGCTTACCAATGTAATCCTGGATCATTATTCTGATAGTATTCAAAATATGGGTGTATCGCTCGTGTGGGGATTACTCTCTATCGGATTTGTGTTTTATGGAATCCTGCGGGAAAATAAACGGGTAAGAATATTTGGTATCGTATGGATATTCGTCACCTTAATGAAGCTAATATTCTTTGACTTGCCATCGGTTTCTATTTTGATAAGAGCAATATTATTTATTGGTTTAGGAACGATAGGAGTGTTTATGTCCAGGTTTTTTTATAACAAACATGATGAAGAAAAATGAAAAACGAGAGAAGGATTTCCTTTTCTCGTTTTTTCTAGAGGTCTATTGTAATCTGCTGGGCCCTTCAATAACTGCCTTTTAGAATCGGAACGGCTTCTCCTCCACATGGAATTTCTACCTGTCATGAATTGTTTCTAGTAATTTATACTCCTCAATTAAGTCCGAAATTTGAACAATCTCTGCTTTTTCTTCATAAATAGGAATGAATTCTTTTAACACATTAACCATATTCGGTCCTGTAATTCCAACATGTCCGATCGCTATCAGTTGTTCATTGTCCATTATTTTTTCCGCTAATAAATTGGCTTGCTTTGAAATATGTCCTATTGTGTAAATTTCATCAAAAAACAAATTATTTTCTAAATAGGGGACATTCATTTCTTGGGCTAGCTTTCCAACAACGCTTTTACTTGAGGTCATGCTATCAAGGTAGTAAAGGCCGTTTTCCTTAATTACTTCAAGAACAATTCTCATCACTCTTTCGTCTTCTGTCACCTTCGAACCCATATGATGATTGACACCTACAAGATGGGGGATATCCTGAATAGCGTCTTCTACCCGCTTTCTGATTTCATCATCACTTAGATCCGTTGTGATTGCCCCTGGTCCAAGCCAGGATTTCTTACCCCTTTTCGGCTCCATGGGCAAATGAAGAATCACTTCATGACCATAATGATGTGCCAATTCCGCATCTTCTTTTGTTGTCGGCATAAATGGCATAACGGCTACAGTTAGTTTAATCGGAAGCTTAAGCATTTCTTCTGTTCCCCTCATATCATTACCCAAGTCATCAATGACAATGGCTAACTCATTTTTAGGTATAGTAGAAGTTGCTGCAAAACCTTGTGGAATAAAAGAAAAAAGTAGCAAGAAACTGCAAATCAATACTTTCATGAACACACCCCTCACTTTTTACAGTAGTATTCCCTATTTAATCCTAATCATTTATCGTCATAACAAGTAACAACCAAATGCTCCCATTACAGTTTTTATGAAAAATAAGAAATAGAGTATTAGGGGGTCTAAATAAGTTTTATTTTAAGCATACATTTAGTTTCACATAATGAAACTAAATTGACTAATTTTGATTTGCGGTTTTAATTATTCTCCACTATAAAAGTTGTTATGACATTGTAAGACAAAAAAGGACAAGAAAAGACAAATAAATATTTCAAATTAAAGGAGATTGTTTATGTCAACATTTGTAAATTTAGTAGAAAAACGCCGTTCGATTTACGTATTAGGAACTGATAGCCAGTATTCAAAAAAGGAAATTACGGATAGAGTTCGCGAGGTTGTTAAACAAGTACCTACAGCTTTCAACAGCCAAACAACACGTGTTGTTGTATTATTCGATGAAGCAAACGATAAATTCTGGAATCACATTTATGATGTTCAAAAAGATGTTCTTGAAGGACAAATGTGGGATATGATGTCAGGAATTATAACAGGCTCAAAAAATGGAATAGGCACAGTTCTATTCTTTGAAGATACGGATGCAGTTAAAGAAATGCCTGCACAAGGAGTCCGTGAAGAAGCTTACAAACAAAACAACAATGCGAACGCACAATACGCTATTTGGTTAGCTCTTACAGAAATGGGCTTAGGCGCAAGCTTACAACACTTTAACGTGGGCTATGAACAAGGTTTCGATAAAGGAACTAAAGAAATGTTCAATCTACCAGAATCATACGAAATGCTTGCCCAAATGCCATTTGGTTCAGTTGAACAAGAAGCTGGCGAAAAAGAACATATCGATGCAGATGTTCAAGTAAAAGTTTTTGATAAATAATTTTGCTTAATGAAGAGCGTTAGACTCAAAGTCACGCAATATGCTAAAAATAGAGCCTAGGTAATCATAAAGATCACCTAGGCTCTATTTTTTTGCGACAGGAGAATCTTCTGTCTAAATAAGCATCCCAGCAATCGCTGCACTTAATAGATTAGCTAATGTTGCCGCAACTATTGCTCGTAAACCCATCTCTGCAATATCCTGTCTTCTTGAAGGTGCAATTCCTCCTAATCCACCGATAATAAGAGCCATCGCACCCAGATTGGCAAATCCACAAAGTGCAAAGCTAATAATAACAACACTTTTAGGAGACAGATTCGCAATCTCTGGAGCAAAAGCAGTATAAGCTACAAATTCGTTTAATACAAACTTCTGACCTATAAAGGAACCTGCCGTCAGTGCTTCATCCCATGGAACACCGATAAGCAAGGCAAGCGGTGAAAACACATAGCCTAAGATTTGTTCTAGAGTTAACGTCCCAAACCCAAAAATTCCGCCAATCGAACCAATAATTATATTAAGCAAAAATATAAGAGAAATGAATGCAAGTAATAGCGCCCCAACACCTGCGGCAATTTTCAAACCCTCTGTCGCTCCACTAGCAGCTGCATCAATTACATTCTTTGACTCAGTGTCTTTGATCATCTGAACACGTTCAACGTTATTTTGTTTTTCTGTTTCTGGAATGATTATCTTAGCTAATAACAATCCTGCCGGAGCTCCCATAAAAGCGGCAGCTAACAAATATTCTAAAGGAACTCCCATCATGGCATATCCACCTAGAACTGAACCTGAAACACACGCGAGTCCTCCTACCATAACAGCAAATAGCTCTGATTTGGTCATATTTTCAATATAAGGTTTGATAACTAACGGGGCTTCCGTCGGACCTAGAAAAATGTTCGCAGATGCCGACATAGATTCAGTTTCACTCGTTTTTAGTACTCTTGCTAATAATCCACCAATGATTTTAGTTGCCCACTGCATGATCCCAAAATAATAGAGAACTGATATTAATGAAGAAAAGAAGATGATAATGGGTAACACTTGTAAGGCAAAGGTAAAACCTGCATTTTCTGCGCCTAGTATCCCTCCGAACAAGAACTGAATTCCAGCATTGGAAGAGTCAATGACTTTTTGGACAAACATTGAAATATACTCGAGAATCTTTTTTCCAAATTCCCATTTCAAAACCATTAAAGCAAAAACGAACTGAAAAGCAAATGCGCCAATGACGGTTCTCGGATTAATTGCTTTACGATGTCTAGAAAAAGCTAATGCTATTAAAAAAATACCTATAATTCCTATTATTCCCCAAATATATTGCATAAACTTTTCCTTTCTTTCATTGTCGAATGACATAGAATTAAAGAGGGAGGAGGCTTAGAAACCGCCTCTCCTCATTTTTACAATCAGACTGTTAATTTATCCCGAATTAAATTAAGTTTCACTTTATCGAACGCAATACCTCGATTAGCATTTCTTTGAATGCATTCCGATCAATCTCTTCACAAACCCGAACATTTTTTGTACGATCCAAACGATTATTAACATCAACAAGACTGTAACCTTTTGTTAGTTCACCTATTGTTTCAACATCTACATGATATAGATTTGATTTTGTCATAATTTTTTCATTTGCTGCAACAGCAGCCAGTAATGTATCTGGGTGTGTTGTGCCGTTTAATTTGTGAACACTTTTATTAAATTCCATCACAACTTTATTGATATCTTTAAAAAATTGCGACCCACTTGTCGTTAAACCCTCTATTGTCTTATGATCGTTATCGTCCATAATGGAATATTGCGTGCACATTTCCCAACCAACCATTGTCATTGGGATACCTGAGTGAAGTACAATTTTCGCAGCTTCAGGATCAACGAAGAAATTGTACTCTGCGCTCGGAGTAATATTTCCTAACGCATTATTTGTGCCACCCATAATGTAGAGATGAGGAATCTTTGGAACGATGGTTGGATCCTTTTTAATCGCCATCGCAATATTCGTTAGCGGTGCAATCGCTAATAAATAGACCTCTCCAGGGTTGTTGTGAACTGTTTCAATAAGAAAATCTACTGCATGTCCTTCTGCAGGAGATTGGACCGCTTTTTCAAAAAACGAATCCCCCATACCGTCTTTACCATGAACATCTTCAACTGTACGATGTTCATTTTTACCAAGCCCCATTAATGGACGCTCATGTCCTTTGTATACTGGAACTTGTCCACTCTTTCCTGCTACTTGAACGGTATAAAGTGCATTTTCAACCTGCTGATCAAATTGAACATTGCCACCAGTAATCATAATGCCTTCTACTTGGAAATAATGAAGCGCGGTTAATATGGCAATCGTATCGTCACCAGCTGTATCGGTATCAATAATAACTCGTTTTTTGTCTAACATTTAGAAGTCCCCTCTATTACTTTTTTGCTAATTCAGTCATATAATCAAAGAACCCATCGCGATTCACATCATAAACGACATTCACAGGTCGTCCATCAGCAGTTTCAACTGTACGGCCTTGGCTTGAACCGTCTGTGTGTACAATGCTGTTAATGGTTTGTACTTTCACAAGTTCAGGATTGCCAACAAATACGGTTGTTAACACATCCCACAGGTAGTACGTAGAGTTCGTTGAAAAGTGAACAAGTGGTGGTACCATTGCATAACATTGTCCAAGAAAATCAACACCCAGGTATTTGCGTTCTTCAGCCCAACGCTCACGTACATCTAAAGTTAGCGGTACTTGGTTTGTACTTTCAAGCGCCACTAAATCAATTTCTATGCTGGTATCCCATACACGAGCGGCTGCCTCAGGGTCCCAAAACACATTCCATTCTGCTGTTCCATCATGCTCAGGCTCGTGCACATTTCCTGCTTCACGAAAT
>NZ_PIJY01000033.1:0-106778 GCF_008304605.1 Oceanobacillus polygoni | reverse complement strand
AAGTCGTTCAATTTTCTCTTCTATTTCAGGATCTTCATCTAATGCACGGGCAAGATCGGTAAGCGGCCCTGTAAATAATAAGGTTGTTTTTTCTTCAGTTGCACGAATCGTCTCTATTAAATGAAGATGTGCAGGCTTGTCCGCCACTGGTGTTACAACTTTTCCAGACTCATTTAAAATTGGTAGTGCATCTACATAAAAAGCGTGCATTCGCCAATCTTTTGGAAAAGGGTTTTTTGCGCGTGAATTTGACTCAGCTACGTCAAGGCCGCCGCTTCCAAAGCGATCAATAATTTTTCGGCTCGCAAACATTGCTGGTTCTAAATAACAATCTGCTGGAATGACTGAAACACCTGTAAGTTCAACAGTGTCCATTTTTAGTAATAAAAATAGCGAAACAAGATCATCAACTCCGCCATCATGATTAAAGTAAATTTTCTTTTTCATTATTTTCTCGATCCCTTCATGATAGATTTTTATAATTTGCTTGGGATTCACCCAAATATTTTCTTGCTGGAACACTCGAATAATATCGCACTTTGTTTCACACTAAAAGCCACCAAAGTTTTCCTAACGTGCCATCTCTCATGATAGCTTATAGACATTTTATAAATATAAAAAATGCTCCGATAGCTACCGGAGCATTGACTAGGGCATGTGTAAATACAAAAGGAAGAATTGATCATTTCTTCCTTTTAACACTTGCCTCGTAGTCAAGCCCTTTACGGCGGCTTGGTAGAAACTTTTGGGCCATATCCCCAATATTATACGACATTATTCTACATTTAATTTGCATTTACAATAATAATATTAATTTATAGTTCCGTCAATTAAATCACGAACATTTCATATTAATTTATAGGATATCATCCGTCTTTTAAAGCGTTTACACTATTATTCTTTTAGATTTCGTAATACTATCTGGATATTCAATCGTAAAACCCAATTTCTCTAAAAAATAATTTGACTCTTTTCAACCACTAAATTCTAATGAGGGTAATTCACCATTTTGACAGGAGTGGTCTTTTACTTATTCATTATTTTATACTTTCTTATCTTTAAAAAGAAGCTTCTCATAAGTTCAATGAACTTATGAGAAGCCTCAATTAAAATCCTCAATGTTAGCATTTCACTTTCATCTTACTAACAAACCTTATAGATCAAGGGGGTCGGTTAGAAATTACATCATGCCGCCCATATATCCACCAAGCCCTTAATTCTCCGCTCTCTCCAACACCCTTTTCAACTTCTTAACAAATTCTCTCCTCGGAATCATGACACTATGATCACAGCCAAGGCATTTAATCCGGATATCCATCCCCATACGAATAATTTTCCAACGATTCTCTCCGCATGGATGGGGTTTCTTCATCTCTACTACATCATTCAAGTTAAATTCTTTCTCCATTTTTGGATCTCCTTTTTTACATCCATTATATCCAAATTTTAATGGCTTTGCCCTCTATTTTCACGTTTTAAGGCTTCTTTTTCTTCCTTTGAATATAAAACAACACGCGGTGATGGAAGTTCAATGCCAGATTTATATAATTTATCTTGAAGCTCCTTCCGAATATTCCGCTCGCCTGCCCACTGAAAACCAGGTAATGTATCGGCAATAACCCGGATAACAAAATGGGAGACCTCTAAATTTTGTACCCCAATAATTTCTGGTGTTCCAACAAGGAAATCATATTTCTCCGGTAAGGTTACTGCAACTTCTTCTATAATCTTTTCAACATCAGCCACATCGCTTTCATATGGAATATTAATATCTACAATCGATAAACCATTATGAACCGAATAATTGACCACCTGTGTTAAATTTCCATTCGGAATGATATTCATTTCCCCCGTCCAGCTCAATACCTTCGTTGTCCGCAGACCAATTTCCTCTACCGTACCCTCTATACCAGCAACAGCCACATAGTCACCAACAGAAAATTGATCTTCAAAAATAATGAAGAAGCCTGAAATAATATCTCGCACAAGGTTCTGTGCACCGAAACCAATTGCTAAACCAAGAACACCGGCACCGGCAAGCAATGGACCAATATCAATATCAAACACACCTAAAATCATAACAATGGCCATAAAGTATACAACATATGCAACAACATTTTTTATTAGCTTCTTTAACGTGTTTTCTCGTCTTTCCGATATACGAATCGGTCCTGTTTGACGATTGACAAATAATTTGTCTACTAGTTTTCTCGTTACTTTAACGATGATCAATGCTAATAAAACAATTAATATTATCTGCAGTGCAGAAGATAACAAAATCCTCCATAGATCTGGACCTGTTATATATTCCCATGCATTTGTTACTTGATCGTTAATTTCTTCCATGTTAAAACCTCCAACTCCAAGCATTCTATCTAACCTTCTCCATTCGTTTCCATATTGGATATAATAATAGTCTTGTCAGTATATACAAATTGAGAATTCCATATAGTGGATAAATCACACGTATTAAAGTAGAGAAACCAAAGGTAGTTAGTGGGATCATAATGACTAATGTAACCATTACAATAAGGAATAACGGCTTTTGAAAATACTGCTGGAGTCGTGTAGCAATTCCAAGTATGCCAGCAGCTGCCGTTGTGAAAATCGCAAACCAAAGCATAACCGACATGAATATCAGTATTTCCATCGGATAATGCTTCAATATCGCAAATAAAGGAATCTCATACAACAAAATCTCTTCTGCAATTTGAATCAGACTATTATTATAAATAAAAGAAATCACACCTAATATCAAGCCGCTGCCAACACAAGCGAAAATAATCTCCCTTCTAGACCGAACCTTGTTTCCAATTGCCCCAAGCACGGCCACAAGCGGAAGTATATTCAGTGCGGTAAATGGAAAAGCAGCCATCCAATTCCGTTGTTCATGCCAGTGTGAAAACAGCGCTAGTTCCTGGTCGATTGTAAACATAATCAGAACAGCGAGCATACCAACAAGCATAATCGGTAAGATGAACTGATTCACCTGCAGTAGCCCATTCACGCCTTTTAAAAATAATAACATGAGTGCGACTACAATAATACCTATACCCCACCAGTAGGAGTAATTAAACGCCTGTCCGGTTGCACCACTTCCAGCAATCATGACAATTGTTGTTGTAAATAAGTATAATAAAATCATAACATCAAATACACCCGTTAACCTAGCACCAACTATCTCCTCTAATACAGGCAAATAGTGCGATGATTTTAATCGATAGCTAATTTCCATAATCACCACACAGCAAATCGAAAAGAAAACACTAAACAAAACAATAGCTAGACTGCTTTCATGGCCAAAAAACTGCCATAACTCTGCCCCAGATGCATAACCAGCACCAATTGTTGTTCCAATGATTAGAAACATCCATTTCAAACCAGCAAAAGCCATCTAATATTCCCCCAATATTTTAACATTCGTATGTATAGAACGGCGAAATAATCCGTATACTATACCAATATGTTTGTGGAGGATAAGCTATGTATCTTAAGAATCGATTTGAGCAACCGATTGAGAATTTCCGTATGCCCTATACGGATTCCGAACTCCCCCTATTAATGTGTGAGAAAATACTATCCTGGTTTCCAGATGCTCCTCGAGAATTTATCATCCTATGTATTGGAACAGATCGATCGACTGGAGATGCACTTGGTCCATTAACCGGAACCTTTCTTCAGGAAACAAAACCGAAGCACCTGCATGTCTATGGGACAGTACACGATCCTGTTCATGCTGTAAACATGCAAGAAGCGATTACCATTGTGAAAGAGAATCATCAAGACCCTTATATTATTGCAATAGATGCTTGTCTCGGAAGGAATTCATCGATTGGTCATATCATTACGGAAAAAGCCCCTTTAAAGCCAGGAGCGGCTTTAAATAAGGCTCTACCAGCTATTGGTGATATGAATATTACGGGGGTCGTTAATATTAGTGGATTTATGGAGCATTCTATTTTACAAAATACGAGATTATCTGTTGTTATTGATATGGCAAAACAAATAACGGATATTTTAGGCAAAATCGATCAGCGGCTTACGTATAATTATTCGCCTGCCGTTGTTATTTCAAAAAAACATCCGATAAAGAAATGGACAGTCTAATTTTTTGAAGATGGTATAGCTCATTATTTTTTAGTTACAATGTTTAAGTCCGAGCTAGCGAGGGGCATCCTCCAAACGATTTTTACAGTATAAACTAAACTACTGGCAACGGAAGTATAGATGGGATCCGCCGCCAGTAGTAAATAATCTATGTATGCATTAATCTCTAAAAGAGCGAGTAAATATAATAAATAACTCCTACCGTCAAAATCGCTGGTAATAAATTACCGATGCGAATTTTTGTGATTTTTAATAAGTTTAAACCAATAGCTACGATTAGTAAGCCGCCAACAGCTGTAACTTCTACAATCAATCCATTTAAAAATTCTTCAGGTAACCATCTCTCAATTTGTGTTGCCACTAGCGCAAGCGCACCCTGGTAGAAGAGAACTGGAATGACGGACAATATCACTCCAAACCCTAATGTCGTTGTCAATACAAGCGCAGTAAAACCATCGATTACACCCTTCGTGATAAGAATCCCATGGTCTCCTCGAATTCCGCTATCCAATGCACCAATGATCGCCATTGCTCCAATACAGAATATTAATGTCGCTGTAATAAAGCCTTGTGCAATACTTGTATCACTATCTTTATTCGTAAATTTACTACCAATCCAAAACCCGAGTCGATTTAATCCCTCTTCCAAATGAATAAATTCACCAATAATTGCACCAGAAAGTAAACTTAATAGGACTATAATAATTTGATCGCCTGCAAACGCCATTTGCAAGCCTATCAATACAACAGCAAGTCCAATACCATGCATAACCGTTTCTTTATATCGTTCCGGTATCTTCGTAAAAAACAATCCAAGGATACAGCCTATAAGTATGAGTGCTCCATTCACTAATGTACCAAATAAAACCATCTCTTTTTCTTCACCATCTTCTATATGTTATGCAACTCAACTTTTATACTAATAAAATAGCTTCCGTTCAAAAAGTGAGCCCGTTTTAAATTCTTTCAGACTAGATAATTTACTTGTTATTCAACAATTTGGTATTTCCTTTCCTTCAACAAGAGCTTTCAAATTCTCTAGTGATGCATCATAGCCTCCTAAATTTGTTGTAACTCTTATTCCATTGCTCTCCTTTACTAGAACAAACGATATAACTGTTTTTTGTGAGTCAAGCTGAAAGGAAAACTCTTGATATGGAATGACTTTCTTAATTGTTAATGTCATAGGAAGCTTATCAGTTAGATTATTATGAGCATTTGGCATTAATGTAAAAAATATTTTTTCTCCAACATTCAAATTTGGTATTTTCCAAGGTGATCCCGGTGCATACCACTGTAGAAGTTTTTTCTCATCCGTAATGGCGTTCCAAATGTTTTCTTTATCCCCATAAATAATAACTGAGCTTTTACCCGTATTATTCATTATTCAGCTCTCCCTCCACTTAATTATCTTTATTACTCGTTCGATTGTTAAATAACATGAATTACGTTTTCATACCACTTTATTGTCAAATATAAATTAAAAAAATCACCAAAAGTCAACCGGTTCAGCATATCTCCAGCCTTACCTATTAAGCTTATTTCTTTAATCTCACGCTATGAAAGTTGATTTTATAAAAAGGAACATAAATGTTTCACGTGGAACATTTCTATTACCTCTCCTAAAATAAAACGAAAGACTGACGTACATACGGTCAGTCTTTCTAAGTGCCCTATTTATTTAAATATTCAATGAGTCGATTTAAATCATCATCCGTATAAAATTCGATTTCGATCTTCCCTTTACGTTTCCCTTTTTGAATATTAACCGCTGTACCTAATCGTTCCCTCAATACCGTCTCTTGCTCTTCTAGAAAAACATCTTTTTTTGGTCTTTCTTTTTTCGCTGGCTGTTTTTCATTCAACTGGATAATTAATTTCTCAACCTGACGAACATTCAGTTTTTCATGACGAATTTTATTCACCAATGGAAATAATTTATCCTTGTCTTTTAAGCCTAAGAGCGCGCGTCCATGCCCCATCGATAACTCACCATTATTAATATAGGCAACAACCTGTTCTGGTAAGGAAAGCAAACGAACCATATTCGCAATATGTGGACGACTCTTTCCTAATCTCCTTGACAGCTCTTCTTGTGTAATTTTTAACTCTGTCATCAAGTTCGCATAGGCATGCGCTTCTTCAATTGGCGTAAGATCTTCACGCTGTAAGTTCTCTAACAGCGCAATCTCCATCATTTTTTCATCCGTTAGCTCTTTGACAATGACTGGGATTGTTTTTAAACCAGCTTCTTTAGCAGCTCGAAAACGTCTTTCACCTACAACAATTTCATAGCCTTTAATACTTTTGCGTGCAACCAAAGGTTGAATAATACCATACTCCAAGATAGACTCTTTCATTTCCTCGATTGCATCCGCGTGAAATGTTTTTCTCGGTTGATAAGGATTTGGTCTACATTCTGTGATAGCAATCTCTTCTATTGAACCAGCTTCTTCTTGCTCGTTTTCATTCAGAAACAAAGCATTAAGTCCTTTACCCAACCCTTTCGCCATTTGCCATCACTTCCCTCGCTAATTCAAGATAAACCTCTGCACCTCGGGATTTTGGATCGTAGCTGATAATTGGCATTCCATGACTTGGCGCCTCTCCTAATCGTACATTCCTCGGTATAATTGTTTTATAGACTTTATCTTGAAAGTATTTTTTAACCTCTTCAATTACTTGAATACCTAAATTCGTTCTTGCATCAAGCATCGTTAGTAATACACCCTCAATCATCAACTGTTTGTTCAAATGTTTTTGAACAAGACGAATCGTGTTAAGCAATTGACTAAGACCTTCCAACGCATAATATTCACATTGTACTGGTATCATAACAGAATCGGATGCAGTCAGTGCATTAATGGTTAACAATCCCAAAGAAGGTGGGCAATCTATAATGATATAATCATAGTTTTCTTTTAAACTTTCAAGTGCCCTTTTCAGACGAATTTCCCTTGAGATAATGGGTACTAATTCAATTTCTGCACCAGCCAATTGAATGGTTGCAGGTATTATATCTAAGTTGCTTATATTTGTCGAAACGATTACCTCTTCTGCAGGCAAATCCTCAACAAGCACATTGTATACACAATTACTAGCGTCTGCTTTATTAACTCCTACCCCACTTGTTGCATTTCCTTGTGGATCTGTATCAACAAGTAAAACTTTATTTCCTAATGAAGCAAGACAAGCACTAAGGTTTACGGACGAAGTTGTCTTTCCAACGCCACCTTTTTGATTTGCGATGGCCAATATTTTTCCCATGTTGACACCTACCTAACTATATACATACTATATTATCACTAAATGAATAGAAGCGACTATCTTTTTTACTTTTTTTTAGAAATTGTAATAAAAGCTAGTAATTTCTCAAGTTAAAATACGCTGATTATGCAAAATACCCATCTTTTTGACAAAGATGGGCTAGGAATAAATAGTATAAGAAGTATTATTTCTTTTTAGGTATTTTAATTGTAATTTGATAGTAATCGTCCAACTCTTTTTCATCGGATTCCACTTCTACTCCGGTATCTGACACCATGTTTAAGGACTGACGAATAGTATTCATTGCTATACGGATATCCTTATTGATTCCTTTTAGTTTCGGACGTTTCTTTGGTTGCTCTTTCGGTTCATTCATTTTAGCAATTCGTTCTTCCGTTTGTTTCACATTCAAATCGTTATCAATAATGACCTGTAAAAGTAGCAACTGCTGTTCAGGTTCCTTGAGCTTAATTAACGCTCGTGCATGTCTTTCTGTTATTGTTTTATTTAATAATGCCATTTGTACTTCCTCTGGAAGCTTTAAAAGTCTCAGCTTATTTGCTATGGTCGATTGATTTTTACCTAAACGCTGCGCCAATGCCTCTTGTGTCAATGAATGTAGCTCTATCAGCTTCGCATATGCTAATGCTTCTTCAATAACCGTTAATTCTTCCCGTTGCAAGTTTTCAATTAGTGCAACAGAGGCTGTCTCTGCATCAGACATATCCCGAATGATGACAGATACCTTCTCCCAGCCAAGGGATTGAACGGCTCTCCACCTTCGCTCACCAGCAATCAGCTCGAAATTATCCTCATCTAGCTTTCTAACTACAATTGGCTGAATCATTCCATGGGTATGAATGGTTTGAGCCAATTCTTTTATCTTTTCTTCATTAAAAATGGTTCTTGGTTGAAAACGGTTCGGTTGAATTCGATCTACTGGAAGCTGAATCACTTCATCCGGATTGAACTCCTCCGTCTCCTCTAATTCAGGGTTTCCTTTATCCCCTAAACCAAATATCCGATTAAAAGGATGTACCACTTACCTGACACCACCTTCATAATTTAACAAAATAAAATCATTTTCTATCTATGTATAAAAATTGTTTCACGTGAAACAATTGAATGTCTAATCTAAAATAAGTATAGCATAAAAAGGATTCAATAAGAAAAAACGCGCCAGCATTCTGCTGCTGAGCGAAATATAATTACCTTATTATATTACATTTATTTTACCACATTTGTCCCCAAAAAAGTAATGAATCTTTCGTGAAAACGATTCGTTCGTTAAATATAAAATGAAATTCGTTTAGTAGATGTTATCTCTACTAAACGAATTTAGAAGTAAAATGCATTTATTCAATTGGTTCTTTGTTTGGAAGACCAGCTTTTCTAGGATATTTTTTTGGTGTCTTTCGTTTTTTACGAATCACAACAATGGATCGTTCACTTTCCTCTTGTGGTAATGCAAAGGTATGAACAGCTTCTACTTCTCCACCGAGTAGCTCAATTGCCTTCTCCCCAACTTGCAGCTCTTCCTTCGCTTGAGCACCTTTCATCGCAATGAAAGCTCCTGACTTTTTCACTAATGGTAAACATAACTCACTTAGTACAGACATTCTTGCAACTGCTCTTGCAGTTACGATATCAAAATATTCTCGAAATGAACTGTTCTTGCCGAAATTCTCCGCTCGATCATGGTAAAATGCTACGTTCGTTATATTTAACTCTGCTGCCAAATGATTTAAAAATCCAATTCGCTTTTGCAGGGAGTCAACGATCGTTACTTTTAAATGTGGAAAACAGATTTTTAGTGGAATACTAGGAAACCCAGCACCCGCTCCGACATCACAAATATGTAATTCTTTACTTAAATCATAGTGAAATGCAGCTGTAATACAGTCATAGAAATGTTTTAAATAGACTTCTTCTTTATCCGTAATCGCAGTTAAATTTATTTTTTCATTCCATTCTACTAATGTTCGAAAATAAATTGAAAATTGCTCGCACTGTTCATCATTTAATACAATTCCTTGTTCACGCAATGCAGCTACAAATTGTTCTGGATTCATTGATCAAATAGCTCCTTCTGTGTAATGGAAGAATAGCGACGTACATCATTCATACGTCGCTATCTCCTACATAAACTTAGTTTGCAATTCGTGCAATATTTCCCTGTTGAATATATACAAGCAAGATGGATATATCAGCGGGATTAACGCCAGAGATCCGAGACGCTTGACCTACAGATAGTGGACGAACTTTTTTCAGCTTTTCTACTGCTTCTGTTGCCAATCCATGAATAGCATCATAGTCAATATCATCTGGAATCTTCTTGTCTTCCATTTTCAGCATTCGCTCTACTTGCTCATTTGCTTTTTTAATATAGCCTTCATACTTCACTTGAATTGCTACCTGTTCACGCATTTCAGGACTCAATTCCGTATTCGCTTCTATCATTTGTTCAATATGATCATAGCTTAGCTCTGGACGCTTCAGCAAATCATAGGCTTTTACTGGTTCCTTTAATAGTGTAGCTCCAGCACTTTCCATAATCGCATTTACTGCTTCCGTTGGCTTAATTGTAAGTTTTTTAAGTCGTTTTTTCTCCAGTTCTACGAAACTTTTCTTCTGTTGGAAATTAGCGTAACGTTCTTCAGAGATTAACCCTAGCTCATACCCGATATCTGTCAAACGTAAATCAGCATTATCATGACGAAGCAATAAGCGATATTCCGCACGTGACGTTAATAAGCGATACGGCTCATTCGTACCTTTTGTAACTAAGTCATCAATAAGAACACCGATATATGCTTGAGAACGATCTAAAATAACTGGCTCTTTACCGAGTACTTTCGCTGCCGCGTTAATACCAGCCATAATCCCCTGCCCTGCAGCTTCTTCATAGCCAGATGTACCATTAATTTGTCCTGCCGTATACAATCCTGGAATTTTCTTTGTTTCCAATGTTGGCCAAAGCTGGGTAGGTACGACAGCATCGTATTCAATCGCATAGCCAGCACGCATAATGACGGCATTTTCAAGACCTGGTACTGTTTTTAACATCTCTTCCTGAACAGATTCAGGTAATGAAGTAGATAAACCTTGCACATAAACCTCTTCCGTATCTCTTCCTTCTGGTTCTAAGAAGATTTGATGACGCGGTTTATCATTAAAACGAACAATTTTATCCTCAATTGACGGGCAGTAACGTGCACCTGTTCCACGTTTTGCACCGGAATACATCGCGGAGAAACCTAAATTATCATTAATCACTTTGTGCGTGAATTCATTTGTATACGTTAACCAGCATGGAAGCTGATCGGTAATTTGCTCTGTTGTTTCATAGGAGAATGACTGTGGATTATCATCTCCAGGTTGAATTTCCGTTTTAGAATAATCAACCGTATGGCTACTTACACGTGGAGGTGTACCTGTTTTGAATCGTGTTAATTCAAAACCAAGTTCCTCTAAGTTCTCAGAAAGCTTCACGGAAACGCGTTGGTTGTTTGGACCACTTTCATATTCCAAATGACCCATCAATACTTTACCACGCATAAAGGTTCCTGTCGTAACAATGACAGATTCTGCAGTATACGTTGCCTTTGATTCCGTGACAACGCCCTTACATACACCATCCTCAACAATTAAAGAATCTACCATTCCTTGACGAACAGTCAAATTCTTTTCATTTTCAATAAGTCTTTTCATTTCGCGCATATAAATTGGCTTATCAGCTTGCGCACGTAATGCTTGCACAGCTGGGCCTTTTCCGGTATTTAACATCCGCATTTGGATGTAGCTTTTATCAATCACTTTCCCCATGATCCCACCTAGAGCATCAATTTCACGTACAACAATCCCTTTGGCAGGTCCACCAATTGATGGATTACATGGCATAAAAGCGATCATATCGATATTCAATGTTAGCATTAACGTTTTGGCACCCATTCTTGCTGCAGCAAAGCCAGCTTCGACTCCAGCATGACCAGCGCCAATAACGATAACATCATAATGACCAGCATTGTATGACATCACATTCATCCTTTCTTCATCGTTAACTTATTTTTAATTCTTTATACTTCCAATGCGTATTCAAAAAGGAGGATAAAAAGGACCAAGAAGTTCGAGACGGCGTAGCTTTGAGTAGCGGAACGTATGCAATTGATACGTGAGCAGACGTTCTTGCACGCAGGAAAAGTGCTTTTCTTTTCCAAGGAACGCAAAAGCAAGCCAACGAGCTTCCACAGGATGTGGTGACTTCGACGTTCGACACAGGACGTGTCGGTACTTAGTCGAAGGTCTCCTGTTCTCGACGTGTCATTTTTACCGGACTTTTTGAACAACCTCTTCCAATCTATTTTCCTAAACAGAACTGCGAGAATAACTGATCAATTAAACTGTCACTCGCAGTATCTCCAATAATTTCACCTAAAAACTCCCATGTTCTAGTAACATCAATTTGTACGATATCCATTGGCATCCCGAGGTCAATACCTTCCATCGCATCTTCTAAAGCAAGACTCGCCTGCTTTAATAATTGGATATGCCTTGCATTCGAAACATAGGTTAAATCACCTGTCTCAATTTCTCCTGCAAAAAATGTATCGGCAATAGCTTGTTCCAATTCGTCTATCCCTTCTTCTTCGATTAAAGAAGTCGTAACTAGCGGTCTATCTCCTACCAGCTCTTTTACACGATCCATATCCAGTTTCTGTTCCAGATCTGTTTTATTTATAATGACGATATATTCAAGTCCACTTACTGCTTCAAAGAGCTTGAAATCCTCATCTGTTAAGACATCATTATTATTTAGCACAAATAAAATCAAATCGGATTCCTTCAAGACCTGTCTGGAACGCTCGACACCAATTCGTTCCACAATATCTTCTGTTTCACGAATCCCAGCTGTATCAACCAATCGAAGCGGAACACCGCGTACATTGACATATTCCTCAATTATATCACGAGTTGTACCTGGAACGTCTGTAACAATTGCTTTATTTTCCTGTACAAGTGTATTCATTAATGACGATTTGCCGACATTTGGTCTACCAATAATTGCTGTAGCAAGACCTTCACGTAAAATCTTCCCTTGTTTAGCGACACTTAATAAGTCATCAATTTTTGCATGGACTTCCTTTGTTTTCGTACGCATCATTTCATGTGACATTTCTTCCACATCATCATACTCAGGATAGTCAATATTTACTTCTACATGTGCAACTGTCTCAATCAATTCCTGACGCAGCTTTCCGATCAAACCAGATAAACGACCATCCATCTGTTTTAATGCAACAGACATGGCGCGGTCTGTTTTTGCTCGAATCAAATCCATAACAGCCTCAGCCTGTGACAGGTCAATTCTTCCATTTAAAAATGCACGTTTTGTAAACTCACCAGGCTCTGCCAAACGTGCACCAATGCTTAAGATAAGTTCCAGCACTCGGTTCACAGCGACCATACCACCATGACAATTGATTTCGACAACATCTTCACGGGTAAATGTTTTCGGTGCGCGCATCACAGAAACCATTACTTCTTCAGCAATCTCATTTGTCTTTGGATCAACAAGCTTTCCATAATGAATCGTATGAGAATCTACCTCGTTTAAGTTTTTCCCTTTAAAAATCCGTGCTGTCATTGAAACTGCCTCAGGACCGCTCAATCTTACAATAGCTATTGCACCCTCACCAATCGGGGTCGATATCGCAGTAATTGTATCTGTCTCCATCACGATCACCTCCAACATTTTTTAAAAGCTTTATCTATATTAATGGACATTAATTTAAATTCACGTCACTAACAAAATAGAATAACATAATTCAGCTAAAAAATAAACTTATCCACAATTATTTTTTAAAGCAAGTTTGCATAAAAAGAGCGATAGATTATCCACATGTGAATAACCTATCGCTAAAATTCGATTTTTTTAAAGCTAAATTAGCTTATAAATAATAAATTTCTTCCAAAATGCAGTCTTCCATAAATAGTGCATCATTACATTACCCAGCTATCAATTCAAATACCCTTTCGTAGGCATCATAAATTTTATCTGCCTCTTCTTCTTGATGAAACTCCTCTTGATACGTATAAACAAACAAATCCATTTCATAAAAATTAATTAAAATAGTTATGAATGCTTTCGGTAGTGTCTCCCACGAATGAACCTCATCCATGATCGATTCTAACGCTTCATATATTTTTTCAAATTGTTGGTCGTCGAATCCCTTACCACTACGCAGTTTTTCAAAAAAATGCCCATCTTCATTTATATACGCAAACAACTTAGTAAAAAGTTGGTTTTTTTCAAGTTGTGCTTCCTCTATTCCTTCTAAGCACTCTTCGATTAATCGTTTTATGTTTTTGGCCGCCTTTAGAATGCGCTCTGATTCTTCACCGGAATAGTTTAGCGAAAAGTTGTATAGTTCACCATAAAGCTCAACCATAATTGTAGCTACTTCTTTTGGTATACTACTTACTTCTTTCCATTCCTTTTCAAATAAAGTAAGCATTTCGACTACCTTTTCATACGCTTTTTCGTTAAATCCATCTCCTGTTCGAAGGTCCACAAGTAAATTTAACTCTGATTGCTCCAAAACAGCTATGAGCTTATTTATTTCTATATTGTCTGCCACAATTTCACACTCCCCTAAAATAATCTATCTTACTCTTGTAATTCAGATGGCCGACCTAATAGCTTAATTGCTGCAGCTGGAATTTCATATTCCACTAATAATTCCCGTGATGCGTTAGCGTATCTTCTAACTTTCTCCCACGGTTCACCTTTCGAGTTTACAAGATACTTTTCCTGTATTTTTGGATTTGTTAAATCATAATACGTATTTGTTACCTTACTTAAATCAATTTTTACGATACGAAGATCATGGGTGCTGCCTTTATCCATAATATTCGATGTCGCGTTTTTCAACGCTACCTCTAAACTTTTCGTTGTTGAAATATACTTTGATCCTTTGAAATTTTTCTTCCCACCATTATTAACATGCCCAGCAATTGTAATATGCTCACGTTCAGGAGCTTTTGCAAAGATTCCTTTCGTCGGATCCTCGTCTTCTCGTAAAACTCGATAAACACTATTACCAGTTGTATCTTCACTAATATCAATTTCGTCTATCGTATCTTTTGCTTGATCCAGCGTATCATTGACGTCGTCTATTTCATCCGTCGAATCATCGTTTCCAGTAAACAGACCGATTGCATTGTCTACTGTTGTAATTAATTCACTTATATAACTAACAATGGCACCAAATACTTCTTTAATACTCTCTAAGGCTGTATCGATGTTTTCCCCTACATCATCAAACCATTCCGTAACGCTGTCCCAAAAAGTCTCCTCAATATCTGTGCCGGTCGTTGTGACAGTACTTGCTATGTAGGTAGTCTCTACATTTTCACCGGAATAAATAGGAAAACTAAGTTCTCCAGCTTTTATCGAGGTAGGCTGGAAAAATGGAAAGAAACATATGGATATAAACATAAGAAGGGCAATGATCCCCGACAAATGATACTTTTTCACTTTTGTTACCTCCTTAAAATTATCCCTTTGCCTATACAATAAGGAAATAGCTACTTTTACTTGCTCGTACATTCAATCTGCTTTTTAAGCATGGAAAAGTTGTTTACGATTACTCACTTAGAATATTGAATTTTCAGATTTTAGTTGTTGATATCTACTTCATAATAATTTCCAAATGCTGATGATCAAGAGATTTATGTTTTCTACATACTAAAAATACCACAGTGACCGACACTGTGGTATAGCCAAAAAGAGCTAGTTTTTAGGTAGTTATATTTATGCAGAAAACCCCCTAGAGAGACTCCCTAGGGGGTTTTTCAACTATTGTTATGGCTTAATGACGATATGCCGATGTGGTTCGACTCCATCCGAATAGGTGGATACATCATTTTTTCCTTGTAATGCACTATGAATGATCTTCCGTTCAAATGCCGGCATTGGCTCAAGTGCTACTTTTTTATTGATACGCTTCGCTTTATCCGCCATTTTATGCGCCAAGGATTCAAGCGTTTCTTTTCTTCTACCACGATATCCTTCTGCGTCTAATACGACAGTGTAATACGCCTTTTTATCCTTATTAATTGCTAGGTGCAATAAATATTGTAATGCGTTTAAGGTTTGTCCACGCTTCCCGATTAAAATTGCGATGTTTTCACCATCGATTTCATAGGTCACCTGGTTCCCCTCTACAGTGGTCTTCACTTCAACAGAAAGATTCATATTTCTTGTTATTTCTTTAATTAATTTCTCTACTTCTTTTATTGGGTTTTTAACAAGCGTTACTTTAACAACGGCACGTTTTGATCCAAATATGCCAAGTACACCCTTTTTCCCTTCGTCGATTACATCAATCTCTACTTGGTCCTTCGTGGTGTTTAACTGCTCTAATGCTGATTGGACCGCTCCTTCAACTGTTTGTCCACTAGCAGTTATTTCTCTCACTATTTTCTCCTCCATTACTTATTCGTCATCATCGGTTTGTTAATGAGAAGTGTTTGAACAACCATAAAGATGTTACCTGTTACCCAGTACAATGCTAACGCTGCTGGGAAGAAAAATGCCATAACACCAATCATAATTGGCATTACATAAAGCATAACCTGCATTTGCATTGCCATCTGCGGATTACCTTTCATCGATGTATTTGTCGACATCATCAGTTTTTGCTGTAAGAATGTAAATGCTGCAGTTAATATTGGCAAAATATAATCTGGTGAACCGAGTTCAAACCATAGGAAGTTATGGGTACTAACCTCGGAAGTACGCATAATCGCATGATACATTGCAATCAGGATTGGCATTTGTACAAAAATCGGCAAACATCCAGCAAGTGGGTTTACACCGTTTTTCTGGAATAATTCCATCGTTTCCTTCTGTAACTTCTGCTGTGTATTCGCATCTTTTGAGCTATATTTCTTTTGTAATTCTTGAAGCTTCGGCTGAATTTCTTGCATTGATTTTGAGCTTTTTAATTGTTTAATACTCAAAGGCAAAATCAATAAACGGATAAATACAGTTACGATAACAATCGATAATCCGTAACCTTCATTAAAGATTTCAGCTATTTTAATAATTACCCATGATAATGGGTAAACGAAAATCGTATTCCAAATTCCTTCACTTTCGGCCGTAACCGGTTCATTAATCTCCGTACAACCAGAAAGTATTGCTAGTAAACCTACGAAGGTTATCAGCAATAAAATCTTTTTACGCAATTTATTTCCTCCTTCATATGACCCTCATCACGCTCTACCTGTTATTTTATCCTAATTACATATAAGATTCTATCTTAAAATAATTTTTTCCTATTTATTTAAAAGCTTTTCCTTATAGAGTAAATGCGTCAAGCTTTTTTTAATTTCCTCATACCCCATATCCTTGGTTGGGTTTCTAGCTATAATAACGATATCATAATGGTCTTGGATGGTATCCCCGAGATCCTGGAAGGCTTGTCTTAAGAAACGTTTAATTCTATTTCGTGTCACAGCATTCCCAATTTTTTTTCCAACAGAAAGACCAATGCGAAAATGCTCCTGATCTATCTTCTTTACATAATAGATAACAAGCTGTCTGTTAGCAAAGGATTTTCCATTTTTAAATATGGACTGAAATTCTTCATTTTTTTTTATACGAAACGCTTTCTTCATCATTATCACCTTTATTTATACTCAAACACATCGCTTGCAATAAATTATGTATAAAAAAAGCAGTATGAACCACTGCTTTTCTTCTCATTCTTCCGCTAAAAAGCAGAAAAAGACCACTGACTTTTCAGTGGCCTATGCAGATAATACTTTTCTTCCTTTACGACGACGACGAGCTAAAATATTACGTCCATTTTTAGTACTCATACGCGTACGAAAGCCATGTACTTTTTTGCGTTTACGATTATTTGGTTGAAACGTTCTTTTCATTTATCTTGCACCTCCCCAAGGGATCCCTTTTTAATATCTAAATTTTAATAATAACTAATCCAATAGACAGTCCTTGATATTATACGAAACACATGCCTCATCTGTCAACTTAGATTTAAAAATTCTTTATCCACAGAGCCCGTTTATAATTATTTTGGTACTTTTTTATATCCACAACATCTATTTACAAGTTAAGCACAAAATATGGTAGTGTGGATAGTTATTATGCACAAGGTCTAGAATATGTGGATAACTACCCGAAAACCATTGCTTTATTCACTTTTATTTGATATCATATTTATGTTTTAACCTGTGGAAATCGAAAACAGCAATAATACTTATTCACAATCTGTGGATAATATGTGGATAGTTGTTCACAGTACACCGTATAACGTTATCCACAGAATCGGGGATAACGTTTATAAGTTTCTTTCTTCTTTATTTATCCTATGATTGACTATCCACAAGTAACTTTATATAAAACTTGGCAAAAAGAAGGTTTTCTAATTCGCTTTCTGCCAAAATAGATTCCATATACTTAAATAATTTCTATTCGTATATGTCAAAATATGTTTTACAAGCATATATATGATATGCCTTTCCATCTTATTCAAGATTGAGAGAGGCTTTTTCTGTCATGTGTAAACCAATTTGGAAAGGAGTGAGATTGATTTTGGAAAACATCGAAGAATTATGGGTTGCTACGCTAGAAAAAATTGAAGAAAAAATTAGCAAACCCAGCTTTGATACGTGGCTAAAAAATACAAAGGCTGAAGCTATCGAAAAAAGTACATTAATTATATCTGCACCAAATGAATTTGCTAGAGATTGGCTAGAAACACAGTATACAGAACTTATATCCGATATCCTTGGTGAAGTCACTGGTACAAAATTAAATACAAAATTTATTATTCCTACTTCTAATGCGGAAGTAGAAGACACCAAACAAGTGACAAACCAAAAAAACAATTCGCATACAAATGATATGCCAAAATCCATGTTAAATTCGAAATATACGTTTGATACATTCGTAATCGGTGCTGGAAATCGCTTCGCTCATGCTGCATCTTTAGCCGTAGCAGAGGCACCTGCCAAAGCATATAACCCGCTCTTTATTTATGGTGGTGTTGGGCTTGGTAAGACGCACCTTATGCACGCGATTGGACACTATGTTCGTGAGCATAATCCGAAAGCAAAAGTTGTCTATTTAACATCTGAAAAATTTACAAATGAATTTATCAATGCCATTATGGACAACAAATCCAATAGCTTCCGCAATAAATATCGAAATATCGATGTTCTATTAATTGATGATATTCAATTTATTGCTGGAAAAGAATCGACACAAGAAGAATTTTTCCATACGTTTAATGCGCTGCATGAAGAAAGTAAACAAATTATTATCTCAAGTGACCGTCCACCAAAAGAAATCCCAACATTGGAGGATCGCTTACGGTCACGCTTTGAATGGGGATTAATTACCGATATTACGCCACCAGATTTAGAAACGAGAATTGCAATTTTAACGAAAAAGGCAAAGGCTGAAGGGCTTGATATTCCAAACGAGGTCATGCTTTACATTGCGAATCAAATCAATACAAATATCCGCGAATTAGAAGGAGCGCTTATCCGCGTTGTTGCTTACTCCTCACTCGTTAATCAAGATATTGATGCCTCTCTTGCAGCAGATGCATTAAAGGATATTATTCCAAGCAGCAAGCCTAAAGTAATAACCATTCAAGGCATTCAGGAAATTGTAGCAGAACGCTATAATATTCGTCTCGAAGATTTTGCAGCAAAGAAACGTACGAAATCCATTGCCTTCCCTAGACAAATTGCAATGTATCTTTCCAGAGAACTTACCGATTTCTCTTTACCGAAGATAGGAGAAGAATTTGGGGGGCGTGATCATACCACCGTCATTCATGCACACGAGAAAATCTCGAAACTACTCGAAGAAGATTCCGATTTAAATCGTGATATCGAGGATATAAAAGAAACATTAAAAACAATTTAATAGCCTTTTTAATGTTTTTGACTAGCTGTCCACATGTGGATACTGTTTATAAGTGTGCAAACATATGAACAAGTTGTACACATGTGGAAAACCATATTGTTTTAAGGGGAAATCCACTTATCCACATAATCACAGCGCCTATTACTGTTATTACTGTTTTTTATAAATAAAATATATATATAAGAACTTCCAAATTAGGAGGATATTTTCATGAAATTTATTATCAAACGTGATCGATTAATTGCAGGTATACAAGATGTTATGAAAGCAATCTCATCGAGAACCGTTATTCCAATTCTTACTGGAATGAAAATTGAAGCAAAACAACACGGAATTACACTAACAGGAAGTGATTCCGATATTTCCATTGAATCTTATATTCCTGCTGAGGAAGATGATATGGTCTATGTAGAACAAATTGAGGAAGGATCCATTGTTTTACAAGCAAAATATTTTCCAGATATTATTCGTAAATTACCAGAGAATACAGTGGAAATTGAAGTTGATTCGAATCTGAAAGTAACCATTCGCTCTGGAAAAGCTGAATTTAACTTAAATGCTCAAGATGCGGAAGAATATCCACATTTACCTAAATTACAAACAGATGATAGCTTTGAAATGCCAATTGATCTGTTGAAAAGCATGATTAAGCAAACCGTTTTCGCAGTATCCACAATGGAAACTCGACCAATTTTGACAGGGGTTAATTTAAAATTAGTTGACAAAATTCTAGCTTTTACTGCAACAGACAGTCACCGTTTAGCAAAAAGGGAAATTCCAGTAGCCGATGCGAACATCGAATTTCAACAAATAGTTGTACCAGGGAAAAGCTTAAATGAATTATATAAAATTCTAGATGACACAGAAGAAACGGTTGAAATTAGTGTGACGAACAACCAAATTCTTTTCCGGACCAAGCATTTAAATTTCCTATCTCGCTTACTTGATGGAAATTATCCAGAAACATCTCGACTAATTCCAGAACAAAGTAAAACGAAAATACAAGTCAAAACAAAAGAATTACTCAATACAATTGACCGTGCCTCTCTTCTTGCAAAAGAAGAACGTAATAATGTCGTTCGACTGTTTACACCGAATGATTCAATCATAGAAATTTCTAGTAATTCACCTGAAGTTGGTAATGTTGTAGAGGAAATTGGAATCCAAGCAATGGAAGGTGAAGAGTTGAAAATATCATTCAGCTCGAAATATATGATTGATGCGTTAAAAGCAATTGAATACGATGAAGTAATCATTGAATTCACAGGTGCCATGCGACCATTTGTCATTCATCCACTGAACGAAGATTCGATATTACAATTAATTTTACCGGTTCGAACGTTTTAAAAAGAAACACATATCGTCTAACCAACGAAGAAAAGCTCTTATTAGGGCTTTTTTTCGTTAATAAGCAAAATATAAGCCCTTTTACGCGTTTTTATTACATTTGGAGGTCATACCTTTCCTTTCATCCAAAACTTTAGTAAAATAGGTATATAAGGCAAATAAAAGGATGTTTACAGATGTGGAATCGAAATTTAATTTATTTCTTTTTTAACATCGTATTTTTATCAAGCATTAACGGGCTGTCATATCCCCACCTCTAAGTCTGAGGAAATCAAAAAACGTGAAGGTTGGTAATAAACAGCCCGTAAATTCCTGATTCTGCACAAGGGCCTGCGGGTCTCCCTTGTGGTGCTAACATTCCATGGGGCAGAAGGGAACCCCCACGGAATAAAGTTTCGCTTTACCACATCATCTATAAAGATGTGCTTGTTAAAAAAATAAGAAAAATTTGGTGATGAACATGCATGAACAAATTAAAATAAATACAGAATACATTACTTTAGGCCAATTTATTAAGTTGATTAATATTTTGGAATCCGGTGGAATGGTTAAAGCTTTTTTAGCGGATGTAGGTGTATTGGTAAATGGAGAAATGGAACATCGACGTGGGAGAAAACTTTATCCAAAGGATGTAGTCGAAATTAAAGATGTTGGATCCTTTATGGTCGTTAACTGATTGCAACCAACACGCTTCCTGACGAGGTTGATTAGAATGGAATTTTATTGGTCATTCATGCACGTGACATGTGAAATTTTTACCAATGAAATAAAGGAAAAAGAGGATTAATTTGCATGCACATTGAACAGCTTCAATTAACAAATTACCGTAATTATGAAAAATTGGATATTTCTTTTGATGATAAGGTAAATGTCATTATTGGTGAAAATGCGCAAGGAAAAACGAACCTGATGGAAGCAATCTATTTATTGGCATTTACCAAATCACACCGAACCCCACGTGAGAAAGAGCTTATCGGGTGGGATAAAGAATATGCTAAAATAGAAGGTAGAATAACGAAACGTAATCATTCCATTCCCCTTGAAATCATTATTTCTTCCAAAGGAAAAAAAGCTAAATTAAATCGGCTCGAGCAAAAACGCTTAAGTGATTACATAGGGGCAATGAATGTTGTGATGTTTGCCCCAGAGGATTTAACGCTTGTTAAGGGGCCGCCCCAAACGCGCAGACGTTTCATTGATATGGAGCTCGGCCAAATTCAGCCGAGATACATTTATCATTTAGGACAGTATCAAAAAATACTGAAACAGCGCAATCATTTATTAAAACAAATGCAGAGAAACCGTACTACTGATTTTACAATGCTAGAGGTATTATCCGAGCAAATGATTGAACATGCCTCCACATTATTAGAAAGACGGTTTGTTTTCATGGATTTGTTACGCAAATGGGCAAAGCCAATTCATCATGGAATTAGCAGAGAGCTTGAAAACCTTGAAATCCGCTATAGTGCTACAATAGAAGTATCAGAAGACGCAGATATGGAAAAAATAGGTACTATCTATCGTGACAAATTTAAAGAGGTACAGGAAAAAGAGGTAGAACGCGGTACAACGTTAATTGGACCGCATCGAGATGACTTGATTTTTTATGTGAATGGAAAGGATGTTCAGACCTATGGTTCCCAGGGGCAGCAACGGACAACTGCACTATCCATTAAACTAGCTGAAATTGAACTCATTTACGGAGAAATCGGAGAGTATCCAATCCTGCTTTTGGATGATGTATTAAGTGAACTGGACGATTTTAGACAATCCCATTTGTTAAATACCATTCAAGGGCGTGTTCAGACCTTTGTTTCAACAACAAGTGTGGATGGAATTCATCATGATACATTAAAACAAGCAGAGCTGTTTCGTGTAATAGACGGAAGTGTGGACAACTAATCTGAATGTAGAAGTGGAGTGGTACCGTGTTTATTCATATTGGGGACAGCAACGTGATTCAATCGGAGGATATCGTTGCTATTATTGATTACAATTTGGTGTCATCCTCCACGATTATGGATGAGATGATGGCTACAGCACATCAAAAGAAACAGATAATTGGCCCGAAAAAAAATGCTAAATCAGTCATGATTACGAAGAATACAATTTATTACAGTTCATTATCGGTTACTACGTTAAAGAAAAGATCGAGCATGATTCGGGCAATAAATAAATTAGACGATTATTCGGATGAGATCGTTCCATAAGCACAAAAGCGGGAGTCTCCGTGAGCGTGACTAATCTTCTGGTAAAGCAAGTATCGCTAGACGCTGCTCCGGTATCAAATTATCCGCAGCATTCAAATTGAATAGTTTCCTAAGTAACAACCAACAGTGTACCTAAATTCACTGCTAATTATAGATGATTTTTACCGTATTACGCGTAGTTCAATAGAAATGAGTGTGAGAAAATGTCAATGGAAGACAAAATAACAGAAAACCAAGCATATGATGCTGACCAAATACAGGTGCTAGAAGGTTTAGAGGCCGTACGTAAACGACCTGGAATGTACATCGGATCTACGAGTGAGAAAGGTTTGCACCATCTTGTATGGGAGATTGTTGATAATAGTATTGATGAAGCACTAGCTGGATATTGTGATCATATTCAGGTCATCGTTGAAAAGGATAATAGTATTACTGTAAAAGATAACGGGCGTGGAATTCCAGTTGCTATTCAGAAAAAAACAGGAAGACCAGCATTAGAAGTTATTATGACAGTTTTACATGCCGGTGGTAAATTTGGTGGCGGAGGCTATAAAGTTTCCGGTGGATTACATGGTGTAGGTGCTTCTGTTGTGAACGCTCTATCTAAAGGTTTAGAGGTACATGTTCATCGTGATAATAAAATCCACTTTTTAGGCTTTGAAAAAGGTGTTCCAATTGGGGAAATTGAAGTAGTTGGCGAAACCGATATTACTGGTACAGTTACGCACTTTACACCAGACCCAGAAATTTTCACTGAAACGACTGAATATAACATGGAAACATTAGAACAACGTCTCCGTGAATTGGCATTTTTAAATAAAGGTTTAACGATAACGGTTGAAGACAAGCGAACAGATAGTGAGCCGAAATCTTATTTCTACGAAGGTGGAATAAGCTCTTACGTTGAATTTATTAATAAAAATAAAGAGGTACTTCACGAACCCTTCTATGCAGAAGGAGAAGAAGAAGGAATTGCTATCGAGGTTTCCATTCAATACAACGATGGGTTTGCGAGCAGTTTATATTCCTTTGCGAATAATATTCATACGTATGAAGGTGGGACGCATGAAGTTGGGTTCCGTAGTGGTTTGACCCGTGTGATTAATGATTATGCAAGGAAAAGTAATCTCATCAAGGAAAATGACACAAACCTTTCTGGAGATGATGTCCGTGAAGGGATGACAGCAATTGTTTCTGTGAAACATCCAGACCCTCAATTTGAAGGGCAGACGAAGACAAAGCTAGGAAATAGTGAAGTACGTGCTATTACAGATTCTTTATTCAGTGAGTCATTCTCAAAATTCTTATATGAAAACCCGACAATTGCCAAGATAATCGTCGATAAGGGATTAATGGCTTCACGTGCACGTTTAGCCGCAAAAAAGGCACGTGAATTAACACGAAGAAAAGGTGCTTTGGACGTTTCTAGTTTACCTGGAAAACTAGCAGATTGTTCGTCTAGGGATGCATCAATCAGTGAGCTCTATATCGTTGAGGGAGATTCTGCCGGTGGTTCAGCAAAATCCGGTAGGGATCGTCATTTTCAAGCTATTCTTCCATTACGTGGTAAGATTTTGAATGTCGAGAAAGCTCGACTTGACCGTATTTTATCCAATAATGAAGTACGTGCCATGATTACTGCCCTTGGTACTGGTATCTCCGAAGATTTCGATATTACGAAAGCAAGGTACCATAAAGTAGTCATTATGACAGATGCAGATGTTGACGGTGCACATATACGAACATTATTATTAACGTTTTTCTATCGTTATATGCGTCCATTAATTGAACATGGATATATTTATATTGCACAGCCTCCACTTTATCAGGTAAAGCAAGGGAAAGCACTATACTATGCTTACGATGAGAGAGAATTAGATCGCATTTTACAAGAAATACCGAAAGCACCAAAACCAGGTATTCAGCGGTATAAAGGTCTTGGTGAGATGAATGCAGAGCAATTATGGGATACAACAATGGATCCAGAAAATCGTACACTGCTGCAAGTTGAATTATCTGATGCAATTGACGCAGACCAAGTTTTCGACATGCTTATGGGAGACAAAGTCGAACCAAGAAGAGTCTTTATCGAAGAAAACGCCCAATACGTTAAAAACTTGGATATTTAGAGAAAAAATTGAAGCAAGCTAGCCCATGCGCAGATAGACATGAAAAGCGAAGGCGACTGTTTAGAAACGGAGGCATAAGTAAGGCACCGAAAAGCACATGTTTTTTGTGCTTGAAGTGTGAATTGCTTATGACCGGAGTTTCTAGGAGCCATAGCTAGACATGAAAAGCGAAGGCGATGAATAGATAAAGTAGAGCAATTTTCGAAGGTGATCACTATTTGGTTAAATAGTGATAGGAGGTAAAGAAGGAATGGCAGAGGAAAAGCGTCCAAACGTACAAGAAATAAATATTAGTAAGGAAATGCGTACATCTTTTCTTGACTATGCAATGAGTGTAATTGTATCACGTGCATTACCAGATGTACGGGATGGAATGAAGCCGGTGCACAGGCGGATTTTGTATGCGATGAATGACTTAGGAATGCATTCTGATAAAGCGCATAAGAAATCAGCACGTATTGTTGGTGAAGTTATCGGTAAGTATCATCCTCACGGAGACTCAGCAGTTTATGAAACAATGGTTCGGATGGCACAGGATTTCAGCTATCGTTACATGCTTGTAGATGGTCATGGAAACTTTGGATCCGTCGATGGAGATTCTGCAGCAGCAATGCGTTATACCGAAGCGAGAATGTCAAAAATCTCGATGGAGTTATTGCGTGATATCAATAAAGATACAATCGATTATCAGGATAACTATGATGGATCTGAACGGGAGCCTGTTGTATTCCCAGCTCGTTTCCCTAGTCTGATTGTCAATGGAACCTCAGGGATTGCGGTCGGAATGGCAACCAATATTCCACCACATAATTTGGGAGAAACGATTGATGCTGTACTAGCAGTGAGTAAAAATCCAGAAATTACGGTAGACGAATTGATGGAAGATTATATCCATGGTCCTGATTTTCCTACTGCAGGTCTAATACTTGGCCGAAGTGGGATTCGCAGAGCCTATGAAACTGGAAAAGGTTCGGTTACAATTCGTGCGAAAGTGAATATCGAAGAAAAGTCAAACGGAAAAGAAACAATCATTGTAACGGAATTACCTTATCAGGTTAATAAAGCAAGACTGATCGAGAAAATTGCAGAACTCGTTCGTGATAAGCGAGTTGAAGGAATTACGGATTTGCGCGATGAATCTGATCGTAATGGGATGCGTGTTGTCATGGAACTGCGTCGTGATGCGAACGCCAATGTTGTCTTAAACAACTTGTATAAACATACGTCACTACAGACAACATTTGGAATTAATATGCTTGCATTAGTAGACGGCCAACCGAAAGTATTAACCATTAAACAATGTTTAGAACATTATTTAGAGCATCAAAAGGTAATTATAAAACGTCGTACTGCTTTTGAATTAAGAAAAGCAGAAGCACGTGCACATATTTTAGAAGGATTACGTATCGCTTTAGACCATTTAGACGAAGTGATTTCCTTAATCCGAAACTCGAAAACAGCAGAAATTGCAAGAGTTGGTCTAATGGAACGTTTCAAGCTATCCGAAAAGCAAGCTCAAGCTATTCTTGATATGCGTTTGCAACGTTTAACAGGTTTAGAGCGTGAGAAAATTGAAGAAGAATACAAGGAATTGCAAAAACTGATTGCTGAGTTAAAAGCAATTTTAGCGGATGAAGAAAGAGTACTTGAAATTATTCGCGAAGAGCTTACTGAAATTAAGGAACGTTTTAATGACGATCGTCGTACAGAGATTGTTGCTGGTGGAGCTGGTTTCTTTGAGGATGAAGACTTAATTCCAGTTGAGAATATCGTTATCACGCTCACACATCAAGGGTATATCAAACGTTTACCTGCATCCACCTACCGTACACAGAGACGTGGTGGCCGTGGAATCCAAGGAATGGGAACAAATGAGGATGACTTTGTAGAACATCTTGTATCGACATCGACTCATGATACGGTACTTTTCTTTACGAATAAAGGAAAAGTATATCGAGCAAAAGGTTATGAGATTCCTGAGTTTAATCGGACAGCAAAAGGAATTCCAATTATCAACCTACTTCAGGTTGAAAAAGGAGAATGGGTTAATGCCGTTATTTCTGTAAGTAGTTATGAAGAGGATGCATTCCTATTCTTTACGACAAAATACGGGATTGCCAAGCGTACTTCTCTGGCTAAATTTGCGAATATCCGTAAAGGAGGGTTAATTGCAGTTGGACTACGTGAGGAAGATGAGCTAATCTCCGTTCGATTAACCGATGGCAATAAAGATATGATGATTGCAACGAAAAATGGTTATCTCATCCGATTCGAAGAGACACAAATTCGAGAAATGGGACGAACTGCAGCAGGTGTTAAAGGTATTTCATTACGAGGTGATGATGAAGTCGTATCCATGGAGATTATTGAACCTGATTCAAAAATTCTCCATGTTACAAGTAAAGGGTTTGGTAAACAAACACCAGAAGCGGAATATCGTCAAATTAACCGCGGAGGTAAAGGTGTTTTCACATGTAAGCTCGATGAGAAGACTGGCCATGTTGTAGCTGTAAAAGACGTGACTGGTGAAGAGGATCTCATGTTGATTACCATAGCTGGTGTATTGATTCGAATTCCAGTAGCAGAGATTTCAACAACTGGACGTAGTACAAAAGGTGTCCACTTGATTCGTTTACAGGATGGAGAAGAAGTAGCAACCGTTGCAAAGGTAGATCAGGAAGAAGAGGAAACAACTGAAGAAACTGAAGAAGTAGAAGCTGTACAAGACACAGCTCCAGAAAAAGAGAATACAGAGACAGATACGAACGAAGAATAATTTGGTAACTTGTCCATAGATGACTCAGAAAGAAATACTTTTCCTGAGTCATCTTCTTTTCCACGCATTAATGAACTGTATGTTTTTACCTTTAAAACTGGGGAACCAAAACATATAAATATGGGTTCTGATCAACTAACATTCCGTGGGGAAGAAGGGAATCCTAACGGAATGAAATTTCAATTTATTCAAAAAATGGGGGAAGATGATATGCGAATAGAGCCTTCACAATTAATTCCAGGCTGCATATTACTTAAGGAAGTGAGGGGCAAGACCAATCGAACGATCATCCCGGAAAACACCGCATTAACAGAGGAACACATTACCATTCTAGAAAAATTCCTTATTGAATCGGTAGATGTATCATCGACACTTGCTAATGGTGAAGCCTTTCAAGTAAAACCTGTTCAGACAAAGAAAAAGCAACAGGTGAAGAAGCAGAGTCCGTTTGATAATCAAAAGACGGTTCCATTCATGGAGCATTATATAAACGTGTCTGCTGCATATAAGGAGCAGTTTCAAAAATGGCAAAATGGCATGCCAATTGATATTTCAACTGTTCGTAAATTTATAATGCCATTATTGGAACGTACAGAAACAATGGATGCCGAAAAAATATACAGGCTTCATAAGTATAGTACGCAGGAAGATTATATGTATTTCCATAGTGTTGCAGTTTCACTTCTTTCCGCATTTATCGGAAGAAAAATGGGTCTTTCTAAAGGAGAATGGCTGCAGAGTGGAATAGCTGGATTACTTAGTAATTGTGGAATGGTACGGGGTGATCCGACTGTTCTGACAAAAAAGGATACATTAACAGCAAACGAATGGCAAGCTATCAAAAATCATCCTACGGCTTCGTATCGAATGATTGAGCATCTACCAACAATTACATCAGGAGTAAAATTAGGCGTTTTACAGCATCATGAACGTTTGGATGGAAGTGGCTACCCTCTTGGTATTACGAATGAAAAAATCCATTTATTTGCTAAAATTATTGCAGTGAGTGATACATATCATGCCATAACGAGTAATCGCATATATGCAGAGAAACAAAGTCTATTGCAAGCAATAGAAGTGATTCAAAAGGATAGATATATGAAATTCGATGCACAGGTAGTAAGCGTATTAATCGACAATTTCGTTCACTTTTCGATTGGATCAAAAGTAATCCTCTCTAATGGAAAACAGGGGGAAATTGTTTTTATGGAAGCAACGAAACCGACAAAGCCAATGATTCGAATCACAGCGGATGACTCGATTATTTCATTGGAGCAAATGCCTGAACTGTATATCGAAGAAGTGTTAGGGAGCTAGCGACAAGCTAAGCTCCCTCTCTGTATAAGTATAGCTAGGTTAATGAAAATCACGCTCCACTTTCATTGCTAGCAGCTCTTCTCCAATTCGTTCTGGAATTTTTTGTGCAGTAATTTGTAAGAAATGATGGATCAAGGGATAATCCATATCCGCCTTGGATACGAATAAATCGCCCCACCATTCGGACTCATAGCGACAGAGCATACTAAGGTTGAAAAGCAGCAAATAATGAATCATTACTTCCGAAATAGGAAAAAATGAATCTCGATGTGCTGGAAAATAGAGCTTGCCATTATCCATATGTTTGAAAAAAGGCCCGTTTGAGCAATTTACGGGATGTTCAAGCTGTATATCAAGCGTTAATTTTCCAGATTGGATTTTCTTTATGGTTGGAAGATAGTTCTGTATGCGTGCGATAAACGCCGTTTCCGTTAGATGATAGTTATCTAACAGTTCGATTGGGAATTGTAGTTGAGCTGAGTTTGCTGAACCAACTGCAGTTAGTTTCTCCTGCTTTTGTAAAGCAAAAAAATCACTCATTTCAGGTAGTAAGCCAAATAACGTTTCCATACGAATTTTTTCAAAAGGGATTCTTTTTATGGAATACAAATGCTCCGAGAAATAAGGGAACATTCCGTGCTGTTGTACTTTTACTTCATCGTCAGTAAATGTATAGAATTTTTTCTTGCGTTTCCTTGCAGTTACGCCGTGAGCGAGTAGTGAGGTTGACTCGGGATAATCCGGTCGTTTTGTTAGGATGTATGCTTTTAATAAATGCACCATTCCGTAAAAATATAAAACAGGCTGGACAAGCTCATCGGTCTTTTTTCCATTTTCATAAAAACGCCGACTGTGATCAAGCAAATACATGAATGTGCTGCAATTTTGGTAGCTTTTTGCTTCTGCATTATCCATCTCTGAATAGCATTGGTATAGGAAACTTTGGGCATTTTGTTGTGCGTTTAAATACGTATAGAATTCGTCAATTTTTATCATAACCCGGACCTCTTAACTATTATAAAATTTTGAATCGATTTATTTTTTGTTTCTAATCGAACTTTGTTGAAAAACCAAGCGTATTAGAGTAATGTATATAAAAATAGATATTCGTATATATGTGTTCAAAAGTGGATAAAAAGGACTGAGGTCGGCTAAGTTCGCAACTTCCTTTTGCGGGCGCTGACACTAGCACGTCCTATGCGTCGAAATTCGATGGGTCATTTTTACCGAACTTTTTGAACAACCTCTATATAGTTTGAACGATAGATAGATGCACCATACATAACTTCACAAGGAGGAATTAAAAATGAGAGAAGATAAGTTTGCAAAAGAGGGCTTAACATTTGATGATGTATTATTAATTCCAGGTGAATCAGAGGTTTTGCCTAATGCCGTCGATCTTAGTACACAGCTTACATCGAATTTGAAGTTAAAATCTCCATTTATTAGTGCTGGTATGGATACTGTTACTGAAGCAGAAATGGCGATTGCAATGGCACGTCAAGGAGGATTTGGTGTCATTCATAAAAATATGTCTATGGAGGAACAGGCAGAGCAGGTAGATCGTGTTAAGCGATCTGAAAGTGGTGTTATTACCAACCCATTCTTCCTTACTCCCGAGCATCAAGTATATGATGCAGAGCATCTAATGGGGAAATTCCGAATTTCTGGTGTGCCAATTGTGAACAATATTGAAGAGCAGAAGCTTGTAGGAATTTTGACGAACCGTGACTTACGCTTTATTCAAGATTATTCCATTGCTATTTCGGAAGTAATGACAAGTGAGAATTTAGTTACTTCTCCAGTAGGGACAACCTTAGAAGAAGCTGAAAAACTTCTCCAACAATATAAAATAGAAAAGCTGCCACTTGTTGATGAAAACAATATTTTAAAAGGTTTAATCACTATTAAAGACATCGAAAAGGTAATTGAGTTCCCGAATTCTGCAAAGGATGCACAAGGTCGTTTACTTGTCGCTGCAGCAGTTGGTGTAACAGGAGACGCGATGCTACGAATTGAAAAGCTTGTAGCAGCAGGTGTTGATGCAATTGTGATTGATACGGCTCACGGGCATTCAAAAGGCGTACTAGACCAATTAAAAAAGGTACGTGCTGCATTCCCTAACTTAGACATCATTGCAGGTAATGTTGCTACTGCTGAAGGAACAAAGGCATTAATTGAAGCAGGCGCATCTGTTGTAAAAGTTGGAATTGGACCTGGATCAATTTGTACGACTCGAGTTGTAGCAGGTGTTGGTGTACCACAAATTACAGCAGTACATGATTGTGCAGTAGCTGCAGCTGAATATGGTGTTCCAGTCATCGCTGATGGTGGAATAAAATATTCTGGTGATATTGTGAAAGCATTGGCTGCTGGAGCACATGCAGTTATGATTGGTAGTATGTTTGCAGGAACAACGGAAAGTCCTGGAGAAACAGAAATTTATCAAGGTAGAAAATATAAAGTATACCGTGGAATGGGATCGGTTGGAGCGATGAAAGCTGGCTCGAAAGATCGTTATTTCCAAAGCGATTCAGAGAATAAAAAGCTTGTTCCAGAAGGTATTGAAGGACGAGTTGCTTATAAAGGTGCACTTGCAGATACGTTCCATCAGTTAATAGGTGGCTTACGATCTGGAATGGGATATTGCGGAACAGGAACAATTGATGCGTTGCGCAATGATGCACAGTTTATACGCATAACAGGCGCTGGACTGCGTGAGAGCCATCCACATGATGTACAAATTACAAAAGAAGCGCCCAATTATTCGGTTAATTAAAGCTCTATCATTATATGAATAAAAAAATAGATGCTGGGTCCTCCTGCATCTATTTTTTTATATTTTTATGTGGTAAAATAACAGGTAGCTTATTCGTAAGAGAGAATGGCGAAATTAAAAAGATATACCGCAGGGTTGGAGGTACAGAAAGTTGAAACACAGCATGAAGAAGATTTTCCCATTGGTACTTGCGATGCTTGTACTAATACAACTATTTATAACAGAGCCACTTACTGCACATGCTGCAAAGTCATTGGATTTAGGTGCTGAATCGGCGATTCTTGTCGATGCAGAAACAGGGAAGGTTTTATACGCAAAAAATCCTGATGTTGCGCTACCACCAGCAAGTATGACGAAAATGATGACAGAATACCTTGTATGGGAAGCTGTCGAAAATGGTCAAATTACTTGGGATACAACAACTCAGATTAGTGATTATGCTTATAGTATTTCTGCAAATACATCGTTTTCAGGTGTTGGATTGAAACAACAGCAGGAATATACAGTTGAAGAATTATATGAAGCAATGGCGATTAATTCAGATAACGCGACAACGATTGCTTTAGCAGAACTGATTTCTGGTTCAGAGGGCGAATTTGTTCAACTAATGAATCAAAAAGCGGAAGAGTTAGGTTTATCCGAATTTGAATTTGTTAATGCTTCAGGGTTAGATAATGAAGATTTAGGAGATAATCATCCAGAAGGAACAGATCCACATGGGACAAACCTATTATCAGCACGATCTGCTGCGCAGCTTGCTTATCACCTTGTGAATGATTATCCAGAAGCATTGGATATTTCCAAAATTCCAGAAACTGATTTTGATGGACAAACTATCCGAAACTGGAACTACATGCTTCCACATGAAGGGGATAATCTAGGACAGTTTTTCTATGAAGGTGTAGATGGGTTAAAAACCGGATTTACAGAATTAGCTGGACATAGCTTTACAGGTACTGCAATTAGAGACGGTAATCGTTTAATTACAGTTGTTATGAGAACAAGTAGCGATACAGAGCGCTTCGTAGAAACTGCTAAATTATTGGATCATGGTTATTCAAAATTCCAAATAGAGGAGCTTTTCCCTGCTGGTTATCAGTCTGAGGATCAAGCAACAATTCCTGTAGCAAAAGGAAAACAAGATGACGTGAACGTATCATTAAGTGAAGCAATACGTATTCCAATTCAAGCAGATGAAGCAGAATTGTACCATCTTGAATACCATATTGATGAGGATAAGTTAAATGAAAACGGGGAATTAATAGCACCAATTGAAGCAGGAGAAGTAGTCGGAACAGCAGAGCTTGTTTATGATGGTGATGTTGATTACGGTTATATTTTTGACGATGCAACGAGCCAAATTGACCTTGTAACAGATGAAGCAGTAGAAAAATCAAACTGGTTCATGCTTACACTTGGAGCCATTGGTGACTTCTTTGCAAACCTATTTACATCCGCTTTTGATTGGATTAAAGGACTTTTTAGTTAAATCCATTCTGTAGACTTATCACATAGCACGTGTCCAGAGAGGCTGAAGTTATGCCCATGGAAAGCATCTGTCTGCAGTGATCCCGGACGGTAGGGACTGCTCAGACTTCGTTAACATAAGTTCGAAACAACTACAAAATGAATTTTTGAGAAAAACTTGCATTTTGAATTAAAATTGCTTATGATAGCAATAATTATAATGACAATCAATTAAAAGAACCTATAAAATGTGTTGATAGGAAGTAGTAATAGCATGTCTTCCTTAAGAGAGCCGATGGTTGGTGAGAATCGGTGTTAGAATGCTGTGAATCCATCCTTGAACAGGTTTACGGAAAGGATCTTAATCCGAAGTAAGTAAACCCGGCGAAGAGCCGTTATGAACGATGAGCCGGAAGATTGTATCTTCAACAAGGGTGGCAACGCGGGAAAATATACTCTCGTCCCTATTTTTAGGGACGGGAGTTTTTTGATTTTTAATTTAACATAATCGATTGAAGGAGGAATATTCATGTTAGACATGAAGTATTTAAGAAATAATTTCCAAGAAGTTCAAAAAAGACTTGCCCACCGTGGAGAGGATTTATCTGATTTAGATAAATTCGGTGCTTTAGATGAAAGACGTCGCGGACTGATTGCAGAAACCGAGGCTTTAAAGGCAAAGCGGAATGAGGCAACCAAGCAAATTTCTGTCTTAAAAAAAGAGAAAAAGGATGCGGAGCCTGCGATTAAAGAGATGCGCGAGCTAGGAGATCAAATTGCCGCACTTGATAAAGAACTAAAGAGCATAGAGGAAGAATTACAGCATATTATGCTGTCTATCCCAAATATCCCACATGAATCCGTCCCTGTTGGTGAGGACGAGGATGATAATGTCGAAGCACGTGGGTGGGGCACAGCTCCAGCTTTTGATTTTGCAGTTCAAGCCCATTGGGATATTGCGACGAATCTCGACATTATTGACTTTGAACGCGCTGCTAAGGTAACAGGAAGCCGTTTCGTTTTCTATAAAGGCCTTGGTGCAAGGTTAGAGCGTGCATTATTAAACTTCATGATGGATTTACATGCAGATGAGCATGGCTATGTCGAAATGCTGCCACCACAAATCGTGAATCGTGCAAGTATGACAGGAACTGGTCAGCTTCCAAAGTTTGAGGAGGATGCATTTAAACTAGAGGATTGGGATTATTTCATGATTCCTACTGCAGAAGTGCCGGTAACGAATTATCATCGCGATGAGATTTTAACTGCCTCCGACCTTCCGAAGAAATATGTAGCATTTAGCACGAATTTCCGCTCTGAAGCGGGCTCTGCTGGCCGAGATACACGTGGATTAATTCGTCAGCATCAATTTAATAAAGTTGAGCTTGTTAATTTTGTGAAGCCAGAAGAATCTTATGCGGCTTTAGAAACATTGACAGGGAATGCTGAGAAAGTGTTGCAGCTGTTAAACTTACCATATCGTGTAATGAGCATGTGTACAGGTGATCTAGGATTTACTGCAGCTAAAAAGTACGATATTGAGGTGTGGATTCCAAGCCAAGAGACGTACCGTGAGATTTCTTCTTGCTCTAACTTTGAAGACTTCCAAGCACGTCGGGCTGGTATTCGTTTCCGTAGAGAAGCAAATGGTAAACCAGAATATGTCCATACATTAAATGGTTCAGGACTTGCGATTGGACGTACTGTAGCTGCTATCTTAGAGAACTACCAGCAAGCAGATGGGTCTGTTGTCATTCCTGAGGTATTACGTCCGTATATGGGTGGAAAAGAAGTAATGAAGTAATGTACTTGCGCGGAGGCTATTCATGTCTCCGTGCTATCTTATTTGTTAGCATGGAATGGCCTAAAAAAATTTGACATTCATTTTTGAGCATGATATATTATTTCTTGGCAAATAATCAAGCATAAACCTTTTTTAGTTGCATAAGTGCAACTAAAGCATTCACCTAAAAGCTTTTGTAGAACGTTAAGTTTTCTAATCATTACGGAGGTATACCCAAGTCCGGCTGAAGGGATCGGTCTTGAAAACCGACAGGCGGGTCAAACCGCGCGGGGGTTCGAATCCCTCTACCTCCTCCATTTTAAATAGACCGCATAATATTTGAGATAAAGAAAACCGCTGTTTTACAGCGGTTTTTATGATGCTATTTTTTCCTTTCCAGAAAGGAATTTAAGAAGTTTAATGGAAGGTGCACCTTCTCCTCATTTAATTGTAAAAAATGAATATCCTCATTTTCGGCTGTTTGTTGACTCTTAACATTGTTCACGTCATTATTCAGTTTTTCCATTTTTAAATCTAGTTGATTCGCTATATTCGCAGTGTCTGTTAATTCATCGATTAAATGCTGTGGAACATTGCCATTATATTTATAGTAAATTTTATGCTCTAAGCTTGCCCAAAAGTCCATAGCAACAGAACGGATTTGAATTTCGACAAAGACCTGTTCTGTACGATCTGACATAAATACAGGAATCGACAAAATTAGATGCAGACTTTTATACCCATTCGGTTTTGGGTCTTTTATATAGTCTTTAACTTCGATAACGGTAATATCCTCTTGGTGTTGGATCATTTCACTTATTTTATAAATATCGGAAATAAAGGAACATACGATACGGATACCTACGATGTCTTTCACATTTTCTCGGATTGAATCCATCGACATATCTAAGTTTTTACGATACACTTTTTTTAGAATACTTTCGGGAGATTTTATCCGTGATTTGATATGTTCAATTGGATTATACGAATGGATATATTGAAATTCCTCTTTAAGGATATTCAATTTTGTATTCATCTCATCTAGACCAAATTTATAGGTTATCATAAAACGTGTTAACTCGTTACGTACTTGTTTGAGTTGTTGTAATTGGTTCATGTTTGGTTTCCTTTCAACATTAAAGATAACCTTATTATATCAAATACACGTTCATTCTGATAATTTCTTGACAAAACAACGATAACAGCTTATAGTCATAGCAATTACATGATTTGAGACGAAGAATAGGCTAGTAATACAACGACTGTCGGCTAGAGAAAGGGATTCATAGGCTGGAAAATCCCTGCGAAACAGCTTGTATGAACCTACCTAAGAGTCGTTAGCGATAAACTAACCGCAGGAAACTGTGTTATCAATTTAGAGGTGGGCAATATTGCCAAATTAGGTGGTACCGCGGAGCTGATTCCGTCCTTTACGAAGGATGAAGAATCAGTTTTTTTAATTTTTAGGAGGCTATTATCATGGACAAAAGAATTGCATTTTTAGGAGCGGGATCCCTTGCAGAGGCGATTTTAGCTGGTATTATTAAAGCAGAAGTTGTAGCAAGGGAAAATATCTATGTAACCAATAAAAGTAATCAAGAACGGCTAACATATATTGAAAATCGCTATCAGGTTCAATGTATGTCTGATAAGGAAGCGGTCTTTAGGAATGCTGATATTATTATTTTGGCTAGCAAGCCAAAAGATGCAGTGGAATCGATTACGTCGATAAAACCTTTTTTGAATGAGAAGCAATTGATTATTTCGACCATTGCTGGGTTATCCACTGAAAAAATGGAGCAATTTCTAGGTATGCAGATTCCAGTTGTACGTACAATGCCAAATACATCAGCTCTCATTGGTCATTCTGCGACAGCACTTTCTGCAGGGAAGTATGTTGAAGCGGAGCATCTCTTGCAAACGGATCAATTATTTCAAACAGTTGGTATAACGAAGCTTGTCGATGAAAAGGATATGCATGCCATTACAGCTGTATCTGGGAGTGGGCCTGCCTTTATTTATTATTTTGTAGAAGCGATGGAAAAGGCTGCGATTGATTTGGGAGTAGATCAACAGACTGCAAAGGATCTCATTACTCAAACTGTCATTGGCGCTGGAAATATGCTAAAGCAATCTGGTGAAACACCAGCAGTGCTACGGAAAAACATTACAAGTCCAGGTGGGACAACGGAGGCCGGAATTGCTGATTTAGATCGTCACAACTTTGAGGAAATGATTATTTCATGCATTAAACATGCGCGTGATCGGTCGATTGACTTAGGTGGAAAGTAAAGGGAGTGAAATGGATGGAGACACCAACATGTGGATATTGTAAGAAACAATGGAGCTATTTGACAACATTAAGGAATCTGTTTCGAATTAAGATGAGTTGTCCACATTGTGGAAAAGAAAATTATTACGATTCAACGAGAAGTAATAGTTTCCTAACCTTAATGATCGCGCCAGTATTAATTATCCTCGGTGCATTTTTAAATCTTCCCTTGGGATGGCTGATCGGAATCTCACTTATCCTCATTCTGATTCACTTTTTGCTTTACCCGTTCCGTACGAAGGTAAGAAAAGCAGACTAAAAAAGGATGCGCCATGGTAGTGACCCCTAAAAGTTAGAGTTTTCATTATGCAGCTGTTTGGCCGGTTTGAGTTCGGTATCGCACTGGACTTAAACCAGCCAATTTCGTTTTAATTCGTTCGTTATTGTAGTAATAAATATATTTCTCTATCTTTCGTTTCAGTTCATGATAAGACATTAATGCTTCACCGTGATACATTTCTTGTTTCATAATCCCAAAGAAATTCTCCATCGCCGCGTTATCTGCACATGTGGCTTTTCTAGACATGCTTTGAAAGATTCTGTTTTTATTCAACGTTTTGACCCACTTTATATGTTGGTAATGCCAGCCTTGATCAGAATGAATGGTTGTACGATATTTGGCCTTACTCTTGATTATTTCTATTGCTTGGTTAAGTGGCTTGACCGCAAAATCTAATGTTGGTTTATTTGAGATACCATAAGAGATTACCTCACCATTATATAAATATAGTATTGGACTTAAATAAAGTTTCTTATTTCCAGTACACTTGAATTCTGTGATGTCGGTGACTAACTTTTGTAGACGAATAGGCGTATTAAACCGTCGGTTTAAACGATTTTCCGCTACCTTCCCAACCGTTCCTTTATAAGACTTGTATCGAGACTTTCGTGTAAACTTAATACATTTCAAGCCCAATTCTTTCATAATCCGTTGTACTTTTTTATGATTGATTTTATAGCCCTTGCCTCTTAATTCTAAATGGATCCGACGGTATCCATATTTACCTTCATGCTTCTTAAACAATTCATGAATGAGTTCTTTCCACTCTTTATTCGTATCTTCTTTCTTCAATTGTTTAACTTGATAATGATAAGTTGCCTCTGGTATACCTACAACTCGGAGTACATCTTTTAATCTGAATCCTTCTTCCTTGAGTTCGAGTGCCAACGCTGCTTGTGCTTTTCGAGGTAGGCCTCTGGATTTTCCTGAAAAGCTTTTAACTTTTTTAAATAGGCATTTTCCAACCGAAGAAGTTCAATCTCACGCTCTAATTGTTCCTCGCGATTCATTGCTTTCTCTTGTTTTACTGACTTTGCTTTTCTTTTTCCAGACATAGGGGGCCGTCCTTTCGGTTTTTCTTTGAGGCCTTCTATCCCTTCAGTAAGAAAAATCTTGTTCCAGTTCGCAATAAGAGTAGAATTATTCATCTGAAATTCTATTGCGGTATCTTGGTAAGAAGCGCCCGTTTGTTTCATAAAGTTTAGTACATTTAACTTAAATTGAACAGAATAAACCTTTTTACAACGCTTTTTACGTAACCCCTCTTCACCCAATGCTTTATATGACTTTACCCATCTTTCAATAGGAGCCTTACTTGGAATATCATATTTTCTAGCTAATAAAGTGTAACCAAGAGGACCTTCCATATATTCCTTAACAATCATTAATTTAAATTGCTCACTATATTTTGCCATGCAAAAACACCCCAAAACTTAGATTTCTTACTCTAACTTTTGGGGTGCAGCACCCATTCGGGTATCCTTTTTATTATCTCGCTAATTCTCTTCGTGTATATCGTCGTGAATGCTGTAATGATCGTCCAACCTTTTCTAAAATCTGTTCAATTGGATTCTCATCCTGCATTAAATCATAGTCCGAAATGTTAATACGTAATATTGGACATGCGTTAAAATTGTCGATCCAAGTCGTATAGCGATTATACATTTCCTCCCAATAGCTAATTGGCGTACTCTTTTCCATATCTCGACCGCGTTCTTGGATTCTGCTTACAATCTCGTCAAAGGAGCCTTCCAAGTAGATGAGTAGATCCGGGTGCGGGAAATATGGTGTCATCACCATTGCATCAAATAGATTGGTATAGGTTTCATAATCTGTCGGTGACATGGTACCTTTATCAAAATGCATTTTTGCAAAAATGCCTGTATCCTCATAAATGGAACGATCCTGCACAAAGCCGCCACCATATTCGAAGATTTTCTTTTGTTCCTTAAAACGCTCTGCAAGGAAATAAACCTGTAGATGGAAGCTCCATCGTTCAAAGTCATCATAAAACTTTTCTAGATATGGATTTGTGTCCACCTTTTCGAAAGATGTTTTAAAGTCTAATGCTTGTGCTAATGCTTTCGTCATGGTTGATTTACCAACTCCAACCGTTCCTGCGATTGTAATCACACTATCGTTTGGAATGTGGTACTTTTCTCTTAAATTCATCACTGGTTCCCCTTCATTTTAATTCCACCCGCAACTGCTAGATGTTTCGTTACTGTTTCGATAATACAATCTAAATCCTGTTGATACTGAATAAAATCAGTCGTATCGCCATTTATCCGGATAACGGGAATATTAGGATGTAATCGTTCAAAAGCATTCATATAGTCCTCGTAATCATTTCTTAGCTGTTCGAGGTAAGAAGCCTTTATATTCTGCTCAATATCTCTACCACGCTTGTGGATTCGTTCCAAAATCGTATCTAGACTAGCATTTAAATAGATGAGCATATTAGGAGCGGGCATATCTTCTGTTAAAATTTGGTAAATTTGCTCGTACTTCTCCAATTTACCTTCTTGTAATGTACGCCTTGCAAAAATCATGTTTTTGGATATATGATAATCAGCTATTACAGCTTTATTTTCTTTCAGATATTTTTTATCGATATCTTCCAATTGCTTGAATCGATTGCATAAAAAAAACATCTCAGTTTGGAAACTCCACTCTTCAATATCATCATAAAACTTGCCAAGAAATGGGTTTTCCTCGACAATTTCTTTTAATAAATGATAATTAAAATGACTGGATAGCTTCTTCGCGAGCGATGTTTTACCAATACCAATCGGTCCTTCAATTGCAATGAAAGGCACTTCTGCCATTATTATTTCCTCCAATCATTGCTTCATGAAACAGATATCATTTATTTTATCACAGAATAGGACTATCTTCCATGTGAAATATATGTCGCTTTCCAATTCGACAAAAATTTTGTATAATGTACCTTATCTTGTCCTAAAAATTTCTAGGCTCCGTAGCTCAGGGGATAGAGCATCGGTTTCCTAAACCGTGTGTCGCAGGTTCGAATCCTGCCGGGGCCGCCACTCCCAAGCATAGCATTTCAAAGCAATTTCACTTCTGCATTCTGCCCAATTGAACAAGTACAGCATAAAGTCAGTTAAATTAAATTTAAAACAGAGAGGACAAATTATATGAGTCTAACAAAAAAGATTATGATTGCCCTCATATTAGGGGTATTTGCCGGTATTATTTTAACCTTTGTTCCTGATAAGGCGTTTTCATTACTAGATACGTATCTACTAGACCCTGTTGGTCAAATTTTTATTAATTTAATTATGATGCTTGTTGTTCCACTTGTATTTGTTTCCATTACATTAGGGACAGCAGGGCTAGGTGAGCCTGCAAAATTAGGGAAAATCGGTGCGTATACGGTTAGCTTTTTCCTAATTACAACGGCATTCGCACTAGTAATTGGTCTTGGACTCGGATATATTCTCCAACCCGGAAAAGAGGGTGTATTCAATATAGATCAATCTTATGAAGCAGCTGAAGCACCACCAATTATGGAAACGATTATTAATATCATTCCAGAAAATCCAGTCGCATCAATGGCTACTGGTGATATGCTGCAAATTATAGCATTTGCTATTTTTATAGGAGTTGCTTTAGGTTTCCTAGGAGAAAAAACAGCAGGGATTCATCGTTTATTTGAACAAGCAAATGAAATTTTAAATTGGTTAGTTATGCTAATTATGAAAGCTGCACCATATGGAGCATTCGCACTTATTGCCTCTGCGATTGGTGATGCAGGAATAGATGCAATTGGTTCCATGGCGATGTATATGGTTACGGTTGTGCTTGGTTTAATCGTTCATGGAGCGATTGTATATAGTCTAGCAATTTGGTGGCTTGGTAAAGCAAACCCGCTCAAGTTTTATAAAGGATTCTTCCCAGCAATGTCCGTTGCTTTTAGTACATCGAGCTCGAACGCAACATTACCGATTTCGATGAAAACTGCCCAAGAAAATCTCGGTATTAAGAAAGAGATTAGTAGCTTTGTCCAACCATTAGGTGCGACCATTAATATGGACGGAACAGCGATTATGCAAGCTGTTGCTACGGTGTTTATTTCTCAAGTATATGCACTGCCATTAAGTGCTACAGACTTGCTTCTAGTTGTTCTAACAGCAACATTAGCTAGTATTGGAACAGCCGGTGTACCTGGTGTAGGCTTGATCATGCTGGCAATGGTATTAGGACAAGTAGGCTTACCTGTAGAAGGGATTGCATTGATTATTGGTATTGACCGTATCCTTGATATGTTACGTACCTCTTTAAATATTACAGGCGATGCAGCATGTGCTTATATTATTTCTGAAAAGGAAAAGCGTGACGAAGAAAAGGCTGCGAAGGCTTAAACAAAATTATTCATTTTATCAAACACGTTGGTTGCTATGGCGCGCATCCAACGTGTTTTTTTAATAAATCTACTCTTTGGATTTCAATTTAATTAATATTCCGAATAATACTAATTGGAGTTAATTACTTTAAAATCGTCACAAAATGTTCTAAACTAGAAATAGTTACCGAATGTTTTAATTATTTTCAATTAATTATTTGATGAAAATAATGAAATCGATTACAAAGAAGATGAGGTGATTGGATGGATATGCAAGTAATACCAGCAAGAAGTGAAGATTATAATTTAAAAGATTACCAAAAAACAAGAGAAAACTTCAAATGGGATGATGTAAACAAGCACTTTACCTGGAACGAGACTGGTAAGGTAAATATCGCATACGAAGCATTGGATCGCCATGCAGAGAATCCTGCTAAAAAAGATAAAGTAGCTTTATTATATTCTGCTCCTGGTCGTGAGGAGCGGCTGACGTTTGCTGATTTGAGTAAACAGAGTAACAGGTTTGCAAATGTATTAAAGAAGCATGATGTAAACAAAGGAGATCGTGTTTTCCTCTTTATGCCAAGAAGTCCTGAATTTTATGCGGCCTTCTTTGGGATATTAAAAACGGGTGCAATTGCAGGACCTTTATTCGAAGCGTTTATGGAGCAAGCTGTCCGAGATCGCTTGCAGGATAGTGAAGCAAAAGTACTTATAACGACACCAGCACTAATTGAGCGGGTTCCACAAGATGAATTACCAAAATTAGAGACGATTATTCTTGTTGGTGAATCAGGGGTCGCTCATACTTATATTGATTATCATCGTGAAATGGCCGGGGCTTCAGACGAATTTGATATTGAATGGGTTAATTTAGAAGATGGCATGCTGCTTCACTATACATCGGGATCTACTGGGAAGCCTAAGGGCGTTTACCATGTGCATAACGCCATGATTCAGCATTATGCAACAGGGGAATGGGTTCTCGATTTGAAAGAAGACGATGTATACTGGTGTACGGCTGACCCAGGTTGGGTAACGGGGACAAGTTATGGTATCTTTGCGCCTTTGCTGCATGGTGTTACGAACGTTATTCGTGGCGGTCGTTTTACTCCAGATGACTGGTATGAAACATTGGAGAAAAACGAGGTAACCGTATGGTATACTGCTCCAACAGCATTACGGATGCTTGTTAGTCACGGAGAGGGTGCACTAAGGAAATACAACCTTACCTCATTACGTCATATTATGAGTGTTGGAGAGCCATTGAATCCAGAGGTTGTTACATGGGGATTGAAAGCGTTCAATCTACGCATCCATGATACATGGTGGATGACAGAAACAGGTGCACAGCTCATCGTAAACCTGCCTACGTTAGAAATTCGTCCAGGTTCAATGGGGAAACCGATTCCTGGTATTGAGGCATCGATTGTTGATCATGAAGGAAATGAACTTCCGCCAAATCAAATGGGTAATTTAGCAATTAAAGAGGGCTGGCCTGCGATGATGCGGCAAATTTGGAATAACCCAGGAAAATATGAAAGCTATTTTATTAATGGCTGGTATGTCTCTGGAGATAGTGCATACCGTGATGAAGATGGTTACTTTTGGTTCCAAGGGCGCCTAGATGATGTCATTAATACATCTGGTGAGCGTGTTGGTCCATTTGAGGTAGAGAGTAAGTTAATTGAACACCCAGCTGTTGCTGAAGCTGGTGTCATTGGAAAACCACATCCAGAACGTGGGGAAATCATAAAGGCATTTATTTCCTTGAATGAGGGCTATGAAAAATCGGATGAACTGTTAGAGGAAATCCGCCAATTTGTTAAAACGGGTCTCAGTGCACATGCTGCACCAAGGGAAATCGAGATTCGCGACAGCATTCCGAAAACAAGAAGTGGTAAAATTATGCGTCGCCTGTTGAAGTCCTGGGAGCTTGGTCTACCAACTGGGGATACATCAACATTAGAAGAGTAAGTTCATATAACTTTGGTTGATTGCTTTCTAGTAGCAACGACCAAAGTTTTTCCTTATGCTGTAAGTTACAGTTAATTTATAGAGGAGCGTTTATACGATGAACGACAGGTATGTATCTGATGACCCCATCCACTTTTATCCAGAAACGACGATTTACATGATTCCGGGAGATGTACTTTATTCCCATAAGACTGCATTATCTTCCATTGTCGTAGGACATGCTGGGATTATTGGCGAGGACTTTCGAATTTATCATGTAAATAGGTGGCCGAGCTATGGGCATGGAGATAGTATGCCGATTTATTTAAGCAGGCATAAAAAGGGCGAGAAGCTGACGATATTACGACATCCAAATAAGGAAGAAGCAAAAAATGCAGCAAGATGGGCAAAGCGGCATAAGGAGCAGATAAATGCTTATCAGTATACGAGGAATCTTCGAGATATCCAACAAAACTATTGCTCCAAATTTGTCTGGCAAGCTTTTTACTTTGGAAATGACGGGAAGGTCGATCTTGCAACAACAATGATAAACCGATCCACAAATCTTAGAAGGTATATTATGCCAGCGCAAATTTATCGAGGGCTACAACGAATTGGAGCATTCGATAATGTGCTTTATCGTGATTAAGTTTTTTTGTAAAAGAAGTAACTGCTTTGCTGCTTAACAAGGGAGAAAAAAGACAGCCTAGCTTGGCTGCCTTTATCAAATGCTATTTATTTCGTAATATCATCGGACGGTCCAAAGATTTCAAAGTGGATATCCGTGTCATTCACTTGATATGCTTTCAAGTGTTGATACATCGCACGCATAAAGCCTTTCGGTCCACAGAAATAAAATGCAGCATCGTTTGTTGGCAGAATGGAAGCTAACCATTCATCATCAATTCTACCTGCTTTATCAAACGAATCACCTTCGCTAGGGCTGTCATACACGGTATAGCTTTTCACATGGTTATTTTGCCCAGCGATTTCTTCGACACGATCTTTCATTGAATGGAATTTACTTGATTGTGCAGCGTGGATATAAATAATCTCACGTTCAGGTTGTTCTTTAATTGCTGTTTCAAGCATACTGATCATAGGTGTTAATCCAACACCACCACTAATTAGGGCGAGTGGTCTAGTGTCTTCCACATCTAAAAAGAAGTCCCCAGCTGGTGCACTGATTGGTAGGATGTCTCCTTCATTAACATGTTCATGTAGGAAACTAGATACAACTCCTTTTGGCTGATCTAAAGCAGCATCTTCGCGTTTTACACTAATTCGATAAAAGTCCCCACCTGGAGCAGCAGATAAACTATATTGACGTAAATGGTTATACGCTTCTCCGTCAATGACAGCCTTCACGGTAATATACTGTCCAGCTCGATAGGAAGGAAATGCCTCTCCATCTTCTGGCTGTAAATAGAATGATGTAATAACATCACTCTCTACCTCTTTTTTAATGACTTTAAAGTTACGATAGTCTACCCATCCACCAGGCGTTTCTTTTACCTCGTCATACATTTCAGCTTCAACAGAAATAAATACATCTGCGATCACACCATATGCTTTTGCCCAAGCATCTATAATCTCATCTGTTGCTGCATCTCCTAACACATCTTTAATTGCTAATAATAAATTCTCACCAACAATTGGATAATGCTCTGGCTTAATATTTAAGCTGCGGTGTTTTTGGGCAATTTGCTTTACAACGGGTACGATAGCTTCTAAGTTGTCGATATGGACAGCAGCTGCGTAAACCGTATTCGCGAGCGCTTTCGGTTGATCGCCTTTTCGTTGATTCGTTTGGTTAAAAATATGCTTTAATTCTGGGTGATTTTCAAACATCATTTGATAAAATCGTTTAGTTATTGCAGTTCCATGTTCCTCTAAAACTGGTACAGTAGCTTTTATAATGTCTCTAGTTTTTTGATCTAATCCAGTAGCTGTTTCTGTTGTCATATCAAAGCACTCCTTACCGTTTTTTTAAAACCTGTATTTATAATACATGTTTAATTATAGATGTTTTATTTGCACTGTATCAATAGTGAAAAACGATTTTGTGTTACAATATTGTGAAGAGGTTAACGAGGTGATTCATCATGCAATTAAAAAAGTATACCGATTACGCATTGCGCGTTTTAATTTATACAGGAACGAAACCGAATGATGAGCTTGCTAGTATTAAAGAAATCTCAGAGGTTTTCAACATCTCGCAGCATCATTTAGGGAAGATTGTCTTTGAATTGAATAAAATGGGCTTACTGGAAACGATTAGAGGAAGAAATGGTGGGATTCGTCTGGCAAAGCCAGCAGCTGAGATTAACGTAGGGTTACTTGTCCGTAGTCTCGAAAGTGATTTTAACTTACTGGAATGCTTTGATAAGGGAACAAACCATTGTGTGATTACCCCAGCATGTACATTAAAACACGCACTGAATAAAGCCTTGCATGCTTTTTTTAAAGTGCTTGATGAATATACGGTTCAGGATTTAATTTCGAATGAAGAGGAATTACGAGCTTTAATGGGCATGCATTGATGATGTTTTAATTCCTGTTAAATGGGAAGACTCTTTATGAATCAAATCATAAGGAGCGGATAAACAATGGGTAAAAAAATAGCAACAGTTATCACAAATATGTTTGAAGATGTCGAATATACAAGCCCAGCAGAGGCCTTTAAAGAAGCAGGACATGAAGTTATTACGATTGAAAAGGAAAAAGGCAATGAAGTAACAGGGAAAAATAAGGAGACTACGCTGACGGTTGACCATGGTATTGATGATGTCAATCCAGCTGATTTCGATGCATTATTTATTCCTGGTGGCTTTTCTCCGGATATTCTACGGGCGGATGATCGCTTTGTAAAATTTGCGAAGCATTTTATGGATGCGAAAAAGCCTGTATTTGCAATTTGCCACGGACCACAGCTGTTAATTACAGCCAAAACGTTAGAGGGTCGTGATGCAACAGGCTATAAATCGATTCAAGTTGATATGGAGTATGCAGGTGCTAAGGTTGTTGATAAAGAAGTTGTTGTTTGTCAAAACCAGCTTGTAACAAGCAGACAACCAGATGACCTGCCAGCATTTAATCGGGAATCCGTGAATCTATTGAAATAAGAACAAGAAGAAGACCGCCTCCGAATAATGGAGGCGGTCTTTGTATAGGTTTTACCGAAGTGTAGATTCGATTACCTATTCTAGTTTTGTTATTGTAAATTGGTCATCCAGTAAAAGCCAATTTTGTGGAAAGGCTAAGCCGAGCTTCCAATAGGCGATTCCTAATAGGTCGAGTTCTCGAATCATGTCGAATTTTGCCTGAATCGATCTTGCATCTTCGAACCATACTTCATGCTCATTTCCATCTGCATCTGTATAGGTGAAAAATGGTGCCTGTGCTACTGGATCAAATTGAATTGGGACATTATGTTCCCTGGCAATTGCAATGGCTTGCTGTGGGCTTACGGCACGTGCGGCTGCTCCTCCCTCAACAAACGGTAATGTCCAATCGTATCCATATAAGTTTTGACCTAATAAAATTTTATCCGCGGGAATAACCGTTAGGGCGTAATCAACGACATTTCGAACTTGGTTAATTGGTGAAACAGCCATAGGAGGACCGTAGCTATAGCCCCATTCATAGGTCATTAATACAACGAAATCGACTATTTCACCATGGGCAGCGTAATCATGTGCTTCATACCATTGCCCCACTTGCTCATCGCTTGTTTTCGGTGCAAGAGCGGTGGATAGCAGTAAGCCTTCTTGGGAAAATCTCTCCTTTGCTTTACGCAGAAAAGCATTATATGCTTCTCGATCGTCAGATGGTAGAAATTCAAAGTCAAAGTGGATATCGGTAAAGCCTTCCGCCTGTGCCGTATTGACGATGGTATCCAATAGCGTATTTTGAACTGCTTGAACGGTTAGAATGATATGACCGAGCTCGTCGCTAAATCCGGGACCTTCTAGATTTGTCACAACCATCGCCATCGCAGTATCTGCGTTTGCAGCAATTTCCCTGAGATTTCCGATTGGGGGCGCAGTCAAAGAACCATCTCGATTCACCCGGTAGCTAAATAACGCAAGGTAAGTTAAATAAGGAGAATTTTTTGCGGCAGCATTTTCCAAGGTTTCTGAAACAGTATCCCCAAATGGTTCAATATAGGCATATGATGTAATTTCACGTTTAGCTGCGGGTGGAATATAAAGTCGCAACCCAACTGGAAGTGTCATCTCAGGTGAAATATTATTAATTGCTGCTAATTCTTGATAGCTCATCCCAAACCGATTCGCAATGGAATAGAGACTATCTCCTGATTGGACAAAGTAAAACTGACCAATGATTGGAATGACGAGTGCTTGCCCGATGACGAGCTCATCAGGAGCATCTAATTCATTGGCATTCGTAATGGCGACAGCAGTTGTATTGTATGTATTAGCGATAGACGCTAATGTATCTCCTTCTGTTACAACATGAATTTGCAAAAATACTTCCTCCTTCAAAACAGTTTCTCATTTCAACTTATGTGAAGGAGGTCAGCTATATGACTTAAACTGGATCAATATTCGCTTTCATAACAGAACGTATTAAATATAATGCATAGTCATTGTTCTCTTTTGTTTCTGAAGCCATGCAGTTTGCTGGGACATGCATTCCGAGTTGATACATATACGCATCTTTGGCAGTAAAAAGTATACAAATGTCACCAGCTATCCCCGCCATTATAAGATGACTTCTATTCAAATCTGTAAGTAAGGATTGAAGAGGTGTCTGGAAAAAGGCAGAGTGCTGTGGTTTAATCAGGAAGTAATCATCATCTTCTGGAGCGAGTGCTTCGATGATTTCCTTACTCCGATCATTTTTACAGTTAGCAATAATTTTATGGAAATCCGCTTGCCATAATCCGTAATGATCATTAACATAAATAGTTGGAAGATCGTGCTCTTTAGCAAATTTCTTTAACTTGATGAGGTTAGGCAAAATTGCTTTTGTATTTCGGTATAAATCGTCACCGCCATCAAAGTCAAAATCGTTGATAATATCGATAAATAATACGACCGTGTTATCCAGAGATGTATCCATTTGCAGTCTCCTTTTTTCAATATAGACTAATTAGTATTATTTCCTCTTTCCGTTTTGTTCAAACTCTAAAATAAAGTGTTGTGATATGATGAATGATGAAAAATTTATGGAAGCGGCAATTGGAGAAGCCCAAAAAGCTTTAACGTTAAATGAGGTTCCAATTGGTGCCGTTATTGTATATAACGATGAAATCATTGCAAAGGGCTATAACTTGCGGGAATCTTCGCAAACGACACTATCCCATGCTGAACTCGTTGCCATCCAAGAAGCAAATGAAAAGATTGGAAGCTGGCGACTAGAGGATTGTACGCTCTACGTTACATTAGAGCCATGTCCGATGTGTGCAGGTGCTATTGTCCAATCACGAATAAAACGTGTTGTATACGGAGCAACTGACCCGAAGGCAGGCTGTGCGGGTACATTAATGAATTTACTGAATGAACCACGCTTTAATCATCAAGTTGAATTAACGTCAGGTGTTTTACAAACAGAGTGTGCTGCATTACTAACAGATTTCTTTCGAGCGATTCGTAAAAGGAAAAAATAGTCGATAACCGGTATTTTCCATTGCATTTTGTCGTTTATGTCGTTATAATGGTAAATACCGTGCTAGGTGGGGAGGTAGCGGTGCCCTGTACTCGCAATCCGCTATAGCGAGGCTGAATTCCCACTCTAGGTGTGGCAATTTTATGGTCTGCCTTAAGGGAGTGGTGTTGACGCCCGGGTCCTACGCAACAGGAACCCATGAACCCTGTCAGGTCCGGAAGGAAGCAGCAGTAAGTGGAATTTTCTGTGTGCCGTGGGGAAGCCTAGGCCGAGCCATGAACTTAAGTAACGCATAGGGTCGTCACATCGAAAGTGGGTGCACGGCTACATAATGCAATCAAACACTCTTTTAAACGCTTCACAGCGTTTAAAAGAGTGTTTTTTAACGTAGCTAGAAAAATGTCATAAATCTATCTAAATCTGCATGTCATATGGATAAGAGCTGGGTTTTAAATATTTTTTCGTATGAATAATTTTACTTTTACGAAAAAATGAAATAACATATAGATAGAATAAATAAAAAATCCACTAGGGGTGCCATTTGGCTGAGATAAGATTCATTTCTTGATCCCTTTGAACCTGAACTGGTTAGTACCAGCGTAGGAAAGTGGAGTTGGCGACGTATACCTATTTTGTAGCTGTATATACAACCACTCCATTTCGGGGTGGTTTTTTTATTCTTCATTCTAAATTTATAGAGAGGAGATGTTTTGATGGGTGTTATTGCAAAAATTAAAGAAGACAAGCCGTTTATTTTTAATATTACCAATGAAGTTGCGAGTAATTTTGCTGCTAATGGTCTAATCGCAATTGGCGCGTCTCCTGCAATGTCCCATACGCCTAGAGAAGCAAAAGACTACGGAGAAATTGCCGACGCAGTAGTGCTGAATCTTGGGACATTAACGGAGGACCGCGGAGAAGCAATGTTAAAGGCTGGAAAGGCAGCAAACGAGAATGGGATTCCGGTTATTCTTGACCCCATTGCAGTTGGAGGGACAGATTTTCGGACGAACATAATTAATGAAATACTTACAACGGTAAAGCTTGCGGCAATACGTGCTAATGCTGGGGAAATAGCTGTGTTGGCTGGTACACTGGACGAAGCAAAGGGACCGGATTCCATTATTCAAGAAAATGATCCAGAAATCGCAAAAACGGTAGCTAAAAAATACGATACGGTTGTCATTTCAACTGGTGAAGTAGACGTCGTGACCGATGGCGAGCGAATAGCGTTGTGTAAAAATGGTCATGAAATGCTACAAAATATTACGGCAAGTGGATGTTTACTTTCATCATTTGTCGGACCTTTTGTAAGTGTCGTTGATGATTTTTATGAAGCAGGTATATATGCAGTGACAAGTTATGGAATTGCAGCAGAATTAGCAATGGAAAAAGCAGCGGGACCTGGAACATTTATTCCAGCATTACTCGATGCGTTGTATTTTCTGACGGATGAAAAAGTAGAAAAATACAAACAGGTTCAAGAATTATAGGGGAATAGTTCATTGTGGAAGGAGGTAAAGACAATGGAAAATCTTCTTTTTATTGAGACAGGCACAGGAATAGATGTGCATGGACAAGATGTGAATATTGCATCAGAACGAGCGGTGATGCATGCAATCCATACCAATTCCATGCCAGGTATGAAGAAAATTCTACCAGATGGTGACTTAGATAAGATGAAGGTACATGTAAAACTTGGTATCCCATTGGATCTTGAAAAATTAGATCAAAACAGAATAAAACAGTTAATTCCTTATGGCACAGTCACTGTTGAGGTATTGCCCGGTGGCATGGCAACCACCAGTGGGATTTTACTTGAAGATCAGCAGGATAAAAACGATTTGATGTATATTGTTAACGCTGTAGTGGAAGTCGGATATTAAATAAAATTAGGGGGAGGAATTTTCCATGCGTTTTTCAGAGTCATTACGAGAGGCAACGAAGCAAAGTTGGGAATTAAGTCTAAATCATCCGTTTGTACAGGGGATTGTAAGTGGTGATTTGCCACTGGAAACATTCAAAAATTATATTTTACAAGATATCTATTATTTGAAGCATTACGGCAAGGTGCATGCTTTTGCGGCTGCCCATTCGGATGATTTTCATGTTGCTGCTAACCTGGCTGAAAAAGCAAAGAAAACAGCAGAAGCAGAGCTAACCGTTCATAAAGAGCATGCAGAAACTTTAAAGATTACCAATGAAGAAATTGAGAATTTTAAGCCTGCACCGACTGCCTATGCGTATACGTCGCATCTGTATCGGGCGTCGTTGTCTGGTAGCCTGGCCCAGATTGTAGCCGCAATGCTGCCATGTTACTGGTTATATGCTGATATTGGTTTGACCTACAAGGACGCAAAACCGAAAGAAGAAATTTACCAAAACTGGCTGAACACGTATGGTAGTGAGTGGTTCCAAGAGTCCACACAGGAAATGATTGACCTGCTCGATGGATTAGCGGAAAAGGCAAGTGAAACAGAAAAAGAGAAAATCAAAGACCAGTTTATTCTTGCGAAAGAATATGAACTCGCATTTTGGGAGATGTCCTATACGTTTGAAACATGGCTTTCGGAAAAAGCAATGAATTCGACATCTGTTTAAAATTTTTAAAACCAGGGTGGCTGACGATATGCCATCCTGGTTTTTAGTCCCACAGAATAAAAGAATCCTCTTCCACCTATAAACGAAATGTGGCAGTAACTCCAGATGAATGTTATAAAAAATATATTTAACCCTGTTTTGGTTCACATTCACCCCTAAAATCGGGTATAATTAGAAATAGATCATAGAGGGGAATCTGTATTATGAGCTATCAAGCTTTATACCGCGTTTGGCGTCCAAGAACCTTTGAGGACGTCGTAGGACAAACACATATTACGAGAACACTGCAGAATGCGATTGTACAGGAAAAATTTTCGCATGCTTATTTATTCTCTGGGCCTAGAGGGACAGGGAAAACGAGTGCTGCCAAAATATTTGCCCAAACAATCAACTGTGAGCATGCACCAGTCAAGGAACCATGTAATGAATGTGATGCATGTCGTGGCATTTTGGATGGGTCGATTTCAGATGTCATTGAGATTGATGCTGCATCCAATACGAGTGTCGATGATATTCGTGAAATCCGAGACAAAGTGAAATATGCTTCAAGTGCAGTACCATATAAAGTGTACATCATTGATGAGGTGCACATGATTTCCATCAATGCATTTAACGCATTACTGAAAACATTGGAAGAACCACCAAAGCATGTCGTCTTCATTTTGGCAACGACCGAACCACATAAAATTCCATTAACGATCATTTCTAGGTGTCAGCGATTCGACTTCAAACCGATATCCAATAAAGCAATTGTAGATCGTATGCAAGCAATTATGGAAGCAGAGAATATATCTGTTACCAGCGAAGCATTGGATACTGTTGCATTGGCAGCTGAAGGCGGAATGCGTGATGCGCTGAGTATCCTCGATCAAGCAATTTCCTATAGTGAGGATCAAGTAGAACTCGATGATGTCCTGGCTGTAACAGGTGGCGTATCTCAAAAAGTTTTAACTGATATTGTCAAAGCTATGCATGAAAAAGATGTGGAGCAGGCACTGCAGCTTTTGGATAATCTGATTCAACGCGGGAAAGATCCGGGACGATTTGTATATGATCTCATTTATTTTATGCGTGATTTGTTACTGTTCAAAAGTGCTCCAACTTTGGAAGGCTTACTGGAGCGTGCCAGAGTGGATGACAACTTTCATGCGCTTACTGATTCTGTATCAACGCAGTGGATTCAAGATGCGATTATCCAACTGAATCAGTGTCAGCAAGAGATTAAATGGACGAATAGTCCAAAGGTTTTTATCGAAATTGCGATACTAACGATTACCAATCGTTATCATGCACAGGAGTCTACTGAAGCTGATGTTGATTCCGAGGCAGTAACAAAACTGATGAACAAAATGACGCAATTGGAAAAAGAGCTGACCAACTTGAAACAGCAGCCAGCTCAGACGAATCAAGCTCCAGCTGCAGCTGAAAAAAGAAGACAGCCTACAAGAGCATCGAAAAACAGCTATAAAATTCCGTTTGAGCGGATTCGTGATGTGCTTGGTAAAGCAGAAAAGCCTGCATTAAAACAAGTGCATTCACAGTGGGCTAACTTTTTAAGTAAGCTAAAGCAGGCGAATGCACCTGCACATGCAACGATCCAGGATAGTAAACCTGCAGCTGCTTCCACAGATACACTCGTTGTCGCCTTTAAATATGAAATCCACTGCTCCTTATTTTTAGATAATCGGGAGACAGTTGAATCCGTACTTGCGAGTGTGATGGATAAGCAATTAACGATTATCCCAATCCCAGATAATGAGTGGACACAGCTCCGTACGGAATATATAAGCAAACAAGATAAACCAAAGGATGAAGAACAAGGAGACCCACTAGTAGATGAAGCTAGGAAGCTCTTTGGAGATGAATTACTGGAAATACATGATTAAAACAACAAATAATTAAATTAAAGGAGGTATTTTCCATGAAGGGAAATATGAACAATATGATGAAGCAAATGCAAAAAATGCAAAAGAAAATGATGCAGGCACAGGACGAACTGCATGAAATGTCTTTTGAGGCATCAGCTGGTGGTGGAATGGTTACCATTACGGCAAACGGGAAAAAGGAAATTACGGATATTGCCATTAAAGAAGAAGTTGTAGATCCAGATGATATCGAAATGCTACAGGACCTTATCATTGCGGCAACAAACGATGTATTGAAACAAATTGATGATAAAACAAACCAAACAATGGGACAGTTCACAAAAGGCTTAAACATGCCTGGCATGTTTTAATTGAAGGACAAAACGGCAGGGGATCACCATGCCAAGTATAAGCACCCGGTTTGAAGCGGGTGCTTATGTTTTCGTTTAGGAGGCAGGCTTAATGTATTATCCAGAACCAATATCGAAGTTAATTGACAGTTTTACAAAATTGCCGGGCATTGGACCAAAAACAGCTGTCCGTCTGGCATTTTTTGTTTTGAATATGAAAGATGATGATGTGCTTAACTTTGCAAATGCATTAGTGAATGCCAAAAGAGAACTTTCCCATTGTACCATTTGTGGACATATTACCGACCGGGACCCATGCGCGATATGTTCGGATACGTCACGGGATAATTCGATTATTTGTGTCGTTCAAGATCCAAAGGATGTCATCGCAATGGAAAAAATGAAGGAATTCCACGGAAAATACCATGTTCTTCATGGCGCAATTTCACCAATGGATGGAATTGGACCAGAAGATATTAATGTCCCTGATTTAATCAATCGATTGAAGGATGAGGAAGTAAAGGAAATCATCCTAGCAACGAACCCAAACATCGAAGGGGAAGCAACTGCAATGTATATTTCGCGCCTTGTTAAACCATCAGGTATTCGCACGACTCGAATCGCACATGGTTTACCTGTTGGCGGCGATTTAGAATATGCAGATGAAGTGACATTATCGAAGGCTTTAGAGGGTAGAAGAGATTTATAGAAGTTAGGTGAAGTGCATGGGGAAAAAAATAAAGAGAACAGATGTCGACAACGAACTGCTTGGTACAATTATTCAAGTAGAACAAGAATGGAAGCAGATCGAGTCTATTGTAAAACAAAGTATGGAGCCTTCGCTCAATGGACTTCAGCAAGAAGCAATTGCTCGGGCAAAGTATTTATTTCTTCTACGTGAAGCGAGAAAGCGTAATGTCAGTGCAATGCGAGTTTACTAGAGTTCATAGATACGAAAAGACAAGGTGGGAGTTTAAACGGCCTTGTCTTTTTATATATCGTTTCTTTCCCGTCTTCTTTAGTTCTTTTTTATAGAATATCTGCATATTTTACTAATAAAGAGGTTGAGGAAGAGGGTTGATTTCAATTGAGTTCTGTAATTGTTATTTCGGTCATTGTTGGACTAATTATCATTTTATTATTCGTTGGCGCTCCTGTTAAACCAATGAAATTCATTGGACAGGCTACAGTAAAGCTTGGAATTGGGGTTCTGTTTTTATTTTTCTTTAATGTATTTGGGGGGATGTTTGGACTGCACATTCCAATTAATCTCTTTACCGCTGTCATATCTGGATTTTTGGGGTTATTTGGATTGGCGTCCTTGGTGGCAATTCAGCTGTTTATTGTTTAGTTAGATCATATTTTTCATAGTGGAAACAAAAATAATCCCCGCTTGGATGATGCATACCAAGTAGTTGGATTATTTTTTGTTGTAGAAAGGAACGTATAAAAACATCCCTATCTGCAATTAACATATTTGCTTAAAGCATTGGCACACATTCCTAAACCTAAAAGTTTCAAAGTTTTCCCGTATAGTTTTCGTTAGATTGGGAGATACTAGTTTTTAACGGAGGTGGGGAAGGTGGAACAAACTAATTCATTAGGGCTTTCACAATGCGGTATCTGTGAGGAACATAAGGAGAAAGGAATTCATTTATACACGATGTTCATTTGTACGGAGTGCGAGTATAATATGATTCATACGGAGCCAAGAGAAGAAAAGTATAACTATTATTTACGAAAATTAAAGAATATCAATCAACCGAAATTATATTCATAGCTACTCAGAGGTCTTTGCTTGCAAAGGCTTCTTTTGTTGATCTGGGAATGATAAAATTGCTATGCTATATTTATTACTGAAATAGTAAGGTTCCTAAAAAAACCTTACTATTCGTATTAGTACTAATATGTATACTTAAAGATGTCACTTCGTCGTTGTTACGTCATTTATAATTCACCTTACTTTTAATAGAAGATAGAGGAGGGATAAGGATGAATCACAATCGAATCCCGATCTTTGAAAAATTACAGCAATTTACATACACAGATCCGCTATCGTTCCACGTACCAGGTCATAAAAATGGTGAAATATTCCCTAAACATGCAAGGTCTTATTTTGATTCCATCTTAAAGTTAGATATGACAGAGCTACATGGATTAGACGATCTCCATGCGCCAACTGAAATCATTGCCGAAGCAGAGAAATTAGCTGCTGACTTTTTTGGTTCGGATCATACGTTTTTTCTTGTCGGCGGAAGTACGGCAGGGAATTTGGCAATGATGTTAGCAACTTGCTCTTCGGGAGAGAAAATCATTGTTCAGCGTAATTGTCATAAATCGGTTATGAATGGCTTGGAACTATGTGGGGCAAATCCAGTATTTATTGCCCCGGATTATGATGAAGCGGTAGATCGCTACACGAATCCAAGTTTAGCTACCTTAAAAGAGGCGTTACAAAAGCATCCAGACGCAAAGGCGGTTGTGCTCACCTACCCTGATTATTTTGGTAGAACGTATCCAATTAAAGCTATGATAGATTTGGCACATTCGTATAACATTCCAGTCCTCGTCGATGAAGCGCACGGGGTTCACTTTGCTTTAGGGAAACCTTTTCCAGCATCTGCCCTAACACTTGGAGCAGATGTTGTTGTGCAATCGGCCCATAAAATGGCCCCGGCAATGACAATGGCTTCCTATTTACATATAAATTCCAAGCTTGTTTCAAAGGAGCGTATTGCTCATTATTTGCAAATTATCCAGTCGAGTAGTCCTTCCTATCCATTAATGGCTTCACTGGATATTGCGCGCTTCTTTTTAGCTCAGTTACAAATCGACGATATAGAACGCATCTTGGAAAGTGTAAACAAGGTGCGCAGCATATTGGATGGGTGCGATGCATGCAATATCCTGTCAATAGAGGAACAGGATGATCCATTAAAAATAACGTTACACGTGAAACAATCGTATTCGATTCAAGATATGGCCCGATTGTTCGAAGAAGAAAATTTGTATCCAGAACTTACATCACATAATCAACTTTTGCTTGTTCATGGGCTTGCACCGTTTGAAAAAAGAAAGCAGCTTCAAAAAATAGTAAAAAGCGTCGGGGAACAATTAAAAAACGGGCCAAATCATGCTACAATAGAAATAGCAAAGCTTTTTCCAGAACCAATTCAGGAGTTGGCTTTGTCCTATCAAGAAATGCAGGCAAGATCTTACAGAAGTGTACCTTTTGATGAAGGTATCGAACATATAGCAGCAGAGGCAGTCATAGCCTATCCGCCGGGAATTCCGATCATTCTTAAGGGTGAGCGCATTACAGCAGCACATCTTGCTACCATCCGACAGCTTCGTAATCAAGGTGTTCGAATTCAACAACGGGAATCAGGCATCAAGATCTACAGGAAATGATGAAGGAGATATAACATGAGTGGTTTTTTTATAACATTTGAGGGTGGAGAAGGTGCGGGAAAAACAACCATCCTTCAAGCAATCGCAACAAGGCTAACGGATAGGGGTTATGACGTCATAACGACCCGAGAACCAGGCGGTATCAAAATTTCTGAAAAAATCCGTGACATTATTCATGACCCGGATCATACAGAAATGGAAGAACGAACGGAAGCACTTCTCTATGCTGCAGCACGAAGACAGCATCTCGTAGAAAAGGTACTTCCAGCACTGGAGCAAGGGAAAATTATTCTCTGTGATCGTTTTATTGACAGTAGTTTAGCATATCAAGGGTATGCCCGTGGATTAGGAATTGATGAAGTATTATCCATCAATCAATTTGTCATTGGGGATTGTATGCCAGATTTAACTTTATTTTTTGATATTACGCCAAAAAAGGGATTAGAGCGTATTGCAGCGAATAAAGATAGAGAGAGGAATCGATTGGATCTTGAAAATCTTGGGTTCCATGAAATGGTTTATGAAGGTTATCAAATTCTTAAAGACAAATTCCCTAACCGGATTCAAACGATTGATGCAGATCAATCCATGGACTTAGTTGAACGGGCTGTGCTCGATCGTATTATCAATTTTATAAAATAAAGGGGGCTTACGCACATGAAACTAATCATGGCAGTTATCCAAGACAAGGATTCCAATCGTTTAGTAAATGCTTTGGGAGAAAAAGACTTTAAGACAACAAAGCTTGCTTCAACAGGTGGTTTTCTGAAGGAGGGTAATACAACCCTGATGATTGGATGCGAAGATCAAGAAGTAGATAATGCCTTAGAGGTTATTAAGGATAATTGCTCGCATCGTGAGCAAATGGTCGCTCCAATCTCACCAATGGGAGGCAATGCAGATTCTTATATTCCAAAGCCAGTTAAAGTTGAAGTTGGTGGAGCAACGGTATTTGTACTTCCAGTCGAATCATTTTTACAGTTTTAAGTTTTAATTAGTAAGTAAGAAGGGGGGCTGGACCGATGAAAATAACAAACGAAATGCAAGCAAATTTAGAGCCGAAGTATGCGCGCAAGGCAAGTGCAGATAAACAGGCTTTCAGTAAAATGGTTCAGTCCCAAACGCAAAGTTTAAAGCAGCAGGAATTACAACAGCTTGTTACTAATATTACAAAGCAAGGAAATAAGCTTGCTCGTTATCGGTCATTTCGCGAACTGGCCGCATTTAAACGAATGGTGAAAGGATTTTTACAGGAAACCGTTTATTCTGGATATACCTTGGAGAAATCGCATCATTTCGGCTTAGATGGACAAACTAGGAAGTTAGCAATCGTCAAGCAAGTAGATGAAAAGCTAATTAGGCTGACAGAAGAAATTATGAACCAAGAAAAGAAGACAGTAGATATCCTAGCACTTATCGGAGAAATTAAAGGATTACTGATTAATATATATACGTAAGCGCCCAGTTAGCGACATACGGACTGCGCCCCGAACTGTGGGGTGGTTCGACGTGGTTGTTTTAGTACAAGGAATTATTCATTTCTAATTAAAGAAGTAAAAGCTTAAGGACGGATACATATGAAAACATGGTCTAAAGTGGCTGACGTGCAGCCGCTAGCAACACGTATTATAACAAATAGCATTAAAAAAGATCGGGTTTCTCATGCGTATTTGCTCCAAGGCGAACGAGGAACAGGTAAAGGAGCAATTGCTTTACTGATTGCTAAAGGTCTGTTCTGTCGTAATAAATCAGGCGTAGAGCCGTGTAATGAATGTAATAATTGCAAACGGATTGATTCTCGTAATCATCCAGATGTGCATTGGATTGAGCCAGATGGACAATCGATTAAGATTGAACAAGTACGTAATTTGCAAAAGGAATTTACGTATTCGGGTCTCGAATCCAATCAAAAGGTATATGTAATTAAGGATGCGGACACATTGACTGTAAATGCCGCAAACCGAATTCTGAAGTTTTTAGAAGAGCCAAGTAAAGAAACGACAGCGATTATGCTGACAGAGAATAGTCAATCGATTATTCCAACCATCCGTTCACGCTGCCAAGTTATTGATTTAAAGCCACTCCATGCGGCTTCCTTTCAAAACCGATTAATAGAGCAAGGAATGGTGGAAAATCAAGCCGTGCTCATTAGTGCCCTCACGAATAATTTCGATGAGGCCTTTAGGTGGAGCGAAGATGCGTGGTTTGCAGAAGCTAGAAAACTAATGGTACAATTAATAGAAATGTTTATCACAAAGCCTGAAGACGTTTATCTCTTTATTCACAGTCGCTGGGTAGTCCATTTTAAGGAGCGGCAAGAGCAGGAGCAGGGATTGGATTTATTACTTCTGGCTTTTAAGGATATTCTTTATTACCATATTGGGAATGAAGATATGATGGTATTTTTCACCTCCAATGATCCGCTCGTTGAAAAGGCAGCAATGTCCTTTTCCCAGGAACATCTTGTGAATAGCTTGAATTTCGTTCTACAGGCAAAGAGGAAATTGAAGCAAAATGTTCAACCCACCTTGGTGATTGAACAGCTAGCACTTCAAATACAGAGGTGAAATGGAATGATTGAGGTTATTGGTGTCCGCTTTAAAAAAGCGGGTAAAATATATTATTTTGATCCAGGAACAGATACGATTTCCTTGGATAGTTATGTTATAGTAGAAACGATACGAGGGATTGAATTTGGGAAGGTCGTTATCACAAATAAACATGTTGATGAGGAAGATGTTGTCCTTCCACTGAAAAAGGTAATCCGTGTCGCTGACGAGAAAGATAAGCTAACCGTTTTAGAAAATCAAGAACAAGCGGGTAAAGCATTTCATATTTGTTCAGATAAGATTGAACAACATAAGCTTGATATGAATCTAGTTGAAGTAGAATACACGTTTGACCGCAATAAAATAATTTTTTATTTCACAGCAGATGGTCGAGTTGACTTCCGGAACTTGGTGAAGGACTTGGCTTCCATGTTTAAAACGAGAATTGAACTCCGCCAAATTGGTGTGCGGGATGAAGCGAAAATGCTTGGTGGTATTGGTCCATGTGGCAGAATGCTCTGTTGTTCAACGTTTTTAGGGGATTTCGAGCCAGTATCTATAAAAATGGCGAAGGATCAAAATCTTTCCCTTAACCCAGCGAAAATATCTGGGTTATGTGGTCGACTCATGTGCTGTTTAAAATATGAAAATGACACATATGAAACTGCAAAGCGTGACTTGCCGGATATTGGCGAAGCGATTATTACTCCATATGGAAAAGGGAAAGTAGTTGGTCTGAATATACTTGAGCGACTCATCCAAATCGAAATTCCGGAAAAGGAACGCGTTGTTGAATATACTTTAGATGAATTAATAGACGAAGGAATTTTAGCGCAAGCCACAGAATGATGAGGTGAGTGGGCGTGAGGAACAGAGAAATTTTTGACCAGGTTTCTGATATGGAAAAGCAAATTGGTGAGTTATATGAACAGTTGGGTGATTTAAAGGGGCGGTTAAGTGAGTTGCTCGAGGAAAATCATCGGCTCGCTGTAGAGAATCACAATTTGCGTAATCATCTCGATCACCAAAAAGAAGCTACGGATGAAGCGTCTGATAAGAAAACTTCCAAAGGAAGCTTCCCTGGTGAAGGATATGATAATCTCGCTAGATTATACGAAGAAGGTTTTCATATATGTAATCTGGAATTCGGAAGCCCAAGGAGAGATGAAGACTGCATTTTCTGCCTTGATTTTTTTGAGAAAACAAAATAAAGAAGCTTTCTTTTATGAAAGCTATCACTGCTGTCTCGATATATCTACGAGGCAGCTTTCTTTTCAATGTGGATAAGGAGTTAACAATGGTAAATTTATATAATGACGAACGAATGGATTATTTATTAAATGATGAGCATATGCAAATTATCCAAAGCCCAACAGCTTTTGCCTTTTCCTTGGATGCAGTATTACTTGCGCACTTTGCCTATGTGCCAATTAAAAGAGGCAAAGTCTTGGATTTATGCACCGGTAATGGTGTCATTCCATTGCTTTTATCAAAAAGAACAAAGGCTGAAATAACAGGTGTAGAAATTCAAGAGCGAATTTTTCATATGGCGGAAAGAAATGTAGAGTTAAACCATCTTTCTGATCAGCTAACAATGCTTCATGGCGATTTAAAGGAAATGCAGCCGATATTAGGACAAAGTAACTTTGATGTCGTCACGTGTAATCCGCCTTATTTTAAAACGCCGTCACGTACAGAGTATAATCGTAATGAATTTTTGACGATTGCTAGACATGAGGTATATTGTACGTTAGAAGATGTTGTGAAGGCCTGTAAATTACATGTTAGACCAGGTGGGAAAGTCGCCATGGTTCATCGGCCTGGGAGGCTTGTTGATATCATAGAGCTATTTAGAAAATATAAATTAGAACCCAAGCGTATGCAGCTTGTATATCCAAAGCGAGGAAGGGAAGCAAACATGCTTTTAGTTGAAGGGATTCGTGACGGAAAAGCCGACTTAAAAATCCTTCCGCCATTATATATTTATGAAGATGACGATTCCTATACGAAAGAAGCAGAGGAGATTATTTATGGCATGTGAACACGTCGTCTATATGCTTCGCTGCAAGGATGATTCACTTTATACGGGATATACAAATAATTTAGAGCATCGCTTAAACATGCATGAATCTGGTAAAGGTGCAAAATATACCCGAGGACGAGGTCCGTTTCAAGTTGTATTTGTTGAAAGATTTTCGACGAAAGAAGCGGCTATGCAAGAGGAATATCGGATTAAACAGCTTTCCCGAAATGAAAAAATGCTGCTGATTCAAGAAAGGAAAAAGGAGACGTTGCAAGATGAACATTCAAAAGAGCTTTGACGACGAAAAGGCAGGCGTTTTATACGTTGTTCCAACACCAATTGGTAACCTAGAAGATATTACCTATCGAGCGCTTAATATTCTGCAATCTGTTAGCTTAATTGCAGCAGAGGATACGAGAAATACGAAAAAGCTTCTCAATCATTTTGAGCTTTCAACGCCTTTGATTAGCTATCATGAACATAATAAAATAGCTCGAGAAGAGCAGCTATTGGAAAGAATCAAGCGAGGAGAGACAATCGCCATTGTTAGCGATGCCGGAATGCCGACGATTTCTGACCCTGGATATGAAATCGTTCAAGCTGTGATTGAACAAGACCAAAAAGTCGTCGTCCTTCCAGGTGCAAATGCCGCATTATGTGGGTTAATTGGATCTGGCCTACCAACTGACGAATTTTACTTTTATGGTTTTTTACCAAGGAAGAAAAAGGATAAAGCGTCTGAGTTGGATCGTTTGAAACGCTTGAAAGCAACATTGTTATTTTATGAATCTCCATATCGAATAAAGGATACGTTAAAGGTACTTCATGAACAGCTTGGGAACCGGAATATCGCGATTGCCCGTGAATTGACGAAACGATTTGAGGAATTTGTTCGTGGTCGGGCAGAGGAATTAATAGAGTGGGCTGAAAATCAGGAGATGCGCGGAGAATTTGTGCTCGTCGTCGAAGGGGCAAGTCTTGTTGTAGAGGAAGAAGCCGAAGATGTATGGTGGGAAGACTTATCTGTTGTAGCACATGTGAATCATTATATCGAAGAAAAAGAACTATCGAGTAAGGATGCAATCAAGCAAGTGGCAGTCGATCGAAATATTCCAAAGCGTGATGTTTACCAAACGTATCATATTGATTAAGCTAAGGAATGATAAAAGCCAGACCATAATGTAAGGTTATTTCCTAATTGTAATTAGAATAGATGAATTTTTATTTCATCAATTAAAAAAGAGAGTTGACGTGCTAGTAGCAAGCGTCAGCTCTCTTTGTGATTGTAGTTTTAGTTTATTCGGTGTATGGAGACTTGCGCCAACTATTTTAAGCGCGATTGAATCTCATCTAAAAGTGCCTGTGCGCCTTCAGGGCTAACTACAAGCTTACCATGTGCTAACGACAGATTATCATCGGAAATTTCACCCGTAATTTGACAAGTCATATTCGGCTTATATTTCTTAAGGACAATTTTATCGTTGTCCACATAAATTTCCATCGTATCTTTCTCATGGATATCTAGTGTGCGTCGAAGTTCAATAGGTATGACTATCCTACCTAGTTCATCAACTTTACGTACAATACCAGTAGATTTCATTATTTTCCTCCCCCAAGGTTGGGAAAAAACACGAAAAAATTCTTCTTAAAAAGAAGATATTTGTGTTTTTTGCCTTTAAATTTTTCTTTGGAACAAAAAATCGCCATATTTCGACACCTATATTAGCATTAGAATACCAACTATTGATTACGGTGTCAACAAATTTTAGTATTAGTGGGAAAATTTATTTATCTAAATAATCGGTTTAATACTTAAGATAACTATACTAATAAAGTGATGTGCGATTACTTCTCTATTGCACAGCATTTGGCAAATTGCGTTATAATAGCTACAATAGATTTTATAAAATAATTTGGATTGGACCTAGGAGGTAAATGCATGTCACAAGATAGAAAGACTTTTTATATAACGACCCCAATTTATTATCCGAGCGGAAAGTTACATATTGGGAATGCCTATTCAACGATCGCTTGCGATGTTATGGCGCGTTATAAAAGAATGACGGGTTTTGACGTTTTCTACCTAACTGGTAGTGATGAACATGGGCAAAAAATTGAAAACAAAGCGAATGAGTTAGGGATTACGCCACAGGAATATGTTGATGGTATGGCTGAAAGCATGCAGGATTTATGGAAAATGCTCGATATAAGCAATGATAAATTTATCCGTACAACAGATCAGACGCATAAAAAGGTAGTTGCGGATATTTTTGAACGTTTTTTAGAACAAGGCGATATTTATTTGGATGAATATGAAGGCTGGTATTCAATTCCAGATGAAACGTTCTATACGGAAACCCAATTGGTCGATGTTGAGCGTGATGAAGACGGTAATGTTATTGCAGGAAAATCACCAGATAGTGGACATCCAGTGGAATTGATTAAAGAGGAATCCTATTTCTTTAGAATGAGTAAATATGCGGATCGTCTGTTAGATTACTACAATACACATGCAGACTTTATTCAACCGGAATCTCGTAAAAATGAAATGATTAACAATTTCATTAAACCAGGCTTAGAGGATTTAGCCGTATCGCGTACGGTATTCTCATGGGGCGTAAAAGTACCAAGCAATCCGAAGCACGTTGTCTATGTATGGATTGATGCATTGTCTAACTACATTACAGCATTAGGCTATGGAACAGATGATCAAAGCCTATTTAATAAATATTGGCCGGCAGATGTGCATATGGTTGGAAAAGAAATCGTTCGTTTCCATACGATTTATTGGCCAATTATGTTAATGGCACTTGACTTACCATTACCGAAGAAAATCTTTGGACATGGCTGGTTGCTAATGAAAGACGGCAAAATGTCAAAATCAAAAGGAAATGTCGTATATCCAGAAATGCTCGTGGAGCGCTATGGTTTAGATGCTTTGCGCTACTACTTAATGCGCGAAGTAGCATTTGGAAGCGATGGTATCTTCACACCAGAAGATTTTGTTTCCCGTGTTAATTATGATCTAGCAAATGATTTAGGGAACCTGCTAAATCGTACAGTAGCAATGATCAATAAATATTTTGCTGGGGACGTTCCGACACTTGCTGGAAATGTCACTGCTTTTGATGAGGACTTAAAGGCTACAGCAGAAAAATCAATTGCTGATTATCAAATAGAAATGGAGAACATGCAGTTTAGTAGTGCGCTAAGCCATGTTTGGACATTGATTTCCCGTGCGAACAAATATATCGATGAAACAGAGCCTTGGAAGCTTGCTAAAGAAGAAGATAAGCAGTCAGAACTCGCTAGTGTGATGGCTCATTTAGCTGAAAGTTTACGTGTGTCTGCGATTCTTTTACAACCATTCTTGACACATGCACCGAAGGATATTTTTGCTCAATTAGGTATTAACGATGATGCTGCAGGCGATTTTGCCAATGTTCACTTCGGTCATTTCCCAGGAAATACAAAAGTGATAGCAAAAGGGACACCAATCTTCCCGCGTTTGGATATCGATGAAGAAGCTGCTTATATTCGTGAACAAATGGCTGGCGGAACAACTCCGGAAGAAGCAGCAAGTGATTGGGATCCAACGGAAACAGAACTTGTTTCAACGAAGGATAAGCAAATCAAATATGATGATTTTGATAAAGTCGAATTAAAAGTAGCTGAGGTGATTGATTGCAGCAAAGTGGAAGGTGCAGATAAGCTGCTCAAATTCCGTCTAGATGCTGGTGACAAGGCACATCGACAAATTTTATCAGGAATCGCTGAATTCTATCCAAACCCAGAAGAATTGATTGGAAAGAAGGTTGTCATTGTCGCGAACCTAAAACCTCGTAAAATGCGTGGGGAAATTAGCCAAGGGATGATTCTATCTGCTGAGCATGATGGAAGGTTGCAAGTGATTGAAGCACCAGCTGATGCTCCAAATGGTTCTGAAATTGCATAAATAAATATAAATACCCTGCTAAGGAATGAGCAGGGTATTTGTTTCGGATAGCTTTTATCAAGCATAATGAGAAATGCTGATATTCACAATTAGCCGATGAGTGCTAAACTCTCCAGTGCACTTACTTGAATCGGTGCGCAAGTTCAGTGTTCTCATCAGAATAATCTTATGGTAACTTCTTAAATTAACAAATGAAAAGGATGAATAATATGCTATTTGATACACATGTCCACTTAAATGCAAGGCAATTTACAGAGGATTTGCCAGAAACGATTGGTCGGGCATTTGATGCAGGTGTAACGCGAATGGTTGTCGTTGGATTTGACAGAGAAACGATTCCACTTGCAATTGAAATCGCAGAACAGAACGAAAATATTTATGCAGCAGTTGGCTGGCATCCGGTTGATGCGATTGATATGACAGAGGAAGATCTTACTTGGATTGAGGAATTATCGGCACATCCAAAGGTTGTAGCGCTCGGTGAAATGGGGTTGGATTATCATTGGGATAAATCTCCGAAAGAAGTACAAAAGGAAGTATTCCGCAAGCAAATCCATTTAGCAAAGAAGGTAAACATGCCAATCATTATTCATAACCGTGAGGCAACAGAAGATATTATTAAGATTTTACAGGAAGAAGATGCGAAGAAAGTAGGAGGAATCATGCATTGCTATAATGATTCCGTAGATTATGTCCAAGCATGTCTGGACATGAATTTCTATATTTCGCTTGGCGGCCCTGTTACGTTTAAAAATGCTCTACTACCGAAAGAGGTTGCAAAGCAGGTACCACTAGACAAATTATTAATTGAGACAGATGCACCGTATCTTGCACCACATCCAAATCGCGGAAAGCGTAATGAACCGGCATATGTAAAATTAGTAGCTGAAAAAATTGCCGAATTACGAGAAATGAGCGTTGGAGAAATTGGTGAAGCTACAACCCGAAATGCATGTAATTTATTTGGTGTGAAGTAAAAAAACAGTAATTTTACGTAACAATACCCCCTAAATATGGAAGAAAAAAGGAGACTGATAACGCTATCAGTCTTCTTTTTGTTTCAATTATGTAACAGAGTGGAACGTTGATTTAACAAGGAATTAGATGTTTTTATGAATGGAATTCCATGAAAAATAGAAAGTGCGTAATATAACTGTAAATGAATCGTAACCCCAGTGGCTTTGACTTTGCCACCCCCCGTTTATATAATCAATTGGGAATAAGGGGGCAGGCACATGGAATTAGTTCATAAGCTTTTGCCGGCATCGAAAAAGAAGCTGGTTATTTCAAGTATTGGTGTTTTAGCACTTGTTTTATTTTCAGTGTTTGTACTAGTTGAAGCGATGAAAGCGGAAGTAGTATTTACAGACAACGGAGAAATTCAAACAATCAGCACACACACAAATACAGTTGGAGACTTGCTTCAAGAAGTAGGAATAGCTGTTGGAGCACATGATTTCTTATCACATGATGAAGCTGATTTGATTGAAGATGGGATGGAAATTACGTATAAAACAGCAAAGCAAATTACAGTAAGTATTGATGGTGAAGAACAGGCTTATTACACCACTGCAGATACCATAGAGGATTTTTTAATAGAACAAGATTTGGCTTTCAAAGAGCGTGATGAAATATCGCATCAGCCAACAGAAGTAACGGAAGATGGCTTACATATTGAGGTTGTTAAGGCATATCAGGTTACGATCAATGATGGTGGCAATGAGAAAGAGGTCTGGACAACAGGTGGTACCGTAAACGATCTGTTAAAGGAAGCGGACGTGGATTATGAAAAAGGCTCGGATGATCGAATCACTCCAGCGCTTGATGAAAAAGTAACCAAAGGAAAAACAATTGATATTGTACGTGTAGCTATCGATGAAGAGGAAGTTACAGAAACAATCGCATTTGACATAGAGGAGCGTCAAGATAGCTCGCTTTTAAAAGGGGAAGAGAAGGTCATTTCAGAAGGTGAAGAAGGCGCGGTTACAAAGCGTTTTAAAGTAACCAAGGAAAATGGCAAGGAAGTAAGCCGTGAGCTAATCAGTGAAGATGTGACAGAAGAACGTGTTAATCGTGTTGTAGCAGTTGGTACGAAGGAAGAAGTGCAGGAGTCAAACCTAGTTACACTTGCTAATGAAACAACTAATCAAGGCGGGAAAACGATTACGGTGACAGCGAGCGCGTTTACGTCAGAATGTGGTGGATGTTCTGGTGTAACAGCAACAGGTATTAACCTAAGCGCTAATCCGAATATGAAAGTAATTGCTGTCGACCCAAATGTGATCCCACTTGGAACAAAGGTATGGGTTGAAGGCTATGGAGAAGCAATTGCTGGTGATACAGGTGGGAATATAAAAGGAAATCGCATTGATGTCCATGTACCATCAAAATCTGCTGCTTATTCATGGGGAGTAAAAACCGTTCAAGTGAAGGTGTTAGATTAAAGCAATGTTTTCTATAAACGATAGAATAAAATGCTCTTATCATGCTAAAATGATAAGAGCATTATTTTATATACGAACCGTATAAGTAGTGGAGGAAATCGATTGAAAATTAAAGAAATCATTGTTGTTGAAGGAAGAGATGATACAACGAAAGTTCAACTAGCCGTTAATGCAGATACGATAGAAACCAATGGGTCAGCAATCAATAAAGAGACGTTAGCTCGGATAAGGCATGCGAAGGAAAAACGTGGCGTTATTATTTTTACAGATCCAGATTATCCAGGTGAGCGTATCCGCCATATTGTTGATCAAGCTGTTCCAGGATGTAAACATGCTTTTCTAACGAGAGATCAAGCAAGAGCTAAGAATCCGAAAAATAAAAGTCTCGGTATTGAACATGCTAGTATCGAAACGATCCGGCATGCTCTAAAAGAGGTCTATGAATTAGCGAATATACACGAAAGTGAGATTCAGAAAGCGGATTTAATTGAATACGGTTTGATTGGTGGACCAAAAGCAAGCGTGCGTCGAGATAAGCTTGGTGAGCTCTTACAAATCGGGCATACGAATGGAAAGCAGCTACTGAAACGGCTAACCCAATTTCAAATTACGAAAGCGCAATTTGAGCAAGCTATAAAAGCGATACAACAGGAGGAAAAGGATGTCTAAAAAATATATAGCAACTCCTTCAAGAACGAAAGAAATTTTGAATAAATATAAGTTCTCTTTTAAAAAGAGTCTTGGCCAAAACTTCTTGGTAGATGTCAATGTATTAGAGAATATTATTAAGCACGCAGGGATTGATGAGGAAGCGGGTGCAATTGAAATTGGCCCTGGTATGGGTGCGTTAACGGAACAGTTGGCAATCCACTCAGACAAGGTTGTAGCTTTTGAAATTGACCAACGTCTATTACCAATTTTGAAGGATACGCTTCACGATTATTCCAACGTAGAGATTATTCATCAAGATATTTTAGAAGCAGATGTGGAAGCTGTCATTCGTACACATTTTAAACCGAATCAGCCAATTCATGTGGTTGCAAATCTGCCTTATTATATTACAACACCGATTTTGATGAAGCTTGTTCGTGATAGATTACCGGTAACAAGCTTGACCGTTATGATTCAAAAAGAGGTCGCAGAACGAATGGCTGCAAAGCCGAATAGTAAGAGCTATGGATCATTGACCATTGCAGTTCAGTATTACACAGAAGCAAAGGTTGTGATGACTGTACCGAAAAGCGTATTTATGCCACAACCAAATGTGGATTCGAGTATCTTGCAGCTTGTAATTAGGGATAAACCTCCGGTTGAAGTAGTGGATGAAGATTTCTTTTTTGAGCTCGTACAAGCAAGCTTTGCACAACGGAGAAAGACATTGCGAAATAATCTATCTAACTTCTTCAAGGAGCAGTATACAAAGGATGAAATTACAGCGATATTAGAATCGACTGGAATCGATGGATCGAGACGTGGTGAATCCCTTGATATGGAGGAGTTCGCACTACTTGCGAATACATTTTATAAAAGTAAATGATGCGTGAAAGCTATTGTCGTATGGTTGCGGCAATAGCTTTTTTTCGCTTATCCAGCTCCCCAGATTTTCCTCATTCTTTACGAAATATTTAGTGTAGAGGTATTACCTCCTTCTAACACTTTTATTTAAAAGCCCAGAAAATAACTTATCCAAGCACGGTATTTTAGGCTATCACATAGTCTATAGAATAACCGAAGGCTAAGAGGTGGATATATGGGCATAACTATTGGAGAACTTGTTACACGCAGTTCCTATCAGCATGATCTGCTATTTCGAGTAGCCACAATAAATAAAGATACCGCAATTCTACATGGTGCAGAAATGCGACTTGAGGTAGATGCTCCACTTCATGATCTCGTTGTTGCAAAGCGTCAGGATGTAGAAAGGCGGCAGCAGAAGGAAAAGGAGAAAGAAGAATTCTCCTACCGTCTATTTCGTCAGGACTATCAGTTGATGAAGGAAAAAAGAGTTTACCAATCAACGGATGGGTATTTGAATAATGCGAAATTTTTTCAACTCCCTGCAAAGGTTCTTCACTTAGATGGGGATCCTATGTACTTAAGAAAATGTATTTCTTTGTATCAGCGCATTGGTTTACAGGTGCATGGTATTCATTTGAACGAGAAAGAAATGCCGGACGAAATTGGTGGCTTAGTAGAGCGAATCGATCCGGATATCATCGTTATTACTGGTCATGATTCTTATTCGAAAAATAAGGGCGTCAAAAATGACTTACGTGCTTATCGACATTCTAAATATTTTGCAGAAACGGTACGAGAAGCAAGAAGGAAGACTTCTAATCTAGATCAGCTTGTTATTTTTGCTGGTGCCTGTCAATCCCATTTTGAATCGCTTATACGCGCTGGAGCAAATTATGCCAGCTCTCCATTAAGGGTAAATATTCATGCGTTAGACCCTGTTTATATTGCCGCTAAGATTGCCTATACCCCATTTATGGAAAGTGTCAGTGTATGGGATGCATTACGCAATACGATGACTGGAGAGAAAGGAATGGGAGGAGTAGAGACGAGAGGTTTGATGCGCACAGGTTTGCCCTATTTAGAAGAAGACGATGAAGAAGAAGAATAGAAGGAGGATGCTGTCCTTTGTTTCAAAGGATAAGGCATTCTAAAAATAAATTAGGACAAGTCATGCTAAAGTTTTCGGCAAAATTATACATAAATTGTTAACATATACAAATAATATAAGAAATAGACAAAAATTATTGTTGACAGGTAAAAAGACTTACTGATATAATATTAAGTTTTGTTTGACTGTCGGACGAGTTTGTGTTACACTATTAATTAGTGAGGTGGAGTGTAGTGGCTAAAACATTAATCGAAATTAAGCAAGGTCTTGAATGCCATGTTGGAAAACGGTTGAAATTAAAAGCTAATGGTGGGAGAAGGAAAACGGTTATACGATCGGGAGTACTTGCAGAGACGTATCCTTCAGTCTTCATTGTTGAGCTTGACCAAGACGAGAATGCATTCGAACGTGTTTCATACAGCTATGCAGACATATTGACAGAGACGGTAGAATTGAAATTTTTAGATGAACGAACTAAAGCTTTATTAATGGAGCAGTAGACAATTGTCTGCTGTTTTTTTATTGGTAAAAAAACTTAAAGCTCACTTATTTGCAGCAAATATATTTGCTGGGCCTGATGAATGCCGGATTTTCAATAAAAATGTACATATAAAAGGTGTATCTTTCCATTGTTTCATACTTCTTACACGTTTTTATTTAACATATAGGCATAAGCTAAGCGTGTCGTAAGGGAAAACTAACTTAAGAATGGAAAGGGGCTGTTCTTTCATGGGACGACGTAGAGGAATGATGTCAGACCAGTTGAAAGAAGAAATTGCAAAGGAGTTAGGGTTTTACGACACTGTCCAACAAGAAGGCTGGGGGGGCATTAAAGCACGTGATGCAGGTAATATGGTGAAACGTGCAATTGAAATGGCTGAGCAGCATATGGGAAGAGGCAAATCCTAATGGGTTTGCTTCTTTTTTCAGAAAATCTGCTGGCTACAGGAAGTGAGTAACGTTTTATCTTGTTTAATCTTTCTCATTAACTGCCCTCGCATCACCTTGTCTAACTTCAATCTGGTCGCCTATGCTTTTTTAATATGGTACAATTATTTATATTTTTTAGTACGTGGCAAGGTAGGTGACGATAATGACGATTATATTGGAAAAAGCCCCTGCGAAAATTAATTTATCCCTTGATGTATTAAGAAAACGAATCGATGGGTATCATGATGTAGAAATGATTATGACGACGATTGATTTAGCAGATCGCATTGAGTTGTATGCTTTGGAAGAGGATAAAATTGAGATAGCTCTTGAAAGCAGGTATGTACCAAATGATGAACGGAACTTGGCATATAAAGCTGCACGCGTTTTTAAGGATACTTATGGAATTACGACCGGTGTCCATATCAACATGGAAAAACATATACCAGTATCAGCGGGTCTTGGTGGAGGGAGTACGGATGCAGCAGCGGTACTTAGAGGGCTCAATCGATTATGGTCATTAGACATCTCACTCGACGAATTGGCAGAACTTGGCTCTACAATTGGTGCGGATGTAGCGTTTTGTGTGTATGGTAACACGGCGATTGCACGAGGTTATGGTGAAAAAATTGAAAAGCTATCCTCACCACCTCCGTGTTGGGTGGTTTTAGCAAAGCCAGATATCGGTGTATCGACGAGGACGATTTTTGGACAAGTGAACGTAGACAAGCTTTCCCATCCAGACACAAATCAAATACTGCGTGCAATTAATAAGCAGGATTTTAATAGCCTATGTCGACATATCGGTAACTCACTTGAATCTGTTACGTTTGCCCTTCATCCAGAGGTAGAACATATTAAGGATACTATGGTTCAAGCAGGAGCTACGGGTGTTTTAATGAGCGGGAGTGGACCGACAATCTACGGATTGGTTGAGCATCAAAGTAAGGCAAAGCGAATCTATAACGGTATGCGCGGATTTTGTGATGAGGTTTATCTTGTTCGATTATTAGGGTAAATATTGCCAAAACACGTATGAAAATGATATATTGATAATTAAATATACGGTTTTGAGGTGTGAAAATGAAAAGAAGTAACCGGTTAGTTGTTTTGACTGATTTCTTTCTAGAGAACCCACGGAAACATATACAATTACCTTATTTTGTAAGGTTATGCGATACAACGAAGTCTTCTATTAGCGAAGATTTAGATATAATACATGCTGTTTTTCAAAGTCAAGGCATGGGATATTTGCAACGATCTACTGGTGCTGGTGGAGGGGTGAAATATATCCCTGAATACTCACAGGAAAACAATGTGCAATTTATTGATGACCTAAGCAGAAAATTAGAAGATCCAAGCAGGATTTTACCAGGCGGTTATCTTTACATGAGCGATTTACTCGGTGATCCGAAGACTGTCAGAGAAATTGGTCGTGTATTTGCTTCGAAGTTTTCCAAAATGGATATTGACGTGATTGTAACAGTTGCGACGAAAGGGATTCCGTTGGCATATGCTGTTGCATCTTTCCTGAATGTACCAGTAGTTATTGCTAGAAGAGACCCAAAAGTAACAGAAGGATCATCGGTTAGCATTAACTACGTATCTGGTTCGTCTAGGAAAATACAAACTATGGTATTACCGAAACGCAGTCTGGAAGAAGGAGCGAATGTGTGCATCATTGATGACTTTATGAAAGCTGGCGGAACAATTACAGGCATGATTAATCTGCTATCTGAATTCGATGCCCATGTTCAAGCAATTGGTGTACTCGCTGAAGCAGACGACGAAGAGGAAGAACGAATTGTTGATCATTACACATCACTTGTCAAAATATCAAATGTAGATATAAGACATCGTACCATTGAAATTCAAGCTGGTAATTTTGTGGAAGATCTCACCAATTTTGAATGATCCCAATTGATAGATGATGATTTAGAAATCAGTCCACCTTTTTCTAGGAAAACATCCTATATTTAAAATATTTAACTTTTTTTATATTTTAAGCAGGAATTTAAATTCTTTTGTTGAACTAGTTACAGTAAGTTCAAATGGGAAAAGGTGGTGAAACATCATGGAAGTAACAGACGTTAGATTACGCCGCGTTAATACAGAGGGCAGAATGCGAGCAATTGCATCTATCACGTTAGATCAGGAATTTGTTGTTCACGATATCCGTGTCATTGATGGAAATAACGGATTGTTTGTGGCAATGCCATCTAAAAGAACTCCTGATGGGGAATTTCGCGATATTGCACACCCGATAAACTCTGGTACTCGTTCTAAAATTCAAGATGCGGTGTTGGAAGAATATCGCCAAGCAGGAGAAAGTGAAGTTAAATACGAAGAGGCGGGAGCTTCCTAAATCGTCATGATTATATTAAAAAAGGGGTCTAATCTGTTCTAGGTTAGCCTTTTTTCTTTGTCGCATAGAAAAAAAGCATTTATTTTGTGGTAATTTTTTCTAAAACTAATCCGTCGTATTTTCTAATTCAATTGTACAGCAGGCATGATGATGCCGCATTTAAAAAGCTTGCTGTATTAAAAAATACGTCCTCTGTTTCAAAACACCCCAATTTAGTTAAACAACACAGGTTCATTAGCTCCCCTTAACGCGATTTCCTTCCTGTAATCTATTGAAATCAATTGTTTTTTACGATATATTTTAAAATGGATAATTAGAAAACCTGGAGGTTACCTTATGAATAATCGTTATGCTGTTATTTTGGCGGCAGGACAAGGAACTAGAATGAAATCAAAGCTGTATAAAGTGCTACACCCAGTGACAGGTCGTCCGATGGTGAAGCATGTGATTGATCAGTTAAATACCGTACGTTTAGATAAAATGATAACTATTGTTGGTTTTGGTGCCGAAAAGGTAAAAGAGCAAATTGGGCAGGAAAGTGAATTTGTTATTCAAGAAGAACAGCTAGGCACAGGACACGCTGTGCTGCAGGCGGAGGAACTGCTTAAAGCTAAAAAAGGTACAACCATTGTTGCATGTGGCGATACGCCTTTAATCACAGGAGATACCTATCAAGCGCTATTCGCATACCATGAACAGCAAGGTGCTAGTGCGACAATCTTGACAGCTAAGACAGACAATCCGGCAGGCTATGGTAGAGTTATCCGCAATGAATCGAGTGAAGTAGAGCGAATCGTTGAGCATAAAGATGCAAATGAATCAGAGCTTCTCGTTAATGAAATCAATACTGGAACCTATTGCTTTGATAATGAGGCGCTTTTTGCCGCATTACAAGAGGTTTCCAATGATAACGCACAAGGCGAGTATTATTTACCAGATGTCATCGAAATTTTGCGAAACAAGGGCAAGAAAATTAGCGCTTATTTAACTCCTGATTTTGATGAAACATTAGGGGTTAATGATCGTGTTGCGCTTGCGCAAGCAGAAAAGACAATGAAAAAGCGCATTAATGAAAAGCATATGCGAAATGGTGTTGCAATCATCGATCCAGAAAATACATACATTGATCCAGATGTTGTTATTGAATCGGACGTTATCATTCATCCTGGAACGATTTTAAAAGGAACGACGACGATTAAGACAAATGCAGAAATTGGCCCGAATAGTGAGATTACCAACTGTTATGTCGGAGAAAGCACAGTTATGAAACATAGCGTGGCAAATGATAGCAGAATTGGAGATCGTGTGAACATCGGCCCATTCGCACACATCAGGCCAGACTCAACAATCGGAAATGATGCCAAACTAGGTAACTTCGTAGAAATAAAAAAGACATCACTTGGTGATAACAGCAAGGTTTCACACTTAAGTTATATTGGTGATGCGCAAGTAGGAAGCAATGTGAACGTTGGTTGTGGTACAATAACAGTAAACTATGATGGAACAAATAAGTTCTTGACTACGATTGAGGACGATGCATTTATTGGTTGTAACTCCAATCTCATTGCACCTGTAACGATAGGAAAAGGATCTTATGTTGCCGCAGGCTCTACAATCACGGATGATGTCCCTGAGGATGCCTTATCTATCGCAAGAGCAAGACAAACGAATAAAGACGGCTATGTAACAAAAATTAAAAATAGAAAAAAAGATTAACGGAGGTTTTATTTCATGGCATCTAGCTATAAGGATCCATCGTTGAAGGTATTGACATTGAATTCCAACCCTAAATTAGCGGAAGATATTGCAGCTCATATCGGAACGACACTTGGGAAATGTACGGTTTCCAAATTCAGCGATGGTGAAGTTCAAATCAATATTGAAGAAAGTGTTCGTGGTTGTGACGTATACGTTATTCAATCCACTTGCGCTCCCGTTAATCAACACATTATGGAACTGCTAATTATGATTGATGCGTTAAAACGTGCTTCAGCAAAATCCATCAACATTGTCATGCCTTATTATGGGTATGCTAGGCAGGACCGTAAAGCGAGATCACGTGAACCGATTGCAGCTAAATTGGTTGCGGACTTAATTGAAACAGCAGGTGCAAATCGTGTCATTACACTTGATTTGCATGCACCACAAATTCAAGGATTCTTTGACATTCCAATTGACCATTTGCAAGGTGTTCCGATTCTATCTGATTACTTTGAGGCAAAACAACTGGAAGATTTGATTATTGTTTCTCCAGACCATGGAGGAGTTACACGTGCACGTCGAATGGCAGATCGTCTAAAGGCGCCAATTGGAATCATCGATAAAAGAAGACCACGCCCCAACGTTGCGGAAATTATGAATATTATCGGTAACATTGAAGGCAAAACGGCTATTTTAATTGATGATATTATCGATACTGCAGGTACAATTACACTTGCTGCGAACGCTTTAGTAGAAAATGGAGCGAAAGAAGTGTATGCTTGTTGTACACACCCTGTATTATCTGGTCCTGCAATTGAGCGTATTAATAACTCACAGATTAAAGAGCTTGTCATTACGAATAGTATTCCTCTCCCAGAAGAAAAACATAGTGACAAAATTACCGCTTTATCTGTAGCACCGTTGATTGGAGAAGCAATCGTACGTGTGCATGAATTGCAATCTGTAAGCATCTTATTTGATTAATGGTTTAGATCGACCGCATTTCGGGAATTAATTGTACTAACAGTTTTTATAACTCCGTGATTTACACATATTTTGTTTTAGAAATAGAGTATGAACGAAGGTGGAAGCGCCCGAGTAGCGACGTACGGAGGTCTCGCTAGTCGCTGGTCGCTGGAGCTGGATTAAAAATTTTGGAGGATGATGAACATGGCAGTAAAATTAAAAGCAGCGAAACGGGAAAGTCTTAAAAAATCAGCAAATAAAGCAGTTAGACTAAGTGGACGAGTTCCAGCAGTTGTCTACGGAAAAGATAAAGATTCAAAGAACGTAGCAGTGGATAGTATTGAGTTATTGAAAACGGTTCGTGACGAGGGCAGAAATGCAATTATCTCACTAGATATCGAAAATGATAGCTCGGTCGATGTCATGTTACATGAATATCAAATGGATCCAATAAAAGATGAGTTAATCCACGTCGATTTCTACGTTGTAAATATGGCGGAGGAAATGGACGTAGCTGTAGCTATTCGGTTGGAAGGGGAAGCACAAGGCTCAAAAGATGGTGGCGTATTACAGCAACCATTATATGAGGTACAAGTTCGTGCGAAACCTGGCGATATACCTGAAGAAATCGCAGTCGATGTTTCCTCTCTTGGATTAGGAGAAGGGTTAACAGTTGGTGATTTAAAAGCTACAGGAAACTTTGAAATTATAGAAGATCCGGAAACAACAGTTGTTACAATTGTAGCACCTGATACGATGGAAGACATTGAACAGGCTTCAGATGAAAATGCTGAACCAGAACTAGTTGGAGCAGAGAAGAAGGATTCAAAAGAAGCATAACATAACAACGATATGAAATAACAACATGTACCCTCCTTTAAGAAGCTGTTAGTCTGTTCTTAGTAGGAGGGGTTGTTGTATTGAATCCCTCTTTAGGAGGAAGTTCAAAAAGTCCGGTAAAAATGACACTTCGACTTTCGTCGTTGGCTTGCTTTTCCGTTCCTCACGTATTAATTGCATACGTTCTGGTACTCAAAGCTGCGCCGCCTCGAAATTCTTGGTCATTTTTATCCTCCTTTTTGAACACACACTTTCAGGAGGAAGTTAAGATGAAATGTATTGTGGGATTGGGAAATCCTGGTAGAAAATATAACAAAACACGTCATAATATTGGTTTTATGGTAATTGATGAGTTGTTGAATCGCCATCATTGGAAGTTGGATAAGACCAAATTCAAGGGAGATTATGCGCTAGAGAATTTCTCGGGTGAAAAGCTCATACTTCTTCAACCGCAGACTTATATGAATCTTTCTGGGGAATCAATCCGGCAGGTCATGGATTATTATGATGTTGATTTAGAAGATGTTCTTGTGATTTATGATGATCTTGACCTTCCTACAGGAAAAATCCGCCTTCGTCAAAAAGGAGGACACGGTGGACATAATGGTGTAAGATCAACAATAGACCACTTAGGAACAAAGGAATTTAAACGCATTCGTCTTGGAGTAGGTAGACCTGCATCGCCGATCCCAGTAGTGGATTACGTGCTTGGAACCTTTCCGAAAGCAGAAAAGGAAGATGTTGAGCGTAGCATCGGGCATGCAGCGGATGCTTGTGAATCATGGCTGGCAGGGAAAGCGTTTCTTGAAGTAATGAATGATTATAATAATTGATACATAAGCTTATAGTGATTAGCTTTTGTAAAGCAAATGTATAAAATAAGGCCAACAGGATAAACTTTTAAGAGTGTTTGAATGTTTATTCTGAGGTGGTATCTTATGACAATTATATATCGGTGTAGGCATTGTGGGCAAACGATTGGAAAGCTAGAACAAAAGGTCGTCGATACAACAATGTTGGGTTTTGATCAATTAAACAAGAAAGAGCTAGAAGAGATGATCCATTATGATGGGAATGGAGATATGCAAATACAAACGATTTGTGAGAACTGCGAGCATGCTCTAGGACAGCATCCAAATTATCATGAATTGGATTATTTTATACAATAACATACGCAGCAAAAGCTTTGGTTAAGTAAACCAAGGCATTTTTGCGCTTATATATACATGTTTAAGAGGAGTTTGACGATGAAGGGTATTAATCATTATTTACAATCAAAAGAAGATATCCAGTCGATTATGAATGGAATTGACAGCGGAATGCGTGAGCAGTTAATTGCAGGCCTTTCGGGTTCTGCGAGGAGCATGCTTGTATCAGTAATCGATCAATCGATTAACAGACCTGTCCTATTGGTAACACACCAACTGGTACAGGCACAACAGCTATATGATGACCTATCCGAGTTTATGGGGGAAGATGAAGTACACTTATATCCGGTCAATGAATTGATAGCTTCTGAGATATCAATTTCCAGTCCGGAATTAAGGAGCCAGCGGATTGAGGCATTGACAGCATGGTCGGGGAAGAAATCAGGTATCCTTATTACGCCGGTAGCGGCATTGAAACGGATTTTGCCTCCTAAAAGCTATTGGAGTAAATACCAACTCCATTTTGTAACAGGGGAAGATATTGCAATTGATTCGTATTTGACCTCACTTATCGATATGGGGTACGAACGGACATCTATGGTTGCTACTCCTGGCGAATTTAGTCGTCGTGGTGGAATTATTGATATTTATCCAATTACCGAACAGCATCCGATTCGTATCGAGTTATTTGATGAGGAAATTGATTCCATTCGATACTTCGATGCAGAAACACAACGATCACTTGATCGAGTAGAGAACATTACAATTGGACCTGCTACAGAGTTATTGCTAACGGATGAAGATGTGTTAGCAGCAGCGAATAAACTCGAAGAAGCATATGCTGCAACGCTTAAAAAAATGAAGGCTTCAAGTGCAAAGGAAAAGCTTATCGAAGTCATCGAGCAGGATATAACCCGGTTAAAGAATTTAGAGCGCTTTCAAGAAATGTATAAATATATCGGTTTTCTTTATGAAAACCCTGCTAGTTTATTAGATTATCTCGATTCAGATGGTCTGATCATGTTAGATGAAATGAGCAGGATTCAGGAAACGGCAACGAATTTAGATATGGAAGAAGGAGAATGGTATAGTAGCTTGCTTGAGTCTGGCCAGATGGTAAGAAACAGCAGGTTTTCACTAGACTGGGATACCGTTGTCGGTATGATGAAGCAGCAACGAATCTATATGTCCGTATTTTTACGCCATATACCGAACACACAGCCACAGAATATTATTAATTTATCATCGCGGGCAATGCAAGAATTCCATGGACAAATGCATTTATTTAAAACAGAGCTGCAACGATGGGAAAAGGGCGATTTTTCAGTCGTTATCTTTGCACCGAACGAGAAGCGCGCAGAGAAAATCCATTCCATTTTAGCAGATTATGATATTGAAGCCGTGATTGCTTCTGAACTCAGATTGCCAGTAGATCAGCCGACAATTGCGATTGGAAATATTACGAGCGGGATTGAACTCCCAATGCATAAGCTGTCTATTATTACGGAAAATGAACTGTTCAAAAAACGAGTCAAGCGTGCGCGTAAGCAACAGAAGATTTCCAATGCGGAACGAATAAAAAGCTACCAGGAATTGAAAGTCGGTGACTATGTTGTTCATGCGAATCATGGGGTAGGAAAATACCTTGGAATTGAGACGCTTGAGGTCAATAATCTGCATAAAGATTATATGCTGCTCAGGTATTCGGGAGATGATAAGTTATTTGTCCCGATTGAACAAATTGATCTTGTACAGAAGTTTGTTGGTTCAGAAGGTAAGGAACCGAAAGTGTATAAGCTTGGAGGAACAGAATGGACAAAGGTAAAGCGGAAGGTCCAATCCTCTGTTGAAGATATTGCAGACGATTTAATCAAGCTGTACGCAGAACGGGAAGCAAAGAAAGGATTTGCTTTTTCTGAGGAAACCGAGATGCAGCGTGAATTTGAAGCATCGTTTCCATATCAGGAAACGGATGATCAGCTTCGTTGTATTGAGGAGATTAAACAGGATATGGAAAGAGAGCGTCCTATGGATCGCCTGCTCTGTGGGGATGTTGGTTACGGGAAAACAGAAGTAGCAATACGTGCTGCATTTAAAGCAGTAGCTGATGGCAAGCAAGTGGCACTACTTGTTCCAACAACGATTTTGGCACAGCAGCATTTCGAAACGATTCGTGAGAGGTTTCAAGATTATCCAATTAATATTGGACTTTTAAGTCGTTTCCGTACGAGAAAGCAACAGACAGATACATTAAAAGGAATTCGCCAAGGGACAGTCGATGTCGTAATTGGTACACATCGCCTCCTGTCCAAGGATGTCGAATATCGTGATCTTGGATTACTGATTGTCGATGAAGAACAGCGTTTCGGTGTGAAACATAAAGAGAAAATTAAACAATTGAAAACAAATGTTGATGTGTTAACTTTAACAGCAACACCAATACCGAGAACGTTGCATATGTCGATGCTTGGTGTCCGTGATTTATCTGTTATTGAAACACCACCAGAAAATCGCTTTCCAATTCAAACCTATGTGATGGAGCATAACCCGCTCTTTGTTCGAGAGGCAATTGAACGAGAAATGGCACGTGGCGGGCAAGTGTTCTACCTCTATAATCGTGTTGAAAATATTGACAAGGTAGCTCGTGACATCGGAATGCTTGTCGATGATGCTCGAATTGCAGTTGCACATGGACAGATGAATGAAACAGAGCTTGAAAATGTTATTTTTGGTTTCTTAGAAGGCGAATATGACGTTCTTGTTAGTACAACGATTATTGAGACAGGGGTTGATATCCCGAATGTTAATACACTGATTGTCAGCAATGCAGACCGAATGGGGCTCAGTCAGTTGTATCAATTAAGAGGACGTGTTGGGCGTTCGAATCGAGTCGCCTATGCGTACTTTACGTATCAAAAGGATAAAGTACTGACAGAAGTAGCTGAAAAACGCCTGCAGGCAATTAAGGAGTTTACAGAACTGGGTTCAGGGTTCAAAATTGCCATGCGTGACCTTTCCATTCGCGGAGCAGGTAATCTGCTTGGTGCACAGCAGCATGGATTTATTGATTCCGTTGGATTTGATATGTATTCGCAAATGCTGAAAGACGCTATCGATGCACGGAAGGCTGGCAAGGACTTGGAGGATATTACTCCATTTGAGCCGGAGCTAGCACTTCAGATTGATGCCTATATTCCGGATGATTACATTAAAGATGAGAAGCAGAAAATTAATATTTATAAGCAATTCCAAGCGATGGATACTGCAGAGGATGTTGCTGACCTGAAGGATGAATTAATGGACCGGTTTGGTGACTATCCAGTGGAGGTCAACAATCTCTTCACGGTTTCTTCGTTAAAAATGTATGCGAAGAGAGAACGGGTCGAGTCCATTACAGAGCGGAACAAAAAGATTGTTGTGCTTGTTGATGACGCACGTAGTCAGCAAATTGACGGTTCAAAGGTATTTGAAGTTGCGAATACGTTTGGCCGTAATATCGGGCTTGGCACAGAAAATAATAAATTGAAAGTTGTCTTTAAATGGACGACTGAAACAGCACATAACAGATATGAACTAGTCGAAGAGTTTATCAAAAAACTAAGCAGCGTTGATCGAGATAAATAAAAATTATGTTCATTCTTTAAAAATATATTTTCCATGGAATGTATAGTTATTTTTGGATGATTTATACTAAAACCACACCTGGTGATTTTTACACGTTAGTGAATGTTCAAAAAGAGGATAAAAAAGACCGAGGTCGGCTACAATCAACATCCTATTACAAAGCCGACACTAGCACATCCTGTTCGTCGAGTTCGAGGTGGCGAAGCTCCCCGTACCGGAATGTATGCACCTAATACGTGAGGAACGAAAAAGCAAGTCAACGAGCTTCCACAGGATGTGATGACTTCGACGTTCGACATAGGGCGTGTCGGTAGTTAGTCGAAGATCTACTTCTCTTTATGCGTCAATTTTACCGGACTTTTTGAACATCCTCGTTAAGCAAACAACAGAACATGAGTAAACATCATTAGAAAGTGAGGCTGCTTAGAGATGAAAGCAACAGGAATTGTACGTAGAATTGATGATTTAGGCAGAGTGGTTGTTCCAAAAGAAATAAGAAGAACATTACGTATCCGTGAAGGAGATCCGCTGGAGATTTTCGTTGATCGAGAAGGGGAAGTTATCCTAAAGAAATATTCCCCTATTAATGAATTAGGTCACTTTGCCAAAGAATACGCAGAAGCATTGTTTAACTCACTTCATTCACCCGTACTAATTTGTGATCGGGATGAAGTAATTGCTATTGCTGGGGAGTCTAAAAAGGATTATTTAAATAAAAGTATTGGTGATCCATTAACACAAACGATTGATAAAAGGTCGCAAGTATTTGAGGTTGATCCTACGCAATTAGAAGTTATCGATGGACAAGAGCAAGAGTTGAAATCTTACTGTATTAGTCCGATTATTGCAAATGGAGACCCAATTGGGTGTGTAATGATATTTTCCAAAGAGGAAAAGCTCAGCAAAGTAGAGCAAAAAGCTGCTGAAACGGCTGCCGTATTCTTGGCAAAACAAATGGAATAGTACTTAATTTCATACGTGCTGTCTTAAAAGGATTGTATCCTTTTGAGGCGGCCTTTTTATATGGAGCATGCATTTTCCATTTCGAGTAGATGTCTAACTAGTCAAGCTCAAGTTATCTGGATCATCTTAACCTATGATATACTAGTAGCAAAATTTAGGTTAAATTGAAGGACGATTACAATGGACGGAAATGAATCAAATCGAATTGTGAAGGGTGCCTTGTTATTAGTTTTGGCAGGGATTATCAGTAAAATATTAAGTGCAGGCTATCGAATTCCGTTACAGAATTTGACAGGAGATATCGGTTTTTATATTTACCAGCAGGTCTATCCGATTCTTGGGATTGCTCTCATGCTTTCCTTATACGGTTTCCCATCGGCTATATCCAAAATGACAGTGGAGCTAAGGGGCGCTGGCAGAAATCTATCGCTTAGCAGCTTTTATGTCCCTGTTTTTTTATTATTAACTGTGTTAAATGGGGCGGTTTTTCTGTTCCTTTTCTTAAATGCAGAGCCTATTGCACGGTGGGTTGGTGACGAACAATTAACAAACACCTATCAGCTAGCTGCATTCGTCTTTTTGCTCGTTCCTTTCTCCGCTTTATTAAGGGGTGTTTATCAGGGGATTTACGAAATGAAGCCAACCGCTTATTCGCAAATCGTGGAGCAGTTTGTTCGTGTGTGTATGATTATTTTAGCTGCGGTATATGTTGCTTTTGGAAACGAGCCATTATATGAAGTCGGTCGTGCCGCTGCAATAGCCTCGTTTTGCGGAGCTGGTGCAGCTATTTTTATCCTTGCCTTTTTCTTTCTCAAAAGTCGGCCAATTTCAAACGAACACTATGAAATTCCGTGGAGTTACTATATACGGACATTACTAATTTTAGGGATTGTTGCAGCGTTAAATCATATGATTCTACTCGTTATTCAATTTGCAGATGCATTTACACTCATTCCTGGTTTGGGGGAGTATGGACTATCACAAATCGAAGCAATGGAAGCGAAAGGTGTATTTGATCGTGGACAGCCTCTAATCCAGTTAGGAACTGTGCTAGGGTCCTCGTTTGCTTTAGCATTACTACCTTCGATTTCCAAGCAGAAGCTGCAAAACGACCCGACAACATTCTATCGCTATATCCGTGGCACAATGCTAATCAGTTTCTATGTAGCTGCTGGTGCGGCTATTGGTTTAATTACAATTTTCCCAGAGGTGAATCAGTTATTATTTCAGGATGAAAAGGGAACGCTTGAATTGCAAATCCTTGTGCTTGCTATTTTTCTTTGCCCAGTGGCAATTACGGCTGCATCGATCCTTCAAGGGCTAGGTTATATTAAACGAACTGCAGGCTTTATTTTAATCGCCTTTTTTGTAAAATGGATTGGAAATCAGCTGATTGTACCATTATGGGGAATAGGAGGCAGTGCAATTGCTACAGTGGTAAGTTTGCTTATTTTCTTTATCCTGGTTATGTATGAATTAAAACGGAAATTACCTAAGCTGCAATTTATTGAGCGCATCCGCTTTCGGGCGCTTATTCAAGGCAGTGTAATGATGGTTGGTTACCTCATTCTTATGAATTGGTTATTTTCAGATGTAGCCACTGTTTCTCGTCTCACATTATTGATTTATGTTGTGTTTATTGCAATTACTGGAGGGATTATATTTATCGTAAATCTGCTCCGTTGTCGAGCTTTTACAGAAGAGGAATTGCGTATGCTGCCGAAATCAGAACTATTCGTTCGCATTTATAAAGGGAGGAATTATCATGAGTAAAATCGAGATTATTGGTCTTGGTGCTGGAGATGTCAATCAGTTGCCCTTTGGCATCTATAAAAAGCTGATACAAGCGGAAACGGTTATCTATACCCGGACGTTGGATCATCCAGTTATTGAATCACTACAGGGTGAAGGTGTTCAATTTGAAGCATTTGACCATATGTATGAAGAGGAAGAGCAGTTTGGAGCTGTTTATGAGCGGATTACGAGTGCTTTGATGGAACAAGCAAAAGCAGCAGAAACGCTTATTTATACCGTTCCTGGACATCCGATGCTTGCAGAAAAAACAGTCCAGCTTTTATTAGAACAGACAGAAGTTGAGGTCAAGGTTATTGGTGGTCAGAGTTATTTGGATGATTTGTTTACTACACTAAATATAGATCCGATAGAAGGCTTCCAATTTGTCGATGGAACCTCTTTTAACCGGAGCCAATTGGATTATCGACATCATATTATCTTTTGCCAAGTATATGATCGCTTTGTCGCCTCGGAAGTAAAGCTTTCACTGCTAGAGGATTTACCACCAGATTATGAAGTTGTGATTGTTGAAGCTGCAGGCAGCACCCAGGAAAAAATAACCAGAGTTCCTTTAGAAGAGCTGGATCACACGATGGAGATTAGCAATTTAACGAGTGTTTATATCCCTCCGGCTTCTGAAAACTTATTACATCACTCATTCAATCGCTTACGAGAAGTAATGGCTACGTTACGAGCTCCAGGTGGTTGTCCGTGGGATAGGAAGCAAACTCATGAATCGCTACGGGAATATAGCATCGAAGAGGTTTATGAACTCATTGATGCGATTGATTCGGAGGATGATGCCAACATTATCGAGGAATTGGGAGATATCCTCATGCATGTAGTTCTCCATAGCCAAATTGGTGAGGATGATGGGTACTTCACGATAGATGATGTGATTCGTTCGATTACAGATAAGATGATTTTCCGTCATCCACATGTATTCTCGGATACGAAGGTAGATTCTGTTGATGACGTAAATCGAAACTGGGAAGAATTGAAGAAAGCGGAAAAGGGAGAAGAAAGAATATCCGTGTTAGACGGTATTCCGAAACACCTCCCATCACTTGCGAAGGCTTTTAACCTGCAAAAGAAGGCTGCAAAGGTTGGTTTTGAATGGGAAGACGTATCTGGTGTTTGGGAAAAGCTTGATGAGGAATTAAAAGAAGTCCAAGAAGCAATAAAAAACGACACACAATCGGAGATGGAAGATGAATTTGGTGATGTTTTGTTTGTGCTAGCAAACCTGGCAAGGTATTATAAAATTAACCCAGAAGTAGCTTTAAACCGGGCGAACAATAAATTCCGATCACGCTTTACGTATATTGAAGAACAGCTTAAGGAAAAGGGTATAGATATAAAGCAAGCAAGTCTTGAAGAAATGGATGCTTATTGGGATGAAGCCAAAGAAAGAGAGTGATAATCATGCGATTGGATAAGTTTTTGAAAATATCACGAATTATTAAGCGAAGAACGCTAGCAAAAGAAGTAGCCGATCAAGGTCGAATCACCGTAAACGGTAACCAGGCAAAAGCTTCAACAGTCCTTTCCAAAGGAGACGAGCTTGTTATTCGTTTTGGTCAGAAACTTGTAACTGTGAAGGTGAATGACTTAAGGGAAACTGTTAAAAAGGATGAGGCGGAAACGCTTTATACGATTGTGAAAGAAGAAAAGGTTGAATAAAGTTCTATACTTGTCCCTCCTATCATAAATTAATAGTGATAAGGAGGGCTTTCTATGAACTATTATGAGAATAAAGAAACGATTAACCGTGTACAAACCGAGCATACGGTAAAGCTGAATAACCGAAGGGACTTAGAGATAACGGGTGTAAAAGAAGTGGATAGCTTTGATAATGAGGAATTTCTGCTAGAGACAACAATGGGCTATTTAATTATTCGTGGGCAAAATTTGCAGTTGAAGAACTTAGACGTGACTGAAGGAGTTGTAACGATAAAAGGCAAAATCTATGAGCTTTCCTATGTGGATGAACAGCAGCAGGAGAAAGCTAAAGGATTCTTTAGCAAGCTGTTCCGATGAGCTTGAGCATCCAGTTTCTTACGATGATCACGATGGTTTTAAGTGGGTTTTATTTGGGAATCGTACAAGAAACCTTTCGTCGGTTGACATATTATTGGAAGCGGAGGGTTTTTTTAACCTATTTTCTAGAAATTAGCTTTTGGCTAACACAAACAGCAATTATATTGTATGTATTATTCCGTGTGAACGCCGGGGAAATTAGGGTCTATGTCATTTTAGCCTGCCTTCTCGGATTTTCTATTTATCAAGTTTTGGCGAAGGCTGCGTATAAGAGGCTGCTAGAGTGGATAATCCGTATTGTGTCGGCAGTTTACCGCTTCTTCCGTAATTTAGTTCACACACTGATTATTTCCCCGATTTCCTGGATTATTCGGACGCTATTCCGTCTAGTTTTATGGATTTTAATGTTAATCGGAACGATTCTTCTCTTTATTCTGAAAGTGGTGATAACTCCATTTCGGTGGGTAGGAATGGGTATTTACCACTTAATTCCCGACGGTTTTAAAAAAAATTTACACAAATTAGCAGGATTTTATAGTACAATGAAGAATATATGTTATAAAGGATATAAAAAGTTGGAGAAGCTATTGTTTAAAAGGGGGTAGTGACTTGTCAACAAAGAAAAAAACTGTAACAAGATTAGATTCGAATTACATGCAGCAGTACGACGCATACATAGAACGACAGAAGCGAAAAAAGCAGCGATTAATTCGTCGTCTTGTGTTATTTTCTATCGTAGCAGCGATTGTTATTGGGGGCTTGTCTTCATACCATATTAAACAGCGTGTACTTCAAGCAGAGAAATTGGAACAGTACGAACAGCTACAGGACGAGCTAGAAGCTCTAAAAGTAGAGGAAGCTAATTTAACAGAAGAAATTGAACTGCTGAACGACGAGGAATATGTGTTGGACATTGCTCGTACGAATTACTTCTTCTCGAAAAAAGGGGAGTTAATTTTTAAAATCCCGAATGAAGACCCCTCTTATTGACACTTTTTCAGTTGATGAATATACTATATGAGAACTACATTTAATCTTTTAAGGAGGAGCATTTTTTTTATGTCAATCGAAGTAGGCAGCAAGCTGCAAGGGAAAGTAACCGGAATAACTAATTTTGGAGCATTTGTAGAGCTAGAAGCAGGAAAAACTGGATTGGTCCATATTAGTGAGGTTGCTGACAACTATGTGAAAGACATTAACGAGCACTTAACTGTTGGCGATGAAGTTAAGGTTAAGGTCATTAATGTTGAGAAAGATGGTAAAATTGGTTTATCTATTAAGAAAGCAAAGGATCGACCAGTACGCCAAAAAAATCCAAGAGAACGTACAGAGAATTTTGAAGCAAAAATGAATCGTTTTCTTAAAGATTCAGAGGATCGTTTAGCCTCTTTAAAGAAGCACACGGAATCCAAACGCGGGGGTCGAGGTGCTAGAAGAGGATAGCAGTTGCTGTCTATAGACAATGCTCTAATATAAATTCAAACAGGTGCTGATCATATGATTGGGCCTGTTTTTTTATTGCATAGAAAACTATAAAATTTGAATGCTGTGGATAACTTGGTTACCAAACAACCATGTTCAGCTCCCAACGACTAGCGATACTTCCCTCAAATACGAAAAAAACCCAATCGGCATGTATCATGCCGATTGGGTTTTATCTTTGATAGCGGCGGAGGGGATCGAACCCACGACCTCACGGGTATGAACCGTACGCTCTCGCCAGCTGAGCTACGCCGCCAAAATAAGCCAACAAAAAGTATATTACAACAGGATTCCATTTGTGTCAATAGGATTTGTAAAATACTTTAATGAAAAGTGACTTTTCGTATCTATTTCAGAGAAAATCTGGATTTGTTCTTCATTTTCTTTCACAACCTCAGCCAATTCGGCAAAAAAATCGCTGGATATTCTATCTCCTGCCAATTAACTTTTCCTGTAAGGATCCATGATGCAGATGGAAAATGAACCTCAATATGTAAAAGTGGAGACTTATTCCTCTACTTGGCAAATGCCAAGTTTACTAAAAAGCAGTCGAACGATTTTTTGAACATGCTCTGCCTTTTTGACAAAAAAAGAAGGAATAATGTGGTTTACTATTCTGAAAGATAGGAGTGGTAATCGATGATGGAATCAATTCCAAGGGTGGAATCACGAGGATTCGGGGTAGAGAAAGACGGACAAAAGGGTAAATGGCGCAAAGGTCTCTATTTGAAGATGAAAAGCATCCTTCTTGAACGAGGTTGGCTTTTCTATATCGGAGGATTTTTACTTGGACGGGCTGTTATTTTATCTGCTGTATCACCATTTGCAATCGCGTTTGTTGCTTCCATGTGGTTTGTCCATAGGGAAAAGAGCTTTAAATCGATGCTTGCTGTCCTTGTGGGTGCACTTACCTACTCAATGACACATGCGCTTTTTATTGGAGTTGCTATGCTTGTATTTATTTTCCTTGCGGCATTAGGAAAGCAGATGAAAAATCAACAAGTTATCTTACCACTAGCGGTATTCGCCTCAACAGCACTTTCGAAAATGTTTTTGTACTCTGTACGTGACACAATTACATCTTACGAATGGCTGTTACTCGTAGTCGAAGGTGTCTTAGGAGCTGTTCTTGTATTGATATTTATGCAAAGCATTCCGCTTTTATCACCAAAAAGATACAAACCTGTACTTAAAAATGAAGAAATCGTCTGTATGATTATTTTAATTGCCTCTGTCCTAACAGGAATGATCGGCTGGCAAATTTATGGAGCATCTGCAGAACAGATTTTTTCCAGATACTTCGTTTTAATATTTGCATATATTGGTGGCGCTGCTATTGGGTCAACCGTTGGTGTTGTTGCTGGATTAATTTTATCGCTCGCGAATGTGGCCAACCTTTATCAAATGAGTCTGCTCGCTTTTTCAGGCTTGCTTGGTGGCTTATTGAAGGAAGGTAAAAAAGTTGGGACAAGCATCGGCCTGCTTGTAGGTACCGGTTTGATTAGTATCTACGGTGATGCAGTGACATTAATCCCGTCTCTTCTTGAATCATCCATTGCAATTCTGTTGTTTTTCTTAACACCAGCATCTTGGTTTAGTAGAATCTCCAGGTATATACCTGGGACAGAAGAATACACCCATGAACAAGAACAGTATCTACAGAAGGTTCGAAATGTGACAGCAAGAAGGGTAGGGCAGTTCTCTGAGGTTTTCCATGCACTTTCAAAAAGCTTCTCGGTATCGCAAGCAGCATCGACTGATGAACAGGAGGCAAAACGTGAGACGGATTATTTTCTTAGTCAGGTGACGGAAAAAACATGTCAAAGCTGTTTTATGAAAGACAGGTGTTGGCAGAAGGAATTTGATCAAACATATTCGTATATGGAGGAGATGAAGGAGGATATTACAAACGGACAAGAACCAAATCGCAAGGTGATGCGAGAATTTGAAAACCATTGTGTGAAATCAAGAAAAGTAGTGGAAGCCATGAAAGAAGAGATGACCTTTTATGAAGCAAATCGCAGGCTTAGGCAGCAAGTGATGGAGAGTAAACGGCTTGTTGCAGATCAACTACAAGGTGTATCTGAGGTAATGGATGATTTCGCAAAAGAGATTTTAAAAGAGCGCCAGCATCATGAATTACAAGAAAGTCAAATTATCCATGCACTGAAGCATATGGGAATCGACCTCGAAAAGGTGGATATTTATCAATTAGAAAAGGGTAATGTGGATATAGAAATAACTGCAACTTTCTATGAATACCGTGGAGAGGGTGCTAAATTAATTGCTCCTGTATTATCGGATATTTTAAATGAGATGATTATTGTAAAAGATGAAGAAATTTCACCTTTTCCGAATGGATATAGCCATTTGGCATTCGGATCAGCAAAGGAGTATACAATCCAAACAGGAGCAGCGAGTGCAGCAAAGGGTGGGGGACTCGTTTCAGGAGATAGTTTTACAACGATTGAGCTTGGTGCGGGTAAGTTTGCGATGGCGATTAGTGATGGTATGGGAAATGGAAATCGAGCAAGAGAGGAGAGTATGGAAACATTACGTTTATTGCAGCAAATCCTACAGACAGGAATACCAGAGAAGGTTGCAATTAAATCGATTAATTCAATTCTATCCTTACGTACAACGGATGAAATGTTTGCAACACTTGATTTAGCAGTGATGGACTTGCATAATGCTTCAGTTAAATTTTTGAAAATTGGTTCAACTCCTAGCTTTATTAAACGTGGTAGTAATATGATAAAGATAGAAGCTAGCAATTTGCCGATGGGGATTATCCAGGAGTTCGATGTCGATATTGTAAGTGAACAAATGAATTCAGAGGATCTGCTTATTATGATGAGTGACGGTATTTTCGAAGGTCCAAGGCATGTGGAGAACGTTGATCTGTGGCTTAAACGGAAAATTAGAGAGATGGCGACCGATGACCCGCAAGAGGTAGCAGATCTTCTCCTGGAGGAAGTTATTCGGACTAGGTCAGGAGAAATTGAAGATGATATGACCGTCCTAGTTTCTAAAATTGCAAAGAATAAACCGGAGTGGGCGGCCGTTCCAGTCTATCGCAATAAAGTACTGTCATAACCTGACGAAATGTATCCCTTTTGGCATGTGAAACGATTCTGGTCTACTCTACCTTTCTATGTATATTCTCTTTCCATTCTGGTGATGATGGTAGTGGAATAAATAGGAGGTTAGGGCTTTGAAAAATGGATCGTTAAAACAAATTTTACTACTGACAGATGGGTGTTCAAATAAGGGAGAAGACCCTTCTGCAACTGCAGCGCTCGCTTATCAGCAAGGGATAACGGTAAATGTTATTGGGATATTGGAAGATGATCAGACGGAAAGCCCGGACGGCTTGCAAGAAGTAGAGGATATAGCTCTGTCAGGTGGTGGGGTTAGTCAGATTGTTTATAGTGAATCTTTATCCCAGACTGTTCAAATGGTTACGAAACAGGCAATGAATCAAACATTACAAGGATTTGTAAATAAGGAATTAAGGCAAATTCTCGGTTCCGATCAAGGAATAGAAGATATGGACCCCGAGAAGCGTGGTGAAATCATGGAGGTTGTGGAGGACTTAGGAGAGACGAGCGATTTAGAGGTACTTGTTCTCGTTGATACGAGTGCGAGTATGCATAATAAGCTTCCAACAGTGAAGGAAGCGCTTATTGATCTATCGATTAGCTTAAATTCTAGGATTGGTAGAAACAAGTTCTGTATTTATAGCTTTCCAGGAAAGCGGAAGGATATTCAAAAGGTGTTTGACTGGTCACCGAAGCTTGATACAATTTCAACCGTATTTCCCAAACTAACCAGTGGGGGGATTACACCGACAGGACCTGCGATTCGTGAAGCGATGTATCAATTCGGTAAAAAAAGTTTATTAAGGAGCTTCAGACATGAAGATGAATCGGGTATGGAAGAAACAGGGTATTGATTTAAGGCCTGGTGCCCAAATTAAAGGAAAGTGGCACCATAACAACTATACGATTCAAAGGAAGCTTGGAGCGGGAGCAATTGGAACGGTTTATCTATGCGACTATGGCGGCCGACCTGCTGCACTGAAAATCAGTGATAAAGGTACATCAATGACGGTGGAAGTAAATGTGTTAAAATCGTTGGAAAAGGTCCAAGGAAGTCGTCTTGGACCTTCTTTGCTTGATGTCGATGATTGGGTTTCGCCTACAGGAGATATGTATTCCTTTTATGTTATGGAGTACTTACAGGGTGAGACGATGGTTGGATTTATCCGAAAGCACGGAAAGGATTGGATTGGCGTTTTTATGCTGCAGCTTTTGGAAGATTTGGAGAAGTTGCATCAAACAGGATGGATCTTTGGTGATTTAAAGACGGAAAATTTGTTGGTCGTCTCTTCACCACCAACAGTAAGATGGGTAGATGTTGGAGGAACAACAAAGCTAGGGAGGGCTATTAAGGAATATACGGAGTTTTATGACCGTGGCTATTGGGGACTAGGCTCAAGGAGAGCGGAACCGAGCTATGACCTGTTTGCTTTTGTCATGGTTTTTTTAACGATATATTATCCAAATCGGTTTGAGAAAGAGCATGAAGCGGCTGAGAAATTGTTATATAAGAAGATTGACCGTGTTAACGATTTAACACCATATCGAAGCGTATTAAAAAAAGCTTTGACAAGTGGCTATGCCTCCAGTGCAGAAATGAAGCAGGATCTAATTCACGTTTTAAATGCTGCTAAAAAGCGCGAAACCTATCATAAGCAAAAACCGAAACACTCGTGGAAGCTATTATTCATGGAGTCAGGCGGAATTGGTATTCTTGCATTAATGTATTATCTTTTTTCTCTACTTTTTTGATAACTAAACGTATAATAGGGTATAGATAATGAAGCAGATGTTTAATCATCAGTTCTCTTTGAACAATGGAGCTTCATGAATGATATGTGTTGGGGATGGCAATTTATGAGACAGGAAGTTCTTGCATTTATAAGAAAGCATCAATTACTTAAAGAAGGCGCAACCATTATTGTTGGCGTTTCTGGAGGACCAGATTCGATGGCGTTGCTGCATTTTTTATCATCGATCCAAGAAGAGTGGAAGTTAACGGTGATTGCTGCATCTGTTGATCATCAACTGAGGGGGGAGGAGTCGTTAAGCGATTTACACTATGTGGAACATATTTGTAAGGCATGGGGAATAGAGTTTGTAGGCGCTTCTTTGGATGTACCAGCATATAAAGTAAAGCATAAGCTAGGCACAGAGGTAGCTGCTCGCGAGGTCCGTTATCGCTTTTTTGCAGAACAAATGGATTGCTATAGGGCAGATTATTTAGCACTTGGTCATCACGGGGACGACCAAATAGAAACGATGCTGATGAAGCTTACGCGAACTGCATCTTCTAGCGCACTTACAGGTATTCCAGTTCAACGTGCATTTTCTACGGGAATGATTATTCGCCCTTTTCTTTGTGTAACCAAGGATATGATTGAAACTTATTGCAAGAAAAATCAAATTGAGGTGCGATTGGATCCAACAAATGACCAAACAGTGTATACCCGGAATTATTATCGAAATAAAATCGTTCCATTAATTAAAGAACGAAATGACAATCTACATCGTATGACGCAGCACTTAAGTGAAACACTTGCTGAGGATGAAAAATACCTACGTGAAGCCGCCGGGGAAATGGTTGACGAGCTCATTACTTTTCATGCAGAAAACAAGACAGCGTTCTTCGATGTGAATTTGTTTAAAAACCGCTCCCAAGCTTTACAAAGGCGTGCATTTCATCTAATATTAAACTATCTATACAATGACTTACCAAAGGACCTATCCTATACACATGAGGAACAGTTTTTTGCCTTGTTGCAACGTGATGAAGGGAATACCCAAATTGATTTTCCAAATACTTTAAAGTTGGAAAACTCCTATGGAAAAATGATGTTTTATTTCTCCAATCACAGTAAGGCCCCAAACAGCCTACCTTATTCTTTTCTATTGGATATTCCGGGTAAACTTGTGTTACCAGATGGTTCTACAATTACAGCAAACTTCGTTGAAAAACACACCGTACAAGATCAATTTTCCCATACCTTTTTTACGGAGCAGGTTGTGTTACCTTTACATATCAGAACTAGAATGCCGGGTGACAGAATGAGTTGGGATGGACTTAATGGAAGCAAGAAACTAAAGGATATATTTATTGATGCTAAAATACCTATTCGTGAAAGAGACAGTTGGCCGATCGTAACCGATGCTAACGGAACGGTTCTATGGCTTATTGGTTTAAAGAAAAGTCAACTAGGTTCACAGCAGGAAAATGGCTCAATTATTCAACTAAACTTTGAAAAAGGGAATTTCTAGGAGGATTTTTACATGCTTCATGATAACATGCATGGTGAGATTGACCATATTTTAATTACAGAAGAAGAAATCAAAGCGAAGTGCCAAGAAATTGGAAAACAGCTATCAGAAGAATACGATGGCAAATTTCCACTTGCAATTGGCGTACTAAAAGGTGCAATGCCCTTTCTGTCGGATGTAATCCGTCACACTGACATCCATTTGGAGATGGATTTCATGGATGTATCAAGCTATGGTGATGGTACTCGTTCCACAGGAGAAGTAAAAATTGTGAAGGATTTGAACACAAAGGTTGAAGGACGAGATCTAATTATTGTAGAGGACATCATTGACAGTGGTCTGACCCTCAGCTATTTAGTGGACTTATTTAAGTATCGGAAGGCAAGGTCCATCAAGATTGTGACGTTATTGGATAAGCCATCTGGTAGATCAGCAGCCATTAAAGCAGATTTAATCGGTTTCGAGGTTCCAGATGAATTTGTTGTCGGTTATGGATTGGATTATGCAGAAAGATATCGCAACTTGCCGTACATCGGTGTTCTGAAACCAGAAATTTACAGTGAGTAATGAATGTATTTTAGCTCATTGGTGGTACGCTATATTAAAATGAAAAAATAAATCCCGATTTTAAAGTTATTTCAGTTGTATTTAAACTTTTTCATATGATACGATGAACTATAGTTTTTCCCCGTTTGGGAGGAGGTTGACAATGAGTCAGATATTTCGTAATGTCCTGTTTTGGATGCTGATTTTCTTCGTCATTATTGGCGTAATCGGCGTATTCAACGGACAAGGTGAAGATAGTGAAGAATATAATGTACAGCAATTTGTAGATGCTTTAAATAATGGTGAGATTGAAGAGTTAACATTCCAGCCGTCACATGGAATTATTCGTTTTACTGGAACATTGACGGATGGTGACACTACATTTATCGCCCAAGTTCCTGATAATACGGAAATTATTTCTTCGATAACAGATGCTGCAACACAACAGAGCATATTAAAAGTTGCCGAAGAGGAGCAGCCAAGTCCATGGTTAACCTTCTTGACTGGAATCGTTCCGTTCTTATTAATTGGACTCTTCTTCTTATTTATCCTTAGTCAAGCGCAAGGCGGAGGCGGCGGTGGCCGTGTCATGAACTTTGGTAAGAGTAAAGCGAAGATGTACACAGAAGATAAGAAAAAAGTTCGTTTTAAAGATGTTGCAGGTGCTGATGAAGAGAAACAGGAATTGGTCGAGGTTGTTGAATTCCTGAAAGATCCACGTAAATTCTCAGCAGTTGGGGCACGTATTCCAAAAGGGGTTCTGCTTGTAGGACCTCCTGGTACAGGTAAAACGCTACTTGCTCGTGCTGTTGCTGGTGAAGCTGGTACACCATTTTTCTCCATCAGTGGTTCGGATTTCGTTGAGATGTTCGTCGGTGTAGGTGCTTCCCGAGTGCGTGATTTATTTGAAAATGCAAAGAAAAATGCGCCGTGTATTATCTTTATTGATGAGATTGATGCAGTAGGTCGTCAACGTGGAGCTGGTCTTGGTGGTGGTCACGATGAGCGTGAGCAAACATTAAACCAATTACTTGTTGAGATGGATGGATTTGGTGCGAATGAAGGAATCATTATCATTGCTGCAACAAACCGTGCAGACATTTTAGACCCTGCATTATTACGTCCGGGTCGTTTCGATAGACAGATTATGGTAGACCGTCCAGATGTTAAAGGACGTGAAGCGGTATTGCATGTACATGCGAGAAATAAACCGTTAGACGATACGGTTGATTTAAAGACAATCGCAATGCGAACACCAGGATTCTCTGGAGCTGATTTGGAAAACCTGCTAAATGAAGCAGCGCTTATTGCCGCAAGGGATGACCGTAAATCAGTCAATCAATTAGATATTGACGAAGCAATTGATCGTGTTATTGCAGGTCCTGCAAAGAAAAGCAGAGTTATATCCAAAAAGGAAAGAGATATTGTTGCCTATCATGAAAGTGGGCACACAATTATTGGTATGGTGTTAGATGATGCAGATGTGGTACATAAAGTAACCATTGTACCTCGTGGGCAAGCTGGTGGATACGCCGTTATGCTGCCAAGAGAAGATCGTTACTTTATGACAAAACCAGAGCTGTTTGATAAAATTACTGGACTATTAGGTGGACGTGTTGCCGAGGAGATTATCTTCGGTGAAGTAAGTACAGGTGCATCAAATGACTTCCAGCGTGCAACAAATATTGCACATAAGATGATAACGGAATATGGTATGAGTGAAAAAATCGGACCAATTCAATTCAGCAGTGGTGGAGGCGGTAATGTATTCCTTGGCCGCGATATCCAAAATGAACAAACGTATAGTGATGCGATTGCTCATGATATCGATAAAGAAATGCAAAACTTCATCAATTACTGTTATGAACGTGCGAAGAAGATTCTTACCGAGAATCGAGATAAATTGGAGCTTGTAGCACAAACATTGCTTGAAGTAGAAACATTGGACGCGAAACAAATCAAATCCTTGTTTGAAGATGGCAAGCTACCTGAACCAGGTCCAGAGGATGTTAAAGTAAACATTCAGTCAAAAGACGACGAAGAGAACTTATCTTATGAAGAAGCAAAGGAAAAAGCGGAAACAGAAGATAAGAGTTATATTAATGATCCGATAATGGGCGAAAAGAAATCGGATGAAGATGAAACAGATAAAAAATAATTTAACCATAAAAGCAGCCAACCTAACGAATGGCTGCTTTTATTATGCTAGGAATCAAATAGCCACCTACAACCGTGTGGGGTAAGTCCGCACGTCGCTAACTGGGTGCTTGCGCTTTTGTTCTGAATTCTGAAGTATGTTATATTTAAAAAATAGAAATGATAGGAAGGTTTGGTGACACATGCTATTTGTTCTTGACGTTGGAAATACAAATACAGTTCTTGGTGTATTTGAAAAAGATCAGTTGAAACATGAATGGCGAATAAAAACAGATCGCTATAAGACAGCAGACGAATTTGGGATGTTAATAAAATCATTATTTGACTATAAAGGCGTTGCTTTCTCAGATATAAATGGTGTCATCATATCTTCAGTAGTGCCACAAATTATGTTTTCGTTAGAGGAAATGTGTCGAGCGTATTTCCACGTGGATCCAGTTGTTATTGGGAAAGAAGAAACTCAAACGTATTTGAAGATGAATTATCCTAATCCAAAAGAACTTGGTGCAGACCGTATTGTCAATGCGGTAGGAGCTATCCAAGAATATGGTGCACCATTAATTATCATTGATTTTGGGACTGCAACTACTTATTGCTATATTAATGAGCAAGAGGAATATAGTGGTGGAATCATCACACCAGGAATTAAAATTTCGATGGAAGCATTGTACAGTAAAGCCTCTAAGCTACCTAAAATCGAAATCCAATCACCAGATCAAGTTGTCGGAACATCTACTGTAGAAGCGATGACATCTGGTGTTTTCTACGGTTATATTGGAGAGGTCGATGGTCTCGTTAACCGAATAAAGCAAGAGAAAAATGTAGAACCAAAGGTTATTGCTACAGGCGGGCTAGCCAAGTTGATTGCAAACGGAGCAACAACGATTGACAAAGTGGATTCACATTTAACATTAAAAGGCTTGTATCTGATCTATCAGAAATTAAATGATAAAAAGGACCGAGAAGTTCGAGGCGGCGTAGTTTGAGTAGTGGAACGTATGGTTTTAATACGTGAGTAACGGGCTTGCACAGGACGTGCTGACTTCTACGTTGCCCACAGGACGTGGGCGTTCTTAGTAGAAGTTCCGCTATCGCCAACGAAGAAATTCGATGTGTCATTTTTACCGGACTTATTGAACATCCCTAATGAAAAGGAGAATACAATTTCATGAAAGACTATCTAGTAAAAGCTATTGCATTTGATGGCAAGGTTCGCGCATTTGCGATTCGAACAACAGAAACAGTTGAAGAAGCAAGAAGAAGGCAGGATACGTGGGCAACTGCTTCAGCGGCACTTGGTCGAACGATTACGATTACAGCAATGATGGGTGCGATGTTAAAAGGAGAAGACTCGAATACGATTAAAGTGCAAGGCAATGGACCGATTGGTGCAATTATCGCTGACGCCAATGCGAAAGGACATGTGCGTGGATACGTAAGTAATCCACATGTGGACTTTGAGTTAAACGACAAAGGGAAGCTGGATGTTGCTCGAGCGGTTGGCACTGTAGGCAGCTTAAGTGTTATTAAGGATTTAGGATTGAAGGATTACTTTACAGGTGAAGTTCCGATTGTGTCTGGTGAAATCAGTGAAGATTTCACGTATTATTTTGCTACCTCTGAACAAGTTCCTTCTGCTGTTGGTGCTGGTGTATTGGTTAACCCAGACCACAGTATTTTATCTGCGGGTGGGTTTATCGTGCAAGTGATGCCTGGAGCAGATGAGACTGTCATTACAAGACTGGAAGAACAAATTCAATCCCTTCCACCAATCTCGAAATTAATTGAGGAAGGCAATACCCCAGAACAAATATTACAGCGCTTATTTGACAATGAAGTAAAAATCCTTGAATCTATGCCAATTGAATTCCGTTGTAAATGTTCGAAGGAACGATTAGCGAATGCAATCATTGGATTGGGAAGTGAAGAGATACAAAACATGATTGATGAAGATCATGGTGCTGAAGCAAGCTGTCACTTCTGTAATGAAACGTATCATTTTACAGAAGCAGAATTGGAAGAATTGAAACAGTAAGAAGGGAAGTAAAATTTGTCATGTCTAAAAAGCTGTTATTAGGTATTGTTGTTGTACTACTAATTACAAATCTCGCTTCCTTGCTAGTTTTAAACAACAAGGACTCGGTTGTTCTAAACGACAATGATGACCGATCCATATCAAGTAACGAGGCAGTTGCATCCATTGGCAGTGAAGAAATTAGCTACCAGCAATGGATAGAAGCGTTACGATCAGATTACGGTGAAACGCAATTAAAGCAAATGGTTGATCGTGCTGTTGTGAATCAATTGGCTGAAGCAGAAGGAATTGGAATAGAGGAGAAGCTAATTGATCGTGATGTTGCATTTTTGATAACGATGCAAGGTGTTATGACGGAGGAGCAGGCTGCTAAAGAAGAAGAACGTTTGCGTGATGAGGTCATTTATCGTTATCAGCTACAGCAACTCCTTGCTGCAGATGCATCTATACCAGAAGAAGAAGTTAAAAGCTTTTACGACAGCTATGGGAATCAATATAATTTTACTGCGTCACTACAGCTTTCTCATATTCTCGTAGAAGACACGGAAACGGCAGAAAAGGTTTATGATGAGCTAGAGCAGGGAGCGTCATTTGATCTACTTGCCGAGGAGTATTCTCTAGACGATGAAACGAAGGATGTTGGTGGCTATCTTGGTTATATCTATACTTCCAGTCAGTTTCTCCCGAGTATTTATGAGGATGTAGCTTCTGAAATGGACGAACATTCCTATAGTGAGCCGTTTACGGCGGATAATGGTGTAGCTATTCTATATTTGCACCGACAGCTACCATCCATTGAACTTACGTATGATGAACTCAAACCTTATATGGAGAGTGAATTAGCTCTGCAGGAAATGGACCAATCTTTAACTGCAGCTCCTTTATGGGAGCAACTGGATGTAGAATGGATTTATAGCGAGTAGCACATTGGCAGATAGGAAAAAAGTTCTTATCTGCCTTCTTTTTAAATAGATATTAGTTGACTTTTCTTAGAAATAGACATACATTTATATTAATTCATATAAAATCACTTGGAATTAGGAGGGGTTGTCATGAAAGTAGCTGAGAACATTATAGGTTTAATTGGTGGAACACCGATTGTGAAATTGAATAAATTAACGGATGCTGATAGTGCAGATGTCTATGTAAAACTAGAATTTATGAATCCTGGGAGCTCTGTAAAGGATCGTATCGCAATTGCAATGGTAGAAGCGGCTGAAAAAGAAGGATTGCTTCAAGAGGGCGCTACTATTATTGAGCCTACAAGTGGTAATACGGGTATTGGGCTTGCAATGGTTGCGGCAGCAAAAGGATATCGAGCAGTTTTAGTAATGCCAGATACAATGAGTCAGGAACGACGAAACTTACTGCGTGCTTATGGTGCTGAACTAGTATTAACTCCAGGAGCAGACGGGATGAAGGGTGCTATTGCAAAAGCGGAGGAATTAAAAAAAGAGCATGGTTATTTTATGCCCCAGCAATTCAGTAATCCTGCAAACCCAGAAATCCACGAGCTGACAACAGGTAAAGAAATTGTAGAACAAATGAAGGATGGTCTTGACGGCTTTGTATCCGGAATTGGTACGGGTGGAACCATTACTGGAGCAGGGAAAATATTAAAGAAACATTTTGATGGCATTAAACTATATGCAGTTGAACCATCAGCTTCACCTGTCTTATCAGGCGGATCCCCTGCACCTCATAAAATCCAAGGAATTGGTGCGGGTTTTGTGCCAGAGGTTTTGGACACGGATATTTATGAGCAAGTATTAACAATTGAAAATGAAGAAGCATACGAAGCTGCTCGTAAAGTAGCAACAACAAATGGTATTCTAGGTGGCGTGTCTTCAGGTGCAGCGGTTGCTGCTGCGTTGAAGGTTGCGAAAGAACTAGGGAAAGGGAAAAGAGTTCTTGCAATCTTGCCGGATAATGGGGAAAGATATTTGTCCACACCTTTATATCGATTTGAAGATAGTGAATAACAAATACGGGATAAAAGGATTAGCATCATCGGTGCTAGTCCTTTTTTTCTTGGTGAAAAATTGATACGATATAACGTATAAAGAAAATTATGAAGGCGGGTCACGGATAAAGATGATTTTACAAACTGTAAAACGGACATTTGATTTATCAAAGCGAACACATATTATGGGGATTTTAAATGTCACACCAGATTCATTTTCGGATGGTGGAAAGTATACAACAGTCGAGAGAGCTGTTGAACAAGCCGTTCTCATGGAACGGCAAGGAGCAGATATCATAGATGTCGGTGGGGAATCGACTCGTCCAGGTCATATACCTGTATCAGCTGAAGAGGAAATTGAACGTGTGGTACCAGTTATCAAGGCATTGAAGGAGAATGTTACAGCTGCCATTTCTATTGATACGTTTAAAGCGGAAGTAGCAAGAAAAGCCGTTGAAGCTGGAGCAGATATTATCAATGATATTTGGGGAGCGAAGCACGAACCAGAGATTGCAAAAGTTGCGGCTGAATATGGCGTTCCAATTATATTAATGCATAATCGTACGAATGAGGATTACCATTCGATTATGGATGATATGAAAAAAGATCTTGAAGAAAGTATTCAAATAGCACTCGATGCAGGAGTTCTAAAAGAAAAAATCATTTTAGACCCAGGGATCGGCTTTGCAAAATCAACGAAGGATAATTTTGTTGTGATGAATAACCTTGAGCAGTTAACAAAAATGGGGTACCCTCTGTTACTAGCAACATCACGGAAACGATTCATTGGCAGTGTACTGGATGTTCCTGCAGAAGAACGCGATAATGGAACAGTTGCGACAACCTGTCTCGGTATTACGAAAGGGGTGCAAGTGGTTCGTGTCCATAATGTAAAACGAAATTGGGAGGCTGCGAAAATGATGGATGCGATGCTTGCTGAAGGAGGTTCTTTCCTTGGATAAAATTATTCTCAACCAAATGCAATTTTACGGTTATCATGGCCTTTTGCCGGAAGAAAACAAGCTTGGACAACGATTTAACGTTGACTTGGAATTGTTTCTAGACTTAAAAAAGCCAGGTCAGTCTGATGACATGTATGATTCCATTCATTATGGTCATGTTTATGAACTTGTTCAGGAGTTTGTCGAAGGAGAAGTGAAAAATTTGATTGAAGCCGTTGCGGAAGGAATTGCAGAAAGGTTATTAGTAAGCTTTGACCTTTTGCAGGCTTGTAAAGTAACAGTAACCAAGCCAGATCCTCCAATTCCAGGGCATTATACATCCGTTGCAGTAGAAATCTATCGGGAGAGATCCGTATGAATCAAGCATATTTAGCATTAGGAACAAACATTGAGCCGAGAGAAGCATATCTGACAGAAGCCCTGGAATTACTGAGCAAAATGGGAAAGGTTACTGTTTCCCGACAATCATCTATTTACGAGACAGCACCTGTGGGCTATTTAGAACAAGCGGATTTTTTAAATATGGTCATTGAAATCAAGACATCTTTATCCTCTCTAGAGCTTCTAGAATATTGTCAGTCGGTGGAACAGCAGCTCGGACGTAGGCGTGGTATCCGTTTTGGTCCACGAACAATAGACCTTGACATTTTGACATATAATCAAGAAAATAGTACAGTAGAACGATTGATAATCCCGCACCCTAGAATGCACGAGCGTGCGTTTGTGCTCATTCCTTTGCAGGAGATTGCACCACAGCTGATCCTGCCTGTTTGGAACAAGCTTATTGCGGAAATGATTCATGATCTTCCTGAAATAGATATAAAGGATGTAAGAAAATGGACGCAAAAAGGGTCGGTAGAAGAATAAAAGCTTTTCGCAAGCTTAAAGGGTATACACAAATTGATTTTGCGAAGGAACTGGATGTTTCAATTGCGCAAATAGGTAATATAGAAAGAGGTACAAAGCTTGCATCGGATGAATTTTTAGAGCTGATTGCAAAGAAGTTGTCTGTATCAAAGCGTGAGATTATAATGGAATCATTTGATAATGAGAAATAACGTAGAAGGACATAAGATATTTCAAGAGGCATTACCGTGTTCAAATAAAGGTTGAAAAAGTTGCCATTATGGAAATGTGTAAACATACTTCATGGTACGTAAAAGATTTAGAAGGAAACGTCCGGCGGAGACTCACACGGGGATTAATGGTAGGTCAACTTGAGGCAGAGAATAAAGTATCATAATCTGTTTGAATTGTTGTTTGAAATCTGTCGGGCTGCTGCCGGCAGTTTTTTCTGCATGACCCCCCTGTGGCTAAGTTTAGAGACTGTACGTGAAAGAAGTTGGATTTTTAGATATACTAACTAATATAAATGAGTGGAGTGATCACAATGTCTGAAGAAATGAATGAACAGATGCGCGTACGACGCGACAAATTAAACGATTACCGAGAGCAAGGCCTGGATCCATTTGGAGAGAAGTTTCCAAGAACCCATTTAGCAACAGAGCTCATCGAAAAATATGACCGCTATTCCAAAGAGGAGTTAGAGGATATTACGGATACAGTGACTATTGCTGGACGTCTGATGACGAAGCGCGGAAAAGGAAAAGCTGGTTTTGCACATATGCAGGATTTAAGCGGCCAAATTCAGTTGTATGTACGTAAGGATGCAATTGGTGAGGAAGCCTATGAAGTTTTTAAAACAACAGATTTAGGAGATATTGTTGGTGTCACTGGCGTAATGTTCAAAACGAACGTAGGAGAATTGTCTGTCAAAGCTACAGAATTCCACTTACTAACCAAATCATTACGACCGTTACCGGAAAAATATCATGGCTTAAAAGATATCGAGCAACGCTACCGTCAGCGCTATTTGGATCTCATTACAAACATGGAAAGCAGAGAAACGTTTGTTCTTCGGAGCAAAATTATTCAATCGATGCGTGAATATTTGAATGGACAAGGCTTCCTAGAAGTAGAAACTCCAATGATGCACAGCATTCCTGGTGGAGCGTCAGCACGTCCGTTTATTACGCACCACAATGCTTTAGATATTGAGTTATATATGCGTATTGCAATCGAGCTACACTTAAAACGCCTAATTGTTGGTGGTTTGGAAAAGGTGTATGAAATTGGACGCGTATTCCGTAATGAAGGAGTCTCAACAAGACATAACCCTGAATTTACCATGATTGAGCTCTATGAAGCGTACGCTGATTATAATGACATTATGGAATTAACAGAGAACCTAGTAGCGCATATTGCAAAAGATGTTCTTGGTTCAACGAAAGTAAACTATGGCGACGATGTAGTTGACTTAGAGCCAAAATGGACAAGATTGCATATGGTAGATGCGGTTAAAGAAGCAACCGGCGTTGACTTCTGGAAACAGATGACCGATGAGGAAGCACGTGAGTTAGCTAAAACACATGGTGTGGAAATTAGAGACACGATGACATTTGGTCATGTTGTCAATGAGTTCTTTGAACAAAAAGTAGAAGAAACATTAATCCAACCAACGTTTATTTATGGACACCCGGTGGAGATTTCTCCATTAGCGAAGAAGAATACAGAAGATGCACGTTTTACCGACCGTTTTGAATTATTTATTGTCGGTCGAGAACATGCAAATGCATTTAGTGAGTTAAATGACCCAATCGATCAACGAGAACGCTTTGAAGCGCAAGTAAAAGAAAGAGCTGAAGGAAATGACGAAGCACATTTAATGGATGAAGACTTCTTAGAAGCTCTAGAATATGGAATGCCGCCAACAGGAGGACTAGGGATCGGAATCGATCGTCTTGTTATGCTGTTGACAAATTCCCCGTCTATACGAGATGTACTGTTGTTCCCGCAAATGCGTAATAAATAAGTAATATGGAAAAAGACCTTCCTGTTTCAATTGAAACAGGAAGGTCTTTTTATATGTCAGCAATATGGTTTTATAACTTCTTGCTTGGGGTAATATAAATACAATAGTAGGTTGAAAAATCGAGTATGAAATGAGTTGAATAGAGAAGCTTGAATTAATTAAATAATAGAACTTTAATATTACTATTGATTTCATTTTTGAAACGTGGTAAATTAATTAACGTTGCGCTGGAGAACAGAGCAATCAAGAAGTTGAAACATTAACTTCAAAAAAGTTTTGAAAAAAGTATTGACATTAAAATTTCAACATGTTATATTAGTAAAGTCGCCGCTAAACGATGCGACAAACAAATTTGCTCTTTGAAAACTGAACAAAACAACCAGTATGTCAAGAAAAAAGAAACTAAGTTTTCTTTTTAAAACAAGTAGAAGTCAGCTTCTACAACAGCTAAGTATTACAAACACTTTTATGGAGAGTTTGATCTTG
>NZ_PIJY01000032.1 GCF_008304605.1 Oceanobacillus polygoni | reverse complement strand
CACGAAGTGAGGCTTTTTTTTAATACCTCGCTGGAAGCTCTATGGAACCCCCGGCATAGCCAGGGGTTTTCAAAAGACATAAAAAGAAAGGCTTCTTGCCATTTCTGACAAGAAGCCTTTTTTATAAGCCTATAGCTAAGAGGGTACACACATACACCTCTTCCTACATGCTTATTTTCCGCTATCCTTGTCAGCCTCTCTGGACTGAATTAAAGGTACCAGTATTTAGTTGGGTTAATTATTGCAGAAAAACGAGGGATTGTCAACACGACTTTGGGCTCGATCGAGTCTATATACCAGATTGTACTTCGAGGAATAATAGCTTATAATTCCCACTAAAATAATGTAAACTGTATATAACAGACAGTATGTCGTACTATTTGTTAAAAAAATTAGCATTTTCTAAGCCTTAATCGATCTAAAGTTGCACTTTTGCAGATAAGAGAGAGTCTTATACTCCCTATCTGCCAAGAAAGGAAGATAATATGAGTGACTTATATGACAAGTATGATGAATCCATTAAGCTGTCCTACGAGCATTCTTTTCGGATGTTACTACATTTAAAAAATATTATTTCAACTCTAGAAAGTATGGATGAGCCAGACGAATTAACAAAAGAAGTTTATCGAGATTCGATAATAAAAAAGTACGAAATGCTAGAAGATCTAACGTAGAAGTTGTTATCAAAGGTTTTTAAGGCAACAGGATTGGAGATTCATAATCCGCGTGGGCGCTATAAACAGGCATTCAAGGAAGGTCTCATTGATGACATCGACACTTGGAATGAAATTCTGATTTCTAGAAATAAGACAGCACATATATACAGCGAGAAAGATTATGAAAATATAAAGAACAAAATTATCCCTGACTATGTAGAGGCAATTGAAAATCTACTAGTAAAAATCAAAGAACGAGTGATGTAAATGTACGGCATAGAAAAAAAGGTATATAAAGGCTTAATCGATTACTTTAGTGAACAGCCTAAAATTGCACAAGTGACATTGTTCGGCTCCCGGGCAAAGGGTACCTCCAATTACAACTCCGATATCGATTTATGCATAACCTATCACGGTAATGCTAAAGCGAGTGTAATGGAAGACATTGAAGAATTAATTGGTATCTACTCATGTGATATTGTTTTTGGTGACCAATTAAATAAAGAACTAGAGAAACAAATTATAAGGGATGGCGTCGTTATTTATACACCTTCATACGAAAAAAATTCCTCTCTTCATGAATAGAGAGGAATTTAGCTTCTATTTTGTACATTTAAATCCCTTGCTTGCTACAAATCCTACTATAGTAACTCCCTTAACTCCTCCGTCATTTGCTCAACTAATTCAGGTCTTCCATGAAACGCGGCAGGAGTATTTTGAAAAAGTTCAATTTTCCAATGATCACCCATTTTCACTGCAACTAGTGTTTGATGGGCATTTACGTTAGGTTCAATATCTGCCTTTCCCGGTGGAATCATCCCTGCAATCGCGTGTAAGATTGCTGCGTCTTTCCCTAAAGGTCGGATGGATTTAATTTTGGTTACAAAAGGAGCAGTAGGATGGTCTTCAAATATTGGTTTAACATGAGACAATATCTCCGCTTTTCCAACTACCTTGCTTCCGTCAAACCCAATTTGTACTCCCTGTTCAGAAAATTGATCAGCCATACCCTCGGCATCACGTTTATTCCACGCATCAATTAACTTTTGATAAAGTTCTTGGATTTCTTCATGTAATGAATTGTTCATATCCAATTCTCCTTCTGTATAATTAATCTTTAGTAATTTATCATATAAACTACTAAGATTCTTGACTGTTTAATTTCCACTTCCACGCAAATTATCGTATTTCGTTCCTCGTTAAACATGACAAATTATCTCATTTCAATAAAGGAAAAATAGACATGCACAAACTTGTGTATATACGTATTAATTATCATTAAATCTACCTAGCCAACGTGTAAGGTTATGTTTATATTCTTTAGAGATACCTCTGCCCTTGTTATCGGTCATATTCATAAAATGATCAACGTTATTATATTTTAGAAATATCACATCCCCATTTTTAGCTGTTTCTTTAAATATTTCTATACTTAAATGCACAGGTACATAAACATCCTTCTCACCAAAAATGAATAGTGTGGGAACTTTTATTGTTTTGAAACAAGTAATAGGGTTATAATCTAGCTCATAATACCACTTTGACTTCTTTTTATCTTCAGGTAATAATCCTTTTTGCGGGAGGTAAGCATACGGATACCATTCCTTACTTAATTCTTTTTGCAATAAAGATTGGACATGATCTCTTTCCAATTTACCCCTATAATATGCATCAACTTTTTTTCTTAAACGAGTTGCTTCTTCCATTATTCCTTTTGAAAATCCAGCTTCTTGAAGTGATACACGAGTTGCATATAGCATCTGTTTAGCTGGAGAAACCGCTGGTGTAGATACCATAATCAAAAATGCGACTTCATCAAACATCGATGTGACTAATGAGGCAATCCATCCCCCTTGACTTATCCCATATAATCCAACACGCTGTATTTCATTCTTTTCTCTAAGCATGTATATTGCCGCTAATGCGTCATTTGCTAAATCATTAAAACTACACGTATCAAAATCTCCACTTGATTCACCACTTCCTCGTCGATCATAAATAAAAACACCTATTCCGCAACTGGGAAGCGTTTCTTTTAAATGATCGTAAAAATCACTTTCACGTTCACCAAGATTCGCTGCATGAAGAACAACGATAACAGGATATGTAGCAACATTAGCTGGTTTATATAAGTTACCAAATAGTGTTTCATCATTTGAGTTGAATGTAATGTCCTCTGAAGCGTACATATTTCCTCCTTAACCACCCTGTTTTATATATATATAATAAGTAAACTGCTCCATTTAGTTTAGATTTTCCGCCAGAAAAAGAGAAAAGTGCGCCTTCCCCATTCCAGATAGCCGCTCCATTATTTAGACTTAAAAAAACCAAAATTTAGCATATTCACGATGTTTCTTTTAACCTTTTACCTTTTTATTACGATGGAAAGTACCTAAACCATGCTTCCCATTATTCTTTAGTAATATTAACCCCAGAAATAATAGAAGGAATCGCTAATTTAATAAATTCCTCTGGAAGCATCCCTTTATCATCTCTTCTCCACTCTACAGAAGCTCCGTAAATTCCCCAGCTTAATATGACAGCAGTAATCCTTAGTCCTTCATCCACTTCTATTTTATTTTGGTTTAACAGCATTTTATATAAAACAACTTCAAGCTGCTCCCTAATGATCCGAGCAATCGTATCCTCATATCCTCTATGACAACGATTGGATAATGACTTCTGGAAATTGGTAATCGCTATGAAAATTTTAACGAGCGATTCTTCATTTAGGTCGTTATTTTGGTAGAAATCACAATCCAAATTAACTAATAATACTTCCGATAGTACCTTTTCCAATAAGTCATATATATCTTCAAAATGATAATAGAATGTCGCACGGTTAATCATTGCTTCCGTTGTAATATCTTTAACGGTAATATCCTTAAATTCTTTTTTACCCGAAAGCTCCATAAAAGCATCCATAATTAATTTGCGGGTGCGCAGAATTCGGGGATCCGTTTTGGCATTCGTCATATTGATCTCCCTCCCACTTTTTAAACAAATTCTTCAATGTGTTGGATAAACAACACATACACCGAACTATTGGTGTTGCTAATTTTTATTATGGCTTAAAATTCAATTATAAAGCAACTAAATTGCGCCTTAAAGTACGTGTTCAAAAAGGAGGATAAAAAGGACCGAGAAGTTTGAGGCGGCGTAGCTTTGAGTAGCGGACTTCCACAGGATGTGGTGACTTCTGTGTTGTCCACAGGACGTGGACGGTTTTAACAGAAGTTCATTGAATCCCTTAATACGTGAGGAACGGAAAGCAAGCCAACGAAGAAATTCGATGTGTCATTTTTACCGGATTTTTTGAACAACCTCTTAAATAGGCGTTTCATAAAACATTTCTAGGAGGATTTACATGCTTAAGATTGGAATCATTACTGGTAGTACAAGAGATTCAAGAGTAAATTTAAACGTTGCAGAATGGGTGAAATCCATTGCAGACAAGAGAACAGATGCGGAATTTGAGTTGGTTGATATTAAAGATTACAATCTACCAAAATTTAATGAGCCGATTCCGGCAATCATGTCACAAGATTATCAAGCACCAGAAGCGAAAGCGTGGTCTGAGAAAATTAACGACCTTGACGGATTTGTTTTTGTCACACCGGAATACAACAAAGCTATTACGTCTGGTTTGAAAGATGCCATTGATTATTTATATGTTGAGTGGAACAATAAGGCAGCCGGAATTGTAAGTTACGGATCTACGCTTGGCGTTACAGCGGCAAACAATTTACGTTTAATTTTAACAGTACCTAAAGTTGCAACAGTAGGAACACAGCCAGCTCTAAGCCTTTTCACAGATTTTGAAGAAATGAGAACCTTTAAACCAGCACCGTTTCATGAAGAAACCGTTCAAACCATGTTGAATGAAGTCGTAGCTTGGTCTACAGGATTGAAATCAATTCGAAATTAATTTATAAACATAATGAAAAGCGCTGGAAAAGTGCATATTCCCTTTTCTCGCTTATCCTATATGTACAGAAATGAGGAGAATATCTTGAACAACAATAAAAATATGGTGTGTGATTTAGAAACAGGCGTATGCGGCGTTTCTGAAGAAAATGAAATGGAAGTTATCGATTTTAATCAACCAAAAAAGTCGATTAATCTTTATTATGTAACAGATCCAATTTGTTCGCATTGCTGGGCAATTGAACCTGTTCTCCGTCGTTTTATCGAGCAGTATGGTGATAATTTTAACGTTCATACAGTTATGGGCGGCTTACTGGAAAAATGGCATGATGGCCCAATCGATCCTGCAAACGGAATTTTCAAACCAGCCGACGTTGCTGGTCACTGGAGAGAGGTTGGAGAACATTCCAGAATGCCTATTGACGGATCTTTAATGATTGATAATCCAGTTCAATCCTCCTTCCCACCATCTCGCGTATTTAAGGTAATTCAAAAAAATCATAATGAAGAACTCGCATTTGAGTATTTGCGTCGTGCAAGAGAAGCACTTTTCGCGTTTAATCAAAACATTTCAGAGAAATCCGTTATGGTGGAAACCGTAAATAAACTTGGTCTTGATGGAGAAGCGATTGTAAATGAGGCTGAACAACCAATCGGACAACAATTATTAGAGGAAGATTTCGCTCTAACGAGAAGCTTAGGCGCCCGAGGCTTCCCTACGATTATCATGATCAATGAAGAAAACAAAGGTGTAAAAATTGTTGGAGGACGTCCTTTTGAGTACTATGTTGACGGCTTAAAACAAGTTCTAAATACGGAAGAACTGCAACCAAAACAACAGCCTTCCCTTGCTAACCTACTTAAAAAGGAAGAGCTTCTATTTGCCAAAGAAATTGAAGTCATGTACGATGTGGAGCAATCTGACCTTAACGCTTTTGTTGAAAAAGAACTTTCCGCCGACCAGTATCAAAAGCAGGAAATTTTAGGGGAGTACTACTTTACAACGACAAAATAAACAAAGGAGAATGACTGGCATATGTATTACAAGTCGATTTTAACATGAATGGACCATTCGGAGATGAAATGGCAGAAGCATTTTCGGATTTAGCTAAGAGCATCAATGAAGAAGATGGCTTCCTATGGAAAATCTGGACAGAGAGTCCCGAAACAAACGAAGCCGGTGGAATTTATATTTTTGAAACAAAAGAAACAGCTGAAAAATATATGGATATGCATGCTAAACGTTTAGCTAGCTTTGGAATCACAGATGTTAACGTAAAAATATTTGCCATTAATTCCAGACTTACTGAAATCACGAACGGACCGGTAAATTAAGATTAGATATGCATTCAATATAGCTAGCCGCATGAAATCACGACTGATTCCATGCGGCTTATTTTTGTACGTGTAACCTAAGCAAATTAAGTTATATCTTTGCCTCCTAATGTGCTTTTCCTGATACAGATACAACCATTATACATTCAATCATTATTTACACGTTAAAACTGAATTTTACAGCCACATTCATACTATTAATCGACTAGCTGGTGTGGCTGCCACACTTTAACCTGTAGTTCTTGCACCCCAAATTCTAATGCATCGTCTAAGTCTTCTATATAAATATCTAGTTTTCCATTTGTTATTGCACTACCACGGTCTTGGCATACATACGTTTCATCCAATTCTGGAATATGTATTTTCGTCCCAAATGGAAGAGCTTGCGGGCACGCAATTGTATTTCCCTCTTCAACCATTGCCCCAGATGCAGTTATGCCATAAGCTGGGTCATCTGGTTGTTTTCCAGTAGACTCATAACCAGCCGTATAAGCTGTAACGGTAAAAGGGAGCCCATTCTCATCTGGTATGTTAATCGTTTCCCCAGGCTGAATATGTTCCGGATCCGTAATGAAAGAGTTCGCAGCAACTAACGTATCAAAATCCACTTGATAGTTTTGAGCTACCCGATATAAACTATCCCCCGCCTTTACTTTGTAAACCTTTTCAGCTGAAGCCGTTTGCGAAAATAATCCAATTCCAACCAAACATACAATCATCGATAAAATATACTTGATGATAACACACCTCCATTTATTATATATATAAAACTATCTACCCTAATCTCGGACACTTTAAAACTAGTTTTTTCACTGTAATATATTTGTAAAACTTTCTGGCTCAAAACCACCGTTATATTGCCGGTAATATAAAAAAATGGCTCCCCACCATAATGGGAAACCATTCCTTTATTACGTTTATTTCTTTTTTCTAATTCCAATAACACGGCCAACTTCTTTTGGTTTTTCTGCCGGTTTATATTTGCCTGCAAGTTCTTCTATATGGTTGAATACCTCTTCCGGGAAAGGTGATGCCTTCCCTTTTTCCTGGTTAATTCCCATTAGCAGCTGTTCACTTGTTGCAGCCCGTTTTCCATCTTCGCCGTACAGTTCAAAGAAAAGATGGATACGTTTGATATCATAATCAATCACGTTCATATAGACTTCAAATGGTTCATCGAGTTTCATCTCATCTAAATAGCAAATGTGATTTTCCAATGTATAGATCGTATATTTGCTCTTCGCTAGGAAATCCTCGGTCATTCCAATCTCGTTCATAAATTGATCGACACCCCAGCTGAATGCTCGAACATACTCTGCATCATTCATGTGTCCATTATAATCAATCCATGCCTCTGGTACTTTATCTTGAATCATTAATTTTGCTTCACTCAAGTGTACTTACCTCCTCTTAAACCAATTAAACGCTGCTTATAATTTTCCTGATAACATTGATCCTGGCCAATATTTTTCCAATAGCTGCTGGAGCTCAATTAAAAATTCGTCCCTGCGATCTTCCAATTCTTCCATTTCTACACCAGCCGTTTGGACTTCACATCCGGTAATGACTTTGTCAGCTAATTCCTCTGTTAATTCTGGTGCTTCTAATTTCGTCCATGGTAATTTCAATGCCGGTCCGAATTGTTCCAATAAGTGTCGCATTCCTTCTTTTCCACCGCCCATATGCAGTGTCATGAACGGCCCCATTAATGCCCATCTAAGTCCTGGTCCATATATAATGGAGGCGTCTACTTCATCTGTACTCGCTACCCCATCATTCACAATGTGAAGAGACTCACGCCAGATTGCTTCCATTAAGCGGTCTGCAATGTGTCCTTCAATTTCCTTCCGAACAACGAGAGGCTTCATCTTTAAGGAATCATAGAAACTTCTTGCCTTCTCAATTGCATTTACATCCGTCTTTTCTCCGCCAACAAGTTCAACAAGTGGCATTAGGTAAACTGGGTTAAAGGGATGAGCGACAATGACACGCTCTGGAGATTTGCGACAATCTGCCTGTAAAATACTTGGCAATATTCCAGAGGTACTGGAGGCGATGATTGCTTCTTCCTTCGCATACGTATCAATATCAGCAATAACTTTCCGTTTTAAATCCTCACGCTCTGGAACATTTTCTTGCACAAAGTCCGCATCTCTTAATGCCACTTCTAAATTTGACTGAAAGCTTAGCTTATCCATTGAAGCATCTTTACGCAGTCCCATTTTCTCCATCCACGGCCATGCCCGCTCAACTGCTGCACGCGTCTTTTCTTCAGCCTTTGGATCTGGATCAAAGGCAGTTACATGGTAACCATTTGCTAAAAAGCGAGTAATCCATCCATTACCAATTACACCTGTACCGACAACCGTGATGTTTTGAATTGATGTATCATTTGTCATACGACTAGCCTTCCCTTCCATATGGGTTCAGTAAATTGAGATGTTCTCGTGCTTCAGCAGGTGTCATAATATCGGAACCTAAGGAATGGACAATCCCAACAGCTTTATCAACAAGCTGCTCATTTGTTGCAAGTTGACCCTTCTTCAAATACAGGTTATCTTCCAGACCTACACGAATATTCCCACCTTGGAGAAGCGACTCCGCAACAATCGGCATTTGCATTCTGCCAATTCCAAAAGCTGCCCATTTCGCATTTTCTGGAATTCGACTTTTCATATATGCCATGGTTTCCGCATCTGCTGCTGCTCCCCATGGAATACCAAGGCAGAACTGGAATAGTGGATCCCCTTCAATTAAACCTTCTTCAATTAATTGGTTGGCGAAACGAACATGACCTGTATCAAAACATTCTAATTCGGCTTTGACACCACTTTCCTTTACTAGTTTCGCCTGTTTCCTTAACCAGTCTGTTGGGCTGACGTATAACATGTCACCAAAGTTAATACTGCCGCAGTCAAGGGTACACATTTCTGGCAGGAGTTTTCCTATTGGTTCATGACGTTCTTCAGGAGTTTGAATATCGGTTCCTTCTCCGCCTTTCGTAGGGTCTTCATCACTTGGGATCCAATCTCCACCTCCACCAGAGGTAAGGTTAATAATGACATCTGTCTCTGATTCGCGAATTCGTTCGACAACTTCTTGAAATAGATTGACATCATGACTTAATTTTCCAGTTTCTGGATCACGAACATGTATATGTGCGATGGTAGCTCCTGCTTTCGCTGCTTTAATTGCCGAATCTGCAATCTCTTTTGGTGTCACAGGTACATGAGCGCTTTTTGTGGTTGTATCTCCTGCTCCTGTTAGTGCACACGATAAAATTACTTTTTTATTCACGTTTCATTCCCCCGTTCTTTTTTTGGTACATGTTTAAAGATCTCTCCGCTTTCAAAAAACTCCGTTACACGGTGGATCCAATCATAGTAATCCATCCATTCCTTCATTTCTTTTAGAAGTTCATTTAGTGCCAATTCATCTTCTTTAGTCAGTCCTGTATCCGCTTGTAATTGATCCATTTGTTTCATCATTCTTTGTTCAAAGGAACTACTGCGTTGAATAGCCTTTTTCCATGTAGAGGTAAACAGAAAAATAAATGTTTGATAATAATCTTCTTCCACTCGAAATAAATCTTTCCGAACCCCTTTTTTAAAGACACGTTCCGCAATATTTAAATCAATCATTTCACGAACTACCTGACTCATTCGTGTTTTACTCATCCCTGTTTCTTCTGATAGCTCATCCAGTGTCATTGGTTCCCTGTTCATATATATAATTCCAAGCACACGTCCAATACTTGTGGAAACACCGAATGCATTCATATTGTCCGTTATTTTTTCAATGAATTGCGTTTTTACATCGTCAATCCGTTCGTCATCATTCCTCAATATCATCACCCTTTTATGGCTTATTTCCACTTTAAAAAATTTGAAAAATTGGCATTCCCCAGCTACCTGAGCGCATGCATTGTTAGCAGTTATGCAGATAAGAAAAGCATTCCGTTATCTAGCAATTGGCAAGATCAACTTTGATGCCTTATCTCCACCTTGATACAAATATTCCACTGCAGACTTCCCTTCAGTGTGTGTTTTTGTTGTTGTTCCGTTATTTAAATTAATATCATATAGTGGTGCATTGCTTGCTGCTACATCAAGACGCAAGCGATGACCTTTTTTCAAGGTGTATGCGGTAGAACCTATTTCCACTTCCAAACAAACTGGCTGATTCTCATTTTCTACCTTTTTTCTATGAAACGAATCGACGATGTTATACGCACGTCCTAAGCTATCAACTTCTGATAGCCTTAAGGAAATATCCAAAAGCTCGGATGGAGAAGAAGCCCAAATACTGGCTTTAATGGAACCTAGCAATGGAAGACCTTCCTCAAGCTCCATACTCGTATAGACAAGAACATCTTCTCGATCTTGTATATCACTCATATCAAACATCCCGGACGCATGTCCCGCAATGAGTGTTCCCCCTCCACGAGTAGGCACTGGATGATTCGGATCTAGTTTTAAAGCGCTTTTTGTTTCTGCAGAAACAGGTTGATATGTTAATTTCCCATCTCCATTTCGGCTTTGTGACATCCCTTGGCTATGGAGGTATACTTCCCTGGACATTACAGCATTTTGAATCGGCCATTCCTCAAAGGCTTCCCAACGATCCTGTCCCATCAAATAAAGATGGACTGGTTTTTCGAAAGGCATTGGTTTCTCCTTCAACCATTTATCAAACCATTTAATATGAATTTCTGTAGGATCTGCAATATTGTCTACACCAAGATTAGAAGCAGCATGGTTAAAAAAGCGCTCCCCACATCGACCTGTCATTTCTTCATGCGTCCATGGACCAATCCAGAGCATTTTTGTTCCCTTATAAGTTTGATAGGCTTCTAATGTTGGTCCCAATAATCCGTCAAACCAGCCACCTATGAATAATGCTGGAATATCCACTTCACTTAGTTTTTCCTTGAGGTTTACATGGTCTTTAAATGCTTTGGATAATCGCCCCTTCATAAAATCAAAATAATACGAATCAGGATCAAGGTCTTTGATCGGCTTCCATTCATCAGCAGGAGCATCGGATAACCGTTCTGCCATATTCTCAACATAATACTGGAATTTTTCCTCGTCAAAATCCCCTTCCCGTTTCAGTTGATCCTCTAACATAGATCCTAAAACCCATGTTTCCAGTTTTGCTGATGGATGAGGTTCTTCTTCGCTTCCTAGAAAGTTTCCCATTAGGTCTGCTCCCGTCATCACTGGGGCAATCGCCTTTAAGGAAGGTGGCCTTTCTACTGCTGCCGCTAGCTGGGTATAGCCATGATAAGACATACCAAACAGTCCAACTTTTCCGTTTGAATAAGGAAGTTTTGCCGCCCATTCTACTGTCTCATAGCCATCACGCCTCTCATGCATAAATGGATAAAATTCGCCTTCTGAGGCAAATCTCCCCCTTGCGTCTTGAAGGATAACAACATAACCTGCATGTACCATCCGAGGCACTTCCAAATATTCATCATAATAACGTGGCGTTTCTTTATCATATGGCAACCGAATCATTAACACTGGATAGCGTTTTTCATCATCTGGACGATACACATCAGATCGAAGAATCGTTCCATCGGCTAATGAACACGGAACATTTTTTTCAACTCTAATTCCGATTTCTCCCAAGACAATCACCTCTAATGATAGATTCAGGCACAAACTTCTATTTTTTTATCTTTTATGCTGCGCTTGATTTAGATGATTTAATTGGTTGGAGTTTCCGTTCAATCCAACCCATAATTAAATCTGCAATAATGGCCATCAACGCTGTAGGTATTGCACCCGCTAGAATAATAGCTGTTCCATCCGTTGCATTCGTTCCTGTTAGGATGATAGACCCTAATCCTCCTGCACCGACAAATGCACCAACTGCGGCAATTCCGATCCCAATAACAAGTGCTGTCCGTAAGCCTGCCATAATGACACTAATTGCAAGGGGTAGCTCAACCATTCGTAATAGTTGAAATCGAGTCATCCCAGAAGCAAAGCCTGCTTCAATAACTGTTTTATCAACATCCTTCATCCCGACATACGTGTTTTGTACAATCGGCAGAATCGAATACAGCATCAATGTAACAATTACCGTATTGGTGCCAAGTCCCATGACAATCATAATGACAGCCATTGCCCCTAAGGCAGGGATCGTTTGAATAATACTTCCAAGTGCTAGTACCCAGCTACTCAACTTCCCATATTTTGCAATAAGGATACCTAAAGGAATCGAAATAATTGCGGCAAATAGAACACCATACGCTGCCATTAGAAAATGTCTGTAAAACTGTACCCATATATACCCACCATTTTGGGTGACATATTGCACCAACTGTTCCAATGTATCCATATTACTTCTCCCCTTTCTCCATATCCTCAAAGAAGTTATTAGCTTCTAAAAACTCCATTGCAACTTTGTGTGGGCTCATTAATTGAACATCCGCTTTATAATTTAATTCCTGCATGGTTTCTGTAGAAATTTGTCCGTGCAAACGTTCTGTAATTGTTGCAATCTCTGGGTATTTCTCTAAAATCTCATTATCAATAACAGCGGAAGCATCATATGGCGGGAAGAATCGTCGATCATCCTCAAGAACTTTTAAATCAAATTCCTTAATTCTCCCATCTGAAGAATAAGCCAATACAACATCCATATGACCAGTAGCTGCCGCCTGATAAACAAGACCGATATTCATTGGAAAAACGTCACCAAATGAAAAATAGAATTCTTGAAACCCGTCGTACCCATCCCCTTTGCGATTGACCCAGGCATTATCTACACCAAAACGCAGGTCATCTGCAAAAGGTTCAAGATCAGAAATGGTTTCAATGTTATGTTCCTCGGCAAATTCTGTTGTCACAGCAACAGAATAACTGTTTTCAAAACCATAAGGCTCTGTCCACGTTTCATTAAATTGATCCTGAAATTCCTTTGTTACAATGTCGAGTGCTTCCTCTGGATCAGTAATCGGGTCCATCCCAAGTGCTCCAGATAGATCTGTTCCCGTATAACGTGTACTTGTTATATCAAGGTCTCCTCTCAACATCCCTTGGTGTTGAACAATCGATGAACCAAGATGTGTCACAAGTTCGGTACTGGCATCTGTTTCCCGTTCAATCATAATCGATAATATTTCAGCTAAAATTTGTGATTCAGATGTACCTAGAGACCCTATTTTTATCGTTTCTTTTGTCGTACTTGCAAGGCCTGGCAAGGAACAACCTGCAAGCACCCCAAGTAAAAGTAAAACCATACTTCCTTTATATAATATCCTTTTCAACGTGTTCACCTCCAAGCTTATACTGTCTCATACGAATCCTTCAGCCCCTCTGGCGTCAATCGATTTTCTAAATAGGCTAGTAAGCGATCTGCAATCAAGGCAAGTATGGTCGCTGGCACTGTACCTGCAATAATTAAGGAAGGTTCATAAAGGTTTAATCCATCAAAGATAAAGTCACCAAGACCACCACCACCGATAAATGCTGCCAATGTTGCCCAACCGATTAAATAAACCGTTGATAGACGAACACCAGCCATAATTACTGGAAGTGCCATTGGAAATTCTACTTTTATAATCGATTGCAAAGCACTCATTCCCATTCCCTTCCCTGCTTCAACAACTCCAGGATTAACATCCCGAATACCGATGTACGTATTACGTAAAATTGGTAATAACGAATAGAAAAACAATGCAATAATGGCAGGTAGTTTCCCAACACCTAAAATCGGTATAAAAAATGCAAGGATCGCAAGACTTGGAATCGTCTGTAGAATACCAATAAAAGAAATAAATCGATCAGCGAAGTTTGGTGCTCTTGAAAGTAGGACCCCAAGAGGTATCGCAACTAACACCCCAAGTAATATGGCTGCAACAGAAATATACAAATGTTCCGACGTTTTAATTATTAATTCATTCCCATGTGTAGCAAAAAATTCCATCATCCATCCCACCTCCTACTCTGCATGTGCTACGATTTCTTCAAATTCTGTTCCATCGCCCCAAATCGTGTCATAAACAAGGGTTGCAAGTGTTGCACGTGTGACAATTCCGACCAAACGGTGACTTTCGTCCACAACTGGAACATATTGTGCCCCTCGTCTGAGTATCTTGTGAATCGCATCACGCAACAAACTGTCTTGAGATACAGAATAAATGTCCGTTTCCATTACTTCCTCTACTGCAATTGCCTTTTTGTAATTGTTGTTAATGGACTCAATATCTAAAAAGCCTTTTAAAACATTGTCTGAATCCGTAATAAGGAGGGAATCAACTCGTTCATCTCGCATTTTCGTAATAGCGGATTTTAAAGTGGTACCGATTTGTACGGTAATTGGAGTACTATTCATAATTTGTCCGACCGTTGTGACATCAGGACGTCCTTGTATTAAACGGTCTTTTCCAAGGAATTCTTCCACAAATTCATTTGCTGGATTTCTAAGAATCTCCTCTGGTGTGTCAACTTGGACAATTTCTCCATCCTTCATAATGACAATCCGATCTGCAAGCTTTAATGCTTCATCCATATCATGTGTTACGAAAACAATCGTTTTATTTAATTCTCTTTGCAACTTTTTAAACTCTTCTTGTAAGGCATCTCTTGTAATTGGATCAAGTGCCCCAAATGGCTCATCCATTAAGATCAGTGGTGGATTCACAGCAAGCGCACGTAATACACCGATTCGCTGTTGTTGTCCCCCGCTCAACTCATGTGGATACTTTTCAAGATATTCTTCAGGTAAATTTACTAGCTTAATGAGCTCGCGTGCTCGTTCATCTTTTTTCTCCTTTGTCCATTTGAGTAACGTGCCAACAAGTACAATATTTTCTCTAATTGTCATATGTGGCATCAATCCAATTTGCTGGATTACATACCCTATAGACCTGCGCAATTCGACTGGATCCTGCTTCATTATATTTTTACCATCAACTAAAATGGCTCCTTCCGTTATGTCAATTAAACGGTTTACCATTTTCATTGTTGTTGTTTTACCACAGCCACTTGGACCGATAAAACAAACAAATTCGCCCTTTTCAATTGTTAAATTCAAATTGTTAACAGCTGGTTTTCCATTACCATACCGCTTTGTAACATCATGAAACTCTAACATTTTCTAAAGCACCTCCGTGTTGAATACTATATTAGTATAGGGAAATAAAGGATTAATAGAAAACAGCATATAAGTCCATACAGAACTAAAAATCTGTACAGTTTTTAGTTTACAAAGTTTATAAAGTTACTATCTTAGTAATACTCCTTCTTTCGAGCTATTGCTATTGTATGTGACTATTTTAAATATTAAGTAATTTTAAGTTGTAACAGGATACGATAAATAATGAAACAGAAAAAAAGCCTCCCACTCATGTTCAAACATGCTTCGAACAGTCAGGAGACCTTTCTTTTTTAAAATTGTAATCCAATAAGAAATGCAAATCCAAGACAGCTTATCCAAATCTTCCTGAGATATAGTCTTCCGTTCTGCTATCTGCTGGGTTGGTGAAAATCGTATTTGTTTCATTAAATTCAATAACTTCACCGTTAAGGAAGAATGCAGTTTTGTCTGAAATACGTGCTGCTTGCTGCATGTTATGCGTAACAATAATAATAGAGTATTCTTTTTTAAGCTCTTGTACCAATTCCTCAATTCGTAACGTTGACTTCGGATCAAGCGCCGATGTTGGCTCGTCCATTAGAATAACTTCTGGTTCAATTGCCAAACAACGTGCAATACATAAACGCTGCTGCTGACCACCAGATAGTCCGTATGCATTTTCGTTAAGACGATCCTTTACTTCGTCCCAAATATATGCACCGCGAAGACTACGTTCAACAATTTCGTCCAGTACTTTTTTATTACGAATCCCATGAATTTTTGGTCCATAAGCGATGTTTTCATAAATCGATTTCGGGAATGGATTCGGTTTTTGAAACACCATTCCTACCTTTGTTCTCAATTCCTCTACTTTAAACGATCGGTCGAGGATATTTTTCCCTTTATACGTAATCTCTCCTGTTGTCCGCACACCTGGAACAAGCTCAACCATACGGTTTAATGTTTTGATGTAGGTTGATTTCCCACAACCAGATGGTCCAATAATCGCCGTTACTTCCTTTTCGCGGAAAGATAAATTCACATCTTTTAACGCATGTGTTTCTGAATACCAAAGGTTTAATTCCTTTGTATCGTAAACCACTTTACCCGCAGTTTCAGGTTCTTTAAAGGAACCTGCTTCTGGATTAATTTTAACTGGTCTTTTACTTTTCACTGATGATTGACTCATCATTTTCAACTCCTTTAAATCTAGGCTTAGCGCGTCATGACGGATAAATGACCGTTAATATCGTTGTTGGAATTTATTTCGAATAAAGATAGCCACCGAGTTTAACAAGAACAACAATACAAGTAGAACGATAATGGTTGCTGCAGCTAAATATGCATACTCTTTTACCAATGAAGAGTCAAGCGTCCAATAGTAAATTTGCATTGGCAGTGCTGTAAATGTATCAAACAATCCTTCTGGAAATGGAATAAGTAATGCCGGGATTCCTAATACAGTTAATGGTGCTGTCTCCCCAATCGCACGGGATAACGACAAAATTGCACCTGTAAGGATACTTGGTATAGAGGCCGGCAATATGACATTTTTAATCGTTTGCCACTTTGTTGCCCCCATTCCAAAAGATGCTTCCGCTAAATACTTAGGTACCGCACGAATTGCCTCTTGTGATGAAACAATTAAGATCGGTAAAACAAGCAAGGATAACGTAAGCCCACCCGCTAATGCCGCATTCCCTAAGCCCATCGCTCTTGAGAAAATCGTTAATCCTAGAAGACCATATACAATAGATGGTACCCCAGCTAAGTTTGAAATATTCGTTTGAATAAAGGATTGAAGCTTTCCTTTTTTCGCGTAAAGCTCTAAATAAATTGCAGAGCCAACTCCGATGATTAATGTGACTGGGATGACGACAACCATTAACCACATGGTTCCAAGGATTGCCCCCATGATCCCTGCACGATCGGCACTCGTTGACAGCCTACCAGTTATAAAATCCCAATCTAACCAGGCAGCACCCTGTGTAACGACTCGTACGAGTAAAATTGCTAATACCGCAAGGCCAAATAACGTTGCAAGCAAAAAGACTCCTTTTAATAAATTGTTTTTCCGAATACGTGCATTCATTCGCTTTTCCATTTTGGTTGCATTCACTTGGTTCATTAATATTCCTCCCTAAACTTACGAGAGACATATCTTGCAAGTAGGTTCATAATAAGCGTAAAAACAAATAAAGTTAAAGCAACAGCATATAAGCTGTAATATATAGTTGTACCAGCAGCCGCTTCACCGCCAGAAACCTCAACAATGTATGCAGTCATCGTTTGCATAGATTGGGTAATGTCGAAAGTAAAGTTTTTGGAGCTTCCACTTGCGATGGTAACAATCATCGTTTCACCAACTGCTCGTGAAATTCCAAGCACAAAGGATGCAATAATTCCAGAAAAAGCAGCCGGAATTACTACCTTAAATGTCGTTTCTAGTTTTGTAGCTCCCATTGCTAAAGAACCTTCACGCATTGCATTGGGAACAGAGGTCATCGCATCTTCAGATAATGACGCAATCATCGGTATAATCATAACCCCCATCACAATCCCTGGACTGAGGATATTTGTTGCATCTACTGCAGGAAATATTGATCGAATAACAGGTGTTACAAAAGTAAACGCGAAAAAACCGTATACGATTGTAGGAATACCAGCAAGAACTTCTAATAATGGTTTTAATACTCTACGTACTCTCTCTGATGCATATTCACTTAAATAAACTGCTGACATAATACCAATTGGACCAGCTACAAGCATCGCAATTAGTGATGAAATGATAGTCCCATTTATAAGTGGCAAGACACCAAATTCAGGATTTTGACTCAGGGGCTTAAGCACTGTCCCAGTAAAGAATTCCCAAATAGGAACAATTTTAAAGAATTCAATTGCTTCGGATAATAGTGTGTAAATGATTCCAATTGTAGTTAATACGGAAATGCTAGCTATAATAAATAGAATCGTTGGAATTAATTTTTCTGTAATATTAGAGATATTTCGCGAACTTCGCTTTTCTTCAATCATTTCTCTAACATTGACAGCGTTCTGTTTAGGCTTACCGCTGTTTGTCGGCATTACTTGGTGCACTCCTTCCAGCGCTTATAGCTCACAATAAGATGAGAGCTTCATTTTGCCCTCATCTTATATAGAGTCATATCTCAATTTTTAATATATAGGTGTTTTAGCTTTGAGTAGCATGCTTATTATTGTAGTGCTTCTAAAGCTTCTAATTGTGATTGGATCTCGTCCTCTGGAAGTGGAGCAAATCCTGTATCACCAGCAAATTCATTTGTTTGTTCCAATACATAACGTGCATAATCCATTACCTGTGGTTTTTCTGCTGCAAGGTTAGGATTTAAATATGTGAATACTGGACGTGTGTAATCAGCATATGGGCCAGTCTCACCAATTGTATCAAGCGATGGGGTTACTGCACCTTCACCAAAATCAATTCCTACTGCTTGTAAGCTGTCTTGGTTACTATCGTAGTATCCAAATCCAAAGAATCCAATTGCATTAATATCTTCTGATACTAATGTTACTAATGTTGAATAGTCTTGTTGAAGATTAATATCACTTACTAAGTCTTGTTCTTCAAGAATGTTCTCATAAAAGAATTCATACGTTCCATGGTTTTCGTTCGGTCCATATGTGTTAATTTTTTCATTAGGCCAGTCCGAATTAATATCTGACCAGTTTGTATACTCTCCAAGGAAGATGCCTTGTACTTCTTCATTTGTAAGCTCTGTTGCAAAATCATTATCCGGGTGCACAACAATTGTTAATCCGTCTAAAGCTAGCTTCATTTCGAATGGTTCAAAACCTAGTTCTTCTGCTTTCGCTTGCTCTTCTTCTTTAATTAGACGGGAAGCATCGTTAAAATCTGTTCCATTTTCTGCTAAAAATCTATCAAATCCAGCACCTGTTCCAGCTCGACTAACTTCAACAGATACTCCTTGTTGTTCATTTACCATGTATTCTTCAGCAATTCTAGACATTAATGGATAAACAGTTCCAGAACCATCGATTACTACACTGCCTTCTAATTCAGCTGTGTCGTCAGATCCTTCTGTTTCTCCTGAAGAATTATTTGTTTCTTCTGTGTTGTCTTCGTCTGTTTCTCCTGAGTTGTCCTCATCTGTTTCTCCTCCACAAGCAACAAGCACGACTGCTAATGCTGCAACAAGTAGAAACATTAGGTACTTTTTGAACTTCATAGTAAAATTGTCCTCCCCTGATTATATGCTATATTTTTGTGAGGCTTTTTGCCCTCAGTTGTTAGTATAAGGTGTGAATGTTAAGGAAGTATGAGTCGAATGTAAAGCTTGTGTAAATTTAAGAAGAATGTCGTAACAAGTAAATTGGGATGGAAATACATTGTGTTCTAGCTTTGAGGTCTTATCAGGAATCGATTTTGTTGTGGCGATTCCAATTGTAAATTTCAGTGTAATTTTGTAGATATCCGCCTTTCGGTGCTTATCTGTTTCACACATTTATAAAGCAGATGCGGATCCAATATAGTTGATCCGCACCTGCTTTATTCTTTATCCGTCACATATTCATTTGGAGCTCCTCCACCCTTGGAGTTACTATTCTTATACGGACTCTTGCGTCCGTTACGATGCTCACCGGAATTTTCATTTTCCTTGAATTGATTGTTTCGTTTCTTTTCGTGGTTACTCATGACCCTACCTCCTCCTACCTTACTTTCTATAGTGTTAGCTAGGAGAGAGGTTTTATTCATTCACCCGTTTCGGCAAAACGCTTGATTCGTTCACCTATTTCATCACGCACCCGCTCAAACACCTGCCACTTTTCTTCCTCTGTCCCTTCAGCTTTTGCTGGGTCATCAAATCCCCAGTGCTCCCTTTTTACATGGGCTGGCGTCATTGGACAACGATCGGCTGCATCACCACAAAGTGTGACAGCTAACGTCGCACGATTCAAAAATGCCGTGTCAATCATCTCGGATTGTTGCATTGAAATATCAATGCCCACTTCATGCATTGCCTTAACTGCATTTGGATTTAACCCATGCGCTTCAATTCCAGCACTCCTTACCTCCCATGCTTCTCCAAGATTTTTTTTTGCCCATCCTTCAGCCATTTGACTTCGGCAGGAATTTCCAGTACATAAAAAATAAATAGATTTTTTGTTCATTTTATACCTCCGTTAAAAAAATAATAATGTCAGATAGAGTCCAATCAACGTTAAAAACAGAATCGGTACGGTCAACATGATCCCTATCTTGAAATAGGTCCCCCATGCTATCTTCACACCCTTTTTCGATAATACATGGAGCCATAATAAAGTTGCCAGCGAACCGATTGGCGTAATCTTCGGACCAAGATCTGAACCGATAACATTGGCATATACAAGTGCTTCGCGAATGACTCCGCTTGTATCCGTTTCAGCTATCGCAATTGCATTGATCATTACAGTTGGCATATTATTCATAACGGATGAAAGAATGGCTGCAATGAATCCCATCGCTATAGTGGCTACGAATAATCCTTGTTCAGCTGTAAATTCAATAAGTGAAGCCAGCCAATCTGTCAATCCTGCATTTCGCAAGCCGAACACAACAACATACATTCCAATGGAAAAGAAAACGATATTCCACGGCGCACCCTTTATTACGTTTTTTGTATTTACGGAATTGCTGCTTCTAGCCATAGCAATGAATACGATCGCTATCACACCTGCTACAATCGAAACAGGGACACCGATAGCTTCACTTGAAAAATAACCAACCATTAATACCCCAAGTACGTACCAGGACAATCGGAACAACTTTAGATCGCTAATCGCTTCTCTCGGTTCTTTCAGTTTTGCCAGCTCGTAGTTTCTTGGAATGCTTTTTCTAAAATAAATCCAGAGAACGAAGATTGTTGCTGTCAATGAAAACAGATTTGGAATAATCATTCGAAGTGCATATTCCACAAATCCAATCTGAAAGAAATCGGCAGACACGATATTCACAAGGTTACTGATGACGAAGGGCAGTGATGTTGTATCTGCTATAAATCCACTACCTATAATAAATGGGAATACCATCTTTTCATTAAAGTTCAAATGGCGTACCATTGCGAGTACGATTGGCGTAAGTATTAACGCAGCCCCATCATTAGCAAATAGTGCGGCTACGACTGCCCCCAATAAACTCATATAGACAAACATCCTTACTCCATTTCCCCGTGCAATGCGAGCCATATGTAAAGATGCCCATTCGAAAAATCCAATCTCATCTAGAATCAATGAAATAAGTATAATTGCTACAAATGCAAGCGTCGCATTCCACACAATACCAGTTACTTCCAGTACAGCTGTAAAATCAACGACGCCCATTACTAACGCGACAACTGCTCCACCAATTGCCGACCAGCCAATTGACAATCCCTTTGGCTGCCAAATAACGAATATCAATGTTACTAAAAATAGAATAACTGCTAAAGCTGCCAAACATCTTCCCCCTAACCTTATCTAACAACAAGAAATCCTTGTGCCATCTTCTTCTAGTTTCTTTAATCGAAACTCCTGACTTGGTAAAAATTGAAGTATTTGTTGAATCAATGGATAGAGTTCGTTGTTTTTATTGATTGAATAGAATATCCATTGACCCCTTCGTTCTTCTTTAACCAAATCTAAGTCTCTAAATTTGCGTAAATGCTGGCTTATCGCAGGCTGACTTGTCTGAAATATCTCTACAAACTCACAGACACAGCATTCCTGCTTATCGAGTATCTTCACCATGGTCAACCTTGTTTTATCACCTAACAGTTTTAAAATAACCGCCGCCTCATTGATCTCTATTTGTTCGTGTAGCATCTCATCTCACCACCTTTTCACTATACATAAGTATATAATTATTTGCTTATATATACAATGCAATTTCTCTCTTTTGCCAATATTTTCTTCTCCTTACACCCCTAAGCTCTGCTTTCTTTCGATTTTATAGATGAAAGGTAATCGCTGAAGGCGAAAGAGGTGACGAAAATGGAATTTGTTTAAGACAGTGATGTTTGTCCAATTCGATTTTTCTTACCAACCATACGCTAATAATAGGAGGAGATTGTAATGAAACTTTATTTAGACCCAGGTCATGGTGGAACAGATCCCGGCGCTACTGGAAATGGATTACAAGAAAAAGATGTTGTTCTTGATATCGCTCTAAGAATACGTGACCTACTAATTGGTAACTACGAAAATGTCAGTGTGCACATGAGTCGTACTGGGGATACGACCAAAAGTCTTGCCCAGCGAACAAATGAGGCGAACTTATTGGGTGCCGATTATTTTCTATCCATCCATTGCAACGCGTTTAACGGCTCTGCTGATGGCTATGAGGATTTCATTCATAGCAATCTTTTGGATAGCTCACAAACTGCTGTATACCGCGACATCCTGCACGCTGAAATCATCAAGTTAAACGGATTACGTAATCGCGGTAAGAAAAAGGCAAATTTCCACGTATTACGTGAGTCGTCCATGCCAGCAATGCTAACCGAAAATGGTTTTATCGACCATAGTGGAAACGCAGCGTTAATGAAGCAGAACGCATGGAAGCAGCAGGTAGCTGAAGGTCATGTCAATGGACTAGCAAGAGCATTTAACCTGCAAGAAATAAACGGTGGCACCGGACAACTATATAAGGTGATTGCTGGTTCCTTTAAATCAAAAGCAAATGCAGATGATCGCGTGTCTTTCCTAAATTCGAAAGGCATTCAATCCTTTGTAGAGCAGGTTACGATTTCAGGAGAAACCTGGTATCGCGTCCAAGCTGGTGCATTTACGAACCGGACAAACGCAGAGAATCATTTACAGGTTGTCCGAAACACTGGTATCGATGCATTTATTATCGTCCAGTAAAAGAAAAGTAGTTTTAGTAGGAATAAATGAAATCAATTGACTTTTCAACCAATAGATTATAAGATATATGAAATAAATCTATTCATAAACACTCTTATGAAGAGCGGCGGAGGGACTGGCCCGATGAAGCCCGGCAACCATTCCAGTTAAATTTAACTGCGAATAGGTGCTAATTCCTGCAAAATACAACAAGTATTTTGGAAAATAAGAGGATGGTTACTTGTCAAGTATATCCATGCCTCTCCGAAAAGAGAGGCATTTTTATTTCCCGAAATACGGTAAGGAGACGCTCAGATGACAACAGCAATCGTTAAAGGCGCACCAGGACACTATCGAATTGGAGAGGGCGTTTTAAAAGAGTTACATGTATTACTTTCAGAATTAGACGCAAAGAAAATACATATTCTAAGCGGTAGGAAGGCTTGGCATGCTGTCTCTCCCTTTTTACCAGAAGAGCTTGAACGTTCGAGCATTACATTTGTAGAAGGGCATTGTACACTAGAATCTGTCGAACAATTAGCAACCACATATCAAGCAGATGCAGTTGATGCAGTGATTGGCATTGGTGGCGGTACAGCGCTTGATCTTGCAAAAGCTTCTGCTGTAAAAGCTGGAACCAAATCCGTACTCATACCGACAGTTGCAGCCACTTGCGCAGCTTGGACACCATTAAGTGTGTTTTATCAGACAGATGGTACACATTCCCACTACACGGAATTTCCGGTAGCAAATACACTTGTACTGATTGAGCCAGCTATTATTGCACAAGCACCACTTGAATACTTGAGGGCTGGGATTGGTGACACCCTTGCTAAATATTATGAAGCTGACGCTTTAGTACGCGCCTTTTACAAGGATAACGAGCTACCTGTTTGGCTTCAGATATCCCAATTTTCAGCAGCATTATGCAGAGACATTTTATTAAAGGATGGAAAAGCGGCACTCGAATCAGTATCCAATAAAAAGGTGTCAGATGCACTCATTCGTGTCATCGAAACGATCATTATGACCGGTGGCATGGTTGGCGGATTTGGTGAAAAGGCAGGAAGAATTGCTGGAGCACATTCGATCCATAATGGTTTAACAGAGGCTAGTGGCGTCAAGCAATTTTTACACGGGGAGATCGTGTCTTATGGCATTCTAGTCCAATTGGCTCTGGAAGGAAAGGATGCAGAGCTAAAAAAACTGCTTGCTGTTTATGAGGAATGGGAGCTTCCAGCATCGTTACAGCATTTATCCATTGACCCTGAGGATGAGGATCTGTTGCAACGAATTATTACGAAGACATTACTGCCTCAAGAATCGATTCACTTAATGGAAGAAGATATGACAGCGGACAGGCTCTTAACAGCCATCCGTAAAGTAGAGGAACTAGTGATTAAAACACATAACTAAAACAACCTAGAAAGAGGGAGACACAATGAAAAAAATACTATTTACAGGAATACTTGCATGCATGATGGCCGTACTTGCCGCTTGTGGTGGCTCAGATGAGGCAGAAGGATTATTGGAAGACGGGAAGTTAAAAGTTGGTGTCACATCCGGTCCACATGAACAAATTTTAGAAAAAGTAGCAGAACTTGCTGAAGAAGAAGGGCTAACAATTGAATTGGTTTCTTTTAGCGACTATGTAATGCCAAATGTTAGTTTATCTGAAGGTGAACTTGATTTAAACAGCTTCCAAACAGAGCCATTTTTCGATCATATGAATGAAGAACGCGGATTAGATTTGGTTAAAGTTGCAGATACCGTTACATTCCCGATGGGGATTTACTCAGAGGGTGTAGAGGACGTCGCAGACCTTAAGGATGGCGCGCAAATCGGGCTTCCGAGTGACCCAACAAACAGTGGACGTGCATTACTATTATTCGAGCAAGCTGGCTTAATTACATTGGAAGAAGGACTTGGTGTCAACGCAACTGTTAATGACATTGCAGAAAACCCAAATAACTATTCATTTATCGAGCTTGATTCCGCGCAAATCCCTCGTCAGTTAGGGGAAGTTGATGCGGCTGCCATTAACTCCAACTTTGCAATGGATGCAGGTCTGGTTCCTGGTGAAGACTCGATCTTTATTGAACAGGATTCTACATTTGTAAACTTAATCGCGGTTCGTGAAGAAAACAAAGATGACGAAGCCGTACAACAGTTTATTGATATTTATCAATCTGATGAAGTAAAACAATTTGTGGAGGAAACCTTCCAAGGTTCAGTTGTTACTGGTTGGTAATTTAATAAAAAAGGCTGACAATAAGGTACCGACCCCCAAAAGTTAGAGTAAAAAACTAACTTTTGGGGGTGTTTTTATGGCGAAATATAGTGAGGAATTTAAAAT
>NZ_PIJY01000031.1 GCF_008304605.1 Oceanobacillus polygoni | reverse complement strand
AGTAGGGGGCGAACGGTTTAGTTGACGGGATCAAAGCCCCACGGGCAGTTACGTTCTACCCTGGCTACTGTTATAATAAAACAATATAAAAAATGGTCAACCAGAAAAATTTAGCATTCTGGCTAACCTTATAATACGATCGGGTGTGATAGTTTAAGAAGGTGATCATTAAAATTTGATTTCCTTTTGATTTTGGAAAATATTTCAAATATTATGTTATTGTAGAGGTGAAGAGGTAGTATGCCAGCTGGCGCGGTTCCTAATTAGTATATTTTGGTAATAATAAAAAGCAGGGGTGATTTTATGAAGAGAATTCAGTTAATATTAATTTTATTTAGCTTATTATTTTTTATGGTAGCTTGTATATCAGATGAAACAGTTAAAAAAGAACTAACTTTACCTGAAAATATTCCCGCATTTGTTAAAAAAACTGATTTTGAAGCAATTGATTGGGAAACGAAAGCAGTTGAGTTTAGTGATAGAAATGTTATTGGTAATGAAAATAAATCAGGTGTAATTGGTGCTGATATGCCAAGCATAAATATCGATCAAAAGTGGATGTGGCATCTTTGGGGGATTGAGAATCCCGAGGCAACCAATTTAACGATCGTTGGTCTTCATAAAGAAACAGGAACTGTCCATCAAATCATAACAACAGGTTGGACGATAAGTCTTGCGGGAGAGAATAATGGAGCAGATGCACACACACCTTCAAGTGTGAACATTCCAAAGGAAGGAGAATGGGCAATATTGCTTTATACTGATGAAAAATTATTTGATACATTGATATATGAAATAAATGAATAGGTTTTCAAGATATTGCTTTTTTAACTATTTGGTGCAATAATTCGAGAACAAAATTTTTAATTAAAGGAGAAATGTCAATGAGATACTTGATATTGTTAACTCCGTCATTAAATTGGAAAGATGATGTAGTCTTACATAATCAACCATTGATGCCTGAACATGCTGTGTACGTTTAAACCGAACTATAAAATAAGATTTGACGTATTAATGTCTAATAAAAAAGTAATACCAAAAATTGAGATGATGCACGTTAGTATTATTGCACGACAAAAATAAAAATATATGGAGGTTAGTAATGTTTATAATATTTGGGGTTATTGCTGTAGTAGCAACTTTTATAAATCTTTATATGTATAAAGCAGGAAAGGATTATAAGCTTGCTATGGCGACAGGACTATCATTTACAGCATTAACACTTTGTTCAGAATATAGTCTTGTATCTCGGTGGGTAAAAGTGGAAGATTGGTCAGCTTTAGGGGATGTTGTACCTGGTATGGAAAGGGCATTATGGTTTTTGACAATTGTTTCTATCTTACTAAATATAGCACCTATACTTTTAGAACTGAAAGGTAAGAAATAATTACTTATTGTCACATCATTTATATAATATGCAATTAATGTGTAAGTCTTTATGTATAACGAACGGGTGCGTGTGCGGCCGAGCTTAGGTCGTGTCATATAACGGGTGGGATTCCCGTCGAGTAAGAATTAGCCATTCGCTCGTAGCGAGTCTTGGAGGGCTAAAGGTAACTTTAGTCTTTAAGCGTAGACAGTTAGGTAGCGGGCCGAAAGCCAAGTGGTTGAAGGGATTGAGCTCCATAATGTTAGTTAATCGAGAGGGCTGATGCCTTACGCACAGCAGAAAGCTATATTTTATCCTTTGTTATAGGCAAGAAGGGTAAAGCCTCTCTGGAGTCAGAGACCTTGGCACGTTATACATTGATATGATACGGCAACTCGGGAGACCCTACCGGTCTCTTTATTTTAGAAGAGTATGGTGTACAAGCGATAACAAGCAAGGAAACCAAATGCCGTGTAGGGAGTCGGATAGCAGCGTAGTACCAATGAAGTCGGGTAATGCCGATGGAGGAAAGGCTAGCTACCAGTTATCACCCTTAATAGGGACACATTTACTACACACAGAGGTAGGGATATTAAATGGAAACAAAACTACTAAGGATAGCAGAATTAGCAAAATCTAATCCTAAAATGAAATTTACATCTCTTGCACATTTACTAAATGAGCAATCACTAGTTCAATGTCATCGTGAGTCACCTAACAAAAAGGCAACTGGGATTAATGGAACAACTAAAGAGCAATACGGTGAAAACTTAGAAGAAAACATTAAGGACTTAGTAAGTACGCTTAAAAGCAAAAGCTATCGTCCTGTTCCAGTAAGAAGAATGTATATTCCAAAGCTCAATTCAAACAAGAAAAGACCATTGGGAATACCGGAACACGAAGACAAGATTGTTCAAAGAGGGATTACGAAAATACTAAATTCCATCTATGAAAATGATTTTCTAGATTGCTCTTTTGGATTCCGTCCAAATCGTAATTGCCACGATGCATTGAAAATACTGAACCACTATATTGAAAAGAGGTCAGTAAATTATGTAGTAGATGTAGATATTAAAGGATTCTTTGACAACGTTGACCACAGATGGGTGATGGAGTTCTTAAAACTGCGAATCGCTGATCCAAACTTACTAAGAATTATTGGTAGGTTTCTTAAAGGTGGGTATATGGAGGAAGGCAAGAAACACAAAACAGAGTATGGTACACCGCAAGGTGGAGTGATTTCTCCAGTATTAGCTAATATATACCTCCATTATGTCCTCGACCTTTGGTTTGAGAAGAGGGTTAGAAAACAGTGCAAAGGGCAAGCATTCATTGTGAGATATGCAGATGATTGTGCGCCACGAAAGTGTGCGTGAGTAGCGAGACTACTCAAAGCAGCTATGCTGTACAAATGATGACGGTGGGCCCGTCGGAATCGCCATGCAGGTGGAGATTTCAAACTACCTTAAGGTGCTGTAGTCAAAAGTTATGGTATTGAGCGTTAAGGAAAAGGCAGTCAAGAACTGTCAAGTGCGTGTTATGGAGATGAACGAACATGTGAACCACTTACGGAAATGTCGAAAGCGTAGAGATTCCATCAAAACTAGGGGGTAGTCGTTAACCTAGGACGAGCTTAGAGGAAACCTGTTTACTGACTAAGTGATGGGCGGCATAAAGGTGGCATGAACATAACACAGGCGTTTGTATGGAACGTGGGAACCTACGGGCTGATGTTAAGGGAGTATTTCAAGTGGAAGACCCACGAGAAAAGAGTACCGATGCAGTCATCAAGGCGGTTATCTAAATGGGCTTCTTTTTAGTGGGGTTATTTTTGAATATATTGCTATTTACCTATTGGGGAATTTTTTTAATAAAGATTTTTAAAACTTTAATATAAAATTACCGTCTAATTTAAAGAGGTGATATTTTGAAAAAAATGTATTTAATTAGTGTGGTTTTTATGTTTTTTGCTTTAGTGGCTTGTAGTAACTCAAATGAAAGCAACCCAGAGCAAGATGATGCTTCAAATGGTAATGAAAAATCTCAAGAAGTTAATTTGACCCAAAACGAGAAACCACCTTCACTAACAATTACTTTTGGCGAAGAAATAGTTAAAACAAGACAAGGGGGTTATAGTTGGAGTTATTTAGATTCCCAAACAGGACAAATGGTAAATATAGAAACGGATTCTATACCATTAACAAAATTAGTTAACGTTGAAGATGCGGTGAGTGTTATTCTAACTGAACCTGTCACACTAAACTTCGAAAAAGAACCACTTAATTTTGAAATAAGAGTTTATGATAACAATGAGAATATGATAGCAACTTACAATGACTTTAAAGATGTAAAGGAAAAAGAGAAGGCATTATATGAAATATTGGCAACTTGGGAAGAAGGTACTGGCATTTATGCGGTTGCATTGGATGTTCAATAGTAAAGAATATTTACAAACGAGCATTGATAGTAACGGGTGCAATAGTTAAACAAGGTGATTATTAAATTTGATCGCCTTTTTCTTTAGGGGAAATTCAATGAATAATTTGGAAAATTATGTTATTATTGATGGATAGAGATATTGTGCTAACGGGGCAGGATACTTTAATAAGCTTTGAAATATTAGATAATGACCGTTGATTAAGAAAGTAAGGTAAAGAAACTGAAAGTGAAACTTTTAGGAGTGATTAGTTGAAAAGAGACAACGAAACAGGGAAGTCGGATAATGAATCTTCTGCAAAAGCAAAGAGAAAACGCGTAGTAATCAGCTTGTTTATGATAATAATTGTAGGGGTGGGATTGCGATATATTTATTTTGAGTATGAGATCTACATAGCAAAAGAAAAGGTGAGTAATTTATTCGAGTCAATGGACGAAGAAGAAATCCTAGAGGTAAAACCCAGCAAGATAAAAGACTCATTAAGTCAGGCGCAAATTAATGACGCATTGCAAGCAATCGATAACATTAACACGAGTGGCGAAGAAGAGGAAATGATTGTTTTTGCTCTACAATCTTTTGTGTTTTTTGCCCAATACAAACTAAATGAACGGGAAGGCAAACTTGACTCAACTGAGTATAGTAACCAGGACGTCGAAGAGGAGCAAAAAGCGGAAGAATTTCAACCAAATGAAGATGATGTTTTATCAAATTATAACGATGTAGAAAACAGAGATATACTTGAGGAGTTTATCGAAATTGCTGGTGAAAATGGAAAAAATAATGAAAGTGAAATCAGAGTAGTAAAAGATAAAGGGAAAGGCGGGGTGATCATTTACGATTTAAAATCAAGATATGATCAAAATGCCAACCAAGGATGGATTGATGTTTCCCCAGATTTGAGTTACTATGATCCCTCGGAAGATGAAGTGCAAGACATTTTCAGTAATGCGCCTCAACAATGCGGCTATATGTCACAAGATGAAACACAGGGGTTCTATAAATTGAATGAATGTAGGACTCATTGGGAATACCACCTTCTTCCGATTGATAAGAGTAAACTACCATAGTGGTTCTTAGAGGTTAATCATATTCTGTGAGGTAGATACGTTAATAGAATTGGCTATTTATTGTAAGTGGCCAGTGTAAAAGCTAGTGATTGTAAACAATTGGTTAATGAACAGGAAAGAGGTGTTCAAGTTGAAATTATTATTGATTATAATCAATATTATTTTTTGTGGTCTTATTACATGCTCTATTACGATGTTTCTTGCGGGAGGTGCCATAGGTGAGAATTATACTGACAGCCTATTCGTGGCACCACATTACTTTTTAATCTTACCGATATGGGGGATAGGTGTATCGCTGTTGTGGTTATACTTTTACAAGAAAAAATTGAAGAATGTCTTTTTTATGGAGATTATACTGATTAATATCATACCGTGGATCGCCCTTTTTTTAGGTGTTTTCTTCACACACTGGGTTTTATAAATAATTCTTATTAAGCTAATGAGTGCGCTAATTCTAGAAGAATTAATGCTACTGTAGAGGTTATTTTATGAAGGGCAGGCTGCTGAATAAGAAGCATAAAAAAATCGGCTATTTATGACCGATTTTTAAAATACCATTCTAATATTTCCTTTTTTTCTTTTGAGGGAGTATGTTTGTAACTAACCAATTTAAGTCCATCAGGTATTTCTCGTACAAATTTAAGTGTATCAGTGCCAATCGTGTTATGTGCTCCTACAAAAGCATCAAGTTGAATTGTGATTTCAAAGGAAAGACCGTTTGTCATTTTTAATTCTAATACTTTTTCATTCCAATATTGGACATCATTTAAGTCATAGTGTTCAACAGTAGCCTTACGAACATCTTCCCACATTAAAGAAAGCAATGCGTCTTCAAGGGTGGATTGTTTTGAAGCAATTGTTGGGGTTGAAAACATAAGAACAAGAAATAGTGCTGTAAAAATAACTAATACCTTTTTCACCAAATAACACCTCTTTAAATATATCATATACCGATATACTTACCTGATTAACGATAAATATTAATATTTATGTTATTGTGCTATCTGGTACTTTAATACAACAATGAGATTGTCAATACGACGGTCTTTTTTGCTAAAGAAGCAGGAATTCATATTAAATATATGGAATATTTAATTAAGATTAATTAAAGGGGGTATTTTTATGGATAATCCTATTTTAAAACAAATAGGAACAGTTTTCATCCCAGTAAGCAACATAGAGAAAGCGAGAGATTGGTACTGTGATATTTTAGGGCTAGAAACAAATGGGGAGATTCAATTCGGTCATCTTTACGTTATTCCTATGGAAGGTACAGGGATTGTGTTAGACAGCAAGATTTATTCAGAGGATAGAATATTTAAAGTCCCAGCATTCCACTTTAACACAAAAAGCATTGAAGAGGCATTTCATTTTATGAGTAATAAGGATGTTGATTTAGTTACACCAATCGAACATAATCATTATTTTAATTTCAAAGATCCGGATGGAAATATCTTAATGGTATGCAAATGTTAATATTAAGCTAACAGGCAGTTTGGTTTAACAGAAAGTGCTATAATTTTGATGTAAAATAAATAAAATTATAATATGAATTTAATTAGTCAGGAGGAAAATACATGAAAGTAATGCCCATTGAAAAAAGGGAAATTACAACAAGTCGCCTCGTATTAGGCTGTATGGGATTTGGCGGAGGCTGGGATCAAACCCCTTACACAAAAGAGGATATCCTAAAAGCAGAAAAGGCAATTGATGCAGCATTATCGAACGGTATTACAATGTTTGATCATGCCGACATTTATAGGATGGGAAAAGCAGAAAAAGTATTTGGTGAAATTTTAAAATCGCGTCCAGAACTCAGAGAAAACATAGTCCTTCAATCAAAATGTGGTATTCGATTTGCAGATGGCAAAAATCCAAAGCGCTATGATTTTTCAAAGGATTATATCCTGGATTCAGTGGATGGGATCTTGAATAGATTGAATACCGAGTATTTAGATATTCTTCTATTACATCGCCCCGACCCTATGATGGAACCAGAAGAAGTGGCAGATGCATTCGAAACATTGAAGAGGACAGGAAAAGTACGTCACTTTGGGGTTTCTAACATGAGTTCTTCTCAAATCCAATTTTTGAATGCTTACTGTTCTGAACCTATGATTGTTAACCAACTGAATATGAGCTTAAAGCAAATTGATTGGGTAGAGCAAGGTGTTTTAGTGAACCAAAACGAAGGAACAGGTGTGAATTTTCCAGATGGGACTATTGAATATTGTCGCTTAGCTAATGTGCAAATTCAAGCATGGGCATCTTTAGCGAATGGAATATATTCTGGTCGCTCCATAGATAATCCGTCAGAATCGGAGCTAGCCACGATAGAACTGGTGAAGAAATTAGCACTGGAAAAAGAAACCTCTGCAGAAGCAATTGTGCTTGGATGGTTAATGCGTCATCCAGCTATGATTCAGCCTGTCATCGGTACAACAAATCCAGAGAGAATTACAAAATGTCAAGATGCGATCCGACAGGCGGAGCTTATGACTCGTGAAGAATGGTATTCTCTTTATATCGCATCACGTGGTAATACGCTACCGTAAATATAATGAACAAAATAAATTTCCAAAATCCTGATAATTTTAATTTATGATATTATCTGAATAACTTTGGAGGAAATAAAAAATTAGAATTAACCTTTGTCGAGGCTAGAGATTTCTTTTATCAACTACATAACGAAGGTAAACCATTCCAACTCCATATTCAACTAATGGGTGAACGGTTATCGTTTTTTCTATTGGGAACATTTATATGGTCATACGCCATAACATGAATGACTTTATTTTTCTATGTTGACATATATTCTTTAATCTAAAATAAAAGATATGGTAAAGTAATATTGTAAGTGAATAATAGAATCTGCGTATTGGCAGGAGAGGTTCGAAATTCCATCCCTCTATAAAAAACTAAGGAGCTAGGACAGCATCTTCTTAATGTTGTCTTTTTTATTTGGATGGATACAAGCTCCCAAAGATACAAAATAAACGAAGGAGTGAAGATTCATGATGCAACAGATTTATCCAGTTACAGAACATCCCTATGCATATGAACTAAATAAAGATTTTCAATTTGCCGCAGCTCATTATATACCACATGCGGATGCCGGAAAATGCCAAAATATGCATGGGCACACCTATTTTACAAATGTCACCATTGCTGGGGACGATCTTGATCACACAGGTTTTTTGGTTAATTTTAAAAGAATAAAAGATTTAATTCATAAGCGATTTGATCATCGTATGATGAATGAAGACACTAAATTCTCCGACCAAGACGCTGAATATTTTCCGACAACAGAAGTGGTTGCCAGGACTATATATGAAATCATTCAGGAATACCTAAACAACCTGCCGAATAAGCCAACTTGTGTTCAGGTATATTTAAGGGAAACGCCAACGAGCTATTGTATTTACCGACCAAAGGAGAAAACATTATGAGAAAAATACCTGTACTTGAAATATTTGGTCCAACCATTCAAGGGGAAGGAATGGTCATTGGCCAAAAAACGATGTTTGTCAGAACGGCCGGCTGTGATTATTCCTGCTCGTGGTGTGATTCGAAATTCACCTGGGACGGTTCAGAAAAAGAATCGATTCAAATGATGGAACCGCAAAAAATAGTGGATGCCTTATATGAAGAGGGGGGCGGGCGATTTCAACATGTTACCATCTCTGGAGGAAATCCAGGATTATTAGCGCAATTGAATACATTGGTAGATTTACTACATGAAAATCAGATGAAGGTTGCATTGGAAACCCAAGGTAGCAGATGGCAGCAATGGTTTACAAAGATAGATGATCTAACGATTTCGCCTAAGCCGCCAAGCTCTGGAATGACTACAAATTTTGAAACATTGGATTTTATCATCCGTTCATTAAAGGAAAAACAACAGGGTAATTTCAGTTTAAAGGTGGTCATCTTTGAGAAAGAAGATTTGCAATATGCCATCAACATACACAAACGGTATCCTGATGTAGAATTGTTTCTGCAAGTGGGTAATGATGATTTGGAAACCGGAGAACAGGATAAGTTGTTACCACATTTACTTGAAAAATACGAACGATTGGTAGATCTTGTAATGAATAACGCAGAATTGAACGATGTTCGGGTTTTGCCACAGCTTCACACTTATTTATGGGGGAATAAACGTGGTGTTTAATCTTCCTATTAAAATGTAAGAGGAAAGAATTATAGATATGAGAAGAGAAAATTACGTGTCTTACCTTCAACTGAAAAAGAAACAGTCCATCGTGTTAAAGGTTTGATTGAATAGAACAAAAAATACAATCGGAAATTTTCACCTAACTTTATACACAACAAGAAAATCGTCAATATGGGTACTGCCCCCCGAAAATCTTATTTTCGGGGATGTTTTTATGGACAAACATAGTGAAGAATTTAAAAAGGAATATTCAAGATGAAGATGAAAGAATACAATATAAATTTAAGTCACGTAAATTATCTGATATAATTAATCCATTTAATTGAGAATTGTTATCACTTAGTGTATATTAGATAGTAACGATATATATAATTTAGTGAGGAGAATATATAATGCAAATATACTGGACTAAAATAAATAAGATTATTGAAGAATCGCCTGAGGTTAAAACGTACCTTCTTGACTGTCCGGAAGACTTTACATGGGAAGAAGGTTCCCACACCCACTTCGCACTGGAAGGTTTTAATGCTGGAGAGAAACCAAACCGTAGCTTGATTCGTCATATGTCAATCTCCACTTTACCGCAATCAAATTCAATTGGTATCACAACACGCATCAGAGAGCAGTGCTCTGAGTTTAAAACGATTTTAAGAAATCTTGAAGTCGGCAATGAAGTTGCAATATTTAAAACGCATTCGAATGTACCGCTTAAAAGAGAAGACAAAAATGTTTACCTGCTGTCATCAGGTGTTGGCCTGGCAACTTTCAGACCGCTTGTACTTGAGTATTTCGAACGTGCTGACAACGTCAATCAAATTCATTCCTTGAACATCGATTCATCAAAAGATTTCTTGTTCACTAATATTTTTGAATCCGCACCTGACAAGAAGTTCACATCACAGTTTGTTGATAACCGTAAAGACTACTACGAAGAAGTGAAAAATCTTGCTGCAGACAAGGATGGACTCTTCTATGTTGTCGGCAGCGATGAGTTCCTCGTGCAGAACATTGAAGTACTGCGTGAGCAGGGGATCAAGCCAACACAGATCATGCTCGATAAGCACAAACAACAACTATCTGAGTTTCTATCATTTGATTTGTCGAGCGAGACAAAATAATTTCTTGGTAAATTCTAAATAGAAATTCCATTATGGGCGCTTTTCTTTAACAGAGAGGCGTCTTTTCTAATCAGTCTGATTCTACAAGTAACAGATTTAATGGATTGGAGTTATATAAGGAAAGAAAGTCATTAAACTATGAGGGTAGAATAGCTGAATAAGAATTATTAGTTGAGTATCCCTTTGATTTTTGAAATAATACGGACAAAAGGAGGGGATAAAATTGGAAATTCCATTTGAGATGACGATTGATCCCCCCTTTACTTTAAACTATTTGATTTACATACAAAATATTTTTCTCAATTAAAACCGAAATGAAGAAGAATTAAGGTTTCCTTATTTATTAATGTACTAACGCAGCAGAAGAGTTCAATAAGACTTAATGGAATAAAGGAGAGGGACTTATGTTAAGAAAAAATGTTATTGAATTCCTATTTAATGGGAAAAAATATCAAGTCGAGAAGTTTATTCTTCTGATTGTGTTTTGGTTTGTAGTCTTATACTTATCTATCGTCTTTCGAATTTCCCTCTTAGCTTTATTTGTACCAGTGTTTACACTTGTAGTGGTTATGTCTATCATAAAAATAATGTGGTATAACAAGAAAAAGAATATCAAAACAAGGATAGTAGATTGGATAGGAATGACATTGTGTCTTATTGTTTTAATGGCAATGTTGTTTCTGTTCTATAAAGAAAATAAATTGGAAAATGCCGTTTATGATGTGATTGAAGAAAAAGTAGGAAATGAAACTTTTACAATAGAATTTATTGACGAAATGGAGAATAAAGAAAATTACATTGTTGTTGGCTATACCATTAAAGGTGAACATACTAAGTATTTGGAATGGTATTACTGGAGAGATGGGGAATTGCTTCATGATTTAACAAGAGAAATTGAATAAGAAAATGATTAATTTGTTCGATAAGAGTCAGCTGGCTCTCATTGGGTAGGATAGTCAATCAATAAAGCAAGTTTTAAGTAATTCTTTAAGCTCTAATTTTACGGGGAAATAGTTGAAAGTGTGATTGAACGGTAGTTTGAGGTTTGTTAAATAAGGAATAGTACGCAAATGGAGGGATATTATGTTTGGTAGTAAAAAAATAAAAATAGTCGATTTTATATAAAGTCAGACAATCAGATACCTACACTTGGACGGATAACTATTTTTGTTGATCGTGATACTGGAGTAAATTATATTCATACGTGGTGTGGCACAGGGAGTGGTCTTACGCCATTACTTGATAAAAATGGAGAAACGATAGTAGATAAGTAGTTTTTGCTTCCGTCCCACAGCTTAGCACTGTCTGCTGGATTATTAGTGGCTAGTTTTTTAATTCACTAATGAGTGCCACAACAGGAAGATCGGTAATTATAGCGGTCTTCTTAACTAAAGGATCAGGACAGCTCAATTCGACAATCACATCTTATTAATAATGGGAAATTATGTTATTATTTTAGATGTCGGAAAATTTAGTACTATACAATAAAATAAGTAGGTAATGTCTTTGGAATATTTCACAACACAATTAATAATGATTGGATTATTTATCTTAATTATCCATTCAATCGAAACATTAGCTTATTCAGTACGCTTATCAGGTGCTAGGGTAAAACTATTAGCTTCAGCTCTTTCCTTATTTCCGTAATGGTGATGTTTTCAAGGTTAGCGGATATGATGCAACAGCCTTTTACAGGAAGTTTGATAGATAATGAACCAAAATAAAATGCCTTAGAATTCGTTGGTAGTCAATATCGAATTATAATTGGTTCTGCAACAATAGGAACAATTATTGGTATACTTTTGTTACCGACATTTATTGCTATTTTTTCGAGGGCAATCGTTCATTTAGCTGAAGAACGTGGATCTATTCTAAAATTAGCTATTACAACTAAAAGGGGTGAGATAATATGAAGTATTTGCTAACATCTATTGGAATTTCAATGACAATAATTTTTGGTGGAGGATTTCTCATCCGTTTTGTAAGAGATTCGGATTTTTATATTGCTGAATTTGTAGGAGGTATTATAGGTATTATCATTTTAATTATTGGGAAATTTAGCAAGGGCACTGCGAAACCGGATAGTAATACCTTCTTAAAGTAACGCTGTGTTTCTGAAATAGAGTATAGAAGGAGGGTGTGTTATCTCTTCTACGAGATACGTCTTATTGTTCGAAAGTAAATACTTCTCTGAAATGAACGAGAACGGGTTTGTCAAATAAAATTTGTAAGTCATAATTTACTCAAGGTACTTTAACACTCTATCTTTTAGCTCATCATGGAGAAGTAGTGGTTCATCACCATTGCCCAGTTTTGGATATGGCTGATAAGTCTTTGAATGATTATGGTAATTAAAAATACAAGTGCAAAAACTGCACTTGTATTTTTAGGTGAGATTTTTATCATTCAGTAAAAGATTTAGCTCCAATATAATGGTCCTGCCAATAATCAATGCTGATGTCTGCTATGATTATACCGTCATTACCAGCGTGAATCATTTGGTTATCACCGATATAGATTCCACTATGAGAGGCACCTTCTGTATCGTAAGTACCTTCAAAAAATACGACATCCCCGATGTTAGGGGTTTCTATATGGGAACCATCGTTTTCCCACATTTCACTATGTGTACGTGAAACGTCAATTCCTGCTTGGTCAAATACATAATTAATAAAACCACTGCTGTCCAATCCTTCTGGAGTTGTTCCTCCCCAAACATAAGGTGTTCCTATGACACTTTCTGCAGCAGCAACAATATCCAATGGAATGTCAGAAGCATTATCTCCAGACTCCGTAATAGTTAAATTATTTTCAGAAGAATCGCTTTCTGAAAGTGTCATTGTTTCGAATGTATTCGGACCTACAATACCATCAACCTGTAAATCTTGGTCTGCTTGATAGTCTCTTACAGCTTGTTCGCTTAATGGACCAAAAATACCGTCAATTGTATATGTATAATACCCTTGAGCTTGAAGTTCCTCCTGTATATCCTCTACTGCTGCACCAACATCTCCACTTCGAATGAGTGCCGTCTCATTTTGTGATAGTTCTTCTTGCTCTATTACATTAGGTAGATTGCTTTCACTAATGGTTATATCGCCCTCCGAAGAACCTGCACCAGCATTGGCAAACACACTTCCACTAAAAACAGGAGTAAGAGCTAGAGAAGTTACAAGTGCCGTAGAGATTACATATTTTCTTGTTGTTTGATTGGACTGTACCAATATTATTCCTCCTTTTAAACTAGTAAGCAATGAAACATGATTCGACATATATCATGCTCTTAATTAACCACAATGTATCACATGAAAATATCAGTGAGATAACATAGGGATTAAGAGGAAATAACAAACTATTATAAAATATTACAACTTGGAATTAACGAAGGGTGCAGGTTAGTTGAAGATGAGAATAAATTTTATCCAATAAAATAAGCAGGAAATTTCCCTGCTTAATTTGAACAAGTGTACGTATATAATGTCACATAGTATTCTCTTCTTCTAAATCTCATAAGGTAAGTACCACGATATTAAGTGCTACTTTTAACTCTCCCGATATGAATCGTGGGTGGGAAGAAATAAATCTTCCTCTGAATTTCTGACAATAGAAAAGTGTTCAACATTATAATGACCGTGAAGAGTAGTATTATGATGCTTTATAATTTGTTCTGAACTTAAAACATCATTGCCCAATGTTGAATGACCATCACCAACTAATGTTACATCAAAGCCACTAATAGTTGCTGTTCTGACTGCACTATCTATACAATGCTGTGTTTCACAGCCCATAATCACAATATGTTCAATATGCTGTGACGTTAAATGTTCTAGCAGACCTGTTCCATAAAAGGAATTTGTTGCAGATTTATCGAAAAACCTTGTTTCAGTTGGGATATTAATTTCATTGTGAATTTGAAATCCGTTACCTTCTCCTTCAGCTACATCAAGATCCCTGACAAAAACAACTGGAACACCTGACTTTCTTGCTTTGTTAATCACTTTGTTAATATTAATAATAAGTTTTTCTTTATTGAAAATTTGACTTGCTTCTTGATTTCCATCAATTAATTCTTGTTGTGCGTCAATGACTAATAATGTTTGATTCAAATAATTTTCCCCTTTCAAAATGCGGGGAGACGCTAAAAGATTGGTTACTTAGTCGTAATCCCCTTAGATATTTTTAAGCACACATTTCTTTTGTTTATCATTATATCAACCTCCTAAACAAAATTTGACTAAATAGTGGTAATTATTAGCCTATTAAATTATAACATATTATTCCTTTGTTGATAATTTTAATATTGGTTCTTCAACTAACTTTTGGTTCGATAGTTAAACAAGCTGGTCATTAAATTTGATCGGCCATTTTTATCCGAAAAAAGTTTTGAATATTATGTTATTATCTTGGTATAAAGATATTGAGTTAACGAACAGTTTAGCAGAACAGGAATTTTTAAATGAAGATTTTAAAAGAGGGTGTAAGTGTGAGCAAAAATAAACGAATTACTGTATCGATTATCCTTTTCATTCCATTGGTTTTTCTCATAATAACTTGGTTAAGAAACATAGTAGATCCGAGTAGCTTTACACTGGGAGCAAAAATTTATTTAGGTTATTTAATTACTTTGTTCAGCGTTTCCACAGCCTGCTTACTCAGTGTAGGCAAGATTAAAAAAAGAAAATACCAGATATGGGGTATTACTATTATGTTACCAATTTCCGCACCCTTAGCTTACTCCATTGGATTTAATTATGCGATTTATACAGGAGATGGTTTTGCAGCATTGCTGATGTTATATGTATTTCCATTTCTTTTCACCACAGGGCTTATTATTTTGTTGATTGGTATTTTTAAAAAGGACGAAACAAGACTATCTAAGTTATAACTAAAGGATACTTTAGTGAAATAATATAAACGAAATTGAGGGATTAAATGGAGTTCATATTTGTAAAAGTAGAAGTGCTGTTACCAGAAGAATATATAGATAAATTAAGAAATAAGCTAATAATATTGGCGTTTTGACTGTGGGTAATTACGATAATGTTCTTTCATATTCTGTCGTAAAAGGCTACTGGAGACCTTTAGAAGAAGCAAATCCTTTTAATGGCAGTAAAGGTGAAATTTCCTTTGGGACTGAATGTAAAATGGAATTCAAGTGTTTAATGAAGAACATTGATGAAGTGAAAGAACTAATTAAAAGTACTCATCCTTATGAAGAACCTGTGATTAACGTTATACCAATATTAAGCTAATGGGTGCAAGAATTGAAGATGAGGTCAACTGGCAGCTGTTTTTCTTATTGTGATAAAGGGGCATTTAATGAAGAATATTTAACTTCGATTTAAAGACCTAACTGGAAAAAAGGAGAAAATTATTAATGAATTTAAGACTAGAATTGTTTGTTGAAAGTATAGAAAAATCAGTGGAATTTTATAGTAATGTTTTGGAATTTGACGGACCAAAAGAAACGAAAGCAACTTACACGTCAGTTAGAAAAGATAATGTGGTTTTTGGTTTAGGAGAGAGAGAAGTTTGCCTGATTTACATCCACTTAAAGTTTCCAGTAATGGTCAACAAGTTGGTTTAGGTGTTGAAATAGTTTTAGAAGTTGAAAATGTACATGAAGTTTATAATAATGTACTTGCAGCAGGATATCCTATCCAGGCAGAATTGAACAGAAGACCTTGGGGGATGGTAGATTTCAGGATAATAGATCCAGATGGATACTATCTAAGAATTACATCAAGCCTTTGACTTCAGTTCTTGTGCTAACAAGTGCCATTCTTAAAAAATGCTAATCTGTTCCTGCAGGGTAGTCTAGTTAAACAAGAACATATTAGCCAATCATGTGGAAAGGAGCGTTAAAAATGAAAGCTATCGTTCAAAGTGAGTTTGGCGATGCAAGTGTACTTTCTTACTCAGATGTTGAAACACCAGAAAGAGGAAATAAAGAGTGTTTAATTAAAGTAGCATTTATGAGTGTGAATTATGCAGATATAAAAACAAGAATTGGAATTAAGGGAAAAGGAAATCTTCCTTTAATATTGGGCTTGGATGTTGCAGGAACCGTTGTAGAAGTTGATGCCAAGTCGCCTTTTTCAATAGGTGATCGTGTAATCGCTTTCCCTAAAGATGGAGCATATGCAGAATATGTGATTGCAAATGAACAATTAGTTTTTAAAATTCCAGACAATCTACCTTTTGAACAGGCGGCTGCAATGCCAACTGTATCTATCTTATCGTATATGCTTTTACATGAAATTGGTCAAATACGAGAGTCTGATTCCATTGTCATACATAGTGCTGCAGGTGGAGTAGGTTCAATGCTTGTACAATTAGCTAGATTATCAGGAGTTCAAAAAATTCTCGGCACTGTTGGCAATATAGAAAAAGCTAGTTATGTGAAGAAATTAGGTGCTGATGTTGTATGCACTTATGAAACATTTACAGCGGAAGTTTTAAAGCAAACAAATAATCAAGGTGCCAATATTATCTTTGATTCGGTTGCTGGTGATGTTACAAGCATGAGTTTAGATTGCTTAGCATTATATGGCACACTTGTGCAATTTGGTAATAGTAGTGGTAAAGCCGGTACTTTTAAAACAAGTGATGTTCATAGTAGTTGTAGAAATATTAAGGGGTTTAGCTTAGGCACAACTAGAAAACATAACCCAAGACGATTAGCACCTATTGCGGAAAGAGTTATAGAACTATTTGAGTCAAAACAAATTATCCTCCCAATAGCACAAGTATTTCATTTAAGTGATGCGGCAAAAGCACATAAATTGGTTGAAAGCCGTAATTATGAAGGGAAAGTATTGCTTAGAGTTTAAAGAATAATTAGAATAAAATTTCTCGTTTTGTTTGAAATGGTAAATACATCATAATCTTGAAAGAAAGACTAGCAATATTAGTAAAGAAATCACCTCGAATAAAAAGTATGCTCAACAAGAGGTGATTTATATGTATTTTAAAGTTATAAAAAATAATAGAAATGTATTATTTTACTTACTAGGAGCTGGGGCTTCTAGTCTGGGGAATATTATATCTGGTTTAGCCTTCCTATTTTTAGCTTATGAGATGACAGAATCAAGTATATACACAACTGGTGTTGCAATTTCACAAGTATTCCCTTACCTTCTATTTGGATTAATCGGAGGAGTAATTGCTGATTGGGTAGATAAAAAAAGGCTATTAATAGTACTCGACCTTATAAGAATACCTCTAACATTATCATTGGTACTATTTCATCAATTAAAGTTACTGAATTATTGGCATTTAATAATAGTGAGCTTTCTTATTCAGTGTCTAGGCTGTTTTTTTAATCCTGCCCATAGGGCTATATTACCCATTATTACAAGAGGAGAGGAAAGATCTTCTGTTAACAGTTTGCTTGACACAATTACAAGAGGCATTACTGTATTAGGACCTATTGTTAGTATAGGATTAATGAATACAATTAACGTAATACATTTTTTTACCTTCGATGCATTAACATACCTTATAAGTGCGTTTCTTATTTATAAAATTCAAATTACAGAAAAAAATCTAACAAGTGAAAGTTCAAACCAAAGAAAAGTAATTGATATATTTATCTCAATAAAGGATTTTTCAATTTGGGGGAAAAATCATACGACAATCCGAACCCTATTTATAGTTACAGTAATCATTGTGTTTTTCAATACTTGGGTATGGCAAGTCGGCTTATTATTACAATTAATTGAAACAACTCCAAATGGAGAGGAAATATATAGCTTACTTTTAGGATGGTATGGTGCTATGGTTATTGCAGTTAACCTGCTTATCCCATTTATATGGAAAAAGCTAAGTGTGAAAATTTATTTGTTTGGTACATTAATTTTGGGTATAGGAATTTTCTTTTTAGGATTTGCGTATACCATCCCAATGTATTTTATAGGAATATTATTTGCAGCAATAGGCTTACCTATATCTGGCTTATCAAGAGTATATTTGTTACAAAAATATCTTCCCATAGAAAAACTAGGTAGGGGCTTTAGTTTTAATGCATTTCTTCTATATTTATCAAATGCTATTTCTCTTAGTGTATTTGGATTCATCTCTTCATTCTTGTCTACAAGAATCTTGTTTATAATATGTGGAATTATGATGATCATTTGTTCAGTCGCCTACTTATTAACCATCTCTCGAAAAGTGCCTGGTGTAATACCATATAATCGCTTAAATAATTGATTGTAAACAGTAACAGATGAAAAACCACAGTCCATTGCAATTTTCAATACAGTTTTATTTGTTTTTTTAAGCATTTCCTGACTTCTGACAACTCGATATGTTTGTAACCAAGAGTAAGGAGAAATTCCTGTAATGTCTTTAAAATAATGCGCAAATTGAAATTTACTTAGTCGCGATACTTTTGCCATTTCATCCAAGGTCCATGGATATTGATAACTTTCTTTTAAAGCTAGTATTGTTTTATAAATTTGAGGATTTATTGTTTTATAGGTATTTAAATTTATATCCTGTGTATGGGTTCCGACAGCACTTCTCACTAACATTAATGCTAATTGAGTGAAACTGTGTTCCAAAAACATATCCATGGATCTGGTGTCATCTTTTTCAAGGTGTGCGAAATCTAATACGAACCTAACCCAATTTGAAATGTGGTAGTTTTTCTGAATACTTGTAGCAAACTGAATATCATTGTGAACAGGATATAAAGCTTGAGAAACTTTACTAAGAAAAGCAGGGTTTAATTCAATTAAAAATTTCCTGTCATCTATTGCTAGTTGTTTATGTTTTTCTAGGGGATTAAATAAGATAAATTGTTGATTGTTAATAGTATGCTGACTTCTGTTTGTTTGGTAATCTATAGTTCCTTTTAGGGAGTAGATAAATTTATAACAATTATCTGAACGCCAGTTGCTTTCTTGGCTGAAATCTTTTTTAAATAAGAAAACGCCATTATTATTTGCTAGTAATAATTTTGTTGAGCTCACGTAATCACCTTCTTAGTTATTATGAAAATTGTATCATAATTTTCAGGAACTTTTCTCTAGAAAATAATTATGTTTGTACGAATACCCCTCCTTTGTTTTCAGTAGATTACTATTTAAAAAAGCATTCTTTTACAAAAGTATTACAATAAGGTCATTGAATTTTCGAAAAAATTTTATACTATTAAAACTGGTAATAAAATACAAAATATTAACGGAGGTAGAATGGTATATTACAGAAAAAGTCCTTTTAACTAGGTACCGACCCCCAAAAGTTAGAGTAAAAAACTAACTTTTGGGGGTGTTTTTATGGCGAAATATAGTGAGGAATTTAAA
>NZ_PIJY01000030.1:259456-348360 GCF_008304605.1 Oceanobacillus polygoni | reverse complement strand
ATTGAACCGCCGTATACGGAACCGTACGTACGGTGGTGTGAGAGGGGCGGAAAGTTATTTAATTTTCCCCTCTACTCGATTTCCGTTAAAGGGGGAGATTCTGTGGCAAGCGTGGATGACAAGAAAATCACAGACATCATATCTGAATTAAAAAAACTTAAATTTGGATCTTTAATCATAACCGTTCATGATGATGAAGTTACACAAATTGAAACGACTGAGAAAAAACGTTACCAAGCACAAGGAAAAAAACAACGAACTAAATAAGGAATGCCGATTAGACAACTAAAGGCAGCCTTCTATTCCGACCGGAATGGAAAGCTGCCTTTTGCAATTAAATAAGTGTAAAGAAATTGGAGGAAAATGAATGAAATATAAACTTGGAATTCTTGATCAAAGCCCAGTTTTCAAAGGGAAGACAGCTGCTGATGCACTTCAACACACCATTCAATTGGCGATAAAAGCGGAAGAATGGGGTTACGCTCGCTTCTGGGTGTCTGAGCATCACCATATGGAACAGGTAGCTGGTTCATCACCCGAAGTTTTAATGTCACACTTGTTAGCACGAACAAATTCAATTCAAATAGGATCAGGGGGAGTTATGTTACAACATTATAGTCCGTATAAGGTTGCAGAGAATTTTCATGTCTTAGCAACGCTTGCTCCTGGAAGGGTAGATCTGGGTATTGGTAAAGCACCTGGTGGATTTCCATTATCAACGAGAGCATTACAGAATGGAAAGCGAAATGACGGAAAGGATTTTAATGAGCGTTTAAGTTTTTTAAAAAGCCTTATAGACGATTCCGTTGCGCATGATCACCCACTGTTAGGCATCCAAGCTTTACCAAAGCCAGATAAGAAACCTGAAATTTATTTGCTCGGCGGAAGTGCAAATAGTGCCAAAATCGCCGCTGATTTAAAAGTTAATTTTGTTTTTGCGAAATTTTTAAATAGTGATGAAAAACTGCTTGAAGAAGCTGCTCATACTTTCAAACGGAATTTTAATGAAGGGCAATTTATTGTAGCATTGGCTGCACTTTCAGCACCTACCCAAAAAGAAGCAGAAAAGTTAGTAGAAGATCATAAATTATTCACACTTCACCTTCATGATGGGCGGACATTAACCGTTCAATCAAAAGAGCAAGTACATGCATTTGAAAAACAAGCAGAAGGACCATTTGAAATTGAAGAAAGAGTGGCGGATATAATTGCTGGAACGCGAGAATATGTGAGTGAAGAATTAACACGACTTCATAATGCGTATCAAATAGACGAATTTATTTTACATACCCCTATTCGAAGTGAAGCGGAGCGTTTTCGTTCTTTCCAATTAATGCGTCCACTACAGAAAAGTTATGTATAGGAGGTAGCAATGCGTAAATTAATGAGCAATCCAATCATTGTCAATGAGTTGGTTAGAGAGGAAATTGAAATAGTTCGTTGTGTTTTGGTCGAGAGCTATCAACAGTACGAGGCTCATTTCACCCCACAAGCGTGGGAGGATTATTCAAAGCGAATTGCCTCATCTATTGAAAATCCGAATGTAGATAAAATTTTAGTAGCCAAACTTGATCAGGACATCCTAGGCAGCTTGCAGCTATTTCAGTCTGCGGAAAAGGCATATGAGAAAGCCGAACTTCAAATTCAAGCACCCATCATTCGATTACTGGGAGTTCACCCTAGTGCAAGAGGTCGTGGTGTTGCCCAAGCACTATTAAAAACCGTCATCAATGACGCCGAAGCTCATGGAGATTCCAGCGTGTATTTGCATACGACCGACTTCATGGTAAATGCTATACAAATTTATGAAAAGTTAGGCTTCAGACGAGATGAGTCAAAGGATTTTTCGAGAGGGAATATTCTATCGAAATGCTATAGGTTAGATATTTAGAGGAGGACATTACTATGTTTCCATCAGATTTGAATGAACACTTAATTTCAATTAGGCGTCATTTGCATCAATATCCTGAGTTATCAACAAAAGAATTCGAAACAACGAAATTCATCCAAAAAAGGTTGAGCGAGATAGGAATAAATTTAAGAAAAACAGGATTGAAAACGGGTGTTTTTGCACAATTACAAGGTGAAAATTCTGGACCTACTATTGCACTTAGAGCTGATATCGATGCACTACCTATCGAAGAACAGACCGGTTTACCCTATACATCAAAAATTAAAGGTGTGATGCATGCTTGTGGTCATGATTTCCATACAGCCGCATTAATTGGAGCAGCTTATCTATTAAAAAAGAATCAAACAAAGCTGAATGGGAATATAAGGTTTCTTTTTCAACCAGCAGAAGAAATAGGTGGGGGAGCAGAACAGGTGATTAACGACGGGCAGCTTGAAGGTGTTGAAGCCATCATTGGTCTCCATAATAAACCTGATTTACCCGTTGGAACGATTGGTTTAAAATCTGGACCGCTAATGGCGTCTGTAGATCGATTTCATATTACAATCAGTGGGAAAGGTAGTCATGCCGCAATTCCTCAAAATGGAAAAGATCCGATTCTTGCAGCCTCACAGGTAGTTACAGCACTGCAGTCAATTGTTAGTAGGAATATATCTCCGTTAGAAAGTGCCGTCGTAAGCGTGACAAAAATAACAGGCGGAAGTACTTGGAATGTCATTCCGGGTGACGTAATTCTTGAAGGGACGACTCGAACGTTTAATCATGCAATTCGTGAAGAAGTTAAAGAAAAAGTAAATACGATTGTAAAAAATACAGTGCTTGCCTACTCAGAGGAAGCTAGGATTGATTGGTTTCCTGGACCGCCCCCATTGTTGAATGATGCAGGAACAATAGAAGTTGTACGTGAAGCTGCACAAAATCAAGGCTTAAAGGTGATAGAACCAGAACCAACAATGGGTGGAGAAGATTTTGCTTTCTATCAGCAGCATATGCCAGGTGCTTTTGCTTTCTTTGGAACAAATGGTAATGAAGATTGGCATCATCCTGCTTTTACAGTTGATGAATCAGCGTTGATCAAAGCTTCTTACTTCTTATATGAAAGTGCTGTGTCCTTATTAAAAGAAATTGGAACCAATCCATATAACGAAGCAAGATTAAACAAGGTTCCTACATTGAAATAGGTTGAAAAATACAATTCGAAAAAGAGGAGTGCAGAAATGAAAATTAAAAGGGGTTTTCTTTTAGCGATTATAACGGTCGGGTTGTTTGTGATAGCAGGTTGCGGAAATGAAACAGGGACAGCTTCCGAAAATGAGGAAGTGACATTGAAAGTTGGTGCTGCTTCTGTACCACATGCGCAAATTTTGGAGTTTATTGCACCAGATTTGGAAGCGGATGGTGTGAAACTAGAAATAGTGAATACGACGGATGGTATTCAAACCAATCAACAGACAGCTGATGGGGAATTAGATGCAAACTTCTTTCAGCATACGCCGTATTTAGAACAAGTCAACAAGGACAGTGGGTTAGATTTAGTAGTTGTGGAAGGTATTCACATTGAACCATTTGGGGTGTATTCAAAAAAGATTAATTCAATTGACGACTTGTCTGATGGAGCACAAATAGCAATTCCGAATAATCCTTCCAATTTTTCAAGAACACTCATGCTTTTTGCAGAAAATGGAATTATTGAATTGGATGATGCTAAATCAGGTGATTATTTATTAGGAGATATTACTGAAAATAACAAAAACCTAGAATTCATTCCAGTTGATCCACCACTCTTAGTCCATTCACTTGATGATGTAGAAGCTTCGGCAATTAATACAAACTATGCGTTAGAAGCTAATCTTAAACCATTAGAAGATTCATTAATTATTGAAGGGGTTGACTCGCCATACGTTAATGTTTTAGTGTCTCGTCCTGACAACAAGGATTCTGAATTGATCGAAAAGCTTGCTGAAGCATTAACAACAGAAAAAGTTAGGGAATTTATAGTGGAAGAATACGAAGGTGCAGTCGTTCCTGCATTTTAAATGTATGACGAGAATAGGAGGGTCTAGATTGATAGAATTTCGCCAGGTTTCAAAAGTATTTGATAGTGGAGGAAATAAAGTTGAAGCATTACGTGATATTCATTTAACTGTTGAAAAAGGAGATATATTTGGAGTTATCGGTTTCAGTGGAGCTGGGAAAAGTACGCTGATTCGCACCGTTAATTTGTTAGAATATCCAACGTCGGGTGAGGTTATTGTCGAAGGGAATCTGGCAAAACTGTCTGAAAATGAAATACGACAAGCTAAGAAAGATATCGGTATGATTTTCCAACATTTTAATCTTTTAAACTCCAAAACCGTTTTCGATAACGTGGCAATGCCTTTATTGTTAAGTAAACTGAAGAAGAGGGAGATTAAAGAACGTGTTCATGAAATTTTGCGTTTTGTTGGATTAGAAGAGAAGGCAAAAAATTATCCAGATCAGTTATCTGGTGGCCAAAAGCAACGTGTTGGAATCGCTAGGGCGCTAGCAACGAATCCTTCTATTTTATTGTGTGATGAAGCTACATCGGCATTAGATCCACAAACTACAAAATCAATACTACATTTATTAAAACGAGTAAACGAGGAATATAAGATTACGATATTAATGATCACCCATGAAATGGAAGTCATCAAACAAATTTGTAATCGGGTTGCGGTAATGGAAGATGGCCATGTAATTGAAACGGGAAATGTGTTTGATATTTTTGCTCATCCAAAAACAGATACGACACGAAACTTTGTCAAATCAGTTGTTCGAGATGAAGTACCCGAAAGTGTGTATCGACTGTTAAAAGAAAATAATGATGAAAGTCGTATCTTCAAAATTGAATTTTTTGGAACAGACTCCGGGCAACCAATCGTTTCGAAAACAGCGAAAATGTATAATGTGGAAATTAACGTTCTGTTTGGAAATATTACGGAATTGCAAGGTATTCCTTTCGGTAATTTAATTGTTGAGTTAATTGGTGATGACTATGAAATTAAACGGGCAATAGCGTTTATCATTAGTCAACATATTGAAGTGAAGGAGGTTTTGGAAGATGGAAGTCAGCACCGAATTGATCGTGAACGCTTTGTGGGAAACGCTTTACATGGTTAGTGTTTCACTCTTTTTTGGAGGGATTATCGGAATTTTCTTAGGGATTTTATTAGTTGTAACGAGAAAAGGTCATATCCTGGAAAATCGTTTTATTTTTTCAATCGTGAATCCAATTGTTAATATCTTTCGTTCCATTCCATTTATTATTCTTCTCGTAGCAATTATTCCTTTAACTAGGTTAATTGTAGGGACGTCGATCGGAACGACGGCGGCAATTGTTCCACTTGTACTTCATATTGGGCCCTATTTTTCAAGGCTAGTAGAAAATTCGTTATTAGAGGTGGACGAAGGAATCATTGAGGCAGCAAAATCAATGGGAGCGACACCACTTCAAATAATCTATCGTTTTTTAATGCCGGAAGCCTTTTCTTCATTAATTTTAAGTTTAACAACAGCAACTATTGGATTAATAGGAGCGACAGCAATGGCAGGAGCGATTGGTGGTGGAGGTTTAGGCGATGTTGCAATAACATATGGCTATCAGCGATTTAGTACGATTACGATTCTAGTAACAGTTATTATTTTAGTGATTCTCGTTCAAGGAATTCAAGGGTTAGGAAATAAACTCGAACGAAAGGCGAGAAGGGTTTAGAGAAACAAATAAATTGGTGAGGGGTGTCAATAATGAAGAAATGGATTTTTCCTATATTTCTAGTTTTAGGTGTGTTATTAGTTGCATGTTCAAATGATACAAGTGCAGAAGGTGAACAATCAACAGTAAAGGTTGGTATTCGAAATTCTGAACTTCGAACATGGGAATATCTAAAGGAACAAGCTGAAGAAGAAGGGTTAGAAATTGAAATTGTCAATTTCTCATCTGCATATGATCCAAACCAAGCCTTGATAGAAGGGGATATTGATATAAATGCTTTTCAACACGTAGCATATCTAGATTCATTTAATGAGAATACCAATTCGGATATTGTTCCAATTGGTACAACAATTATTGCTCCGCTTGGATTGTATTCTAGTAAGTATGATGCTGTAAGTGATATCCCAGATGAAGCACAAATAGCTGTTCCAAACGATGCACCTAACTGGGGAAGGGCATTGTTACTATTACAAGAAGCGGGACTATTAACGGTTGTTGATGACTTCGATGGAAATGGTGGAAAAGATAAAATTAAGGAAAATCCAAAAAACATCGAAATTGTTCCAGTGGATAGTGCAAATGCACCTCGTGTAATGGAAGATACAGCTGGTTCTGTCATTAATAACGGAGTCTCATTAGAGGCAGGGCTAACCTTAAAAGATGCGCTTATTCATGAAAGCCAAACTGCAAAACCGTATATAAATGTTATCGCAGCTAGGAAACAAGATCAAGAGAATGAAATTTTTCAAAAGATCGTTGAAATCTATCAATCAGATCAGACAGCTGAGTTTATTGAGGAAACATATAAAGGAAACTATCTTCCAACAAGTATTACGTTAGAGGAATTAAGTACGTATAAAGAAACCTATTCGAATAATTAAGGACTGGTATTGATTTATCCGAGGAGTATTAGAAAAATGGTTTAGGGAGAGAAAAAAGTGACAAAAAGACAACTAAAATTAGCAGCATATTTAATTGGAACAGGTATGCATGTTTCCTCATGGCGGCATCCAGCATCAAGTCCAAATGCGAGTATTGATGTGAGGGCCATGCAAAAACTAGCACAAATTGCTGAAAAGGGAAAATTTGATCTTGCGTTCGTTGCGGACAGTTTAGCAATCAACCATGAATCACATCCACAAATCGTCAACCGATTTGACCCGATTGTACTCATAACAGCCTTAGCTGCGGCAACAGAGAAAATAGGTATTGGGGCCACAGCTTCTACAACATACAGCGAACCATATACACTTGCGCGTCAGTTCGCTTCTGTCGATCATATAAGTGAAGGTCGTGCTGCATGGAATGTTGTGACGACTGCCGATGCGACTGGACAAACGGCATTAAACTTTACCCGAGAAAAGCATTGGGAACATGATCACCGATATGAACGAGCTGAGGAGTTCGTTGATGTTGTGCAAGGATTATGGGATTCTTGGGAGGACGACGCTTTTATATATAACAAAGAAACAGGGAAGTTCTTTGATCCTGATAAAGTCCACGAGCTTCATTATAAAGGGAAATTTTTCTCCGTAAAAGGACCATTAAATATTGCGAGGTCGAATCAAGGTCAGCCAGTAGTTATTCAAGCAGGAGCGTCCATTCCCGGACAACGACTTGCAGCCCGTACCGCGGAAGTCGTTTTCACCCATTGGGATAGTATCGAAGAATCAAAACAATTTTATCAAACATTAAAATCACAATTAACGGATTATGACAGGGGTGAAGAGGAACTTCATATACTCCATGGAATATCGCCAATTGTGGGTGAAACGGAAGATATCGCACATGAAAAATATGATGAGTTACAAAAACTGATTGATCCATATGAAAGTTTGAAATTTGTTTCCGGATATATGGGAAATGTGGATTTCTCAACATACTCCCTAGACACGCCAGCCAAAGAAGTGGAATTTCCAAAAGTAAATAGTATACAGAGTCAATTTAATGAAATGAAAAAGATTATTGACGAAGAGAACTTAAAGGTTGGTGATCTCTACACAAGATTTTTCGGCGCAGCTAGAAGAGATGGATTTATTGGTACACCAACTCAAGTAGCGAACGAGATGGAAAAGTGGTTTAAGGAAAAGGCGACAGATGGTTTTATGATTCAATTTCCGCTGTTACCAAGGGATTTGGAAGATTTTGTTGAGCAAGTAGTTCCACTATTGCAGGAAAGAGGTTTATTCCGGTTGGATTACGAAGGTGACACGTTGCGGGATCATCTTGGTTTAAAGTTACCGGAAAATCGGTTTGTAAAGGGAAAAACAACGATATGAGCAAGATAAAAAGAAGATAAGTCAAAATACGAATAACCTAGTGTCCTCAAACGCTTATAGAATTAAGCAATGGGGGACATATTACTGTCTTATTTTTGAATGCCATTTTGTAACGAACAGGTCGAATCCCATCAAAGATACTTTATTTGAGGATAATGAAAAATTCCAATGGACGGATGTAATGGAGTTTCACTATATCGAAACGCCAAAGTTAATAAAGGACTAGAAAGATGATAAACTAGATCCATGGAATAACGTGTTGGCAAGATGCTATTGTTGCTTGGAATCGTCGATCATCGAGCCTGCATCTTTTTAATAATTTGACAAAACTGACGGACTTTTTATTCTCCAATACACATTGCAAAGGAAGAGAAAACTATATTTTTCGGTCATACCTAGAGAGACTGGGACGAAAGCTACCCCACATTCCAATTATGGGGGAATGATTGTATAGATTAAAGTTACTAATGCTTGACTTTTTCTTAAGAATTTAATGCAACGCTAGTGAATAAAAAGAATAAAGTATACTGTCGTATATGGGGGATTGAGAAAATGCTGCAAATAAATTCGCAGGAGCTTGGAAAAGAGGTAGAAGTTCGAGTAGAAAGATGGATGATTCCCAATCCTAAAGCCGTACATTTAGAGGAAAAAGTAAATGTAACCGCTGAGATTCTGTGCAGCTTACAAGTAGATTGCTTACCAATTGTAGGAAGCTCAATGAATCCAGTTGGAATTATGACGTCAAAGATGCTGTTACAAGCATTTCTAATAGGCGCCACGGAAGAATCGATCTTTAATTATATATCAAAAGATGATTTTTATATTGTTCGTGCGAGTGAATCCATCTTAGAACTCTATAATCTAACATATAACTATTTTCTTGTAACCGATGAAAAACATCAATTAATTGGAATGTTAACGAGAAAAGAAATTTTGCAATGTCTAACATCCTATATTGAGGAACTCAACCAAACCTCTCATACAGCAGAAGTACTGGATGTTATTCTCGACAGTGCCTATGAAGGGGTTGCAGTAGTTAATCAGGAAGGTATTGTCATTGAATTTAATGAGGCATACAGTCGTTTTACAGGAGTGGGCCAAAAAGATGCGATCGGGCGACCGGTTCAGGAGGTCATTGAGAATACCAATCTGCATAATACCGCTAAGAATGGTATGCCGGAACGAGGTGTTATCCAATATATTCAAGGACAACCGATGGTCGTTCATCGTATACCAATATGGAAAAATGAAAAGCTTGTCGGTGCAATTGGGATGTTAATTTTTGAAGGGGTGACAGAGTTATATCGAATTTATGACCGTTTTCTTGAAAAAACGATGCAATCAACTGCAGGTGAAAATGAAAAGCCAAAACAGGAAAGTTTATTAGAAAATGTGTCTATTGAGAGAATCATAGGTACGAGTGAACAGATTGCTCATTTGAAAAGAATTACTAGAAAAGTTGCAAAAACAGATGCAACGGTGTTAATTACAGGGGAAAGTGGTACCGGTAAAGAAATGTTCGCAAAGAGTATTCACGAGCTTAGCCATTTTAAACAAGGGCCATTTATCAGTGTTAATTGTGGAGCAATTCCAGAGCAACTGTTTGAATCTGAGTTATTCGGCTATGAAGAAGGAGCATTTACAGGAGCTAAAAAAGGAGGGAAGCCAGGAAAATTAGAATTGGCTGAAGGTGGGACAATTTTTTTAGACGAGATTGGTGAGATGCCGCAGATCATGCAAACAAAATTGCTTCGAGTATTGCAGGAAAAGGAATTTGAACGGGTTGGCGGAATCCGAAAAAAGCAATTAAAGGCAAGGGTCGTTGTTGCTACAAATCGGGATCTGCTAGAAATGGTGAGTGCTGGATCATTCCGTGAGGACTTATATTATCGAATTAATGTTATTGAAATTTCGATACCGCCGTTAAGAGAGAGGCCAACAGATATCCCATTATTAATCTCCTATTATTTAACTAACTTATGTAAGAAGTATCAAGTGCCAGAAAAAGAAATAACAGCTGAAGCCATGTCCGTTTTTATGAGATATACATGGTATGGAAACATAAGAGAGCTTGTAAATACACTGGAAAAATTAGTTATTTTAACTGAAACACGAATTATTGATATACATCATATTCCGAATTACATAAAAAGATCCGATTTTACAGGAATTCCTTCATTGATTCAGCAAGAAGTGATAGATAAAGAGAAAGAAGTTTTAAAGAAAGTATTAGAAGAGACAGGAGGAAATAAAACGAGGTCTGCGGAAAAGCTTGGGATTCATCGTACCACTTTGTATAAAAAATTAAGAAAGCATGGACTGGATAAATAGTGTAGCTGTTTAACTACACATGTCTACAAAAGTGTAGCGGTAAAGCTACACTTTTTATTTGAAACGCTTACATATTGGTGTGCGAATTATTGGCATGATTTTTGCTAGAATACTACTAAAAGGGAAATAGGAGGGGAAGACATGGAGAATAATGCAGTATTTCGTACACCACAAGCAATTTACTATGGAAGAAACGCATTTGAAAAGGTAGGGAAGGAAGCAGCTGCAAAAGGAGAAAAGGCACTTATTATTAGCGATAAAGTAATGGAGAGCCTATGTTATGTTAGCGAGTGTAGGGATTTGCTTTTAAAAGAGAAAATTGAAAGCGTTATCTATTTAGGTGTTGAATCAGAACCAACAGATATCTATGTGTCAGAGGCGCTTGAATTATGTATGAAGGAAAAATGTAATGTAGTCATTTCGTTAGGTGGAGGCAGCTGTATTGACACAGCGAAGGCGGTTGCTGTTGTAGCAACGAATGGAGCTTATATTGGTGATTACATGGGTGGAAAAAGGCTGGTAGAACACAAACCAATTCCGCATATATCCATTCCAACTACTGCTGGAACTGGGTCAGAGGCTACAGATGCTACGATCATTACAAATACAAGCAATGATGTAAAGATGATGATTAAGCAGCCATTATTTATGCCTGACGTTGCAATTGTAGATCCATTATTAACGATATCTTCTCCAAAGTCAGTTACAGCAGCTACTGGTGTAGACGCTCTAAGTCATGCAATTGAAGCATATCTATCAAGGCGTGCTCAACCAATGACAGACATGCTGGCACTATCTGCAATAGAAAAAATCGTTAAAAATCTGAAAGTTAGTTATGAAGATGGAAGTAATTTAGTAGCAAGAGAAGAGATGTCAATAGGTTCATTACAAGCAGGGATGGCTTTTACAAATGCTTCGGTCTGCCTCGTGCATGGGATGTCAAGACCAATTGGTGCACTGTTCCATGTTCCACATGGGATATCAAATGCGATGCTACTTCCTGCTGTACTTGATTATAGTAGAGATGCATGTGTGGATCGTTTAGCTGATTTGGCAATATTTTTTAATCCGAATGCAATTCACCTTTCAAAGGAGGAGTCCGCTGATCTAACAGTTTCGTCCGTGAAAAAGCTCTGTTTGGAATTGGATATCCCTAATTTGAAAGGATGGGGAATTGATCAAGCAGATTTCAAAGCTGCAATTAGTAAAATGGCAGAAGATGCGCTGACAAGTGGAAGCCCGCAAAACAATCCAAAAGTACCTACGAAACAGGAGATAGAAGAGCTTTATCACATTTGCTTTTCATACAATTTTCGTGCAGAGAAAACAATTCGTCATTAAGGTTCAAGTCAAGGGGGAAAAGTGATGGAAGTTCTTGGAATGCTGGGATTAATTGCTGCTCTTGCTTTATTAGTCTACCTAACAATGAAGGGAATTAATATTATTATTGCAGCTTTGATTAGCTCAGTTGTAATTGCAATTACGGGTGGATTGAATCTAGAGACTGCATTGATGGATAACTATATGACTGGCTTCACAGGCTACTTTGCTTCATGGTTTTTAGTATTTTTGCTCGGTGCAATTTTTGGGAAGTTTATGCAGGAGACAAAATCGGCAGAGAGTATCGCGCAATGGATTAAATTGAAATTTGGAGTGAAACGAGCGGTATTCGCCGTTGTTGCAGCAGCGGCTATTATGACATACGGTGGAGTTAGTTTATTCGTTGTTGGTTTTGCTGTATATCCAATTGCTGTTTCGTTATTCAGGGCAGCTAATTTACCACATCGTTTTATTCCTGCTGCTCTTGTGTTCGGCTCTATTTCGTTTACAATGACTGCACCAGGATCACCTGAAATTCAAAACATTATACCAACTGAATTCTTTGGAACAACACCAACTGCAGGAGGTTGGATTGGTGTTTTATGCGCCTTCTTGATTATGATTGGTGGAGGGTTATGGCTTGGAGCATTGGTTAGAAAGGCTTCTGCAAATGGAGAAGTATTTTCCTTGCCAAAAGCTTCTACAGCGAGTGAGGAAACAGCAGCTAGTATAGCAGCGGAAGAGGAACGTATAAGTCCAGACCCGAAAACAAGGGATTTGCCAAATGTCGTTGTCGCAATTATTCCGCTTGCTCTGGTTATTGTTTTATTAAATATATTAGGGCAGTTTATGAATCCTACAACTGCATTGTTAATTGCTTTAACTGTTGGAATTACAGTTTCATGTCTCGCGATGCATAAATTTCTTACTGAATTTTGGGGTTCTTTGGCAACTGGTACGCAGAATGCATTGGTCGCCCTGGCGAATACGTGTGCAGTAGTTGGTTTTGGAAGTGTTGCTGCACAGGTCTCGGCATTTGATATGTTAATAAACGGACTTATTAACATGCCGGGACCACCACTATTAGGTTTAGCAGTTGGAGTTACAGTCATATGTGGTATAACCGGTTCAGCGTCTGGTGGACTTGGAATTGCACTACCTATTCTTGCTCCAATATATATGAGTCAAGGTTTGGATCCTGGGTCAATGCACCGGATTTCTGCATTAGCATCGGGTGGATTGGATTCTCTTCCACATAATGGCTATGTTGTAACAACAGTACGTGCAATTTGTGGTGAAACGCATAGTAGAGCGTATAAACCTATTTTTCTAGTTAGTATTATTTTGCCAACTACAGTGTTGGGGCTTGCAGTTTTACTCTATACGATTTTTTAGTTTAAAAAATATTAGGAGGTTATTTAATTGACACAAACTACGGTAGAAATATTAAAAAACTACGTAGGTGGCAAATGGGTTGAGGCAAAAGCAACGAAAACAGAGAAGGTTTATAATCCGGCAACTGGAGAAGTGATTGCGCATGTTCCTGTATCGACGCTAGAGGATACGGATTATGCGGTTCAAGTAGCAGCGGAAGCATTCCTAACATGGAAAGAAGTTCCTGTGCCAAAGCGTGCTCGTATTCTATTTAAATATCAACAGCTTCTAGTAGATAACCATGAAGAGCTTGCTAGACTGATAACGCTTGAGAATGGTAAGAACTTTACTGAAGCATATGGTGAGGTGCAAAGAGGAATTGAAAACGTGGAATTTGCTGCTGGAGCACCGTCGTTAATGATGGGAGAGCAATTGCCTTCAATAGCGACCGAGTTGGAGTCAGGTGTATACCGTTATCCGATAGGAGTTATTGGCGGAATTACACCTTTTAACTTCCCGATGATGGTACCGTGCTGGATGTTTCCGATGGCGATCGCTACTGGAAATACATTTGTAATGAAACCATCAGAGCGTACCCCGCTGCTCGCCAATCGACTGGCTGCGTTGCTTGAAGAAGCAGGCCTGCCAAACGGTGTATTCAATATCGTTCACGGTGCGCATGATGTGGTGAACGGATTATTAGATCATAAACAGGTAGCAGCAATTTCCTTTGTAGGTTCTCAACCAGTTGCCGAGTATGTCTACAAACGTGGTACAGATAATTTAAAACGTGTACAGGCACTTGCAGGTGCAAAAAACCATGCTATCGTGTTAAATGACGCGAATCTTGATAATGCGACAACACAAATTATGAATGCAGCTTTTGGTTCTGCTGGAGAGCGTTGTATGGCAGCATCTGTTGTAGCGGTGGAAGATTCCATCGCAGATGAATTTATCGCGCTCCTTACACAAAAAGCGAATCAAATTGAAATCGGTAATGGCTTAGATGAAGGAGTATTTCTTGGACCTGTTATTCGTGATCAGCATAAAGAGCGTACATTGAACTATATTGAAGCTGGAGAAAATGAAGGAGCCAAGCTTGTCAGGGATGGTCGGCAGGACGAAGCGGCAAAGCGGGAAGGATACTTTGTAGGACCGACGATCTTTGATAATGTCACTTCTGAAATGAAAATATGGCAAGAAGAAATTTTTGCACCTGTATTATCCATCTCACGTGTGAAAGATCTAAGCGAAGCTATAAAACTATCGAACGAGTCCCGCTTTGCTAATGGTGCATGTATCTTCACGAAGGATGGGGGAAGTGTACGTCAATTCCGTGAATCCATTCATGCTGGTATGTTAGGTGTTAATATTGGTGTACCAGCACCAATGGCGTTTTTCCCATTCTCTGGGTGGAAGGATTCCTTCTACGGTGACTTACACGCAAACGGAAAAGACGGACTGCAATTCTATACACGCAAGAAAGTAATTACAACAAAATGGGTGTAAAATAAATCGGAGAAGTCATAGTTGCTTTACTATGGCTTCTCCTTTAGGATCTTCTATTTATTTTGAGGGCAATGGTTTTCAATTCTTTCTGCCTACATCTATCACAATTGTAATTTCCTCGATAGTTGATTGTCTTACAGAAAGAATAAGGTTGAAATTAATTATTTTTTAAATGAATTGCTTGATCCAAAACCTTATCTCCTTGAATCATACCATATGCTAATTGGTCGATGATATCTACTTTAATTCCTTTAGGCTCTACTTGTTCTCTAATTTTCTTCTCGAGATAGCGTACTTGTGGTCCGATTAATACGACATCGAGATTTTCTAAGTTATTTTTAAGCTGGGATTCTGCTACTGCTTCTATATTTACTTCTATATTTCTTTCAACAGCAGATGCTTTCATTTTCTTTACGAGCATGGATGTAGACATACCTGCTGAACAGACAAGGATAATTTTCATTGGTTAGCCTCCTCAATTGCTTCCATTTTTTTATACATATCAATCATCTCCAAGGCAAGATCTTTAACCGTCATTGCTGTCATCAGGTGATCTTGTGCATGAATGAGAATGACCGTTATATTATTTTTCTCACCATTTGCTTCTTTTTGTAGTAAATCGGTTTGAATATGATGTGCTTCGTTGAATTCTTCTTCTGCTTGTTCGATTTTTTTATTCGCTTCTACAAACTTATATTCCTTTGCAAGTGCAATTGCTTCCATCGCATGTGATCGAGCATTTCCAGCGTGCAAAATAATATTAAATGAAAGCATTTGCATTTCTTCTGTTGTTGTGGACATGATTAGCCCTCCATTCGTTGTTTTAATGCTCTAACTCCTGCCATTATAAATGGAATATACATTAATACGGCAAGTGTTAAATTAAATAATTGTAGTGCAATACCGCGCCAGCTTCCACCTGTTACAAGGTAACCACTCAATATTGGTGGAGTGGTCCACGGTAGAATAGCTACCGTTTTTGGTACAATACCTGTTGCGAGTGCGATATAAGAAGTTATGGTTAATGTAACAGGTACTAAAATAAACGGAATTAACATGACAGGGTTTAATACAATTGGTAAGCCAAAAATAACTGGTTCATTGATATTAAATAATCCTGCTGGTGCAGAAAGCTTTGCAACTTCTCGATACGGATGATTTTTTTCATGCCGAATGACGATAAAGATAGCAATTAGTAATGCGATAGTTGCCCCAGATCCCCCCATAAATACGAATGAATCTAAGAAGGGCTTCGTAACGATATAAGGTACTTCAAATGCGGACATTCCACCCTGAAACAGTTCTAAGTTTGTTTGTATTAGTGGTAAGTATACAGGCTCAATAACAGAGCCGATAATATTTGTGCCGTGTAATCCAAAGAACCATAGTAAATGATTAAGGAATGAAACAACTATTGCTGCTGGTAATGTGTTACCAAGTCCTTGAAGTGGTTCTTGAATGACATTAAAGATAACTTCAAATATACTTATTTCTGCAAAAACATTCATCATTGCTTGGAAGAACCCTACGATAATTAATATAATTGTTGCTGGTATAAGAGCTGTGAATGATCTTGCAACACCATCTGGAACACCTTCTGGCATTTTTATTGTGAATTTGGATTTAACGAGAAATCGAAATAGCTCCGTAAGAACGAGTGCGATAATAATAGCTACAAATAATCCTTGGGCTCCTAACCAAGCAAAGCTCAGACCCCAATCAGGTGTTTCTGGCACAAGCATAATGTAAGCTGCTGCAGAAATTAAACCTGCAGATAGACCATCAACTTCATAGGACTTAGCTAAATTATAAGCGATTGAAAACGCAATTAATAGACCTAGTACAGCAAATGTTCCGTTCCAAATACTTCCCCCAACTGCCTGCCAATTACCTTCCCCAAATATTCCATTCATCCACTCTACAAAGTTAAGCGCGCCAAGTGGTGGAAAGTTATTAACTAATATTGCTAGTGAGCCAACGATGATTAATGGCATAATTGCAACAAAACCATCACGAATTGCCACTAGGTGACGCTGTGCTCCAATGCGTCCGGCAATTTCAATAAATTTTTGCATAAACTTATTGTTCATTCTAATTCCCCCTTGAATTGAATTGTGGTAAATAAGCTTTATGTGCTTCTAATAGCTCATCAAGTAATACTTTACTCCGCTTTTCATCGCCAATTAATGGATTCATTAGTAAAGCTGTATAAGCATCGTTGTAATCCCCAGATATACTAGCCTGAATGACAAGCTCTTCAAATGCTTTCATTTGATAGACTAATCCTTTTATTGTTGCTGGTAATGGTCCAACAGAAATTGGTCTAGGACCATGATTTGTAATGATACAATTGGCTTCAATTACTGCATCATTTGGAAGATCTGGGATTGCACCATTATTAAATGTATTGACTGTTTGAACATCCTCCTTATTGTTATAGATAGAATCCATCAAACTACATGCTACATCACTATAAAATGCACCTCCTCGTTTTTCCAGCTCTTTTGGTTTGTCACGTAATTCTGGGTTACGATATAGTTCAAACAACGATTCTTCTAATTGTTGTACTACTTCTGCACGAGTGCCATTTTCTTTATAGGCTTGCAAATCTTTCTCAAGGACCTCTTTTGTTTGGAAGTAATACTGATGATATGGATTAGGCAGCAGTCTAGTTGATTCGATAAAGGTTTTAGACCAACCAAGGTTAACAATGTTAGCTGGTGAATAATCGAAATGATCTCCAACTAGTTTCTCCAGAACTTCTTCTGTGCGATCCACCCCATTGACAAATACTTTTTGACCAAACACGAAATGATTCATACCAATAAATTGAATTTTTACATTGTCCGGTGACACCCCTAAAATTTCTGCAGTTGAATGGCGCATGTTAAAAGGAATGTTACATACACCAATCACCTTTTGATGTGCTGAATGCTTCAACAGTGCCTCAGTTACAATTCCAGCAGGGTTGGTGAAATTGATCATCCATGCATCTGGGCAAATTGTATGAATATCTTCAGCAAGTTCTATTAATACGGGAATGGTACGAAAAGCTTTAAAAATTCCACCAGCACCGTTCGTTTCCTGTCCGATAAACCCATGACTCAAAGGGATTCTTTCATCCTTTGAACGAGCCTCTAGACCGCCAACGCGAATTTGAGTTGAAACAAAATCAGCATTTATGAGTGCTCTTTTTCGATCTAATGTCCATGATAGTTTAATAGGTTTTGCTGATTTTTCTATCATTCGTAATGAAAGATCCCCAATAATTTCTAATTTTTTTTGCCCAGCTTCAATATCAACAAGTACGATGTCAGTTACAGGAAATGAATCATGACGACGGATAATACCTTCAATAATTTCTGGTGTATAACTAGATCCTCCACCGATAATTACTAGTTTTAGTGTCATTTTGTATGAACTCCTTATGATGTATTTGGAAACGCTTTAAAATTATTGCTTTTAACAAGCGCATGAATTTCATTGTGATAAGTCATTTGCTTCTGTAATAAAAATGTATCATACAATTATTGTGATGTCCATACATATTTCATAAGTTGTAATTACAATTATAAGTATTGTTATTATTTCTTATATCTTGTACACTTTACATATACAATGTTTGAAGGAGTACAGACATGGAAAAAAACCAATCACTGCATGCCTATATAAAAGAAGAATTATTGAATCGTATTAAGTCAAATGAATATAAAAAGGGAGAAAAAATACCTCCAGAGTTGGAACTCTGTAAGGACTTTGATGTGAGTAGAACGACTGTGAGAACAGCTTTAAATCAGCTTACCCTTGAAGGTTATTTAGTACGGCAGCAGGGGAAGGGGACCTTTGTCGCTGATCAAAAGGTGAAGCAGACACTGTCCCAAACTGTAAAACGGTATAGTGATCAGATTGCTGTTCAGGGTAAAAAAGCAGAGATAACTTTAATAGATATTCATGTTGTTCCAGCCAATGAAATTTTGCAGCAATCTCTTGATGTATCTATCAATGATCCGATACAGCGAATTGAACGGGTTCGCAAGGCAAATGGTGAACCAACACAATATGAAATAGCTTATATTCCATGGGATATTGCCCCGGGGATAACGAAAGAACATGCAGAAACATCTTTGTATGCATCATTAAAAGAAAAATTCCATGTTCACATCGCCAAAACAACTGAACAAATTGAGATAACACTTGCAGATGAACGTTCTTGTATGCATTTAGGCTGTGAAGTAGGAACACCATGTTTTTATATCGAAACAATTGCCGAAGACGATAAAGGCAAAAAAGTAGAATTTTCCCGTTCGTTTTTCCGTGGTGATAAGACAAATTTCATGATTGAGCGGAATTACCAGTTGGGAGAATAATCGGAAGTATTTAAGGGGGGACTATCGATGAAAGTATTATTTAATGCAGACGATTTTGGATTAACAAAAGGTGTTACGGATGGAATTATTAAAGCGCATAAAGATGGAGTTGTCAGATCGACAACTTTAATGATGAATGGAAAAGCAGTAAACCATGCAGTTTCACAAGCAAAAAAGCATCCATTACTAAAAGTAGGCATTCATCTTGTACTAACCTGGGGTAAACCGATTAGTGGGAGTGTCCCGACACTTCTCGATGATCAAGGATTTTTTAAATTTAGAAATACATTTATAGAAATGGGAGTCGCTGATGTAGATGCAGTAGAGCGAGAATGGTGCGCACAAATCGATGCATTTTTAGCTACAGGTCTACCCCTCCATCACATTGACAGCCATCACCATATACATGGATGGGAGCCGTTGAAAGAAGTTGTTGTTAAATTAGCTCAGCGATACAATGTTCCTGTTCGCTATGTTGAATCTTTAAAAGGAAATCCAGAAATTCTACTTACAGAAACACTTTGGTTGGATTTTTACGGTGAGGGTGTTGATTATGAGATATTTAATAAATTACAACACCTAGACACTGCTTCTGTTGAAGTAATGACACATCCCGCAATCGTTGATCAAGACCTTAAAGAAATTAGTTCTTATATAGAGAAAAGAGAACAGGAGCTCGAGATACTATGTGATTTAGAAGTTCCTAGCTGGGTAGAGGATTTTAGTTAAAATATCTAACAAATAGAGCTCAATGATTCGTATAGAACACTGATTAAGTCTGTCTTGATATAGAAATGTTATTTATCATTTTGTATATCAAGACTTTTTATGTTCAATAGCATCTTTTATACCACTTCACTCCTCTCATTATTAGAAAAATAGGACAAATCTAATATTTACAATGAAGTTTTAACTTGATATTGTTTTTATGAGAAGTTAATTCTGAAAAGTTAGTAAGTTTAGATTACTAACTAACCTTAATGTGAAAAGGAGGTAGCAGGTTTAAAGTATTGAACTAACCTAATAATGAAAGGGGTTACAAAAATGAGAAAGGTGCTTCATTACTTGTTGATTCTACTGCTCATCGTATCTTTTATTCCTTTAAAAGGTAACGCGAAGGAAGATGGTCACCATGATGTTGAACTATGGAATGCAGTAAAACCACTAAATACTACAGTGACATTTTTAAACACAGGAGCACATCCGGATGATGAACGCAGTGATTTTCTTGCTTACTTATCTAGAGGGTTGGGTGTGAAAACTTCAAGCTTAATTGCGAATCGTGGTGAAGGAGGACAGAATGAGATTGGGACAGAGTTGGATAATGGTTTAGGGATTATCCGTAGTAATGAGATGATTGAAGCAGCTAAAATTACCGGGGTGAAGGCATATCATTTAAGTGAGACTACATCGGACCCTATCTATGATTTTGGATTTTCCAAATCCCCAGATGAAACGTTGGAGAAATGGGGAGAGGAATTAACCTACGAACGCTTTATTCGATTCATTCGAACTTATCAGCCTGACATTGTAATGCCCTCTTTTCGGGATGTTGAAAGTCAGCATGGCCACCATAGGGCGATAACGATCTTATCTGAACAAGCATTTGAAGATGCGGCTGATCCAACTGTTTTCCCAGAACAGCTAGAAGAGGGATTATCCACTTGGCAAGTAAAAAAGTTGTATTTACCTGCTGAATCGGAAGAAACTGCAACAACTTCAATAGAAATTGGTGATTATGACCCTGTATATGAAATGACATATCCCCAGCTGGGAGAGGAGTCAAGATATATGCACAAAAGTCAGGGGATGGGGAGGGATATTCCAGCCGAACCTAGACAAACACACTTAGAATTGATAAAGGAAGCTGTTCATACAGATTATCCGAATGAGTTGTTTGCGGGTATCCCATACAACTTTAATGAATGGGCAGAAATTGTTCCAGCGAAAAATGTGAAAACGCAATTAAATAAGTTACAGCAAAAATTGGATGAAATTGTCGAGCTCTATCCAGATAGAGAAGCGATTTTATCGGTATCACAATCCGCGCATAAGGATGTAAAGAGGATTCAAAAATTAGTAGGAAAAGCGAAAATGTCAAGTGATCTAAAGAATGATTTACTTCATAAGCTTGAATTAAAAGAAGAGCAATTACATGAGGTGAGTTTTGCAGCTTCTAGCCTTCATATGGAAATGGAAATCAACACGGAGGTATTAACACCTGGTTCGGAAGGTCAAGTAACCATGACAATTACAAATGAGGGCAACCAGAAAATAAAACATATTGATGCAACACTGGTGACCCCGGAATCTTGGGGTGGAGACAGAACACAGAAAGTGAAACATTTAAAACCGAATGAATCCAAGAAAGTAACTTTTGATATAAGGGTGCCAGAAGATGAACCATATTATGCACCGTATGATGAGTCAACCCTAATGGGGAAAGTTGAATTTAAAGAAAAAGGGCAAACGTCTGGTAAATTAATAGAGTTTAATCGCACTGTTGCTGTATTACCTGAGTTAAGTGTAGCTCCAAGTCCGGAAAACTTAACAATCAATACAGCTGATATTCAAGAAGAAATTCCTGTTAAAGTTCAAGTAAAGAACTATTATAACGGTAAGAAAGATGCAATTGTTTCGTTAAATCTCCCGGAGGGTTGGACAAGTAATCCAGTAGAGAAGGAAGTTTCATTTACAGAGCAGCATGAAATAGAAGAGGTTACGTTTACTGTTAGTCCGCCATCAGATATTACAGAAGGAGATTATTCTTTCGATGTTTTTGCTGAAGCAAATGGAGCAATCTTTGATACGACCGTTCAGAAAATTAGTTATGACCATATTAAAGATTCATATTTTCAATACCCTGCAACAGTCAACACCGTTGCATTTGAGTTGCTACTACCTAACAACTTAAAAGTTGGTTATATCGAAAGTGGTTTCGACGAAGTTGCTGACTATTTAATAGATACAGGGATGGACGTGACGAAACTTACAGAAGCAGACCTTGCTTCAGGTGATTTGACACAGTATGATGCGATTGTTACAGGAATAAGAGCATATCTTTCTCGACCTGATCTAGCTGAAAATAATGAAAGATTGCTAGAATATGTAGAGAGCGGAGGACATTACGTGGTACAGTATCATAAACCAGATGACAACTGGAATACAGATACAACCGCACCGTATCCATTAGAAATTGGTAATCCGTCCATTCAATGGCGCGTAACTGACGTGCATGCAGAAGTAACGTTAACACAACCCGAGCATAAGTTATTTAACTACCCAAATGAAATTACGAATCACGACTGGGATAATTGGGTGCAAGAAAGAGGACTCTATTTTCCAATGAATTGGGATGAACGCTATGAGACATTGGTTAGCATGGCTGATCCAGATGAAGATCCATTTACGAGTGGGATCTTGCTTGCCGAATATGGCGAGGGTACCTATCTATATACGAATTTAGTATTCTATCGACAAATCGATAATCAAGTACCTGGTGCTTACCGTGTATTCACAAACCTAATTAGCTATGGAGTAGAATAAAAATAATCCCAATCGGATTCACCAATCCGATTGGGATATTTTAACGTAAATTATTTCATACCAGTTAATGTAATACCTTTGATGATATGACGCTGTAGGAGGATAAATACTAGAATTAATGGGATAACCGAAATAGTTGCCCCAGTCATAATGAGATGCCACTGGGACTCAGCTTCGCCGGAGGAAAAGAATGATAATCCCACCGGCAGTGTTCGTAAACTAGGTGATTCAATGACAATTAACGGCCATAGAAATGCGTTCCAGTTACTAAGGAATGTAAAAATACCTAATGCTGATATCGCTGGCCAAACTTGTGGAACAGCAATTTTAAAGAAGATGGCATACTCGTTCATTCCATCAACTCGTGCAGCATTGAGTAAATCATCAGGGATTTGCTCCATAAACTGTCGCATTAAAAATACTCCAAAACCTGTCATGAGACCTGGGAAAAGAACACCCCAGTATGTGTCTGTCCATCCAAATTCTGAACTCATCATATACCACGGGATAATTAGCATTTCTGTTGGAACCATTAACGTACTTAATATTAAGATGAAAATAACTGTACGACCAACAAAGGAGAACTTGGCGATAATATATCCAACGAGTGTGTCAAAAAACAAAACGCTTATCGTCGTAATCAGAGCGACAATAATACTATTCATAAACCATTTAATGAACATGCTCTCCTCAAGAATTTTAATATAATTCGCTAAGGTTGGATTTTCAGGGATAATGCTCAAATTAAATATATCTAATGGTGCTTTTAAGGAAGTAGATACCATCCAAATGAATGGAAACAACATAATAACAGAACCAATTATTAAAAGTAGATACGGCAATAAGCGTCGGAATCTCATCCTTCCACACCTCCTATTCTAGTAATCAAATTTCTTCGTTAAAACTTTCATTTGGAATATCGTTAAAGCTAGTATGAATAAGAATAATATGACGGTTGCCGCAGAAGCTAACCCCATATCAAATTGCTTGAAGGCCAGCTGGTAAATATAAACAACAACTGAAAGGGTAGAGTTTAAAGGACCGCCACTTCCATCCATACTCATATTAATGACCTGGGTAAAGGAAACTTGGATAAAGGTAATCGTTCCAATTACTGCAGAAAATACAATCGTTGGATTTAGTAATGGAACAGTGACATGCCAAAATTTTTGCCAACCGGTTGCTCCATCAATATCAGCAGCTTCATAAAGCATTTCTGGTATATTTTCTAACCCAGCTAAGAAGAGAACCATCTGAAAACCAATCGATTGCCAAATCATTGCTGCGATGATGACATAAATTGCTTGATCTGGTGAGTTTAAGAATGGCTGAGCAGGGAACCCAAGATTAACTAATACATCATTGATAATCCCGTTACCCATTAAAATCCACTGGAATACCCAACTAATTGCAACAATACTAGTTACATAGGGAATAAAATAGATGACTCTAAAAAAACCAACAAATCGATTAATTTTATGAAGTAATAATGCTACAATTATCCCAAATAATAATTGACCAGAAACACCCAGAATAATATAGATGAGTGTATTAAAAATGGATTTAATAAAGATTTCATCTTGAAATAGTGTTACATAATTTTCTATACCAACAAAAGGTTGTATATCTGTGGAAAGAAGGTTCCAATCTCTAAATCCCACATTAAACGTAAATAGAGTAGGTAAAATTCGGATGCCAAGATAAAAAATAATTGGAAGCAATAAACAAGTGTATACAAATAAATACTTTTGATATTTAAGGTTTCCTCGAAATTTATGAAGAAGGGAAGTCTTTTTCTTTTTAGCTAGATTTGTTTTGTTGTTCTGGTTCTGTGGAGATTTAAATTGCTCCATGTCGCACCTCCTTTAAGTGGTAGGGACCAAGGTATGCCATGCCACCTTGATCCCTTTGTTAAAGATTGTTTATTCTTCCCAGTATTCATCATAGAGTTTTTGGGTAGCTTCTACTAATTGATTAAATGCCTCTTCGGGGTCTTGACCTTCCATTAACACGCGGTTAGCAGCGTCAATAACAAGATCCCGTTCCCGAGTTTCATCAACAAAAAAATGTGCATTAGCAAAAGGCAAGGATTCGATAAAAGGACCATAAATTTCATCGTTTACATATTTATCCTGCATGGCAACAGATTCTTTTGCAGGTAACTCACCCGTAGCGTCTAGCCATCTTTCCATAACATCGTCACTAGTTAAAAACTCTAAAAACTTTGTAGCAGCTTCTAGTTTCTCGCCTTCAACTCGAGCTGTAATTCCATTTGTCCAGAAAGAAGCATTTGTTGATAGTCCATCTTTTCCTGGAAGTGGAGCTATTGCATAATTCAAATCGGGTGCGTCATTTTGTAGTGTACCAACCCGAAATGAACCATCAATATTCATAGCAGCCTTTTCTGTTACAAAGGCTGTCACATCATCCGTATAAAAGCCTTGTTCAGACGTTCCAAGTTCAGATGGGAAACTTAGCCAATATTTAAATGCTTCCAACCCAGCGGGATCATTCGCCCAAACAACTTCTTTGCGATCTTCACTTAATACTTGACCACTCGCTTGAAGGGTAAGGCCATCTCTAAGCCAATGGTGACCTTGCTGTGCTGGTTCCCATGCCATTCCAGATTGTTCTAAACGACCGTTGCCATCAGCTTTAGTTAATTGTACGGCATAATCTTCTAGTTCTTCCCATGTTTCAGGAGGGGAATTAGGGTCAAGTCCTGCTTCTTCAAATAGGTCCTTATTATAGAATAATGCGAGCGTTCTTACAGCAGTTGGTATTGTCCAATATTCACCATCCATTTTAGTAGCCTCTACTAATGGGAAAAACTCACTTTCTATATCTTCATGTGGAAAAGCATCCTGTGGTAGCGGCTGTAAATAACCAGCATCTACATAGGTAGGAACCCAACCGTAGAACAGGTTAATGACATCAGGTCCTCTACCAGCTGGAACTTGTGCAGCTACCTGTTCATTGTATTGATCATATGGGAAATTAGTTTGTTTTACTTTAATCCCAGGGTTTGCTTCTTCGAATTCCGCAATTAATTCATCCATCAAACTGACCTTTGAATCAAATGAATATTGCCAGTATTCAAGTGTGATATCGCCATCTTCTTGATTTGCAGAACTTTCATCATCACTAGAGCATGCTGCCATTACAATCGATAACAATATTACAAGTAGAGCCAATTGCCACCTTTTAAACATAATAAAACCCCCTATTAAAATATTTTAAAGGACCGAAGTCTCTTTAAATTAAAATAAAAACTTATACTTTTAAAATTGACTCGTGTTCTTTAAGTATGAGGTAACCAGCACCTAATAAAGAGACATCTTCAACCGTTGTGATAGTGATATCCGTTTGAACAGGTAAGTGTTTCTCTAGGGTGGAAGTTATATGTGGTAAAAAGTGATGCATTGATTTAGAAATGCCGCCACCTAATACAACTCTCTCTGGGTTGATAATGGAAATAACATTAATTAATGCAAAAGAAAGGTGCGATAGGGAATCGTTTATCGTATCTAAAGCTAGTTGATCGCCATCTATTGCCATTTGAAAAACTTTTTTCGCAGTCCATTTTTCTTCTCTTTTTTCGGCATGGTTAAGCATTCTTTTTGCAATGGATGGTCCTCCAACATGACTATCTAAAAATCCGTAGCCACTAAATGTTTGCTCATACTTTTTATCAGCAGCATCTTTATCTGTCACCATATAACCAATTTCTCCAGCTGCGTATGAAGCTCCACGATAAAGCTGTCCATTAATTATAATTCCACACCCGATACCAGTACCTAGTGTAATCATAATCATATTATTATTTTTTCTACCAGCACCTTTCCAATATTCACCCAGCGCCGCAACATTTACATCATTATCAATATAAACAGGACATGAGAGAAGGGATTCAAGTTGAGATTGAAGCGGTACATTTTTCCAACTCAGGCTTGGCGCATCAATGACAATTCCACTATCAACATCCGTAATACCTGGAACGCCAACGCCAACTCCGAATAACTGGCTGCTTTCTAGTCCGTTTTGCTCTGTAAGGGTGTTTACGTAGTTGGCAATTGTTTGGATAAAGTTATTACCTACATGCTTTTGGGTGGAAAAAGCGGTCTTACTTATTAGTTTCCCGGCTAAATTCATAATGGCGATTTCTACTAATGTCCCGCCAATATCAATTCCAACAATATAGGCTGCGTTTTCATTAAAGAAAATTTGAAATGGTTTCCGGCCACCTGCTGAACTAGCTCTTTCACTTTCTTTCTCTCGAATCCATCCTTCTTCTAAAAGTTCATCAACTATATTAGAGACTGTAGGTTTACTTAGTTTTAGTGCTTTTGCAATATCAGATCGAGAATGTCCATCTTTCCGTTGAATATAATGTAAGACTTTCCGTTTGTTTAAAAGTTTTAGTAAGTTGGAATCTGTGGGGACACTACGGATAGCGATAATTTTCACTCCTTTCAAATTCAATAATGTTTCGATAGGTTAGTAAAGTTAACTTATTAATTGAAAATTATAATACTATTAATCTTTCTTAATGTCAACGTTTACAAAACTAAAAATAAAGTTAATTTTAAGTTTAGTTATTATTTTAAAAATTAATGCTTTACAAAGGAGAATGCAATCCGCTACAATGATTGGTAAGTAAGGTTAACTAACTGTAAAGAAATATATTACACAATATTGAGGTGTAGGAAATGAATAGAATCAAGGAGCAGTTTGAAGAGGCTGAAGGAGTTGAATTTCCTGGTAAGACCTATATTGATGAACTGTTAAAGCCGATATTTGATGATCAAAAAAAGTATTTATATGAAGCAATGTTTAAAATCCATAAAGCACATACTATTATGTTGATGGAGCAGGGGATTTTAACAGGTGATGAGTGTACTGAAATATTAGAAGGTGTGAAGCAGGTAGAATGTCTTGATCGAGCTGAATTGATGTATTCTTCTCAACATGAGGATCTTTTTTTTCTCGTAGAATCTCGGATTGGAAATCTTATTGGTGCTGATCTGGCAGGAAAAATGCATATTGCAAAAAGTAGAAATGATATGGGAGAAGCGATGTATCGCATTGTTATTAGAGATTATATTGAACAAGCGATTAAAGAAGCAGAACAATTAAATAGAGCAATTCTTTACCAGGCAGAAAAACATGTTGAATCTACTATGCCAGCTCACACGCATACGCAACCTGCTCAACCAACAACATTTGGCCATTACCTTGTAGCTATTTATGATAATTTAAGTCGAGATATTCAAAGATTGAAACAAGCTTTTGTGACAGTGAATCAATCTCCGATGGGGGCGGCAGCAATCACTACTACCGGATTTCCTATAAACAGAGAGCGAATGGTGGAATTGCTTGAATTTGATGGATTGATAGAGAATTCATATGATGCAATTGGAACAGGAGATTATCTAATTGAAGCAGCGCAGGCGCTAGTAAGTTTGATGACTAACATGGGAAGATGGCTTCAGGAAATGTTACGTATGGCTTCAAAAGAGGTAGGTTTAATAAAGGTTTCTAATGCGTACGTTCAAATTAGCAGTATTATGCCACAAAAAAGAAATCCCGTTTCCATTGAGCATTCTCGTGCAATTGCAAGCAGTGCGGCTGCGGAAGGGCTGGCTGTAGTTCATATGATTCATAACACCCCTTTTGGAGATATAAATGATACGGAAGACGATCTGCAACCACATCTATATGCAGGTTATCAAAAAGCTACACGAGTGTTGCGATTAATGCGTGCTGTTATGCTTACGTTGGAGTTTAATAAGGGACGTGCTTCTCAACAAGCGAGAGAAAATATGATAACGATTACAGAACTTGCAGATGTATTGGCAAGAGATTACCGTATTTCATTTCGGTTAGCGCATAAAAAAGCTAGTGTAATTGCCAAAAAGGTAGAGGAAGCAGGAAAAGAACTATATGAAGTTCCACTCGCGAAAGTAAATGAATGGCTTAGCGATGTTCAACTTAAAAATGAAGATTGGCAAGCGATCATTGATCCAAAACAGTTTGTAGCAAGAAGAAGGATAACTGGGGGAACGAACCCTGATGTAGTAAGAGATATGATTGAGAGAAGAAAGAAGTAGTATTCATTGTTAGTTTGATTAGAAGGTAGCTTCCAGCTAAATAGATGGAAGCTAACCTTTTTCTTATTATTTCAGTTCTAGTTAATCAATATCTAACTATTGATTAACTGCATAAATTTCCAAATCAATGGACGTTTCAATATGGCTAGCAACAGCGTCCAAATTTTTCTCATCCTTTACATACATTCTCGGCACTCGTTTCCCGATCAAACAAGCTGTTTCGTAATGGATGGTGTTCATTTGTTCAGCTACTTCACCCATGGAGATATAGCCGTCGTTCGGATCACCAAAAATAGTAAAAACATCATCGGGCTGTACAGTTCCGATAGCAGACACGTCAATCATCGATTGGTCCATGCATATACGGCCGACGATAGGAGCTTGCTTTCCATGTACGGTGACATGTCCTCTATTTGATAGGGAACGTGAGAAACCATCAGCATATCCTAAAGGTATCGTTGCAATAGTTGAAGTTTCATTTGTTGTAAAGGTGCAGCCATAGCTAATTGCTTGTTCAGTATCAATTGTCTTGATGTATACGGCTTTTGTTTTCAGACTCATTGCTTGTTTTAATGTGATCTTTTCTTTTAAATGTTCGCTCGGATATAGACCATACATGCTGACACCAACTCGAACCATGTCTAGATGCATAGATGGGTGAGCGATTGTTGCTGCGCTGTTACAGCAATGCTTAATCGGAATGAATATTTGGTTTTCCTCCAGTGCGGTAATTATATTCATAAATGATTGGAATTGACTCTCAGTATAGGTTGCATCTAGATTATCAGCATCTGCGAAATGGGTGAATATACCTTCTAAGGTGACGAAATCAGATGCTAGTGATGCGGCAAGGTCAAGCGCATCTTCCTTAGTACGAATGCCAACTCGATTCATTCCACTGTCTATTTTTATATGAACGCGGGCTTGTTTTTGCTTTTCTTCTGCAACTTCTTTGATTTTACGTGCAATTTCCTCTGTAAAAACAGTCAAGGTAATATCAAAATTAATTGCGGTTGGGATAGCACGCAAAGGCGTATAGCCAAGTACCAATAGTGGTGAATGAATCCCGGCCTCCCTAAGTTGGATCGCTTCATCAAGGATAGCAACTGCTAAATAGTCCGCTCCAGACGCGAGTGCTTCTTTTGCAACTTCGACCGCTCCATGACCATAGCCATCTGCTTTTACAACAGCCATTAGCTTGCTATTTGTTCCGATATAGTTTTTAAATACACGTACATTATTATGAATCGCATCAAGTGATATTTCTACCCACGTGTCACGATAACTTCTGATTGTCATCATTATCCCTCCAGGTGAAAAAATACCCTTCTAAGTATAAGAGAAGGGTATTTTGCTAACGTTATATTGTTGCTGGTTCGTTTATTACATCTTCTAAGGAAACATAATCATACCCAAGGTCGCGTGCGACAGCTTCGTAGGTAACTTTTCCATTCATGACATTTACACCAGTGCCAATTGCTGGGTTATCTTGAATGGCTTTTGCAACTCCTTTTGCACCTATTTGTGCTGCATATGGTACAGTTACATTGGTTAAGCCGACTGTCGCTGTGCGTGGTACAGCACCAGGGATGTTCGCAACTGCATAATGTAGCACATCATGTTTTACATAGATTGGATCATCATGAGTTGTAGGATGGTCAACAGTTTCAAAGTTTCCACCTTGGTCAATCGCAACATCGACAATCACTGATCCCGGCTGCATAGATTTAACCATTTCTTCACTAACAAGCTTTGGCGCCTTTGCACCTGGGATTAAAACGGAACCAATTACTAAATCAGAAGTTTTCACAGCTTCTGCAATATTGTAAGGGTTAGACATTAACGTTTGAATGCTTGAACCAAAGATATCATCCAATTCACGTAAACGTGTTGGGTTCAAGTCTATAATGGTAACTTCAGCTCCAAGACCGAGCGCAATACGAGCGGCGTTTGTACCTACAGCTCCACCACCAATGATGGTAACTTTACCGCGATTAACACCTGGAATTCCACTGAGAAGAACTCCTTTACCACCTTTTGATTTCTCAAGATATTGTGCTCCGATTTGAGTTGCCATACGACCAGCAACCTCACTCATTGGAGTAAGCAAAGGCAGTGTACGGTTAACCGTAATCGTTTCATAAGCGATCGCTGTTACTTTATTCTCGACTAACGCTTGTGCCAAATCTGGCTCTGCAGCTAAGTGAAGGTAGGTAAATAAAATTAATCCTTCACGGAAATATTTATATTCAGATGGGAGTGGTTCTTTTACTTTCATAATCATGTCGGATTTCGCCCAAACATCTGAAGCGCTTTCAATGATCTCAGCACCAGCCTCGATATACTCTTCATTTGTAAAGCTGCTCCCTAATCCTGCGTCCTTTTCAATAATGACCGTTTGCCCTGCTTTTACTAAATTTACTACCCCTGCAGGCGTCATCGCAACGCGGTTTTCGTTATTTTTAATTTCTTTGAGTACCCCTATAATCATGTTTACCATCTCCTCATAATCTATTTACAATTCCCATGGTAACGCTTTCTTTGTGTTTTTTCTTCATTTAAAAAAATGAAAAGGAGAAGGGGGCTTTGTGTATTTGCACAAATCACCCTTTATGCATGCTTTCCATGATAAAATCCAAATAAACGGCAGTTTTCTGATTTGGATCTTTTAAGTCCAGCATAGAGACTTCTCGAATTCTTTTTAGTCGATAGTTCATTGTATTTGGGTGAATAAATAGCTCCTTTGCGGTTTGATAAACGTTACAATCACAATTTAAGTAAGCTTGTAAAGAGTCCGTGAGGGAAGTTTGGTGTTTCTTATCGTACAATCGTAATCTTTCAATGTACTTATTCTGCCTATGACTTGCTTTTCGAATCTCAAAAAGTTCCTCTATAAATTGGTAAACTCCGAGGTCCTCAAATAAAAAGGTGTCTTCTAGATTCTCAGGGTATTTTTCTTTTAGATTTAATACGTTTAATGCTTGTTTATAGCTTTCATTTATTTGCTTTGCTGAATCATAGAAAGAGCCGGCTGATCCACTTACGTTTTTTAGTGCAAGCTGGTTACTGATTTTTTCTATAATTTGCTTGATAAATTCAGCTAATAAATATGCTGGATCATCCTTTTTATGATGACGAATAAGCATAATGAATTCCTTACCATCAAATAGACGAAGAAGTGATTTCACCTGTAGTTGTGTTTCTGCTAAATAGTACGCATGCTTTTCTATTTGCTCGGTTATTTCGTCTGCAAACCGTATAACAACGATAGCAAGGTCGCCTTCAAGTTGAATATTAAGCTGTTTAGCCTGTTTGGTTAATTTATCTGTGTCTTTAATGTCTCCAGTGAGCAGTTGCCAGAAAAAGTCGTTATAACTTTCTTCCGATTTACGATTCCGTTTCGGGTGCTTCAAGAAGAATTTGCGAACTTGTTTAGCGACTTCTTGAAGTAGCTCGAGTTCATCCTCACTCAGTTTTTTATCGCCAGTATGTGCCCATATAAAACCTAGAATTTCATTTTTTTCGCGAATCGAAATGGCTACACGATTTCCAAGTCCAATTTCTTCAATTTGTGGAATAACGACAGGTTCATCACGATCGATAAGTTTAGGCATAACCCCTTTTTTCCAGAGACCATTAATAACTTTATCTGGAACTTTGCGATTCATAATCGTTCCTATACGCGCTTCATCAATATTTTCTTTGTGTTTACTGTAGGATACAACGTGGTGGTTAGAATCTTCTATTGTAATAGGACACTCAAAAATATCACCGATCCAATCAGCTAATTGATCCGGTGATTGGAATACTTCATTCAATCTGTTTTTTAAAAACTCTAGGTGGTTAGGTTTATTGCGCATGAAATACCTTCCTCATTTTAAATTTGGATTGTCTTGGTTTTTATGGAAAAAAATACTGGGAAAATAAACAAGATTTGAGTAGATACACGAACTAGCTACTTTACATTTTAGTATATACACAAATAGATTTCATCTATTAGCTGTTATAATTTATGAGGGACAACCAAAGGGGGAGACACGATGAAAAATACGTTAAAAATTGGAAGCGCTTTTATCGGTGTGATTGTTGGAGCAGGATTTGCATCTGGACAAGAAGTGCTACAGTACTTTACAAGCTTTGGGGTAATGGGTATTGTTGGTGCAATTATTGCAAGCGCTTTATTTGCTTATGTCGGGATGGTGCTTGTTTGGTTGGGCAGCCGGAAGCAAACAACATCTCATAAAGAGGTTATTTATGAAATAAGTGGACGATATCTTGGAAAAGTAATTGACTATATTCTTATTTTTACTTTGTTTGGGGTAGGGGTAGTGATGATAGCGGGAGCGGGATCGAACTTGAACCAGCAATTTGGCATGCCGTATGTTTTTGGAACAACCTTGATGTTGTTGCTTGTAATCTTAACAGGCATGTTAAAAGTTGATCGGATTGTTTCCATTATCGGGAGTATTACACCTTTTCTAGTACTGTTTGTCTTAATCATTTCAGTTTATAGTTTTCTAACATTAGATGGCTCGTTTGCAGCTCTCGATAGTCTTGCGAGGGAACAGCCAACTTCATTACCGAACTGGTTTATCTCGGGAATTAATTATGTTTCCTTTAATACGGCAGTGGGAGCATCAATGGCAATTGTTATGGGTGGTGCTGAAGCAAATAGAAAAACAGCTGCGATTGGTGGACTAGTTGGTGGGCTTGGTCTAGGAGTTTTAATTTTACTTAGCCACTTTGCTATTTTCGCTAAGATAGAAGAGGTTGGTAGCTTAGATATGCCAATGCTTGGTATCGTAAATGGTTTATCACCATTACTTGGTGTAATGATGTCAATTGTCATATTTGGAATGATTTATAATACAGCGGTAAGCATGTTCTTCTCATTTGTAGTACGATTTGCAGAGGTTGGAACAAAACGTTATAAGCCATTCCTAATAGGAACGATGATTGTTGCATATATTGCAAGCTTTGCAGGATTTACAGACTTAGTTAGTTATTTTTATCCGCTAATCGGCTATCTCGGCCTTGTGCTTATTGCAGTACTAATCATTGCGCCATTTAAAATGAAAAAAATTGATGAAGAAAGCCATCTAAAAATGAAACAGGAGCAACAGAGGGAGTTAGGATAACACAGTATTACGTGTATAAATTCAAGAAGTTGTTGTAAATTGTAAAATATGAGCATTTGTGCAATCGCAAAATAACAAAACCCTACAGGACAAAATTCCTGTAGGGTTTTGTTAACTTAGTTTTCTTCGATTTCTTTACGGTTTTTCTTAAATAGCTTAGATAGTAATTCATAAACAAGCGGTACAACAAGCAATGTTAATAATGTTGAGCTTGCTAGACCTCCGATTACTGTAATACCAAGACCCTTCGAGATTAAACCGCCACCGCCATTACCAAATGCTAATGGAAGTAATGCGCCCATTGTTGCAAGAGCTGTCATTAAGATTGGGCGAAGACGTGTTGCTCCAGCTTCGAGAATAGCTTCTCGTAATCCCATTCCATCTCGCTCCATGTGGATGATTCGATCGACAAGGACGATTGCATTTGTTACAACAATACCGATTAACATGAGGAGACCCATCATAACGGAAACCGAAATGGTTTCTCCAGCAATAAGTAATCCGACAAATGAACCGATGATCGCGAACGGAAGGGAGAAGAGAATTGCAAATGGTGCAAGTCCTTCACCAAACGTGACAACTAAAATAAAGTAAACGATCGCGATTGCAGCAAGCATTGCAATACCCAGTTGGGTAAATGTTTCTTCCATATCTGCTGCAACACCAGCGACACCCATTGTTACGCCTTTTGGTAAGTCAAGCTCTTCAATTGCTGCATCGACGTCAGCTGTTGCTTTTGAAATATCATCTTCTGTAATCGTTCCGGTAACAGTAGCGTAGTACTCATTGTTACTGCGTGATAGTGTATTCATCGTTGTTCCTTCTTCAACCGTTACAAGCTCGGAAAGTTGGATCGTTGTTCCAGGCTCCATTTGTAATGGTACTGGAATATCCAGCATTTCCTCCATTGACTGCGGATCGAAAGTCTGCTCTTGTTGTACGATAACATCAAGTGTTTCACCATCTTTTTCAACTGTTGTGATAACATCTTTTGTTGACGATGTATTTAGCATCATAACGATTTGACCAGTCGTTAAACCGTATTGCAGTAGGTCTTGCTGATCTACTTTTAATACATGTTCAACATATGCATCCTCTGCACTTGAAGAAACATCATCAATTCCATCGATTTTACCTACTTCTTCTTCGACCATGTGAACAGCTTCGTTTAGATTATCTAAATCCTCACTATAGAAAGTATAGCTTACTTCATTCGTTGTCATTCCCATAGAAGAGAAGTCTTGGCTCTTCCACTCACCTGATTGATCAATGTTTGTGACATATTCTAAGATTTCGTCACGTGCCTGTGGAAAATCTTCCATGTCTGGGTCGAAGATCAAGTACATTAATGCACCGCCAGCTCCGCCACCCATCATAGCTGCATTTGGATCTGCAGTTTCTGAATCATTTACAGAAAGTTGAACAATATCAATGTCTTCATGTGTTAATAATTCGTCTTCAACCGCTGCGATGTTTTCTAATGTTTCATCCATTAATTCGCCAGCTTCAGGAGTATATGTTAGGTACATCACTTTCTCTTCTTCACTGCCTAAGAAGCTGAAGCCAATTAAAGGTGTTAGCATCAAGCTACCAACTAACAATAGAATGGATACAATTGATGTAATTATTTTATGATTTAGCGTCCAATCAAGAACTTTTCTATATCCTTTTGCAAGCTTTCCTTGTTCTTTATGCTGGCTTTCAGCTTTCTCGCCATATAATTTTTTCTTAAATAAGAAATGCGAAAGCGCAGGTACGATTGTAATCGCAACGATTAGGGAAGCAAGGAGTGCGAATGTCATCGTTAATGCAAATGGCATAAATAATTCGCCAACCATGCCACCAACAAAAATAAGTGGTGCGAATACAGCAACTGTTACGATGGTTGAGGATAGAATTGGTTTAAACATTTCTATCGTTGCCGCGCGTACGAGTGCTCTTCCGGAAAGTTTTTCTTCTTTCAAATGGATTCGACGATAAATGTTTTCTACTACAACGATGGAGTCATCAATTACCCGGCCAATTGCCACGGTAATTGCACCGAGCGTCATAATATTGAGTGTGATATCCATCCAGTTTAGCAGGAGTAATGCCATAAAGACGGAAACTGGAATCGAGATAATAGAAATAATTGTTGATTTAAAATCACGTAAGAAAAGTAAGATAATCAAGACAGCGATTAATCCACCGAACAATGCTTTTTCAATCATCGTATTGACGGAATCTTGAATTGGCTGACCTTGGTCGAGGGATACATCAATGATTAATCCATCAATAGAGGCTACTTCTTCTTCAACTAAGTCCTTCACTTCATTTACAACGTCGACTGTATTATCCTGTTGTCCTTTGACGATTTGAATTGCGATCGCATCTTCGCCGTTTGTACGGGAAACAGATTGTACTTTACCTACAGTTTCGATTGTTGCAATATCCCCGAGTTCCACAAATGGAGCAGGGTTTGATTCTGTTGGTGTAACAGGTATGAGCATTCCGCTAAGTTCGTCTTCTGTCATGAACTTTCCATCTACCGCTACGGCCTGTTCACCTTCTTCAAATTCATAAAGCCCTAAAGAGACGGCCATATCACTTGCTTGAATCATTTCTTTAACCGTATCTTCTGTGATATCAAGCTCTGCCATCAATTCCTGATCATATGATAGCTCTACTTCCTCAATGTGTTGCCCTGTGATGGTCGCAGATGCAACTCCATCGAGCTTTTCGATTTTTGGTAGTAAGATGTCGTTAACAGTTGATGTTAACTCCACAATATCTTCTGTTGAACTACTAACACTTAATGCTACGACTGGCATCATGTTCATGCTAATCGATGTGATGATTGGTTCCTGTGCATCATCTGGTAATGTAACATTCTCTAGTGCTGATTGCAGCTCACGTTTTTTCTCATCCATATCAATTCCATAATCATATTCAACTTGGATATTTGCGATATTAGATGATGAATTGGAATAAACGGCCTTAATGTCCTCAAGTCCGTTAATTGCTTTTTCAATTGGTATGGAAACGTCCTCCATAACCTGTTCTGGAGTTGCACCTGGATACACATCCATTACCATGAGATAAGGAATATTAATATCCGGAATCATCTCCGTTTTCATACGTGTCCCTGAGTAAATACCTGAAGCAGTAATAATGATAGTCAATAACCATACTGCCAGTTTATTTTTCAGGACAAAATTTACAATACCTTTCACCTTTACACCTGCCCTTATTTGACTTTTAATACTACGTTACTTATAATAATGACTACTCGGTCAATTGTCAATGTTAGTTGCGGGAAAGGGAGTGCGAAATGTGACAAAAAAACAACTAATTATGGATAAGGCACTAGAGCTTTTTGCAAAGCAAGGATTTAGTGCAACTTCGATTCAGCAAATAACAGATCATTGCGGTATTTCTAAAGGAGCTTTTTACTTATCGTTTAAGTCAAAGGATGCACTGATTCTAGCTCTAATTGACCACTTTATGATGAAGTATGTATCAAGCATTGACTACTTGGTCAGAAGTGAAGATGATAAGGATAGACTCCTATATGAATTTTACCATTTATGTTTTGATTCGTACTATGAACATTCTGAGTTCGCGAAAATTTTTATTCAAGAGCAAGCCCATACATTGAATGATGAATTGATTGTAAAAATGCGTTATTATAGTCAGCTGATTGAGGAGTCCGTTTTATATATGGTAGAGAAAATCTACGGTTATGAAGTGGAGCAGATGAAATATGATCTCGTATACTGTATTCAAGGATTCATGAAAACGTATTCGGAACTCTTTTTCTTCCTTAATTTACAAGTTGATTTAGATACACTTTGCAAATCGCTTGTTGAAAAAACGAACTTATTAGCAACTTATACAACAATTCCATTCTTGACTTCAGACTTCGTTCAATTGATGAAGAAGCCATTACATGAAGAAATAACAATAGAAGAAATAATCATGCTGATGGATCATGCGTTAGGAGAGATTGAAGGGGAGATTGAAAAAGAATCACTCATTTTATTGAAAGAAGAGATTCAAAAACCGAAATTAAGTAGAGTGCTGGTAAGTGGGTTATTGGAAAATATTCGACATCACGCTGAATGTAAAGCGATTTATTTTAAACTGCGAAAGCACTTTAATTTCGAATAATGGTAGATAGTGAAACTACTTACGTGGATGCGATAAGTAGTTTTTTCTATGCTGGTAGAAAAATAAAAACAGATAACCTCCGTTCTATGGTAAAATAATAGTTTGACTTGAATTTTTACAGCTAGGAGACAACACAAATGAAGATGGACAATTATTACTATCAATTTTTGGAACAGATGAATAAAGAGCTGGCATATGTTGCTAGGGAACTTGAAAATAGTATTTTTACGAGCCCAAGGACAATGTTGACACATGCAAGAGTTTTTGTGGAAACAATCTTACAGTTGGTAATGAAAGAGGAAGAGCTGCCCTCTAGAACATCGATGAAGCTAATGGAACGAATCGATATCCTAAATGATAATGGATACATAACGATAGAGCTGCGTGATGCTTTGCATACCGTACGAATGTTGGGGAATCAGGCTGCACATGATACAAGGAAATTCCGGTATTCAGAGGCATTACAGTCATGGGAAGCTGTCTATGTGATTGTTCGATGGTATGTGGAGACATATGGTCCACTTGAATTTGAATTTCCAGAATATCAGGATCCAACAACGCAGGGAAAAGAAGACTATGATATCTCCGAGATAGAAATTCGCTTAGGGGCTTTAGAGCAATTGTTACATGCTTCGGTTAAAGAGAGAGAGGATAAGCTTGAAAGTGAGGATGGAGGGGAGTTTGTCGCAGAAAAACCTTCACAACCACTACCTCCAGGATTTACTACGATTCGAAAACTTGTATATAAAGATAGAGAATTGGAAATCCCTTATTTCTTAAGGGATGCATTTCTATTACCGCAGCGTTTTGAACGTTCGGAGATGTTCTTAATTCGACTGGGAGCAGAGCAGCAGGCGCGAATCATGAGTGAACTTCCAAATAATTTAGAAGGGTTATCAACAAATGTAAAACGCTACAAAGCTAAAAATGAAGAAATACTTTTTGAAGAATTGGAAGTTTTTATCGAAGAAGAGAAACAACGAAGAAAAATTATGTTAGATCGTCCTGGAGAATTATTTTTCTTTTTTAAAGCAGAGTATCTCATTGTAACAGAGGAGTTGGCTATGGTGCCACTACATGAGGACATGTTTTCGGGATTCCCAAGTTTATTGAAGCAGCTACGTGAGGATCAAATGGAAACAGTTGAGCAGCTACCGAAAGAACTCGTTATTCTAGCTAAGTATGACAACGTGGGTATTGGTACGATTAAAAGCTTATTTGAACAAATGAAACAAATCCAAACAGACAGCACTACCGTTAGTATTAATTGAAGCAGGGGAGTAACAGTCATAATAACCGGGAGGTAATGCTCTCGGTTTATTTTTTTGAATACATTCATATGCTAAAAATAGGCGCCTGCGGAACTTTGTCAATACCTAATTTTAAAGTTCACAAATTAGAAATAAATGTTTGACAAAAGTGTGAACGTGGTAAATAATAGTAAGTAAGGGAGGTCGTTTCAAATGAAAGCACATGCAACTATATTAAACGCAGTAAAATATATTTGTGGTACGTTGGTTTTCCTTGGAATTGCCATTTTTTCTTGTGGAGTTTATGTAAGCGATTACCAAGGGCTAGTTGGTATTGGTGTAGGTGCGGTTATGAGTGCTGCATTTATTTGGATAATGGGTGTGTTTCTTGTTGCAACAGAAGAAATGATCAACAAGGAACATGAGGCGAAGAGAAGTACATTATAATTATTTAAATTACGAAAAAAAGCGAGCGTCACATGCTGGACGCTCGCTTTGTTGTTGATTTTTTTACATATCCCATACCATTGCAAGTAATGAACCAAATATAGTTACTAAAGCAATTAAGGCACTGTAGTATAAGGTTGTGTAGATTGTTCGTTTATCATCGGTCTCACCGGCATGCATAAACAAGACAAACTGTACAATTGCTTGAATAAAAGCTGTCACAAGCAAAATAGTCATACCTAAGCTAAATGACATATCCATGAAGTAAACGCTCAGCGCAACAACAGTAAGGAGCAATGAGAAAACAAAGCCATTGACTTGCTTTAATGGAAATAATTCCTTCATGTTACATCATTCCTTTCAAGTAGATGAAGCTGAAAATGAAAATCCACATTACATCTAGAAAATGCCAATATAATGAGTAATTAAATGATTTATTAGCTGTTTCTGGTGTTAAGCCATGTTTTTTAATTTGCAAGAAGATAGCTATTCCCCAGAACAAACCAAATGTTACGTGAGCTCCATGTGTTCCGAGTGTTGTTAATAAAATACCAGTAAATGCACTCGTTTGTAATGTTGCTCCAACATGGTAGTAGTGAACAAATTCATAAATTTCAACGCTAAGGAACGTTGCGCCAAGGATTAGTGTTATACCTAAGAACCATAGCATTGCTTTTGGTCGGTTCAAACGCATGGCGTTAATTGCAAGTCCGATTGTAAAACTACTTGTTAAAAGTACAACCGTCTCGATTAAAACAGGTGTTATTTCAAAGATTTCTGCACCACTAGGTCCATTTCCAACCCGGTTTTCATAGATGAAATAGGATGTGAATAGTGTTGCAAAAAGCATAATTTCAGCGCCTAGGAAAATCCAGAAGCCTAATATATTCATCTCGTTCTTATGCGTGCTGTATTCAAGAGGTTGCGAGTGATCTATCTTCATTTCTTAGCACCTCCAAATTTCTCTTCTGTTTCTTTCACTTCTTCAGCAGAAATATAGCGACCATGATCGTTCTCAAACGAGCTATATAACATACAGGAGAAGAATGCAATGGCAGCAATGATTACAGCTGGCCAAATACTAAAGACGAACGAGAATCCAAATACAAATAAAATACCAGCCATGATAATAGGAATTCCGCTATTATTAGGCATATGGATTTTATCGATTTTACCTTTGAATAATGTATGGGATTTTTTCTTGTGATCCCATAGTGCTTGGCTAGAATTTACTTCAGGCGTAATCGCAAAGTTGTATTCTGGTACTGGATTATGCGTTGCCCATTCTAATGAACGCGCATTCCATGGATCGTCTCCAACATTTCTAGGTGAGTTTTTAATACTATAGAAAATATTGTAGGCGATTAGGATAAATGCTATTGCCATTAAACCTGCTCCAGCAAACGAAAGCATATTCAATGGACCAAACCCAGTTGATTCTGAGTAAGTGTACATACGACGAGCTTGCCCATCTAATCCAGTGATGTACATCGGGAAGAAAGCCAAGACAAAGCCGACAACATTAAACCAGAAAGCCCATTTTCCAATTCGTTCGTTCAGGATAAAGCCGAACATTTTTGGCCACCAATACGTAAGACCAGCAAGCATTGCGTATACAACACCAGGAATAATCGTATTGTGGAAGTGAGCGACTAGGAACATCGTATTGTGATATTGATAGTCAGCGCTTGCCATTGCAAGCATTACTCCAGTTACTCCACCGACTGTGAAAAGTGGGATGAAGGCTACGGAGTAAAGCATCGGAACGGTAAACCTGATCTTACCTTTCCACATCGTTAAGAGCCAGTTAAATATCTTAATCCCGGTTGGTATGGCGATTGCCATCGTTGTAATCGAGAAGATACTATTTGTTAATGCACCCTGTCCCATTGTAAAGAAATGGTGAACCCATACAAAGAATGAGAGTAGGGAAATTAGTACCATGGATGCAACCATTGATTTATAACCATATAAATTACGTTCTGAGAAGGTCGAAATAATCTCACTGTAAATACCGAATGCTGGAAGGATCAGAATGTAAACCTCTGGATGTCCCCAAACCCAGAATAGGTTTGCCCAGTACATATCCATTCCACCATTACCTGTTGCAAAGAACGATGTTCCAAATTGACGGTCGAATGTTCCCATTAAAAGGGCAACCGTTAATACAGGGAATGCAAATACAATAATGACATTCGTGATTAGAGCTGACCATGTAAATAGTGGCATTTTCATTAATTTCATGCCAGGAGCTCTCATTCTGAAAATCGTCACGATAAAGTTAATACCTGTCATCAATGTTCCAATCCCAGAAATCTGAAGTGCCCACATGTAATAGTTTACACCGACAGATTGGCTAAACTCATTACTTGCTAGTGGAAAGTAATTGGTCCAACCAGCGTCAGGGGAGCCACCGATAACAAACGAAATGTTAAAGAGCATTGCTCCGGCAAAGAATAACCAGAAGCTAAGTGCGTTCAGTCGCGGGAAAGCAACGTCGCGTGCACCGATTTGCAATGGCACAATATAGTTCATTAATCCGATAACGAACGGCATCGCCATAAAGAAGATCATGACAACTCCGTGCGTTGTGAAAACCTCGTTATAATGTTGTGCGTTTAAAAATTCCATTTCAGGGCTGGAAAGCTGTACGCGCATCATGACAGCATCTGCGCCACCACGGAATAGCATTATTAAAGCAGAAATTAAATACATAATTCCGATTCGTTTATGGTCAGTCGTTGTTAACCATTCGTCCCATAAATAGCCCCATTTTTTAAAGTAAGTTAATCCAGCAACGATTGCAATGGAAACAAGTACGATTGCTACCATGGATGCATAAATCATTGGATCTGGATGGGGGATAGCGAACCTTTCAAAAAATTCCATGTTTGTTACTCCTTTCAAGAAGTTCAACTACATTTAGATTAGTAATCTAGCTGTTGTGTTCGTAGTCTTCTAATTAATGATGATCGTGTTCTGACTCATCGTGGTCATCATCCTCGGAGTTTTCCGTATCATCTGATGATCCATGATTATGTCCACCATGCTCACCCTCAGGTGCTGGTGAAAATTCTAAATGTGTTCCAGTGAAAGCGAGTTGCCCTAGATGACCAGGCTCTAATAATTCATCGAAAACATCTTCTGTTAATGGGTCGGCAGTAGCGTGAATATCTTCTACCCAACTATCGAACTCATCTTGTGGCATTGCGATAACGTTAAATGTGTTTTCAGCAAAACCTTCACCACTAAAGTTTGCATTTCTACCCATAAATTCTCCAGCGGATTCAGCCGCTAAGTTAATCGTCGTTACCATGTCAGCCATCGCATATTTTTGTCCGGCTAGCTGTGGTATCCAAAAACTTGTAATTGGACCATGTGAGTACAGTTTGAACTCGACGGCACGATCTGTTGGGATAAATACATAATTGACTGTTTCAATATCTTCTTCTGGGTAACTGAAATGCCATTTCCAGTTAGATGAAGAAGCATAAATTACCAACGGTTCCTGATCCTCATATCCTTCTGGTACTGTTTCAACTTGATATGTTGATACAACAGACACGATAGATAAGAAGATAACAATTAAAATTGGTATACCAACAATAATTCCTTCGACAATAGGATTTCCCTCAATATGTGGTGGTTCATAATCATCATCTTGTTTAGATGCGCGATATTTTACAAGGATAATGATAAGTAATACGAGTACGGTAATAACAATGAACGCCATGGTGTAGATGGATATCCAAATAACATCAGCAGTCGTTTGGGCCTGTGGTCCCTTTGGATCTAACACAAGTAAAGGTTCACAACCTGTTAACACTGTGGCTATAGTGAAAATGAATGTTAGTAAGGTCCATTTAAGTTTCATGTATATACCCCTTTCTGTTAAATTATCTGTTTTTTTGCGCCAATATTAAGGTAAACACGAATATCGTTCTATATAATAGTACGCAAAAAGAAAAAATACAAGAGTATGAGAAATGCTTCACAAAATGTTCATGAAGATTTGTAGATTTAGTGGAGATAGACAAATTTTGGACACAAAGGTAAAAGAATTAGTTGCTTTTTTAAGAAATATGTGTGTGCTATTTTATCGATACGTTAAAAAGCTTTGACCATATAATTAGGATACGATTTTCTTAAATTGCTATTTATTTATGCTAGACTTGTAGTCTATTAAAAATATTATGCATTTCTAGATGGTTCCCAAAGCATGATAAAGACAATGAAAATTTTATTTGTATTATCTGGACTAAAGGTATATGATAGGATTTATGTCAGTAGAAATTTTCGAATGATAAATGATTAGTTTAGTGTAAGGGAGAAAAGATTTAATGGAACCATCTGTCAATCAAAATGTCCGGCCAAAGTATGGTATTTTAGCGATACTTATGGTCGGTGCATTTATTTCATTTTTAAATAATACGCTGTTAAATATTGCGTTGCCATCTATCATGGATGACCTTGATGTGAGTACATCTGTCGTCCAATGGTTAACAACAGGATATATGCTAATTAATGGCATATTGATTCCAACAACAGCATTTTTAATTCAAAAATATTCTGTGCGGCGCTTGTTTTTAGTAGCGATGGGTTTATTTTTATGTGGAACTTTTATCGCTGGTATCGCTCATGCATTTCCGGTCTTGCTAACTGCACGAATGGTGCAGGCATCTGGGTCCGCAATTATGATGCCACTATTAATGAATGTTATGTTAATAAGCTTTCCAATTGCTAAACGAGGAACAGCGATGGGAATCTTTGGTCTAATTTTAATGTTTGCTCCAGCAATTGGGCCAACGCTTTCTGGGTGGATTGTTGAGCATTATGATTGGAGAATGCTATTTCATTTTATTACACCAATTGCAGCAGTTGTATTTTTGCTTGGCTTTTTCCTATTAAAAGATAAGAAAGAAAAAGTGACGATTAAGTTAGATATACTTTCTCTAATTTTGTCCAGTATCGGATTTGGTGGATTGCTTTATGGATTTAGTTCAGCGGGATCGAAGGGCTGGGATAGTTTACAAGTATATGGAACTATTACGATTGGGGTTTTAGCACTTATATGGTTTATCCTTCGTCAATCGAAGCTAGAGGAGCCAATGCTAAACTTTAATGTGTTTAAATATCCAATGTTCTCGTTGGCATCCGTCATTTCGGTGGTTGTTAATATTGCAATGTTCTCTGGTTTTCTATTGTTGCCGATCTATGCACAAACGATACGCGGGATTTCGCCAATGGATACAGGGTTAATGCTATTACCAGGAGCTCTTCTAAATGCATTTATGTCGCCAATTACGGGGAGACTGTTTGATAGATATGGCGGACGAGTGCTAGCGATTGTTGGCTTATCGATTATGACAATAACAACGTACTGCTTTAGTAACTTAACGTTTGAGACAGGTTACTTTACGTTAATGGTACTCCATGGAATGCGTATGTTAGGTCTATCCATGGTTATGATGCCAGTATCGACCAACGGCTTAAATCAGTTGCCTGCTGAATATTACCCACATGGAACAGCGATGAATAATACGTTGAATCAGGTCTCTGGAGCGATTGGAACTGCATTGTTAATAACGATTATGTCGATTCGCGAGAGTGTGTATGCAAACCGTTTAACGGAGGCTGTTGCAGGTGGTCCGACAGCGGAGCTGCAGCAGCAAATAGCTTTGGAAGCAATGCTTGGTGGAATTAATGATGCATTTTTCATCTCAACTTTTATTATTGCAATAGCTGTTATCCTTGCGTTCTTTATCAAACGAGCGAAGCAAGGAGATATAAAATTGATGTAAATAGATAATAACCCTGATACGATTCATATCAGGGTTATTTATATTTGTAAGGGAATGAAGCGCAATTTTTTAATAACATGTACAAATCTAGAAACTAAATCAGTGAAAAATAAATCTTTAATAAAATTAATTATCGCAGCTATTTTCTTTTCCCAATTTAAAAAACAAGAGAGTGATAGATTCGAAATTCAAAAATCAAAGAATACAACTGGTAGAAATATGTATAATGACGAGGTTTCATAACATTGATACAATGAAAGAAGCACAGTATACTACTCATAATAGATTTAGAAGTTCTTACTTCATCCATTTTACCAATTCAACTATAAATCTCACTATTAGCTGTATACGAAAGGAGAGGCACGATGAAGATATTTCATACTGCAGATTGGCACTTAGGAAAACTTGTACAGGGAATCTATATGACGGAAGATCAACGTCATGTATTAGAGCAGTTTATACGAGCGGTTGAAGAAGAAAAACCAGATGTGGTCATCATTGCGGGTGATTTATATGATCGAGCTGTTCCACCGATTGAAGCAGTTCATTTATTGGATAATGTGTTAGAAACGATTGTTCAAAAATTAAAAACGCCTGTAATTGCTATCGCGGGAAACCATGACAGCCCGAGCAGATTAAACTTTGGAAGCAGCTTGATGAAGCATCATGGTTTTCACATTGTCGGTAATCTATCGAAAGAAATGAAGCCGGTTATTTTAGAAGATGAGTTCGGGGAGGTTCATTTTCATCTCATTCCGTACTGTGATCCAAGTGTTGTAAGGAATGTTTTGGAAGATGAAGAAATCCGTTCACATGATGACGCAACGAAAAAGATAATTGAACAAATATCACGACAGCTCGATGGAAACGCTCGACATGTCGCTGTTGGTCATGCATTTGTGACCCCTCATGCGAAAGAAGAAGAAAATACAAGTGATTCGGAGCGCCCGCTTTCCATAGGTGGTGCAGAATATGTTGCTGGTGAACACTATATGCCATTTCATTATACAGCATTAGGGCATTTGCATCAGGCGCACTATGTATTGGATGAAAAAATTCGTTATGCTGGATCGATTTTAAAATACTCTTTATCCGAGGAACATCATAAAAAAGGGTTCCATATTGTGGAGATGGATGCTCTAGGGAATATTACGGTTGAAAAGCGCCTGCTAATACCGCGGAGAGACATACGCACCGTTGAAGCTTACGTAGAGGATTTATTAAATCGTCCAATAAATGAAGACTATGTCTTTGTTCGGTTATTGGATGAGACTCCAGTTCTGTCACCGATGGAGAAGGTGCGGTCTGTCTATCCAAACGCGATGCATGTAGAACGTAAAAACCATTCTGTCATACCTATGTTATTGACAGAAGATCAAGCGATTAATCGAAGTAAGATGAGTGATTTAGACCTCTTTAAAGCATTCTATAATGAAGTAAAAGGAGATAAAGCAACAGAGGAAATCGAAGCTATTTTTAAAGAGACATTAGACGACCTTCTAAAGGATGAGAATGAAACAAGAGAAATACCAAAACAGAAAGCGTCTATCTCGAATTAAATGTTGTTGCGGGAGAAAGGAGTGCAAACCAGTTGAAGCCACTGAAATTAACAATGACGGCGTTTGGTCCGTATAAAAATACAGAAACGATTGACTTTAGAGAGCTGAATAAGACGAATTTATTTGTCATATCTGGGAATACAGGTGCTGGTAAAACGACAATTTTTGATGGTATTGCTTTTGCATTATACGGCAGTGCAAGTGGATCGGATCGGGAAGATACAAAGGCTTTGCGCAGTGATTTCGCAGATGATAATACCCATACCGCAGTAGAATTAGAATTTTCCTTGAGCGGCCGTATATATCGCATACTTCGGCAAATAGGTCATGTGAAAAAAGGAAATAAATCGAAAACTGGTGAACGTTATGAGTTCTTTGAAAAGGTAGAGGGCAGAGAAGTTCCTTGTGTCGACAGGCAAATCGTTTCTGAAATCAATAAAAAAGTAGAATCGTTTATCGGCTTAACACAAGACCAGTTTAAACAAATTGTTATGCTGCCCCAAGGTGAATTTCGTAAACTACTAACTTCGGACACGGAGAATAAAGAAGCGATTTTAAGAAGGCTTTTTAAAACAGAGCATTATAAGCATCTTAGTGAGTTGCTGAAAAATAAGAAAAACACAGTTGAACAGCAATATAACCAAGTGAAACAGACACTCGATCACTATATAACTACAATTTATTCCGTATTGCCTAAACGAGAGGACTCGCTTTTAGCGAATGTTTTAGCAGCGGATCATTACCACACACAGCAAATTGTTGTGGGACTAGAAGCTGAGGCTGATTTTTATAGGGAGCAAATTGAGATCGATGAAAAAGCTTATGAAGCAGCATATCGCAAACATGACGAGGAACAAACTGCTTTCCATGAGGCACGTGCACTGAATGAGCGTTTTGAAGATTTGGATGTGAAAGGGAAGCGATTGAAGCAACTGAAAGAACAAGCCCCTTTGTTTACTGCGAAAGAGAAACGATTAGAAGCAGCAGGGCGAGCAAGTACGATTGAAATTTATGAAAAGCAGGTTTTGGATTGGCAAAAGGAAGAGGCTGAGAAAATCCGTGCATTAGAAAATGCAGAAGCATCTCAGAAACTCGCTGATGCTAAATTGGAGCAAGCGACATCCTATTATAAGCAAGAGGAAAATAAAAAAGATATAAGAGAAGAAATGGGAAAAAAGCTAGACCGATTAACCGAATATTTACCTGTTGTAAAAGATATCGATCAGCAAAAGAGTAAATTAGAAACACTTGTAAGAGAGGGAAAGTCGACTAGGGCTGAATTGGAAAAACTTAAGAAAGAGCTTGGAAACAAAAATGAAGCGGCTGAAAAATGCCAGGCCCAAATTAAGCAGCTTGATGAGGCTGTTAACCAATACCATGATAAGAGGCAGCAATTACTCGAAATGAGAGAACGTGCCAAGTTGCTACGCGTTTATATTGATTTATCCCAGCAAAAAAATAAGCTAGAAAAGGCTGTTTCGCTAAAAAAGGAGCATTTTTTCAAGGCGAAGGAACTGTATCGATGCCAGGAGGAAGCGTGGCTAGCTAATCAAGCAATTGTTTTGGCAAATCATTTGCATGATGGAGAAGCATGTCCAGTTTGTGGAAGCATCGAACATCCGAATAAGGCAATGATGGAGAAGGATGCCATTACGAAAGAACAGCTGGAAGCATTGAAAAAAGATTTAGACGTAAAAGATGATTTGTACCGTAATGCTGCAGCTGAGTTGAAGGCGAAAAAAGCTCAGATCGAAGAGAAGGAAACAGATATAAAGGAGCACGCGATTCCACTTGAAGCTGTTTCGTCCATTTTTGAACAATTAGTAGAAAAGGGGAAAAGGCTAGCAGATGAAGTGGCGGAATTAGAAAAGAAACAGACAAAGTTAAAAGAGCAAAAGAAAATGCAAGAAAACATAGCTGTTGAAATAAAACAACTAGAGCCAAAAAGAGAGCAGCTTGAAAAAGCATATCGGGATTTAGTGACATCATATGAATCGAAGAAAGCAGTTTATCAGGAACGTTTACGGAACATACCAGATGAAGTAAAGGTACTAGAGGAACTAGAGAAGCAACTAAACGAAACAAGCGAATTAAAATTAAAGCTAGAGAAACAATGGGAGGATGCACAATCTGGATTGCAAAAAGCAAAGGAAGAACAGGCAAGTGTTACTTCAAATCGGACACATTCGAAAACACAACTCAATGAAACGAGCGAGAAGCGTAAGGCTATAGAGAAGCAATTTAATGAAGCGATGCTAAACGCAGGGTTCGGGTCGGTTGAAGTGTATCGGGAAGCGAAAATGTCTACGCAAGAGCAACAGGCGTTAAAGAATGAGATAGAACGATTTAATCAAAGTTTATCGACGTTAACAGAACAGGTTGCTGACTTAAAAGAAGTGTTAAAAGAGAAATCACGAATTGATTTAACGGTATTAAAGCAGCAGCTAGATAAGCTTAAACAGGCATACGAACTGGCGCTTAATAAATGGAATCGTTCAAAAGAGAGCTACCAAGAAGCGGTTGATTTGAAAGTTCACATTATGGAATCGGATAGCAAGGTGAAAGAACAGGAAAAACGGTTGGCTACAATTGCTGATTTATATGATGTTCTGAGAGGGCAAAACAATCGGAAAATTTCCTTTGAACGTTATTTACAAATTGAATATTTAGAACAAATCATTGATGCTGCAAACTTAAGATTAAGGGAGCTCTCAAATGGTCAATATTATTTAACGAGAAGTGACCGGCAGGAATCACATGGTAAGCAAAGTGGATTAGCGCTTGATGTATATGACGCATATACTGGGCAATCCCGCGACGTTAAAACATTATCAGGTGGAGAAAAATTCAATGCATCACTTTCGCTTGCACTTGGAATGTCTGATGTGATTCAAAGCTTTCAAGGCAATATATCTATTGATACGATGTTTATCGATGAAGGCTTTGGATCATTAGATGAAGAGTCGTTGAGTAAAGCGATTGACACATTGATTGCATTACAGCAATCGGGTAGAATGATTGGCGTTATTTCCCATGTGCAGGAGCTAAAAAGCATGTTTCCAGCAATGCTAGAGGTTAAGAAAATGAAAGAAGGCTATAGCAGGACGCGGTTTGTAATGCAATAGTAAAACAGAGGGTGTTTTTTTAACATTAGATGCAGCTGAAAAGTCGGCAAAAATACGAAACAAAAGCCCATAACCGTAATGATTATGGGCTTTTGATTTAATTTGTTTGACTAGAATATCCTCGAGTATGAATCGCTTGTAGATTATTTTTGATAAGCCAATTGATCCTTGCGAATTTCTTCTGCAGCATGGATCATCGCTTTTAATGCACCAACTGTTTCAGCCTCACTTCTTGTTTTTAACCCACAATCCGGGTTAATCCAAAATTGCTCCGTAGGAATCGTTTTTAATGCTCGGCTAATATTTTGTTTGATTTCATTTTTATCTGGAACACGTGGACTATGGATATCATAAACGCCAAGTCCAATTTCCTTCTCATACGTATTTTCCTCAAAGGTAGATATAATTTCACCATGACTACGTGATGTTTCAATGGAAATAACATCTGCATCAAGACCGTCAATCGCATCATAGATTTTTTGGAATTCAGAATAGCACATATGTGTATGAATTTGTGTCTGATCTTGAACAGAAGCGGTCGCCAAGCGAAATGCGTATACCGCTGCATCTAAATACGCTTTCTGTTTTTTCTCATCAAGTGGGAGCCCTTCGCGTAATGCTGGTTCATCAACTTGAACGATTTTAATTCCATTTGCCTCAAGTGCCTCAATTTCTTTTCGTAGTGCGAGAGCAATTTGATTTTGTACCGTTTCTCTTGGAACATCGTCATGGACAAATGACCAGTTTAAAATAGTTACTGGACCAGTGAGCATTCCTTTTACAGGCTTGTCTGTTAAGGATTGTGCGAAAACACTTTCCTTTACGGTCATCGCTGTGTCAAACGAAACATCACCAAAAATCAATGGCGGTTTTACGCACCGTGAACCGTACGATTGGACCCAGCCGAATTCCGTAACACCGAAGCCATTTAACTTTTCTCCGAAATACTCGACCATATCTGTGCGTTCGAATTCACCATGTACAAGTACATCTAGCCCAATTTCCTCTTGGATATGAATCCATTTTTCAATGTTATCCTTAATGAATTGTTCATATTCAGCATCTGTAATCGTTCCCTGACGCCACTTTGTCCTTGTTTTTCTAACTTCCTGTGTTTGCGGTAAACTGCCAATTGTTGTCGTTGGAAGTAATGGTAATTGTAAGAGCTCGTGTTGTTTCTGAATCCGTTTAGCGAATGGTAGGGAGCGTTGTGCATCTGAAATTCCTAGTGCTTCGACTTCCTTTCGAACGATTTCATTATTTCTGTGTGTTGATCGATTAAACTGTTCAAGTTCCTGTTTATTTACTTTTAGTGCGTTCGAGATGGATTGTTTCCCGGATTGTAATCCCTTTGTAAGTGTTACGATTTCATCAAGCTTTTCATTCGCAAAGGAAAGACCATCTTTCACATCAGAATCAAGTTGTACTTCAGATTCCTTCGTGACTGGAACATGTAATAAAGAGGAGGATGGCTGGATAATAAGTTGCTTATTTTTAACAGCTTGATAGATTGTTTCGAGCTGGTCTATTTTAGCTTCCAAGTCAGCCTTCCAAACATTGCGCCCATTGATAACTCCAGCTGCGAGTGCTTTATCTTCTGGGAATCCGTATTGCTTGATAAGCTCTAGCGAATCTCCGTGGACAAAGTCAAGTCCGATTGCTTGAACAGGAAATTCGATAATTTCTTCATAGTGAATAATATGCTCGAAATAGGTTTGTAAAATAAGTTTTAAGTTTGGTGCTGCATCATGAAATTGCTCATAAACTTGTTTCGCTTCTTGGATAACCTCTTTTGGGAGATTTGTACCGAAAATCGGTTCATCAATTTGTACCCAAGATGCGCCAGCTTCCTCTAACTCTTTTAATAGTTGGACATATAATGGGATAAAGCGTTGTAAGACGTTAGAAAAATCCTTTTCTTCGTACCCTTTTGATAGTTTTAGGTATGTAATCGGGCCTAAAATGACAGGCTTCCCATCGATTCCTAACTTATCTTTTGCTTCTTTATAGAATTTCAGTGGAAGATTTTCTGTTAACGTTGGTGTCACGTTTTCAAGTTCTGGAACGATATAATGATAGTTTGTATTAAACCATTTCGTAAGCTCGGATGCGACCGCATTTTCCGTACCGCGGGCAATAGCAAAATAGGTTTCCAGGTTTACCTTTCCGCCATCATAGTTAAAGCGATCTGGTACAACTCCGAACATAGCGGAAGTATCTAGGACGTGATCGTATAGTGTGAAATCGCCAACTGGTATAAGATCAATCCCAATTTCTTTTTGTTTTTTTAAGTTTGCTAATCTAATGGCATCTGTTTTCTCGATGAGTTCCTTTTCAGATAGTTGCTTATTCCAGTATCCTTCCAAAGCACGCTTCCATTCTCTTTTCTCCCCAATTCTTGGATAACCTAAGTTTGAGCTAATCACATTTGTCATCTCATTTCCTCCTCATTTTTTTTAATCGTTTTTCCTTAATATTTTTTATCGGCTGTGTTGGGTCGCTGACAACACCTCCTCTAAGTTGCTTGCTGGAACTTTTTCCTGGATATATTCAACAAGACGAATAATCATGTCATAACGTGTAAAAGGTGTAATCAAATAAACACCATGGAAGTATTGTAGGGATACATCAATAAGTTCCTTCGCGATTGAAATCCCTTGTTCAATCGATTGGTCTCGATTGTTCGAGACGAAGCGCATTTTTTCTCTAACATCGTCATTTAGCTTAATTCCTGGTACTTCATTGTGGAGAAACTCTGCATTTCTCGTTGAGGTCAGCGGCATGATTCCTATATATATCGGTGTTTGGATATGCGCTGTTGCTTCATGCAGCTGGATGATTTGCTCCTTATTAAAGATTGGTTGTGTTAGAAAATAATCGGCACCATAGCTAATTTTCTTTTCCATTCGTTTGACTGCCTTATCAAGATGAGCAACATTTGGATTAAAAGCTGCACCAACTTTGAAAGAAGTTTTTCGCCGTAAGGAATTACCAGAAAAGGAAAGTCCTTCGTTAAATTGCTTGATTAATTTAATTAAATCGAACGATGTTACATCAAAAACAGAAGTGGCACCTGGAAAGTCGCCGATTTTCGTTGGGTCCCCCGTAATTGCCAAAATTTCATGCATCCCTAAAGTGTCCAGTCCCATTAAATGCGATTGCAACCCAATTAAATTTCGATCCCGGCAAGTTAAGTGGACGAGAGGTCTTAGCCCAACCTCTTGTTTTATTTTTTCAGCGATCGCAATATTACTAATTCTTGGTGATGCTAACGAGTTGTCAGCTAATGTAATTGCGTCAACACCAGCCTTCTTTAATGCCTTCACGCCTTCCATATATGCGTCTGTTTGCAGATGTTTCGGCGCATCTAGCTCAACGATGATGGAATGTCTTTTCTTTACGATATCCACTAAAGGAATCTCTTTGTTCGTCTCATCAATCGTCACTTCAATAGGGGAGGGTTTTCGAACGATTCTTTTTTCGGCTAATGGTTTTAAACTACGAACCCCTTTTGCTAATGCCTTGATATGTTCGGGGGTTGTTCCACAGCAACCGCCAAGCAAACGAACCCCTTCATTGCGAAAATCCTCAGCGCATCGAGTGAAATAGTCGGGTTTATTTTCGTAAACAAGCTTGCCCTCGTGATAAGCTGGCAAACTAGCGTTTGGGTATGCTGCTAAGAATGTCTTATCTGACAATGGAACACCTTTTAATGATTGCAGCATATGAAATGGTCCTAAATGACAATTGACGCCAACAATGTTACTACCCGTATCTTCTAGACGTTGAAAAGCATCATTTAACTGGATACCATTTTCAAGAATGCCTGGTACATGCATGGAGACATTTGTAATAATTGGTATCGTTGTTTCTTCTCGGGCAATTTCTAATACGGTTAATAGTTCATCAAGATTGTAATAGGTTTCTAAAATAAGACCATCTACACCTTCTAACAGTAAGCAATATAGCTGTTCTCGAAAGCTTCGTTTGATTTCTTCTTTTGTCTCGTTTAATGCTTGTGCGCCATGTATCCCTCCGATAGTTCCGAGAACAAAAGTGTCTTTTTTAGCAGCTTTTCTAGCAAGTTCCACTGCTTTCGTATTGATTTTCTTTACTTGATCTTCTAAGCCATAGCGAGCAAGCTTAATATAATTTGCGCCGTACGTATTGGTTTGGATTAAATCGGATCCTGCGTCAATATATGATTGATGAATACGGGTAATTTGTTCCTCGTGTGTTAGATTCAATTCTTCAAAGCAACGGTCGACACCGTAAGAATACAGCAACGTACCCATTGCACCGTCGCCAATGAGGAGTCTATCTTCAAGTGCATTCAATAAACTCATATTCTGGCCTCCTTTATTTTCGTTTAAAAGTAGCTATTATCTTATTTGATTTTCTTCACTACTTGTTTTTATCACTCCTTTGAAGTTGGGATTGGTGAAAAATGTATCCCTGGAGACAAGAAGGTATGGAAAAACATAAAAATGACCCCTTCTGAAAAGAAGAGGTCATGTATGTATCATTCACTTTACTCTTCTTATCTTCCAAGCATTATTGCTTGTTGGAATTAGCACAGTACTTAAAAAGCCTGTTGCCGAGGTTTCGTAGGGCCAAATCCCTCCACCTCTCTGGATAAGAAAATATACGAATATTCAGTTGTTAAACCTATTTTGCATAAAAGTTATTGTTTTGTCAATTGTTTTATTAAATTAATTTTTGTTATTATTAAAATATCTTTTAATGCTTCTAATGTATGTGTATTTTTAGGACACTATATAAAATAATAATTAACGAAAGGTTCATGCATTAAATGTGTTTATTCAGATATTATGCCATTTATTTTGTTTTACATACAAGTAAGAGGGGGTTTTATCTTGCAAGTGAGAATGGAATTAACGTATCGTACAAAAAAGGGATTAGAGACGATATTCAGCTCAGATATGATGCAAGCTGGACAAGCCATCGTCATTGCTGAAGACATGGAGAAAACTGGACGCATTAAGCAGTTAACATTTATTGATAGCAACGAGGGAAGCTGGACCTATAAGCAATTAAAGAAATACATGGAGGAAATTAAAACGGAGCCCCATGATATAATCGTTTATTTTGATGGTGGGTTTGACCTGAAGACAAATAAAGCAGGACTTGGCTGTGTCATTTACTATGAGCAAAATGAAAAGGCCTATCGGATAAGAAAAAATGCTTTAGTGGAAGGCCTTGTAAGCAACAACGAAGCAGAGTATGCAGCGCTTCACTTAGGATTAACGGAATTAGAGCTATTAGGTGCGCACCATTTACCAGTTACACTTGTTGGAGATTCAAAGGTTGTCATTCATCAACTAGATGGGGAATGGCCATGCTACGAAAAGGAGTTAGCAGCATGGATTGATCGCATTGAGCGAAAATTAGAACAGCTTGGAATTACTCCAACCTATAAAAATGTGTCTCGAAAAATGAACCGTGAGGCTGATCAATTAGCAACGCAGGCTTTACAAGAAATAGAAATTACGAGTCATCGTGAGCGCTGATAGGTAATAAAAATGGGTGGGGGCGGTGTGGTTTAAAACATACAGGCAGATTAGCTAATCTAGTAGCTTGGAAAACCCTTCCAACCAACTTTATATGAGTTGTTTTTCGTAATACTTTATATTATCATTTAACTATTGGTTAATTTAGAGGTTGATAGTTGTGCACTATTTCACGAATAAGTACAATATAAAATTTGGGTAGTTGTAAAGGAGCAGGGCATTGAATATAGGAATTGATAAGATAGGTTTTTATACACCGCATTTATATGTAGACATGAACAAATTAGCAGTAGCAAGAGACATAGAGCCTGAAAAGTTTACCATTGGAATTGGGCAGGAAAAAATGGCGATAGCGCCAATTACACAGGACCCGGTTACGTTGGCGGCGAACGCTGCACTTGGAATTTTAACCGAGGCAGATAAGGAGAAAATTGATTTTGTTATTTTTGGTACGGAATCAGGAATTGATAACTCTAAATCCGCTGGGGTCTATGTACATAATTTGCTTGGGATAAACCCCCATGCACGGACAGTTGAAATGAAGCAGGCATGTTACGGAGCAACTGCTGGAATTCAGTTGGCAAAAGGACATATTGCATTAAATCCGGAAAGCAAAGTATTGGTATTAGGTTCTGATATCGCTAGGTACGGTCTCAATACAGCTGGTGAATCTACGCAAGGTGCTGGAGCAGTTGCGATGGTAATTAGCGCCAATCCAAAAATCATGGTACTTGAAGAGCATAGTGCTTATCTAACAAACGATATTATGGATTTCTGGCGGCCGGTATATTCAGACAAAGCATTTGTAGATGGAAAGTTTTCCAATGAGCAATACATATTATTCTTTTCAAAGGTTTGGGAGCAATATAAAGCAAAATCAAGTCTAGAGTTGAAAGATTTTGAGGCAATTTGTTACCATTTGCCATATACAAAGATGGGGTTAAAAGCGTTACGTACGATTTTGGATGAAGGTACAGAGGTAGACAAAGAAAGATTAGTAGCGAATTATCAAGTAAGTACGCAATATAACCGAAACGTTGGAAACATTTACACGGGATCACTATACTTAAGTCTGCTTTCGCTTCTTGAGCTTAATGAAGACTTAGAAGCAGGGTCAAGAGTTGGTTTATATAGCTATGGTTCAGGTGCTGTAGGAGAGTTCTTTACTGGAATTTTACAGCCAGATTATCGTGAGCATCTCCACGTTAACCACCATACGCATTTATTCGAGTCAAGAACCGAAGTAACTGTTTCCGAGTACGAAAAATTATTTGAGGAAACGTTACCGGTAGACGGTTCGACGTTAGAGCTTGATATTACAAAGGATCCTGCTGCAATTTGCTTAAGTGGGATAGAAGACAATAAGCGTTTGTATGTGAAAAAGTAGGAAATTCGGTTATACAACTTATTTAGGTGAAAGCTTTAATAAAAATTTGATATAAGTTTAAATTTGTGTTATACTTTTCTAATCGTCCATTTTAAATAATAATAATTATCCTTAAGGAATATACTAGTAGAACAATCTAATAGCAGATGAGGCTGTCTCGGAAGATCGTGCTTTTTTTGATCTTCCGGGCGGTCTTTTTTAATGCGGATGTTGCATTCTTTCATATAATTTGAAATGCGTTTATCACACATTAACGGACTGTAATACCTCTACTGAATGACGTTTAACTAGATAGAGAAGATAACTCTAATTAGCATGCACCATTATTAAATTGGTTGAAATTTATTTTGGCAGATAGCGAAGTATAAACTATCAATCTGCATAAGTGCAACTAAGGCATTCGCCTAAAGGCTTGCACTTCATTGTATAAGGGCTCTTACAAAGCAAAGAACGCTTTCGTAAAAATCCCTTTAACGAATGCCAAGGTTTTCTAATGACTGAAATTTAGCGTGAAGGAGAAATGAGCAAAATTGAGTGTTGAAAAAAATAAATACCAGGATCAGTCACTGTTTAATCTCACATGGCCACTATTTATTGAAATATCCCTTCATATGAGCGTGGGTATTATTGCTACATTAATTTTGAGTGGGTACTCTGATAATGCTGTTGCGGGTGTTGGTGTTGCCAACCAGATAATGAATATATTTATTTTAGTATTTAACGTAACTGCGATTGGAGCAACTATTCTAATCGGTCAAAATTTAGGTGCTAACCGTATTAAAGAGGCTCGCAGCATTGCGAGATCGGCTTTCGGACTTAACTTCTGGATTGGCATTGGTATGACGATTGTTGTAGCTATTTTTGGGGGAATCCTTTTAAACTTTTATGGTCTAAGCGGAGATGTCTATAGTTATGCTCATACTTATTTAGTTGTTACGGGCTTTTCGCTTTGTTTAGAAGCAGTTGCATTAGCTTTAAGTGCAGTGTTACGTAGTTATGGACATACAAGAGAAACAATGTTCGTTACGATCGTGATGAATCTAATTAGTATCATTGGTTTCCTGATAGCAATTAATGGTTTGTTTGGAATTCCGGTGACAGGAGTAGTTGGGGTTTCTATTTCGATAATTGTTGCAAGGGTATTTTTGGTATTTGCGCTATTATTTTACGTTTATAAACGCCTTGCGATTCGCTACAGAATCACTGATATTTTAAAGATCGATAAGACGAACACAAAAAAATTAATGGGTATTGGAATTCCATCAGCCGGAGAGCAGCTATCTTATCAATTGTCGCAAGTCGTAATCACAAGCTTTGTAGCAATTGTTGGGGACGCGGCTTTAGCAGCTAGAGTATATATTCTAAATATCTCGATGTTTTGTTTCATGTTTACGATGGCAATTTCACAAGGGACACAAATATTAGTCGCTCGTTATGTAGGAGCAAAGCAATATGAAAAAACATTAAAACGAGGATTAAAAACACTTCGGATTGCCTTTCTTGTTTCGGTAGTAATCTCCTTTACGATTGCATTTACTGGAGAAAGTCTACTCGGGTTATTTACTGAGCATCCTATGATTATTGCTGTTGCGCTTCCTGTATTATGGGCAATCGTATTTATTGAACCAGGCCGTGCTGTGAATATGGTTTTAATGGGTTCACTAAAATCGGTAGGGGATGTTCGATTCCCTGTAGTGATCGGGATTATTTCCATGTGGGGGATTGCGGTGGTGCTAAGCTATGTGTTTGGAATTTCTCTTGGGCTAGGCCTGCTTGGAGTCTGGTTAGCACAAGGTGTAGATGAATGGGTACGTGGAATATTTGCCTATAGACGTTGGAAATCTCAGCCTTGGCTACGGAAAAAAGTCATGAAAGATCCAGCTTAAGTGTTTTGAAATAGAAAAGCCGTTGCTTTTTAAAGCATCGGCTTTTTCATATTTTTCACGCATTAACGGGCTGTAATTCCTCTACTTCTATACATGAGAAAATCAAAACATGTGAAAGTGAGGACAACAGCCCATAAATTCCTGAGTCTGTTTAAGGGCCTGCGTGTCTCCCTTGTGGTGCTAACATTCAGTGGGGAAGGAAGGGATTCCCACCGTATGAAGTTTCACTTTATATTTTAATCGCAGCGCGTTTGGTTAACAGACGAATAAGCATAATTGTTAGGAGTATTGTAACGACGACGATCGGCCATGCCAAACCATTTGGTACAATATCCAATGCTGAGAAATTTTCAAATAGGGCTATATCAAGCACTAATCGTATCATGGAATCCTTAACAGCAATGATTGCAATTGCCACAGCAATAAATAATATACCGAAAAGAACATTTATGCGATAAAATGCAGCACTAATCAGCCAGCCTACAAGATAAAATACGAATAGATGTAGGCTGAATAAGCCAAGTGAAAGAAAAATATTAGATTCAGGATTAATAAATGGTGTTAGCAGGAACGATAAAAGAACCTCACCAATAATATTCCCGTCAATATCGATAACAATATCCTCTAACGTACGGTCTGCTAATGCAATCTGAGAAAAATTATGAACGATTAATTTTTCTATTAAGCTAATTAGATAGGTGAGAATCGGAATAACGATAGATAAGCCAAAACTTGCAATCACATTTCCAAGAAAATAATCTTTACGTGTTATGCCATGTTCTACATAATAGGGTAGAAAATTTATGGCAATAATACCGATGACGAGCATATAAATATTACCTGCTACATAGCTGGCGCTGTAGAACGTATCCACATGATCGCTGAGGAAAATTTTACCTATATTAATGACGAGATGAATACCGAGTGCCCAAAACGTCCAAGTGAGTTGTACCCAAAATAGATCCAAGGAAACTTTGGGGAATAGACTAGGTCTATGCATGTTCATCCTCCTCCTTTGTAAGCTGGATAAATAGATCTTGGAGTGATACGGGACCAATTGTAAGCCCTAATTCTGAAGCAGCTAATCGATCTGCTTCACTCATTTCACCGTAAATTGTTACAGACCTTGTGTCTCCTAATTGCTCTTCGTTAAGTATTTCTTTGTCTGCAGCAAATCTGTCCACAGAATCCTTGCTTCCGACTACAGTTACACCACGAGAAACGATAGCATCGTAGGGTTCTTGGAGAAGTATTCTTCCTTCATGAATAATCATTACCTCATCAAATAAATAATCCATTTCAGAGACAAGATGGGTAGATAGAATGATGATTCGTGGGTGCAATTCTTGATCCTTTAATAGTTCTTTATAAAATAAATCGCGAGCTGGTGCATCCATTCCAAGATATACCTCATCAAATATCGTAATCGGTGATCGACTCGCTAATCCAACAACGACATTAAATGCAGATTGCTTCCCTTTTGATAGTTTGGCTACTGATTTTTTACCTGCTAATTTGAATTTCTTTATTAGTTCCATCGCGTATTCTAAATCAAAATGTGGACGGTAGCGACCAAGATATTTGACGATACTTGATGGGGAATCTGTTTCACCAGTAAAATCCTTATTGTACATAAATGTTACCTCTTGCATAATCTGAGCATTTTCAAATGGGGCGACACCATTAATTCGTAAATCGCCAGAAGTAGCTTCGCGGAATGAACCAATAATGGAGAGGAGCGATGTTTTACCTGCACCATTTCTTCCAAGCAGTCCATAGATTTTTGGTTCGATTATTTCAAAATTCATGTCGTGTAGTACCGAGTCACGTCCATAAGCAAGATGAAGATTGGTAGCTTTAATATGCATTACTTTCCACTTCCTTTCACTTTTTTTATATAGGTGAGGATGTCCTCTGTCGTAATTTCTAATTTATTGGCTTCTTGAACAAGTGTGACGATATAGTCCTCCATAAATGACTTACGTCGTTTTTCAAGCAGTTTTTCTCTTGCTCCTTCAGCTACAAACATACCGATACCTCTTTTCTTAAATAGTATTTCTTCTTCTACAAGCTGGTTTATTCCTTTAGAAACTGTCGCATGGTTGATTTTATAGTAATTAACGAGCTGATTTGTAGAAGGTGCCTGGTCATTCGCTTTCAACTGCTGATTGATAATCTGATCTTCAATTTGTTCTCGTACTTGTATATAAATTGGTTTATCCTCATCAAAATTACGTTTCATTGGCTACCCTCCTTTTGGTTATCCTCTCTTATGGTTATATACTCATGTGTATAACCATAGCAGGTGGAATATATACTGTCAATAAATTTTTGAAAAAATGGGCGAAAGGTTATAATGAGATGGGAGTCTTACTTTGTAATGGAGAAGGGAAAGCAGAAATATACATAGGAGGTAATGGAAATGGTGAACAAGATTTCGTTAATGGATGCTTACATAATTGAAACACTACGAAAAAGTGGTGTGTCTAATCAGGAAATTATGCAACATATAGAAAGAAAAAATGTGGAAGTCTTTCGTACTATTCATGCAAGCTTTGATTTTAATGAATTGATTCAGCTTGAAGAAAGGCTAGGCAAAGCGGAATTTCAAAAGGTTTTGAGTGAAGGGTATTCCATAAAATTCGTCACATTCAATGGTCTAAAAAATTTATTACGGTTGAAATTTGATATAATCGAAGATCGTGATTATGAGCTAAAAGAAAATGGTTTCAGTCAGTTGAGAATAAGTGAGGATCAGGGGGAGCAGCTTGAAAAAATGCTTTCAGCAAATTGGATGATCGAGCTTGTGGGAAAAGAAAATAATTGTGTATGCATGAACATATATCTCACTAATAATCTAATTGGAAATCTGTAAAGAGAAAAGAGGGACGAACCTTCTATCGTCCCTCGGCATCCATTTAGGAAGCAATTTCTTTCTGTGTAGCGGTAATCAATTTCGCTTGAATTAATCGTTGTCTTACTATGATTCCAATCCAACTCGCTAAGTATGCCTTGATAAATCCAACGACTAGAAATGGATAAACCCCGGCAGTTAAAGCTGCATTCCATCCCAAATCCAATACGATTTTTAGTTGGATTGTTCCAAATAGTAATGTAACAAACATTCCTGCAATATTAGCGATGAGAGCCATACGGATTGTAAACCTTGTTTTTTCTAAAATTAATCCGGTGATATAGGCGGCTGCAATGAAGCCGAAAATGTAACCCCCTGATGGACCTACTAATACTTGTGGTCCGCCACTAAAGCCTGCAAAAACAGGAAGTCCGACTGCCCCAATAGCTGCATAGCATACCATTGCTAAAGCGCCCTGACGACTGCCTAAAACGGTAGCGGCAATCCCGACAGCTAGAGTTTGTCCGCTTATCGGAATTAGCGGCAGCGGGATTTCGACCTGCGCTAAAATTGCTGTTATCGCTGCAAAGATTGAACAATTGAGTAGAATTCGAAGTCTCTTGCTTTTTTCATTCATGATACAAAGCTCCTTATAAAATTGTAATGATAGCTGCTAAGTTTCTTATTATTTGGATTATACGATGATTCAAGTTTTAATGTCAACCTATAATTAAAATTGGTTTACAAATATGATTTGTCTATAGGCTTCTCCAAGGATAAAACAATTATAATTATTCTTTCTCTTGTGAAGAGAATGGAAGGTATGCGTTAATAAAGGTGTCGGACCGATAGACTCTTGTGAAAGGAGGCTGATTATATTGATCACAAATACTGAGGTGATTTCCGCGTAGCGGGAATCACTACCCGGGGCCGTATGATGCGGCCCCATTTATTTGGGTTATTCATTCAGAAAATTAGCATCTTTCCATATTCGGAAAGATCGTTTATACTTTTCAGTAGGCAGTAAGTCATTAAAATTTTAAATTTAAGGAAAGGAGTAGGTGTAAGATGAGCAATTTAACGTTTGACTTTGATATAGATGTACATGTTAACAAGGAGGACGTAAATCGTGCAATACAAAAATGCAAAAGAGGTCCTTCCCCCTAGTTTGCTAGCAGAGATGCAGAAATATATTCAGGGTGATTTAATTTATATCCCAAAAGTAAAAAGTAAGCGGGCAGGCTGGGGAGAAGTGAGTGGATCGAGAGCGTTAATCGCTGAACGGAATGAGGAAATTTTCCAATTATACAATAGCGGAAAATCATTGGAAGAATTGGAGCGGAAGTTTCATTTGTCAATTGATAGCATTCGAAAAATCATTTATAAAATGCGTAATAAACATGATTAAGTGTTTTCATATATGTTATAAAAGCGTGAAGCTACTAAACGGAGCCTCACGCTTTTTCATGTTGAAAAATAACGTATCGAAAGCGTTGTACAAAACGATTATAATCATTCTTTCACTTGTTAGTACCGCTGTTTTCATGCGTTAATAAGTATGTAGCAATTGATTTTAAGAAAGGAGGTAACAGAGATGTTGACTAAATTGAATGAGGTGGCTCTCGTATAATCGGGGGCCCAGTACCTGTAAAAGTTCCTACTGCCAAGTAAATACAGAACATGTTATCAGACCTAAGGTGCAGCTGTTCTGAATCTAAGGTAGGAAATAATTGTTACCGAATTTCAGGCCCTAAGCCGACGACCAGAAGTCTTCCCAGTTGTATGATGAATGATATAGACAACATAAGGGAGGAAGGAATCGTGCATATGGATATTGCTATTTACAAAAGTATTGCGTATGATCGGATCGAAGAAATTAAAAATGAAACCTATGGAAAACGAACGTTTAATAAAAACGATCAAACAATGAATTGGAAAATGACTGTTAGTATGTTTTTAAATGCATTTGTATAAAGTGGGAAGCCTGGTTTAACAGTGAACGGAAGGGAAATTCGATATTGGAGAAATGTAACACTCCTTGATAATGTATAAAATGCCACAGAAAGTGTATGCGAACACGCTGTGGCATTTTTTGATTTTACAAATAGATAGCCGAGCAAAAATCAAATCTGTTTTATATATCTTCAAGCGTGTTACATATACGAACTTCACAATCATTCAAATCCCATATTTTTTAATTTTATTATAAAGCGTCATCCTGGAGATACCTAATTGCTTAGCGGTAAGTGATTTGTTTCCATTCGTTTGCTGAAGCATTTCTTCAATGCGTTGCTTTTCCATCGCTGCTTTTTCCTGTGGCAACAAATTATTCGTCACTATTTCTTTGCGGTTTCGTTGTAATGTAGGATTAGGAAAGTAATGTAATACATCCTGCTTCGTAATAAATGGCTTTTCCGAAAGAATCACAATTCGTTCCATGAAGTTTCTTAGTTCTCGTACATTTCCTGGCCAGTCGTAATCGAGTAACACGTGAAGTGCATCCTGTTCGATTTCAGGAGTTGGGACTTGGTGTTGGATAGCGAATTGTTTCAGAAATAATTGGGTCAGCTGAGGAATATCATCAACCCGCTCGCGGAGCGGCGGCATGGTTAGCTGAATGACATTTAACCGGTAAAATAAATCCGATCTGAATTCCTTTTCTTGCATCAGTTGTCCTAGGTTTTGGTTCGTTGCTGCGACAAATCGTACATCTACTTTTCTGCCGGCAGAATCGCCAATTCGATAAATCCGGTTTTCCTGTAGTACTCGAAGCAGCTTTACTTGCATCTCTAAAGGAAGCTCGCCAACCTCATCGAGAAACAACGTCCCACCATCTGCCATTTCAATTTTTCCTGCTTTTCCGTTCTTCTCTGCCCCAGTAAATGATCCACCTTCATAGCCTAATAGTTCACTTTCAAATAATGCACTCGGGATAGCTCCGCAGTTTACTGGAACAAATGGGCCACTCTTTCGATCGCTTGCTTCGTGAATGGCTCGGGCACATATTTCTTTTCCGGTTCCACTTTCGCCAAGAATAAGGGTTGTTGCATTTGTTTTAGCGGCCTTTCTAGCAATTTGAATGGTCTGTTGAAGTGGGAAGCTCTTTCCTTCTAATTTTGAAAATGGCGTTTCCTCATGGTTCATATTCACTCGTTGCCTCAGTTCATTCAGTTCAGCAGCAGTTGTTTCAAGGTTGTTATTCAGCTTGACGATTTGCGTGATATCTCTTTCAATGGACGCAGCACCGACAAGCTCCTGCTTTTCATTGTATACTGGAGCAGCATTAATTACGACATGCTTATCCTTTCGTGGCTGATGGTAGGTATTTTTTACAGGTTCCTTGGATGCGAGTACTTGTAAGACGATTAAGTCATCACTATGAAAATAGTTAGTAATAGATTGATGGAGGATAGTTGATTGTTCAATATTATACGTTTGGACAGCTGCATCATTCCAAAAAAGGACTTGTTGATTGGTATCAATAATTGTAATTGCATCATCTTCCAATGATAGTATTGTATCAAGATAAAACTTTTCATGAAACATCGGATTACCCCATATCCTTTCTAGTGTAAAGAATATTGTATATATTTTTTACACTTATGTAAACAGAGTGTACAATAATGCTCATCGTTTTTTATACACGTTTCAACAAAAAGAAAAAAATAAACCCTTCTTATGTAAGCGATTACGTTTTGAAGCTTTAAAAAAATAAAAAGTTGGCATGATATTTGCTAGTTATAAGTGAAGCGTAGAGTTATGAAAGAAATAACGCTACTATTCTAGCTGAATACTACTTATTTTCAAGGAGGTTAATTCAATGGTTTTGCCATTTAAACATGAGCCATTTACAGATTTTAAGGATGAGAGGAATCGTCAGGAATTTGAAGTAGCATTAGAGCAGGTTAAGGGTGAGTTAGGGAAAGATTACCCACTGGTAATTAATGGGGAGAAAATTTTTACGGACGATAAGCTTATTTCCATAAACCCCGGTAACAAAGAACAGGTGATAGGAAAAGTGTCGAAAGCGACGAAGGGTCACGTTGATCAGGCGATGGATAGTGCGAATCATGCTTTTAAAACATGGAAAACGTGGACAGCTGAGGAACGAGCAGATTTATTATTCCGGGCTGCAGCAATTGTACGCCGACGTAAGCATGAATTCTCCGCATGGCTTGTACTCGATGCTGGAAAGCCTTGGGATCAGGCAGATGGAGATACTGCAGAAGGAATCGACTTCTTGGAATATTATGGTCGCCAAATGATTGAGCTAGGGAAAGGAAAGCCCTTAGCAGATCGTCCAAATGAGCATAACGCGTATTTCTATCAACCTATGGGACCTGGAGTTGTTATCCCACCATGGAACTTTGCTTTTGCAATTGTTTGTGGAACCGTTGCAGCACCGATTGTAGCTGGAAATCCAGTGCTGCTAAAACCATCTGAAAACACTCCTGTCATTGCTTATAAACTAGTAGAAGTATTAGAGGAAGCTGGCTTACCGAAGGGCGTCTTAAACTTTATACCAGGTGATCCAGCAGAAATCGGTGACTATCTTGTAGACCATAAAGAAACACATTTTATAAACTTTACCGGTTCTCGTCAAACAGGAACACGAATTTACGAACGTGCTGCCAAAGTACAGGATGGGCAACAATTTCTAAAACGTGTTATTGCCGAGATGGGCGGAAAAGACACGATTATTGTGGATAAAGACGCAGACTTAGAGTTAGCTGCAGATGCAATTGTTAATTCCGCTTTTGGATTCTCAGGTCAAAAATGTTCTGCTTGTTCGAGAGCCGTTATTCATCAGGATGTATATGATGCAGTACTTGAAAAATCGATTGAGTTGACCAAGAAACTAACCGTTGGCAACCCATCTGAAGAAAATGTATATATGGGTCCCGTTGTGAATCAAAAACAGTTTGATAAGATTAAAGATTACATTGAAATCGGAAAGGCGGAGGGTGAGCTTGCTTACGGTGGTGGAACCGATGATTCGCAAGGGTTCTTTATTCATCCAACTATTTTCAAGGATGTGGGTCCAAAAGCTAGAATCATGCAGGAAGAAATTTTCGGACCTGTTGTTGCCTTTACAAGAGCAGCAGATTTTGATGAAATGCTTGAAATTGCGAACAACACTGAATACGGCTTAACTGGTGCTGTTATATCAAATAATCGTGAACATTTGAATCGAGCACGTTATGAATTCCATGTTGGTAATCTTTATTTCAATCGTGGATGTACGGCAGCAATTGTTGGGTATCAGCCGTTTGGTGGATTCAAAATGTCTGGAACGGATTCCAAAGCAGGCGGGCCAGACTACTTGCAGCATTTCCTTGAGGCTAAAATTGTATCAGAAACATTTTAATAGATCGGTGCGGCAGGCTAACAGCTTGCCGCAAGTTTTTGACTGAGTTGAAATGTTAAAGACGGCAATTAGCCGATTCGAGCAAGGTAAGTATACAATTTATTTAAAAAAGGGGTTACAGCTATGGGAAACCTAACAAGAGATTTTTTCATTGGTTTATCAAATAATAAGGTTTTAAATGCAAATGCGAAAAAATGGGGATTTCGGCTTGGAGCAGAAAAGTTCGTTGCTGGTATTGATATCGATAGTGTTGTTGAAACGGTTAAAGAACAGAATGGACGGGGTCTCTCCTGTACATTAGATAATTTAGGGGAATTCATATCTGATCGAGGAGAGGCACTTGTTGCCAAAAACGAAATTATTCAAATGCTGGATAAAATTCATGAGGAGCGTTTGGATTGTCATGTTTCATTGAAGCTGACCCAACTAGGACTTGATATTGACCAAGGTTTTTGTATTGAAAATATGACTGAGATCTTGGAGAAAGCAGCTGCTTACGATATTTTTATTAATATTGATATGGAAAAATATAAACATTATGAAAAATCACTTGATATTCTAAAGGTATTACGAAAACGATTTAAAAACATTGGAACAGTTATTCAAACGTATTTATATCGAGCAGAGGAAGACCTTAAAGACCTGAAGGATGTCCGTATTCGAATGGTAAAAGGTGCATACAAAGAAAGTGATGAGGTAGCTTTTCAATCAAAGGAAGATATTGACGCAAATTTTATCAAACTTACGAAGGAGCGCTTACTAGGAGATGCTTTTACCTCGATTGCTACGCATGATCATCGAATCATCAACGAAATGAAAGCGTTTGTAAAAGAGAATAATATAAGTAAGGATACGTTTGAATTTCAAATGCTTTACGGATTTCGGACAGAAATGCATGATGATCTCAGGCAGGAAGGATATAAGTTTTGTACGTATATTCCCTTTGGGACGGATTGGTTCGGCTATTTCATGCGCCGATTAGCAGAGCGACCGCAAAATATGAATCTCGTTATGAAGGATGTTTTTTATACGAAGAATAATAAATTGAAAAAATCACCAATTATTACTGGGGCAGCAGCCTTCTCTTTGCTTGTGTTATGGAGAAAGCGCAAAAATAAAAAGGTTGCGTAAACAAGAGGATCTTTTTCAAAATAAGTAGAAAAAGATGGATTTTTTTTCTGCTTTATTCATGAAGGGATGAGGAAATTTCGTATGAATAAGCATGGTTTTATCCACATTTTTATGCGATAATTCTAAAAAACGCAAAGAAGTCTGCGAAATTGCGTTATAATACCATTAAAATGAATGATACTCAATCAAAGGGGGAATTACATGACTGATTATACATATCAGTTACTTGCAATTATACTTTATTTAGTTGTAATGATAGCAATTGGAGTTTATGCATACCGTAGAACAACGAACTTAGATGATTACATGCTTGGGGGAAGGAATCTGAATGCCACGGTGTCGGCACTAAGTGCTGGGGCTTCGGATATGTCACAATGGCTATTGATGGGACTTCCTGGTGCTATTTATCTTTCAGGGCTAGTGGAAGGTTGGATAGCGATTGGTTTACTTCTTGGTGCTTGGTTAAACTGGATTTTTGTTGCACCACGGCTTCGTGTGTATACGCAGGTTTCAAATAATTCGATTACCATTCCAAGCTTTTTTGATAATCGCTTGAAAGACAATTCAAAGATATTACGAATTGTGTCTGGTATTATTATTTTAGTTTATTTTACATTTTACGTTTCGTCAGGGATGGTTGCAGGTGGAGTTTTCTTTGAAAGCTCATTTGGTTATAACTATCATATGGGTCTACTCGTTGTTGCAGGTGTAACCATTGCCTATACATTTATTGGTGGTTTTCTTGCGGTAAGCTTTACGGATGTAGTACAGGGAACGATGATGTTTCTTGCACTTGTCCTTGTCCCGATTTTCGGTGTTTTTCTAACTGGTGGAATTGGTGATACGATAAGTACAATTCAGGAATTTGATCCAACGCTGCTTAGCTTCTTTGCTACCGCAACAGCTACTGGTGTTATCTCGTCCTTAGCATGGGGATTAGGTTATTTTGGACAGCCGCATATCATTGTACGGTTTATGGCAATCCAATCCGTAAAAGAAACGAAAAAAGCAAGACGCATTGGAATTGGCTGGATGTTTCTTTCCTTAGCTGGCGCAGCTGCTACTGCTTTAGTAGGGGTCGCATACTTTCAGCAAAATCCTGACATTACATTAGCGAACCCTGAAGCAGTTTTTATCCAATTAGGTCAAATTATCTTCCATCCGTTTATTGCCGGAATCATGCTTGCAGCCGTATTAGCAGCGATTATGAGTACGGTGTCTTCGCAATTACTCGTAACCTCTTCGGCATTAGTTGAGGATATTTATAAGGCTGTATTTAAATCAGATGCAAGTGAAAAGCAGCTTGTTAATCTTGGGAGGTTAGCTGTATTACTTGTTTCAGGTATTGCGATGATCTTTGCTTGGCAGCAAAATGATACGATTCTTGGTCTTGTATCCTTTGCCTGGGCAGGTTTTGGGGCTTCCTTCGGTCCGATTATTCTGCTAGCCCTATACTGGAGAAAAATAACAGGAACAGGTGCGATGTGGGGTATGATTGTGGGGGCAGTTACTGTATTTATTTGGGGAACCTCTGATCTTTCCAAATATCTTTATGAAATTGTTCCAGGCTTCTTATTATGTTTGGTTGTTGCTGTTGTTGTTAGTTTACTAACTTATAAGCCGAATAAAGAGGTTGAACGTGAATTCGATGAAACACTTGAAATTATTAAGAGAGAAAAATAGGATTGGTAAAGAACGGGTCTTGCAACTATCGCAAGGCCCGTTTTAGATGTCTCCTTTAGATAGGCATAGACTTGATTCCTAGTAAAATGTTTCATAGATTTAAAAGTAGGTAATAGTATTAAATAGAGGATAATTAATATGTAGGAGGAATGCAAGATGTCAGAAACAAAAGCTATGATTGATGTTGTTAATCCTGCAAACGGTGAAAAGATTGAATCCGTTCCACGTGCTGGAAAGGAAGAGGCAGTTGCTACTGTAGACCGTGCTTATCAAGCGTTCCAGGAATGGTCTGAGAGAACGGCAGATGAGCGCAGTGAGCTGTTAATGAAATGGCATCACTTGATTCAGGAAGAAGTGGACGATATTGCAAAAACGATGACGATGGAGCAAGGAAAGCCGCTTGCAGAAGCAAAAGGTGAAGTTACCTATGCCAATAACTTTATTTCCTGGTATGCGGAGGAAGGAAAGCGCGTTTATGGAGAAACGATTCCAGCTTCGGCGCGTAATAAACGGATCATGGTACATAAGCAGCCTGTAGGAGTGATTGCTGCCATTACACCATGGAATTTCCCTGCGGCAATGATAACAAGAAAAGTAGCGCCGGCTCTAGCTGCAGGTTGTACAGCTGTAGTAAAGCCTGCAAGTGCAACCCCGCTAACGGCAATGAAACTTGGGAAATTAGCGCTAAAAGCTGGCATTCCAGAGGGAGTTCTTGAAATTCTGCCTGGGGATTCAGGTGAAATAAGTGATGCTTGGATGGAGGACACGCGCGTACGAAAGGTTTCGTTTACTGGATCTACAGAGGTTGGAAAGGTTCTGATGCGTAAATCAGCTGACACCGTGAAGAAGATATCCTTGGAATTAGGTGGACATGCACCACTAATTGTGATGAATGATGCGGATCTTGACAAAGCGGTAGAAGGGGCTGTACGTTCCAAATTCCGCAATGCAGGTCAGACTTGTGTTTGTAGTAATCGGATTTACGTGCATGAAGATGTTGTTGACGCATTTACTGTGAAATTCAAGCAAAAAGTAAGCGAGTTGACGGTTGGCAATGGACTGGATGAAGGCGTAGATATTGGTCCATTAATTGATAAAGATGCTTATGAAAAAGTCAATCAGCATGTAAAGGATGCACTTGACCAAGGTGCTGAACTCATTTATGGAGGGGAATCTTACCAAGAATCAGAAGGATATTTTGTTGAACCAACTGTTCTAAAAGGTGTAACAGAAGAGATGTTATGTATGAATGAGGAAACATTCGGTCCGTTAGCACCAATTTCAACCTTTACGACCGAATCGGAAGTGATTGAGCGAGCAAACAACACGCCATACGGACTAGCTGCTTATCTGTTTACAGAGAGTATTTCAAAAGCAGTTCGTGTAGGTGAAAAGCTTGAATATGGAATCGTTGGAATTAACGATGGTTTGCCATCAACTGTACAAGCTCCATTTGGAGGCTTTAAAGAAAGCGGCCTTGGTCGCGAAGGTGGTCATCATGGAATCGATGAATATTTAGAAGTGAAGTATTTCTCAATAGGCATTTAGTTTTGAAAAGTAGACCTGCAAGAGGAGGTATTCTCCCAGCAGGTCTTTTACATGGTTAAATTTTGATAAAATGGTTTACAGAAACAACAGCTCGGATAAGCCGTCTATTATTGTAATTGAAAATGAATGCGCTTTATTTACAATTAACAGAAAAATAGCTATCTTTCTACTTGAAATTGTGATAAAATTTTCAATCAAACGTATAATAATCGTTTTAAAAGTTAATATACGTTCACTACTTATTGGAACATAGGAGGATCATCTAGATGAAGACATTAGGAAGAATCAGTAATTTTGCAACGAATACATTCGCGCTTTGGGTTATAATTTTCGCAATATTTAGTTTTATATACCCTTCTGGATTTGCGTGGATTGCTCCACATATTCCACTCCTCCTAGGAATTATTATGTTTGGAATGGGGTTAACATTATCGGTTAATGATTTTAGAGGCATTTTTAAACAACCGAAAAGCGTACTAATTGGAGTGGTGGCACAATATACAGTTATGCCGTTATTAGCTTTTGGCTTAGCGCATCTTTTTCAGTTACCGCCTGAAGTTGCAGTTGGAGTTATTTTAGTAGGATGTTGTCCTGGAGGGACAGCATCAAATGTTATGACATTTATGGCGAAAGGTAATACGGCATTATCGGTTACGGTTACCTCTGTTTCTACGTTGCTTGCACCGATTATGACACCTGCACTGACATTCCTGCTTGCAAGTCAATGGCTTCCAGTATCGTTTGGTGATATGTTCATGTCCATTGTACAAGTTGTATTAGTACCGATTGCATTAGGAGTTATTGTTCGTCTCTTATTTAGCAAACAAGTAGATAAAAGTGTTGCGGTGCTGCCATTAGTTTCTGTTATTGGAATTGTAGCAGTGGCAGCTGCGGTTGTTGCGGTAAACAAAGGCTCCATTGCTACAACAGGACTATTAATTTTTGCTGTTGTTGTCTTGCATAATTGTTTAGGATTACTTTTAGGGTATATCCTTGCCAAACTGTTTAAGCTAGATTTCAAAGATCAAAAAGCTGTCTCCATTGAAGTCGGTATGCAAAATTCAGGACTTGGTGCCGCATTAGCGCTAGCCCATTTTGCCCCAATTGCTGCTGTACCAAGTGCCATTTTTAGTGTGTGGCACAACATTTCAGGTCCGATTCTAGCAACGTGGTGGGGGAAACGAAGTACTGAGGAATCAACTAATTCGAAATCAACGAAGGAAGCTGGTTAATTTCTTGAACGAAAAAAAAGCCTGTGTTACAGAACAAAAAGTACCTTATAGAGTAGACACGAAAAAGTCTACCTATAGGGTACTTTTTTTGATTGCAGTAAGATATGTATAAAAACGCTCCTATCTGCATAAGTACAACTAGGATGTTAGAATAAAGGGTTTCTAAGAAGCCAACGGACCTTTCGTTAGAGTCCTTTAACGAATGCCAAAATTTCTAATAAAAATGTAATAAAATTGCCGAAAAGCAACTAGTGACAGTTGCACATTAAAAGGGTATACTACTGCTTAGAGAGGTGCAAAGAATGGAATTTAATATTGGGCCACGTATGGTAAAAACCGGTCTGGCGGTGGCTTTGACGTTACTCGTTACCGGTTTATTTGGATTAGAGTTGGAGCTTGTAGCTGCTATTGCGGCTGTGCTAGCGATGCAGCCATCCATTATGCGTTCGTTTAAATATATTAAAGAAGTAATTATTTCAAACAGTGTTGGAGTGGCATTTGCTTTAGGAGGTTTGTTACTGCTCGGTAATCATCCAATCTCTGTGGCAGCTGTAGTCATCATTTCGATTGCGATTAATATTCGGCTCGGCTTGAATAAAACGGTTAGTTTAACGGTGTTAACGATTGTAACGATTATGCTAGTAAGTGATGGTGGAATTAACTTCATTTACATTGTCGAACGTTTATCACTTGTTGCGATTGGCGTACTATCCGCATTTATTGTTAATGTACTTGTGTACCCGCCAGACCATCAGAAAATCTTGTTTTCAATGATTAAAAATGCAAGTGAAAAAACGAATTTCCTTCTCCGTGTCATTCCGAACCAAACAATGAGTGTTCCGCAAATGAAGGATGAGGATAAAGAACTAGAAAAGATGATTCAGCGTACACGAGATTATTATGAAATTATTTCCGATGAACGAAATAGCTTGTTTATAAAGAAACGTCCAGATTTTTTACGGACAATTATCCTTTATAAGCATATGATAAGAGTTTTACGAAAAAAGCATACATTGATTCAGCAGCTAGAGAATAATTTTAAAAATATCGAAAATATATCAAGTGGTAAATTTCATCTAATCAAAAAACTAGTTATTGAAATTAATGCATACAGCGAAAATGTTTTATTGATGTATGAAGATAAAATTATTTTAGATAAAGACCTGCAAAGAGAAACGAAAGTAGCGATGCAGGTTACGATAAATAATATCATTGATGCATTGCAGGGCTCTGACTTTGAAAAGTGGACGTACGTTTTCCCGATTTCAAATAGTATTATTGAGTTATTTTATGAGCTTGATAAATTAGAGCGCCTCGTTCGAATCAATGAGCAAAGACGGAATAAGAGCTAGAATTTTATGTATACTTGTTCGGAAATGAAGTTGAATGAAATACGAAAAGACTGTGACCGATAATAAATCGGGTCATAGTCTTTTTTCGTATGAAATTAATCTCCACCTATTTTAATCTGAATAGAACAAAGTACAGCATTTTCCTACAACTTTTTATTTGTTTACCGATACTAAAATGGGCGTAATATTTTAATGAAGTTGAAAGGGAGCATAGAATGAGGAAGTTATTTAGAATGGACAGTTTAAAAAAGAAGCTATTGACGATATTTCTGGTATTAACAATCGTACCAATGATGATAACCATTACTGTCGTTTGGATGACAACGAACAGTGGATTTAATAATTTGATTAAAGACCAGCAGGAAACAATGGAGCATATTATTCAATCGGAATTTGATAATGTTGCTGAAGAACTAAAAATGATAACGGAAATTTATTCACAAGACCTGGAATTCGTTCAAGCTTTCAATGAACAGGATCGTGAAGCGTTAGTTGATCTAGTAAATGGGATTTACTCACGTCTGTTTTCAGAGCATGGAATCGATGTGATTGAGTATGGGGATAGGATACAGATGGAATAGTTTTTTTGCGAGGACATGACCCGACCCAGTATGGGGATGACAAAGGCGATATGGAAGCAATTCAATATGCACTAGATGGTCAGTCAATTTCTGGATTTGAATTTGGGACATCTGGGCTTTCTGTGCGATCCTTTGTGCCAATCTATTTCCAACAAGAAATAATCGGAACCATGCAGATGGGTGTTGACGATCACTTTTTAGAAGCTTTACATGAAAAGCTCAAAGGCGTTACGATTGATTTGTACAATGAAGACGGCATGATTGTAGAATCCTCTGATACAGAGAACATTGGAAAAACGATGAACGATGCTACAGTTCTATCTGCAGTTATCAATGGCCAAAAAGTATCACACCATGATGACTTAACACTGGATTCTTACTTACCAATGCTAAGTCCAACAGGAAATGAAATAATTGGTGTTATTGGTATCACGCAAGATATAGCTACAATTGGTGCAACCAATAATCAGATTTCCTGGATTAGTTTGTTCATGGTTACTGCTTTTATTATCATCGCTCTATTTGTATCGATACGATTTAGCAAATCAATTGCAAATCCGATACGGCGAATCTCAGAGCTCATGCTGGAGTTATCGAAGGGGAATTTGCGAATTGCGATTAAAGATAGTAAGCAAAAAGATGAGGTTGGACAGTTAACACGTGCGATGCAAATTATGCGCGACAATTTGCATAATACATTATCCAAGGTAGCTGAAGCATCTGAAAATGTTTCGGCTAAGAGTGAAGAAATGGCCCAATCATCACTGGAAGTAAGAACTGGATCTGAGCAAATTGCAATTACCATGCAGGAAATTGCTGAAGGTACAGAAAAACAAGCAAATAGCGCAAGTGAGCTTGCAAGTGCGATGGGAAGCTTTGCTTCTAGTATTCAAGAAACGAATCAACAAGGAGAACAAATTCGAGTTGTTTCCCTTGGTATATTAGACATGACAGAGGAAGGGAAACAATTGATGGCATCGTCAGATTCTCAAATGGTAAAAATCGATGCAATTGTCCAAGAAGCAGCCACCAAAATGGCTATATTGGATAAAGAGTCACAAGAAATCACAAAGCTTGTCGAAGTGATTCAAGATATTGCCAACCAGACAAATTTACTTGCTCTAAATGCTGCGATTGAAGCGGCAAGAGCAGGGGAGTCAGGAAAAGGATTTGCCGTTGTAGCTGATGAGGTGAGAAAGCTGGCTGAGCAAGTATCAGAGTCAGTATCCGATATCACCGGATTTGCTACGAACATTCAACACGAATCAAGCAATGTTGCCAAGGCGTTAACGACTGGATATGCAGAGGTTGAAGCTGGAACAGCTCAAATTAAGTCAACAGGAGAGACATTTCATAAAATCAGTGCTTCTGTAACGGAAATGGCTGGAAGTATTCAAGCAACAGCAGAAAACTTATCTGCTGTTGTTGCAAGTAGTCAGGAAATGAATATTTCGATCGAGGAGATTGCATCTGTTTCGGAAGAAGCTGCTGCAGGAGTTGAGGAAGCTGCGGCAACCTCCGAGCAATCAAGCAGTTCGATGGATGAAATTGCAGCTGGATCCTCTCAGCTTGCAAAGCTAGCAGAAGAATTGAATGAGCTTGTACAGAAATTTCGATTATAGATCTGTGGTTTAAGGGATCTGATTTGAGATGTAATTATAAAAATTACTACTCAAATGAAGTGTAAATTGACCCATAATTTAACAAATAAAAGCCGTCTAACTTAGACGGCTTTTATTTGTTAAAATGTTAAAGATAAGTTAACTTTTTTAAAATTGCAACTATATGTTAAGATGATTTTGTGAAATACAGTCCTACAGATAGCGTGAGTTTAGTGAAAGAAGCAAAATAGGTCTTCATAAAGGAGAGGTTATGTGGATTTAAATATAGTAGTAGCATCAGAAATAGGACATATCTATGAACAAAACCCAAAAGTTGAAGCCGTTTTATTAGGAGGTTCCGTATCACGAAATTGGCATGATGAACATTCGGATATTGAACTATTTATTTTTTGGAAAGGGGCTCCTACGGACGAGGAGAAAATAGAAATCTTGTAAAGGGGAGTGGATGGATATTATAAAAGCGGTTGTATTTGATTTAGATGGAACTTTGTTAAACCGAGAGGCGTCCGTAAAGATTTTTATTGACAAGCAGTACGAAAGACTAAATAAATGGTTAAATCATATTCCAAAGAATAAATACATAACAAGGTTTATTGAACTTGATAATAGGGGTTATGTTTGGAAAGATAAAGTTTATCAACAGTTAGTGGATGAATTTGACATTACAGATTTGACGTGGGATGAATTACTTCAAGACTATATCAGCCAATTTAAAGATAGCTGTGTTCCTTTTCCTAACCTCATTAGTACGTTAGAAGAATTAAAGAATAATAATATTGTTCTAGGAATGATAACGAATGGAAAAGGACAGTTCCAAATGGATAATATTAAGGCTTTAGGCATTGAAAAATACTTTAAAACGATTCTTATATCTGAATGGGAAGGGAATCAAAAACCTGAACCTCTAATATTCCAAATTGCCCTAGACAAACTTGAGGTGTTACCGTCCAAATGTATATTTGTTGGTGACCATCCAGAAAAAGATGTAAAAGCTGCTCAACATGTAGGTATGAAAGGTGTATGGAAAAGAGATGATCAATGGGATAACGTTAAAGCATATTTCATTGTGGAAGATTTGCAGGAAATACTTTTAATTTTAAATAAATGGAGCCATCATATTATAAAATCTTGATAAGTGAACAAATGCAATAGCGAAAGAAGGAAATGTAGTTTTTTCATAGAAATATGCAGTTTGGAAATTACTGAATTGATCTTCAAAATTTAAGACCAGGGGTGAGGCTGTGAGCAAAACACTGATAAATCAGATTCCTTTAATAAGTAATTGTAAAGAAGTAATTGAAATTAAAAAGGGATTTTCCTCAGATGAAAAATACCTAATACATATGCAAGAGGGTAACAATAAGTTACTGCTTCGGATGTTTAATTTAAAAGAGTTGGAATTAAAGAAGGAAGAATACTCTATTTTGAAAAGGATGCAGGATTATAACATTACTTGTTCACAACCTATTTCAATTGGTGAGGTAGGAAATCGGGGGTATATGGTCACATCATATATAGAAGGAAAGGATGCTGAGGATGAAATCCCAAAATACTCTGAAGAAGAACAATATAATATTGGTATTGAGGCGGGAAAAGAGTTAAGAAAAATGCATCAGCTTGCTGCTCCAAAGCATATCTCTTCGTGGTATTCAAGGAAAGTTGAAAAGCATAAAAAATATCTAGACGCTTACTTAGCATGTGAGGTAAAAGTTAAAAATGACCACCAAATAATGAATTTTATTGATGAGAATATTCAACTCATGAAACAACGCCCGAATTTATTTCAACATGATGATTTTCACCTTGGAAATATCATTGTGAATAATAAAAAATTCGCTGGAGTAATAGACTTTAACAGATATGATTGGGGAGACCCTATTCATGAATTTCTAAAGATAGGAATTTTTAGCCGAGAAGTAAGCATTCCTTTTTCAATAGGTCAAATTAGAGGTTATTTTAATAATAAAGAACCTGATGAAGATTTTTGGAGGTTATATTCGCTTTACCTAGCAATGTGCGTTTTCTCTACTGTAATCTGGACTTTAAACACCATTCCAAATAACATGAATGAGATGTTGGATAAAGTTTACATGTATTTAGAAGATCATGAGTACTTCAGCAGATTAAAACCTAAATGGTATCAATAGAATTTATATATGTGAAAAGTTGTACTTAAAGTAACTTGTGCAAGAGTTAAGATCGATCAGCAGCTATTTCTTTATTGTACGAAAGGGCAGGATTGTTTAATAAGAAACTTTAGTAAAAGGGTGTGATCCAGAAATGAAGGAAAACCACCCATATTTGACGAATGTATAAAACAAATACAGGACTCCAAAAGAAACAGATCTGTCTTATGAAAAACATTTATGTAAATGGATTGATTATTGATGAGTCTTGATAAGAAGAATCATCGAAAGGAGAGATGTAGATGGTGAGCTATGCCCCATTGCACTTACGAGTGACAACTCCACAAATTGAGCTTGTAGGAGCCACGGACCACTTACTTGAAAAGCTTGAACCGATTGTTCGCACAGGTAAAGCCAGTGCTGAACCTGCTCCTTATGATGACCCTATGTCTTTGTACGAAGAAGACCCGGAGATTCGCGTGGTAAAATGGTTGCAATCCGTGTGGCGAGGACGTGGAATAGTCACAGCCGACTTCTGGCGACTGAATCTGATTGTTATGCTAAATAACAAGCCAGTAGGGATGCAGGATGTCATCGGCGATCACTTCAATACCTATGGCACAGTTGGCACCTTTTCTTGGCTATCCTCAGATGTACGTCAAAGGGGGATTGGTTCGGAGATACGTCAAGCAGCACTGCATCTGGCTTTCGACGGCCTCGACGCCAGGGAGGCGACCTCAGAGGCATTCATTGACAATTTAGGATCAAACGGCGTATCACGTCGTCTTGGCTACAAGGAGAACGGTGTTACCTGGGCTTCCCGGCATGGAGAACCTGCACTAATGCAACGGTGGCGGCTGACCCGCGAGGACTGGCTTCCCCATCGCCGCAGCGATATCGAGATGTATGGTGTGGCAAGTACCCGTAAAGTGCTGCGGAAGTGATTGAGCAGTTGATCTGAGGCTATCGTGCCACGGAACGGATTAACCTTAGGAAAAGCAGTCTGGTCATTTGAGGAGGGAAATAAGAAATTAAAGGAGTTAGTCCCAAAAATAAATTTTATTATAAATTATACTTTTCAAAAAATAGAATAGAGATATTTTTTGAAGAGATACATTTATCAGTAACATAAAAAATACAAACTTTTCCGATCCTTTTCAAATAACAATCGATATTGTATATTGAAAACCCGGTGTCATTGGTACTTAAAAATTACTGTCAATGAAAGGATTGGATATAAGGGATTTCGTTGGTACTGTATTGCATTGGTCAAATGTTATAGAAGTACTCGACCAAGAGGAGTATGTGGAGAAGTATCGGCCAACCAAAGCTTAAAAGCTAGAACCTGTACGTGAATGGGCAGTTTCCTAAGGGGAGCTTGAGAATTATGATAAGATGATTGTATACAAAATCGTTAAAGAAGGTCACAACTCAATGAAGAAAAAAAAGATACAAAAAACGAATGCCATTCGCTTGTTGGATAAAGAAAAAATTGACTATACCATCCATGAATATCCATGGAATGAGGAGCAATTGGATGCCCGAACTGCTGCGGGAAAAGTAGGTATGCAGCTTGATAAAATATATAAAACCTTAGTGACAGTTGGTGATAAGACTGGTATGACAATAGCTTGTATCCCGGCTGAAAATGAACTCGATTTAAAAGCATTAGCCAAAGTAAGTGGCAACAAAAAAATGGAAATGCTACCGATGAAGGATTTAGAAAAAACAACAGGCTATATACGTGGCGGCTGTTCACCGATTGGAATGAAAAAAAGTTTTCCAACGTATCTTGCTGCTGAAGCTAAAGCGATGGAAAAAATCGTAGTCTCAGCTGGAAAACGGGGGATGCAAATCGAATTAGCACCCTTTGATTTGATAACTGTAACAAAAGCAGCCTATGCAGAAATTGCTTCAAGAAATAGTTAAATAAGTAAGTGTACTGTACCTTAGGAATCAATTCACCTTATAAGTGGATTGATTTTTTCCTATTACCTAGTTATCTCCTTTAACTTCTCAAAAGAAAAAACATTCCATCTAGCATCATACACCTTTCAACACAACCTAGAAAATATTCGTAATGAGACAACCTTGCACTTTCATACACTATAGTTGGAGGTTTTTTTCGTGATTCACCAGTATGATTCACCATGCTTAAGGAAAGAATAATTTAATATACACAAAGAGAGGAAAATGAGTTATGAATCAGTATTTAACACATACGGAATTAGAGAACTTACATTATATGATAGGCGAACACCAAAAAATTGCCGATCAATTAGAAGTGCTTGCACAAACTTCAGCAAACCCGAAAACCAAATCGAACCTGAAAATAGCTGCAGAATCTGCGAAAGTAGCACACAATCAATTGTTATCATCTTTTCGTTAATGAGCCTGAGTATAAACTACTCGGGTTTCTTTATTTACCGATTCCAATCAGGGTATGATGTTATCATTAAAAAAACCTGTCTCACTAATCCGTGAGACAGGTTTTCCGTATTAACGATTGTTGTTATTATTGTTATTGTTTCTATTACGGTTATTATTATTATTGTTGTTATTGTTATTGTTGTTATCTAAATCATCAAGAAACTCGTTAGCAAACTCAACGTTGTTAACTTCCTGGTTATTATTGTTGTTATTATTGTTATTATTGTTATTGTTTCTGTTACGGTTGTTATTTCTGTTATTCATGATTGTCCTCCTAAAATTTGTTTTGCAAAAACAATTCTTTGAATCAAAGAGCGGCTTTTACAAATCATATTGTGTGCCATTTTATAAAAAATACTATTTTTTATCTTGGTTTGTTGGATCATCTGGTTTATCCAGCTCGGAACTAAACTCTGTTTGAAAGTATCGTTTTGGAAGGTAAACAACCTTGTTCTCCGTATTTCTTACATTACTTAACACTTCTCGTCTCATATAGCGGTGAAAAAAAACTTCTCCAACGATAACAGCGGCTGCTGTTAAAAATGCTGCTGAACCAATTTGAACGGATGGGTTAAAGAGCATACTCCCTATAAAAAGGACAACTACCCATGCAAGGATAAAATCACCGATTAATGCCGTGCTTTTTTCAATTAATGGTATAGCAAACACATCACCAAGAAAAGCAAGCCCAGTAAGAAGCACACTTGTCGTTATAACTCCTGCAAAAGACACATTGAAAAAGAGTCCAAGCACAATGCTTACAATGATCGTTGTTAAAATAAATTTGATGACCAATGGGCCAATATATTTCATAGAATCCGCTTCCTCTCTATAATGAACATACTTGTCATAGGTTATCCCATTTTAAAAGATGTCATTCATTGGAAACTGAACTGTTCGTTGAAATATGTTAGCCTAAAAAAAGATCCCTTCAAAATTGAAGAGATCCACCTGCCTAGCTTTCTTTTTTTAATGCCTGGCGAATATAGGAAAGAAATTCATTTGCTTTTGCTTCGGGAGCTTTTGTTAGTAAACTAACTCCAATAAAAAGAATCGTTGAAATTCCAATTCCCCAAAGTCCTGAGGCAAGTCCGAGTGGTTTCACTTGGAAAAACTCGAGAAGAATAACGATAATCCCAGCAATTAAAACACTGGAAAGAACACCTGCTGCAGTTCCTCTTTTCCAAAAAAAGGTTCCAATGATTGCTGGCACAACTACAATTAATCCAGCAGAGGAAGCTACGGAAAGTACTGCAATTAAATTCAGTTGCATTTCAGCAAAGAGATAGGCAAGGAGAGCGATGATTGGAATAACAATTTTACCAACTCGAAGCTGTAACCTGTCACTCGTATTCTTTTTGATATTTCCATAAACATCCTTAGCAAAAAGGGATGATAACGTTAATAAAATCGAATCGATTGTTGAGATTGCTGCTGCCATGATCCCAACCATGACGATAACACCAAGAACAGGAGGTACTAAGTCTGAAGAAAGCACCAATGGTGTTGCAAGATCAGCGTTTTCTAAGTTAGGAAACATGATTGCAGCAGAGTAGCCCCAGATAATAGCTACAAGCGTATAAATAAAACCAAATACAAGAAAGCCCATCAACATATTTTTTAAACTTTTTAATGATGCTGGCATGTACAACCGTTGACTTACTTGTGGATTGGAAAGGCTAAAGAAGAACCAAGGAATCGTTAATCCTAAGAATGTAAGAAAACTAAAAAATCCGTTACCTGGAACCGTTAATAATTCAGGCTGCGTCGTTTCAATCGTTTTAAAGAATGTAGTAAACCCACCTAATCCGTTCACAAGAATAAGTACAACTACTGTAGAGCTAACAATCATAAACAATGCTTGAAGAGAGTCTGTCCATGCCACAGAACGAATACCGGCAATGTATGTAAAAACAATCGCAAGTAGTGTAGCAATAAGGACACCTGTCGTATAAGGAATAGCATCATTCGTAACACCTTGCAATAAGTAACCGACACCAGAAAGCTGAACAGCACTATATGGGATGAGAAACAAACAGTTTGTAATCGCAACAACAATTGCAACATATTTACTTTTATAGCGATCTCCAAGCATTTCAGATGGAGTCACATACCCATACTTTTTCCCAACAACCCAAAAACGGGGGCCAAAGAAGGCAACCAGAGAAACTCCCATCAAATAAATTAATTCAAATCCGAGAGCGCCAACACCACCATTATAGGTTAGCCCAGCTAAACCAACGAGCATGAATGCACTGTATGTGGTGGCACTGTAGCTAAGTGCTGAGACAAATCCACCCATTTTTCGGTCACCGAGAAAATAGCTTTCCATATTATGCTGTTTACCGGTTCTTGATAAAAATGCAATAACGAGGGCAATCAAAACGTAAATCGAAATGGCCCACCAAACAAGAGAAGTTGTCATTATTTTTTACCCCAATTCTTTGTCAAGAAATAATTCATGATAATTGTTATAAGTGCTAAAACAATCCATAATAAGAAGCTTCCGTACCATTTTGTAACATTCGTAAGTAAGGTGTAAGGTAGGATAAATGCTAGTAAGACAATAAACAAGATAAGCAATGCCCATGTTAACTCATTCGTTTTCATCAAATACCTCCATAACATATGTAATCAATAACCTATTTTGCCACTAAAAGAGAAGGTCATCCATAAATCGTTTACAATTTGTCGTTGTCTAAATAAAGCGTGAATACGATTTAATGTGAAAAAATTCACATTAAAGGGACTACATAATAAATTTTGAACGAACCTCCTATATTATCATTTAAAATATATAAGAATTATCATAGCAAATAGATTTAATTTTTGCCATATTTTATTTGAATTTTTAATAGGATTTTTATTAAGTGAAGATCGGAGTTGGAGGGAGGATCTTGAAATAATTATACAATAGCAGGTTTTGAGGAAATTAAAAAAGCAGGTATCGTTAACGGATGCCTACTTATTAAATCATTCTTTCCATTGCTGTTCAATTTGTGAAATAGCTATCTGCAATACTTCTTCATCACTTGTATCATGTGTTGTAATTACATTCGTGTTGTAGAGTTTTCCGTCATAGTCGACGGTAAGATTAATTTGAATCATTCATGTGTCCTCCTGTCAAAAAAGTGAATTTAATGTCGAATTAACTAAATATTTTATTAATTACATTTTATTATACGATAAGTTCACCTGTTTGTATAGGTAATTGCCTGCAATTTTACAAAAACTTAGTGCGGAATTAATGAGAGCGTTTGCTAGCGAATGAATTATCGTTACACGGGGGCTAGTTAAGGTAGGGGAGTTGATGCTATGGCTACGTGCGGTAAAGATAACTGGAAGACAATAAAAGCTACCTTAAAAGTAGTTACCTTCTAAAGTAGCTTTTGTTGCCTTCTTATACAGTTTGTTTTGTGTCGATAATCCCACCAGTTTCTACATCTACATAAAATTCATATTGCTTATTTTCACCATCGATATTGCGGGTGATGCCGCCGCGATAGGCATTATAAAGCAGGCCGTTTCGTTCGACTTCCTCCGGTTTCATATAAATCCAGGATCCACTAATTGGTCCTTTACGTTTAAACATTTCTTTTGCATGATTTAAAGCTTTTTCTGGAGTTACTTTTTGATAGTGGTTGACTTGTTCCCTTGCCAAGTATCCGATTGCAAAACCGAGTGCAGCGGCAAGAATCACTTTTCTTCTGCTCAATACGTTCACCTCTTGAAAAAGATTAGTAGACTGTATATGAAGTGCGTTTTGAACACCTCTATTACGTGCAAGTATACAGGATTATCGCATAAAATGAAAACGATAGTGCGTGATAAGTGGAAAGTTTTCGACGGTTTCAGTTATACTAAAATTGGATGTTCTAAATCGTTTATACCTATTTGGAGGGAAATAAGATGAAACAGGAAACACTTGAGCTATTTAAAAATCTGACAGAGCTGCAAGGTGCGCCGGGGAATGAGCATCTTGTCCGTTCTTTTATGAAAAAAGAATTAGAAAAGTATGCAGATGAAATTATCCAGGATAACCTTGGTGGCGTTTTTGGTGTAAAGCATGGAGAAGGACCGCGCGTTATGGTGGCAGGCCATATGGATGAAGTCGGCTTTATGGTGACGCAAATAACAGACAATGGTATGCTTCGCTTTCAACCACTTGGGGGCTGGTGGAATCAAGTAATGCTTGCACAGCGTGTCCAAGTAATGACGGAAAATGGTCCTGTTATTGGTGTGATTGGTTCAATCCCGCCACATCTTTTAACAGAGGCACAACGTAAGAAGCCGATGGAAATTAAAAATATGCTCATTGATATCGGTGCGGATGACCGAAAGGATGTAGAGAAAATCGGCGTACGTCCAGGAGATTCCATCGTTCCAATCACACCATTTGAGCCGATGGCAAACAATAAAAAAATTCTTGCTAAAGCTTGGGACAACCGTTACGGCTGTGGACTTGCCATCGAATTAATGAAAGAATTACAACATGATACATTGCCAAACCAATTGTATTCTGGTGCAACCGTACAAGAAGAGGTTGGGTTACGCGGCGCACAAGTAGCAGCGAATATGATCGGACCAGATATCTATTATGCACTCGATGCTTCACCAGCAAATGATGCATCAGGCGATAAGAAAGCGTTCGGCCAATTAGGCAAAGGCGCATTGCTTCGTATTTTTGACCGGACGATGATTACACATCGCGGTATTCGTGAATTTGTGCTTGATACTGCAGAATCGAATAATATCCCATACCAATATTTCATCTCACAAGGTGGAACAGATGCTGGGCGTGTACATCTATCCGGTGATGGTGTGCCGTCAGCAGTTATCGGAATCTGTTCTCGCTACATCCATACGTCTGCATCCATCATTCATGTAGATGATTATGCAGCAGCGAAAGAATTGTTAGTGAAGCTAGTTAAAACGACAGATCAAAACATGCTTGACGAAATAAGAAAGGCGTAAAGGAGTTTCGTGATTGTTGCACATACAAGCATGAGGTGAATGAAGATGAATATTAAAATTGGTTCAAAAAATCCAACGAAAATTAACGCAGTTACCGAAGTTTTTCCAGATGCTTCGGTAACTGCTTTCAATGCAAGTTCTCGTGTATCCGCACAGCCATTTTCAGACGAAGAAACAATGCTTGGGGCTGTAAATAGAGCAACGCAATGTGCCGAAGCTGAAGACCGAGCAATTGGCATCGGACTAGAGGGCGGTGTCATGTATGTCGCTGAGCAATTATATTTATGTAATTGGGGCGCACTTGTTACACCGGAGGGTCAGAAATTTACGGCTAGTGGTGCTAGAGTTGCTTTGCCAGAAGAACTAGAAGCCAGATTGCGTGATGGTGCAGAGCTAGGCGATCTAATGGATCGCTATGCAGAAAAGCAAGCAGTGCGGACCAAAGAAGGGGCGATTGGAATTTTCACGAATGATGTGGTGTCGCGACAAGAAATGTTCGCGCATGTTGTGAAGCTACTACGCGGTCAATGGGAATACTGGAGTGAAAAAAATAACCGAAAGTAAGGAGCCCCCCTTGCTTTCGGTTTTTTCGTTCTTATTCATAAATATATGCTAATACTTCTAAAGCTTGATCAACCGTTTCTACAGTAACATTCGCTTTATTGGAAAGCTCTTTCAACGGGTGAATTAAAGATTCTGGCCGAATAATAATCGTTGGTTTATTCATTGCAATGGCAGCACTTGCGTCCATTGCAGTGTTCCATTGCTTATATTGCTCACCAAATAAGGCAATGACAACATCCGATTTCTGCATTAATACTTGTGTACGGAAATTATTTACACTAGAGGCGGCATCGTCTTTATACACCTTTCCAGGTTGCTCGCCTAGAATATCTTCTCCAATATCATCCGAACGGTCATGATTTGTTTGTGGTGCAACAAATTTTAATGGAAGGTTTTTTTCCTTCGCTTTTTGCTGTACTTCATCACGCCAGTCTGTATGAATTTGTCCTGCTAAATATACAGTTAGTTCCATTTGTATTCCCTCCAATAGATTGATTCTATTATTAATAGTAACGAATTTTAGATTGATTGCAAAGAAATCGATGTTCATAATTTAATATTCCAGGTTTTGCAAGTAATCTCCGAGTTGACTAAACCATTACGTGGTTCCCGCAATGCCCAAACCTTGGTCAACAGTTCCGGCAATAAAAATTCTTGGAAATCTGAAATCAAGAACTGCTTCCGGGAAAGAAATTTCACTCCATGCTGTTATGCCTAGTACGATGTTATTAACGGTATCTTCCTCGAAGTGAATAAATACCCTTTTTCATTTATCTTCATGGAACAAATTCTTCGCTCCTAATATTGATAACGAAAAAAGTTAACAACAAAATATGTATTCTACGCAAATTTCAGGCAGTCTTCGAAAATAAGCCCTAAATTACTAAAAAAAATGTCATTCATGCCTTAAGGCTTATTTTGTATTTACCTACGTAATCATTTTTTCTTATCTGGTAATAAAAGACCTTTATAGTATTCGAAAAAATAAAGCATTACTTTAGCAATAGGAACAGAAGAGCAAATAACGAAAACGATGAAAAAACACTTGATTTTTAAATTTTGCAGGCATATCATATACCCTTAGTTGATACTGATAATCATTTTCAGTTGAGTTTATCTAATTATCTTACAACCTCTTGTATAACTTTTAACAAGTCGGATTTTGTTGGAAAAGTTCATTATTTTACGTTTTTAAAAGGCGATGAACAAACAAAAACGATGTATTTTTACTTAAGAAATACAGGTGTAGTCCGAAATTACCAAATGATAAAAAATTAAAAAAAATAGTTGATTTTCTTATGTATAGCGTCTATGATGGGTTACAACGATTGATAATGAAAATCATTCTCAATTAAGTTTTTATACCATAACCAATTCTTGGAAAGGACTGGTGCAATGAACGTGAGTGAAATCAAAGGGAAAATTGCTGTCGTTACTGGGGCGGCAGGAGGCATGGGACAAATCATTTCCGAGAAGCTTGCTGAGAATGGTGCAGTAATTGTGGCAATCGATACAAATAGTCAAGTACTGAAAAAGTGCGTAAAAGAATTGCAGAATAAAGGCTATCAGGCTACAGATTTTTCAATAGATATCAGCAATTTAGATGCTGTTGAGGAAGTGGTTGCTTTGATTGAATCTGATATCGGATCTATCGAGATCCTAGTAAATGCGGCTGGTATGCTGCGATTAGGAGAGATCGATGTGTTAGATAAAGAAGATTGGGATGCAAGCTTTGCTGTCAACGCTACCGGCGTGTTTCATGTATCGAGTTCCGTTTCTAGGCGCATGATCCCTCGTAAAAGTGGAGCCATCATTACGGTAAGCTCTAATGCGGCTCATATGCCAAGAATGGCAATGGCTGCATATGGAGCTTCTAAAGCGGCCGCAACGATGTTTACTAAATGTATGGGGCTAGAGCTCGCACAGTATAACATTCGCTGTAATGTTATTTCTCCCGGTTCTACGGAAACAAGTATGCTGAAAAAACTTTGGAAAGATGAACACGGTGCCCAAAAAACGATAGAAGGCCAATCTGAGGCATACCGAGTTGGAATTCCTCTGGGTAAGCTAGGCAAACCAAAGGATATTGCTGAAACGGTACTATTTTTAGTTTCTGATCATGCATCCCATATAACCATGCACGATATGGTTATCGATGGAGGAGCGACTTTAGGCATATAACATGGAGGAGGTAATCAGAAAGTGAGTAAAACAAGTGTTGCAAAACATAAATCGATGCTAGATGAGTATGTAGCAGGAGATTTCTTCCTAGCATCGCCAAATCAAACGATGGTAGGGAAAGGTATATATTCAGTTATTGAGAAGCCAAAGGAAACTGAAAATCAATTATTTAGCCTACCATCACGTGTAGAGGCTGCCCTCAATCAAGCGAAGCAGGCTGGACACCCTTATCCTGTTGCTGTGGGAGCAGTACCTTTTGATTACTCGGAAGATTCGGAAATAATCATTCCTGAGAAAGTGGATGTTTCTGAGCCTTTAAATATAGACGAAGAACAGCAGGAATCTTTATCTGACATGTATCCATATGAAATGCAGCCTATACCAGAACCAGAGGAATATATGAATGGTGTTAACCAGGGGTTGAAGAAGATTGCAACAGGACATATCGACAAGATTGTTGTTTCCAGGGCTTTGCATTTTAGCACAGGGGAGCAGGTCGATGTT
>NZ_PIJY01000030.1:84866-259154 GCF_008304605.1 Oceanobacillus polygoni | reverse complement strand
GTATACATTTGCAGTCGATTTAACGGATGAAAAACCGGCCGGCAAACCAAAGGAATCTAAAGGAAAACGTACACTGGTTGGCGCCAGCCCAGAACTGCTTGTATCCAAACGCGGACATACTGTATTTGCAAATCCCCTTGCAGGTTCCCGTCCTCGCAGTGATGATTTAGTCGAAGATCAAAGGCGGGCCAAGGAGCTGCTAGATTCGGAAAAAGACTTATATGAGCATGCTGTCGTTGTTGACATGGTGAAGGAAGCACTGGCTCCATTCTGTGAAACAATCGAAGTGCCAGAGTCACCGTCTTTAGTGAAGACAGAAGCAATGTGGCATCTTTCGACAGAGATACGTGGAACTTTAAAACAGCTAGAAACATCTTCGTTGGAGCTGGCTATTGCACTGCATCCGACACCAGCTGTTTGTGGTTATCCAACAGCATTAGCTCGTGAAGCTATCTATGAAATAGAGCCATTTGAACGAGGTCTCTTTACCGGAATGGTCGGTTGGTGTGATGAAAACGGGGATGGAGAATGGATTGTAACAATTCGCTGTGCTGAAGTAAAGGAACGTTCTATACGGCTGTTTGCTGGTGCGGGAGTGGTAGCTGGTTCAAAAGCAGAAGAAGAATTGAACGAGACTTCAGCTAAGTTCCGAACGATGCTACAGGCAATGGGTATAAAAGACTGATAGAAGTTTTGCAGGAAACTATAAACGAATGAGCAGGGAGGAAATTATTTTGTTAGATGGATGTCAACCTTGGCCCCATGAAATTGCCGCATTTTACCGTGAAACAGATTGCTGGCGGGGTGAAACATTTGGACAAATATTGCGGGATAGAGCCGCTATGTATAGTGAGAATATTGCCTTAACAAATGGTGAAGAGTATGTGAGCTATAAAACATTAGATGAGAGAGTAGATCAATTAGCGGCAGGGTTTCAGCGGATAGGATTAAAAAAAGAAGACCGTGTTGTCGTTCAATTACCAAATACAATTGCATTTTTTGAAGTTTGTTTTGCATTGTTCAGGCTAGGTGTATTGCCAGTATTTTCACTTCCAACGCATCGCTATAGTGAGATCCAATATTTCTGCGCATTTTCAGAAGCGAAGGCGTATATCATGCCAGATCATTTCAATGGCTATAACTATTTGGACATGGCTCGGGAAGTACATGAAAATACACCTTCCTTACAGCATGTTATTACACTTGGTGAAACAGAGGATTTTGTGAAATTAGCCGATTTATATATGGATGATCAGTATATACAGCCTGAAGTATCACCTAGTGACATCGCTTTTCTACAGCTTTCTGGAGGAAGCACAGGACTTTCTAAACTGATACCGAGAACACATGATGAATATATTTATAGCTTGCGCAGGAGCAATGAAATATGCGAGCTAAACGAGAAGAGCGTCTATTTGGCTGTTTTGCCGATTGCGCATAATTATCCGTTAAGTTCACCGGGGGTGCTTGGCGCACTTTATGCTGGTGCCAGGATTGTTCTTTCATCTGGTCCGAGTCCGGATGAGGCCTTTCCACTGATTGAAAAGGAGAAAGTAAGTATTACAGCACTTGTTCCGCCACTAGCAATTATCTGGCTGGAAGCTGTCAAGACACGGTCTTACGATTTCTCCAGTCTTCAGGTTATTCAAGTCGGTGGTGCACATTTCAGTTCAGAAACTGCTAAAAGGATACGGCCAGCATTTGATTGCAAATTGCAGCAGGTATATGGGATGGCTGAGGGATTAGTGAATTATACCAGGTTAGTTGATCCCGATGAAATTGTCATCCATACCCAAGGGCGCCCGATGTCCCCTTACGATGAAATCCGGATTGTTGACGAGGAAGATCGTGAAGTAGCACAAGGAGAAGCCGGAGAATTGTTAACTCGTGGCCCATATACAATCCGGGGATATTATAAAGCAGATCAACATAATGCAAAAGCATTTACTTCAGATGGATTTTACCGTACAGGGGATTTAGTGAGTTTAAATGAAGCAGGATATATCGTTATGGAAGGCCGTGTCAAAGATCAAATTAACCGTGGTGGTGAAAAAATAGCAGCAGAAGAAGTGGAAGATCATCTGATTGCACATCGTCATGTATTAGATGTCGCGATTGTCTCCATGCCCGATAAATTTCTCGGTGAGCGGTCTTGTGCATTTATTATCCCTTTTGAGCAAACACCGTCTGCCGCTGAAATAAAGGCGTTTCTGCAAAAGAGAGGGATTGCAACTTATAAAATTCCTGATCGAATCGAGATTGTTAATTCCTTTCCGCAAACACCTTTCGGGAAAGTCAGTAAAAAAGCTTTACGTAAGATGATTACAGAAAAATTAGCAAATGTATAAAATCAAAAATATGAAAGGAAGTGTTTTAATGGGTATTCCTAAGATTCCATCTTATTCAATGCCGAATGTATCGGATTTTCCAGAAAATAAAGTTTCATGGCAGGTGAACCCAGACCGGGCTGTTCTGCTTATTCATGATATGCAAGATTACTTTTTAAATTTTTATGACAGAGGTCAATCACCGGTAACGGAGCTGGTAGACCATATTGAATTACTGAAAGCACAATGTAAAAAACAATCTATTCCAGTAGTTTATACAGCACAGCCAGGTGATCAGAATCCAGAGGATAGGGCACTGTTAACAGATTTCTGGGGTGAAGGGCTTTCGGATGATCCAGCGCAGACTAGCATTATTGATGCACTCACACCCGAGGAAAATGATTTAATGCTTACGAAATGGCGGTATAGTGCATTTAAAAGATCAGACTTTCTGGATATTATACAGAAACAAGGGCGTGACCAGTTAATTATTTGTGGTGTTTATGCACATATCGGATGTCTTCTAACTGCAGCTGAAGCATTTATGTATGATATACAGCCTTTCTTTGTTGCTGATGCAGTTGCAGACTTTTCATTGGATGAGCATAAAATGGCGATCGAATATGCAACAAAACGATGTGCAGCTACAACTTCTACTGCTGACATACTGCGAGAATTGCAAGTGAGTGAGGGGAGCTATACAAAGGAAGAAACACACATGACAGGATCATTTACTTTTGAAGCAATGCGCCAACAAGTTGCCGAACTTCTGGATTTGGAGGCTGAAGAACTTTCAGATACAGATGATCTGTTCGATCTAGGGCTCGATTCCATTCGGCTAATGAGTTTGGTTGAGTCGTGGAGACAAAAGGGGTTAGAAGTTAATTTTATCAGGTTGGCAGAAAAAGGTAACTTATCAGCATGGTGGAATTTAATCGACAGGGTAAGAGACAAGGTATAAATGAAAAAGGAGGTTTAAAGATATGCCTAGATCGATAGTGGCGCATCATTCATTGACTGGTGCTCAAGCCGGTATTTGGTATGCACAACAACTGGAACCGGAGAATCCTATTTATAATACGGCTGAATATGTTGAGATTAACGGTAGTCTACAGCTAGAACACTTTGAAAAAGCACTACGGCAGGCAATCGAAGAGGCAGATTCGCTACATACCAGGTTTGGAGAGAGTGAAGAAGGACCATGGCAGGAAGTTCGTGAACAGAGAGATTTTTCCTTTCATTTTATAGATGTAAGTGGGGAGAAAAATCCGCGACAAGCTGCTGAAAGTTGGATGAAGGTCGACCTTGCAGAAGCAATTGATCTGACACAAGATTTTCTGTTCAAGCAAGCCTTATTTAAGGTGAGTTCGGATCAGTATTTCTGGTATCAGCGTATTCACCATATTGCTGCGGATGCATATGGATTTGCGCTCATAGCACAGCGAGTAGCAGATATTTATACATCACTTGTATATCAGCATCCTGTTGTAGACAAGCTGGGGTCATATCAAGATGTGTTAGAGGAAAATGAGGCATATCTAACTTCGGAGAAATACATGCATGATCGCACTTTCTGGATGAACCGTTTTAGCGATCAACCCGACGTAGTAAGTTTCGCAGATACTTCGTCACGATTATCAAACCAGATTATCTATCAGACAGGCTATGTCCCAACTGATACAGTGGATCAATTGAAACAAATGGCCAATAGAGGAAGTTTGTATGAAGTAATTGTTGCGGCTGTAGCCGTTTATATGCAGCGGTTAACTAGTGCTGAAGATGTTGTTCTCTGTTTACCGATGATGTGCCGTATGGGCACATCATCGGTAAAGGTACCTGCAATGGTAATGAATTTGCTGCCATTACGTCTTGCGGTGCGTCCTAGTATGACTTTTTCAGAATTAATGCAGCAAGTGCAGCGAGAAATGCATGAAGTTCGTTTGCATCAGAATTACCGACATGAAACATTACGTCGAGACCTGAAATTGGTGGGTGGAAATCAGCGATTATTCGGTCCGCAAATTAATATGATGCCGTTTGATTATGAATTAAATTTTGCTGGAAGTATAGGGAAAACGCATAAGCTTCATACAGGACCAGTGGATGATCTTTCTCTAAATATTTATGATCAGCGTGATGGTAAAGGGCTAAGAGTCGATCTTAACGCGAATGCAGATATTTATAGTGAACAGGAAATAGAACTTCATCTCGGGCGTCTTTTACATGTAATAGAAAATATTGCAATGACAGAAGCAGATGTGAATGTTTCGGAAATGAATGTCCTTTTACCAGAGGAAAAAGACAATGTCTTATACAGATGGAATCGTACTTCGTTAGAGCAGGAGCAAGTAACTGTACAGGAAATATTCGTAAGGCAGGCGATATCTACACCGAAGGCTCAAGCGTTGAGATTTAATGAAAAGACGCTTACGTATTCTGCATTGAATGAGCAAGTTAATCGTCTTGCCCACTTACTAAAAGAACATGGGCTGGGACCTGAGAAATTTGCTGTATTAGCACTGCCGCGATCAGAAGATATGGTTATTGCCATCTTAGCTGTTCTAAAAACGGGAGCAGCCTATTTACCGATTGATCCGGATTACCCATCTGATCGTATTGCTTATATGCTGGATGATGCCAAGCCTATGTGTATACTGACACATCAGTCAGTACAGTATGATTTGCCAGAAAGTGAAGTTCCGAATCTCGTGTTAGATGATTTAGTTGTTCAGGAAAGGTTAGCTGCCTATGCTAATATCGATTTTCCTTGCGTACCAATAGCATCTCATCGGCCAGCATATATGATCTATACATCTGGTTCGACTGGTCGGCCGAAAGGGGTTGTTGTGACCGCGGAAGCCTTGATGAATTTCCTTCATTCGATGCAAAACAGATTTAAATTAGGGAAAGAGGATCGATTTTTAGCTGTTACAACAATCGCTTTTGATATATCGGCACTGGAAATATTTCTCCCGCTTATTAGCGGATCAAGTTGTGTTATTGCAGAAAAGGAAGTAGTTAAAGATCCCGTTTTATTAGCGCATCTGATTGAAGAAAACAGTATTACTGTCATGCAGGCAACACCAACTCATTGGCATGCCCTCGTCTCGTCATTCCCGCAAAAATTACGGGGACTACGGGTGCTTGTCGGTGGAGAGGCGCTTACAGCTAATCTAGCAGAAGCGCTTAATGAACTTGATTGTGAAGTAACAAACCTTTATGGTCCGACAGAAACAACGATATGGTCTACAGCGATGACCCTTAATCCGAAGCAAACAGGTATTCCTTCCATCGGGAGCCCGATTGGAAATACACAGGTATTTGTGCTGGATTCCAGCTTGCAGCCTGTTGCCCCTGGAATGAGCGGAGATTTATATATAGCTGGAAAAGGACTGGCACGAGGATACTTTAACAGACCTGATTTAACTGCGATAAGCTTCATTGCCAACCCATATGGGTCACCAGGAGATCGAATGTATCGGACTGGCGATGTTGTCCGTTGGGGAGCAGAAGGCAGGCTTGAATATATAGGTAGATCAGATCATCAGATTAAAATTAGAGGTTTTAGAATCGAGCTTGGAGAAATTGAGGCTTTTCTTGCAAAAGACTGCACTGTTAATCAAGTAGTAGCTGTCGTTCGGGAGGATGAGTTAGGGGATAAACGCTTAATTGCTTATCTTGTACCAGAGATAGGAGAAGAAATTGATCTAACTGAACTTCGCCAATCTGCACGAAATAAGCTGCCTGCCCATATGGTTCCTGCCGCATTTGTTATATTAGATGCCTTGCCATTAACGCCTAATAAGAAAATTGATCGAAAAGCGTTACCGGAACCGGATATCATGAAAGGCGATCAAAGCCGAGAACCAAGAACCCCACAAGAAGAAATATTATGTGATCTATTTAAACAAGTTTTAGGTGTTTCGGAAATAGGGATTGATGATAGTTTCTTTGATCTTGGTGGACATTCGTTACTTGCTGCCCAGTTAGTTAATCGAATTCGTGAAGTTTTTGAAGTTGAGGTCGGCATTGGAAAGATTTTCGAGACTCCGACTATTGCAACTCTTGTTAAGCAGCTGGACAAGGGTAAGCAAGTAAGACCACCTATTGAGAAGGAAGAAGTTCAAGAAATGATTCCATTATCATTCGCGCAACGACGTTTATGGTTCCTATACCAGCTGGAAGGACCTAGTCCAACTTATAATATCCCGGTTGTCGTTCATTTAAAAGGAACATTAAATTACGCTGCATTACGGGATGCGCTGGTGGATGTGGTTGAGCGACATCAATCATTAAGAACAATTTTTCCGGAACAAGCAGGGGCTTCCCAACAGCTTATATTGGATACCGAGGCGGCCAAACCTGTACTGCATGTGCATCAAATTGAAGAAGCGAAATTAAATGATCAATTGAACAAAGCTGTAAGGTATTGCTTTAACTTGGCAAAGGAGCCGGCGTTTCGGGTTGAGCTTTTTGAATTAGAAGCGGACAAGTATGTGCTTGTCTTATTACTGCATCACATTGTAGGTGATGGATGGTCGCTGACGCCTTTAACAGAGGATCTAAAGCGGGCATATGTTAGTCGTTGTCAAGAAGAAGCTCCAAAATGGACAGCATTACCCGTGCAGTATACAGACTATGCGCTTTGGCAAGAAAAACTGCTAGATAACAAGCAGGATACCAAACCTTTAGCTGATGAACAGCTTGCTTACTGGCAAGAAACATTAGCAGACTTGCCTGACCACCTAGAATTACCGACAGACTATTCCCGCCCATTGGAGTCAAGCTATCAGGGAGAGACATACCAATTTACGATTCGCCCGGAACTGCATCAGCAGTTGCTGGATATGGCTGCACAAAACGGAGTCAGTTTATTTATGACATTACAAGCAGGGCTGACAGCATTGCTGACACGACTAGGAGCAGGAACTGATATACCTTTAGGAAGCCCAGTAGCGGGAAGAAATGATGATACGCTAACCGATCTTGTTGGTTTATTTATTAATACATTGGTGTTGCGTACAGACACATCTGGTGATCCAAGCTTCCGGAAATTGCTCGACAGAGTGAGAAAGATCAATATCAATGCTTATGAAAACCAAGATCTACCGTTTGAAAGATTAGTAGAGGTACTAAATCCAGTTCGTTCGAGATCAAAGCATCCATTATTTCAAATTATGCTCGCACTACAAAATACAACTGCTCCGGACCTGGATTTACCTGATCTAGAGAGTGATTTATCGATTTATAGTGTAGGAGCAGCTAAGTTTGATTTTACGTTAGAGTTTCGTGAACGTTTTAATGACATTGGAAATGCAGATGGTTTAGATGGTTTCCTAGAATTTAGTACGGATCTTTTTACGGAAGAAACGATCGTATTGATGGTAAGACGGCTTATTCTGTTATTAGAATCAGCTGTGAAGGATCAGGAGCAACCGATTGGACGTCTTGAAATATTGGAACAGGAAGAAAAGCAAAAGTTGCTGACACTTGGAAGTGCAAATGAAGATATGCAAGAGCTGTCCTTGCCATCGCTATTTGAAAAGCAAGCGATGCTTCATCCAGAAAATATTGCACTAGTAATTGAAAACGAAAAAATGAGTTACCAAACATTGAATCAGAAAGCGAATCAGCTTGCACATTTATTAATAGCTGAAGGTGTTGGCCCGGAGCAGTTTGTCGCACTTGCTCTACCAAGGTCATTTGAAATGATAATCGGTTTATTAGGGATATTGAAGGCTGGAGCAGGATATGTACCGCTCGATCCGAATTATCCAAGTGAACGTATCGCATTTATGCTAGAAGATGTAAAGCCGAAGTTTATCATTACAAATGAAGCATATGCTGCCAAACTTCCGGAAACGGATGTGACTCCAAGTATTGTCTTGGACAAAAAAGAAATTGTAGAAAAGTTAAATGAAAATAAGGTTACAAATCCGACAGATCATGAACGAGTCCAGCCGTTGATGCCGCTTCATCCAGCTTACATTATTTATACTTCCGGCTCAACGGGTCTTCCAAAAGGGGTTGTTATTCCTCACCAAAATGTTCATCGTTTGCTTACGGCAACTGATCAATGGTTCCAATTTAGAGCAGATGATGTATGGACGCTGTTTCACTCTTATGCATTTGACTTTTCTGTTTGGGAAATGTGGGGTGCTCTATTGTATGGCGGGCGTCTTGTTATTGTACCGCATACGATTAGCCGTTCACCTGCTGACTTTCTGCAGTTACTTGTTCAAGAAGGAGTTACCGTATTAAATCAGACACCTTCCGCATTTTATCAGTTAATGCAGGCAGATCGGGAACAGGAAGTAATCGGGCAGAATCTAGTATTAAGGTATGTCATTTTTGGAGGAGAAGCACTCGAATTAAGTCGATTGGACGATTGGTATGAAAGACATGCTGATGATGCACCGAAGCTAATCAATATGTATGGTATTACAGAAACAACTGTTCATGTTACGTACATGGAGCTTAGCGAGAGGACTTTGTCAGCACGAGCAGCTAGTATCATTGGCCAAGGTATACCTGATCTTGATGTATTTGTATTGGATAATTTTCTCCAGCCGGTTCCATTAGGTGTCGTAGGGGAATTGTATATATCCGGTCCTGGATTAGCGAGAGGTTATTTTGGCCGAGCCGATCTGACTGCAGGTCGCTTTATAGCTAATCCCTATGGGGAGAGTGGTACAAGAATGTACCGCACAGGTGATTTAGCTTGTTGGAAAGACTACGGAGTGCTGGATTATTTAGGTAGAGCCGACCAACAGGTTAAAATAAGAGGATTCAGAATTGAGTTAGGAGAGATCGAACATGTGCTTTCGGAACACTCTCAAATAGATCAAGCAACAGTGATAAGCAGGGAAGATCAACCTGGTGATCAACGGCTTATAGCTTATGTTGTCTTAAAGAGAAACGAAAATGGAGAGCGTGTTGATTTACGGCACTGGGTTGCAAAACGCTTGCCTGATTATATGGTTCCATCAGCGTTTGTAGTGATCGACGAATTTCCATTAACACCTAATGGCAAACTCGATTACAAGGCATTGCCTCAACCTGAATATACAGTAGAAATGACTGGACGTGGGCCAAGAACACCACAAGAAGAAGTCCTTTGTAACCTATTTATGGAAGTACTTGAAGTGCCTTATGTTGGGATCGATGATGAGTTTTTCCATCTTGGTGGTCACTCTCTGCTTGCTGTACAGTTGATGACGCGAATTAAAGAAACGTTCGGTATAGAGCTTAGTATTGGTAATCTCTTTGAATCTCCGACTGTTGCAGGGCTTGCTGAACGATTGGAAATTGGTGATGATCATAGTGCACTTAACGTGTTGTTACCACTGCGTAGAAGCGGTAGTCTTCCACCGATATTCTGCGTACATCCTGCAGGAGGGCTTAGTTGGTGCTATGCGGGGCTGATCAAAGCATTAAGGAAGGACTTTCCGATATACGGCTTGCAGGCACGAGGAATTTCGGAGCCAGGCAACTATCCGAAGTCTTTGGATGAAATGGCTGCGGATTATATTGAGCAGATACAAAGTGTTCAGCCTGAAGGTCCTTATCATCTGATTGGATGGTCATTAGGTGGGAATGTTGTTCAAGCAATGGCAGCAAAACTTCAACAACAAGGGGAAAAGGTTGCACTTGTTGCTATGCTGGATGCATATCCAAATCATTTTCTTCCGATAAACAATATGCCTAACGAATCAGAAGCGCAGATTGCTTTACTTGCCTTGGGAGGATATGATCCTGAAAGTTTTGGGAAGAAGACATTGGAATTGGAGGATGTAATCGAGTTGCTTAAGAAAGACGGTAGTGCATTAGCAAGCCTTGATGACGCTGTGATTATGAACTTGAAGAAAACATATGTACAGTCTGTACATATTTTAAGCAAATCAGAACCGGAAATATTTGTTGGTGATATTCTCTTTTTCCGGTCGACTATTATTCCAGAGTGGTTTGACCCGATACATGTTAACGCATGGGAATCTTATATTCATGGGAATCTTGAAGCGTATGATATTCATTGTCGTCATAAGGACATGTGTCAGCCGGAACCTTTGGCGGAAATCGGAGAAATTATTTCTAAAAAGCTAAACAGTATGTATGGACGTACCTTAATAGATTCATAGAGGAGAGATAGATGATGAGCAATCCTTTCGAAAATCCGGATGGGATTTATGTAGTCTTAATCAATGAGGAAGGCCAGTATTCACTCTGGCCCGACTTTCTGGATATACCATCAGGATGGGAAAATGTTTACGGAGCAGACAATCGCGAAAAGTGCCTGGATTATATTAAATCACATTGGCATAATCAGATGCCAAATAGTTTGAGAGTATCTGAAAGCATTGGTTCTAGGGCTTAGGAATGAAGCAATATTTTAATGCTAGAGTAGCAGTAGTCATTGTTTATGTACTCGCTATGTTTATGTCTGCTCTTGATAGTACCATTGTTAATGTTGCGTTACCGTCAATCGTGGAAGCGTTCGACGTTCCCCCTGCTGCTACAGGGACGATCAATATCGGTTATCTCATTAGCTTAGCGATGTTTCTTCCAGCAGCTGGTTGGTTTGGAGACCGTTTTGGGACGAAACGTGTATTTTTAGCCGCGCTTGCAATATTTACGATTGCGTCGGCATTATGCGGAATAGCTCACAATATGTTTACATTGAACCTGTTTCGAATTTTGCAGGGCATAGGGGCAGGTTTTCTTACCCCTGTTGGTATGGCGATTTTATTTAGAACGTTTACCCATGAAGAACGACCAAAGCTTTCACGTATACTTATTATACCGATTGCACTTGCACCTGCACTTGGCCCGGTAATTGGCGGATTGCTTGTAGATGTTCTTTCCTGGCGATGGATATTTTATATAAATATTCCAATTGGCATATTGGCCTTAGTAATAGGGAAGGTATACTTGCAGGAACATCTGGAGGAAGCGGTAGGTAAATTTGATTATAAAGGTTTTTTACTGTCGCTATCAGGTTTTTCGATGTCAATTTATGCACTCACACAAGGTACGATAAAAGGTTGGACTTCTCCGGAAATTCTAATTACTGGTCTTGTCGGTATTTCTTTAATGATTGCGCTAGTTCTTGTAGAACTTCGTATCGATAAACCGATGATCAATTTAAGCCTCTTGAAAGATCCGATGTTTCGCACAATGAGTCTAATCAGTCTCTGTTCAGCGGCTGGTTTATTGGGGATGCTCTACGTATTTCCGCTCATGTACCAAAACGCATTAAATGTAAGTGCTTTACACACAGGACTAACGACATTTCTAGAAGCGCTTGGATTAATGGTAGCTTCTCAGATCATGCCTTGGACGTTGAAAAAACTTGGATTGCAGCGTCTGTTAATCTTTTCTCTATTAGGCACCATTATTGTATTTATACTCATTGCACTATCCGCATTATCTAATCCATGGTTGCTGAGAGTATTGATGTTCGGGATAGGGTTTTTCCTAGGCCAGACCGTAGGAGCTGCACAAATTTCTGCATTTAAACATATTGATTCTGCTTCTATGAGCAGGGCGACGACATTATTTAATATGCAAAACCGACTTGGCTCTGTACTTGGTGTAGCTATATTGGCCAGTGTACTAGGTGCAACGGATGCAGTAGAGGGTGAACATATTGGATTATTGACCTATCAGTATGCATTGTTCGGCGCTGCTTTATTTCTAATTATCGCATGGATCATTGCAATGAGATTTAAAGAAACGGAAAATAAGCGCAAGCCACAGTTGAGATTGGATGATGTGGAAAGGAGCAAAGGGATTGGTTGAAGTTTTTATTTGCCGATTACCCGAAGAAAAAAGCCAATCGGATTTAACATCATTGCTGACATATGTATCTGACGAGAGCCAAAAGCGAATACTGAAATTCTTTCACCTTGCTGATGCTTACCGGACATTGGTCGGTGAACTGTTGATTAAGCATGTACTTTATAAACAGACAGGGAAGCGAGTGAAGGATATTACTATAGGAAAAAATGCATATGGTAAGCCATATTTTCCAGATTATCCTTCTATACAATTTAATATTTCTCATTCTGGTGATTTTGTTGTCTGTGCGGTGAACGATCAGCAGGTCGGTATTGATGTAGAAAAGGTAAAGGCATTCGATTTATGTATGGCTAAGCAGCTTTTTACCGAGTTTGAATATTGGGAAATACTTGCTGCAGAGAATAAAAGTCTTGCATGCTATGATTTTTGGACAATGAAAGAAAGTTATGTGAAGGCATTAGGAAAAGGGTTGGCTATTCCGCTTCACTCGTTTCGGGTGAAAAAAACAAAGGTGGACCACTTCGTTATTATAGATATGGATAGAAATGAAGAGGTTAAGGACTTCATGCTAAAGCAATTCACAATTGCAACAGGCTACAAGCTTGCTGTCTGTGCGCGAGATGCAAGTGAATATAACTTTTGTAAGCATCCTGATCAGATAAGTTTTAACCACTTATGTAACGCTGTTATTTAGAAGTTAAAAACTTTGGATAAGGTTAACCTGGTATAATAAAATGCAATTTGTTTTTATAAATTAATGAAACGTGAGCGGTGGTCCTCCACTGTTCACGTTTTTTTTGGATGAAGTGCTTCCGACTAAGCATACTCTAAGATTCTATTGGTTCTTTAGTTGTTTTCATCGACTGCCTCCAGTTTTATCACCTCTCTAGAAATGTTCGACCTATCGAACCCCAAAAATACTGGGGCAGTCCGTTCTTCGCTAACTGGTCCTTCTCCGCTTTTGTTCTTTAAAAATAAATCATTTCATAGTATCATGAACAATGGCTAAAAAGTACGTACTAGGAGGAAGCGTCGTGAAAAATTTAATCGTTACGCTATCTGTAACAGCTTTAGCTATTATATTGCTCGCTGGATGTGGACTTAAATCAGAAGAAGAAGCATTAGCAGATGCAACAGAAGCGGCTGAAGCGGTATTTTATAGCGAGACACCGATTGAAACAAATTATGAAATGGAAAGTAATTCTATTTATATACCTGATCGTGTAGACGTAGAGAGCAAAGATGAAAGTAATTTGATTCTTGTTGATGGGAAGCAAACATATATCGTTTTTTATAACGAATTTGAACCCGCTTCAAGTGAGTTGAATTACGATGTTGCTCAGTCTGATCAAGCACTTGTGCTGGATTCGTACAGTGATGATGATAAATTTGGGTATATACGGATTCTTCCTGACGATGGAGAGGGCTACGAATTACAAATTGGCATTGGTGGCGCTAAAATCACCACATATACCCAAAAGTCTAGAATTGAGAATGATGCAAGTGAGTTAATGAACATTGCAAAATCAATTGCTATCGAGCAGTAGAGCATAGAGTAATCACATGTTTAACCCTTGATAATTGAATCATACTTGAAACAAAGCTATGATAGAAAAGGAAAGGGAGTTGAGACGAAATGAAACAGTTAGAAACAGTTGAGCAATTTAATGATTTAAAAGATAATGAACGCGTTATTTTTATGTTTTCCGCTGGATGGTGCCCGGATTGTCGGGTTATTGAGCCGATATTACCTGAAATTGAACAAGCCTATTCACAGTATCAATTTGTCGAAGTAAATCGAGATAACTTTATTGAACTTTGTCAGGAACACGATATATATGGCATTCCAAGCTTCTTAGCTTTCGTAAATGGTAAGGAAGCTGGACGTTTTGTTAGTAAGGATCGGAAAACAAAAGAAGAGATCGAGCAATTTATTGACGGATTATCGGCATAAGCTCAGGTAGCACAGGAGGTGACGATTACATGAAAATGACGAGCTTTAAAATGAAAAAAATATTGGAAGAACGGTTTGCGAATGCGGATTTTAGGACTTCGTTTAATCGTGATAAAGATACTTTCCGAGTAGAATGGAAGGAATCGAACCAAGGAATTACGATTACATTACCGAATGTTATTGTAAAATACAATCAGCGTGGAGAAGTCGCTATCGATGAGCTGGAGGAGCATGTGAAAGAAGCGCTCCGAATTATGAATGAGGAGCATCAGCTGGCAGGGATGGAGAAACATATATACCCTGTAATGCGCTCCCCGTCCTTTCCAACGGAAACCAAATCTGGTGCAAAGCTTGTCTATAAAGATCATACAGCTGAAACGCGTGTTTTTTATGCGCTTGATTTAGGGAAGTCCTATCGATTGATTGATGAAAAGCTTCTCGAACAAGAAGGTTGGACCGCTTCACGTATTGATGAAATAGCAACATTTAATGTACGTTCCTTGAGCCTTGATTATAAGCATGATCAGGTTGCAGATAATGATTTTTATTTTGTTGCAACGCAGGATGGCTATGATGCAAGCAGAATATTGAATGAAGCTTTCTTAGAAGAGATGAAGGCGAATGCGAAAGGCGATTTAACCGTAGCTGTTCCCCATCAAGACGTGTTAATCGTAGCTGACATTCAGAATAAAATGGGGTATGATGTTTTAGCGCAGATGACAATGAAGTTTTTCGCGGAAGGACGTATTCCAATTACCTCTCTTCCATTTATTTATGAAGATAAGAAATTGGAACCAATCTTTATACTTGCAAAAAACAGACCTGAAAAAAGCTAGAAAGGATGATAATAATGGATGTTTTTTACAACCCAGATGGTATTGGTGACGTATTACTGATTCCAATCAAAGAGGGTGACCGTTATGAAATCGAACACGAAACATTCGGTTCAATTACAAAAATAACGTCAAAGGCTGGAGAGGTGCTTGGCTACAATATATTTGAAGCATCGAAGCATTTCGATTTAATAGAAAAAGGAAAGATAAAGCTGACGGAAGCTTTATTACAAGAGATTAAGCAATTATTCGCGGTAAATCAATTGAATGATCAGCTTGATTTTGACTTGAGTCCAAAATTTGTTGTTGGCTATGTAACAAGTAAGGATGGTCATGAAAATGCGGATAAATTAAGTGTTTGCCAAGTTGATGTTGGCAATGAGACCTTGCAAATTGTTTGCGGGGCACCAAATGTGGATGCAGGTCAAAAAGTAGTCGTTGCCAAAGTTGGCGCAACAATGCCAAGTGGTTTGAAAATTAAACCGTCTGAATTACGTGGGGTGCCATCGAATGGTATGATTTGTTCGCAAAAGGAATTAGGACTCCCGGATGCTCCAGCGGAAAAAGGAATTTATGTATTGGATGATTCTTATTCAGTAGGAGAAGAATTTATAGTTTAAATGAGACAAAAGGACAACCTTTCACATCAGTGCAGGGTTGTTCTTTTTTTCACCTGCTCGTCCAACTCTAGTGACTAGGTGTGCGTTTAGAAAGATAAAATGCATCGAATTTACATCAAGTTCCTCATCTTCCTTGAGTTACATAGACAATCTCCATTGCTCGAGACCTATAATAGATGGCGGTAAACCAGGTAATTCAACTTATGTTTTCTTACATACGTTTCAAAAAATCATAAAAACTGCTAGAATAGAAAATGATTGACTTTATCATTGCAAGAATATGTAATTTATAGAATGTATTAGTTCAATCCTATTGTGTACGTGTGATACGTGCACATTGTTTTCAATGAAAAGAAAGAGTGATTATATGTGGGATCAATGGAAGAAACGAATTAAAAACATTTTTACCGAAGAAGTTGAAGTGGAAGTAGAAGAAGTTGTGGAAATCAAGGCGAATCATAGCCTTCAAAATAAGGAAAATAAACAAGTTGAAGCAAGAATGATGTATCAGTATCCAGAACGAAATTCTTTTCGATTCCCTGTGATACCTGATGAGCAAACTAAAAAGCCAGCTAATCGACCGCCTAAAAGGCAAAATGATCGTGAAAAGCCAGAAATTAAGAAGCAAGAGAAAAAGCGACCAGAAAGAATGTACGAAGAGCCAATTAGGCAGGATCGGAAAGTATACAAAAAGGATCCAGATGTTCCATTCCAGCCGACAGACGTACCATCACCGATTTATGGATTTCAAAAAAGGCAGCAAGAGAAGGAAATCGAAAATGTCCCAGCTTTTAAACGGAAGGATCAAATACAGGAAGAGAAGCTCAATGAAGAGCAATCTTCAGTCCTATCCAGAGCAGAGGAACGAGCGCGAAAAGCTGTAACACCAATCGAAGAGCAAAGCAAGGAAGTTGAAAGCCTTACGATAGCATCTACTCCTATGACTGAAGAGACAAGCACTGTAATAGAAGCAGAAAAAGAGGTCGCAGCGACACAAGCACCTGCTGAAAATGAAGTAAAGACTGAAAAAGTACGATCAGAAGAGCGGGAAAGAACTAGAAAAGAAAAAATTAATCCGCTTAGTACACAAGAGTCTCGTCAAGTATCGGAAAGAAGAAGTGAACGTAAGTCGGATCCATTCAATGTTATCATGACGCCAAGAGATAAGAAGCGGCTTTATGATCGAAAACGCAATGAAGCAATGCAGCAGCAACAGACTACAGAGGTTGACGGACAGTACGAAAGCGCACCAGTGAATCAACAAGAAGTAGTTGAACAAGAAGTTATCGATTTAGTCCAGCAACAGGAGCCTGTGCGCGAGATTCCAGTTCACTTACTCAATGATCCAGTAGAAAAAAACAATGAAGATCAGATTTGGGTAAATAAACAGCAGCAACTGCTGGAACAAACATTAAAATATTTTAATGTACGTGCACGTGTCGTTAAAGCGACACAAGGTCCGTCTGTTACGAGATTTGAAGTTCATCCGGAGCTAGGAGTAAAGGTAAGTAAGATTAAAAATCTTTCCGATGATTTGAAATTGAATATGTCTGCACGAGATATCCGTATTGAAGCACCGATTCCGGGGAAAAATACGGTTGGAATCGAGATACCCAACCCGAAAGCAGAAATGGTAGGCTTACAACGTATTTTTGAAACAAAGGAATTTAAAGAAAGTGAATCGCCACTAAGCATTGCACTCGGACTAACGATTGAAGGTAATCCAAAGGTGACGAATATCCAAAAAATGCCACATGGATTGATTGCAGGTGCAACAGGGTCAGGGAAGAGTGTTTGTATTAACACGATCTTAATTAGTCTTATCTACAAGGCAAATCATGAAGATGTTAAATTCTTGCTTATTGACCCAAAAATGGTTGAGCTTGCACCTTACAACGGCATCCCGCATTTAGTTGCACCAGTCATAACAGATGTCAAAGCTGCAACACAGAGTCTGAAGTGGGCGGTTAATGAAATGGAAGACCGTTATGAGAAATTCGTCCAAGAAGGTGTCAGGGACATTGAACGTTATAATCAGAAGGTGACGAAACTTGGGCGCAGCAGTGCAAAAATGCCTTTCATCGTTATTGTTATTGATGAGCTTGCTGACTTAATGATGATGTCACCGCAGGATGTCGAGGATTCCATTAGTCGAATTGCTCAAAAAGCGAGAGCATGTGGGATTCATTTGTTATTGGCTACACAGCGTCCGTCTGTTGACGTAATTACAGGTCTTATTAAAGCGAATATCCCAACCCGAATTGCTTTTAGTGTATCGTCACAAATCGATTCGCGGACGATTATTGATTCAAGTGGAGCGGAAAAACTTCTTGGAAGAGGCGACATGTTATTCGTTGAGAACGGTGCTGGACAAAGCGTTCGCTTACAGGGCCCATTTGTCTCCGATGAGGAAATCGAACGAGTCACAAGTTACGCGCGGAGTTTAGCAGAACCGAACTATCTATTTGAACAGGAGCAATTGCTGGAACAAATCACGCTGGACGAAGATGCAGATGAATTAATGGACGAAGCAATTCAATTCGTCATGAACCATAAAAGTGCAAGCACATCGCTCTTGCAGCGTCATTTTAAAATCGGCTACAACCGAGCGGCGCGTTTGATTGATGCATTGGAAGCTCGAGGGATTATCTCCGGACAGAATGGAAGTAAACCACGAGAAGTATTAATTAGTCCATCCCAACTAGATGAAATGTAATTTATTTGTCTAGTTGGTAAAATTTCTATATGATAAAAGAACGAATTGTAACCGATAAGGAGATCTATGATGAAAGAAATCGAACAAAAGCTAACAGGCAAAATAAAACGTTTAACGAACAAAACATTTAAATTTGATGAACGTATCCAAGAGGGATGGTTTTCAGCTGTTTATTTTTTAAAAACGAAAAAGATTGCAGAGGAAAAATTAGCGAATAATTATGTAACGATGCAGTTTTTTCAGAAGGAGCACGCAGTACTGTGCGGAACAGATGAAGTAATTGCATTGTTACATACGTTTGCGGACCGTCCAGAAACATTGGAAATCCACTCGTTAAAAGATGGAGATAAAATTAGTCCGTATGAAACGGTTCTAACTATTTCTGGGTCTTATCAGCAATTTGGCTATTTAGAAGGAATTATTGATGGAATCCTTGCAAGAAGAACATCTGTCGCGACAAATGTATACAATGTGGTAAAAGCTGCACGAACCTCCGGGGAGCAAAAGCCAGTTGTTTTTATGGGAGATCGTGATGACCATTATACGACCCAGGCAGGGGACGGATATGCTGCATTTATCGGTGGGTCCACTGCACAAGCTACCCATGCCATGAATGAATGGTGGGGGAAAGAAGGAATGGGAACAATGCCACATGCATTGATTCAAATGTTCCGTGGAGATACGGTAGCAGCTGCTAAAGCCTATCACGAACTATTTCCAGAAGACGATCTGGCAGCGCTTGTTGATTATAATAATGATGTGATAACAGATTCATTAAAGGTTGCTAGAGAATTTGGAGATGCATTGAAATCCGTTCGTCTTGATACATCACGTACATTAGTTGATAAATACTTTTTAAGAAACCATCATTTAATGGGAACATTTGACCCAAGAGGTGTAAATCCCGAATTACTTTTTGCGTTACGAGAAGCATTGGATGATGATGGGTTCCAGCATGTTAAAATTATGGTTACGGGTGGATTCACGGAAGAACGGATTACCGAATTTGAAAAAGCCGGAGTACCTGTAGATATGTATGGTGTCGGAAGAAGCTTACTCAGGCTAAATATCGGGTTTACAGGAGATTTAGTACTGCTTAATGGAAGTCCAGAAGCAAAAGAAGGGCGCAGGTTTAGACCAAATCCACGATTGGAAAAGGTTGAATATAACGCTCCGAATGAATGATTCAGGCTTGATTTTGTAAATCAGAGAAAAGTGTTTGAATCTATATCAATTTTTGCTATAATGAATCGGTGTGAATATCCTTTCATACAATTATTTGCAGATGTAACGTTTGTATGAACAAGTTGGAGGTTCGTTTATGACAACTTACCATTTTATTGGTATTAAAGGGACAGGAATGAGTGCTCTTGCGCAGATCCTTCATGATTCGGGTGAAAAGGTGCAAGGGTCTGACTATGAGAAAAAGTTTTTTACGCAGGAAGCACTTGAAGAAAAGCAGATTCCAATTCTTGCATTTTCTGAAAGTAATATTAAAAAAGAGTATACCGTTATTGCCGGAAATGCATTTTCAGATGAGCATATAGAAATCCAGGAAGCGAAAAGATTAGGTTGTACATTTTACAGATATCATGAATTCCTTGGCGAATGGTTAAAGCAGTATACAAGCATTGCCGTGACAGGTGCTCATGGGAAGACATCAACTACTGGGTTGTTAGCCCATGTATTGGATGAAACATTCCCAATTTCTTATTTAATAGGTGATGGTACAGGCAATGGTCATGTTGACAGCCAGTACTTTGTGTTTGAAGCCTGTGAGTACCGCCGTCATTTCTTAAGCTATGAGCCTGATTATGCGATTATGACGAATATTGATTTTGACCATCCGGATTACTTTACGAGCCTTGATGATGTAGTAGATGCGTTTCAATCGATGGCCGACCGAGTAAAAAAATGTATTATTGCATGTGGTGATGATGAAGAGCTGCAAAAGATTCATACGAAGGTTCCCGTCATTTATTACGGGTTTGCCGCAACAAATGATTTCCAAGCACAGAATGTACAGGAAACGAAAAATGGAACACAATTTGATGTGTTCGTTAGAAATACGTATTACGATACATTTACGATTCCAATGTATGGGAACCACCATATTTTAAATGCACTATCTGTTATTGCAATTTGCCATTATGAAGGTATTCAAGCAGCGGACATTAAAAATCTATCTACTTTCAAAGGGGTTAAGCGTCGCTTTAGTGAAAAGGAAATTGCTGGTCAAGTAATTATTGATGATTATGCACATCATCCAAGAGAAATTACGGCGACAATTGAGTCTGCGAGAAAGAAATATCCGAATAAGCAAGTTGTAGCTGTTTTTCAGCCACATACATTCACAAGGACGAAAACATTCTTGCAAGAGTTTGCTGATAGCCTAAATGAAGCGGATTCTGTTTATTTATGTGATATCTTTGGTTCAGCTCGAGAAGAATCGGGTCAGCTGACGATCAATGATTTACAGCAATTAATTTCAGGAAGTGAAATCCTGGAATTAAGTCAAACAGAAGTGTTACAACAGTATAAAGACAGTGTTGTCATTTTCATGGGCGCTGGAGATATTCAAAAGTTCCAAAAAGCGTATGAAGAGACGCTAAAAAACTCAATAAACAACTAATATAGTAAACCATCAATTCCAGTAATTGATGGTTTATTTTTGTGTGCAGAAATAAACCAAATTATTTCAATTTAAGCTCGTTCCTATAATACAGCGAATGTACCTTTAACAGGAAATAAAAAAATAACTTAATTAAGTCGTTTATGTTTACTTAATAAATTATATGGGAAAACAAGCTATACAATCAGCTACTTTTTTCTCGCTACTAGGCAGGAATTCTATCATATTTGTCGAAATTGTTAAGGGAAAGGGGTATACTATAAGGGCAAAGGAATGAAGAGGCGAGAGCCACTGCGTAGCAAAGGTTTATTACATCATACAGTGTATTTCTTCGCTCATACATAGGTTTATCCTTGAAAATTTAGGGTATTATTTTAAGAAGTGTATGATTGTAATTAATAAGGAAATGCTCTTGTTTAAACCAACACAATAGCCATACTACACTTAAAAGGAGCTGATTTTAGAAATGGAAGTTATGTTATATATTGCCGCACTGCTTGCAGTAATTGCATTTATCGTGCTGGTAGTATATGTAGTTATCACATTAAAAGCAACAAAAGAAACACTGAACAACGTATCAAACACAATGCAAGGACTTGAAAAGCAGATGCAAGGTGTAACAACGGAAACAACGCAGCTTTTGAATAAAACAAATCGTTTAGCTGACGATATCAATCATAAATCTGCAAAGTTAGATGGCCTATTTGAAGGTGCTAGAGGTATTGGTGATACAGTCAAAGATTTCAATCAAACATTGAGGCAACTTTCCAGTACGATTTCCCGATACTCTAAAGAAGATCAAGAAAAGGCTGCACAAGCAGTTAAATGGGGAGCTTCCATACTGGAATATTGGAATAAAAGAAAAAGAAAATAATTAAATCTAGGAGGAATAAGGATGGCAGAAAATAATATTAATACAAAGGATTTTATTATTGGATCACTCGTGGGAGCTATTATTGGTGCATCAACAGCATTACTCTTCGCACCGAAATCAGGAAGAGAGTTAAGAAGTGATATTAACCAAGGTGCAACACAAGTAAAAGATCGTGCAAGTGAATTCAAGGATGTTGCACAAGAGAAAGGGATCGAACTGAAAGATAAAGCGATCGCAACGAGTGCTGATTTAACAAAGAAAGCTGTCGATACGACATCACAACTTTCTAAAAATGTTGCACAGAAATCTCAGGAGTTAAAAGAGAACGTTACACAAAAATCACAAGAATTAAAAGAAAATGCTTCCCAAAAGGCAAATGAAGTGAAAAAAGAGGCTACGGAGAAAGCAGAAGAAGTAAAAGCGGATGCCGAGCAGAAGACAAAAGAAGTAAAGGCAGATGCAGCAAGTAAAAAAGAGGAAGTAAAACAAACTGCAAAAGCAGCAACAAAATAAGGTGAAAAAAGGCTGTCGATGTGACAGCCTTTTTTGTGCTTTTTAAAAATTAGAGTGGAGCTATTTTTAGTCTTCCCAACGGATTTCTAGCTTATCTCCTGAGATGATTACATCATCAAACGAGGTAGGGCTATTATTCTTCAACAACTTAAACTTACCGTTTGCTTGTGACAAATCGATATGCACATAACGAAAAACATCCTGAAAAATAAACGACTCTAGTTTCTGCTCTTTGAGATCGAGTATGTCGTGAGGTTGTAAGTGGTCCTCAACATGTAATATATCCTGCTCTCGCTTGATTGTAACAAGTGGTTGTGTCATTGTAACCTTTTCTCCATTAAACGTGACAGTGACCTTATTTGAAGCATTTTTATCAAGTTGCTGTAATAAGTCACGGACAGTCGGTTGCTTTGCTATCATAACTTCTATTCGGTCGTTCGACTTTAAGATGTCATCTAATGCTGCTTCCTCATTGTTGACAAAGGTTTTAGTTGTCCCAGTTGTTATCGTAATCGATCGGTTATTGACTCGTATTGTAAATGGTTTTGTCGTGATGCTCGTAATTAACTTCTGATCTTGTAAAAATGCGCGAATTGTTTTTGTTTGTTTCCACATGATTTTGTCGCCATCTTTTATAACATAATCAGGATTTTGCACGCTTCCATTTACATATAAGTCAGTTTGCAGCTTATAAGGCTTCTTGTTATAGAAGACAGTCAACATTGGTGCATCACCGATAAGCTCCTGTAATGTTGGCTTGATAGGCTTTCCGTCAGCACCAGCAACAAATTCAATTTCATCACGATCTTTGATAAAGTCATCGACGTGTGCAATGTTGTTGTTTAAATAGATTTGCGGTGCTTCACCAAAGCTGCCTGGAAGTGTGATTTCTTTTCCATTTACCGTAACGATTGAGGCTAATCCAGGTTTTCCGTAAAGTTTATTCAATTTGATGCCAGCTTGAATTAAACAATCACCGATGGTAAGTTGCTTCATCTCAAATAGACGAATGACTTGCTTATTGACAGTTACGCTAACATAATGCACAGGATTTTGTTTGGCGGCAATTGCAATTCCAATTGGCGTAACAAAGTCAGGGCCAGTTGGCACACCCTCATGACGTAAATTTTGAATGGCATCGATTCCACGAATAGCCACGCGGTTATGTGGAAGGTCCAGTTTATCTGCAAGTGCGGTTGTTAAGTTTGGTGTTAAACTTCCACCCCCAACTAGCATGATTGCACGTGGAGCCTTTGCATTTAACTGAATGATTTCAGCAGCTATTGCTTCAGCTAGTCGCTCGACAGATTTTGCAATATCTTGAGCGAGTTTTTCATAGGTGATGATAGATTCAAAGCCTAATATATCAGCAACTGTATATTCCCCATTGTTCACGATTTCTCGTTTCGTTTCTTCGGCCTTCGGAAAATCAAGTAAGTAATGATCACTTATCGCTTCAGTTACCTCATCACCAGCAATCGGAACCATTCCATAGGCTACGACAGTACCTCTATCTGTGATTGCGATATCACTTGTTCCTGCACCAATATCAACAAGCGCTACATTCAGTCTACGCATTGATTCGGGTATTAACACATGGATGGCAGCTATTGGCTCTAGTGTCAGTGCCTCCATATCCAAGTCTGCTCGACGCAGTGCTGCTAGTAGGGATTCCACAACAACTTTCGGAAGGAACGTCGCAATAATTTCAACAGTAGCTTCTTCGCCACTTTGGTCAATGAGCGAGCCAATTTGTTCTTGGTCGAGCTTATAATTTAGAACGGAATATCCAACACAATAATAATTATTGTAATCATTATTTTTTTCTTGTTGGGCAAGGAAATGCTGCGCATGTTGTACAGCGGTAAGCTCTAAATGTTTAATTACATCTGTATCTGTAATTGGGTGATGGTGCAATGAAATAGAAGCACTTGCTTCCACCGTTTTCAGTGATCTTCCAGCAGCGGCAACACAGGTTTTTGTAAATGTGCTACCTACTTTTTCTTCAAGTTTTTCTTTCACCTCTTGAATCACTTGAGCCACCGCTACTACATTATGTATTTGCCCATCACGCATCGAGCGTTCTGTATGTTCTTTCATATAATAATCAATGACTGTGAATGTATGATCTAGCTTTTCCAATATAATGCCGGTAACGGAACGAGTACCAATATCGAGGGCAAAAATAGGATCTCCCATCGCTAAAACTCCTTCCTTTTAATAGATTATTAGAATAAGTAAAAAGATATCTATTATATTATAAACTTATTGGTGACAAATGAAAGAATTTTAGCTATAATTGTCTCTAATTATTAAAAAATGACTTCAGGGGGATTGGAAATGAGTAATGAAATGGAACAGCTTAGAGTTCAGATGGATGATGTCAATTTAGAAATTTTGGAATTAATAAACCGACGTGCGGAGATTGTTCAGCAAATTGGTCAGCTGAAAACGAAGCAAAGTATCAAACGATTTGATCCAGTGCGTGAAAGAGAAATGTTGGATAAAATCAAAGATAATAACAATGGTCCTTTCCAAAATTCGACGCTAGAACATATTTTTAAAGAAATTTTTAAAGCGAGTTTGGAATTGCAAGAAGATGATCATAGTAAAGCATTACTCGTTTCAAGAAAAAAGAAACCTGAAAATACTGTTATAGAAATTAAAGGTGCCAAAGTAGGAAATGGAAATACAAGCTATGTATTTGGTCCGTGTGCGGTCGAAAGCTATGAGCAGGTAGCTGCGGTTGCAGAATCAGTAAAGAGCAAAGGGCTTAATTTACTGCGTGGAGGAGCGTTTAAACCAAGAACTTCTCCATACGATTTCCAAGGACTTGGTGTAGAAGGATTACAAATTTTAAAACGTGTTGCTGATGAATATGATTTAGCAGTAATCAGTGAAATTGTGAACCCTGCACATATCGAAGAAGCGATTGATTACATTGATGTCATTCAAATTGGTGCAAGAAACATGCAAAACTTTGAATTATTGAAGGCAGCAGGAGATACGAATAAACCAGTGCTATTAAAGCGTGGTCTATCCGCAACGATTTCTGAATTCATTAATGCAGCAGAATACATTATCTCTCGTGGTAATGGGAATATTATTTTATGTGAACGTGGTATTCGAACTTACGAAAAAGCAACACGTAACACATTAGATATTTCAGCAGTTCCAATTTTGAAACAAGAAACACACCTTCCAGTTATGGTTGATGTTACACACTCAACAGGAAGACGTGATCTATTACTTCCAACAGCAAAAGCAGCACTTGCAATTGGAGCAGACGGTGTTATGGCTGAAGTACATCCAGATCCTGCGGTTGCGTTATCTGACTCCGCACAGCAAATGGATATTCCAACGTTCGATCAATTCTTTGAAGAGCTTAAAGGTCTCGAAAATCGCTTGAAATAAATAGTACTAGAAGAAAGGCTGAACAAATGGACAGCCTTTCTTTTTTTGTGGGAGTTTTTTGGATGCTGGCTTTTTATTTAGACTTTAGTAAGTAATAGAAGTATGCTAGTATTGTTTTTTGTTAAACCTAATAGTGGCTGTGCTCGCATTTGTGTACAATTTTAGACAATTTGCCGGTTTTTAAGATTTTTTTTGTAATTTTTTTCATCCTAGAGTATTATATAAAGAATAGAAGTCGATTTGTGATTTTATTAGGAGGTAGACTTAGATGAATATAACAATATATGACGTAGCGCGTGAGGCGAATGTCTCAATGGCTACTGTTTCTCGTGTTGTTAATGGAAACCCAAATGTAAAGCCAACAACACGTAAAAAAGTATTAGCAACGATTGAACGATTAGGCTATCGTCCGAATGCAGTGGCTAGAGGATTAGCAAGCAAAAAAACAACTACTGTGGGAGCGATTATCCCGGATATTTCGAATATCTTCTTCTCAGAGCTTGCACGAGGAATTGAAGATATCGCAACGATGTATAAATATAATATCATTTTAAGTAGTTCGGATCAGAATAAAGATAAAGAGCTGCAACTCATTAATACGATGTTAGAAAAGCAAGTGGACGGAATTTTATTTATGGGAGGAAGTATTGACGACGACCATATCCAACAATTTAAAACGTCTTCTGTACCAGTTGTACTTGCAGCTACGCATGATCCAGCAGATAAGATTCCTTCGATAAACATTGATTATGAGCTCGCTGCATATGAAGCGACTACTCACTTGATCGAGAATGGACATAAACATCCTGCGTTAGTTGCAAGTAATTTAGATTTTGGTGTAAATACATTAAAATATAATGGGTACCTTCGTGCGCTCAAAGATGCTTCTATTGAATTAAATGAGGAATTTATTTACAAAGGAGCCTATGCTTATCAAACGGGATTAGAAGCAGTAGAGTATTTCGCAAACTTGGATGAAAAGCCGACTGCTATATTTGTAACCTATGATGAGCTTGCATTAGGGGTTATCCACGGTGCCCAGGACCGGGGATTAAACGTACCAAACGATTTGGAAGTATTTGGCTTTGATAATACACGGTTATCAACAATGGTTCGCCCTACACTGACAACAGTTGTACAACCAACCTACGATATTGGTGCAGTGGCAATGCGTCTACTCACAAAATATATGAATAAAGAAGAAGTTGAAGATAATAATGTTGTATTGCCACATCGACTTGAATTAAGAAACTCAACATTAGAAAAATAATGCCGATATAAATAGTAAATTAGATAGATGTTCAAAAAGTTGCCATCAGATATGGAAGCATATGTTGTGAAATGGGTAACCTTTTGAACTCTTCTTGTTTTTAGTAATGAGACATAGGGAGCTAAATGAATATGAGAAAACGCGATTTCCTAACTCCGATTGGTATTACTTTAGGTTTTATTATGCTTATGTTGGCAATTATGACGAATAGTGGAACGGAAGGAGTTGCATCGTTTGCAGACATACCTTCCGTATTTATTGTAATCGGAGGCTTATTTGCTTCCATGCTAGTCACATTCAAAATGGATCAAATTAAGTTAACAGGTAAGATTATGAAAGAGGCATTTCATAAAAATGATATGCAGCTAGCTGAACTTATTCATCTATTTGTGCGTCTTTCAGAGCGGGCGAGAAGGGATGGTATTCTCGCATTGGAAAGTGAGCTCGAGGAGGTTCAAGATCCATTTATTAAAAAGGGTGTACTTCTTGCGGTCGATGGTATTGAACCTGAGGTCATTACCGATATTATGAATGCTGAAATTACAGCAATGGAAGATCGACATTATAAAGGAAGAGTGCTCTTTGAGAAGGCAGGGGATTATGCACCTGCATGGGGAATGATTGGAACATTAATTGGACTTGTTCTTATGCTGAATACGTTAGAAGATCCTGGGACATTAGGTCCGAGTATGGCTGTTGCGCTTTTGACAACCCTTTACGGTACAGTGCTTGCCAACTTGTTCTTCCTTCCAATGGCGAGCAAGTTAGAGGCTAAGACAGAGGAAGAGGTTTTTACGAAACAAATTATTATTGAAGGTATTATTGGTGTTCAATCTGGACAAAACCCACGCATTTTAGAAGAAAAACTTAGTGCCTTTCTTTCAAAAGACGTGAAAGAGAGAAAAACGATTGAAGATAAGGAAAACTATGTTGGCGAGCGTGTTAATCAGGCGTAGAAAAAAATATCAAGACCTTTATCAGATATGGAAATATGGTTACACCATATAGTCGATAAATAGTCTACTTAGAAGCTGTCTGGAACGGACAGCTTCTTGCTTGTTTAGAGGACATTTAGCTTACCATGTATCGTCTAGGGAATTGGTTTCGTATATTTTAATAGACTTTTTAATAATTGTTCATTTTTCTCGGTAATTTCAGCTTTTCTAGGAATCTCTGGAATAGCTTCTATACCATCATGCCAATTGGTTGGTAATTCAACAGGCGATTCTTCTTGCCACTTCTTGATCCATTGAACAGGAAGTGCTCCTCTTGCTGGTCCGCCATTTTTCATCACATTCCATATTTGAGCCCAGGCACGAGGAACAACTCGCCACATATCATAGCCGCCTCCGCCAATTGCAATCCATTTTCCATCGCAATATTGGTGTGCTAATTCATGTGCGACGGATGGGATTCTTTCATAGATCGCCATTGTGCCACAAAGATGTGTTAATGGATCAAAGCAATGGGCATCAGCACCATTCTGTGTCACAATCACATCTGGCTTAAAAAAAGCTGCAATTTCTTTTGCGGCAGTTTCATAGACATGTAGAAATGATTCATCTTGTGTGAAGGCATCAATGGGAAGGTTAAAGGAATAGCCATGACCTTCCTTAATACCACGCTCATTCACATTTCCTGTCCCTGGGAAAAGGTATCTCCCCGTTTCATGAATAGAAAAGGTGCATACATTTGGATCATCATAGAATGCCCATTGTACGCCGTCACCGTGGTGAGCATCGGTATCAATATACATTACTCTCAGATTGTATTTTTTGCGAATGTATTTGATTGCAACAGCACTATCGTTATAAATGCAAAATCCAGAAGCTTTTCGTTGGAAGCCGTGATGTAAACCACCACCAAGATTTAGCACATGATCCCTTTTACCACTGATCACTTCATCGACAGCGGTTAATGTACCGCCGACTAAAAAACTGCTTGCCTCATGCATATTTTTAAATATCGGTGTGTCTTCCGTTCCTAAACCGTACTCCTGTCCAAATTTTTCGTTTAATCCGCCTCTACCAGCTCGTTTTACTGCATCGATATAATCATAATCATGAAATAGAGCAAGCTCTTCATCCGTTGCCATCCTTGCAGGAATAATATCTTGGTTTGTTAAAGCACCACTCATTTCCAATAATTCCTTCGCTAATTGCACCCGTTTGTGATTAAAGGGATGATCCTTATGGAAATGGTAGGATAAGTAATCATTGGAAAAAACAAAAGCTAAATTGTTGCTCATATTATGTCAGTCCAATCCTGTTGTTTGGCCACAGTAATTCATAGCCAGCGTTACGGAGATCCTGAATGATAGGCATTGGATTCATCGTTTGAATACGGAATACTAGAACTTTGTAAGTTAAATCATTTTTGTACGGATAAACTAAGACAGAGGCAATGTTCGTCTTTCTCTTTCCGAAAATAGCTGTAACTTCAGGAAGAATACCGGGTCTGTCAGGAACTTTTACTTCAATTAATGAGCTTTGAACATGCGTGCCTGTTAATTGGATCAGTGTATAAAGCATGTCTTTTTCTGTGACGGCACCAACTAAACGATTATTACGGACAACTGGAAGACAAGCGATTTCTTTTTCATAAAAAATCGATGCGACTTCTTCCACAAAATCCATTGGATGAATCGTAATCACAGGGTGACTCATAATCGTTTGGATTTCATTTTGCAATTCACTGTTGTCTGCATCTTTAATAAATGTCGACGGACTAGCATCACGTACATCGCGGTCGGAAACGATTCCAATCACCTGGTTAGCGTCATCCACGATGGTAATATGGCGGATGCGGTGTTGTTCCAACAGTTCTAATGCATTTGCAATCGTTGCTCCTGGCTTCAGGGTAACAACATCCTGTTTCATAATCTCTTCAACATGCATACTACAAACCTTCTCTCATGTCTCGATATTTATTCCTTGCCAAAAATCGAAGTTTATCGAATTGTTGAATGGATTCTTCATGAACATTTTTTCCGATTCGAACCATTAGACAATTTGCGGGGTGAGAAATAATCTCGGGATCATCTGTCGGGGCAGGGAGTAAACCACCTGCAGCCATCATTTTTTCCATAACTTTACGGTAATTCCAGATGCTTAATTTTGTCCCTTCCAAATCCCAGTGCCAATAATACTCCGTAGAGATAATTATATAATTCTCCATATACTCGTCCATCATGGAAACCTTTAATAAGTTGGATGCAACTCTTTCCCCACGATACGCAGGAATCATTTCTATTGCACCTAATTCTATTAAATCCTCCATATTAAACGTTGACCATCTTTCCAGTGGGTCGGGGTGTAAGTAGGTGACATAGCCGACAATTGTATCTGCTGTTCTTGCGACAAGGATTCTTCCTTCTGGGAATTCTGCTATCTCAAGGAGAGCCTCGAATTGCTTTGCTGCAGGTCGGAAGGCGGTCAGTTGTTCATGGAAATGGTACTGGCTTAACTCCGATGCAGGTAATGGTCCTTCAATAACAATGGTTCCTTGAGCGGTCTCGTATGATAAGCTGTGAAAATTTTTTACATGCTCCATTTGTTCACCACCTGTATTTAATCCGCTTTCATATCTTTATTATACAGGATTTCTGTAGTTATTTTTAGTATTTTGTGAAAGTTCCTTGAAAAGGGTAGGCTGAATGTAACCACGTGAGTTGCGAAGAGGAGAGTACAGCCAAAAAAAAGAGGGAGCTACAAATCCCCCTCAAAGATACATCATGTATTATTCATCGTCGTCATTTGATTTGTTGTTGTCATTACTGTCATTTTTTTTATCGGATTTCTCATCTTTTTTTTCTTTATTATCCTTGCTTTCTTTTTGTTTGTCATCCTTTTTATCGTCGTCTTTATCCTTATTGGATGTATCCTTATTCTTTGGTTTATTACCAACAATTACTTCAGACGATGCTTTGGATTCATTTCCAAAGTAGTCGACAGCTTTTACCGTAAAAACAGCATTTTCATTACCTATATTATATTCGGATTTGCTGGAATTGCCGACTAGCTTAAAGTCCCCACCGGAGGAACTAGCGCGGTAAATTCGATAACCAACAACATCGTTACTGCCAGGCTCATTCCAAGTCAGCTTATTGCCTGACTTTTTGACAGATGTTGGCGCTCCAGGAGCTTTTCCATCATCTTTGATTGAGCTTCCAGCAGACCCGCTAGGAATTCCGATTTTCTTCCATTTCTCAGCATCCTCACCTCTTGTTGGGTAGAGGACGGAAAGGTCACTGAGTTTATCATATCCATTTCTTTTTAACCATTCGGGGTTAAAGGTAATCCCATTGCCGTTTGTAAATTCACTCGGTGTATTGGAACCAGCTTTTACCGCTTTTCCATCAACAAGAACTTGGTTTCCGGAAATAAGACTGTCATCCTTTTCTGTAGGTACGAATTTTTCATTAAATAAATCGGTTTTAACTAAACCTGCCTTTTCGCATAAATCCGATGGTAGCATACCAGAAATCGAACAATAGCTACGCTCAACAATTCCGCCTGGACGTTCAAATTTTTGCTTAGGTGCTACAAGTTCTGGTTTAATATCGGATGCAGCATTAATAAATTCCGACCAAAGCTTCATGTTTCGCTGACTATAGCTAAGGGAATGGCTCGCATCATAAATGGAAGCTGGTGTCTTATATCCCATCCATGTACCAAAGGTTACATTTGGATTTACTGCAACAAACCAGGCATCTTTATAATCATTTGATGTACCAGTTTTACCTGCCCAATCGACGCCCCCATGTTTTAATTGCGAGTTTAGATAAGCCCCAGTACCTGATGAAATCACATCACGCATCATATCGAGTGTTAAATAACTCGTCTGTGGTGAAAATACTTCTACAGGATCCGATTGATGTTCATAAAGGACATCTCCACCTTTTGTTACGATTTTTTCAATCATATAACCATCGGCAAAGTTTCCGTTATTACCAAGCGTACTAAAGGCATTGATATTCTCTTCTACGGTTACACCTCGATCCATCCCTCCTAAGGCGAGAGAAGGTTGAATCTGGTCGCCTGCTGTTAACGTTGTAATACCCATTTTCTCTAAATATTCCTTAGCAGGATTATCCTGAATGATTTTCATATACGTATCAACTGCTGGGATATTATAAGAACTAGCCAATGCTCTTCGTGCAGAGACCATTCCATACGTACCGCCACCATAGTTGCTTAAATTATAAGGTTCTGAACCAGGGTTCGGAAAGGTTCTTGGGTAATCCGCTATTGGTGTTCCCGGTTGAACGACACCTTTTTCCATTGCTGGAGCATAATCGAGTAGAGGTTTAATCGTACTACCATTGGAACGAACCGCCTTTGTAGCATAATTATAATGATTATCTACACTTCCCGCACGGTTACCGAAGAAGCTAATAATTCTACCTGATTTGTTGTCGATTAGCATTCCAGCAGCTTGTACTTCCTCTGTCCAGCTCGTTGTTTCACCTGTTTCGTCATCTTTTACAGTAAACGTATGGTCGCGGCCATAGTTCTGATAATTTTTACCGATTTCCTGGAAAGCATCGTAAATTTCCTTATCAATCGTTGAATGAATTTCATACCCATTGTTTCTTAAAGCTCGTGATGCAAGTTCTTCATATTCCTTGTTTAAAGCTTCATTTTTATTAAGATCCCCTGATGTATATCCGTCCTCTTCAGCGAGGATTTTTTTGATGATTTTGGTCGCTCTTTCCTCGATTTCAAAGGTTAATACCGGATATGTTTCCCTTGATGATGGCGTTTCTTCCGTGAAATCTGCTGCAATATCATAATCTAAAGCTTCTTCGTATTCTTCCTTTGTAATGTATTCCATATCGTACATGCGATAGAGCACGGTTTTCATTCGATTTATTCCTGGTTGAATACCTGCTTCATCTTTTAGACCACCACTATTGACAAATGGGGTATAGGCAGAAGGGCTTTGAGGCAGTCCAGCGAGATATGCGGCTTGGGGAAGATTAACGTCACCCGCATCGGTGCCAAAGATTCCCTGTGCGGCGGTTTGAACTCCTGCGATATTTCTACCAGATGCATCTCTACCATAAGGTACAATATTTAAATAGGCTTCTAGAATTTCCTCTTTTTCAAAGAATCTTTCTAAACGAAGTGCGAGCAGCATTTCAACTGCTTTTCTTTCAAAAGAAACCTCATCGGTAAGTATTTGGTTTTTTATCAATTGCTGTGTTAGTGTACTCCCACCAGTTTGAACTGAAGAATTCGCTACTTCCTGAATCATTGCACGAAAAATTGCTTTTGGTACAATCCCTTTATGTTCATTAAAATATTCATCTTCTGTAGCGATAACTGCTTGTGTTAATATTGGTGAGATATTTTCTAATGTCGTTTCTTCGCGATGAATCTCGGAGTTGATGTCACCAAAGTAAACATCATCAGCAAAATAGAGCTTTGATGTTTCTGAGTAGTCATAAATATCCTGAGCCATCGTCTCGTAGCTTCGAATAGGTTCATCCTTTACAAGCGATGCGAAATAGCCTGCCCCAATAGCCCCTGCAAATATAAATCCAATAAAACCTATAACAAGAACGAATAAAATAACATTCCAGACAACATCATAGGTAATCCGTGATGACCGTTGGATTTTCCCTGTTTTCCATAGGGTCGACAGTTTCTTCTTATATTCGAGCATTTTTTCTTTAAATTCCATTTGTGAACCCCCTAAATTTCATATATATTATAGCATAAGTGCGTTTTTTGTTGTATCATATTTCTAAATTAAATATTGCATTTACGTTACAGATGTGTTATGAATGTATATAATAAATTTTATTACATATTATGTGATGAAGGATCGCAGTAGCTTAGCAAATCACTATTCGAAGAGAGCTGGCGGAAGGTGCAAGCCAGTATATATTTGCAAGTGAATTACAGTCTGGAGCATTTCTTTGGTAGATATACCGAAAGAACGGTGGAGACATCGTTAACAATCCCAAGTGGCTAATGATTTAGCAACAAGGGTGGTACCGCGTGTTCAACTCGTCCCTTTTTTTTGAGGGGGCGAGTTTTTTGATTTTAAAAAAGTATTGGAGTGTGGAGAATGGATATTTTACAAGATCTTGAAAACCGTGGTCTGGTTCACCAAGTAACGGACCGAGAAGGATTAGAAAAGCATTTGAAAGAGAATCAGATTACTCTATATTGTGGATTTGACCCAACTGCAGATAGTCTGCACATTGGACATTTAGTGCCACTGACAATGTTAAAAAGATTTCAACAAGCGGGACACAAGCCAATTGCGCTTGTAGGTGGAGGAACTGGAATGATTGGTGACCCAAGTGGAAGATCCAGTGAACGTTCGTTAAACACAAGCGAGGTTGTCCACGGGTTTACAGAGAAAATCAGAGAGCAAATTAGCAAGCTGGTTGATACCGATCAAGGTGACAATCCAGTACAATCAAGAAATAATCACGACTGGCTTGGCAATATGACAATTATTGATTTTCTGCGAGATGCAGGAAAACATTTTGGAATCAACTACATGCTAGCAAAGGAATCTGTTTCTGCCCGAATTGAACAAGGGATTACATTTACAGAGTTTAGCTATATGATTTTGCAGTCGCTTGACTACCTGAAATTGTACGAGCAGGAAAACTGTACCTTGCAAATTGGTGGAAGTGACCAATGGGGAAATATTACTGCAGGTATGGAGCTTATTCGTCGTTCAAGAGAAGATGAAGATGAGCAAATTAAAGTATTTGGTCTTACTGTACCGCTCATTACAAAAGCAGACGGGACTAAATTTGGTAAAACAGCAGGAAATGCAGTATGGCTAGATCCGGAAAAAACAACCCCATATGAATTTTACCAGTTCTGGATCAATACGGATGACCGTGATGTTGCTAAATTCTTACGCTACTTCACATTCTTATCTGAAGTGGAGATTACAGAGCTTGAGCAAGAAGTAGAACAGCGTCCAGAAAATCGCGTTGCCCAAAAACGACTTGCTGAAGAAATGACGCGAACGATTCATGGGGAAGCAGCATTGGAGCAAGCAATTAAAATATCCGCAGCATTATTTAGTGGTGACTTGAAGCAGTTATCTGCAAGTGATATTGAACAAGGCTTTAAGGATGTACCAACATATGAGGCGCAAAAAGAAGATATTAGCTTAGTGGATCTATTAGTACAGGCTTCCATTTCTTCCTCGAAACGCCAAGCAAGAGAAGACATTGGCAATGGGGCTGTATCTATTAATGGCGAAAAACAACAAGATGTGAATTATGTTGTAACAGCTGATGATCGTATTGAGGATCAGTTTACGATTATTAGACGCGGGAAGAAGAAATATTTTCTTGTACAATTTTAAAGAGAACGAACACCAGGCACGAATGTTATAACATTCGTGCCTTATTTAGTTTAGTTTAAGTGGTTTATTTTTCAAAAAATTCCTTTATAATGAGTAGAACGAATGGAGGGATTCGATGAATATGGAGGCTATTTACAGTGATTTGCCAAGAATTGAAACAGAACGTCTCCTACTTAGAAAAATAACGATGGAAGACGCGCGAGATATGTATGCATACTGTTCAAACTCAGAAGTAACAAGGTTTGTAACGTGGGATGCCCATCAATCGCTAGCAGATACAGAAGCGTTCGTCGAATTTATCTTAAATAATTATAAAAAGAAAGATCTATCACCATGGGGGATGGAACATAAAAAGACAGGAAAGATTATCGGGACGGTCGATTTGGCTTCGTGGAATCCAAAACATCAAAGTGCAGAGATTGCATATTGTATTCACCAAGATTATTGGGGAAAAGGTTTGACAACAGAAGCAGCTAAGGCAGTCATAGCATTCGGATTTTCTAACATGCAATTAGTCCGTATTCAAGCGAGATGCTTTGTCGCGAATATCGGTTCTGAGCGCGTAATGGAAAAGGTAGGCATGACGTTTGAGGGGATTATTCGTAAAGGGATGCTTGTAAAAGGGAGACATGAGGATTTAAAGCTGTATTCGATTTTGAAGGAAGAATTCGAATCATTATCAATTAATAGAAAGCTGGGGTAGTATTCAGTAACAGGGCCAATTGTAAATGATACGAAATATATTCATATTCATGTAAAATGTGCGTACGGAGCGATATATTTTGGAGGAGGAAGTCCAGTTGAGTATTCGATTTCAAGTGCATCGAACCATTCATGCACCGAAAGAAATAGTATATGAAAGTCTGATTAACCTAGATGATGCAAGAGAATGGATGCATGGCTTTGAAGGAATGGAACGACTAGATGAGGGACAAGTTCAAGAAGGAAGCCAGTGGCTCGAAACAAGAAAAATGTTCGGACAAATGGCGACAGAGCACTTTGAAGTTGTTCAGCTGGTACGTCCTGAGAAAATTGTTCTTAGCTGTGATGGAACAAAAGGAACAACGGGAAAGGGAGAGTTTATTTACACGTACAATCTCTCTTCAACAAATGATAAGGATACGGATGTCACGTTGTCTGGAGAAATAAATGAACTAACTGGCATGGCAAAATTCTTCGGTAAAATGATCGCGGGAACGTTTAGAAAAGCCTGTGCGAAAGATTTGGATGCATTGAAGCAATATATTGAAAGTGGAAGAGATGGTTAATGTAAAAGCATGTTGTATGTAATGCTTGAAGAAGTATGAAAGGACGATTAATAAATAGACCTCAAAATCTTGGTAAACAAGGATTTGAGGTCTTTTGCTGTAGGGGAATCTAAAATCATCAAAATAAATGGAATGTTTAATTCTCTGTAAAAATAATATAATCGTGTTAAACAAATTTTGAAGATATACGATATAGAAAGAAGGGGCTAAATATTTACCTCGTTGATATTGGAGAAGAGAGTCAACTGGGGGATTTTTAATGCTACTATTTCTATAGAATGGAGTATCAACATGAAAAAGTCTTCAAACCTATTAAGTTTTAAAAGTTTACGAGCTAAGATTTTATTTTGCTTTTCGATAGTTATTGTATTAACCATCGTTTTAAGTGGTTTTACTATTTATTCGATTAATAAAATGAACAGTGATTTAGAAGGAATGATAGATACTGAACTCGAGTTATTAATTGTAGATGAGGAATTAGCCTACGATATGACCCAACGTGAAAGCTTAATTAGAGGGTACCTACTATTTGAAAACCAACAGTATAAAGATGCATTTCAAAATGGAATTGGGTCAAGTATTGCCCTGGAAAACCGCGCTTTGGAATTAAGCGATTCTGATGAATTACGAGCATTAATCGATAAAAAAATAGAGTGGGGCACGTTAACCGATGATGTTTTTTCTGAGTTTGAAAATGGAAATGAAGAAAGAGCAAAGGATATAATGGAAACTTCCGTACAACCACTAGGTAATGATTTAACCGCTGGTTTTAGTGAATTGGCAAGTGAAAGAGAAACGATCATACAAGAATTAGGAGATACGGTAAAAGCTAATGGGGAATTAATCATGATTCTTGGTATTATTATTTCCGTATTTGTTATCGTGTTAGGTATTATAGTTGCTATTATTACAGCAACTTCCATTACAAGACCTATACGAATGGTTATGGATCGCATGCAGTTAATTGCTACTGGTAACTTAAATCAAGAACCACTTCAAGCGAAAACAAGTGATGAGATTGGTCAACTTGTCGCGGCTACCAATGATATGAATCGAGGTATGCGCGATATTATGGTTAAAATCAACGATGTATCTACTACAGTATCTGCTCATAGTGAAGAACTTACGCAATCAGCGAATGAAGTACGCTCAGGTACGGAGCAAATATCTACCACGATGGAGGAACTGGCATCAGGTTCAGAAACGCAAGCAAATCAGTCAGGCGAGTTATCTAGCATGATGGCAACCTATACAAAGCAACTAGAAGAAGTAAATGAAAATGCAGAACATGTACAAAACGAGTCTGGCCAAGTATTTGAGATGACAAGTGAAGGCTCTACATTAATGGACTCTTCCATGAATCAAATGGAAAATATTGATACCATTGTTCAAGATGCTGTACAAAAAGTACAAGGTTTAGACGTTCAATCCCAAGAAATTTCAAAATTAGTAGTTGTGATTAAAGACATTGCGGATCAGACGAATTTATTAGCTTTAAATGCAGCTATTGAAGCGGCAAGAGCTGGGGAACAAGGTCGAGGGTTTGCTGTTGTTGCTGATGAGGTTCGAAAGCTTGCAGAACAAGTTGCACATTCCGTAACAGATATCTCGGGTATCGTTGATACGATTCAAAATGAATTTAGCGTAGTTGCGAATTCGCTAAATAATGGATATGAAGAGGTTAAACATGGAACGACACAAATTCGACTAACAGGAGAAAAATTTACCGGTATTCGAAATTCAGTAACCGAAATGGTGGATAATATTAATAACATTACTGCATGTAACTGAAATAGCTTCAAGCAGTCAGAAAATGAATCATGGCATTCAAGAAATTGCGGCCGTTTCTGAAGAATCCGCAGCTGGCATCGAACAAACGTCAGCCTCTTCGCAACAAACAAGCAGTTCAATGGAGGAAGTTGCAGGGAGTGCAGATGAATTAGCTAGGTTAGCAGAGGAATTGAATGGGGTGGTAGGGCAGTTTAAGCTTTAAATGTCTATGTGATACAGGGTAGTTCTATTATAGAGCTATCCTGTTTTATCGAATATATATTTGTAAATGAAAAATAGTTACAATGATCATTCCCCTTTGGCATTACAATATAGTTTATTTCGTAATGACGATAGCGATGGGAAATAATCTATATCTGTATATTGCAATTAAAATTGAAGCAAGAATGTATTTTATCGAAATATAATATATGAAGGAGGAGATGTATATGAATTCCGGATGGACAAATAAAGATTGGAAATGGCTAACAAGTATTCTCGTTACAGTTATTATACTTTCTTTTTCTTTTTGGCTAAGTGATTACAGTATTAATTTTAATATAATTTCCAGTTCTGTGTCTATAGCTTTAGCTATAATTGCTATATCAATGTCTATGCAACAGAGTAAAGATAATCAGCGTACTTTAACATCTGTAACTAATATGAGAAATGAAGTTATAAATCATATAAAAGATGTAGGTGTAAAGGTAGACAAAATATCGATGACTGATATAACAGATTTGGTCCAAATTCTGGATGAGAAAAAGAAAGAAGAAAGTGATAAGGGAAAACAAAACGAACAAGAAAACGTAGTGCAAGGAGAAACAGTAAAAACATCAAAAGAGGAAGAGGAGAAAATAAAATTATATAATAAGTTTCTAGAATTTAGTACATTAGGGGAGAGTAACCGCAAGTATAAATACCAAATTAAAATTCGAGTAGAAAATAGCGAAGAAACAATGGAGTTTATAAGTAAAATTATTGCTAAACATTTCAAAGGGGAAAACATCCTATACAACAAAGTGGGAAAATATGAATATGAATTTGTTTTTGTTTCAGATATTCCAGAATTATATTTGCAAGGTGACTGGATAAAAACTGTATTACAACATCAAAGTGCAGAAGTATTAGGCATCTTTCAAATAGGATAACTTAAGACACCTTAAAAAGAGGTTTTTTTATTATGTATAAAGGGGAGATTGTCTATTTTTATTAACTTTGTGGTAATAAAGTCTATTCTGTTATGATTGGTTAATCATTGACGAACATTTTCAAGTGTTTTATTATATCGTTCAATAAAAATAAGAAAAACCCTAGAAATAGCGCTGATACAACGCTATTTCTAGGGTTTGAAAAACTACTATTTATTATACACTTCGCTTAACGAGAGTAGAACTCAACGATAAGTTGTTCGTTAATTTCTGCTGGAAGTTCAGAACGCTCAGGTAAACGTGAGTAAGTTCCTTCCATTTTCTCAGCGTCAAATGTAGTGTACTCAGGTACGAAGTTATTCACTTCAATTGCTTCTTTAACGATATCAAGCTTTTGTGATTTTTCACGTAAGCTGATTGCTTGACCTGGTTTTACAGCGTATGATGGAATGTCTACACGGCTACCATCAACTAACACATGACCGTGGTTAACTAGCTGACGTGCTTGTCTGCGTGTACGAGCAAGTCCAAGACGGTAAACTAAGTTATCTAGGCGAGATTCAAGTAAAATCATGAAGTTTTCACCATGAATACCTTTCATTTTACCAGCTTTGTTGAATAGGTTACGGAATTGACGTTCGTTTAATCCGTACATGAAGCGAAGTTTTTGCTTCTCTTGCATTTGCATACCATATTCAGAGATTTTTTTGCGTTGTGTTGGTCCATGTTGACCAGGTGCGTAAGGGCGTTTATCTAATTCCTTACCAGTTCCAGTTAATGAAATGCCAAGACGACGTGATTTTTTCCAGAGAGATCCAGTATAACGTGACATAGGAAATCTCCTCCTTTATGTTTTATTTGCATAAAATAAAACGAGCGTGTCCGGGTCGTTGTTCATTTTGTTTTCATGTACCATCGCTCCAGCAGCAGAGAGTTACACGATACACCTTGGGGGCTAGTGCCACCGCGAAGGAACAAAATGAGTGCAAGCGTCGGTTCACTTAGGCTACTTAATTATTTTACACAAAGGATAGTATATAATTTTTATGAATGAAAGTCAAGGAGAAATTGCGAGTCATTTCATAAAGGGACAAATGAAAAGCTTAATCATCCTATACAAATGATGAAGTAAACGATTTTTGACGAGTGGAGTGCATATATAACAAAACTAGCAGCTTTGATTCGCTGCTAGTTTTGTTATACTAGGTTGGACTAGTTATTATTGTAGATGTTTTTCTAAGACAGCTACAAATTTCTCTAGGTAGGTTTGATCGGTTTCATCAAATCGATTTTTGTTTGGGCTATCAATATCAAGCACTCCATATACTTGATCATTGATTAGGATTGGAACTACGATTTCCGATTGGCTGGCACTATCACATGCGATATGTCCTGGGAATTGATGGACATCGGCAATGCGTTGTGTTTGTTTTTCTTTTACAGCAGTACCACAAACGCCTTTACCATAGCCGATACGAATACAAGCTGGGAGTCCTTGGAATGGGCCGAGTACGAGCTCATCATCCTTCCAAACGTAAAAACCAACCCAGTTCACGTCTGTTAGGAATTGATTTAATAGTGCTGATGCATTGGATAAAATGGCAACCTCATCCTTCTCACCATCTGTTAAAGCATCTAATTGTTTGATTAATAGTTCGTAACTTTTTACTCTGTCGTCTGAATAAGTTGTAGCCTGAAACAAAGTAAATTCCCCCTTTCTTAATTTAAAATGCAAGTTGTTTATTTCGACATACATACGGTTTTTGTCGAGCGAAAATTGCAGGAAACCATAGGTTCTTTGTCGTATTACTGATGTAAGGAGATGAGAAACAATGAAAAAGAACCCAACCAAGCAAAAAGTGATTGATGCAGCGTCTTCCCTGTTTTTCCAAAAAGGTTTTCACGGAACGTCCGTACGTGATATAGCAGATAAAGCAAGTGTTAACGTGTCATTGATTAGCTACTATTTCAAAAGCAAGCAAGGACTTTTGGAATATGCAGTAACCAATTATTATGAAGAATACTTGAAAACAGTTGAAGAAGCATTGGAATATACAGCTAATTTATCTCCGTTAGAAAAACTTAATGAACTAATTTTTACTATTATACAGTATAAACAAACAAATCATCAATTGACATGTTTTATTCAGCGTGAGCTTTCTCTGGATTCGGTCTTCGTTCGAGAAATGGCTGTTACGTACTTGGCAAAAGAAAATTATTATATCAAGCAAACGTTCTTTAAAGCGTTGAATGGTCGGGCAAAAGGGGATACACGGGAATACATGCTGATGCAATTGAAGGGGTTATTAATAACGCCTTACATTTTACATAGTGATTGGAAAGAACAAATTGTAGGGGAGTATTCGCATCAAGTTTTTGTACGAAAATACGTCAAAACGATACAAAACTGGCTTGATTTTATAATTGGAAAAGGATCTTCCTCAGAACGAAATCAATTTATAAAATAAAAGTCCTAAATCAACCCTGTTTTTTCATTTCATGTGATAAAATGAAAAAACGTGGCGAATCTGCAATTAATTTGTATTTTTTTAGCCAAAAATGCTCATTCCATGGTATCATATGTATTATATTTACGAAATTGAATATTCCTATTAAAAAAATTAGACCATTTATAAGTGATTTTTATATGAAAATAGAACTTTTGACAGGGAAACCTCTTATTGAAACTGGTTGGGAGGCATAGTATGGGGTACATCATCGGAGCGATTTTAGCAATCATCGTATTAATTATTATTGGACTTATTTACCGGAAACGAATTTATGACAGGGTGGATCAATTAGAGAGTTGGAAAATGGACATTATGGGAAGGAATGTCGCAGCCCAGCTAAGTAAAATTAAGAAACTTAATTTATCCGGAGAAACGCAAGAGAAATTCGAATCGTGGAAAGAGCGTTGGGAATACATCGTTACAAAAGAACTTCCAAACATAGAAGAACAGCTTTTTGATGCAGAGGAAGCGGCTGATCGATTCCTTGTCAAGAAGGCAAATGCAGTCTTGAATAAAGTGGAAGAGACGCTTCAAGGGATAGAAATAAGCATAGAAAGTATCTTAGGAGAGCTCGATGAATGGCTTGAAACTGAAGAAATGAGTCGGCAGGAAGTTGCTGACTTAGCACCAGTTTTGAAGGCGTTACGTAAAAAGCTTTCACAAAGTCGTTATCTATACGGAAAAGCAGAACTTCAGTTTGATAATAAGCTAGATGAGCTGGAAGACAAGTTAACTGCTTATCATGAATTGGTTGACGCTGGGGACTATATGGAAGCGAGCCAGATCGTTCAACTTGTCAAGGGTGAATTGAATGAACTGGAAGATATTTTGAATGTATTTCCGGCTGTCTATAAGAAATGTAAACACGATCTTCCATCTCAATTCGATAATTTACTTGCAGGGATAAAGGAAATGAAAGAAGACGGTTATCGAGTCGGACATCTGTCCTTAGAAAAAGAAATTTATACATATCAGGAAAGATTTTCAGATGTATTAGAACAACTGGAAGCAGGAGACATGTCTGAAGCAGAGGACATCATCTCAGAAAGTGAAGAGAGAATCAAAGAAATGTATGAGCTTTTGGAAAATGAAGCACATGCTAAAAATTATCTCGAAGCCCATATTCCTGAATATGAACATTCTCTCGTTGAGCTCGGTGAAACATTCGACGCGACGAAGCTAGAAGTGGAAGAAATAAAAAAAGCTTATTATGTTGAAAATAATGATCTAGAACGATTTTTATCAGTTGGCAAAACGATTTCTAAGCTAAGCGAACAATTGCAAGAGCTGTCTGACAACATGGAAGAAGAAGGAAAGACACATACAGAGTTACGTGAACAGGTAGAGGATGGCTTTAAGAAAATAGCTGAACTACAAGAAAAGCACAAGGAGTTTAAGAAAAGTATTCATAATCTGCGTAAAGATGAAATGGAAGCTAGAGAAAAGCTCGCTGAGATGCGAAACCAGCTTACGCATCTGAATCGTCGATTGAAGAAAAGTAATATTCCTGGTGTGCCAAACTTTATTTGGTCAATCATCGAGACGGCTGTGGCTAAAAATGATAAAGTTATTCAAACGTTAGAAAAACAGCCATTGGATATGGCGGCTGTTCAGCAGTCATTAACAGAGGCGCAAAGCTCTTTGGAACAATCCGCAGAACAGGTAGAAATTATGTTGGATCAAGCGTACTTGACCGAACAGGTCATTCAATATGCAAACAGATACCGAAGCAAAAATCCGGAACTTGCTGGAAAACTGAAAGAATCTGAGCGTCTTTTTCGTTCGTGTGAATACGAGTTATCACTGGAACATGCGGCAAGGGCTATTGAAGAGATAGAGCCAGGTGCCTTGAAGCGAATTGAGGAAAATCAAACGGCTGTAAATAGCTAATATATAGAGGGAAGTACTCTACTCTGTATTATCTTATACAATGGAGAACGAGGGCTGTCTTTAAGAAACGTTAATTTGTTTCTTTAGTCAGCCTTCCCTTTTTGTTTTTGTATAAGTTCGTAATTACCTATAGAAGTGAAAGGTATTAAGTGAGGAGTTTAATCAAATGATTTATTTAGACAACAGCGCAACAACAAAACCACATCCATCCGTGCTAGAAAGCTTTCAGCAAGTATCCAGCACGTACTTCGCTAATCCTTCGTCGATCCATCAATTAGGCGGAACTGCGGAGAAGCTGCTTTTGACTGCAAAAAAACAGGCGGCAGACATTCTTGGGATTGGTGTTGATGAGGTTATATTTACTTCTGGTGGAACGGAAGGGAATAATACAGCGGTAAAAGGGATTGCCCTTGAACATCAAGGGAGAGGTAAGCATATTATTACGTCATCCATTGAACACCCTTCGATATATGAGGCTTGTCAAAGCTTGGAAACATTAGGGTTTGAAGTTACCTATTTACCAGTTGATAAAAATGGAGTTGTATCTGTAACAGAATTGGAAAAAGCAATTCGTAACGATACAATTTTAATAAGTATTATGCATGTCAATAATGAAACAGGCTCCATTCAACCGATCGAAAAAATCGGCAAGATCGCGAAAAATTATCCGAAGCTTTTCTTTCATGTGGATGCCGTTCAAAGCATTGGCAAGGTCCCACTTCAGCTGAAAAACAGTGGTATTGATATATGCACCTTTTCCGGTCATAAAATTCATGGCTTGAAAGGTACTGGAATGCTTTATATAAACAATCGTACTAAATTATTTCCACTCTTACATGGGGGAAATCAAGAGTATTCCTTACGTTCAGGAACGGAAAACCTTGCGGGATCTGTTTCATTTGTAAAAGCATTACGCATGATGAAAGAACGCGAAAAAAATGAAATGAATCATTTGTTGAATATGAAAAGCTATTTGTATGATGCATTAAAAGCAATGGATGGGGTAGAAGTAAATACAGCAGAACATGCAGCAGCCCATATTATCAACATGTCTGTACCTGGCATTAAACCAGAAGTTATTATTCATATGCTTGGAGAGCAGGAGATTTATATCTCGACGAAATCGGCTTGTTCCTCTAAACTAAAGGATGAAAGTAAAGTGCTGGCAGCTTGCGGTTTTGGGCGTGACCGAACGACAACAGCATTACGTGTAAGTCTTTCCTATGACAATACAATGGAAGAAATGAAGCTATTCGTACAAGCATTAAAGAAAGCAATCAAACAATTTAAAGAAGCAATGGAGTAGATTATTATGCAATACGATCATATATTAATTCGCTACGGTGAAATGGCGTTAAAAGGAAAAAACATTAAACAGTTTATTATTCGCTTGCAGGAAAATATTCAAGCGAAGCTGAAAGACTATCCAAATGTGAAAGTTAAACGAACCCAAGGAAGGATGTTCGTTCTTTTGCATGGCGAGGATCCAAAACCAATTATGGACAAGCTCCAAAAGATATTTGGTATTCATAGCTTAAGCTTGGCTATTAAAGTGGACAATGATTTAGAAAAAATTAAAGAAGCTGCATTGTATGCGTTGAAAGAGAATAACAATGTTCAAACATTTAAAATGACTGTAAAACGAATTAATAAAGATTTTCCAGTACGTTCTCAGGAACTTACTCAAATTCTTGGGGGACATTTATTAAAGAACACAGAAGATATTCACGTAAATGTTCACCAACCTGATTTGGAAGTGAAAGTCGAGATTCGATTAGAAGCAACGTATATTACATCTAGTGTAATTCCGGGTCTTGGTGGACTACCTGTTGGAACATCAGGAAAATCACTATTGCTTCTTTCTGGTGGAATTGATAGTCCGGTTGCAGGTTATTTAGCAATGAAGCGCGGCGTACAGCTAGAGGCAATTCATTTTCATTCTCCACCATTTACGAGTGAACGTGCCAAGCAAAAGGTATTGGACCTTGCAAAACAGCTGACGAAATATGGTAAGGCAATCAAAATTCATATCGTACCATTTACAAAGCTGCAGCAAGAGATTTTCCGTGAGATGCCTGATGAGTATGCGATGACGATTATGAGACGGATGATGTTCCGCATTAGTGAACGTGTATGCGAACAGGAGTCGATTCTGTCACTTACAACAGGTGAAAACCTAGGTCAGGTAGCGAGTCAGACAATGGAGAGTATGCATGCGATAAACGAAGTGACAAATTATCCAATTATCCGTCCGCTAGTTGCGATGGATAAGCAGGAAGTTATTACGATTTCACAGGAGATTGGAACATATGAAACGTCTATCCTACCATATGAGGACTGCTGTACGATTTTTGTTCCAAAGTCTCCAAAAACAAAGCCGAAGCGGGTAAAAATCAATTACTATGAATCAACGCATGATTTTACTGCAACGCTTGAAGAAGCAATTGAAAATATCGAGATCGTTACTGTCTATGATAAGAAGGATATCGAAGAGTCCTTTAGTGACCTATTTTAAAGTGTAACAAATATTAGAGAAAATAACAGGAACTACCAATTTTATTTCTGCATGTTTTACCTCCAGATGAGACATTCTATAAGTACCAAGGAGGTGAACTAACATGGCGACAAGCAATTCAAACCAATTAGTAGTTCCTGGTGCTCAACAAGCGCTAGATCAAATGAAGTATGAAATCGCTCAAGAATTTGGTGTACAACTTGGTCCAGACTCAACTTCTCGTGCTAACGGTTCTGTTGGTGGAGAAATTACAAAACGTCTAGTTTCAATGGCTGAACAACAGTTCGGCGGTATGCAATAACAATAATTAAATAAAATTGGCTAGAGCTACTCTTGAATTCAAGGGTAGCTCTTAAGTTTTATAGGAAGGAATGCATGTATCTTTTGGTCGTGAAATCGAAAAATGTTGCTTGCATTTTCTGCCATCAATGCGTAAAGTTTTAGATAATCGAATATTTTTACAGTTTTAGGGGGATGAGCATGGGGGTCTTATGGTTTGGCGGACAAATTTACACTTTGGAAAATGAAGGGGAAGCTGTTGATACGGTTTATACTGAAAAAGATGCAATTAAGGCAATTGGTACATACGAATCGATACACAAACAATTTGATAAACAAATCGAGCATGAAATAAATCTTCAAGGTAAAACGATGCTTCCTGGATTTGTTGATAGTCACCTGCATATTATTGGTCATGGTGAGAAGCTATTACGCTTGGATTTATCACAAATGAAGTCAGCAAGTGATGTCAAAGCTGCATTAAAGGGGAGAGTAGCACATCTGGCTGAGGGAGAATGGCTAATAGGTGAAGGGTGGAATGAAAATCAATGGGATGAGCCAGTGATTATTCATAAGTCAGAACTTGATGCAATCTGCCCAGATAACCCAATGATGCTTACTCGTGTTTGCAGACATGCATTGCTCGCTAATTCCAAGGCGATGGAGCTTGCAGGTGTTGATGATACAACACCAGATCCGGATAGCGGAATAATAGTCCGAGACGAACAAGGGGAGGCGACCGGATATTTTCATGATGCCGCACAAGACATGATAAAAGGAATAATGCCGGAAGTAACTGGAAGTTATTTAGAAAATGTTATTAAAATAGCGGTAAATGATCTCGTATCAAAAGGATTGGTTGGCGGTCATACGGAAGATCTTTTTTATTATGGAGGCTTCCAAAAAACACTGGATGCATATTATCGTGCCCTACACACTTCCAATAAATTTAAGGCACATTTGCTTGTTCATCATGAAGTGATGGATGATTTAATAACAGCGAATCTTGGTTACCGGAGCGGAACTGATTATGTTGAACTCGGAGCCATTAAGATTTTCTCTGATGGGGCACTTGGGGGAAGAACAGCATGGCTCACTCAAAGTTACAGTGATGATCCAAAAAATATGGGTGTGCCAATGCATACGAAGGCAGATCTCGAAGTGCTTGTTGCAAAAGCGAGATCCCATGACTTACCAATTGCGATCCATGCAATCGGTGATCAGGCGCTTGAAGAGGTAATAGCTGTCATTGAAAAATATCCAATACAAGGGGAAAAGAGAGATCGGATCATTCATGGTCAAATTTTAAATGAATCCACATTACAAAGGCTTAAACGCCTTCCGGTAGTAGTTGATATCCAGCCGACATTTGTCGCCTCTGATTTTCCATGGGTTATCGAACGAATTGGGCAAGAACGACTTCCGCTTGCCTATGCTTGGAAAACATTACTCGATAATCAGATAAGATGTGCAGGTGGCTCAGATGCACCTGTTGAGCAGGTAGATCCTTTACTTGGTATAGAAGCAGCGGTACGGCGCCAGTCCACGTTTGATGGAAACATATATAACAGAGCAGAACAACTATCCGTTTTTGATGCGGTACATCTATATACGACAGGTAGTGCTTACGCTATTGGCAGAGAATCTTTGAGAGGTCTTATTAAAGAAAATTACAAAGCTGATTTCACAATCTTGGATGAAGATATTTTTCAAGTAGAGGAAGAACAGATTCATGCGATTCAAGTTGCAATGACCGTTATCGATGGTGACATTGTTTACCGCCGTACGTAACCTATCAATAAAAATCCTTCTCTGGCCTAACGAGAAGGATTTTTTTTCATCTATTATAAAAATGTTCGTTTTACCCGATCCCAATAAGAGTTATTTTTCAGTTTCACCGTCTTGATTACACAATCGTCCATCGTAACCTGAATGTTATCGATTTGACGAATTGAATGTGCTTCATTATCGAGACTAATAATTGGATAATCATTGCCTTCCTGAAGTACTTTTAATTTTAAATGCCGCCCTTTGTTTAAAATAAACGACGAGCCGAGTGTGCGATATTGGTTATTATTAAGCGATGCGACTTCTGAAATTTGGAAGCATGCTGTTAGGGGGTCAATGACAGCACCGCGAGCTGATTTCGTATAACCGGTACTACCCGTTGGGGTAGCAACAATCAGTCCATCACCACGGAATGTTTCAAAATGGGTTCCATCAATTTCTACATCCATAACGATTGTTTTTACGATTGTGGAACGAATGGTTACTTCGTTTAGGCAATAGAAAGAATTGCCATCATTAATTTGTGCCTTAATAATTGGAAAACGCCGTACCTCTAATTCATCATGCTGAAGGGAATGGAGCATTTGGTCAAAATTATCAATATTGAAATCACAATATAATCCGGATTGTCCTTCACGCGTGATTCCAGTATAGAGACAGTCCTGCCTGAAGCCTGTCTTTCGAACAGCTTGCAGGAACGCGCCATCACCGCCAATGCTCACGATAATATTGGCATCCTTGTGGTTATCGACGATAGTAAATCCGTTTTCAATAGCTAACTTTTGTAAGGTTTCTACTTTATCATCCGTTTCTCCATCTTTATGATAATAAAAAAACATGTTTCTACGATTGTCCATTAACTAACCCTCCAATAATTGCCTTTTTCTTTATCATAGCATTCCTTTTTTTAATATCCTAATAATCTGGAGTTAAAACGTTTAAAAACATTCTAATTGCTACAGACTAGTGACAAACAATAGATTGTGTAAGAGAGTTGGCACGATATGCTGCTTGTCGTTTTCTTCGTTATTATTTTATTTTTAGTGATACTATTATTTTCCAGTATCTACATTTCCATTCAGTACATTTATGAGCAGACGAAACAGCATGTGACTGTTTCTATATTTATTTTGCGAATCAAATTGTATAAAAAAAGCTACGATCTATCCAAGTTCAATGATAATTCTACTGCGAGCGGTGAAGAGAGTTTGACATTTTTTTCTGGAAAAATAAAGTTCTATTATCAAAAGTTGCAAAAAGTTAATCGTCTGTTAAATACTCTATTAAAACCCATTCGCTTGCATCAATTTAATTGGAATACAGTTGGCGGTACTGGAAATGCAGCTCTGACAGGGATCATGAGTGGAGGATTATGGACAGTTAAAAACACCTTAAGTCTCTATTTGATCAACAAATTACAAGTGAAATGTAAACCAATTGTTTACTTGGAACCTAATTTTCAACATCGATTTTTATATACAAATTTGGATTGTATGTTATCGATACGGTTAGGGAAAGCTATATACGTTTTTACAAAGCGGAAGAAGTATCTTCAAGCGATGAAGGAAGCTTTACAAACTGATGAAGGAGGAAACGCATAATGGAAGAGCATCCAATACAAGGTCTAATGACAACGGCAATGGAGAATTTGCAGAAAATGGTGGAAGTAAATACGATTATAGGAGATCCGGTGAAGTCGTTAGATGGTAGTCTGATTATCCCTGTATCAAAAGTAGGTTTCGGTTTCGCTGCAGGAGGTAGTGAATTTAGCCCCAATCATTCCGATGGAGATTCAGATGCTACATTGCCATTTGGAGGTGGAAGCGGGGGAGGAGTATCGATTACTCCAGTTGCCTTCTTAATCGTTAATGAGCAAGGAATTAAAATGGTTCACATGGATCAGCACATCCAACTATACGAAAAGATGATTGACTTCGCCCCACAGGTAGTTGATAAAGTGCAACAATTAATGAAGGAATCAGCCGAATCAAAAAAAGGTAGTGACAAGGAAGAAAAAGTGAAGGAAAAAGAAGATCGACGTCGCGATGGTCCCATTCAATTCGATATTTAATCTGAGGTTTTATCTCGAAGCTTTTTGGGTAAGTATAGGATGAATGCCTCGTTCACATAAATTTAATAGTTTTTCAGCTCGAATTATTGGACAGGCAGTGGGGATATCTTCATAATAAATGATAGGTTTGAAATAAAGGGAGGAATACAAAGAATGGTAAATGTTACTTTTAAGCAAGAGCCTGTTACATTAATTGGAACTGAAGTTAAAGTAGGAGATAAAGCTCCTGATTTTAAAGTGTTATCCAATGATTTGAAAGAGGTTACGTTAAAGGATTATAGTGGCAAAGTAAAATTAATCAGTGTTGTTCCTTCTATTGATACAGGCGTTTGTTCCGAGCAAACAAGACGCTTTAATGAAGAGGCAGATAAGTTGGATAATGTTGTCGTGTTAACGATTAGCATGGATCTGCCATTTGCTCAAAGTCGTTGGTGTGCTGCCAATGGAATTAAGAAAGTCGACACACTTTCTGATCATCGCGATGCAGATTTTGGTGAAAAGTATGGTGTGTTAATAGAGGAATTACGACTACTTGCAAGAGCAATCTTTGTTGTGGACTCCAATGATGATGTAAGACATGTAGAATATGTTGAGGAAGTATCAACACATCCTGATTACGAAGCAGCATTAAAGGCTGCAGGTGAAGCAGAATAAGGAAAGTAAAATCTCTCCCGGTTTAACGAGGAGAGATTTTACTGGTAAAGGCTTGCTCAATTGTTCACCAAATAGTTGATTTATAAAATTTAACTTTTTTATGAGGCGATTTTTTCTCGGACAAGAAAGTTATGATACAGTCCTATTTACATAAGTGCAACTCAGTATCTACCCTAATGTTATAACGAATATTAACGCTTTTAAGACAGATTTCAATTTAGTTTACATATCAATGTGTAATTTGTTACACTAGTAAAGTTGTGAAAGAATAGAATGGGGGATTGTTCATGGAAAAATCAAGTGTCGAAACGTTATTCGGCTGGTTGGATGAAACAACGACAATCATTCAGCAGCACCTAAATGAACCTTATCTTGAAAGTTTAACAATCGCGATGGAGTTCTTATTTTATGAAGGTGCACCTGAAGACATGGACGATATTTTAAATCGAAAATTACATAGCGCTTTAGCTAATATAGATTTTCATTCCTATGAAGCTGAAGATGTCCGCAAGGCAATCCAGCTTGCTATTTTAAAAGGGATGAAGGACTCTACACAGCAGCAACATGTGATGACACCGGAGTCAGTAGGGCTAATTGTCGGGTATCTTGCCGATAAACTTACAAAAGATAAAGAGGAACTGCGCGTTTTTGATCTGGTAAGTGGGACAGCGAATTTATTGACAACCGTTCTTGGGCAGTTAAAGCAAAACGTAACAGCCTATGCAAGTGAGGTTGACCCAACCTTAATTCAGTTATCGGTTATCAATGCAAATCTGCAGAAAAAGGAAATTGAATTTTTCCATCAGGACAGCCTGCGACCGTTCCTAATCGATCCAGTCGATTTAATTGTCGCTGATTTTCCTGTCGGATACTATCCAGACGAAATCGTAGCGAATGAATACCAGTTAAAAGCAGATACGGGCAATTCTTACGCACATCACTTGTTTATTGAGCAAAGTTTGCGCTATATAAAGGATGCGGGCTATCTGATTTTAGTCGTTCCAGAATTTCTTTTCGACAGTGATCAATCAGATAAGCTACATGCCTATCTTCAAGAACACGCTCATATAATTGGGGTTATTCGTTTACCTGAAACAGCATTTAAATCAGAAAAGAATGCAAAGAGCATTCTCGTTTTGCAGAAAAAATCTGCATCAACAAGTGCGCCAAAACAGCCACTGCTTGTACAAATGCCGTCCTTTAAAAATGCCAATGCGATGGCAGACATCCTTGGACAAATGAACAGGTGGTTTGAAAGTTACCAACATTAATTTTAGGAGTTGACAGCAATGAGTAATGTATTAGCAATTAATGCAGGTAGTTCATCTTTAAAGTTTCAATTGATTAAAATGCCCGAAGAAACGGTTGCAGCAATCGGGCTAGTGGAACGAATTGGAATGAATGATTCAATTTTTACAATTGAAGTTAATGGAAAGAAAGATAAAACAGTAACTGATATTCCGGATCATGGAGTTGCTGTTAAAATGCTATTGGATTCTTTAATTTCCACAAGTGTTATTCAATCGTTTGAAGAGATTAACGCTGTTGGTCATCGTGTTGTACATGGTGGAGAGCATTTCAGTGACTCTGTACTAATTACAGACGATGTGATTGCAAAAATTGAAGAAACATCAGAGCTTGCACCATTGCATAATCCTGCGAACTTAACAGGGATCCATGCATTTAAAGAAATTTTACCAAACGTACCTATGGTTGCTGTGTTTGATACTGCGTTCCATCAAACGATGCCGAAATCTTCTTATTTATACAGCTTACCAAAAGAGTATTATGAGGAATTTGGTATTCGGAAATATGGTTTCCATGGCACGTCACATAAATACGTTTCGGAACGTGCATCTGAATTAATGGGTGTCCCTCTTGATAATTTACGTTTAATTTCCTGCCATATCGGAAATGGAGCAAGTATTACAGCGATTAAAGATGGTCAGTCATTGGATACGTCGATGGGCTTCACTCCGCTTGCAGGTGTAACAATGGGTACACGTTCTGGTAATATTGACCCTGCACTTATTCCTTATATTATGGATAAAACTGGTAAAACTGCAGATGAAGTAATTAATGTGCTTAACAAAAAGAGCGGAATGCTTGCATTATCCGGTTTCTCCAGTGACTTACGTGATATTGAAGAAAAATCAGATACTGATCCACGTGCCGAGCTAGCATTGAAGGTTTTCGCAGATCGTATTCATAAATACATTGGTTCTTATGCTGCAAAAATGAACGGGGTAGACGCAATTATCTTTACTGCCGGTGTTGGAGAAAACAGTACAACCATCCGTGAGCAAATTTTAACTGGTTTAGAATTCATGGGTATTTACTGGGATCCTAAACTCAATGATGTTCGTGGGAAAGAACAATTTATCAATTACCCACATTCACCAGTAAAAGTTATTATTATCCCAACGAATGAGGAAGTAATGATTGCAAGAGATACAGTACGTTTAAGTAACTAATTGGCTTTTAAAGGCTTTGCCATAAAATTTTTATGGCAGGGCCTTTTTATTTTTTGTGTCAAATGGGTATAAGATAGGTAAGGAGGCGATGGAAATGGCAAGACATGATGATACACAAATTTTAGCCCTCAACTGCATGGTTCTTTCAATCAGCAATACACGTACGGAAAAAACAGATCAAGCAGGTAACTGCATAAGCAGAATTTTGGAGGAGTCTGGGCATCAAGTGAAATTCAAACAAATTATTAAAGATAAAAAGGAAGATATTCGCAAGATGATTGACGCTGGTGCAGAAAATCCAGAAGTTGATGCTATTATTATGAATGGCGGAACAGGGCTGTCAACGAATGACGTGACGATTGAAACGCTAGATGATATGTTGGAGAAAGAAATACATGGATTTGGCGAGTTGTTTCGAATGCTTTGTTATCAAGAAATTGCTTCTGCGGCAATTTTAGTTCGTGCAAAAGCAGGAGTAAGAAGGCATACAGCTATTTTCTCCATTCCTGGAACAGAAAATGCGGTTGACTTAGCAATGAATAAAATCATCATGCCAGAGCTTGAACATATTTGCTATGAAATAAAAAAAGACATGAACGTTGAAAAAATATAGCGCCTTGGGTTCTCCCAAAGCGCTTTTTATTTATCGAACTACTAATACGTCACATGATGCATACCTCGTGATGCTTTCAGAAACACTTCCGATTAGGAAGCGCTCAACTGCATTCATCCCAGTTGCACCGCAAATAATTAGATCGGCATTAAAATTTTCAGCAATGTCTTTCGCAATTTTAACTTTAGGAGAACCGTATTCCACACATCTAATTAAATCGTTTAGTCCAGCAGCATTCGCATTCTCAACATATGTGTCGAGTAATTCTTTAGCATATTCCTCTGCTCGCTCCGATAAAGTTCGATCATAAGCTTCTGCAGTTGCAAAGCTACGGGAATCAACTACATGTGCAAGAATCAGACGAGCATTATTGCGTTTAGCGATATCTAATGATTTTTGAAATGCCTTTTCAGCAGCTTCTGACCCGTCTACAGCAACAAGTATATTATTATATTCCATGATTCATCTCTCCCTTCTATATTTATTATATACCCTGAATACGCTGAATATAAGCGCAACAATACTAATTTGGTAATAAAAGTTATGGGATTGTTACAGATTTTCGAACATACTAGAACTATGGAGGTGATATGCGATGTCTAAGAAAGCAGGAAAACACCAGAAACTTGTTGAAGATAATGAAGGGGTTGCCGCTGTCCAGAACCAATTAAATGAAAGTTACCAAAGCGGTGTTATTGAAGATCAACTGCATAATAATAAAGGAATCTATACGTTCAATAATCAAAAAAAATAATAAAGCTAACTTATAGAGGAAGTTCAAAAATTCCGGAGATGATTCTCTTTTTTGAAACCAAGGGGAGAATGGTGGAATGCCAATTCTCCCCTAAATTAGTGCTTTTTATAGATACATTTGATACAATTAAATTAGTGATTTGTTTGGATAATTTTGACTACATAGGAAAATTGGGGGTGTGATCATGAAGATTGGAATACCAAAAGAAATGATGAACAATGAAAATAGGGTAGCCATGGCGCCGTCTGGAGTTCTCACATTAAAAAATGCTGGACATGAAGTGTATGTTGAAACGTCAGCTGGCCTTGGGTCTGGCTTTACAGACGAGGAATATGTTGCAGCTGGTGCAGTGATTGTAAACAGTGCCAAGGAAGCATGGTCTCAAGAAATGGTAATGAAAGTAAAGGAGCCACTCCAAGAAGAATTTGAATACTTTTTTGAAGGACAAATTTTATTTACGTACCTTCATTTGGCGAATGAGCCTGAGGTGACGAAGGCGTTAATTGATAAAAAAGTTGTTGGGATTGCTTATGAAACGGTTCAGCTTCCGAACCGAACATTGCCGCTATTAACACCAATGAGCGAAGTGGCTGGAAGAATGGCAACGCAAATCGGTGCACAGTTCCTTGAAAAGTCTAAAGGTGGTAAAGGAATTATTTTATCAGGGATTCCTGGGGTTAGTCGCGGTAAAGTTACTATTATTGGTGGTGGCGTTGTGGGAACGAATGCAGCGAAAATCGCCATTGGATTAGGCGCGGATGTTACAATAATTGATTTGAACCCGGATCGTTTACGTCAGCTTGATGATATTTTTGGTTCATCAATCAATACGTTGATTTCTAACTCATTGAACATTCAAGAAGCTGTGAAAAAGTCGGATCTTGTTATTGGATCTGTTTTAATTCCAGGTGCTAGAGCGCCGAAGCTGGTAACAGAAGAAACAGTAAATGAGATGGAGGAAGGCTCCGTTATTGTCGACGTTGCGATTGATCAAGGTGGTAACTTTGAAACAAGTGATCGAATTACTACACATGATGCCCCAACATTTACAAAGCATGGCGTATTACATTATACCGTTGCAAATATGCCAGGAGCAGTACCACGTACATCGACGATTGGCTTAACGAACGTTACTGTACCTTATGCTTTGCAACTGGCGAATAAAGGATTAAAACGGGCAAGCTTAGAAAATGAAGCATTGTTAAAAGGTGTCAATACATTAGATGGCTTTGTAACGTATCGAGCAGTTGCAGAAGCGCATGACTTAGCATACGAGGATGCTCGTGTATTGTTGCAAAAAAAATAAGAGCATAAAGCTCTTATGGAGCAGCATGGTCGATGGCGCCACAAATTGTGACGTCATCGACCAACTGCTTGTTACTCACCAAACTTAGAAATACCTCTACAAACGCACATCATCTAACTATCTTGTGAATTTGGAACCGTACAATGTGTTGATGGTATCTCCTGTTTCAGATAAAGCTATTCCAATGTTAAGCGTGACATGAAAGGAGTCGAAGCTATTAAGGTTACCGATTTTACGATTTGTTTCGTCTAAAATCAATATAGTAATCTGTTTAGCTTTTGCCATAATACTTCAGGTAGGATGACAACGAATTCATCTCCGCCAAGCTAGCAGGTATATTTTTCTCGCAGATAATTTTGTTAAATCAATATATTTGAAGCTGGTCCATTTAACCCAATTCAGCTTAGATAGGGGCTGGGCACGGCAATGAAGTGATAGTAAAAACGACCTTCCAATGTAGAAGGTCGTTCTTTTTATTCGATAATCTGTAGCTCTTTCGGATAAGTGGTCAAGATATCCGGTCCTTTTTCTGTCATGAAAATCATATCCTCAATACGCACTCCGCCAGAACCTGGCACATAGATTCCTGGTTCAATCGTGTAGCACATACCAGCCTTAAGCGGAAGTTCGTTATTGCTATGCATGGATGGGTATTCATGTGTTTCAATGCCAAGGCCATGGCCGATACGGTGTGTGAAATAATCACCATACCCAGCTTTAGCAATGGTTTCGCGCGCAGCTTGGTCGACTTTGCCGACTGGCGTATTCAGTTTAGAAGCGGCAATGGCATCCAATTCAGCGGCAAGCACCGTTTCATAAATTTTTCGTTGCTCATCACGAATCGATTTATAAGCAACCGTCCTAGTTATATCGGAACAGTAGCCTTCAAAAATAACACCGAGATCAAACAGTATGAGATCTCCTGGTGCAACCTTAGTGGATGCTGGTGTTCCATGCGGAGAGGCTGTTTTTGCTCCAGCAAGCGCCATGGTCGTAAATGACATTTCTCGCACACCTTGTTTTTTCAACTCATACTCTATTTTAGCTACGAGTTCGAGTTCGGTTACTCCTTCAGCAATCGCTTTAACACCTGTTTCAATACCGAAGTCAGCAAGTGCAGCTGCTTGTTTTAATAACGTATATTCCTTTTTGTTTTTGATGACACGTAAGTTAGCCATGATTTTCTGTGCATCAACAATTGCGGTATTCGGTAAAATTTGTTTTATTGCGCTTGACCGTTCTAATGTAATGTGATCATGCTCGATTGCTATTGAACCAGGCACCTTATTGTTTTTATGCAAGTAATCGGAAAAAAGCTGCCATGGATCTTCGTGGTCATAGTAGCTAATAATAACACTGGACCAGCCTGCAGCCTTCGCATCTTCCTCTTCCATCTTAGGCACGATCAGAACCGGATCAAGATCACCACTAACATATACACCAATCAAACGTTCGTGGGGATCGGTATAATAATTACTTAAATAATAGAAGTTTGCTTTTGATGTAATTAGCGCACTATCTATTTGCTCTTGTTTCAATACGTTTAATAAATTACTTAATCGTTCATTCATTTCTGTTTCACCTCGAAAAATAGACTATCCTTAGTATAGCAGTCCGTAAATGCGTGTTCAAATGAGGGGATAGATAACCAATGCAAAAATGAAAAAAATCTGCATTGCGATGAAACTTTTTAACCGTTTAACTCGTATTACAAAGGGAAGAGGTAAAAAAATAGATCCTTGGAGCGGTATATGGCAGGTGTGATCCTCACTGGATCAATGCATAGAAACATTCGCCTCACTAACCTAGCGAATGTGAAGATCTTAAAAAAAATGGTAAGATTATTGTAGCAAGTATATATTTTAAAAGGAGGAATTCTCATGTTTAAATTTTTTAATCGAATCAAGACAGTCGTTAGCTCAGAATTAAATGCAATGCTTGATAAAGCTGAGGATCCGGTGAAAATGCTTGATCAATTTATGCGTGACATGGCAGCGGATATACAGGAAGTGGAAGCTGCGGTTGCCAAACAAATTGCAAGCGAAAAAATGCTCAAACGTAAAGCAAATGACGCAGAAGCAATGATTGAAAAGCGGATGCAACAAGCAGAACAAGCGATTGAAGCAGATAATGATGATTTAGCCCGTCGTGCTATTGAGGATAAAAAAGCACATGAAGCAACATTTAAGACATTAAATGAATCATGGGAACGTACAAGTAAAGATGTTGAAGTATTAAAAGAAAAATTAACCGAAATGAAAAAAGAATATCAAGAAATGAAACTGAAAAAGGATACATTAAAAGCACGAGCAGAATCTGCGAAAACAAGAACAAAAATGAACCGTACGATGTCTTCGATTGGAAACGACGAATCGAAACGTGGTTTTGAGCGGATGGAAGAGAAAGTGATGCAGTATGAAGCAGAAGCTGAAACATCCGAAGATTTAGCTCAGTCTGCTCGAACGTTAGACGATGAATTCAAGGAGTTAGCAAATAATGAAGTGGACGATGAGCTTGCGGCCTTGAAGGCGAAGTTAGGGAAATAGCATCAAGGGGGAGCAGAGCATTCTGCTCTTTTCTAATGGTGTAAAAAATGTACCAAAAGGGTAAAGGAAAAAGAAATACTCTTGTCGAATACATAGAGTAAATGAATAAAAAAGGAGAGATATTTGTGAAGGTATCGTATCATGGACATTCTGTCGTACAAGTGGTTACAGAAAGCCATACCATTTTAATTGATCCATTTATTTCAGGTAATGAAGCATGTGACCTTGATGCGAACACAGTGAAGGCAGATGTGATTTTGCTGACGCATGGTCACAATGATCATGTAGGGGATACGTTTGAAATTGCCAAAAGAAATGACGCCCTGGTTGTTGCTCCGAATGAGCTTGCTGTTTACCTAGGTACGAAAGGGTTAAATACGCACCCAATGCATATCGGAGGGGCACGTGAATTTGACTTTGGTAAGGTAAAATTCACCCAAGCTTTCCATGGCTCATCGTATACAGAAGAAGACGGAACCGTCATTTACGGTGGAATGCCTGCTGGAATATTGCTGACGATTGAAGAGAAAACAATTTATCATGTTGGTGATACTGCATTATTCACGGATTTAAAAATGTATGGCGAAATGAATTCGATTGATGTCGCATTTATACCAATTGGTGATAATTTCACAATGGGACCAGAAGATGCGCTTGTTGCGGCAGACTGGATTAACGCAAAAGTATCTGTTCCTGTTCACTACAACACCTTCCCGGTAATTGAACAGGATGCGAAGGGCTGGGCTGCCCAAGTGAAAACCGGTGACGGCAGAGCACTAAACATTGGTGATGTAATCGAATTGTAGAAAAACGTGAGCTTTATTGGCTCACGTTTTTTATCTCCACTTGAAGCCCCATTTTTTTACTTACCCTCAAATTATGACCTATCCTATTTTAGTAAAATATTTGCCATAGTTTTCACCGTACGATTATACTAGTTCTATATTACTAATGATAAGGAGCTATACATATGGATCTGCTACTACTTTTCCTTCTCTTTTTTCTCGGTATTTCGTTAGGATCTTTTTATAATGTTGTTGGTCTCCGGTTACCAACCAAACAATCTTTTAGCAAAAAGAATGATCGCTCGTACTGTCCCAATTGCAAGAAACAGCTATCCTGGTATGAACTTATTCCCGTGTTATCTTATTTAATGCAAGGTGGAAAATGCCGTGGGTGTAAAGATAAAATCTCCATTATCTATCCAATAGGAGAATTGCTGACCGGTTTATTATTTGCGCTTAGCTATATTCGTTTTGAATTTCAAGTAGAAATTATCATGGCAATACTCTTTGTATCCATGCTTATGATTATTTTCGTCACGGACATGACCTATATGCTTATCCCAAATAAAATTCTGCTTTTTTTCTTGCCTATCTTTATAATCATGCGAATCATTCAGCCACTTGAGCCGTGGTGGTCTTCCATCATTGGTGCAGTCACCGGGTTTGGTTTAATTTTTATTATTATTCTCGTATCACGTGGTGGAATGGGGGCAGGGGATATGAAGCTATTTGGTGTGTTAGGCATTGTATTAGGTTTTGAAAATGTCCTGCTTACATTTTTCCTTTCTTGTCTTCTAGGAGCGGTTGTCGGAATATTGCTCATGCTGTTTAAAGTTGTCAAACGAAAACAACCCATCCCATTTGGCCCATTTATCGTCATTGCTGCACTATTAACCTACTTTTTTGGAGATGCGATTGTTGAATGGTATGTTAGCTTATCGATCAGTCATTTACTTCTAGTCGAATAGATCGTAGTTTAACTAATTAAAGTGCTATTCATTCACTCAGCAATCTTACCACTTCAGAAGTTCTCATTCATTTTTTGAGAAAGTCTACTCTACCCTTTTCAAACCTTTTTTCCACACCTTGTTTCATTCCTTGCTTAATGATTGTGTCAATAACAAACCAAAAACATAGCAACAAATCCACCACTCTTATCTCCCAGTTCTTAATCCGCCTCTCTTCACATAAAATAATAGAAAACAAAAGGAGGAGATTCCATGCGACACTACGCTATACTAAGACTACTATTAGCGGCTTTCTTTCTATATATTGCTTGGCCAGTAATTCCATCTGCTTCAAGTAATACAGAATTGATTTTCTGGGGTGGATGGTTGTTATTCCTGCTCTTAGTTATTGGAGCAAACTTAGCGACGCTTTTACAAATGACAAGCCCTCCAGTTATGGAACAGGAACAATATAACGAGCGGAGACGTGATAATTATTGAGTTTCTTCACTTTCAACTGTATAATAAAATATAATTAGTGATATAGTACAGTTGAAAGCTGGTGAAATAAAATGACAACTAAACATGAGCAGATTATTCAACATATTATTTCGTTGTCGGTGGGCAGTAAAATTTCGGTACGACAAATAGCGAAAGATTTGAATGTAAGTGATGGAACAGCATATCGTGCGATTAAAGAAGCAGAAAATCAAGGGATTGTCAGTACAATTGAGCGTGTAGGTACGATTCGAATTGAACGCAAGAAGAAAGAGAACTTCGATCGTCTTACATTTGCTGAAGTCGTTAACATAATTGATGGACAAGTGTTGGGTGGTCACGACGGACTATACAAAACATTGAGCAAATTTGTAATCGGTGCCATGCAGTTAGAAGCGATGATGCGCTATACACAAGCTGATTCCTTATTGATAGTTGGAAATCGTATTAAGGCGCATGAACTAGCGTTAAATGCTGGTGCGGCTGTATTAATAACAGGTGGATTTGATACAGAAGATTATATTAAGAAACTAGCAGATGACAAAGAAATGCCGATTATTTCAACGAGCTATGATACGTTTACCGTCGCTGCTATGATTAATCGAGCGATTTACGACCAATTGATTAAAAAAGAAATCATTTTTGTTGGTGATATTGCCACGCCTTTTGAAGAATCCCATTATTTGCGCTCAAAGGATACGATTGAAGCGTGGTACAAGCTGAATAGTTTATCCTCACATACACGTTTTCCGGTTGTAGATGATAAACTGCAAGTTATTGGGATGGTCTCTTCAAAGGATATTGTTGGAAAGGACAGAAGTATTGTCATTGATCGGGTGATGAGCAAGAAACCACAAGTCGTTCTAAGTAAAACTTCACTCGCTTCTGTAGCACATACGATGGTTTGGGAAGGGATTGAGCTCGTGCCTGTTGTGGATCAGTCATATCAGTTACAAGGTGTTGTATCACGGCAGGATGTATTAAAAGCAATGCAACAAATACAACGACAGCCACAGGTTGGGGAGACCATTGATGATATTGTTTCTAGAAATTTAGAAACAAGTGAGGACGATGAAAACATCTTCGAATCAATGGTTATTCCGCAAATGACGAATCAGTTAGGAACACTATCAAATGGAGTATTTATAACTCTAATTACGGAAGCAAGTAGCCGCCTGCTCAAGAAAGTGAAAAAAGCTGATGTTACGATTGAAAATATCACTGTTTATTACAGCAAGCCAGTTCAAATTGATAGTAAACTAACTATCAAACCACAATTACTTGATGTTGGACGTCTTTATGCCAAAATTGATGTTGAAGTATATAATGAACGTAATTTAGTAGGAAAAGGATTAATTATGGCTCAGCTCATTAATCGATAATAAAAAAGAAATCGGCTATTTGGGCCGATTTCTTTCATTCTCACACTATAATTATTCGCTTGGGTTTAAGCGACGCCATTCACTTCGATAATGTTTTGCTTCCATGACTCCTCTGTATAACTGAAGTCCCCCGAGGATAATGAAAATGATTCCAATAAATAAGGACAGCTGCGTTTTATAGAAGATATATTGGTTAATTCCAAACGCCAATACAAAGGTACCAAGGCATATTCGTGCTTTTGCATTAAAATAATGTTGAATGATTTCATCGTTGCTTTTAAGAATAGCAACTTTATAATAGATAAAGAGGACAGCTGCTACAACGATAATGGCAGGGAAAATAAACATGGAATCTCTCCTAAATGGTTTAAAGTATATGTATATCGCTAAAATTCACATATAATTGTAACTTGTTTTTATGAATAAAGCTAGAGAAAGTAAATGAATTCTACAAATTCTAATAAGAATAGGGGTAAAGATATGAAATGGAAACAGATTATTGACGCAATCAAGGAAAACGATACGATTATTATCCACCGACACGTCAGACCGGATCCAGACGCAATTGGATCGCAGGTTGGTTTAAAAGAAATCATCAAGCATTCCTTTCCCAGCAAGCATGTTTATGTAGTAGGGGAAGATGAGCCTACATTAACATTCTTGGCAAGTATGGATGATATTGGCGACAATGTCTATGAAAACGCGCTCGTTATCGTATGTGATACAGCTAATAGACCACGAATTGATGATCAGCGTTATACGATGGGGAGACAGCTTATTAAAATAGATCATCATCCAAATGTTGATGTATATGGTGATGTAAGTGTTGTTGATACAACTGCAAGTTCCGTAAGCGAGATGATTTTTGAATTGTATGAGCAGGGCAGGGAAGACGGGTTCAGGTTAAATGATACTGCTGCACGTTTACTATATGCTGGTATTGTTGGAGACACGGGGAGGTTTATGTTTCCAAGTACAACGAAAAAAACATTTCAGTATGCGGCTGAATTGGTAACCTATGACTTTGACAGACCAGCATTATATGCTGAATTATATAGTGTAGAGGATAACATTTCTCGTTTGCAGGGGTATGTTTTGCAAGAGTTTGAGCTTTTACCGTCGGGGCTTTGTACAATCAAATTGACGAAGGGAATTTTAGAGAAATTCCATGTTTCTCCAGATGAATCTAGCCAGCTTGTGAATATATTAAGTACCATTAAAGGGATTAAAGCATGGGTGTTCTTCATTGAGGAAGAAGATCAGATTCGTGTCAGATTGCGCTCGAAAGGTCCGGTAATCAACGAAATTGCCGCGAATTATAATGGTGGTGGGCATCCACTGGCATCTGGAGCAACGATATATTCGTGGGAAGAAGCAGATAACATGACAAATGAACTAGAATCCGCTTGTCTTGCACATATGCGATAAGTTAGATGCCATGCTGGAGGCTGTCTTGAAGACAGTCTCCAAATTTAGCTCGTTTTACTAGTTGACAATGGGATAAACCAACAACCAGAATTTGTTGCATCGCATTGGACAGGCATGTTTTCTTTTTCAATTGCTCGTTTCATTAATCGGACAAGCTCCTCCGTTTCAGCGTATGCATTTTGTCCTTTTCGTAATTGATTCATTTTTTCATCACGTATTCGTCTTAAATTGATGGGCAACACGGACATCGACTCCCTTCAACATTTAAAATGTAACTGCTTTCATTACTATTCTATGATAAGTGACCAGGGAAATCTATACAATTGTTAGATGTGTCACGAAAAATACAAATTAATTTGATAATTGAGGGATTACCTCTATTTTTAAGTCCGATGTAATCACTAATTTTTTTACCTGAAAATAATAGGTGAAATCATCAATGGTAAATGCTTTATTCTCTATTGTGGATTGAAGCAATCGATCACTTTTATCAATAATCGCAATTTCTTGTCCGATTACATGACTAATTTGTTCCTTAATCATCTCTTCCAACTGATGTTCAATAAGCCGATCTAGCTTTAATCTATCCCCCTCAACAATCGTAACTGAAATGGAGTTCACGGTTGATGGTTGTTCGGATTTTTCACTTAAATCTTCCTTATCTTTTAAAAGTGCTTCATTCTGTTCTTTCAGGTCATTTACTTGCGATGTTAGTTCAAGGTTTTCCCCTAACAACTCCTCGTACATCGTACCGTACATATAAATAAGGATGAAGTATGCAATAATCCCCCCAACGAATGCACCTGTGAAAAAAAGCTGCCAGGTAGGTTTTTTATGATATGGTGGAATATGCATTAAGGACTCTCCTTTTGTAAAAACCAATCAATAATGATGATTCCAGTTTTCACGCCACCCATTGCAGATAAGATTAGTAAAACTTGCTTCACGAAATCGATTGTAGAACCATCTGTTAATCCCTTTTCAAAGTTTGCAATCGCATCAAAGGTACCTCCAATTGCCGCAACAATAGCCCAAATTCGCAAACGGTCAGCTATTCGCCCCATCGATGTAAGTGGGGCATCGCCCGTTGCGAAATCACCAATACTGCCGATAAAAGATCCTCCAATGATGACACCGAGAGCAATAAAAAAACATGAAATAAATGCAGCAAAAAACCGTTCTTCCATTGTTTATGCACTCCTTCCTGAGGCATAGTCTATACATTTTATGACCGCCTCGGACGAGTTATGCAAAGAAAAAGAATGCAAAAGCGTATGCATGTTCGAAATAGGTTGTTATAATGATATATAGAAAGAAAAGGCGGGATAGTATGTCATACACACATTTACAAGTTAAAAGCGGCTATAGTTTGATGAATAGTACGATAACGATTCCTAAATTGGTCGAGCGAGCACAAGAATTGAATTTTAATGCGCTTGCATTAACGGATGAAGAAGTGCTGTATGGAGTCATTCCATTCTATCGCGCATGTAAGAGCTATGGAATCAAACCGATTATCGGCATGTCCATGCGTATACTGGACAATGAGGAAGAAATCATTCCATGCATCTTATTAGCGAAAAATAATGCTGGTTACCAACAGTTGATTAAACTAAGCACAGCGATTCAGCAGGAGTCTATGGATGGCATGAAGCTAAATGCCTTACAAGAAGTAGCTGGCGAATTAATCTGCGTTGTACCAGTCAATCATTTGAAAATAACGCATCTTTTTCAACATCAACATACGGATATTGTAGGCTATTTCAAGCAATGGCAGGCATTATTTGCTGAAGGTGACTTTTACCTTGGAATACAAGAGAAAGACGAGGCAATTTTTGCATTAGTAAAAGCATTCCATGAAGCATCCGATGTTCCTGTTACAGCGATTAATGATGTCGTTTATCTTGAAGAAAAGGATGCAATTGCGTTTGATTGTCTCCAAGCAATGAAAACGGGAAATCAGTGGGGAATGAAGATTACGGATTCCACCATTAAAAATAGACATCTTCGTTCCGAATCGGAGATGGAAGCATACTTTGGATCCATCTGGCCAGAGGTGCTTGAGGAGACAGTAGCGATTACAGGTAAGTGTAACGTTGTGATCGATTTTGAACAGCGTCTGCTGCCATCTTTTCCTGTACCAGAAGAAACAAATGCAGATAATTACTTAGAAAAATTATGCTGGGAAAAAGTTGAGGAAAGGTATCAAACAGTAACTGAGGCAATGAAAGAACGCCTTTCCTATGAGCTCCATGTGATTCAATCTATGAAGTTTAGCGATTATTTTCTGATTGTAGCAGACTTTATTGGATATGCGAAAGCAAATCAGATTGTTGTCGGGCCGGGAAGGGGGTCCTCGGCAGGATCGATTGTTGCTTATATACTTGGTATTACAGATGTTGATCCAATGGAATACGGTCTTTTATTTGAACGTTTTCTAAATCCAGAACGGCGAACCATGCCGGATATTGACGTCGATTTTTCAGATGCCAGGCGTGATGAAGTTATTGCGTATGTCCAGGAGAAATACGGGGCAGAACATGTTGCACAAATCATTACATTTGGTACCTTTGCAGCCCGGTCGTTAATTAGAGAATTAATAAAAACGATGGATGTTGACGGGCAGGATGCTAACTTTATTTTGCGGGAAATTCCACTACAGTCAACGAAACGGATTGCAGAACTCGTAAAGGAATCGGAAGAATTGTATCGTTATGTAAAAACATCCCCTAAATTAAAACTTTTATTTGCTGTCGCTGTGATACTCGAAGGACTGCCACGGCATATCTCAACCCATGCAGCCGGAGTGGTTATTAGTGAGAAACCGTTAATAGAGCATGTTCCTTTAACAGTAGGTGCAAACGATACACATCTTACTCAATTTCCAATGAACGATTTAGAAGCAATAGGGTTACTAAAAATGGATTTCCTTGGACTACGGAATTTAACCTTATTGGAGAAGGTTATTCAGTCGATAACCTATACAGGTGCTAAACCGATTACACTTGAGGAAATTCCTGAGGACGATGCGAGGACCTATGAATTATTGCGAAGCGGACAAACAAATGGTGTGTTTCAACTTGAATCACAAGGGATGAAACAGGTGCTTACTGAACTTATGCCTAGCCGTTTTGAAGATATTGTTGCAGTTAATGCTCTATATCGTCCAGGCCCAATGGATTTTATTCCGGTATATATTGCGCGGAAGCATGGAAAGGAAGAAGTGACATACCCACACCCTGATTTAAAGCCAATCCTCGCGCATACTTTTGGTGTACTTGTTTATCAAGAACAAATTATGCAAATAGCAAATCGGATTGCAGGGTTTACATTTGGTGAGGCTGATATGCTGCGTCGGGCTGTTAGTAAAAAGAAGCAAGCTGTTATGGATGCACAAAAAGAAGCATTCATTCAAGGTTGCCTAAACAATGGCTACAAGCTAAGTGTTGCAGAAGAGATTTTTAGCTGGATCGTTAAATTTTCAAATTATGGTTTCCCAAGAAGTCATGCCGTTGCTTATAGTAAAATTTCCTATCAGCTTGCCTTTTTAAAAGCACATTACCCAGCAAGCTTTTTTGCGGAATTATTAAGTGCTTCACGAAGTCAATACGATAAGCTACATCTTTACACGCAAGAACTTAAAGCATTAGGGCTTGAAGTATTGCCACCTCATATCAATCGAAGCTATGGCAAATACAGTGTGGAGGAAAAACGCGTTCGTATGGGGCTTTCTTCTATCAAATCGCTAGGTAACCAAGCAATTGGCGAGATTATTCGAGCGCGAAAATCGGGTCCATTTAAAAATTTATTTGACTTCTGCCTTCGTACGTCATCAAAGCTTGTTAATCGAAAAACAATTGAAAATCTTATTTTGGTTGGAGCATTTGATGAAACGTATCCCAATCGTGCAAGCTTACTATCTTCCATTGAGCAGGCAATGGAGCAAGGAGAGCTATTTAAAGAATTTCAAGGCGGGTCTAATCTTTTCCAGGACCAAATCGAGCTCGATGCCGAGTACGTCGAGATTGATGATTTTAGTCAAGTTAAGAAATTAGCAGATGAAAAAGAGCTTCTTGGCATGTATGTCTCAAGTCACCCCTTAAAGGAATATCGGAAGCAGCTGCGAGTTAATGGTCAAGTCTCACTTGGACAAGCGGCTAAAATGATTGGAAAGCGAAATTTAAACGTAACGGTAATCATTCAAGCGATTCGAGTTATTCGCACAAAACGGGGAGATAAAATGGCATTTCTGACGATTGATGATGAGCAAACGGAAATGGAAGCAGTTATTTTTCCGGATGTATATAGAGAGATAAGCTCCTGGCTGCAAGAGGAGATGCTCGTTAGTCTAGAAGGGAAAGTAGAGTCTAGGAATAATAAGCTACAGATGGTGATCAATTCTGTCAAACCGTTTCATCAAGAAGCATTACAGTCAGATTATGAACAACGTCTATTTATTAAAGTGGAAAACATGACGAATCAGCAAGCACTGCAAATCATTGAGAAGGTGGCAGAACGCTATCCAGGTGGCGCGCTGGTCATCATATACGATGGTCAAAAGAAGCAATCTTATCGGCTAGCAAACACTTATCGACTATATCCAGACAATCATTGCTTGAAAGAGCTAAATCGTTATTTTGGAAGTGGAAATGTTGTTTTGCAAAATCGAGAAGTTTAAAGTAGTTTGATAATTTTAACCTGTCTTTCGCATTGAAACTCGTGCTGCTTGCTACGTGTTATTTATGTGATACCAATGTACATCGTTTCCATGCTTAGCTTGTTCCAAACGCTGCATTAATTACGATCATGAGGGATTAGCTATCACTTTACAGGTGAGATGCATCTGTTATAATAGAGGAGTTATTGGTGGTCTGACCACTAGTAACTCAAACAAATTCCAGCAAGCTATGAACTGCAATTATTCTACTTTATTTTTAGCTGGACATGTTTGTTTGAACCATCATACAACAAGAGATACAGAGGATATAATACAATTTCTACATCAAAAGGAGAGAGTAATTAAAAATGGCAAGCTTGAGAGATGAAGCGTTACATATGCATAGGGTAAAACAAGGGAAATTGGAGATTCAATCGAAGGTTTCTGTTAATAATGCAGCAGATTTAAGTTTAGCATACTCCCCTGGCGTAGCAGAACCTTGTAAAGAGATTCATGAAAGTAACGATCGAGTCTATGATTATACGATGAAAGGGAATATGGTTGCCGTCGTAAGTGATGGTTCAGCCGTGTTAGGTCTTGGTAACATCGGGCCTGAAGCTGCAATGCCGGTAATGGAAGGGAAAGCTGTGTTATTTAAAGGATTTGCAGGTGTAGATGCATTTCCAATTTGTCTCGCAACACATGATGTAGATCAAATTGTCCAAACTGTAAAATTGTTAGAACCAACATTTGGTGGCGTTAACTTAGAAGATATTGCAGCACCAAATTGCTTTATTATTGAAGAACGTTTAAAAGACGAAACGAACATTCCTATTTTCCATGATGACCAGCATGGAACAGCAATCGTGACGGTTGCAGGCTTAATCAATGCATTGAAGCTAGTTGGAAAGGAATTCTCTGAAATCAAAGTTGTTGCAAATGGTGCAGGTGCAGCCGGCATTGCAATTATCCGCCTGTTAGAGAGCTTCGGTGTAAGGGACATGATTATGTGTGACTCAAAAGGTGCTATTTTTGAAGGTAGAACTTACGGAATGAATAGCGTTAAAGATAGAGTTGCCAAATTTACAAATATAAATAAAGTAGAGGGATCACTGGAGGAAGTTCTAGAAGGTGCCGATGTCTTTATTGGTGTATCTGTTGGTGGCGCACTTACGAAGGAAATGGTTTCTAAAATGAACAAAGATGCCATTATTTTTGCAATGGCAAATCCTGATCCGGAAATTTTGCCTGAGGATGCAAAAGCAGCTGGTGCACGTGTTGTTGGTACTGGTAGATCGGATTTTCCAAATCAAGTTAACAATGTTCTAGCATTTCCTGGGATATTCCGTGGTGCGTTAGATGTAAGGGCGACAAGAATTAATGAACGAATGAAGGTTGCAGCTGCAAAAGCAATTGCATCCCTTATTGCAGAAAATGAAATTACAGAGGATTACGTGATTCCGTCACCTTTTGATACTCGTGTTGCTCCACTAGTTGCAGCAGATGTCGCAAAGGCTGCGATGGACTCAGGGGTTGCTCGAATCAAGGTAGACCCGAATGAAGTAGCTGAGAAAACGCGAAGATTAACCGGATCTAAACAATAACCGGTTTCCTAGGAGTGGAGTGTTATTTTTGTCCTTTTCAATCGAACAAAAGGTATATCAGGGAGTAATTAAGGAATTACAACGATATATTGAGAAAAACAATCTAAATCCAGGAGACAAGCTTCCATCAGAACGAGAGCTTTCCGAAAGGTTGAAAGCCGGTAGATCATCTGTAAGGGAAGCATTACGAGCGTTAGAGCTTATCGGACTTGTTGAAACGAGACATGGAGAAGGGACCTACTTAAGGGAATACCGTTCCTTTCAAACAGTAGAGTTACTATCATCCTTTATTCTAAGGCAAAATAATATGAAAGATGATTTGACCTTTACGAAGAAAATCATGGAAAAGGAAGCAGCAAAGCTAGCCTTTGGACGAATCAGTGCACCTGATATACAGGAACTGAAAACAATACTTGAAGCAAATAGTAGTGATGCACTTACAAAACACCGTAGCTTTTTTAAATATTTATTTGAGAAAACGGAGAATCTATTGTTAATGAAAATATGGACATTAATGGATGAGTTTTCACACGCTGTTTGTGTATACCGTTTTGAGGAATCCTTCTATTATTCTTTACTTAAGCTGTATAGTGAAAGGGATTATTCATCCATTGATCCATTATTTTCAAGTGAAGTTCAGGTGAGCAGTTGAGGGAATATTTTTTCCTCGACTGTTTTTGACACTCTTTTTAAATAGAAGCCGTTATGATGTATAAAATGAATTTAAAAAGGTACATACTATTCTGTTGATGTAAGTTGTGAAGGGGGAATTACCTTGCTTAAAGACCTTTTTAGCAAGAGAAGAAAGTACGCAAGCCTTCCAAGTGAACAATCAAAAATTGATGTTCCCGAAGGGCTTATGCAAAAATGCCGTGGTTGTAATAAAATATATTATCGTAAAGAAATGAAGAAGTCCTTGAGTGTTTGTCCAAATTGTGGCTATCATCATCCAATGACAGCATGGGAGCGGATTGATAGTTTATTTGATGAAGGAAGCTTTCAAGAATGGGACAAGGGTATAACTTCAGGGAACCCGCTCGGATTTCCTGGTTATGAAGAGAAGATTGCGAAGGATCGTGAGAAAACAGCATTAAATGAAGGAGTAGTTACTGGTAAAGGTACGATTGCCGATCATCCGGTTGCTTTTGCTGTGATGGATTCTAGTTTCCGTATGGGAAGTATGGGATCTGCGATGGGTGAGAAAATTGCCCGTGCTATTGAAAATGCGAAAGAAGAATCGATCCCCTTTATTATTTTTACTGCTTCTGGTGGTGCTCGGATGCAAGAAGGCGTACTGAGTTTAATGCAAATGGCAAAAACGTCGATTGCCATTAAACGGTTCAGTGATGCAGGTGGATTAATGATTTCTGTCATGACTCACCCAACGACTGGTGGTGTCTCCGCGAGCTTTGCTTCCATCGGAGATTATAATTTCGCAGAACCGGGCGCATTAATTGGGTTTGCGGGAAGAAGAATTATTGAACAGACAATTCGTGAAAAATTACCGGACGACTTCCAAACTGCAGAATTTCAATTAAAACATGGTCAATTAGATAAAGTAATCCACCGCCATGACATGAAAGAATTGCTTTCCAAGCTGGTTGCCATGCACAGAAGGGAAGTGAAATAAAGTGAATCAAATACTTGAATTTGAAAAGCCAATCGTAAATTTAAGAGAGAAAATAAACGAACTGAAGAATTTCACAGAGAATAGTGAGATTGATTTGACAGCGGAAATTGAAACGTTGGAAAAGCGACTTGCCATTCTAGAGAATGATATTTATGGCAATTTGAAACCTTGGGATCGTGTACAAATGGCTCGTCATCCAATGCGCCCAACGACGAAGGACTATATTGATAAGCTATTCACCGATTTTATTGAATTTCATGGTGATCGCTTTTTTGGAGACGACGAAGCAATTGTGGCAGGTATTGCTTATTATAACGAAATGCCGGTAACGGTTATTGGACATCAGCGTGGAAAAGATACGAAAGAAAATATTCGTCGAAACTTTGGGATGCCGCATCCAGAAGGATATCGAAAAGCGTTGCGCCATATGAAACAAGCAGAGAAATTCAATCGTCCAATCATTTGCTTTATCGACACAAAGGGAGCTTATCCAGGCAGAGCTGCTGAGGAACGCGGGCAAAGCGAAGCAATAGCGAAGAATTTAATGGAAATGGCTGGGTTAACGGTGCCAATCGTTTGTATCGTTATCGGTGAAGGTGGAAGTGGTGGGGCACTTGCACTTGGTGTTGGCGACCGTATTCTTATGCTTGAGAACTCAACGTACTCCGTTATTTCACCCGAAGGTGCCGCTGCGCTTTTATGGAAAGATGCAGGCCTTGCACAGCGTGCCGCAGAAACAATGAAAATAACATCCTATGACTTGAAAAAATTAGGCATTGTTGACCACATTATTCCAGAGCCAAAAGGCGGCGCACATCGTAACTTGGAGCAGCAAGCAGCGTATATGGATGAAGTGTTAAAGCAATCCCTAGCCAATCTTCAGTCATCAACAGAAGATGAATTAATCGAGAAGAGATGGGAAAAATATAAGCAAATGGGTGAATTTGAAATCATATAGTATGTGTTCAATAGGAGGATAAAAAGGACTAAGGCCGGCTAAAATCGCAATGTCCTGGGGCGGAGATTTCTCATCCCATCGAAAAGCTTTGTTGTAATGCCGACACTAGCATTTTTGAGATTCGAGACGGCAGAGCTACGGCGGGTGGAACGTATGCAGTTAATACGTGAGCAGCGTGCTTGTACAGGATGTGGTGACATTTACATTACCCATAGGACGTGCCGGCAATTAGTTGAAGCTCCTCTCTCTCTCGATGTGTCATTTTTAACCGACTTTTAGAACCTTCTCGTATAAACTGTATTAGTTGAGGCTGATATTTTATAGTATCAGTCTCTTATTTTAATGTTAAAAATATAAAATTCTCTTTAATTAACACGATATTAATTGCTATTTACGCTGTTTTTATTTATCTTTAAAGGGTATAGTACAGTTATAGAGTAAATATTGTTTGACTAGAGGTGAAATACAAATGAAGAAAATAGGTGTATTGACAAGCGGTGGGGATGCCCCTGGCATGAACGCTGCAATCCGTGCTGTTGTCAGAAAAGCGATTTATCATAATTTGGAAGTGTATGGGATTAAGAATGGATTTCAAGGTCTCATGGAAGGTAATATAGAACAAATGAATCTTGGTTCAGTAGGAGATATTATTCAACGCGGTGGTACGATTTTATTCTCGGCTCGCAGTGAAGAATTTAAAACAGCAGAAGGTCAAGAGCGAGGAATCGAACAATTAAAGAAGTTTGGTATTGAAGGTCTTATCGTTATCGGTGGCGATGGAAGCTTCCGTGGTGCACAAAAATTAACAGAAAAAGGCTTTCCATGTATTGGTGTGCCTGGAACAATTGATAATGATATTTCCGGTACGGACTTTACAATTGGATTTGATACGTCGTTGAATACTATTATCGAGGCAGTTGATAAAGTGCGTGATACAGCAACATCGCATGAGCGCACATATATCATTGAAGTAATGGGAAGAGATGCTGGTGACTTAGCGCTTTGGGCTGGTCTAGCTGGTGGAGCAGAAAGTATTCTTATTCCAGAGAAGAAAGAAGACTTTGAAGATATTGTTGATCGTTTAAAACGAGGTCATGACCGCGGTAAGAAGCATAGTATTATACTTTTAGCTGAGGGTGTTGGAAGTGGTATTGACTTTGGCGATCGTATTCAAGAAACAACGAAACTTGAAACTCGTGTTACTGTGCTAGGCTATATCCAGCGTGGAGGATCACCGACAGCAACAGACCGTGTGCTAGCTAGCAGATTAGGTGCTAAAGCTGTTGAATTACTAATGGCGAACCAAGGCGGTAAGATGGTTGGGATTCAAAATAATAACTTGGTGAATTATCCATTTGATGAAATTTTTGCACAATCCCATACGATTAATGAAGAAATGTACAACCTTTCGAAAGAGTTATCTATCTAACCGAGAAGGGTTGCAGTTAAAGCATTGTTTTTTAAATAAACTATGTATAACAATCAGGGAGGAAGAAAATTAAATGAGAAATACTAAAATCGTTTGTACGATTGGACCTGCTTCTGAGACAGTAGAAACATTAGAAAGATTAATTGATGCAGGAATGAACGTAGCTAGACTTAACTTTTCCCATGGCGATTTCCAAGAACATGGTGCTCGTATCAAAAACATCAGAGAAGCTGCCGAAAATAAAAATAAAACTGTTGCAATTTTATTGGATACGAAAGGTCCAGAAATAAGAACAGGTAATTTTAGAGATGGTTTTGCTGATCTTGAACAAGGACAGACAGTTGTTATTTCCATGAATGAAGTGGAAGGGACTGCTGAGAAGTTTTCCGTTACTTATGACGGTTTAGTACATGATGTACATCCAGGTTCGAAAATTTTACTTGATGATGGACTAATTGAGTTAGAAGTTATCGAAGTAAATACAAATGCTGGTGAAATTGTAACCAAGGCATTAAATGCGGGTGTCATCAAAAATAAAAAAGGTGTAAACGTTCCAAACGTTTCGGTGAATTTACCTGGAATTACAGAGAAGGATACGGCTGATATTCTATTCGGAATTGAGCAAGGCGTTGACTTCATCGCTGCTTCATTTGTTAGGCGCGCATCTGATGTCCTTGAAATTAAAGACGTATTAGAAAAGAACAACGGATCACATATTCAAATTATCCCTAAAATTGAAAACCAAGAAGGTGTCGACAATATCGACAGTATTCTAGAGGTTAGTGAGGGGCTAATGGTTGCACGTGGAGACCTTGGTGTAGAAATCCCAGCTGAGGACGTTCCACTTGTACAAAAAGAGCTTATTAAAAAATGTAACAATGCAGGTAAGCCGGTTATTACTGCTACGCAAATGCTTGATTCGATGCAACGTAATCCTCGTCCAACAAGAGCAGAAGCATCTGACGTTGCGAATGCAATTTTTGACGGAACGGATGCAATCATGCTTTCTGGAGAAACGGCTGCTGGAACATATCCTGTCGAATCCGTGCAAACAATGAGTAATATTGCGTTGAAGGCAGAGTCCGCATTAGAACATAAATCCATTTTAAATGAACGTTCAAAAAATGTGGATATGACGATCACAGATGCCATTAGTCAATCCGTAACACATACGGCGATGAATTTAGATGTTGACACAATTATTACACCAACTGAAAGTGGACATACTGCAAGAATGATTTCCAAATATCGTCCGAAGGCTTCCATTTTAGCTGTTACATCTGCTGCACATGTAAATCGTCAGCTTTCCCTTGTTTGGGGTGTGCATCCAGTGATTGGTAAACACACAAATACGACAGACGAAATGCTAGACGTTGCGATTGACAAAGCATTAAGTACAAACATGTGTAGACGTGGTGGCAGAGTTATTATAACAGCTGGTGTTCCAGTAGGTGAAAGTGGTACAACGAATTTCTTTAAAGTTCATGTTATTGGCGATGTAATCGCTAAAGGACAAGGTATCGGTAAACGTACAGCATATGGTAGAGTTGTGTTTGCAAAGTCAAATGAAGAAGCTCTAACAAAAGTAGAAGAGGGAGATATTTTTGTTACTTACGGTACGGAGCGTGAAATGATGCCGGCAATTGAAAAAGCTGCTGCAATTATTACGGAAGAAGGCGGTTTAACGTCTCATGCTGCAGTTGTTGGCTTGAGCTTAGGCATTCCGGTAATTGTTGGCGTTAAAGATGTCTTCACGGTGCTTGAGGAAGGCTCTGATATTACGGTAGATGGTGCAAAAGGTGATATTTATAAAGGACATGCAAGTGTGCTTTAAACCAGTACATGTATCCATTAAATAACTTTATTCTAGAAATAGAAGCTGGCAAAAAATGTCGGCTTCTATTTTTTTCAAAAGGGTTTCGTATCGTTTAAAAAAGAAGAATTTACGAATTCGTGATAAACTAGGTGAAGAAGGGAGAGTTTTCATGCGTTGGTTATTCCTATTACTACTATTCATTCCAGCAATGGAAATTGGTGTGTTTATATGGGTAGGTGGCATCATCGGTCCATGGTGGGTAGTAGGCCTTATTATTTTAACTGGTGCTCTAGGAATCCTCATTGCCAGACACCAGGGAATGGATACGTGGAAGCGAGCCCAGATGCGAATAAGTCAAGGTCAACCACCAACTGAAGAACTGTTGGATGGTATTTGCATATTAATTGGTTCCGTATTTTTATTGGCACCAGGGTTCATTACGGACACAGTTGGTCTTATTTTAGTGCTTCCTTTCACGAGACAGCTATTCAAAAACTGGATTCGTTTGCTCATGCTTAAAATGGCGAAAAGTGGGACGGTTATTTACCGAAAATGGTAGATTATTTAGCCACGAATAAAATTCCATAGCGCTTGGAAAATGCCTGCTTGATAGATAGCATTCCCTAAAACAGTGAATATTGGTGCAACTAAGAGTCCTGCAATTCCCCATAACTGAATGCCAACAAACATCGTTGTCAGTACGATAAGTGGGTGAATACCAATATTCGATGATAGTATTTTTGGTTCAAGAATTTGCCTTGAAATAATAACGATCATATAAAGAACTGTAATCCCAATCGTAAGGGAATAGTCAGCTACAGCATATAAGTAAATGATCCAAGGAATGAAAATGATACCTGTCCCAAGGTAAGGGATTAAGTCGACAGCAGCAGCTATAAGAGCGATGGTTAATGCATGCTCTACTCGAAGAATTAGTAGTCCAGTGAGTATAAGACATGCTGAAATAAAGATCAGAAACAGCTGTGCCCGTAAATATCCAGTAACTGCAAGCTTAATATAATGAAAAAGCTGATTAGTCGATTGCCTAGTTTTTTCAGGTAACATACGCGAAGCGATTCGTTTAATGTTTTCTAAATCATTCGTCATCATAAAAGTAGCTAACAGAATAAATGTCAGTGTTGTTAAAGAACCAGGGACGACCGCAAGAATTTCAGGGATTTTAGCTAAACTATTTTGCAGCATGTCTGTACCAGTTGACGTTATAAAGTCTGTGAACGAGCGAATATAGCTTTGTATTGTAGCCTGCTGCTGCTCATCAAGCGAATGAAAAAAAGAAATGATTTTTTCATATAGCGGAAGGATATTCGTGTTGAAAAAAGATTCTAAAAATAAAACGAATGTTTGGATGTATTCCGGAATTTGCACGGCTAGAAAGGCAGTTCCTTGGTACACCTCTGTAATAATTAATAACACGATACCAACAAAAAACAGGAATAAACCGAGCATAACAACGGTAATAGCAAGCGGCCTTGGGAACTTGAACTTCGATTCAAAAAAGACGACTAATGGATGTATAAGCAAGGACAGTATGCATGTAAGCAGTATTGGGTAGATAAATTTGAAAGTGTGCACAAAAATAAGGTAGACTGTAAATAGAGCACCAAGTACAATCAAAAATCGGATCAATTGTAGTAGATTATATTTTTGCATTGGAAAGCTCCCCCAATTTAACGACTAGAAATTGCAAACACGTGAAAGCCTGTACTATAGTTACATATGATAAAAACCGTTGAAATAGACATGGATTTTCTAAATATGATTGAAAAATTTGATTCGCGACTAAAAACCGATAACTATCGGAAGAACGAGGTCAAAAAATTAAAATGTTAAACGGTTTCAATTCACTTTCTAGTCATAATACTTTATAATAGATTTGGGCTAGACAATAATAGAATACTTTATTCAAATAGTAGACTTATGTACAGGGGTGAATGTAAACTACTATTACCGCTAAAATTCGTAATAACTAGATTATTGTGATGGTTATTATTGTCGTTAGAATTGTACATTTGTTTCAAATGCTACAATTAATTTTAAAAAAGGAGAGGGTTTACTATGGCAACATCTACAAAGGGGTTAGAAGGTATTGTCGCAACTCAATCGTCCATCAGTTCCATTATAGATGATCAGCTATCTTATGTAGGCTATCGAATTGATGACTTAGCTGAGCATGCAAGTTTTGAAGAGGTTATTTATTTACTATGGAATCTGAAGCTTCCGACAAAAACAGAATTGGAAGCGGTGAAGCAGGAACTGGCCAAAAACATGGAAGTTCCAGAGGGGATTATAGATCATTTGCGTTCCTATGATTTATCAACTGTCCATCCGATGGCAGCATTGCGTACTGCTGTTTCTTTACTTGGATTATATGATGAAGAAGCAGATGTAATGGAACCAGAAGCGAATAAACGAAAAGCAATTCGCATTCAAGCCAAAATCGCTACAATTGTTGCTGCGTTTTCGAGAATTCGTAATGGACAAGAGCCGGTGAAGCCGAAAGCAGACCTTGGCTATTCAGAGAATTTTCTATATATGCTTAATGGAAAAGAAGCAGATGCGATTGAAATAGAAGCTATCAACAAGGCACTCGTCCTGCATGCTGACCATGAGCTAAATGCATCAACGTTTACAGCAAGAGTTTGTGTTGCAACACTATCAGACATTTATTCTGGTATTACTGCTGCAGTCGGTGCTTTAAAAGGACCATTGCACGGTGGCGCAAATGAAAATGTAATGAAAATGCTGAGTGAAATTGGCGAAGAAGAAAATGCCATTCCATATATTGAGAAAAAATTAGCTAATAAAGAAAAAATTATGGGTATGGGGCATCGTGTATATCGTAATGGTGATCCACGTGCAAAACATTTAAGAGAAATGTCGAAGCAATTAACGACATTGACCAAGCAAGAGAAATGGTACAATATGTCTGTTAAAATTGAAGATTATATAAAAGAAAATAAGGGTCTTCCAGCGAACGTAGATTTCTACAGTGCATCTGTTTATCATAGCTTAGGAATTGACCATGACTTATTTACGCCAATTTTTGCTGTTAGCCGTACATCAGGCTGGTTAGCACACATTTTGGAACAGTACGATAATAATCGTCTGATTCGTCCACGCGCTGAATATATTGGTCCTGACTTGCAGGATTATGTCGAATTAAGCAAACGTGGCTAATAATTGCTATCAAGAATAAAGCTGGGTAATCCAGCTATTCTTATTGAATAAATTTAGGAGGTATTTTTTAATGGCACAAGGGGAAAAAATTATCGTAGAAAATGGGAAAATGAATGTACCAAACAATCCAATCATTCCTTTCATCGAAGGAGACGGTACTGGTCCAGATATCTGGTCAGCAGCAAGAGAAGTTATTGAAGCTGCAGTAGAAAAAGCATACAATGGCGAGAAGGAAATTGATTGGCTAGAAGTATATGCTGGTCAAAAGGCCTTTGATAAAACTGGTGAATGGCTACCACAAGATACATTAGATAAAATTAATGAATATAAAATTGCAATTAAAGGACCATTAACAACTCCAATTGGTGGAGGAATTCGTTCGTTGAACGTTGCACTTCGTCAAGAGCTTGATTTATTTACTTGTCTTCGTCCGGTACGTTATTTCGAAGGTGTACCATCACCTGTTAAACGTCCAGAAGATGTAGATATGGTTATTTTCCGTGAAAATACGGAAGACATTTATGCTGGAATCGAATGGCAAAAAGGTTCCGATGAAGTGAAAAAAGTAATTGAATTTTTAAAGACTGAAATGGGTGTGAATAAAGTTCGTTTCCCTGAAACGTCTGGAATTGGTATTAAGCCGGTTTCTGAAGAAGGAACAAAACGTCTTGTTCGTTCAGCGATTGAATATGCATTAACGGAAGGACGTAAAAGTGTTACTTTAGTACATAAAGGTAACATCATGAAATTTACAGAAGGCGCATTTAAGAACTGGGGCTATGAAGTAGCTGAAGAAGAGTTCGGTGATAAAGTATTTACATGGGCTGAATACGATCGCTTAGTTGAAGCAGAAGGTAAGGACGCTGCAAATAAAGCACAGGATGATGCAATCGCTGCAGGTAAAATCCTTGTTAAAGATGCAATTGCAGATATTTTCCTTCAACAAATTTTAACTCGCCCTAAAGAGTTTGATGTTGTTGCAACAATGAACCTAAATGGTGATTATATTTCCGATGCACTTGCAGCACAAGTTGGCGGAATCGGTATTGCTCCAGGAGCGAACATTAACTATGATACGGGTCATGCGATTTTCGAAGCTACACATGGTACTGCTCCGAAATATGCAGGACTTGATAAAGTAAATCCTTCATCTGTTATCCTTTCAGCAGTATTGATGCTTGAGCATCTTGGATGGAGAGAAGCGGCTGATTTAATTACAAATTCTATGGATAAAACAATTGCTTCTAAAGTAGTAACGTACGATTTCGCACGTCTGATGGATGGCGCAACAGAAGTTAAATGCTCCGAATTTGGTAAAGAATTAATCAAGAATATGGCTAAGTAATACGGACAAAAGCAAAAGCCCCCGGTTAGCGATGTACGGACTGCATCTCCGAACTATGGAGGTGAGGGAAGTCTCGCTGGGGGCTGGAGCTGGGCGTGACATAACGGTGGCGAATAGAGCGAAGAGTTTTCTATTCGCCAATCGTTATGAACGTATTACAAGTGATTCTAATCTGTTAATCTACAATAAAGGGGATATGTACGATGGGGTTACAAAGAAAAAAGATTTCAGTTATTGGGTCAGGCTTTACTGGTGCGACAACAGCATTAATGATTGCACAAAAAGAGCTTGGTGATGTTGTATTAGTAGACATTCCAAGCATGGAAGACCCTACAAAAGGGAAAGCACTTGATATGGCAGAGGCAGCGCCTGTTCAAGGATTTGATGCAAAAATCATCGGTACTTCAAACTACGAAGATACAAAAGACTCGGATCTTGTTATTATTACTGCAGGTATTGCACGTAAACCAGGGATGAGTCGTGATGACTTAGTGAATACGAATGCGAAAATCATGAAAGCAGTCGCAAAAGATATTGTGAAATATTCTCCAGATACAACGATTATTGTATTAACGAACCCAGTTGATGCGATGACATATACGGTATTTAAAGAATCTGGTTTACCAAAAGAGCGTGTAATTGGTCAATCCGGAGTCCTTGATACGGCTCGTTTCCGTACGTTTGTAGCAGAAGAATTAAACCTATCTGTTAAAGATGTGACTGGATTTGTGCTTGGTGGACATGGAGATGATATGGTTCCATTAATTCGTTATTCTTATGCAGGCGGGATTCCGCTAGAAAACTTAATTTCCAAGGAACGGTTGGATGAAATTGTACAACGTACGCGTACTGGTGGGGGAGAAATCGTCAACCTATTAGGGAACGGAAGTGCATACTACGCACCAGCTGCTTCTCTAACCGTTATGGCTGAAGCAATCTTGAAAGATCAGCGTCGTGTTATTCCTGCAATTGCTTATCTTGAGGGAGAATACGGCTATCATAATATTTACCTTGGTGTACCTACAATCCTCGGTGGAAAAGGTCTTGAAGAAATTATTGAATTAGACTTAACGGCTGAAGAAAAAGCAGCACTTGATAAATCAGCTGATTCCGTTAAAAATGTACTTGGTGTATTAAACTAAAACGATACTTATAGAAAAAGCTCCGGCTACCATCATGTAGCCGGGGCTTTTGGCGTTTATTATCCTCGTAAATAAAAAAATGGCTATCTTTCTGCGCATAAAATGAACTAATTATACGGAAACTATTGTAAAATTTTGTTTACAAACCCTTATTCATTATGTGTTTTCTGTTAATAATGATAAGATAAATAAGAGTATAAATATTATCGTAGTAAAATGGGGGATGTTCAAATGAGTCAGAAGGTATTAATTGTAGATGACGAAAAACCAATAGTAACGCTACTAGACTATAATATTAAAAATGCTGGTTTTCAAACGGACGTTGCCTATGATGGAAAAGAAGCAGTTATTAAATGTGAATCAAATGAATACGATCTAATTGTATTGGATTTAATGCTTCCAGAAATGGATGGTATGGCAGTGTGTAAGCATCTACGAATGAATAAAATCGAAACTCCAATTTTGATGCTAACAGCAAAGGATGAAGAATTTGATAAAGTGCTAGGCTTGGAGTTAGGAGCAGATGATTATTTAACAAAGCCATTTAGCCCGAAAGAAGTTGTCGCTCGAATTAAAGCTATTTTAAGAAGAAGCATGCGAAATGATAAGCCAAACTTTAGTTCATTGAAAATTGGTAGCTTGACCATCTATCCAGAACGCTATGAAGCAGAAATGGATTCAAATGTCATTACATTTACGAGAAAAGAGTTTGAGCTATTGTTCCATCTTGCGAAAAACAAAGGGAAGGTTATTTCTAGGGACCAACTACTAAGCAGTGTTTGGGATTATGATTTCGTTGGTGATACAAGAATCGTTGATGTCCATATTAGCCATCTTAGAGATAAAATAGAACCAAATACCAAAAAACCAGTATATATAAAAACCGTAAGAGGGCTTGGATATAAATTGGAGGATCCTTCTTGATGAAAGTGTTATTTTCAGCACCTATCCGTCCTTATATGCTCGCAGTTCTCATGAGTTTTATAATTATTGGTGTTATATTATTTCAATCAGCAGATGAGCCGATCGTTATAATCGCAGTTCTGTTTTTTGAATTTATCATTATACAAATTATAATGTTCCTATTGTATACGAATTACGTAAAGCCGGTTCAAAAAGCAACTCGCACGATTGATGAATTTATTAGAGGAAATTTTAATGCAAGATTTCATAACTCTTCCAATGAAGCAATTGAAGAACTGAGCTATAAAGTTAATACACTAGCAAGGAATATGAGTGCGATATCCATGCAGGAACAGATGCAATCTGAGCAGTTATCGACTTTAATTGATAGTATACAAAGTGGTCTTGTATTAATTGACGAAAAAGGATTTATCCATGTTGTGAACCGAAAATTCATTTCCATGTTTGGCAAAACGGAAAAGGAATATCGGGGGCACCTTTATTACGAGGTACTAGAAAATGAAAGTATTCATGAAACAGTTCAAAAAACGTTTTTATATGAACGGAATATAAAAGAAACATTCACGCAAACGCATGGATTGGATAAAAGTTATTTCGAAATTGTTGGAGCCCCGATTTTTAATGAACGAAATCTATTAAAGGGTGCCGTATTAGTTCTTCACGACATTACAGAACTAAAGAAAATGGAGAAGACGAGAAAAGATTTCGTCGCGAATGTTTCACATGAGCTACGTACTCCGATTACTTCTATCAAGGGTTTTTCAGAAACATTGTTGGATAGTGGTGAAAACAAAGATGAAACGACGAAGGAATTCCTCGGAATTATTTACCATGAAAGTCATCGTCTCCAATTGTTAATTGAAGATTTATTATCCTTATCCAAACTTGAGAAGGATGGATTTCGTCTCGTTCTTCATACTTTTAAGGCAAAAGAGCTAATTGAAGAAGTCATACCTGCATTAAAACATAAAGCAGTAGAGAAACAGTTACACCTATCGATAAGTGTTGATGAAGAAACGGAAATGAAAGCCGATAAGGAACGTATTAAACAGGTTATCGTGAATTTATTAGACAATGCCATTCACTATACACCAGAAAACGGAAATGTTGAGCTTTGTCTTGATTCCACAACTGATTTTATTCATATTAAAGTAGCTGATACTGGCATTGGGATTGATCAAAAATCAATACCTCGAATTTTTGAAAGGTTTTATCGAGTAGATAAGGCGCGCAGTAGAAATACAGGTGGAACAGGCCTTGGGTTAGCGATTGTGAAGCATATTGTTGAAGTGCACGAAGGGAAGATAGAAGTTGAAAGTGAAGTAAATCAAGGGACTACCATTCATGTATATTTACCGAAATAAACATCCTCACGTTAGAGAGGATGTTTTTGTTCGTTAGACAGTTAAAAACTGCCAATCTACATAACAGTAATGAAAATATCGATACAAGGGATGGAGAAATCCCGCGTTTTTTACTCGTAACGTCTTATTTTTTTCCTTTCTTTATTTACAATGATAAAATGAGGAGAGCAAAGCTATTTATTTGGAGGTTACCATGACAAAAAAATTAGTATTAATTGATGGCAACAGTATTATTTACCGGGCATTTTTTGCATTGCCTCTTTTGAATAACGATAAGGGTGTTTATACGAATGCGGTTTATGGTTTTACGACAATGCTGCTTCGCCTTTTAGAAGAAGAGAAGCCGACCCACTTACTCGTAGCCTTTGATGCGGGGAAAACAACATTTCGTCATGCGACGTATAAAGAATACAAGGGTGGCCGTCAGAAAACACCGCCTGAGCTATCCGAGCAGTTCCCAGTACTTAAGGAACTACTTGATGCATTTCAAATTAAGCATTACCAACTGGAACAATATGAAGCGGATGATATTATCGGGACGTTATCTAGACAAGGAAATGAAGAAGGCTGGGAAGTAACGGTTATTTCTGGAGATAAGGATATGCTACAACTCGTTTCAGACCATGTATCTGTACATGTTACGAAAAAAGGGATTAGCGATATCGAAAAGTATACACCTAGTTATATGCTCGAAAAAATGGAAGTTACTCCAGAACAGATTATTGATTTAAAATCGCTTATGGGTGACAGCTCCGATAATATTCCAGGAGTTCCTGGTGTTGGTCAAAAGACAGCAACGAAGTTAATCAAACAATACGGTACATTAGAAGCAGTGTATCAGCATTTAGATGATGTAAGTGGCAAGAAATTAAAAGAAAACCTCACGAACCATCAATCAGATGCATTGATGAGTAAGGAGCTTGTCACAATCAATCGTCAATCTCCTATTGAAATAGGGATTCAGGATGTCGCCTATAACGGTTTTGAGCAGTCGGAAGTTAGTGCTGTATTTAAAGACCTCGGTTTTCAGTCGCTATTAAATCGTATTTCCGATGAAACAATAGAAGCTGATGAAGAGCATGTGACAGCAATGAAAGATATCGTGTATACGATCGTAGACGATATCACCGAATCGATGCTTACGGATGATGCGTCAATGGTAATTGAAATGCTTCATGATAATTATCATCAAGCAGAAATCGATGGCTTTGGGATTGTGAATGAACAAGGAACTTATTTTATTCGTACAGCTACTGCTTTACAATCTGAATTATTTAAAAGCTGGATTGAGGATGGCACGAAGAAGAAAACGGTGTTCGATGCGAAAAAAACAACGGTCGCATTGCTGAGAAATGGCATGCATATGAATGGAATAACATTTGACATGCTGCTTGGATCCTATTTGCTCAACCCTGCTGAAAACAATCATGATATTCCAGCAATCGGTAATCGTATGGGAAAAACCGATGTGTTGTTTGACGAGGAAGTATATGGGAAAGGCGCCAAGCTAAAGCTTCCTGAAGAGTCTAAGCTTGCAGAGCATGTTGTTCGAAAAACGATGACGATGCATGTGTTAAGGGATGAGATGATTAAGGAATTGAAGGAGAATGAGCAATACGGGCTGTTAAAGGAATTGGAAATGCCGCTTGCCATTATTCTTGCTGAAATGGAGCATGTTGGTGTCCAGGTTGATATTAGCCGCCTAGAAGAAATGGGCGTCGACCTAAAAGACAGACTACAAACATTAGAGAAAGAAATACATGAGCTTGCTGAAGAGACATTTAATTTAAATTCTCCGAAGCAGCTTGGCCCTATTTTATTTGAAAAATTACAGCTGCCAGTGATCAAAAAAACAAAAACAGGTTATTCTACCGCTGCAGATGTATTAGAGCAACTGCAAAGTGAACATGAAATTATTCCAAAACTACTTTTATATCGACAGCTTGGCAAACTTCAATCGACTTACATTGAAGGACTGTTAAAAGTAGTAAAGAAAGATACAAATAAAATTCATACACGCTACAATCAGGCGTTGACGCAAACAGGAAGGCTTAGTTCCGTCGATCCTAATTTGCAAAACATCCCAATTCGTTTAGAGGAAGGTCGAAAAATAAGACAAGCTTTTGTACCGTCTAAGGATGGGTGGATCATGTTTGCAGCCGATTATTCGCAAATTGAACTGCGTGTGCTTGCACACATTGCGAATGATGAAAAGCTAGTGAAAGCTTTCCAAGAGGATGTTGATATTCATACACAGACAGCGATGGATGTGTTTCATGTAGAAAAAGATGAAGTTACATCGAATATGCGAAGACAAGCAAAAGCAGTTAACTTCGGTATCGTTTATGGAATTAGTGATTATGGACTATCCCAAAATCTAGGTATTACAAGAAAAGAAGCGAAGCAGTTTATTGAACGTTATTTTGAAAGCTATCCTGGTGTGAAGCAATACATGGAAGAAATTGTTCAGGAAGCAAAACATAAAGGGTATGTAACAACCTTAATGAATCGAAGAAGATACTTGCCAGAAATTACAAGTCGGAACTTTAATTTACGGAGCTTTGCGGAGCGAACAGCAATGAATACACCGATTCAAGGAAGTGCAGCAGACATTATTAAAAAAGCGATGATCGATCTAGATGGCAAGTTAAAGGAAGAAAAACTGCAGGCAAAAATACTATTGCAAGTACATGATGAATTAATTCTAGAAGCACCGAAGGAAGAAATAGATAAATTGAAAGAAATCGTACCAGAAATGATGGAGCAAACCGTTGCGTTAAATGTTCCACTAAAAGTAGATTATGAATATGGAGAAAACTGGTTCGATGCCAAATAAGGAGAAACGAAAGAATGCCAGAATTACCAGAAGTAGAGACAATAAAAAATACACTCAAACGATTTGTATTAGATAAAACGATTGACTCAGTAGATATACATTGGTCAAACATTATTAAAGAGCCGGATGATATTGAGCATTTTAAAACCTTGTTACAAGGTCAAACGATTCGAGAGCTCTCCAGAAAAGGAAAATTTTTATTGTTTTACCTCGATGATATCGTACTTGTTTCGCACTTACGCATGGAAGGGAAATATAGCGTACATGAGTCGAGTGAACCGATGAAGAAGCACACCCATGTTATTTTTCGCTTTACGAATGGGGAAGAGCTAAGATATAACGATGTTCGGAAATTTGGTACGATGCATGTGCATGCCAAAGGGAAGGAATTTTCGAATAAACCATTGAATCAGCTTGGTCCAGAACCATTTGATGAAGCATTTACTTTGGATTATTTCTATAAAAAGTTAAAAAAGACAGATCGCTACATTAAATCAGCATTATTGGATCAGACGATTGTTACTGGACTTGGCAATATTTATGTGGATGAAACATTATTCAGAGCCGGTATTCATCCATTAAAGCGATCAAGTAAGCTGACAAAGAAAGAAGTAAAAGCAATTCGAGAGCAAGCAATAAAAACGCTAGAAGAAGCTGTTCGTGCAGGTGGGACCACTATTCGTTCTTATGTGAATGGGCAGGGCGATATGGGAATGTTCCAACAAGAATTATATGTCTATGGGCAGGAAAATAAAGCATGCAAAAACTGTAATAAATCAATTACGAAGATGAAAATCGGCGGGCGTGGAACCCATATTTGTACGACATGTCAGAAGCTGTAAGAGGTGAGGAGTAATGGCGATCGTAATCGGCTTAACAGGAAGCATTGCGACAGGAAAAAGTACTGTCTCTCGAATGTTTGAAGACTTCCATATTCCAGTAGTGGATGCAGATAAAATTGCAAGAGAGGTCGTATATCCAGGTGAAAAAGCGTACGAATCGATTGTAGAAGCCTTTGGAGAATCCATTCTTCTTCCCGATAAGGAGCTCGACCGACCAGCTCTAGGTTCTATTATTTTTGCGGACGAATTAAAGCGTAAGCTTCTAAATAGCATTATCCATCCAGCGATTCGCGAAAGAATTTTTCAGCAGAAAGATGCTCATATTAAAGCTGGTGAGCGCTGTGTCGTGCTTGATATACCTTTATTATTTGAAGGGAATTATTCGAAAGTTGTTGATCGTACGATCGTTGTATCTGTGGATGAGTCTGTTCAATTGGAACGATTAATGCTACGTAATCAATTAACCGAGGAAGAGGCAAGAGAGCGAATAGAATCACAGCTTTCCATTACAGAGAAGACTAAGCTGGCGAGTGCTGTGATTGATAACAATGGAACGATTGCTGAATCACGCGAGCAATTAGAAAAAATTTTGAAATCATGGAACATATGTTAACAGAAAGACCCGGAGAATGGATAACCAATTTCCGGGTCTTTACTATTTATAAAAAAACAAACAATATATGTGAGTCTAACGCAATCCGATAAACAATTGGCAATTTCTTGTTTTAGAAAATAATTTTAATAAATCGTGTAAAATGTGCGACACAATTAAGCTGTAATGTGATATACTATTTAATATAAAACAGATTAAAAGTATAACATATATAGGAGGAATAAGTTTCTTATGAACAAAACTCGTGTGGCCATAACAGGATTTGGTAGAATTGGGCGTATGGTATTTCGTCAAGCAATTACAGATAATCAATTGGATGTAGTCGCAATTAATGCGAGCTATCCTCCTGAGACACTTGTACACCTCATTAAGTATGACAGTATTCACGGTATTTTTAATGGAGAAGTGGAAGCGCTTCATGATGGAATTGAAGTGAACGGAAAAAAAGTAACACTTGTGAATTCTAGGGATCCCGAAAAGCTTCCATGGAAAGCATTGGAAATTGATGTTGTGATTGAGGCGACAGGGAAGTTTAAAACAAAAGAAAGTGCTGGACTGCATTTGAAAGCAGGGGCAAGAAAAGTTGTCATTACAGCTCCAGGAAAACAGATAGATAAAACCATTGTCATGGGTGTAAATGAAGCAGCATACATGCCAGATGAAGACGATATTATTTCCAATGCATCGTGCACAACAAATTGTTTAGCGCCAATTGTGAAGGTGTTAGACGACAAGTTTTCAATCGATAATGGATTAATGACGACTGTTCATGCTTTTACAGGGGATCAGAACAACTTGGATAACCCACATAAAGATTTACGCCGTGCACGTGCATGTACACAATCGATTATTCCAACAACAACGGGGGCAGCGAAAGCGTTAAGTGAGGTATTACCACATTTAAAGGGCAGATTACATGGGATGGCATTACGCGTACCAACACCTAACGTATCACTTGTTGATTTGGTTGTTGATGTGGATACTTCTGTCACTGTAGAGAAAGTAAACCAGGCGTTTAAAGAAGCTGCAGAAAATGAATTAAAAGGGATTGTTCACTATTCCGAGGATCCACTTGTATCTGTGGACTATACAACTACCGATTACTCAGCAATCGTTGATGGATTATCAACAATTGTTATGGGCGAGAATAAAATTAAAGTAATTGCTTGGTACGATAATGAGTGGGGTTATTCGAAACGGGTACTCGACTTAACAAAACATGTTGGAAGCTATTTATATCAACGAGAAGTTAAAATTTCATAAAAATGTGTACACCTGCTTCTCCTATTGGAAGCAGGTGTTATTTATGTTAGAATCACAAACCGGGTACTTGATTGTGAAATCTCATCGTGTAAAATAAAGATTCACTAGATGCAAATCTCGGGAAACTCGATTTTTATAAACGACATTTGCATAAAATTTTTATTTTCATAGCTTTAAAAAGTATTTATCATCACTTTCTTACCCTACACTTTTATACTTCAACTAGTGGAATTATGTAAAACATGTTAAAATAAAAAGTACTACTAAACACGTTCAGATAGAAATCTTACAGGTTGGGGTGCGAAAAATGTCGATTGGTAATACGTTGAAGAAGTATTTTAGCAATCATGCGGAGACAGCAGAGGCTCACTTTGATCCATCTTTACGGACGCATTATTATAAGACAACGAAGGATAAAGCACTTGCGATGCTAGAAAACTATTTCAGTAATCATACAGCATATGAAGTGAATGCAATTTCCAAAGAGCACGGGGAATTGAGTGTGAACCGCACGAAGGGGAAAAAGGCATTTATTGTTGCAACTGTGATTATGGTAAGACCATTTCATACGGCGATTGATTTTTCAGTAACGACGGAATCGGTTATGCCATTTGATTTAGGGTATAGCTCGAAATTAATTGGACAGCTATATGAAAAGGCGAATATGGAATTGCCTTTAATCGATGTTAAGAATCGAAGAGCGTGAATGAACGGACGAATGGGGTTGAACGAAAATGCGATGTTCGAATTGCCAAAATAAGAATACAAAGGTTTTAGATTCCCGACCAACTGATGAAGGAAGATCAATTAGACGACGCAGAGAATGTGAAAAATGTGGTTTTCGCTTTACTACATTTGAGCGGATGGAAGAACTTCCATTAATTGTCGTAAAAAAAGATGGTGCGAGGCAGGAATTTTCTCGTGATAAACTAACACGAGGTCTTATTAGAGCTTGTGAGAAACGTCCAGTACCACTAGAAACGATGGAATCCTTAGCCTTAGATGTGGAAAAAGAAATGCGTAATTCAGGCATGTCTGAAGTATCCAGTCACGAAATTGGTGAATTGGTAATGGAAAGATTAGCTAAGGTTGATGAAGTTTCTTATGTTCGGTTTGCTTCTGTTTACAGGCAATTTAAGGACATTACCGTCTTTTTAGATGAATTGAAGGATATTATTAATACGGATAAAAATAAATAGTCATTGTAAAGGTTATTACTTATTTGTAAGTATAGAGGTGTATGGAACATGAATTTTATTGGACAAATCTTGCCGGTGGACGGCTATACCGTATCACTAAAAGAATCTTTGCCGGTGGACTATGTCAAATCATTGACCCACCTGTATCAGCCATTGCTTGGCATAAAGGCGATAGCATTGTATCAAACCCTTTTGCATGACATCGAGTTAAATCAAGAGCAAGCTCCTCAGACACATCATACATTAATGAATTACTTGGACCTCCCTCTAGATGAAATCTTTGAAGCAAGATTGAAATTAGAGGGAATTGGGTTGCTAAAAACGTATAAGCAAAATTGGAAGTCGAGTGATTTATATACGTATGAATTGCAGCGTCCGTTTGCTCCAGGTAACTTCTTTAAAGATGCAATGCTTTCCCAGCTATTGTATCATCATCTAGGTGATCAGAAGTTTGAGCTATTAAAGAACCATTATGGTAGACAGGCAGCCCCAGCGTATGGCGTAAACATGACAGCTGCTTTCAGTGAAGTGTTCCAGACCTTTACCCCATCTATAGAAGTTATAGAAGAGGAAGGCATCAGGAGAGTAGAGTCTAAAGCAGAAATGGATACGACAGATTTTACTTGGATCGAACAAATGCTTAAGCAACGGATGATTCCTGCCGCGAACGTACTAACTTCTAACAATCGTCGTTTAATTTCACAAATGATGATTTTATATGATTTAGATACGCATGAAATCGACAAGTCTCTATTGTGGGCGTTAAACGATGAAAATCGATTGGATACAGAAGAATTTAAAACGGCTTGTCATGATCTATTTAAGGCAAAGAATAGCCAAAAACCAATTCGACTTGCCAAAAGGGTTGCGGTCACAGAAACAAAACAGAAGGCTGATAAACCGAAAACAAAAGAAGAAACCCTCATCGAAAGACTTGAGACGATGTCGCCGAAACAGCTTTTAGAAGATTTATCAAATGGGAATCATGCTTCTGAACAGGATATGAAAGCCATTCGCGAGGTTATGACAACGCAAGGCTTGCCTGGACCTGTCATGAATGTGCTCATTCATTATGTGCTATTACAGACAAATATGAAATTATCGAAGGCCTATCTTGAAAAAATTGCTAGCCACTGGTCACGAGCGAACATCCAAACGGCCAAAGAAGCAATGGCTTTTGCAAAGAAAGAGCAAGCAAACTTCCAAAATACTGCAAAACAAAAAACGACCTATAATAAAAAGCCAGTATCTAAGGAAGTTATCCCAGACTGGTTTAAAGATAGAAAACATAAGCAACAGACACAACCAGCAGCGAATCAGAGCGTGGTAATGACGGAAGAACAGAAACGAATCGCTGCAAGACTTAGACAATATTCCAATGGAAATTAAATTTATTTAGTGTTAGGATGATGGCATTGAAACCAATACAATCCACATTGAAGGCATGGATGCAAAAAAATGAAAGTTTTAAAGATAATTATACGAAGATAAGAAATGAAGTATTGAACGATCCTGAAATCAAGGAGTTTCTCTCCCTTCATCCGAATTTGACACAGCACGAAATTAATAAGAGCTTGATCAAGCTTTATGAATATACAACACAATCAAAGCAGTGTAATCAATGTGCTTCGTATGGTTCATGTAAAAATATGGTTCCTGGTTACTCACCAATTCTCCATGTGGAAAATGATGAAATTAGGCTCTCATATGAAAAGTGTCATAGTAGAATTATGTATGAGAAAGAACAAGAACAACAAAAATTGATTCAAAGTTTACACGTGCCTAAAGAAATACTTCAAGCATCTATGGTAGATATAATAAATGATGAAACAAGAATTCAGGCCATCGCAGAGCTTCTTGACTTTTTAGATCAAGCGAAGACAAAGCTACCAAGCAAGGGACTTTATTTTCATGGTCAGTTCGGAGTTGGTAAAACATATTTATTAGGTGCACTCGCCAATGAATTGAAGAAACTTGGTTTATCATCAACACTTATCTACATGCCAGAGTTTGTCCGTGAAATAAAAGCCTCTTTTAAGGATGACTCAACGAACGAGAAAATCGATTATTTTAAAAAGGCAGATGTACTGATGCTTGATGATATCGGTGCAGAGTTGCAATCGGCTTGGTTCCGAGATGAAATTCTTGGTTCTGTCCTTCAATACAGAATGATGGAGCGGTTACCTGTTTTCTTTACTTCGAATTATGATCTCGAACAGTTAGAATTACAGTTAGCTACAACCAAGAGTGGTGTAGAGTCGGTAAAAGCTGGTAGGATAATTGAACGTATTAGACAGGTGAGTAAACCAGTTAAAATGGAAGGACAAAATCGACGTCTTTGAAGTCTGAGGAAATGAATCCTCAGACTTTATTATTTTTCATCACTAACCGGGCAACTCATTAACTCTCTAAACGCCAAAATAACTCTCCTTTCCAACCCGCAATGCAAGCCAATTTAAATATTCCAGTTTTAATTTTCATACTTTATTCATTTTTTCTATCGTTTGTCCATATAATGTAACAGTTTGGTCGTGGATGAGGGTGATATATTGCTGGAAGTATATTTTGAATCAGACAAAGAAGTAATCAGTTTTTGTGAACATTTATTTCGCAGGCATAAACAAATTGAGTTAAATTGGAAAACAGATGATAAATGGGGAAATCATCTGCAGTTTAAGCAAGAAGTAGCTACGAAGGAATTGATGGATGCCATTACAGATACAATGGCAAAAGTGTTTATGACTCACCGGTTGAGTACAATGGTAAATCGAATCATTCAAGATTATTATTATTATACGAACAATGAAGAGATTGAGAGAATTCATGATTTGACCTATTGGATTATAACTGGTGAGGACGAAGAAAGTAAGCGGCTCCGAGAGAACAAAGATCATCATGCCTTTTTAAAATCAATGTTTACAGTGAGTCTAAAGGAGAGTTTCGTTATTCACTTTGATTCTATTGTGAATTTCCGTCTGAAGCCATTTAAAGACAAACTCATTTATTTTGTTGGCTTGGCAATTGATGAATTTAGACGAGAAGAGGATCATCAAGCGTTTGTGGACATGCTCCGCGCTTATGTGGAGAAGAAAGATCCAGGGTTACCAGTCATTCATATACTGCAGGGAAGTGATTTTGCCTTTTTCAAGCAAAATGGAAAGCGAATGACGAACATGGAGTTACGGGTTTTGATGAAACAGGAGCCACTTTATATTGTTGGGCTACATGATAATGAATTTAATCTTACACCATTAATTGCAATGGCACCAGAAAAATTAAAAATTTATGGCGATGATCCGTCGGAACCGAAGACGTTAACCGTGATTAATGTTTTTCAAGAAAAAGTCGATTTTGAACCAATTAGCAATTTTCCTTTTACTTATAACTTGAATAAATAATTTATCATGTGTCAAAAGAATCCAAGAAATTGAATGTCACAGTTTCACAGGACTTTTTGTATATCTAAGCTTGATTTTCTCACGCTGTAGAGCTATAATACACATTATACGAAAAGTAGTTAATTAAAAGTAATGATAAGGACATGGTTATTTGTGAGCGTATAGTTTAGAGAAGGAAGTCAAAGGCTGGAAGCTTCCTCTATACAGACAAGTAATTACCACCTTTGAACTCTGTCAGTGAACCTGAAAGTAAGTGACAGCGTAGCTTCTGCGTTAAAGAATGAATGAAGCCGTAATTAAATTACGGGAATTAGGGTGGAACCACGATGTATCCAACACTCGTCCCTTTGCAGTAAGTGCAGAGGGATGGGTGTTTTTTAATTTGGAATCCAAAAGCGGAAGCGCCCGGGTAGCGTCTTACGGACTGGACTGAGCCGGAGGAGATAAAGGAAACACGACGACCGAAGGAAGTCGATGTTGACTTTCACCACAAGGGTATAAGTGCGACTAAGCCTCTGGCACAGCCAGTCGGCAAGTCTTCTTTATCGTACGGAGGTGAGGGAAGTCTCGCTAGTCGCTGGGAGCTGGAGCTGGACGAGGCTGTTTCGGTAGCTAAATTATCCGCAGCATTCAAATTTACAGTTTTAAACGAGAAAAAGGAGTGTTTCAAATGGCAGAAATTATCATTACATTTCCCGATGGAGCTGAAAAGAGTTTTCCACAGGGGACAACAGGAGAAGAAATTGCAGCATCGATTTCATCAGGCTTAAAGAAACAAGCATTAGCAATTAAGTTGGATGGAGAGCTTGTAGACTTACGACGTGAGCTAGAATTTGGTGGCAAGCTTGAAATCATTACGTACAAAAATGAAGAAGGCATCGAAGTGATGCGTCATTCAACTGCGCATTTGCTGGCGCAAGCAGTGAAACGTCTTTATAAAGATGTGAAGTTCGGTGTAGGTCCAGTAATCGAAGAGGGATTCTACTATGATATAGATATGGAGCAGTCCTTAACTCCAGAAGATCTTCCGAAGATTGAAAAAGAAATGAAACGCATCATAGATGAAAATCTCGAAATTAAACGGGTAGAGGTATCTCGTAATGAAGCGAAGGAACGGTTCCGCGCTATTGGTGATGACCTAAAACTAGAATTAATTGATGCGATTCCTGAAGATGAACAAGTAACAATTTATGAGCAAGGTGAATTTTTTGACCTATGTCGTGGTATTCATGTCCCATCAACAAGTAAAATCAAAGCATTTAAATTGCTAAGTATCTCAGGTGCTTATTGGCGTGGAGATAGCAATAACAAGCAGCTGCAACGTATCTATGGAACTGCTTTTGAAAAGCCGAAAGAATTAGAAGAGCACTTGCGTATTTTAGAAGAGCGTAAAGAACGGGATCATCGTAAATTAGGAAAAGAACTCGATTTATTTACAGTGTCACAAAAGGTTGGTCAAGGATTGCCTTTATGGCTGCCAAAAGGAGCAACCATTCGCCGCAATATTGAGCGTTATATTGTTGATTTGGAGGAGCGTTTAGGCTATGATCATGTCTACACTCCAGTACTAGGAAGTAAAACATTATATGAAACAAGTGGGCATTGGGATCATTATCAAGACGATATTTTCCCGCCAATGGAGATGGATAACGAAACATTAATTCTGCGTCCGATGAACTGTCCACACCATATGATGGTATTTAAAAATAATTTATGGAGCTACCGACAACTACCTGTTCGTATTGCGGAACTTGGTACGATGCATCGTCACGAAATGAGTGGAGCACTTGCTGGCCTTCAGCGTGTACGGGGAATGACGTTAAATGATGCGCATATCTTTGCTCGTCCAGATCAGTTGAAGGATGAATTTGTCCGTGTTGTGGAGTTAGTTCAAAAAGTATACAAAGACTTTGGCATTGAGGATTACTATTTCCGACTATCTTATCGTGATCCAGAAGATAAAGAGAAGTACATCGATAACGATGAGATGTGGGAAAAAGCACAAGCAACATTGAAAGAAACAATGGATGATATGAACCTAGAATATGTGGAAGCAGAAGGTGAAGCAGCATTCTATGGTCCGAAACTTGATATCCAGGTAAAAACTGCGCTTGGCAAAGACGAAACATTATCAACGGTTCAATTGGACTTCCACTTACCAGAACGTTTTGATTTAACTTATATTGGTGAAGATGGCAAAGAACATCGTCCAGTCGTTATCCATCGTGGTGTTGTTTCAACAATGGAGCGTTTTGTTGCATTCTTAATTGAAGAATATAAAGGTGCATTCCCAACTTGGCTTGCTCCTGTTCAAGTGAAGGTAATCCCGGTTTCTCCACAAGTACATCTAGATTACGCGAAGGATATTGTAGACAAACTAAGATTACAAGGTGTACGTGTGGAATTGGATGAGCGCGATGAGAAAATCGGTTACAAAATCCGTGAAGCACAAACTCAAAAAGTGCCATTCGCTCTCGTATTAGGCGATAAAGAAGTTGAAGGAGACGCTGTCAGCTATCGCCGTTACGGGGAACAAAAAACAGAATCTCTTGCATACGATGATTTTGAAGCACTTATTAAAGAGGAGATTGCGGAGAAGAAATTAAGAAAGTAAGGTATTTTCCAGCGTGAAATTCTTATAGGAAAAGCCTATTCCTTTGTATTATACCTGCAGTGTGCTATACTATAGTTAATAGCAAATGTGTATTCTCAAAAAATAGTTGACATGAATGATAGATGATGATACACTAATAAAGTTGATAAATTAAATGATCTTAAGACAAGTAGAAGCACCCGCTTCTCACCTGATTGACGCCATTTCGGTAGTTGATGGGTTCCGAACTCTTTTTTATAAAGTTATTGGAGACGTGTGGGTGCATGAAGTGCCCACACTTTTTTCATGCATAAAATCTTGTCAAGATAGATCAGTAACAAAAATATTTGGAGGTGGCTGGCTATTAGCAAGGATATGAACGTCAATGAGAAAATTCGTGCGAGAGAAGTACGACTTATCGATTCAAACGGTGATCAGCTTGGAGTTAAAACACGTCAGGAAGCATTGGAAATTGCACAAACACGCAATCTCGACTTAGTACTTGTAGCTCCAAACGCAAAACCACCAGTGTGTCGTATCATGGACTATGGGAAATTCCGATTTGAGCAGCAGAAGAAAGAAAAAGAAGCTCGTAAGAAACAAAAAGTAATTAATATTAAAGAAGTTCGCTTTACCCCAGGAATCGGCGATCATGACTTTGAGACAAAGTTAAAGAATGCTCGTAAATTCTTGGAAAAAGGCGACAAAGTAAAAGCAGCAGTTCGTTTTCGTGGACGTGCAATTACGCATAAAGAACTTGGTCGCGAAGTGTTAGATCGCTTTGCTGATGAAGTAAAAGATATTGCTACAGTTGAAACAAAACCGAAAATGGAAGGCCGTAACATGTTTATAATGGTCGCACCATTAGCTGAAAAATAATTTAGCTTATAGTAACGTGTTCAAGCGTAAATCATTTTAAATAAGGATGCTTGAACCAATTCAAGGAGGAAATTATTATGCCTAAAATGAAAACTCATAGCGGAACAGCAAAACGTTTCAAACGTACTGGTTCTGGGAAATTAAAAAGATCTCATGCATATACAAGCCATATGTTCGCTAACAAATCTCAAAAACAGAAGCGTAAATTGCGTAAAAGCGGAATGGTTTCTTCAGGAGATTTCAAACGTATCAAAGCAATGATACCTAGATAAGTAAAAAATAAACGAAACGATATACAATGATTTACAATTGTACTAGGAGGGAATTATTATGCCACGTGTAAAAGGTGGAACAGTAACACGCAGACGTCGTAAACGCGTCCTTAAATTAGCTAAAGGTTATTATGGAGCAAAGAGCTCGTTATTTAAAGTTGCAAAACAACAAGTTATGAAATCAGGTCAATACGCTTATCGTGACCGCAGACAGAAAAAACGTGATTTCCGTAAATTATGGATCGCACGTATTAACGCTGCGGCTCGTTTGAATGATATTTCTTACAGCAAATTAATGCACGGTCTTAAATTAGCGGGAATTGAAGTAAACCGTAAAATGTTGTCAGAGCTTGCTATTAATGATGAAAAAGCATTTGCACAATTAGTAAACCAAGCAAAAGACGCTTTAAAATAATGATATAAAAAGGGCCAAATCCGAATCATGCTTGGATTTGGTCCTTTTTTTCATACATATGCTTGTCTGGATTACAAAGAAAGGGGGATATACAGTGGAGGAATATAGCTCATTTTTAATGTATTTAATTGGTGTCAATATCATGAGCTTTCTATTAATGTATATTGATAAACGAAAGGCAATGAAAAAGCAATATCGCATCCCAGAGCGAACGTTTTGGGCATTAGCTATTCTCGGTAGCGCACTTGGAGCATATATCGGTATGAAATTATTCCGTCATAAAACAAAGCATCGCTCCTTTATGATCGGAATGCCTATCTTGATCATCGTGAATATCATCTCCTGTATCTATATTTTCTTCTTTATGTCATAAAGGCTCGTCTCTTGTCATATAGATGTACTGTAAAAGGTTATTGTATAGGTTTGGTTTGTTGGTGCAAGCAAGGAGGTGGATTATGGAGCTATTCGGGAGCTATGTACTTGCTTTTGTAGAGATGGGAGGTTTATTTGCACCGCTATTTTTCATTTTATTCCATTTACTCCGGCCATTATTTTTCCTGCCAGTCGTGTTTATTTGTATCTCTGGTGGTATTTTATTTGGTCCGGTGGCAGGCACCGTCTATTCCATTATAGGCATCACGTTATCTAGCATGCTTTTCTATATGATGATTGACCGCATGCCGAAATCATTACATCGGTTAATCCATGTTAAACAGAAATTATTAGGAAAGCATGGGGAATTAAACACGTCACAGGTTACCTTGCTTCGGCTCGTACCATTTATTCATTTTCATTTGTTGTCACTTTGTCTTATTGAGGTTTCCTCGAGCTTTAAAGGGTATATGAAATCATCCTTATTATCTAATATTCCTTTAGCAACGATTTATACCTTAATCGGTGGTTGGTTGTCCAACCTAACTCCACTTCATCTCTTCGTATTTTTAATAACGTTATTACCACTGCTTTATATTTTAAGAAGCAAAGAAATTATTATTAAATGGCAGGACTTCTTCCCATTATCTGAACGTGAAAGTCACTCATCTATGAAAATATAGATGAGTGATTTTTTTATTCCATCGGTGTCAAAATTAAGTCATTGATTGGATGTTTCCACGTGATTTTAGCATATGGGTAGTGAATCAAGAGTTCTTTCTCGAGAAAATATAAGTCATCTCTTGTAAAACCACGCAGCTCGATTGGATCGCGAACTGTAATATGGATATCAACTACTTCAAAAGAATCCTCCGTTGTTCCGAGATATTTCTCACCATCAAATAGGCAGCCTCTGTAAACGAGCTGCAAATTTTTTTTGTTATCATACGTATCATCGTGGAAAAAGAAGTCATTGGATTCCTTTGCGATCCGTAACCTTCTTTCGGGATTCCGAATGTATTGTATCCACGTGTAGACGAGGAGAACTAATGCAATTACAATTAATATGCGAAATAAAATAACTACGACCATGTTAAATCGTCCCCCTGTTTTTACTTTTAGATACATAAAAAGTCTTTTACATGTTAATACGATACAAGATAAAGATAGGTTTCACTTATTTTTAAAAAACATGATACATGATACAATATGGAAGTGTAATAAATCAAATTTGAAAAACGGTCGGTCTATATTTAGGATAAGGCGGTTTGCATTTTTGAAAGAATAGGGAACAAAAGCTTATCAAGATGTATATGAGAAATACCTTATGTTTCAAATACAATTTGTTGGACACAAAATAGGGGATAAAATGAGGGATAGGAATGACAAATACATTAAAAATTAAGTTAATACATGAGGACGCAAAAATGCCATATCGTGCGAACGAAGGGGATGCCGGTTTAGATTTATTTTCTATAGAGGAGAAGATTATCAAAGCTGGAGAAACTGCGTTAGTACGTACAGGAATTCAAATGGAGTTACCGAAAGGGACAGAGGCACAGGTCAGACCGAGAAGTGGGTTAGCATTAAAACATTCGATAACGGTATTAAATAGTCCAGGAACGATTGACGAAGGGTACCGAGGAGAAATCAAGATTATTTTAATTAACCACGGAAAAGAAGATTTTAAAGTAGAACAGCAAATGAGAATTGCACAGATGGTTATTGCACCAGTCTTACAAGTAAAGCTAGTACAAGAAGATGCTTTATCAAACTCTGACAGAGATAGTGGAGGTTTTGGTTCGTCTGGCGTGTAAACTAGTAAGTGAGCTATTAAAAATTCCGAAAAAGAAGCTATTCTTTGATTTCAGTCCGTGCTTGGTTTAAAGTCCCGATACATATTTTTAAAAAAACGAGATAAATTAGAAGAAGTAGATAAAAAAGGATTCAGATTTGTAGTTTTTTTGATCAAGCGTATAATTGGTAGTACATAGAATGAACACGGGAGGAATTTTTACATATGACAAAATTAGATGAAACGTTAACCATGTTTAAAGCGTTAACGGATGCAAATGGCATACCAGGAAATGAGAAAGAAGTAAGAGACGTATTTGAATCGTATATTCGTCCATTTGCTGATGAGATAACGGTAGATAATCTTGGAAGCTCCATTGCTAAAAAAGTTGGCGAAGCGAATGGCCCGAAAATTATGGTTGCAGGTCATCTGGACGAAATTGGCTTTATGGTTACTCGCATTGATGATAAAGGGTTTGTTTACTTCCAAACAGTTGGCGGCTGGTGGAATCAGGTAATGCTGGCGCAGCGTGTTACTATTATGGGGAGCAAGGGAGACGTTACAGGGGTTATCGGCTCAAAACCGCCGCATATTCTAAGTGCAGAAGCGCGTAAGAAGCCATATGAAATTAAAGATATGTTTATTGATATTGGTGCATCTAGTAAAGAGGAAGCAGCGGAATTTGGTGTGAAGCCAGGTGACTCTGTAGTACCTTATTTCGAATTTACACCAATGAAAAATGAAAAATTACTGCTTGCAAAAGCTTGGGACAACCGAATTGGACTTGCAATTGCGATAGAAGTACTGAAGCGATTAAAAGATGAAGAACATCCAAATGTCGTCTATGGTGTTGGAACGATTCAAGAAGAGGTTGGTTTGCGTGGAGCAAAAACTTCCGCTCATGCTATTCAGCCTGATATCGGCTTTGCTGTTGATGTAGGAATTGCAGGGGATACGCCTGGGATTCGAGAAAGTGAAGCAGATAATAAGCTTGGAGAGGGCCCGCAAATTGTTTTATACGATGCTTCAATGGTATCACATAAAGGGTTGAGAGACCTTGTTGTGAAGACAGCGGATGAAAAGGATATTCCGTATCAATTTACATCGATTGCAGGTGGGGGAACAGATTCCGGATCGATCCATTTGACTGGAAATGGTGTTCCATCACTATCGATTACGATAGCTACCCGTTATATTCATTCGCATGCTGGAATTCTACATCGGGATGACTTCGAAAATGCGGTGAAATTAATTGTGGAAGTGATTAAGAAATTAGATGCGCAGACGGTTAAAGAGCTTGTCTTGGCATAAATAGAGATGAACATAATTATAAAAGCTGTAAGGCTTTTGAAAACTCGGGACAGGCTAAATTAGCCAGATTCCGAGTTTTTTATATCCAATTTATCGTTAGTTATAATTTGTAACTGTTGACAGAAGGAGATGCACATGATATATTTATATTGAATTAAAGATGTCTTAATTACGATATAATCTCAACTATATGGAGGAATTATACATGAATCAATTACAAGGAATGCACCATGTTACTGCCATTACAAGCAGTGCTGAAAAGAACTATGAATTTTTTACATTTACATTAGGAATGCGTCTCGTTAAAAAAACGGTTAACCAAGATGATATTCAAACCTATCATTTATTCTTTGCAGATGATGAAGGAAATGCTGGAACGGATATGACGTTCTTCGATTTTCCAGGGATACCAAAAGGAGTCCATGGAACAAATGAAATAGCTAAAACATCTTTCCGCGTGCCCAGTGATGCAGCTTTAGAATATTGGGTAAAACGTTTTGATCGTCTTGAAGTAAAGCATACAGGTATTAAAGAGCAATTCGGTAAGAAGACATTATCTTTTATTGATTTTGATGAGCAACATTATCAATTAATTTCAGATGAACATAATGTAGGAATTGCTTCAGGTACACCTTGGAAAAACGGACCAATTCCATTAGAATATGCAATTACTGGTTTAGGACCAATTTTTGTCCGAATTGCTCAATTTGATTACTTTAAAGAGGTACTTGAAAAAGTATTCGAGTTTAAAGAAATTGCACAAGAGGGAGATTTTCATCTATTTGAAGTTGGAGAGGGTGGAAATGGAGCACAAGTAGTTGTTGAACATAATACGGTGCTGCAGGTTGCTCGTCAAGGCTATGGTACGGTTCACCATGCTGCTTTCGCGGTAGAAGATCGCGCTGAACTCGATGAATGGAACAAACGCATGCAGGGATTTGGATTCCAAACATCAGGATTTGTTGATCGTTTCTTCTTTGGATCACTTTATGCTCGTGTTGCACCACAAATATTATTTGAATTTGCAACAAATGGACCTGGATTCATGGGGGATGAGCCATATGAAACACTCGGTGAAAAACTCTCATTACCACCATTTCTTGAGAAAAAACGTGAACAAATCGAAAAAATGGTACGTCCAATTGATACGGTGAGAAGTACGATTGAATTTGAAAAAGAATACGAATAAAAAATGAAGCACGGCTGTGAAATGAACAGCCGTGCTTTTTACCGCTTTAGGAAATAATAGATGAAAAACAGTCACCACCAAAAATAAAACTCCTTAATAAAAAAGGAAACCCCGACTCATGAGTCGGAATTTCCTTTAAATACAATCTAAGCAAGATAACTCCCCATAACTTTTCGAACATAATTTTGTGTTTCATTAAATGGTGGAATACCTTGATACTTCTCTACATTTCCTGGTCCAGCATTATAAGCAGCTAAAGCAAGTTCAATATTTCCGTTATAGCGCGTAAGCATTTGGCTTAAATACTTCGTTCCACCATCTATGTTCTGGCGGGCATCATAGGAATTCGTTACACCTAAGCCTGCTGCTGTTCCTGGCATGAGCTGCATCAATCCTTGGGCTCCGGCAGAGCTTTTAGCCATCGCATTGTAATTTGACTCATGTTTAATGACAGCGTGGATTAGATTTTCATCAACCCCATATTTTTGCGCTGCTTCGGTAATATGCGCTTGGTAATTAGTAGGGCCTGCCTGGCTACTATAGTTTGGTGTAGTTGCTTCAACACGATAACTAGTATCAGCATTGGCATTGTATATATTATATGGTAGATTGTTTCGATAATCTGTAGGTATGCTATTCAATCGTTGTGCTTGATTCATTTTTTCTAATAATAGCTGTTGAAAGGATATCGCCGACGTTTGGTTGGGCTCTGATATCGTTGTTGCAGCAGGATTACCTGACATAATCGATAATGCTTGATATTGAATCATTTGCTGCAAATCTCGTATTTCCATCGGGTATCACTCCTTTCCAATCCTTCTATCTATCATTTTACGATTAGTGGACAGGTTTAGCAATACTAAAATGTGACAATTTGTTTATTTGCTTCCACAAGCAGGTTCTTATAAAATGGATCTTCTCCAATACAAATGATGCGATCACAAAGCGTACTAATCTCATCCATATCATGAGAAGTATACATAATCATTTTATTTTCTTTGATCGCGAGATTTTTCAGGTGGTTGCCGATTTCCTTTTTGGATTTCAAATCAATGCCAACTGTTGGCTCATCAAGAAGCAACAGGTCGGGATTATGGATTAAACTAATCGCCATGTTCAGCTTCCGTTTCATTCCACCGGATAATGTTTTAACAGGCTCTTTCCATTTATCCAGCTCCATATCCAAACAAAGTTGTCGTAGTTCTTGTTTCGTTTTACTTTTCCATGAAAGCTTTTCAAAGAAAACCATGTTTTCTTCTACTGAAAACTCTTCCCAAATCGCAATATCCTGTGGGACATAACCAATCTGTTTACGAACCTCTTTTCGTGTATCTCGGTACGACTTTTCATAGAGGAAAATATTTCCGCTTGTCGGGTTTGCCAGGGTAGCCAAAACGTTTAACAACGTGGACTTACCTGCGCCATTTTCCCCAACAAGACCAATTATTTCACCGGGCTGAACGGAAAAGGAGATTTGATTTAAGATTTGTTTTTTTCCATAGGATTTTGTAATCGATTGTACATTAAGCATTTAATTTCTCTCCTTTTGCGAACCAGAACTAACAAGGGCGGTGGTAACCACAAGCCATGGATTCCAAAATGTTTGATCCATAAGTGGCTGAAGTGGGTTTATGTCTAACAGCCACGGATAGCGTGCTGTCAGTCCATCTATAGGGAGTATAGCCCCGCTTAAAATGATTAAAAATAAAACGAGGATAAAGGAAACACCGTAATACAAGTAGTTATTTTTAAACAGCAAAGCTACTAAAAAAGCACCTGTACTGATAAGAATTCGAAATGAAATAATTGCGCCAATTAGTTCAAAATTTATATTTTCGTCAAGCAATTGATTAAATACAGCGATGCTTAAGAAGTCAAATAACAAGAAAGCTGTTAGATAAACAGCGAGATTTTGGATTACGTATTGTTTATAAGTAAAGCGGATAAAAGTAAATCGTGGCATAAGACCTGAACTCCGCTCTTTCATTAACCAGTCGGACAATAAAAGCGTGGATAAGATGCTGAAAATTGCCCACAGCCCCCACGTATTCCAAATGGTAATACCATCTGTTGTTTCTACACCTGCATCATTATAAAAGGAAAATGTCGTAGCAAGTAAGTTTTCTTGTGCTTGGATTTCATTTGTTTTTGCAATAATTTCATCGAAAGAAACCGTTGCTTCAGGTTGTAAACTTTCTTGTAAGTTGATAATTGTATGAGCTGCTTTCGCTTTTCCTGTGTCCTGTTGCACATAAGAAATCAGCATTTCTCTAATTGGAGTATAAGCAAAGGAAAGGTTGGATTGATAGCTTGTTAAAAGTCGATTACGACTGCCACGTAAAATTTTTGCTTCATACCCATCTTCTATGATAAATGCACTATCCAGCTCATGGCTTTCAATTCGACTGCGCGCTTCTGATTCGCTTAATTCATAAACGCGTAGAAGTGGGGAGGCTTTCATTGTTTCAACAAGCGCATTTGCAAGCCCAGTCTCCTCTTTAACTACCATTCCGATTGGGATTTTACTATCCTCCTGTACCACATTGGTAACCTGTATCATACAAACAGTCGCAAGTATTGGGAGTAAGAACCAGAAAAGATGAGAAATCCAATGTTTTTTCCAGTGCATTAAGCGAGTTTGGATAATTGACATCATATGGCAACACGCTCCTTCCAAACAGAAATACTAATCAAAATGAATGCAAGGGCAGCGTTCATTAGAAGGAGGGGAATATAATCTGCATAGAGTCGGTTGTTTAATAAGATATCCTGTATCCAGCTTAAAGCTTCATATGAAAATAAATAAGGAAGCAGATTTTGAATCCATAACGGATAATAGATTACTGGAATAATTGCACCACTAATAATTACAGATAAGATTGTGAACATCGATTGAACCAGCAACCGCAGCTTGTGAGACTGGATTAGCGTTTCGATAATGGCAAGACATTGCAAGAAAATAACGCTATATAACAATGTGAGTATTGTAATTCGCAGGTAATCTTCTGGAATAATCGTTTCCACCAAGACATTTTCTAAAGCAAATAAAGACAGTCCAGCAAAAATTGCAGTAATGAACATGGTAACAAACATCTTCGCAATTGTTTGCTGAATTTCAAGAACACCGTAAAGTCGCATCCGATTTCTTAGACGGATTGGGTTTTCTTTCGTAAAAAAATTATAAATCGTTAAGAGCCAAATCGAAATAAGGATAAACCAGCTTCCAACAGCAAAATATTGAATTGGGGAAGACGTTGCCAGGTTGGTGATTTCCCTTTCCGTTAACACGCGGTCACGTCCAACCGTATAGAACAGGAATTCTTTAAACTGCTCGAAAACAAAATCATTTCTTTCTTCATCATCCATACCAAATTCCCGTGCATAGGAGTTAATGGCAAGAATATTTGCTTGCGAAGCACGAATGTGGCGCGAAACACTTTCAATCAGCTCATTTACAAGAAAACTTTCTGCCTGTTGATTTGGGTTTCCGGTTATGGGAATCTCAACTGATTGTCCTTGCATTAAATGGCGTGTGAAGTTATCTGGAAACGTAATATATGAACTTATTTCATTATTTTCTACGGCTATTTTTGCTTCATTTTCAGTGAGACTATGTATAGCAATAAAGGAACCCAATTGGGAAGACTGTTCGATAAGCTGTACAATCAACTCCGTTTGTTCATTTTCATCTAAATTGACTAACCCTACTTGAATGGTTTCCTTCTCAGAAGGCATAAAATATGTAATTATAATTACAGCAGCTAGCCCGACAATAATAATCGGAAACATGAAAAGAAGAGGAAGTGATAACCACTTCCTCTTTAGCTGCATTAAATGATTTTTTATAAATAATTGTATGTGTCTCATGTAATGCATTGTGGCACGCTCGTTTCGTGTTTATAAATTAGAACTTGTTAGAATCCCATTCCGCCACCAGCCATAATACCGAATAGCCATTGCTGGAAGCTTGGTGCTACTTCGTTTTCGAAGTATTCCTGTAGCTCTGTAGTAGACATGCTACCTAAGTCCTTCACATTATCTTCACTTAATGTTTCAACGGAATCAATTGTTTGGCCTTCCGTATTCATATTTAATGTGAACATATCTTGGCTAAAGTCTGGAGTATCTAAAGAAATTTGATGTGCTGCATTCATTTTGTCAGCCTCATACGTTGAATCTCCAGTCCAATGCAAGCTTCCGCCGCCACTAGTAGGCTCTTCAAGAGTGAACACACGGTTAAATTCACGTGTACCATCTGCAAGTGTCTCTGTTCCCTCATAGGATAGAACAATATCTTCTACTGATAGACTGATAGAATCTGTAGCTTCGTTATCCTTCCAGTTCAGATCTCCTGCAATATTCATTGTTCCTTCTTCGTATGCATCTGAGAATGCAAAGTCGTAATCAAAGAATTGTTTTTCATCTGTTAATAATTGTGTTCCTGTAATAGAAACTTTCGCAAGCTCTTCTGCATTCGCTCCCATTTCAAGAACGAATTCGCGTTGAACAATCTTTTTGTCAGCGATCCACAAAGTGGATGTTAATCCATCTGGAATCTGCAATTCTTCTAAACCATCTTTTGCTTCTGAAATGCCTGCTTCAAAATCTTCAGTAAATGTCTCCAATTCATCTTCCATATAGATACCGCCAAATTGTTGAGCAACCATTTGTTCTTTAATGATTTCTTTTAGTTTATCATCATTTTGCATCTTATCCAATACAGTAGATAAGATGTCTTTAAACTGCTGCTCAGTAAGGTGTAAGTCGATTTTTTCGGAATTAATCGATTCGCCATTCACTTCAACTGTTTCATCGCTGCTCGTAAATGCATCGTCAGGCAATTCATCATAAACCAATTTAAAATATTCATCTTCTAGGTGCGTTTTGTATTCTTCAGGGAAGATTTCTCCTGCGCTTTCAAACATTGTATCCAAACCTAGTGTTTCTTCACCAGTAAATGCTGCAGGATCTACTTGATGCAGAAGCGGGCCAAAATCTTGATCATTTAATTGTAATACTTCCTCTAGGAAAGGTACCCCAACCATAATTTTTTCGTCTGTTACAAAAACTTCGAGATCATTTATTTCCATCCCAGCGATATTCGCTGAAATCCCAGTGAAAATGTGTTTGTTTTCCATATCGGATTGAGAGTCAAGCTTTATACTAGAATTATTGATTATTGTTGCAGGATCCATACCGTATCCCATGCTTCCAGCCGCTGGATCATTGTATTCAGCAGTTAATTCAAGTGATGAAGCAGTTTTGTCGGTTTGCGTTTTTTCATACCAGTCAAATTCAGGCTGATAACGTTCCTCCACTTGTTCCATCATATAGTCCCACGTATTTTTTTCAGCAAGAAAATATGCATTCTTTGGAGAATCCTTGATTAACATAAATGCTAAGGCAGTTCCTCCAGCTAATACGATAATACCGACGATAAGTGCAATTAACCCTTTGGAAAATCCTTTTTTCTGCGTTTCATTCGTTGTACCTTCCACAAACTTACCCCTTTCTTTTCCTTCTTCTTTCTTAGTGTATTATGAATCTCTGAAACTTATAATAACAAACTGTTTCAACTTTTTATATCATTTAAAAACAAACTAGTCAAATGGAGCTAAAAAATATATGACTTACTGTAATCCAAAAGGCTTTCATTCGTCTTAAATTCAAGATAAATTAGTAGGTAAAATAACTTATTCATATGGAAAAAAAAGTAAAATAATATATGGAGTACAGGTTACTTTGTAGGAATCGTCCTAATGATTAGGTATATGTACTTATTTTAATTTGATTTGAGAGTTTAAAGGGAAGTCAGAGAGGGGATATTGGATGGAATACATCATGGATGTTTATAAGGAGGGGGAGATGTTTAGCATCATCCCCCAAACAATTAACTATTGTAAATCTTGTGTTGCAGATCTAACTCCTTGTTCTAACGCGTCAACCATTTCTTTCTTATCTTGCTCTTGCGATTGATTCCAAATTAATTCAAATAATACACCAAGACCGGGAAGCATTTTTTCTTCTCCGTTTATGGCGTCAACAATTGTTGCTTCAAGTTGCTGCTGATCATTGGTTGCGATATTGGATAGAATTGCTTTTCTTAAATTTAAATCCATGTAGACACTCCTCCACTTTTTAAACTATTGATAGTTTGACCAATGTACATAAAAATATGTATGATGGATGAAGAAATAATGAGAAGGATGAAATGAATGATTACCTCAGTAAAAAACGAAAAAGTAAAACAATGGAAAAAACTGCATAAGCGTAGAGAAAGAACACAAGCTGGTGCCTTTCTTGTTGAAGGCTTTCATTTAGTGGAGGAAGCAGTAAATAGTAATTGGACGGTTCGTGAGGTTATTATACAGGAGGACGTTGAACAACCGAGTTGGACAGACAGCTATCCAGTTGTAATAGTCAGCGAAAATGTGATGGCGCACATCACGCAAACAACTACACCACAAGGTATTATCGCTGTTATTGAGAGTTGCGAACAGACCAAGCGAAGTGGGAATCATTTGCTTCTTATTGATTCGATACAGGATCCTGGAAATTTAGGAACGATTATTCGAACTGCAGATGCTGCGGGGATGGATGGCATTCTGCTTGGAGATGGAACAGTAGATCTTTACAATGATAAAGTCATTCGTTCAACACAAGGTTCCATTTTTCATATCCCAATTTTCCATGCAAACCTCGAGGAAGTACTTTCAGATCTAAAAGAAGAAGGATTTTCAATCTGGGCAACAGCTTTAGAAAATGCTTCAAATTATAATGACATTACTCCAGAAGGAAAAGTGGCGATTATATTAGGGAATGAAGGGGCTGGAGTACAAGCTGAACTTATTAAGCAAGCAGACAGATCGGTGAAGATTCCGATTTATGGTCAAGCTGAATCATTAAATGTAAGTATTGCAGCAGGTATTCTCATGTATCACTTGAAAAGATAATCTTGCAAGTGTGTTCGAAATTATCTATAATGAATGTAATCTTAATATATAAGCAAAGAAGGAGCTCGTTCCTATTCAGGATGTGATTTAGGGAGGAAATGTCTTAGACTGGAAGCATTTCTATCGCAGGAATATGAACAATTCACTCTGGAGCTGACACTTGGACCTTTGACAAAAGTAAAGGTGTTCCGGATTCATATCCGTTATCAAGTTTAAGTTGGGCAGAATACGTATGTTTTTATCATACATAAAGTGTCAACAAGGGTGGTACCGCGAAAATAATAGCCTCGTCCCTTTTCAGGGATGAAGGCTTTTTTTAATTGTCTAAGTATAACGAAGGTATTCCACTTAGATGGCTTGGCGAATGTCAAGTTATTGTAATCACATATTCAAGGAGGTAATTATCAATGAAAGAACAATTGGAGGCTTTACAGGCCGAGGCATTGCAAAGCATCGCCACAACAGAGACGATTCGAGATTTGCAAGATATTAAAGTTGCGTATTTAGGGAAAAAGGGCTCTTTAACAGGAGTGTTACGTGGAATGGGCAAACTTTCGAAGGAAGAGCGCCCAGTTGTCGGAGAAATTGCTAACCATGTAAGAACTGCAATTACAACAGCACTTGAAGAAAAAACAGAAAAGCTAGAACAAGCAGAGTTGGAGAAACAACTTGAAGAAGAGACGATCGATGTTACGTTACCTGGCCGTCCGGTGAAGGTAGGTGGCCCTCACTTATTAACCAGTATTGTTCAAGAAATAGAGGATTTATTTATTGGCATGGGTTATGAAGTAAGGGAAGGTCCAGAAGTGGAGACGGATTACTTTAATTTTGAAGCACTGAACTTACCGAAGAACCACCCAGCTCGCGATATGCAAGATTCATTCTATATCACAAATGAATTATTGCTTCGTACGCATACATCACCAGTTCAAGCACGTACGATGCAGGAATATAACGGCGAAAAGCCTTTTAAAATGATTTGTCCTGGAAAGGTATATCGCCGTGATACAGATGATGCAACACACTCTCATCAATTTACACAAATTGAAGGGCTGTATGTAGATAAAAATGTTCGCATGAGTGATTTAAAAGGTACGTTGGATAAATTCGCTAAGAAAATGTTTGGTGAAGATCGTGAAATCCGCTTACGTCCAAGTTTCTTCCCATTCACAGAGCCTTCCGTAGAGATGGATATTTCTTGTAAGGTATGTGATGGAAAAGGATGTAGTGTATGTAAAAGTACTGGATGGATTGAGATTCTTGGTGGAGGAATGGTTCACCCTAAAGTACTCGAAATGGGCGGATATGACCCAGAGGTGTACAGCGGATTTGCATTCGGCATGGGACCTGAACGGATTGCGATGCTGAAATACGGTGTGAATGATATCCGACACTTCTATGCAAATGATATTCGATTCTTAAAGCAATACCATAAAGCATAAACGAAGAAACATAAGGAGGCATAACAATTGTTAGTATCATATAATTGGTTAAAAAAGTACGTTGATTTAGGAAATGTAACACCAGAAGAGCTTGCGGCGAAAATTACAAAATCTGGTATTGAAGTAGAAGGTGTCGAATATGTGTCAGAACAGAGTACCGATGTTGTAGTTGGTTACGTAGCGTCGTGCGAAAAACATCCAGATGCAGATAAATTGAATCTGTGCCAAGTCGATGTAGGTGAGGAGAAATTACAAATTATTTGTGGTGCACCGAATGTGGCACAAGGTCAAAAGGTTGCTGTAGCAAAGCCAGGAGCAGTTCTTCCAGGTAATTTTAAAATAAAAAAAGTAAAGCTTCGTGGCATTGAATCGAACGGTATGATTTGTTCTTTAAAGGAGCTTGGAATTGAAGAAAAATATATTCCAACAGATATTGCAGATGGTATCTTTGTTTTTCCAGAAGATGCAACAGTCGGAGAACCTGTTGATGAGCTACTTAATTTAAATGATGCAGTTCTTGAATTGGATGTTTTAGCAAATCGGGCAGATGCATTAAGCATGCTCGGTGTTGCATATGAAGTTGCAGCAATTCTTGATCAACCTGTAAAACTACCCGATGAAGCAGTTGCCGTTGAAGAATCGGAAAGTGTAAATAACTATATTTCAGTTGAGGTCGAAGCAATTGATTTAAATCCTTATTATGGAGCATTTGTTATAAAAGACGTAGAAATCAAGCCATCTCCACTATGGATGAGAAATCACCTAATGGCCGCTGGAATTCGTCCAATTAACAATGTAGTTGATATCACGAATTATGTACTCCTAGAATATGGTCAGCCATTGCATGCATTTGATTACGATAAGTTTGCTTCTGAGAAGATTGTAGTACGTCGTGCGAAAAACGATGAGACAATAACTACCTTAGATGGACAAGAACGAACATTGACAGATGAAAATCTTGTTATTACAAACGGGAAAGAACCTGTAGCTTTAGCTGGTGTCATGGGAGGTTTGGATACAGAAGTTACTGCTGAGACAACGAATGTATTACTAGAAGCGGCTTACTTCGATGCGATTACGGTTAGAAAAACAGTAAAGCAAACTGGTCTACGTAGTGAGTCAAGTACAAGGTTCGAAAAAGGTGTCGACCCAAATCGTGTTAAAAAAGCAGGAATCCGTGCATGCTTGTTACTACAGCAATATGCTGGTGGTAAAGTGGTAGCTGGAGCTGCTGAATTTGATGAACTGGAACGCACAGAGAAAGTCGTTGAAATCGATACAACGCATATTAATAACCGTCTAGGAACAGAAATGACAACAGTAGATATTGCTTCGACCCTAAAGCGACTACAATTTGACTACAAGCAAGATGCTGATCAATTCACTGTTCACGTGCCTACTCGTCGCGGTGATATTACGCTGTTTGAGGATATGCTTGAAGAAGTCGCTCGTATTTATGGCTATGATAACTTGCCATTTACATTGCCAGGAGGTACTGGACAATCTGGAGGCATAACCGAAAGGCAGCAACTGAAACGCCGGGTTAAAAACTTTATTCAAGGTGCAGGTTTAATGGAAAACTTAACCTATTCCCTTACAAATGAACAGGATGTAAAGCGCCTAATTAGCCCAGAGGTTGCTAATGTAACGACTGCGCCAGTTGCTTTAGCAATGCCAATGAGTGAGGATCATAAATATCTTCGTCTAAGTATTTTACCAGAACTATTACAGGTATTGTCCTATAACCGTGCACGTAGTCAAGTAAATCTCGGCTATTATGAAATGGGAAGTATTTTTATTTCTGCGGAAAATGAGCTAACAACACAACCAGATGAACAACTTCGTCTCTCGGGAGCACTAACAGGTACTTGGTCAGAACAGGCTTGGCAGCAGGAGAAAAAAGAGGTTGATTTCTATGTTGTGAAAGGAATTGTTGAAGGGTTATTTGACTATCTACAAATTCCAGTAACATTTAGCCAAACGAAGTTAGCTAATATGCACCCAGGAAGATGTGCATTAGTAGAAATTGAAAACAAAACCGTTGGATTCTTAGGTCAGCTTCATCCAACCCTACAAAAAGAACTTGATTTAAAAGAAACCTATGTGTTTGATCTAAATCTAGAAGAGGTCTTCACATCTTACCATGCTGTACCAGCTTATACACAGATTCCGAAGTATCCTTCTATCGCAAGAGATATTGCATTTATTTTGGACAATGATGTCAATGGTGGAGACGTGAAGCAGGTTATCGAAGAAATTGGTGCACCACTAGTTAATCGTGTCGAAATCTTTGATTTGTATCAAGGAGATAACTTGGAAGATGGCAAGAAATCCATCGCGTATAGTCTACTGTATCAACATCCAGAAAAAACATTGAAGGATGAAGAAGTGGAAGAGTCCTACCAAAAAATAATTACAGCCGTTAACGAAAAGTTCAAGGCATATGTGAGATCATAAAACAGATTAAAAAGCTTTCCTACCAGTTATGGTAGGAAAGCTTTTTTTGGTGGAAAAGGAAGCCCGCTCTCAAAATACATGCAGCAATTATCAATGACTATAATTGTCTTTAGGCGGCAATTCCCAATTTATTTCATCCAGTCCAATGTCTAGCAAAATAGCATTCGTTTTTGAATACGGCTTACTGCCGAAAAAGCCCCTATGTGCAGATAATGGACTGGGATGTGGAGCTCGAATAATGTAGTGCTTCTTCGTGTCGATTAGCTTTATTTTACTTTGTGCTGCACTTCCCCAAAGAATATAAACAACAGGCTTTGTTTTTGTATTCAATATGTCAATCACACGGTCTGTGAATGTTTCCCAACCCATCCCTCGATGGGAATGTGCTTGTCCAGCTCTTACAGTTAGAACCGTATTTAAAAGCAGAACGCCTTGCTTTGCCCAATCAACCAAATAACCATGTGCGGGAATCGGAAGCCCAAGGTCATCGTGCAATTCTTTATACATATTTCGCAGTGACGGTGGAATCTTTACTTCAGGCTGAACGGAAAAACTAAGCCCATGCGCTTGATTCGGTCCATGATAAGGATCTTGTCCAAGAATAACAACTTTAACCTGTTCAAATGGAGTGTGGTGTAGTGCATTAAAAATAGCGTGCATATCTGGATAAATCGTTTGTGTAGCATATTCCGTTTTCAAAAATGTTCGTAATTGTTCATAATAAGGTTTTTGGAACTCATTTGCTAAAAGTGGAGCCCAGTCGTTATGTAAAATCTGCTGCTTCATATTAAATCCATCCTTGATTTTGAAATTATAGATACTTCTGTGCTTTTTTCGTGTTTGCAAAATGTGTCTTTGCGTATTTATCTAAAATTGCAGCACCATTTGCTTGGATAACCTTAGCGATTGTTTGATCCACTTTAGCAGAGGCACCTTTAGGAAGATTCATACCAATTGCATCCGAAAGCTTATCCATTTCTCTAACAAAGCTTGCTCTAGCAATAATGGATGCAGTAGCAACAGCAATCGAATGGCTTTCGGCTTTTGTAATAAAATACGTTTTATCTGGAAGCTGTTGTTTCTCTGTACCAATATGTCTGCTATAAACAGCAGGTTCGCAAAATTGATCTATTAGAATCCCATCAAGCTCAACTTTGCCAATTTTATTTAATAAATTGGTAATTGCATGATGATGAAGCATTGCTTTCATTTTTCCTTGTGACCAGCCTTTTTTCTGAAGCCTATTATACTTTTCATTGTGTAAAACAAGTAACGAATATGGGATTTGAAGCTTAACAATATCCTTTGCCAACTTGGAAATAATCGGGTCTGTTAGGTTTTTCGAGTCCTTTACTCCGATTTCTTTTAGAGTTGCAATTTGGCTTTTGTTCACATAAGCAGCAGCAACGGTAATTGGTCCGAAATAGTCACCAGTTCCTGCCTCATCCGAACCAATATGACTACTCGTGAATAAGCTAGTGTCAGGGGTGAATTGCGTCTTTTTTTGCCTTTGGTTGGTGGACTTTCCAGTTGTTTGTGAAGGTGTGCTCGAGCTTGTATGCCATTTTCCTGCCTCGATCTCAGGTGCGCTCCCTTGGAAAAGAACCTTGCCAGATTTATATGCTGTTATGACAGCAGCAGTTGTTTTCGCGCGAAAAACAGCTCCTGGTGGTGTTGCAGTTAATGCGCTTTGATAATGTGATTTCATCTCATTAATTGTGGCCATCGGTAATACATGTACCTCATGTCCCATCTACATCTCTCCAATCATTGCATATATTGACTATAGCAAAATAGCTTTCATAATGAAATACTTCTTTTTAAAAGTACTTCGTGTTAATATTAAGTGAAGAATTTTTTTGTTTGCAGGAGGTAACACCATGGGCGAGGACGAGAAACAACGTATAACTTTAGATATATATAATAGACCATATACGATAGTTGGAACAGAGTCAGAAAGCCATGTTCGATTAGTCGCAGATCTTGTCGATCAAAAAATGAAAGAGCTGCATGAGAAGAATCGACAATTAGATACAACAAGATTAGCAGTTTTAACTGCAGTAAATACAATGAACGATTACCTAAAACTGAAAGAAGATTACGCAACATTATTGGGATCGCTTAGAAAGAAAGAGGATAAGTAATTTATGTTAGACTTACTATTATTAATCATGTTGCTTTTCGGGTTTTTCATGGGCTTGAAAAGAGGGTTTATTTTACAATTACTTCACTTAACTGGATACATTATCGCATTTTTTGTAGCGGTAAAATATTACGATGTATTAGGTCCAAAGCTATCACTTTGGATCCCATACCCGGAACTATCGGATGAAAGTGCATGGGCAGTTTTTCTACAATCGTTACCACTTGAGACAGCCTTTTATAATGCAATTGCCTTTGCGATTATCTTTTTCGCAGTGAAAATTGCATTACAAATTATCGCTTCCATGCTCGACTTTGTAGCTTCCATACCGATTATTAAATCCGTTAATAAAATTTTAGGTTCCGTACTAGGCTTTTTGGAAGTATATTTGATTTTATTCATCCTGCTATATATTTTAGCATTAACACCAGTTGAAACAATCCAGAACGGGATTAACAACTCGTCTGTTGCACTTTTCATTATTGAGAAAACACCATATTTCTCAGAAAAGCTACTGGAGCTTTGGTTTACCTATACAGGTGGGGAAGCCAGCTAGTAAATGAGAGACTGATTCATCGTATTAGGGATACGCTTGTATGCTATGTGCAGTGGTATGAACTAAATCGAATCAGTCTTTTTATATGAAGTACAATTACTTTGGGAATAGGTGATAGTTGTGGCAATTAATAAAAAAGATGTTATTCAATTATTAGAAAGAATAGCAATTTATCTAGAGTTAAAAGGAGAAAATCCATTTAAAACATCTGCATATCGCAAGGCAGCTCAAGGATTAGAACAAGATGATCGATCTTTAGCAGACATTGAGGATTTTACGAAAATAAAAGGGATTGGTAAAGGAACAAGTACCGTCATTGTAGAATTTATTGAACAAGGCGAATCCAAGACATTGAAGGAACTTACTGAGCAAGTTCCACCGGGGTTAATTCCGCTATTAAACTTACCTGGTCTTGGTGGGAAAAAACTTTCTAAGCTTTATCAAGAACTTGGTGTTATTGATGCGGATACATTGAAAGAAGCGTGTCTAAGCGGGAAAGTAGAAAATCTTGCAGGTTTTGGCAAAAAGACAGCAGAGAAAATTGTTGCAGCACTAGAGGAATCAGGAAAACGTCCAGAGAGACTGCCAATAGCAATCATGCTTCCGTTAGCTGAAAGAATTGAAGCGTATCTCGCTGAAATTGAAGAAATTGAATCCTTTTCACGAGCTGGAAGTCTTCGCAGAATGCGGGAAACGATAAAGGACCTTGACTTTATCATTGCAACTTCCAATCCACCTGCTGTAAGAGAAGCGCTGCTTGCCATCCCTAATTTAAAAGAAGTCATCGCTAAAGGGGACACAAAGGTATCGGTGACATTGGAGGATGTGTATGATATCAATATCGATTTCAGAATGGTCTCAAAAGCAGAGTTTGCAACGACATTGCATCACTTCACAGGTTCAAAGGATCATAATGTAGCATTAAGACAGCTTGCTAAATCTAGAGGTGAGAAAATTAGCGAATACGGAGTAGAAGTAGAGGAAACAAATGAAATGCTTACATTTTCGAATGAAACAGAATTCTTTCAACACTTTGGACTACAATTTATCCCACCAGAGGTAAGAGAAAATACGGGAGAAGTTGAAGCATTTAAAAAAGAAAAAAGATTGATTGAGCTTAACGATATAAAAGGCGATTTACATATGCATACGACATGGAGCGATGGAGGACAATCACTAGAAGAAATGGCAAACCAAGTTCGGGCAATGGGGTATGAATATATGGCAGTTACAGATCATTCCAAATACCTTCGAGTAGCAAATGGACTAGATGAATCGCGTTTATGCAAGCAACGAGAAGAAATTGCAGCATTAAATGAAAAGTGGACAGACTTTCATATTTTCGCAGGGGTAGAAATGGATATTTTACCGGACGGATCTCTTGATTTCTCTGATGATTTTCTTCGCGAAATGGATTTTGTGATCGGCGCCATTCATTCGAGTTTTAATCAATCACAAGAGAAAATTATGAAGCGACTTTATACAGCATTAGAAAATCCATATGTATCCTTAATCGCCCATCCAACCGGAAGACTAATAGGAAGACGCGCTGGATACAACGTAAATGTGGAGAATTTGATTGAAAAAGCAAAAGAAACAAATACAGCGTTAGAAATCAATGCTAATCCAAATCGACTTGATTTATCTGCTGAATGGGTGCGTAAAGCCCAAGAGGCTGGTGTAACAATCGCAATCAATACAGACGCGCATAGCTATCAAATGCTCGACCACATGTCTTATGGGGTTGGTATAGCTAGAAAAGGATGGATCCATAAAGATACTGTTATGAATACGTGGTCGAAAGAGAAACTGATGGATTATTTTAACCGTAATAAATAAAAGAATTAATAAAGAAGCCTATTTAAAGGAGTAAATAAGCATGAACGAACGGATTCTCCGTGTACTCGAATTTAAAAAAATAATAGAAAATCTATCCACACATGCAGCTACAACATTAGGAAAAGGGCTCGTATCTCAGTTAAAGCCCGCAACAGAATTAGAACAGGTTATCGAGCTGCAGGATGAAACAGACGAAGTGACCCAAATTGTTCGCTTAAATAAAGCTATTCCATTAGGGGGCATTACAGATATTCGTTCCAGCATAAAGCGTAGCGCAATCGGTGGTGTGCTTTCAACAGAGGAATGTCTAGATGTTGCCAATACCATTTATGGTGGAAGACAAGTCAAGCTGTTTGTTGATAATCTCGATCTTGAAGAAAAAGAATTACCTATTCTTGAAGGATTGGTGGAACAAATAACACCGCTTCGTGAATTAGAAATGGAAATAAAAAATTGTATTGATGACCGTGGTTATGTAATGGACAGCGCATCAGCCAGCTTACGTAGTATTAGAACCTCCATTCGTACGTTTGAGAATCGAATTCGGGAAAAATTAGAGAGCTATACAAGAAATAATAGCAATCTGCTTTCTGATGCGATCATAACGATCCGAAATGATCGTTATGTGCTTCCGGTTAAGCAAGAGTATCGAGGTGCAATTGGTGGAATCGTCCATGATCAATCTTCCTCAGGGCAAACATTGTTCATGGAGCCTAAAGCTATTGTCGACTTAAATAATCAATTGCACGGAGCGATTACAAAAGAAAAGCAGGAAATTGACCGGATTTTAAGAGAATTAAGTCAGAAGATCGCAGCTGAGGAGCATGATTTAGATCAAAATGTCACCATACTCGGACAAATTGATTTCATTTTTGCGCGTGCTAAATTAGGTCAAGAAATGAAAGCTGCCCGACCAAAAATGAATAATCATGGATTTATTCAAATGAAGCAGGCAAGACATCCATTAATTCCAATCGATGAAGTGGTTGCAAATGATGTGGAGATTGGAAAAACGTATTCCTCGATTGTAATTACCGGCCCGAACACGGGAGGGAAGACAGTCACATTGAAAATGGTTGGTCTTTGTACATTAATGGCCCAATCGGGATTACAAGTACCAGCACTCGATGGCTGTGAGCTCGCAGTATTCAACGAAGTGTTTGCAGATATCGGGGATGAACAGTCGATTGAACAGAATTTAAGTACATTTTCATCCCATATGACAAATATTGTAGATATTATCAAACATGTAGATGATCGATCACTTGTACTTTTCGATGAGCTTGGTTCAGGAACAGACCCACAGGAAGGTGCAGCACTAGCGATGGCAATTCTCGATGAAGTTGTATCTCGTGATGCGCGTGTCATTGCAACAACACATTATCCAGAGTTAAAAGCATATGGATACAATCGCAGCAACGTTGTCAATGCATCCGTTGAATTTAATGTTGAAACCCTACAGCCTACCTACCGATTGCTTATCGGTGTACCCGGTCGAAGCAACGCATTTGAAATATCGAACCGGTTAGGCTTGGAAAGTCGTATTATCGAACGGGCGAAAGGACTTGTCGGTGTCGATTCGAAAAATGTTGAGACAATGATCGCTTCTTTAGAAAAATCTCATCTTGAGGCGGAACGAGATTATGAAAAGGCCCACGAAGTACTACTTGAAACCGAGAAATTACGAGAAGATATCGCAAAAGAATGGAAGCAATTAGAGCAAAAGAAAGAAGAGCTATATAAAAAAGCAGAAGAAAAGGCAGAAAAAGCACTAACGAAAGCTCGAAAAGAGGCAGAGCGAATTGTTAGTGAGATCCGTCAAATGAAATCAAATGTATCTCTAAAAGAACATGAGTGGATTGAAGCTAAGAAAATGCTTGAGGAAGCTCAGCCGCACCTAACGAAAAAGCAAACGAAACAGCCTGACAAAAAAGCTGCTGAACAAAAAGAGCTTCAGCCAGGTGATGAAATTAAATTATTAACCGTAAATCAAAAAGGTGAAGTTTTAGAAAAAGTAAGTGATAATGAGTTTTTAGTTCAAGTAGGAATCATGAAGGTTAAAGTGAAACGACATGAATTGCAGTTTCTCGGAAAACCAAAGCAAACAATGGATAAACCAGTAGCTACGATTAAAGGATCGAATTATCATGTAAGTACAGAGTTGGATTTGCGTGGAGAGCGCTATGAGGATGCCTTGTTAAAATTGGAAAAGTATATCGATGATGTCCTATTAGCTGGCTATCCGAAAGCTTCTATTATTCATGGTAAAGGAACTGGCGCTTTAAGAAAAGGAGTCCAGGAATTTGTAAAACGACATCCTCAAATTAAAAATGCACAGTCTGGTGGAAGTGGTGAAGGCGGAAGCGGCGTAACCGTGCTTGAATTTTGATGGGCTTGCAAAAATCACCTAGCAATAACCGGATTTTGATGCAATCTATTCATATTCTCCTTTTACAGTTAGGGAAGTATACAGCTTTCTTAACTGTATCAGTAGAATTAAAGAAATTTTCAAAGAGGACGAATATACAAATGAAATAGGAGAGGTCGACTGTTATGGAAGGATTTTGGGAACATGTCATCGTAGTTACAGCAGCTCGCTACAGTGTATTTGTTTTATGTACACTTGTGTTTTTAGCAGTATTTGAACTGGTAACATCCTATAAAAATTGGGAAGAGATAAAAAAAGGTAATCTTGCTGTTGCGATGGCAACGGGAGGAAAGTTATTTGGAATCGCAACGATTTTCCGTTATTCGATTGAACATAATGATTCTTTATTGCAGTCTGTTGGATGGGGAGTACTTGGGTTTGTTTTATTATTAATGGGTTACCTCATGTTCGAATTTCTTACACCAATTATGAAAGTTGATGAAGAAATCGGAAATGGAAATAAGGCTGTTGGCTTCATTTCGATGATTATATCTGTCGGACTAGCATTTGTTATCGGAGCAAGTATTGGATAAAGAGAGGGGAGACCAACAGTGGTACTAGATCGATTAGCAAAAATATTATTTGTTGTAGCAGTTATTTTTGTAGTGGTAGGTATTTTTTACTTGATTTAAGCGGTTGTTCAATGGCACGCTTCTCACTCACTCCTCTTTTATTTTGATACATAATAAAAAATCAAAAATTAATTAAAAAGATTTCAAAAAATAGAAATTAATCGGTATAATAGTTATAGTATAGTATAAAGGGGAGTGAAAAATGAAATTTAACCGAAAATGGCATGAACATTACCCGTCTGAAATACCTACGTCAATGGAGTATGAGAAAAAAGCCCTGCATGTTTACCTGGAAGAAAGTGCTAAAGCGTACAAAGAAAAGAAAGCGCTTTATTTTATGAGGAAGGAGCTTTCCTATAACGAATTGTTTGTAAAATCCAAACAAATGGCGAACTATTTACAGTCCCTCGGAGTGAGAAAGGGGGATAAAGTAGCCATTATGCTGCCGAACTGTCCGCAGGCAGTGATTAGCTATTATGGAATTCTTATGGCCGGAGGAATTGTTGTTCAGACAAACCCACTGTACACAGAACGCGAATTGGAATATCAGCTAAATGATTCTGGTACTTCGGTGATTATTTGTTTGGATATTCTACTTCCACGGGTAACAAAAGTAAAAGGAAATACGGAATTAAAGCATACGATTGTTACAGGAATAAAAGACTACTTGCCATTTCCGAAGAACCTAATTTATCCGTTTATCCAGAAGCGAGAGTATAATATGGTCGTAAAAGTAGAACAAAGTGCGGACACCCATGTATGGCAGTTAATTATGGAAAAGGCACCTTCAGACTATCTGGAGCCAGAGATAGACCCAGTTGAGGACCTAGCATTATTGCAATATACAGGTGGTACAACTGGTCATCCGAAAGGGGTTATGCTTACGCATTATAACCTTACATCGAATGTTGAAATGTGTGAGAGCTGGTTGTATAAAACGGAAAACGGCAGTGAAATCGTGATGGGCGTACTCCCGTTCTTCCATGTATATGGGATGACGACTGTCATGAATTTATCTATTAAGCAAGGTTCAAAAATGATTCTCATGCCAAAGTTCAATGCGCTTGATGTACTTAAGGCAATTGATAAACAGAAGCCGACCTTATTTCCTGGTGCCCCGACCATTTATGTTGCTTTATTGAACCATCCAGAATTGAATAAATACGATCTTTCATCGATTAAAGCCTGCATTAGTGGATCAGCTCCATTACCAATTGAGATACAGGAGCAGTTTGAAAAGGTAACTGGAGGAAAGCTAGTTGAAGGTTACGGATTAACTGAATCGTCACCAGTAACGCACGCGAATTTTGTCTGGGAAAATCGTGTTAATGGTAGCATTGGCGTACCGTGGCCTGACACAGATTGTAAAATATTCAAAATGGACGCAATCGAAGAAGAAGCTGAAGTTGGGGAAGTTGGGGAGATTGCTGTAAAAGGTCCACAAATCATGAAAGGCTATTGGAATAACCAAGAAGAGACGGATAATGTATTAAAAGACGGATGGTTATTTACGGGAGATTTAGGTTATATGAATGAAGAAGGATACTTTTATATTGTTGATCGTAAAAAGGATATGATTATTGCGGGAGGATATAATATTTATCCACGTGAAGTCGAAGAGGTACTTTACGAGCATGAAGGTATTCAAGAAGCAGTTGTAGCAGGTATTCCAGATGCTTATCGCGGAGAGACAGTTAAAGCGTATATCGTGCTGAAAGAAGGTTACAGTCTCACTGAGGAAGCGTTAAATGAATATTGCAGAAAACATCTCGCAGCATACAAAGTTCCCCGAATATACGAATTTCGCAAAGAGCTTCCTAAAACTGCAGTCGGTAAAATCTTACGTAGGAAGTTAATTGACGAAGAGGTAGACAAACAGACGCAAGAATCCGTAACAACGATTTGAGCCTCGTGCTCTTTTTTCTTTAGTTGATAATGGACAAGGTTGTTATTGACAGAATAATCTGTAGGAGTTACAATAAAATTATGAATGACTATTCACTCAGTTTGTGGGGTTAAACACATCTTAGGAGAAGACGCATGAAAAATAATAAACCGAAATATAACCAAATAATAGAAGCAGCGGTAAAAGTTATCGCAGAAAATGGCTATCATGGATCCCAAGTATCTAAAATTGCTAAAGCAGCTGGTGTTGCAGATGGTACGATCTATCTTTATTTTAAAAATAAAGAAGATGTACTTGTATCTGTTTTTGAAGAGAAGATGGGGGAATTTATTAAGCGGATCGAAGAATCAACCAATCTAAAGCAGAATGCAAATGAGAAATTATTTACATTGATCCAGATGCATTTTGAACAGCTTTCTGCTGATTATCATTTAGCGATTGTTACCCAGCTAGAATTAAGGCAATCCAATTATGACCTCCGGATTCAAATCAATAACGTTTTAAAACGATATTTAACTGTCTTAGACAATATCCTTAAAGAAGGAATTGAGCAACGGTTGTTCCGGGATGATATAACGATTCCATTAGTACGGCAAATGATATTTGGTACCTTAGATGAAATCGTAACAAATTGGGTTATGAATGAGCAGAAGTATGATCTTAAGAGTCAAGTACCAGCCGTTCATGATTTATTAATGAAAGGGCTTTCTCGAGGTTGAAAACGAAACAAATTATTTCTCATGTATATAGAAGGAGGATATGAATAAATTGACAATGATCACGTATGAAGTTGAAGGAAATGTAGCACACTTAACGATTAAAAGTCCACCTGCAAATGCATTATCACGCGGACTTCTAAAAGATCTAAGTGAACAGCTTGACCGAATTGAACAAGAAAATAGTGTAAAAGCTGTTGTGTTAAAAGGGGAGGGGAGATTTTTCTCTGCAGGAGCGGATATCAAAGAATTTACCGAATTACAGAATGCATCCGATTATACATCACTTGCGACAAACGGTCAGCGTGTTTTTAGTCGAATGGAGCAGTTTCCTATACCGATTATTGCGGCAATTCATGGTGCAGCATTAGGTGGAGGATTGGAACTAGCGATGGCTTGTCATATCCGCCTCGTAACAGAGAAGACAAAACTTGGCTTACCAGAGGTGAATCTTGGAATTATACCTGGGTTTGCAGGAACGCAGCGCTTGCCTAGATATGTTGGTGCTGCAAAAGCATATGAAATGATACTTACTGGTGAACCAATAAATGGAAAGCAGGCAGTTGAATGGGGACTTGCAAACCATGTAGTCGCTGAAGAAAATCTTTTGAACGAAGCTACGAAACTAGCAGAGAAGATAGCAGCTAAAAGTAAGCCTGCTATTCAGCATATTATGCATCTTGTTTCTGTATCAAAAACAGAAGCATTTTCCAAAGGAGAAGAAGAAGAAGCGAAGGCTTTTTCACAAGTGTTTGGAAATGAGGATGCAGGAGAAGGAATCCAAGCCTTTTTAGAAAAGCGTCAAGCTAATTTTCTAGATAAATAATAGTTTAATTGATTAGGAGGATACTAGATGAATATTTATGTGCTTTTAAAGAAGACATTTGATACAGAAGAAAAAATTACTGTATCTGGTGGTGCTATTGAGGATGATGGTGCTGAGTTCATCATTAACCCATATGATGAGTATGCGGTTGAAGAAGCAATTACACAGCGTGATGCGCATGGTGGTGAAGTAACCGTAGTCACAGTTGGGGACGAGGACTCTGAAAAACAGTTGCGTACAGCCTTAGCAATGGGAGCAGATAAAGCAGTGTTAATTAATACAGAAGAAGACTTAGAAGAAGGTGACTCTTTTACAACCGTAAAAATTTTAGAAGCTTTCTTTGAAGATAAAGAAGTCGACCTAATTCTAGCTGGAAACGTGGCAATTGATGAAGCTAGCGGGCAGGTGGGACCACGATTAGCTGAATTACTTGGATTCCCATATGTTACAACCATTACGAACCTGGAAATTCAGGATAAGACCGTTACGATTGAAAAGGACGTTGAGGGTGATGTAGAAATCCTTGAAACAAGCTTGCCTTTATTAGTAACTTGTCAACAAGGCTTAAACGAACCACGTTATCCATCGCTTCCAGGGATTATGAAAGCAAAGAAAAAGCCATTGGAAGAACTTGAAATTGACGATTTAGACTTAGATGAAGATGATGTGGAAGCAAAAACGAAAACAATCGACATTTATTTACCGCCTGAAAAGGAAGCTGGAAGAGTGCTAGAAGGCGAAATATCGGATCAGGTTAATGAGTTAGTATCGCTACTTAAAAATGAAAAGAAAGTATTGTAAAGCCATAAAAACGAGTTCAAAAAGAAGATAACAAGGATCGCGAAGTTCGAGGCGGTGAAGCTCCTCGTAGCGGAACGTATGTAATTAATACGTGAGGAAGGGGCTTATACAGGATGTACTGACTTCGACGTTCGACACAGGACGTGTCGGTAGTTAGTCGAAGGCCCCTTGTACGATGTGTCATTTTTACTGGACTTTTTGAACAACCTCTTTAAGGATGAAAGGAGTAATGACATGAGTGATAAATATATAGTAGTTAGTGAAGCGAGAGACGGGGAATTACGTCATGTATCATTTGAAGCAATCGCAGCAGCAAAAGAAATTAATTCTGATGCTGAAATCGTTGGTGTAGTTGTTGGTGATGGCAGTTTGGAAGACTCGGCAAAGGAACTAATTTATTATGGTGCAGATCGTGTAATCAGTGTTTCGCATGAAAAGTTGAAAACGTATACATCAGAAGGCTATGGGCAAGCGATAATGGCCATTGTTAATGATGAAAATCCATCCGGTATCGTTATGGGTCATACTTCTATTGGGAAAGACTTATCTCCGAAGTTAGCGAGTAAATTAGAGACCGGGCTCATTTCAGATGCTGTTGCAATTGAGAAGGACGGAGATCAGTCCGTATTTATTCGTCCAATTTATTCAGGTAAAGCTTTTGAAAAGAAGATTATTACTAATGGAATTACCTTTGTGACAATTCGACCGAATAATATCGCGGCACTAGAAAAAGACGAATCGCGCTCTGGAGATATTAGCACGAAAAGTGTGGATGTAACAGATATCCGAACAATCGTAAAAGATGTTGTTCGTAAAGCTGCTAAAGGAGTCGACTTATCAGAAGCAAATGTAATTATTGCAGGTGGTCGTGGTGTTAAAAGCGAAGATGGATTTAAGCCATTATATGAGCTTGCAGAGGTTTTAGGTGGAGCAGTTGGTGCTTCACGCGGGGCTTGTGACGCAGAGTATTGTGATTACGCTTTACAAATTGGGCAGACTGGAAAAGTTGTAACACCGGATCTCTACATTGCGGTTGGAATCTCAGGTGCTATCCAGCATTTGGCTGGGATGTCTAACTCTAAGGTAATTGTTGCAATCAATAAAGATCCCGAAGCAAATATCTTCAATATTGCTGATTATGGAATCGTTGGTGATTTATTTGAAGTAATTCCACTATTGATTGAGGAAATTAAAAAAGTAAAATAACCCTTTGGGGCTGGGACATAACGAAAGTGTTAAACGTTAAAAAAAGAACGATGCACAAACTTAGCTCCGGAAATATACTCCGCGTATCCAGCGGAGATATTTCCGGAGCAAGTTCTTTTCGCCAAGCATGTTCGGATTTTATACGATAAAAACACTTATGTCTTGGCCTCATCTTTTTTTATCAATTGAAGCAAACTATTAGGAAGTATATACATCAGGTGATATACTCATAATAAGATTCACTTAATCTTGACTTTATTAGGAGGTATATAATAATGGCAATTAAAAATGTATCAGATCAAAACTTCGCACAAGAAACTTCTAAAGGACTTGTATTAGCTGATTTTTGGGCACCATGGTGTGGACCATGTAAAATGATTGCTCCAGTATTAGAAGAAATTGATGGAGAAATGGAAGAAAAAGTTCAAATCGTTAAGTTAGATGTGGACGAAAATCAGGAAACTGCTGGTAAGTTCGGTGTAATGAGTATTCCAACACTACTATTATTCAAAGATGGTAATGTAGTGGACCAAGTAGTAGGTTTCCAACCGAAAGAAGCTTTAGTAGACTTAATTAACAAACACGCGTAAAACGTGTATAATAAAAGTAGAACAAATCCCTTGTTACGAATGTGACAAGGGATTTTCTAAAGAAAAAGGGGATTACTTAAAGGATTTGAATGCAGAATGAATGAAACGATAAAAAGCAAACTGGCTATATTGCCAGCACAGCCGGGCTGTTATTTGATGAAGGACAGGCACGGAGTCATTATATATGTCGGTAAATCAAAAATGTTGAAAAATCGAGTTCGCTCTTACTTTAGGGGTGCGAATGACCGGAAAACGCAACGTCTTGTACAAGATATAGTGGACTTTGAATACTTTGTAACTTCTTCTGAAATCGAAGCACTTATACTTGAAATGAACTTAATTAAAAAATATGACCCGAAATACAATGTAATGCTAAAGGATGATAAGTCTTATCCATATTTGAAAATTACATCGGAACGGCATCCGCGTTTACTCATTACACGCAAAGTTAATAAGGATAAAGGAAAATATTTCGGTCCGTATCCAAATGTCTTGGCTGCGAGAGAAACAAAGAAGTTGCTTGATCGACTTTACCCACTAAGGAAGTGTAATAATCCAGCAGGACGCCCTTGCTTATATTATCATATGCATCAATGCAAGGCATGCAGTGAAAATCCCCCATCAAAAGAGGAATATCAATCCATTGTTCAGGAAATTACTTCCTTTCTACAAGGTGGATTTAAGGATATTAAGTCGAGAATCACTACGAAAATGTATGATGCGAGTGAGCAGCTTCAATTTGAACGTGCGAAGGAATTGCGTGACCAAATTCAGCATATTGAAATCGTAATGGAACAACAGAAAATGACGATGAATGATCGAGTGGATCGAGACATATTTGGCTATAGTTACGATAAAGGTTGGATGTGTATTCAAGTCTTCTTTGTGAGACAAGGGAAGTTGATTGAAAGAGATGTAACAGTTTTCCCGTTTTTTGATGATCATGAAGAAGCTTTTATTAGCTTTATTGGAAGATTTTATTTACATGAAAATCACTTAAAACCAAAAGAAATTCTCGTCCCAATTGGTACGCAAGATGAGTTGCTTAGAAAGCTACTCGAAATCGATGTGCATACACCATTGCGCGGAAGGAAAAAAGAACTGGTCGAGCTAGCTACAAAAAATGCTGAAATTGCTTTAGAAGAAAAGTTTCTATTAATTGAACGAGATGAAGAACGAACGATTCAAGCTGTTGAGAAGTTAGGAGAAAGACTTCATATTGAAACACCTCGTCGAATTGAGGCATTTGATAATTCCAATATTCAAGGGACAGATCCGGTATCAGCGATGATCGTTTTTGAAGATGGCAAACCGAATAAAAAAGCATATCGTAAATATAAAATTAAAGATGTAGAAGGACCGGACGATTATGAAACCATGCGCGAAGTAATTCGCAGAAGATATACAAGAGTATTGAAAGAAAATCTGCCACTACCTGATTTAGTTATTGTTGATGGTGGAAAAGGTCAAATGTCAGCAGCATTAGATGTATTGGAAAATGAGCTTGGTCTTGATATTCCGCTTGCAGGACTTGCTAAAGATGATAAACATAAAACAAGTGAGTTACTGTATGGATTGCCTCCCATTGTCGTTCCACTAGAACGACAATCTCAAGAATTTTATCTTGTACAGCGTATCCAGGATGAAGTACACCGTTTTGCCATTACATTTCATCGTCAGCTTCGCGGTAAAAATTTATTCCAATCGGAGTTAGATAAAATACCTGGAGTTGGAGAGAAGCGGAGAAAGTTATTGTTAACACATTTCAAAACGGTAAATGAAATTCGGAATGCGGAAATAACAGACATTACAAAATTGGGGATTCCTAGTAATATAGCAGAAATTGTGATTAGTCACCTAAATAAAGAAGATTAACAGAAAAGGCAGAAGCACGTTTTATATAACATGCTTCTGCCTTTTCAATGATAAGCCACACTGCGCTGGTAAAACTATATGTTGCGTACGAATGGTTTTGTAATTTAATTTGTTATGAAAACGGAAAACTCAATTTGATGAATGCGTTTGTTGGTTTCCTCTACACATTCACACTCGATTCCTTCTACTTGTTGAATAGCTTCTGCTAGAAATCCAGCTTCAAGACGAAAGTCAACATGGAAAGGAGCGTTTAACCGTAAAACGACGGAGTCAGATAATAAGTGAAAAACAAACATTTTTTTATCCTGTTTGATCAAGTCTAGTGTTCCCCAGCCAAGTTTTTCGAAGAGATATACAACATCGTCAAGTGTCGTAATTTCAAACTTACGTGCCAGATTTCTTCCCATAAAATAAAGGATTGGCTCTGTTTCTTGTCCAAGTAGGTCAGGTAAGCTTACATAACGCAGGATGTCGTAGCCAGCCCCTGGTGTGTGTAATTCTTCAAGATGTGACAGATTTAATGGTTGATGCTTTTTTGACATCCTTTTCATCCTCTCTAACAAATACAAAATAGTTTCCTTTCTCACTAGGAATACGATCAGAAGAGCTACCCATATTATCTATTTAAATTGATAAAAAAACAAGTCATGCTATTCATTTTTACATATTCTCAATTAAAATAACAGTCTGTTATCCATTATTTTAGTGGGAAAGTGCAAACTTATTGAACTAGAAATCTCGACTCTAGGTAACTCTAATTGAGAATCTAGTTTTCTTGACGCTTTTTGTAGTTAGAAGTACAATTAATGTGTTGCGAATTTGTGCTATTTTATAAAGTTCTGCTTTTTTAAATAAAAGCGCTTCACTGCTTTGTAAATAGCTACATATTTATTTTAAATTATTGAATGAGACTAAGGGGGGTAAACATGGCAGAGCATCGTGAGTTTTTTTACAGAAGATTGCATTCATTGTTAGGTGTTGTTCCAATCGGTCTTTTTATGGTTCAGCATTTAGTAATCAATCATTTTGCTGTGTATGGAGAAGAGAGTTTTAATCGGGCAGCAGGATTTATGGCAGGGCTTCCATTTGTATTGCTATTGGAAATCTTCGTTATCTATCTACCAATTTTGTTTCACGCAATCTTAGGGGTATATATTGTTTTTGTTGCACGAAACAATACGAGAACTTATGGCTTCTTCCGTAACTGGATGTTTAGGTTGCAGCGAATCACTGGTATTGTAACGCTTGTTTTCATTGCATGGCATGTATGGGAAACGAGAGTGCAAATCGGCTTAGGTAATGCAGACCTTGATTACAGCTTGATGGAAGGGATTTTAACAAACCCGTTCATGTTCTGGTTCTACGTTATTGGGGTAGTTTCCGCAGTATTTCACTTTGCTAATGGTTTATGGAGCTTTTTGGTTTCATGGGGCATTACGCAGTCACCGAAATCGCAGAAGATTGCTACATATGCTGTAATCGTTGTCTTTTTTGCAGTCAGCTATCTCGGTGTTAGAACATTGATTCAATTTGCGTACGGTGTTTAATAGAAGGAAGAACCTCTAGAAAGAGAATAGGAGTGAGCTAACAAAATGAATAATCGTAAAGTCGCTGTTGTCGGCGGTGGATTAGCTGGTTTAATGGCTACCATAAAAGCAGCCGAGGCAGGCGTAAAAGTAGATGTTTTTTCTATCGTTCCTGTTAAACGCTCTCACTCTGTGTGTGCTCAAGGTGGTATTAATGGTGCTGTTAATACAAAAGGAGAAGGGGACTCTCCGATGATCCACTTTGACGATAGTGTTTATGGTGGAGATTTTCTAGCAAACCAACCGCCAGTAAAAGCAATGTGTGAAGCGGCACCTGGAATTATACATATGCTCGATCGTATGGGAGTTATGTTTAATCGTACACCAGAGGGATTACTAGATTTTAGACGTTTCGGTGGTACACAGCATCACAGAACAGCATATGCAGGTGCAACAACAGGGCAGCAGTTATTATACGCGCTTGATGAGCAAGTTCGCCGATTTGAAGTAGAAGGCCTAGTTACGAAATACGAAGGCTGGGAGTTCGTAAAAGCAATACTTGATGAAAAAGGTGTTAGTCGAGGACTCGTTGCTCAGGATATTAAGACACATGAAATTAAAGCATTTCGATCAGATGCAACGATTTTTGCTACCGGTGGACCAGGAATTATATTTGGTAAGTCAACAAACTCCATGATTAATACAGGGTCTGCAGCAAGTATTCTCTATCAACAAGGAGCTAAATATGCCAATGGTGAGTTTATCCAAATTCATCCGACTGCAATTCCGGGTGATGATAAGCTCCGCTTAATGAGTGAATCTGCTCGTGGTGAAGGTGGTCGAGTTTGGACGTATAAAGATGGTGAACCATGGTATTTCTTAGAGGAAAAATATCCTGCATATGGAAACCTTGTACCACGTGATATCGCGACACGTGAAATCTTTGACGTATGTGTAAATCAAAAGCTTGGTATCAATGGCGAAAATATGGTTTATTTGGATTTGTCGCATAAGGATCCAAAGGAATTGGATATTAAACTAGGTGGAATTATTGAAATCTACGAGAAGTTTGTTGGTGAGGATCCACGTAAAGTACCAATGAAAATCTTCCCGGCAGTTCATTATTCCATGGGTGGACTTTGGGTTGATTATGATCAAATGACAAATATTCCAGGGATTTTTGCAGCGGGAGAATGTGATTATTCTCAGCACGGTGGAAATCGTCTTGGAGCAAACTCTCTATTGTCTGCAATCTATGGCGGAATGGTTGCGGGACCGAAGTCAATCGAATATATTGATAAGCTTGACGTCCATGTCGATGATTTATCTGAAGAAATGTATACATCCTATGAAAGTGAAGAAAAAGCTAACTTTGAAGCGCTTATGAATATGGAAGGAACAGAAAATGCGTACCAAATTCATAAGGAACTTGGCGAGTGGATGACCGATAACGTAACAGTAGTTCGGGAAAATGCGAAGCTTGAGAAAACCGACGAGAAGATAAAAGAGCTGCTCGAGCGCTGGAATAACATTAATATTAATGATACATCTCGCTGGAGTAACCAGGGCGTTATGTTTACACGTCAGTTGAAACAAATGCTTCATCTTGCTCGTGTTATTACGATTGGTGCTTTAAATCGTAATGAGAGTCGTGGAGCACACTACAAACCGGAATTTCCGGAACGTAACGATGAAGAATGGCTGAAAACAACAATTGCTGCATTTAATGCAGAGACAGAGTCACCAGAATTCAGCTACGAGGAAGTCGATGTATCGTTGATAAAACCTCGTAAACGTGACTACACTACAAAACACTAAGGGGGAGTAAGTGGAAATGGCTGAGCAAAGTACAGTTACTTTTATTATAACTAGACAAGGCGGCCCGGATTCTACTCCTTATGAGGAAACGTTTGAAATACCTTACCGGAAAAATATGAACGTTATATCCGGACTCATGGAGATCAGACAAAATCCAGTGAACGCAAAAGGGGAAAAATCAACACCTGTTATGTGGGATATGAACTGTCTGGAAGAAGTTTGTGGGGCATGTTCCATGGTTATCAACGGAACGGCTAGGCAATCATGCGCAGCTTTAGTAGATCAGCTCGAACAACCGATTCGTTTAGAGCCAATGTCAACATTCCCGGTTATCCGCGATTTAATCGTAGACCGTGATCGTATGTTTGACGCTCTGAAACAAGTGAAAGCATGGATTCCAATCGATGGAACACATGATTTAGGACCTGGCCCAAGAATGCCTGAAAAGAAACGCCAATGGGCTTATGAGCTTTCTAAATGTATGACGTGTGGGGTTTGCTTAGAGGCTTGTCCGAATGTTAACGATAAATCGAATTTCATTGGACCTGCTGCTATCTCTCAAGCGCGTTTATTTAATGCGCATCCAACAGGGGAAATGAATCAAAGTGATCGTTTGAATGGATTGATGGAAGACGGCGGGATTGATGGTTGTGGAAACTCACAAAACTGTGTACAGGTTTGTCCAAAAGGTATTCCACTAACAACATCTATTGCAGCAATGAACCGTGCGACAAATATTCAAGCGTTCAAAAATTTCTTTGGTAGTGACAACGCACATTAATTACTAGGTTGATAGATTATAAATGACCCTCTCCGTATTGGTGGTGAGGGTCATTTCTTTAACCTCATAATTCGGGTCTGTTATATAAACTTAGACGGCATGACTATTTTTTACTTATGTTGTTGATAGAGTTTTGATAGTAACTAGGTAGGAGGTGATCGCGTGAAATCGGTTAATTATATTGAAGATATGGATAAATGGCGTTCTGAGTTTAGCTTTTATACCCCTATAAAAGTACGCTTTTCAGAAACGGACTTGTATGGACATGTAAATAATGTCTCTGCGTTTATTTATTTTGAGGAAGCACGAATCGACTTTCTAAATTCACTCGGTATTTTCAATAATTTCAAGGCAGAAGAGGAAGCAATCATTGTAGCAGATTTGCAATGCGATTATTTTCAACAAATGTATTTCGATGAACGTCTAAAAATGTATGTAAAAGTAGCGACGATTGGCAATACCTCGTTTGATGTGCACTATATGGGTGTAAAAGAAAACGAAGAAATTGCGTTAACAGGACGAGGACGAATCGTTTACATCAATCCACAGAAAGGTCGTCCCACCCCAATGCCAGACGAAATGAAACAGCTTATAGCCAAATAAATTCGAGTCTCCTTTTAATAGGGAACTCGAATTTTCCAAAGATTTAATTCTCCCCATGCGAAGAAGTTCAACTACGGCTTGAGACTGCCTTTTACCAACTAAATCTTTGCATGGCATTTGTAATGCATACCATTAGCAGACAGCTTGAACCATTGATATATCAACATTTTAAATTTCAGAAACAATCTTTTAATGAAAAAGGATATTTCATTAAATTTGATCCATTCTTTCCTAGCATAATTCTTCGCTTACTTTGAAATTGAGTGAAAGATTCTGTATTATATATGGATTCTTAAAAATTATATTTTTTACCGTGAAATGGGGAGTAGCATACAATGTAAATCGATTTGCTCTCATTCTTGTATCTCCCTGAAAGCCTTTAGCATCAAAGATTGATGACCAATATGACGTAATATATGGAAGAAATACTTTTTGAAATACAAGAGATATTGCATTAATCTACCAGATATCTAATAACGTAGGCAAAAGAAAGATAATTTAGGTCAAAGGTCTTGCAAGTATTCATTTAATGTAAGATAATATACCCATAAATACGTACATACATATGGGGGATTACAAATGAAAAAATTATCAGTTTTATTGCTGTCGTTACTTGTTATTTTTGTTTCGACAGCATGCGGAGAAACGGAAGAAGCAGAAATTGATAAAGTTGACTCAGCAGGTGAAAATCAAACAGAAGAAGATGTAGAGAGTGAAGAAGAAATTGAGGAAGTAGAAGAAGTCATTGAAGAAACGTCAGAGGAAGAAATAGTAGAAGATTTGGCTACAGAAGAGACTGCAGTAAACACTGATGAAACATTATCACAAAAAAATGCAGTAGATATGGCAGAAAGCTATTTGAGCTATACAGCTTTTTCTAAAAGTGGTCTAATAGATCAATTAAAATTTGAAGGCTTTGATGATGAGGACGCTACTTATGCAGTAAACCAAATAAGTGTTGACTGGCAAGATCAAGCATTAACAATGGCTCAAGATTACTTAGGCTATACAGCTTTTTCTGAAAGTGGTCTAATAGATCAATTAAAATTTGAAGGGTTTAATGATGAGGACGCTACTTATGCAGTAAACCAAATAAGTGTTGATTGGCAAGATCAAGCAGCAATAATGGCTCAAGATTACTTAGACTACTCAAGTTTCTCAAGAAGCGGTTTAATAGAACAGTTAGAGTTTGAAGGTTTTAGCAATGAGGATGCTACTTACGCTGTAGATGAAATAGGACTTTAAAAATTCCATTTAGTATTCTCAAGATCGATAATAGTAGAGTAAATAAAGAAACAAAGGCATCCACATCTATATTTAGATAAAGAATTAAAAAATTGGCTCCGCTTAAAATATAATTTAATTAATTACATTTACTCTTACTTGGATTCATAAAGCAGTTAATTTTATAGTGCGAACAGCCCGTCCCACTCCAATTCCTGAAGAAATGAAACAGCTTCTAGCCAAACAAATTCGACTCCCCTTTTAATTGGGAAGTCGAATTTTTCAAAGCTTTAATTCCCCCATGCGAAGAAGTTCAACTACGGCTTGAGACCGCCCCTTAACTCCCAATTTTTGCATAGCATTTGAAATATGGTTCCGGACAGTTTTTTCGGAAATAAACAATTCTTGTGCTATTTCTTTTGTTGTCTTATCCTGCACTAATAGTTCAAACACTTCTTTTTCGCGTTTGGTCAGTAATTGCTTCGGTTTATACTCGTTGTCCTTCAAATGTTACCCCCTCCTTGCTCTATAGAGCTACAGTTATGAAGGGAAATTATTTAGTCAATAATAGCTTATGAAGACTGCCAGAATCGGTGCGTACATTTATCGGAAATGTACAATTAAAATGGAATAACTCGTTTTTGAAACGGTTTATAATAAAAATCACGAGTGACACCTATACATATCTTTTTCAATTGAAATTATTGGGAAAAGTAATGATTAGTTCCCAATTTAACGGATATCGTTTAAGATATAATAAAGTAATTCATAAAATGTGTGTTTATTAATGAACTGTTTTTTAAATTATGCTTATTTTGGACAAGTCGTTACTTTCCTCTGATAGGCAAATTATCTCATTTTGAATATACTGTGCAAAGAATATATTCTTTTTTTAGGATAACGTGTGATAAACTACTCGTTAAGGAAAGATCTAGGGGGTAACACTTTTGGAAAAGGAAGTATTAGAAACAGCTGAATCTGTAAAAAAAATGGAGAAGCAGCTCCGTTATATATCTGGAATGATCAAGCAGAATGGTCGGAAAATCTTAAATAATTATCCAATCACATCACCGCAATTCGTTGCTTTACAATGGTTATTAGAGGAAGGTGATTTAACGATAGGAGAGCTATCCAACAAGATCAGTCTGGCTTTTAGTACAACAACGGATTTGGTTGATCGCATGGAGAAAAATGAACTTGTTGAAAGAATACGCGATACAAATGATAGAAGGGTCGTTCGGATCCATTTATTAGATAAAGGGAAAACCATTATTCGTGAAGTAATTCAGGAAAGACAAGACTATCTAGGCAAAGTCCTCAATAAATTCAGCGAAGAAGAGAAACATTCACTAAATCAATTGTTAGATTTTCTCTACCAGGAAATGAAAATAGTGAATGGAAAATAACAACAAAGAGGAGAAACAAATTTGGATAGAGCAATTGGTGTAATCGACTCTGGGGTTGGTGGCTTAACGGTAGCTCATGAGCTCATGCGTCAGCTGCCAAAAGAGAAGTTAATTTATTTAGGGGACACTGCTAGGTGCCCATACGGACCAAGATCTGAAAAGGAAGTAATGCAATTCACATGGGAAATGGTAGAATTTTTATTAACAAAAAATATTAAAATGCTTGTTATTGCATGTAATACCGCAACAGCATTTGCGTTGAAGGATTTAAAGGAAAAATTAGATATTCCAGTCATTGGTGTCATAAAGCCTGGTGCAAGGGCAGCAATTAAATTTACTACGAATAATCAAGTTGGGATTATCGGAACAGAAGGTACGGTAAGAAGTGGTGCATATGAATTAGCGTTAAAAAAAATTAAGTCAGATATTCAGGTAAATGCACTTGCATGTCCTTTATTTGTCCCGATGGTAGAAAAAGGGATCCTGACAGGAAACCAAGCGGAAGAGGTAGTTCAGGAATCGTTGAATCCACTAAAAAAAGATAAAAATATGGATGTATTAATTTTAGGGTGTACACATTATCCTCTTTTAAAAAATACGATACAAGAAGTTATCGGAAAACATGTGACAGTGATTTCTTCAAGTGAAGAAACTGCAAGAGAAACAAGTACCATTTTGGATGTTCACCATTTGTTGAATAAAGAGGAGCATACTCCTGTTCATCAATTTTATGCAACAGGTGATTTGGAAATTTTTATCGAAATTTCGAAAAGTATTTTTAAGGATGCGAATTTCCAAATGCTTACAATCAAAAAAGCAAATCTCAATAAAAATCAGGTATTCTGAAAAAAACAGATGCCTGATTTTTTTCATTGATTGGTCTATTTTCGTAGGGGGCTCGTATATATAATAGTACAAACCATCGTAGGAGGTAATGGCATGCACAAGCGAGCAAAGCTTTTGATTGGTACAATTAGTATTTCGGTGATTCTATCTGGCTGTTTTCAGGGAGAGCAATCGATGGAAGAGATGGACCCACCTCCGAATGCTGAGGCAGTTGATAATTTGGAACATATATCTGAGGAAGACGTTATGGATGAAGAAAATGTTGAAGGAGAGGTCGATCCGGAAGAAACAGTTGCAAGGCAGTTATATTTGGTTGATGCAAATGGGATGGTGGCTCCGCAAACGATTGAATTGCCAAACACAAAACAAGTTGCTCATCAGGTAGTTGAGTATCTTGTCAAAGGTGGTCCGGTAACAGAGATATTACCGAATGGTTTCCAAGCTGTCTTGCCTGAAGGAACAGAGGTCCTCGGGGTAAATCTACAAGAAGATGGTACATTAATTGTTGATGTTTCAGAGGAATTTAAAGACTATGAAGCTGCGGAAGAGCTTAAAATTTTAGAATCGATTACCCATACACTGACGCAATTTGAAAATGTATCGAAAGTCAAGCTCTGGATAAATGGGCATCCACAAAACGAAATGCCGGTAAACGGTACACCGATTGGTGAAGGATACTCGCGAACAAATGGCATTAACATTGCAGACACAGACACGTTAGATTTACTTGAAAGTCAAGCAGTAACCATGTACTACCCATCGGAACATGGAGAAACACGCTATTATGTACCGGTTACACAATATATTGAAGTGACGGAAGAGAATGAATATAGTTCGATTGTCCAAGCGCTTATTGATGGTCCTGGATTTAAGACAAATGTTGTTCATGTGTTTAACCCCGATACACTATTAACAAATGCCCCTGATTTAAACGATGGTGTACTTGAACTTGTTTTTAGCAAGGATATTTTACAGGATTCGGACCAAGCTGTAATCGCAGATGAAGTGATGGAAACACTTGTAAGGACATTAACGGAACAAGAGAATGTCGAGGCAGTTGATGTGAAAGTGGAAGATGTAGATCAACTCGTCAATGAAAATGGTGAGGAATATACAGAACCAGTAACAAAGCAAGCGTTTACTCCAACAGAAAAGCTTTAATCTAGAGAGGCTGCAAAATTTTTGCAAGCCTCTTTCTTAAATAGAGGGTGCAAAATTAGCTAATGATTAGAAAACTGTCCATTCAAGCGAGTTAACTTCTAGGCGTTATCTATAAGTACGAAAGTTACATAATATAAAATGTATCAGCGTGTTGCTTTTGCAGAAAATATGATAAGCTATTGATTGTATGAGGAGGAATTTTTTATGAGAAATGATCAACGAGAAGTGAATAATTTAAGACCCATAACAATTACAAAAAACTATATCAGTCATCCGGAGGGGTCTGTCTTAATAGAGGTTGGCGATACGAAGGTGATTTGTAATGCCAGTATTGAAGACCGTGTTCCTCCGTTTATGCGAGGGCAAGGTAAAGGATGGATTACCGCAGAATATGCAATGCTGCCACGAGCAACCGCTCAACGTAATATTCGTGAATCGTCAAAAGGGAAAGTAAGCGGAAGAACGATGGAAATCCAACGATTAATCGGTCGAGCGTTACGTGCAGTAGTTGATTTAGATAAAATTGGTGAGCGAACAGTATGGGTAGATTGTGATGTTATTCAAGCAGATGGAGGCACACGAACGGCATCGATTACAGGAGCATTTGTTGCAGTTGTTCTTGCTTTTGGAAAGCTGCTAGAAACAAAAGCGATCTCAAAAATGCCAGTACGTGATTACTTAGCTGCAATTTCCGTAGGTGTTTTACCGGATGGTATGGAAATATTAGATTTAAATTACGAAGAAGACTTTCAGGCGCATGTCGATATGAATATCGTCATGACTGGTTCCGGTGAATTTGTAGAAATACAAGGTACCGGAGAGGAAGCGACGTTTTCTAATAAGCAGTTACAGGCGATGTTAGGCCTAGCTGAAGAAGGGCTACAACAAATCGTTGAAATTCAGAAGGAAATGATTGGTGATCTTGCAGGTCGCATTGGAGAAACAAATCCCGTGAAAAAATAGGAGAACGATCATGAAACAAATTATTATTGCTACAAAAAACAAAGGAAAAGCAAAAGAATTCAAGGAATTTTTTGCAAAGAAATCAATCGAAGCATTATCTTTGCTTGATTTAGATCAAGCAATTCCAGATGTGGAGGAAACAGGATCTACCTTTGAAGAAAATGCTGCTTTAAAAGCGGAACAAATTTCTAGTTTGTTAAAAATACCAGTACTTGCCGATGATTCTGGTTTAATGATTGATGCATTGGATGGGCGTCCCGGCCTATTTTCTGCAAGGTATGCTGGTGAGCCGAAAGATGACAAGGCAAACATTAAAAAAGTTCTAGAGGAATTGAAAGAAGTAAGTGAAGACAAACGTACTGCACGGTTTATTTGTGTGTTAGCTGTTGCTATTCCTGGTGAAGCGACAACTTTCCGGACAGGGTACTGTGAAGGGAAAATAACGGATTCGGAAAAGGGAGAAAATGGTTTCGGCTATGACCCAATTTTTGTACCTGAGGGGTATGACGTGACGATGGCAGAATTGGATTCAGAAGAAAAAAATCAAATCAGCCATCGTAGAAATGCGATTATTCAATTGGAAAAATGGATACATACGTTATAAGTACTTGTATAGAATTCGCACCTCTGTAAAGTGCTTAAGTGTAAAGATGCAAAGCTGGAGGTGATTATTTGGCAGAGGTCTTAATTTTAAGTGATAGTCATGGGCTGGCGAAAGAAGTGGCTACAATTAAAGAAAGGCACGATGTGAAGTGGTTGATTCATTGTGGCGATTCGGAGTTAGATTTTGATGCGGAGGAGCTACAAGGATTTTACCGAGTAGGTGGGAATTGTGATTTCGATATCCGGTATCCAGATGAACAAACAATTGAACTTGATGGATTAACCTTCTATATTACACATGGGCATCTTTATGATGTGAAAATGAATCTCATCCGACTGTCGTATCGAGCGGAAGAAGAAAATGCACAAGTAGTTTGCTTTGGACATTCGCATATTGCCGGTGCAGAACAAGTGGATAATAAGCTTTTTATCAATCCAGGGAGTATCCGATTACCAAAAAACAGAGTTGAAAAGACGTATGCGATTATGCGTTGGAATGACCCGTCTAATATAATCGTTCAATTTTATAATTTAGATGGAGAACGTGTGGAAGATTTGACGATACATGCATCGTTATAAGGTATAAATGCTTTTCAGGAAGTGTTGAAACACTTCCTGAAAACTTTTTTGTGGAAAGTGTTGACAAAAGATTAATTACTGCCTATAATAATTCTTGTCCGCTAAAAACGGCAGAATAAAATCGAAACATCTTTTACATAATTGTAAGTTGATACAACTTACCAACCGTTAAGAAAAACATATTCTCACTTATAAAAAAGATAAAATTTGATGCGGGTGTAGTTTAGTGGTAAAACCTCAGCCTTCCAAGCTGATGATGAGGGTTCGATTCCCTTCACCCGCTCCAAAATATTTAATTGTCCCAGTAGCTCAGCTGGATAGAGCAACAGCCTTCTAAGCTGTGGGTCGCAGGTTCGAATCCTGCCTGGGACGCTACTTAAAGCCTTGTAAACATTTGTTTATGAGGCTTTTTTTGTTGTTTTTTAGTGATTGCAGTACAAGATACCGATTCGATATCAATCACGCTTATCTCTAATAATGAATCAGAAACTTCGACTACTTGAATTGAAAATCTAGCATTCTTCATTCATTCTTAGCTACCCTCATTCGTCATCTATCATTTTCAAACATTGTTCAAATTCGCTAACCTACCGTTTCTATTTCGTTTACTTTCTTTTATTTCTAATCTACTTCAACTTATAAATTAACTATTATTTTAAAGTTTATATTGACGCATATGAATAGAAGTGTGTATAATTTAAATCGTAATAATTACGAATAGTAATAGTTACGGTTTAAAATAAATGGTAGAGGAGAGATTATGAATGAAATTTTTATCTGTAAAGGGGTTAAGTGTATTAACGCTTAGTATTCTGTTATTGATTGGTTGTCAGAATGCTGATTTACAAGAAGGAGAAGAGCAAAAGGCGTCATCTGCTACGGAACATGAACATGACAACAGTAACGATCCTCAAGCTCCTGAGGAAGTTGATATCCAAGGGGTGGCTGACCATTATCACACAGGAGATATTGTTGAACTAACTGCAGTATTAGAAGAAGAAAGCGATTTTGATCATTGGCACTGGTACATAAGAGATAATCAAGATGATGAGTGGGATCTTGCCCCTGAGCAAGAAACTAGCAATTTTAAAGGTGAGGCAACTAATAATGGTCAACAGATAAAAGTAGTTCTATATAATGATGAACATGAAGCTTATGTACAATCAGAACCGATAGAAATTGTTATTGATGACCATGATGATCACGACCATAACCATTCACATGATGATGAAATTTACAATGGCTATTTTGAGGATAGTCAGGTTAAGGATCGTGCACTCTCTGATTGGGAAGGAGACTGGCAGTCTGTTTATCCATATCTGCAAGATGGGACACTAGACGAAGTATTTACTCATAAATCAGAACAAAGTGGAGATATGACTGCTGAAGAATATAAGGAGTATTACGATTATGGGTACGAAACAGATGTTGACCGTATTATTATTCAGGAAGATACTGTAACGTTCTTTAAACAGGATAATGAGTTAACAGGTGAATATGTTTATGATGGATATGAAATTTTAACATATGAAGCAGGAAATAGAGGAGTTAGATTTATTTTTAAATTAGCAGAGGATAACGATGAGCTTCCTCAATTTATTCAATTCAGTGATCATAATATCTATCCTACAGATTCTGGACACTACCATCTATATTGGGGCAACGATCGTGAAGCATTATTAGATGAAGTAGAAAACTGGCCGACTTACTATCCAACAGAAATGGATGGGGATGCTATTGTTCATGAAATGATAGCTCATTAAAAAAGTTATACGATTTAATTAAGTTGACTGAAGTTAAAGGTAGTAAATGCATAAGATAATGAAGTTAATCTTGAAAAAATAGAGTTTGAAAGTAAGAGAATGGATTGGCAGGTAAATCTGATATGAAATCGGAATCATACCTGCCCATTTTTTTGCGAAAAATCTGCAGCATAGAAGGCTGTTACTCTATCCAGAAAAAGAAACGCGCCAACTTCATTTTCCCTCTTGCTATATTGCAAATGGTTTAGCTTTTTTATCTCAAACAACTTGCCTATAAAATGGATTAGTTAGCGCAAAACGTGATATATCTTACCCCGCTAAAATGTTCATTTACCCTAGACGGTTTGTCCAATCAAACCGCTCGGTTCTACAATATATTATTAGTATGGCCGGCCGATATTTACGTTTTAAGGGAGGGAAAAGTATGTGTTGTTTTGATAATTTCTTTTTCGGAGATGTCAGAGGTCGCAGAGATCGTGACCGCGATCGCGATCGATTACGATTTGTTTGTGAATGCCGAGAAGTGAGGGGAGATCGTGACAGAGACCGTGATAGACGGGGTGACAGACGCGACAGTTGCGGATGCAATAGCCGTAGGCGCTCTCGTAGATGCTAGAGTTTTCTAGAATTCCAGATTAACGTTATAAACGGACTTTTCCTCACAGACAGGTGTTGTATGTGGTTTAAAACAGTCAGCTCACATCCCTTAATGTATTAGTTCGGACCCTCGCCAGGATTTGGCGGGGGATTTTCATTTCTGTCATCACATCTTTATGCACTTCAATTAATGGTTAGAAAGGAGGCTTAGATCTGATGTATTTTCTGAATAATCAACTAGATACCTTTGTTGCGCATTGCAATCATTTTCATCTTCATTTATACTTAAATCAGTTAAATGATCAAGCTTCGGAGCTGATTGTTACATAAGCAAGTGATAATGAGTCGAAATAGTAGCGCTTACAAATGGTTTATTTCCTAATTTGTAGCATGGCATCTTACTTGGAACGCTGCTAAAGAGAAACCTATCATCATAAATTAGGTTTCTCTTTCTATATTCTTATGTTTAATTTCTTTAATTTGGGGTATTTATACGAATTAAAGAAATTTATATACTAAAGGTTAGAGAGAAAAGAGGTGAATAAATGAGTTCGAATTCAGAAAATGTAATTCTTTTTCCGAAGCTGCAGAAAAGACTTGAAGAAGAAAGCTTGTTTGCTTTACAAGAGAAACGCTATGAAGAGGCTTTGGGGAAGCTTGATCTCCTGTTAAGTTACCATATCGATAATCACGAAATTCTAATCGGTAAGTTAATTTGCCTAATGGAACTAGGTCGAACAGCAGAGGCGCAAGATTTATGTGAAGAATTGCTTCAGCTTAAGAACGAGGATTATTATCACTATGTACATATTTATTTAACGATCCTATTTCAGACCAATCAGTATGACTTGTTGATGGAACAGGTAAAATATGAATTTGAAAATGGTCCTGTTCCCGATTTGCTTGAGGAGCAATTTAAGCAGTTGTACGATATGAGTGAAAAGATGAAAATGGATTTAGCGGTAGAAAATAAAAGCTCTATTATAGAAGAATTGTATGAAGCTATTAATCAGGATAATCATCTAGAGCAGTGGCGTATTGTTGATCGAATGCGGAGTATGAAAGTACAGCCAGATCGGGAAGTTCTTCCACTTCTAACGAATGAACATGTTCATCCCGTTATTAAAACGGCTCTCCTAATTTGGTTGAAAGAAAATAAAGTCTCTGATGAAATAGAAATACATAAATTTAGTTTAAGTATGTATGTAGTGCCATTTGATTTGCAGGATATGAAGAGCAATGACATTTATAAGCGAATCTTAACTATTTTAAGAGATATGGAGCAAGCGAATCCGACTTTATTTCAATTATTGGAGCAGCTTTTATATCGCTATGTTTATGTTGTTTATCCGTTCATGCCATCCCCTAATGAGGCAGGTGATATTGCAGAAGCGATAAAGAAAATAGGAGAACAGTACTTACATATACCTACAAGTTATGACGAAGAAGAAGTATCTGAAACAATAGCACGTATAATGAAAGAAATTAGTATGTGTGATTCTTTATACTTAAGTATCATCGAAGAATAGACTAACTCGCAGTAAATGCTTGAAAGCCATGCGAATTATGTTATAATGAGATGGTTGCAAATTCGAATATATCTATCATTCACACATTAAATTATGAAAAATGGATTGATACAATAGATTTTGGAGGGATTTTTAATGACAGCAAAATGGGAAAAACAAGAAGGTAACAAAGGACAACTAACGTTTGAAGTACCTGCAGATGAATTTAATCTTGCATTGGACAAAGCGTTCAAAAAAGTATCGAAGGATGTACAAATTCCTGGATTCCGTAAAGGGAAAATTCCACGCGGAATGTTTGAAAAACGTTTTGGTGTAGAGTCACTTTATCAAGATGCTGTAGATATCGTTTTACCTGAAGCATACTCTAAAGCAATTGACGAAACAGATATTTTCCCAATTGCACAGCCAGAGGTAGACATTGAGCAAATTGAAAAAGGAAAAGATTTGATTTTCACTGCTATTGTTGAAGTGAAACCTGAAGTTACATTAGGTGACTATAAAGGACTTGAAGTTGAAGAAGAATCTGTAGAAGTTACAGATGAAGATGTTGAAAACGAAATTAATGCGATCCGTGAACGTCATGCAGAGCTTGTTGTGAAAGAAGAAGGGAAAATTGAAGATGGCGATACAGCTGTCATCGATTTTGAAGGATTCTTAGATGGCGAAGCATTCGAAGGCGGTAAAGGTGAATATCATTCCTTAGAAATTGGTTCAGGTTCATTTATTCCTGGATTTGAAGAAAAATTAATTGGTAAAGAAGCAGGAGAAGAAACAGAAGTCGAAGTTACTTTCCCTGAAGAATACCATGCAGATAACTTAGCTGGTAAAGATGCTGTGTTTAAAGTTACTATTCATGAAGTGAAATCAAAAGAACTTCCAGAGCTTGATGATGAGTTTGCTAAAGATGTTGATGATGAAGTAGAAACACTTGATGAACTTAAAAATAAAAAGCGTGAAGAACTTGAATCACAAAGAAAACAAGATGCAGATAATAAAAAACGTGAAGCTTTAATCGGGCAAGCGTCTGATAATACGGAAGTTGAAATTCCTGATGCAATGGTTGAGACAGAACTTGATCAAATGGTAAGAGAATTTGAACAGCAATTACAAATGCAAGGTATGACACTTGAAATGTACGCTCAATTCTCTGGCCAAGATAAAGATGCATTGAAAGAGCAAATGAAAGAAGATGCAGCAAAACGTGTTAAAACAAATCTTACACTAGAAGCAATTGTTAAAGCTGAAAACATTGAAGCGTCTGATGAAGATGTTAATGCAGAGCTTGAAAAAATGGCTACTATGTACGGCACAGAGGTTGATCAGCTTGTACAAATGCTTGGTGGAAGCAATGAAACAATTAAAAACGACTTAAAAATAAGAGCAGCAATTGATTTCCTTGTGGACAACAGTAAGGTTGCAAAGTAATAACATCAAATTAGTAAAACAAGGTGCGATTCATATCGCACCTTGTTTTCCATTATTAAGAGATATAAATAAGTGAAATTTATCTTGTGCCTACATCATATAGTAACAATAACCGAAATGTTGAAGTTAAATTTATTGACTTTTTCTGTTATATATCCATAATAGATAAAACAAGGTAATTTAATTGCTGATTTTTTACATTTGTTGTTTTTTAACACTTGAAGAAGACAAGTTTATCGTGTTTAGCTTAATGGAAGAAGTATATTGTTTTGTTTTTTAAATTGTATCTGATATGATGACTATAAAAGTTGATAGCTGAATTTATTTAGCTCGTTTAGGGGTGAAATGGAATGTTTAAATTTAATGAGGAAAAAGGACAATTGAAATGTTCATTTTGTGGAAAGAGTCAAGAACAAGTACGTAAACTGGTCGCCGGACCTGGTGTTTATATATGTGACGAATGTATTGAGCTTTGTACAGAAATCGTTGAAGAAGAGCTAGGTACAGACGAGGATATGGAAATGAATGAAATTCCAAAACCGAAGGAAATCTGCAATATTCTTGATGACTATGTAATTGGTCAAGATAAAGCAAAACGAAATCTTGCTGTAGCAGTATATAATCATTATAAACGGATTAATTCCACAAAGAGTACGGATGATGTTGAAATATCAAAAAGTAATATCGCGATGATCGGACCAACAGGTAGTGGGAAAACATTACTTGCTCAGACGCTCGCTCGTATTATTAATGTTCCGTTTGCGATGGCAGATGCAACTTCATTAACTGAAGCTGGTTATGTTGGGGAAGATGTCGAGAATATTTTGCTCAAACTGATTCAAGCTGCAGACTATGATGTTGAAAAGGCTGAAAAAGGGATTATTTATATTGATGAAATAGATAAGGTTGCTCGTAAATCCGAGAATCCTTCGATTACACGTGATGTATCTGGTGAAGGGGTACAGCAAGCATTGCTGAAAATCCTAGAAGGTACAGTTGCAAGCGTGCCACCACAAGGGGGACGTAAGCATCCACATCAAGAATTTATCCAAATTGATACGACTAACATTCTATTTATTGTTGGTGGAGCATTTGATGGAATTGACCAAGTAATTAAGCGTCGTCTTGGTAAGAAAGTAATCGGATTTGGCTCAAATGAAAAACAAGAAGACCTGGATATGGGTCAATTACTTTCCAAAGTATTACCGGAAGATTTATTACGTTATGGTTTAATTCCGGAGTTTATTGGACGTATTCCAGTAATCGGAAGTTTAACTCCATTAGATGAGGATGCGTTGATTCAAATTTTAACAAAACCAAAAAATGCGCTTGTTAAACAATATCAAAAATTATTCGATATGGATAATGTTGAATTAGAATTTGAAGATGATGCGCTGATTGAAATTGCTAAAAAAGCAATTGAACGTAAAACAGGTGCTCGTGGATTACGCTCCATTATTGAAGGAATTATTGTAGATGTAATGTTTGACCTTCCTTCTCGAGAAGATGTGGAGAAATGTATCATTACGAAAGAAACAGTTGCCGCTGAAAATGGTAGCCCTAAACTGATTTTTCATGATGGAACAATAAAAGAAGGAAATGAAAAGCATCCAAAAGAAAGTGCATAATAAGATTTTGAAGCTGACTGAGCAGATACTTCATTTCTAATAAGGATCTGACTCAGTCAGCTCCTTTTTGTTTATAATGATAAACATAGGTAATACTAACGATGAAATAAATAGAATATAATTTTGGAAATGAAACCATTTACAAGAGGAAGATTTTTCTATAAACTGAAGAAATACATAATGAGATTTGTATATTAACTTATTACGATAGCTAATAAATACATAGATCACGGAGGTACAAACAATGGTGAAAGAAAACATTCAAGTCCCCCTCCTTCCATTACGCGGACTACTCGTGTTTCCGTCTATGGTTTTACACTTGGACGTAGGCAGAGATAAATCGATCGCAGCATTGGAAAAGGCAATGATGGATAATCAACTGATTTTCCTAGCGACACAAAAAAAAGTGAGTTTAGATGAACCAGAACCAAGCGATATTTATAATGTAGGTACTTTGGCAAAGGTAAAGCAGATGTTAAAGCTCCCAAATGGTACGATGCGTGTACTAGTGGAGGGACTTTCTCGTGGAGAAATTCTCCGTTATACGGAATCGGAAGATGAATTTTTGGTTGAGATCAGTAATTTGGAAGAAGCGCATGGCGAACAGCATGAAGAAGAAGCATTAATGCGTTCTTTACTTGAGCAATTTAAACAATACATAAAGCTTTCCAGGAAATTAACAGATGAAACCTATGCAACCGTTTCGGATATCGAGGAATCAGGAAGACTTGCAGATATCGTTGCTTCTCATTTAACATTGAAAATAAAGGATAAACAGCAAATATTAGAAATAATTAATGTGACTGACCGAATGAAGCATCTCATTAAAATCATTTCTAACGAGAAGAAGGTTCTTGATTTAGAAAAGAAAATTGGTCAACGCGTAAAAAATTCCATGGAAAAAACGCAAAAGGAATACTACCTTCGAGAACAATTAAAAGCAATTCAAAAAGAGCTAGGCGATAAAGATGGTAAAACAAGTGAAGTGGATCAATTAAGGGAGAAAATTGAAAAATCCAATATGCCAGAGCATATTATGGAAGTTGCCCTCAAGGAATTGGGAAGATATGAAAAGGTACCGCAAAGTTCTGCTGAAAGCTCTGTGATCCGTAATTATTTAGACTGGCTTATTCTTTTACCTTGGACTGAAAAAACACAGGATACAATTGAAATTAAGCATGCAGAAAAAGTATTAAATCATGATCATTATGGACTTGAAAAAGTAAAGGAACGAATATTAGAATATTTAGCTGTTCAAAAGCTAACGAATACGATAAAAGGACCAATTCTCTGTCTTGTTGGTCCACCAGGAGTAGGGAAGACTTCCTTAGCAAAATCAATTTCCAAAGCAATTAATCGGAATTTCGTACGGATTTCGTTAGGCGGTGTCCGTGATGAAGCTGAAATACGTGGACATCGTAGAACCTACATTGGTGCAATGCCAGGTCGTATTATACAAGGAATGAAGAAAGCTGGAACGATTAACCCAGTATTCTTGCTCGATGAAATTGATAAAATGTCAAATGATTTTCGTGGCGATCCTTCTTCAGCGATGCTGGAAGTGTTGGATCCGGAACAAAACAGTACGTTTAGTGACCATTTTATCGAAGAAAATTACGACCTATCCAATGTCCTATTTATTGCTACTGCGAATAATGTAAATAGCATACCTGGGCCATTATTGGATCGTATGGAGCTCATTTCCATTGCAGGCTATACGGAAGTAGAAAAGCTGCATATTGCTAAACAGCATTTATTACCGAAGCAATTGAAGGAAAATGGTCTTAAAAAAGCTAATTTACAAATTCGAGAAAATGCCATTCTCAAGTTGATTCGCAGGTATACACGAGAGGCTGGAGTACGTAGCTTGGAGAGGGAATTAGCGAAATTATGCAGAAAAGCAGCTAAAATCATCATTTCAAACGAGAAGGAAAAAGTGATTGTTACGGAAAAAAGCTTAGAAGAACTACTAGGTAAGCCGATTTTCCGCTATGGACTAATGGAACAAGAGAACCAAGTTGGAACGGCAACTGGTTTAGCATATACTTCTGCTGGCGGTGATATCCTCTCAATTGAAGTAACCCATTATCCAGGTAAAGGGAAATTAACGTTAACCGGTAAATTGGGTGGGGTAATGCAAGAGTCCGCTCAAGCTGCATTCAGCTATGTACGTTCTAGAACGAAGGAATTTAATATCGAGACCAATTTTTACGAGAAATATGATATTCATATTCACGTTCCCGCAGGGGCAACACCAAAGGATGGCCCGTCTGCAGGAATAACGATTGCTACGGCCTTAGTATCTTCATTAACAGGTAGGGCAATTAAGAAAGAAGTTGGGATGACTGGAGAAATTACACTCCGCGGACGTGTATTGCCGATTGGTGGCTTAAAAGAGAAATCATTGAGTGCGCATCGAGCGGGGTTAACGACCTTGATTATCCCGGAAGAAAATGAAAAAGACATAGAAAATATACCAGAAAGCGTTCGAAGTGACTTGACATTTATTAAGGTGAATCACCTTGATCAGGTACTTGAGCACGCACTCGTGGAGGAGAAAAATGAAAGTAACTAACGCCGAAATTGTCATCAGTGCTGTTAGCCAAAAACAATACCCTGGTGATATGCTGCCAGAAATAGCATTAGCAGGTCGCTCGAACGTCGGGAAATCGTCGTTCATTAATAAATTAATCAATCGAAAAAACTTAGCTCGTACATCATCAAAGCCGGGGAAGACACAAACTTTAAATTTTTATAAAATTAATGAAGGCTTTTATTTTGTAGATGTACCGGGCTACGGATATGCAAAGGTTTCAAAAAAGGAACGAGAAAAATGGGGAGGCATGATGGAGGAATACTTTACGACAAGAGAAACTTTAAAAGCCGCTATCCTTGTCACCGACCTACGTCATGAACCAACAAAAGATGATTTGCAAATGTATGATTTTCTTAAATATCATGAGCTTCCAGTAATTATCATCGCAACGAAGCTTGATAAAATACCGAAGAATAAACGAGCACAGCACGTAAAACGAACAAAGCAAACATTTGAAGTAGCACCGGATGATATTGTCATCCCATTCTCATCTGAGACTGGTGAAGGTAAAGATGAATCTTGGTCTATCATTAGTCACTATTTGAAAAATTAATGAAACATCACCTTGTCTGAGAAACTTGTCTCGGACAAGGTTTTTTTAGTATAACGAATACGTAGTAACTAAATATCCTCGACGATTTTAATCCGATTAATAAATAATCGATCGCATTCCAACCTAATCCGATTACAGATAAGTCAGAAACTCCCACCATCTGCTAGTAATTGATCACGAGACTGCTGTAACCGTGTAACCCCATGTCAAACACAATCGCTGTCTATCATATCCGTATCCCGACTGCAGCTAGCTTTGATGATCTATCAACCACATTAACCAGAATTCTTAATGATTTCCTAACAATGTGAAAAATTTTTAGAAAACAAGAGTATCATTTAGTAAAAATGGGTATATGTATGCTGAAGGGAGTTATTATACTGTAGAATCTGTAAATGTACATATACTGATGGATATCGTTGAATAGCCAATTCGTGTGCTATTTCTATTATTGCTATACTTAAATACATGGCAAAATTGATATGGAGATGGCTGATACCATTTCATGTTACAGAGCAGAGATAATAGCTGTAATTCAAATGAAAAAGGGGATGGGAAGACGGATGAAAAAACTGAAAATTGCGTTATTTTTAATGGTATGTATGTTTTGGTTAGCTGCTTGTGGGAACAGTGATTCTGCTAATGGTGATTCGAACGCTGCGGGTAATGACAATGCGTACAATTTAGTTGCAGATGGCAAGCTAACATTTGCAGCTTCTGGTGAATTTAAGCCATTTAGTTACATGGAGGGCAGTGAAATGGTTGGCTTCGATGTAGCTGTCGGGGAAGCAATTGCTGAAAAACTTGGCTTAGAGCCAAATCCACAGCGTGCGAAATTTTCGGGAATTGTTACAGGAGTAACAGAAGGGCGTTATGATATTGCGGTTGCAAGTCATACGATCACAGAAGAGCGGCTGCAGCAGGTCGATTTCTCAGAGCCTTATTACTACTCCGGACCAGTCATTTATACGAGAACTGACAGTGATATTCAAACGGAAGACGACTTGGAAGAGAAAGAAATTTCTGTCGCTAGAGGTACGACGTATCTTGAAGTGGCAGAGCAATACACTACAAATATACCCCAAGTTGATAGTGATGTAGTTGCACTTCAAGCGCTAGCAAGCGGTCATCATGATGCTGTGATCACGGATGATGTAACAGGCTTTACAGCTATTGATGCTGGACTGGAAATTGAAGGGAGATTCCAGCTTGGCGTCGCTGATCAAGCCGTTGCAGTAAATAAAGATAATAGTGCATTACTTGAAGCTGTTAATGAAGCCCTTGAGGAAATGAGAGAAAGTGGTGAGCTTGCCGCCCTTTCTGAAGAATGGATTGGCGGTGACATCACCGAAAAACCTGAAATCGAAGAATAAAATTTGAATATGAAGATGTGAATGTGCGCATCCAAGTATGCGCACATTCTGTTTAAGGAGGCTGAAGCACTTGGAGGACATATTACACTTTTTCGATGTTTTCATTAGTAGTTATCATGTGTTTCTCGATGGCTTATGGATTACGTTGAAGCTATCTGTCGTATCCTTGTTAATCGCTATCGTTATTGGATTATTTGTAGCATTACTTAAAATATCAAACATAAAAATTCTCGAATGGATTGCAGATGCTTACATATGGATTGTTCGCGGTACTCCATTAATCGTCCAAATCTTTATCCTGTATTACGGTTTAACCGATATTTTGCTGATTCCGATGTTCTGGGCTGGTGCTGCAGGTTTAGCATTTCACAGTGGAGCCTATATCGCAGAGATTATTCGCGGAGCCATTCAATCAATTGATAAAGGTCAACGAGAAGCAGGTTTATCACTTGGAATGAATAAAGGATTGACGATGAAAAGAATTATATTGCCACAGGCATTTCGCAGAGCAGTTCCATCACTGGGAAATCAGTTTATTATTGGGATTAAAGATTCATCGTTAGTTTCCTTTATAGGTATGCAAGATTTATTCGGTGTGGCAAGTACGATGGGCTCGAACAGCTTTGATTATTTGCCGTACTACGTAACCGTTGCAGTATATTATTTATTAATTGTACTCCTTTTAACATTTATTGTTAATAAAATTGAAAAACGGTTAGCAGTTAGTGATTAAGAAAGAGGTGAACCTAGATGAGTGAAGAACAAGAAATGATTCGTGTAGAACATTTAAATAAGTCATTTGGTGAATTACACGTATTAAAAGATATCGATCTTACCGTGAAAGAAAGTGATGTCGTCGTATTAATTGGAGCTAGTGGTTCTGGTAAAAGTACATTGCTGCGCTGTCTTAACTTTTTGGAAATGAAAAATAGCGGAAGCATTATTATTGGCGGTGAACAAATCGAAAAAAAATCACATGATTTAAATAAAATCCGGCAAAAAGTTGGGATGGTTTTTCAACATTTTAATTTGTTTCCTCATAAGACTGTCATTGAAAACGTGATTGAAGCACCGACACAAGTAAAAGGTGTGAAAAAAAGCGAAGCAATAAAAGAAGGAAAAGCATTACTTGATAAGGTTGGGTTAGGAGACAAATACGATGTATATCCATCTAAATTATCAGGTGGTCAAAAACAGCGTGTCGCCATTGCGCGTGCATTAGCGATGAAGCCAGATGTGATGCTTTTTGATGAGCCAACCTCAGCACTTGATCCAGAGCTTGTGAACGAAGTACTTACAACGATGAAGGAACTGGCTGAAGAGGGCATGACAATGGTTGTTGTGACCCATGAGATGGGATTTGCTCGTGAGGTAGCGGATTGGGTCGTATATATGCATGAAGGAAGAATTGTAGAGTATGGTCATCCAGATGAAATTTTTAATGAGCCGAAAGAACAGCGAACAAAGGATTTCCTGAGTTCTGTATTGTAATAAAAATCCCGGGATAAAGAGACACCCGGGATTTTTATTATTTTCGTTTTAACAGGAACAGACCAATGATGATTAAGAGCACTGGCCAAAAGCGTTCCAATAAATCGATAACAGTATACAACCAATCAAAATAGATTGGTAGATTAACAGAAAAAATTAAAAATACAGCTAGGGCGATAAGAATTAGACCAGTAAATAACCCTTTCTTGGTTTTCATAAATCGGACAAGAAAGGCAATCCCGACAATCAGTATGTAAACAGCCCAATGGTCAATCCAAAAAGAATAATGCTGGACGCCATGTAAATGAATGCCTATCCCTAGTACAATCGTACCTGCTAATAAATTTTGATAATATTTTGAGCTATATCCATGAATTAACAATGCAAGGCCAATAATAATGAGTAAGGTTTGCCAAGAATAAAAATCCGTTAAGATTGGTATTTTCAACTCGCGAAGCAGAAAATAAATCCCGATACCAATTAATAAATAAGCAAGTAATGAATGTTGTTTTTTCACTTTCCTAAAACTCCTCTGCACATGAGTTGAATTCTTGATTATCCGTGTGCAATATGATAAAGTACACACTAGTTAAAATAATTATTATGTAGAAACTATTTTAATACTGTAATTTGAAAGAAGCATTTATAGAACACGTTTCTATACTAACATATTGTTTCCTTTTCTGTTCACAATTTCAGAAAATGGAAAAGGGAATACATGTTATAATGGATGTTGAGTTATTATATAGCATATACAATCGTTTAAACCGTGTAAATTATTTTGGGGGTAGACAAATTGCATATTTTAAAAGTTGGCTTCAATTATAAAACAGCCCCTGTAGAAGTTAGGGAAAAGCTCACATTTTCAGAGCAATCGCTACATGAGGCAATGACTGAATTAAAAAAGCGGAAGAGCATTCTGGAAAATGTGATCGTTTCGACATGTAACCGTACAGAAGTTTATGCGGTTGTTGATCAATTGCATACTGGCCGTTATTATATTAAACAATTTTTGGCTGATTGGTTTCATCTCGATAAAGAAGAGTTCTCCTCCTATTTGCGAATTACGGAAGATGACGGCGCGATGGAACATCTTTTCCGTGTATCTACAGGCCTTGATTCTATGGTACTTGGAGAAACCCAAATCCTAGGTCAAGTGAAACAGGCTTTTTTAACATCACAAGAAATGAAAGCAACCGGAACGGTCTTTAATGAGTTATTTAAACAGGCAATTACATTTGGAAAACGCGCTCATAAAGAAACAGCAATAGGTGAACATGCAGTATCCATTAGTTATGCTGCTGTCGAGCTTGCAAAAAAGATATTTGGAGATTTACAAAATAAGCACGTTGCTATTCTCGGTGCAGGTAAAATGGGCGAGCTTGCTGCTAAAAATCTGCAAGGGTCTGGAGCAACGAAAATAACCGTTATCAATCGTACATTAGCAAAAGCAGAAGACTTAGCTGCGAAATTTCAAGCGAAAGCGGAAAGTATGGATAACTTATTACCTGTTATTCAAGAAGCGGATATTTTAATCAGTTCTACTGGATCGGATTCAATTGTACTAACGAAAGAAATGCTTGAGCCTCTTCAGAAGAAGCGTAAGGGAAGAGCTTTGTTCCTTGTAGACATTGCTGTACCAAGAGATATCGATCCGGAAATCAGCAATATGGATAACGTCTTCTTATATGATATTGATAATTTAAAACATATCGTGGATGAAAACTTAGAAACACGAAAAGCTGCTGCAGAACAGATTGAGATAATGATGGAAGAGGAAATTGTGCTGTTCAAGGAATGGATGAAAACGCTTGGTGTTGTACCAGTTATTTCTGCTTTACGTCAAAAGGCACTCTCCATTCAAGCAGAGACAATGAAAAGTATTGAAAGAAAAATCCCTGATTTGACGGTTAGGGAGAAGAAAGTAATTAGCAAGCATACAAAGAGTATTATTAATCAGCTGTTGAAGGAACCAGTGACACAGGCAAAAGAGCTTGCAGGAACGGATAATGCGGATCAGTCCTTACAGTTATTCATCGATATTTTTGGTATTGAAGAAGAAGTGAAAGCAGAATTTGAAAAACAAGCAAAAAAAAATGAAACGATGAAGCTATTAGCAAAAGAGGAGCAATCATCCTTTCCAGCACAAAAAAGGTTTACAACGGCTTAGAAATGTATAGGCATCGTTGGTGCACTTGGAAATGTGTGGGTATTGTTATGCGATTCGACTGCGAGTTATGTATCAATTTTATGCTTCGTGGACGTTAATCCTTCAAGATTATAAGATTATTTACGATTCTATCTTTACAGAAAGGATTATAACATGAAATGAAGTGGCTCTACGAAATAATTCTTATTCTATATAGCCTTAGTTTAATTGGGTTCTTTATCGATTTCATACATCACAACCGGAAAGCTAATAAAATTGCTTTCTGGTTGATTTGTATGGTTTGGGTACTGCAAACCGTTTTTTTCTTTTATGAAGTATTTGGGGAGAAAGGCTTTCCTGTTACGAGCCTAGTGGATAGTCTATTTTTCTATTCATGGGTATTAATTACGCTTTCGATTATAATAAATAAGCTATTTCAAATTCGTTTTATTGTGTTTTTCATCCAAGTATTTGGCTTTTTTATTTTACTATTGTATTTTGCTGCGAGCACCAAAAATAATCAGTTGAATGATTCGATTCAATTTGTACATGAAATATTAATTGCCCACATTACACTTGCAATCGTTTCCTATGGTTTCTTTACGGTTGCGTTTTTACTCTCCATTATGTATTTAATTCAATATCGTTTCTTAAAAAGCAAAAAAGGGTTAAAATGGATGTGGCAGTTAGGAGACTTGAAGCAATTAGATAACTATAGCTTTATTGCAATCTCGATTGGGGTGCCATTATTATTAATTGCGATTATATTAGGGGTAGTTTGGGCGCATGTTTCTGCCTCCGAATTTTATTGGTTTGACATGAAAACGATTGGTTCATTACTTGTTCTAATTGTATATGTCGGATATTTAGTATTGCGCCTCGTTGTAGGATATGTGGGAAAACCATTAGCTACATACAATACAGCGGCATTTTTAATATTGTTAATGAATTTCTTTTTATTCAGCACGTTATCGAATTTTCACTTCTAAAGAGTAAGTAATTTAAGGAGGTACACAACGAATGCGTAAAATTATCGTTGGTTCAAGAAAAAGTAATTTAGCAATAACACAGACCAAATGGGTGATTGATCAGCTAAAAGCAGCTGGTGTAAAAAATGAATTTGAAATCAAGGAGATTGTTACAAAAGGAGATCGAATTTTGGATGTAACATTATCCAAAGTAGGTGGGAAAGGTCTCTTTGTCAAAGAGATTGAGCAAGCTATGTATGATAAAGAAATTGATTTAGCAGTACATAGTATGAAGGACATGCCATCCGAGCTACCCGAAGGCTTAATGATTTCATCGATCCCAATAAGAGAAGATCATCGAGACGCATTTATTTCTAAAAACAATGTGAAGCTGAGCGACTTACCAAATGGTGCGGTTGTAGGTACGAGTAGCTTACGTCGTTCAGCGCAAATACTTGCGGAACGTCCAGATATTTCGATCAAGTGGATCCGTGGCAATATTGAAACAAGGCTTCGCAAATTGCACGAAGAGGACTATGATGCGATCATTCTTGCTGTATCTGGATTGAAACGTGTTGGTTTAAGCGAAGAATTGATTACAGAATACCTTGACCCGGAAATCGTTGTTCCAGCTGTTGGACAAGGGGCACTCGCAATTGAAAGTCGAGCAGATGACGAAGAGATTCAGGGAATCCTGCAAGCTATTAATGATGATTTGACAACGAGAACGGTTTCTGCTGAACGAACGTTTCTACATTTACTCGAGGGTGGCTGTCAAGTACCAATCGGTGGCTATGCATACCTCGATAAAGACGATATAATACTGACTGCACTTGTAGGAACGCCAGACGGCAAAACGATTTTAAAAGAAACAGTAAGAGGAACAGATCCTATAGCTGTAGGAAAAGAAGCTGCAGAAGCTTTAATTGGTCAAGGGGCAAAGGAAATTGTAAATCGTGTAAAAGAGGAGCTTGAAAAGTAATGGAAGAGTCCTTACATGAAAGCAAAATTCTAATAACGAGAGAAGCAAGCCAAGCAGAGGAATTCTCTAAAAAGGTACGAGAGCTTGGTGGTATACCGATCGAGGTTCCTTTGCTTGCGATTTCATGTAAAGATGAACAATCAGCCAAGTACACCTTTTCCAAAATGGATGATTTCAGGTGGATCTTCTTCACAAGTGCAAATGGCGTTCATTGTTTTTTTAGTCTTGCGGAAAAATATAATAGGAAACAATTGCAGCATCACAGGTTAGCAGTTGTTGGCCATAAGACCGATTTAGCACTAAAAAAATATGGCTATCAAGCGGATTTTATTCCTAATGTCTATCACGCAGAGGCAATGGCAGAGGAGTTTTTACAGCAGTTTCCTAATGAAGGACCGATATTGCTCATTAGAGGGAATCGTTCGCGTGATACGCTACCTGAGGAATTTACGAAGCACAACGTACCACATGATTTGTTGGAGGTTTATGATACCGGATATAATTATGAAATGAAGGATCGATTAAACGAACTGTTAACAGGGGACGCCATCGATTTCATCACATTTACAAGCCCTTCAACGGTTGAAGCATTTGTAGAAATGGCCAATACAATTCCAAAGAAAAACTATGTATGTATTGGCACGACAACAGAACAGCGTGCAACAGCATTAGGTATCCAATCTTTAAACCCACCTAAGGAATTTACGGTTGAAGCCATGCTGGAAACGATATGTACCTACATAAAGAAAGGATAGATTACGATGTCACAATCAATCAATTTTAAACGCCATCGTCGCTTACGATCTTCGAATGCTATGCGTTCGATGGTACGGGAAAATCATGTAAGAACAGAAGATTTTATTTATCCGATTTTTGTTATTGAAGGTGAAAAGATAAAGAATGAAGTTCCTTCCATGCCTGGAGTTCATCAGTTATCCTTTGATTTATTGCTTGATGAGGTAAAGGAAGTGTACGAACTCGGTATTCGTTCGGTAATCTTCTTCGGTGTTATTTCAGAGAAGGATGAGATTGGCACAGGAGCTTTTGCTGAAGATGGCATCATTCAACAAGCAACAAGGCTTGTTAAAAAGGAGTTCCCGGAATTGCTCGTTGTTGCAGATACATGTCTTTGTGAATATACGTCACATGGTCACTGTGGTGTGATTCATGATCACGACGTTGACAACGATGAATCCCTAAAGCTTTTGGCAAAAACAGCCGTGTCGCAAGCTGAAGCAGGTGCGGATATTATTGCACCTTCCAATATGATGGATGGTTTTGTTGCTGTTATTCGCCAGGCGCTAGATGAAGCAGGTTACTCACACATTCCGATTATGTCCTATGCTGTCAAATACGCTTCGGCTTACTATGGTCCTTTCCGTGATGCGGCAGATAGTACACCGCAATTTGGTGATCGGAAAACATACCAAATGGATCCAGCAAATCGACTGGAAGCGCTTCGTGAAGCGGAATCAGACGTTGCAGAAGGCGCGGATTTCTTAATTGTAAAACCTGCTATGTCATACTTGGATATTGTTCGTGAAGTTCGTGATAATTTTAATGTGCCTGTAGTTGCTTACAATGTTAGTGGTGAATATTCCATGGTTAAAGCAGCTGCACAGAATGGCTGGATTGATGAGAAAGCATTAGTAATGGAGAAGCTAACATCTATGAAGCGTGCAGGAGCAGATTTAATTATTACCTATTTTGCAAAAGATGTTGCGAAATGGCTAAAAGAAGATAACTAGAGGGGGCGGATTAAAGTGGTAAGGTATAATCAATCAGTAGATGCGTATAAAGAAGCAGTTGATCTAATGCCAGGCGGGGTGAACTCCCCTGTACGTGCATTTAAGTCTGTAGGTATGTCACCAGTATTCATGGAATCTGGTAAAGGGTCAATGATTTACGATATTGATGGCAATGCATATATTGATTATGTGTTAAGCTGGGGGCCATTAATTTTAGGTCATGCTGCGGACCATGTTGTAACGAAGTTAAAGGAAGTTGCTGAAAAAGGGACAAGCTTTGGTGCGCCAACACTGCTTGAAAACAAGCTAGCAAAATTAGTGATTGACCGTGTACCTTCAGTTGAAATGGTTCGAATGGTAAACTCAGGAACGGAAGCAACGATGAGTGCGATTCGTCTTGCTAGAGGTTATACCGGTAGAAATATTATTCTTAAATTTGAAGGAAACTACCATGGGCATGGAGATTCGTTATTAATTAAAGCTGGCTCAGGTGTTGCAACACTTGGATTGCCAGATAGTCCAGGGGTTCCAGCTTCCATTGCTCAGAATACAATTACGGTACCATATAACGATGTAGAAAGTGTTAAACTTGCTTTTGAGAAGTACGGGAAAGATATTGCAGCAGTTATCGTTGAGCCAGTATCAGGAAACATGGGTGTTGTACCACCTAAAAATGGTTTCTTGCAAATCTTGCGACAGATCACAGAGGAAAATGGTACACTCCTTATTTTTGATGAAGTAATGACTGGATTCCGTGTTGGCTATTACTGTGCGCAAGGACACTTTGATGTTACGCCAGATCTAACTTGTCTTGGTAAGGTTATCGGTGGTGGGCTACCTGTTGGAGCTTATGGTGGTAAGCGTGAAATTATGGAAAGCGTTGCGCCTGCAGGTTCCATTTATCAAGCAGGGACCTTGTCAGGAAACCCACTTGCAATGACAGCTGGTTATGAAACCTTATCCGCATTGACAGAGGGATCTTATGAGGAGATAAGCAAGAAAATAGATCGACTTGTAGAAGGATTCCAACAAGCTGCAGCGGAATTTGATATTCCTTTACATGTTAATCGGGCAGGTTCGATGTTTGGTGTATTTTTTACAAATGAAGAAGTCATCGACTTTGAAACAGCTCAGCAATCAAACTTGGATTACTTTGCACAATATTATCGTGCCATGATGGAAGAAGGAGTTTTCCTACCACCATCACAGTTTGAAGGGTTATTCCTATCGACTGCACATACCGATGAAGATATTGAAAAAACAATCCAAGCAATTCGCACAGCTTTTTCAAAAATTGAAAAGTAAGCTTAAAAGCGTAACGACTTTATGTCGTAGCTTCTTGCACACATAACAATAAAAAGCTATTTCAGGATAGAAATCACCTTGGTAAAGAGGGTGTTTCATATTGGAATAGCTTTTTTCATGCATATCTCTGTAGGTGGATTCATATAGATTATAAAGACATATCGGCATATTGGTTATATGTTGGCAGATATGGACGTAAAGCATTCCTATCTGCATAGTGCAGGCGAAGGCATTCGTTCAGGATGTTAATGAATGCTAAGTTTTCTAAAGAGGAGGGAATTGATTTGGCAGGCGATTCCAAAGCGTTCACTTTTGATTTAGAGGAATCACTCTATTTTGAAAAGGGACAGGAAGTTGCGGAGTTACGAGGGATAGCATTAGAACCTGAAATATCCATCCAGCCCTATGAAGAATACATCTCGATTCGTGGAAATATTGAACTTCAAGGAGAATACGAAAAAATAGCTTCTGTGGAAGTTGATCGTTCACTAGACTTTGAAGATTTCCAAGCGAAGCGTTATGTGGAAAAGGTAATAGACGAGGAAGGATTGGCTTCATTTTCTCACCGATTTCCTGTAGAGATTTCTGTCCCGCCATACCGAGTAGCAGACTTAAATGATGTTACGGTTCATGTAGAGTCCTTTGATTATGAAATTCCAGAACCAAGTCATTTGAAATTGTGTGCAACCATTGAAATCCATGGGATTAACAGCGAGGTAGAGTACCCACGTCATGAAGTGGACTCAGTTGAGGAAATAGAACAAACGGAAGTGGAATCAGTAGTTGAAGACACTTCTAGCGCTGAGGTGGATTCATTTGAATTTGAAATTAGAAAACCACAGGAAGAGGAACAGACCGTTTCTGATTTAGTGGAGCCAGAACTTGATGCAGGTCCATTAGATGAACAAAAAACTAATGATGCAGAAGAAATTAAAATGGAAGCAAGAGAAGAACTAGATTCCGTACAAGTGGAAGAAATTGAAGAAGAACCAGAAGAGGCAGATGTTATAGAAATCGTAGACGAGATTAGGGCAGAAGAAGAGGAACAAAAAGAACAAGAAGATAATGATCCAGATCGATGGAAGAAGAAATCCCAAACATTAGCAGAGTTCTTTAATAATTTGTCAGATGAAGACGCAGAGGCTACTGAAACAGAGACTGAGGAAGCAGAAGAGCTAGCCTATGAGGATGATATCGTCGCATCTGATGTAGATGAGTCGGAAGCTTATGAAGAACGTGAACCAGAGGATGCCAGTTTATTATCTGATATTTTCAGAGAAGCAAAAGATGAGCAGTTTACGAAAATGAGGATCTGTATTGTACAAAATCAAGATACCATTGAAACAATTGCGGAGCGATTTTCTGTAAGTCCGCTTCAACTGATTAAACAAAACCAGCTTGAGGATGATTTTGAAGTTCATGAGGGGCAACTGCTGCATATCCCCGTTAATAAATAATCGAAAATACCCCCTTCATGCAAAGAACAAGGGGGTATCTCCTTTGGTAGGTGGTGATAAATGATGGAAGTAGTAAAAGAGATATTGCAGGCGTATCGAATCTATCCAACAGAAATTGAAAAGGTTACCGAACATCTCTTTCATATTAAAGATGGACGGCGTGATTATGCATTGAAAAAAAGCTCATTGAAGCAAGATGATATTGCTGCATGGGAACATGTTTATTATATAGCAAATGAGAAAAACCTTTCGGAAATTGTCCCCGTTTACGTAACGAAAGATGGTAAGCTTTATGAAAACACCAGTGATTCCATATACTATCTTAGCCCTTGGCTGCTATTTGCGCCTCGCTCAAGTAGCGAAAATTCGATTGAACGAACGATGGGAATTTTGGCACATATCCATGAAAAGACACAGCAAAGTCAACGTATTTCGAAATCCACCTTAAATAAAAATTTTCATACATACCAAACATTTTGTGAACAGCTGCCAAATGAATTATATTCCTATGTGCTTCGTTTTGAACAGCAAGCCTATATGTCTCCATTTGAATTACAGGTTTGTACACATTATCGAGATATTGAAATTGCGTTAAATCGGATAAATAGTGAGATAAGCGAATTTCTCGATCAATCAGAAGAAGAATTAACATGGAACCTTTCTCTATGTCATGGGAATCTTGAACTGGATCATATACTGAATAAGCATGTTATTAATTGGGAGCAAGCCCGTTATGATCACGTTGCAGTGGATTTGGTAAACTACTTCCATCAGTTGACAGGAGAATACGATCAACCAAATGAGTTACTTATGGAAGGTTTCAACGTATATAAACGAAAATACGATCTCGATATGTTTGATATGAAATTGTTATCCATTTATCTACTTAATCCAGCCTCTTACATGACGATCATCCGAGACTATGTGAGAAGTCCAAAAGAAAAGACACTGACTTATCAAGTCAGTGAATTACAGAAACAATATCGCAAGCTAATTTTCGCATTAAAGTGGACGGATTTTATCAAGGATGAATATGAAACGTTATCCTTTGATGATCCTTCTATTTAGATCCACTCCAAATAAAATGCAATAATTAGTCCAATTAGTATGCCTGATAAAAGAACATCAAAAGTCGTTGGAATTAATAATGTGCGGATCAACTGAAAAATCACGATTGGTAAAAGAACTTTCTCGAACACAAAAAGGCAGTGTCTTGCCCATGGTGGCAGCTTATATCGATAATACCTAGCCACAGATAGCACCTCTTTCTTAGCACATTTTACGCTTTATTTCTATACTATGTATAAATACACCAAATTGGTGCAATAACAATAATAATAGTTGACGGTAATGTAAGGAAGCTATAAAATAATACCTATATAACAATAAGCAATTATATTTTAAACGCGATGAAAGGGAAGAGTACAAAATAAACGCCTTTAGAGAGGGAAATCCTGAGCTGAAAATTTCCTAGGTAGGTTGTTTTGGAAGGTCGCCCTTGATGCAGCTTCTTTGAAATTATTTTTTAACGTAGAAGAAGCCGGTAATTGACCGTTATCAAACAATGAAGTGTGCAAACGATTATCGTTTGTAAACAAAGGTGGTACCACGGAATCTAACCCTTTTCGTCCTTTATTTTTAGGATGAAAAGGGTTTTTTGGTTTTTTATTATAGGAGGTAGTGCAATGAGTAAAAATGAACAAACGTCCCTTCCATCAAAATACAATCCGCAGGAAGTGGAAAAAGGTCGATATCAATTTTGGTTAGAAGGAAAATATTTTGAAGCAACTGGTGATCCAGATAAGGAGCCATTCTCGATTGTTATTCCACCACCAAACGTTACAGGTAAGCTACATTTAGGTCATGCATGGGATACGACGATGCAGGATACCATTTCTCGCATGAAGCGAATGCAGGGGTATGATGTATTATGGTTACCAGGTATGGACCATGCTGGTATTGCAACCCAGGCTAAGGTAGAAGCGAAATTAAAGGAACAAGGTACAACTCGCTACGAATTAGGCCGCGAGAAATTTTTAGAGAAATCTTGGGAGTGGAAGGAAGAGTATGCCGATTTTATCCGTTCCCAGTGGGAAAAGGTAGGTCTTGGGCTTGATTATTCCCGTGAGCGTTTTACACTAGACGAAGGTTTATCCGATGCAGTGAAAGAAGTATTTATAAAATTGTATGAGAAAGGTCTCATCTATCGTGGGGAATACATTATTAACTGGGATCCGCAAACGAAGACGGCGTTATCTGATATTGAAGTAATCTACGAAGAGGTTCAAGGTAAGTTTTATCACATGCGTTATCCAATTAAGGATAGTGATGAAACAATCGAAATCGCGACAACACGTCCAGAAACAATGCTCGGTGATACAGCAGTGGCAGTTCATCCGAAAGATGAGCGTTACAAGCATCTAATTGGGAAAAAAGTAATGTTACCAATTGTTGGTCGTGAAATTGAAATTGTTGCAGATGATTACGTTGATATGGAATTTGGTTCAGGTGCGGTTAAAATCACACCTGCCCATGACCCGAATGACTTTGAAATTGGTAATCGTCATAACTTAGAACGTGTCCTCGTTATGCATGAAGATGGGTCCATGAATGAGAATGCCGGTAAATATCAAGGACTGGATCGTTTTGAATGCCGTAAGCAAATTGTAAAAGATTTACAGGAGCAGGGCGTCCTATTCGAAATTGAAGACCATACCCATCAAGTTGGACATTCGGAGCGTAGTGGTGCAGTTGTTGAGCCATACTTGTCAACACAATGGTTTGTTAAAATGGAACCACTGGCTAAAGAGGCACTGGAATTACAACATGAAGAAGGTAAAGTTAACTTTGTACCAGAACGCTTTGAGCGGACGTACTTTAACTGGATGGAGAATATTCGAGATTGGTGTATTTCTCGTCAGCTTTGGTGGGGACACCGCATTCCAGCATGGTACCATAAAGAAACAAAAGAAATATATGTTGGAAAAGAAGCCCCGGCTGATATCGAAAATTGGGAGCAGGATGAAGATGTGTTGGATACATGGTTCTCCTCTGCACTATGGCCATTTTCAACGATGGGTTGGCCGAATGAAGAATCCGAGGACTTTAAACGTTACTTCCCAACTGATGTACTTGTAACAGGCTATGACATTATTTTCTTCTGGGTAGCTCGGATGATTTTCCAATCGAAGGAATTTACTGGCGAGAAGCCGTTTAAGGATGTACTAATTCATGGATTAATCCGTGATGCAGAAGGTCGGAAAATGAGTAAGTCACTAGGAAACGGTGTTGACCCGATGGATGTTATCGAAAAATATGGTGCCGATTCCTTACGTTATTTCTTATTAACCGGATCAACGCCTGGTCAGGATTTACGTTTTCATTGGGGAAAAGTCGAGTCAACATGGAACTTTGCGAATAAAGTATGGAATGCATCTCGCTTCTCCTTAATGAATATGGAAGGTTTCACGTATGAAGATATTGATTTAACTGGAGAGTTAACGCTCGCAGATAAATGGATTTTAACGCGTTTAAATGAAACGATTGATCATGTAACGAAAAACACGGCAAAGTATGAGTTTGGTGAAGCAGGTCGTCATTTATATAACTTCATTTGGGATGAGCTTTGTGATTGGTATATTGAAATGGCAAAACTTCCGTTATACGGTGACGATGAAGCGAAAAAGAACACAACGAGATCTGTACTTGCACACGTTCTTGATCAGACAATGCGGATGCTGCATCCATATATGCCATTTATTACAGAAGAAATTTGGCAGCAGCTTCCACACCAAGGTGACTCCATTACCGTTGCTAAATGGCCGGAAGTAGAAGAGAAGTATCATGATGAGGCGGCTGCAGCAGAAATGAAACGACTTGTGTCCATTATTAAATCGGTTCGTAATAGTCGTGCAGAAGTAGACACACCAATGTCGAAGCAAATTCAAATGCTAATTCAAACTGAAAACGAAACAGTGATGCAGGAGCTAGAAGGAAACCGTGACTATTTAGAGCGTTTCTGTAACCCGAGTGAGTTAACAATTGCTGTAAATGTAGATGTTCCAGAAAAAGCAATGTCTGCAGTTGTTACTGGCGCTGAAATTTTCCTTCCGTTAGAGGGGCTGATTGATTTTGATAAGGAAATCGAACGGTTAGAAAATGAGCTTACAAAGTGGACGAAAGAAGTGGAACGTGTACAGAAGAAGCTTTCCAACCAAGGATTTGTTAGCAAAGCACCAGCAGCGGTTGTAGAAGAAGAAAAACGAAAAGAAGCAGATTATCTTGATAAACAAGCAAAAGTAAAAGCAAGACTTAATGAGTTAAAAGGCTAAGCGTGCCAATAGATTTCAAAAAAGCGGAAATCCAAGTGAGGATTTCCGCTTTTTATGTAATACACCGTTTTATATGACCAATATATGCTTCAAGAATATTTATATCACTGCATGCACTTAATGTTCTAGAGCCAACAACATCCTCAATTTCATTGAATAATAACGTACCATCGTGTCCAATTAAAAAGTCAATTCCGACCATACCAAAATCAAAATGATCGATAATTTTCTTAATCAGTTTTTCCTCCGAGCCATTTAGTAAATAGAGTTCGGCTTCTCCACCTAATGTAAAATTTGCGCGAAAATCGGTCGAGCTTTTGCGTAAGACAGAACCAATAATTTCTTTCCCAACGACAAACACACGTAGATCTTTTCCAAGCTGAACTGCAGTTGATTGCATAATGATGTTTCCTTGGATTGTCTTTCTACATGTAAGCCAATCCTGCTCGTTTGTTATATAAAAAACTTGCCTGCCACCTCTACCACTCACTTCTTTCACAATAAATGGATAGTCAAGTGGCGGAATGTCCTGCATTAATTCCTTTTTGCTGTATATCGTATCAACCATTGGTAACCCAAGTTGATGGATATAATGATGCGTGAGTGCTTTATCATTACAAATCGTAGCTACGGAGGAGGAATTAAAAACGGTAACTCCCATTGTCTCCAAATGAAGGTTCAATAAAGGTTCAATTGTCCTTACAATTGCAAAATCTGGTAGTTGAACAGGTTCGCTATCAATAAGCACTTGTTGCTTGTTTTGTACAACTCCCATTTTCATCGCTTCCCGGTGAACAAGCTGTAGCGATAATGCTTGTAATCTTGCTTCTTCAATAAACCATTCAATGTAGGTGCTATTTTGAATCGCATCTTTTTCTTGATAAATAAGCCAGCCTGTTTTCATGATAGGACCTCCAAAATATGCACTATAATAAAGTCGGCTGCATTAATACCAGTACAGTCTAGTAAGTTTCGGATATGTGCATTCGAATTAATTTCACAAACAAGACACTTATTATCTGGACCAATTAATAAGTCGACTCCAGCAAAATCTGCACCAATTGCTTTCGTTGCTGTAATGGCGAGTGTAGCTTCTTCTTTTGTTGGTGTATACTTCTTCATCGTTCCTCCAGAAGTTACGTTAGCGCGAAAGTCATTTGTATTCGTTCGCTCCATAGCTGCAACAACTTGATTTCCAACCACTTGTAATCGTAAATCCTTCCCATAACTGGAGGGGATAAATTGTTGGAATAAGTAAGGTCTGCTTTGAATAACTTCAATCTTAGCAATAACCTCTTCTAGACTATGTAATAAATAGACCTGTTCTCCAAAGGAGCCAAAGGCCTCTTTAATAATTAACGGAAGGCCTAACTGTTCGACTGCTTTTTCAACTAATTTATAATCAACTTTTCCAGTAGTAAAGATTTTCGGTGCGATGATCGTTTTGGGCATTGGGATGTTCTTGGATGCCAAGAATTGATAGGAAGCGATTTTATCATCGCTAATTTCAATTGCTTTTGAGCTGTTAAAAACCGGTATCCCTATTAGTTCAAGCTGTCTTGCCAAATAAATATCTTTATCAGCAAAAACGACAAAATCTGGAAGCTCTGCTTTATCTAGTTGAACAATTCCAAGTTGATCTGTGGCTAGTAGACTGAGTAATGCATTGTTTTTATAGATTTTCATATCACTGCCTTGCTTTGCTGCGGCTTCCTGGATCATTTCAGCGTAATCAATAAACTTAGAGCCTGGCAGATTTCCATTATATATAATCCATCCATTGGGTTTCATTTATTTCTATCCTTTCTGCTATAATAACGTTACTTACTATTGAAAGTGGTGTAACCATGTTTACGACGTTTCAAGAAATTGAAGCCTTTTTCAACAGCCGAAAAGCTTTTGGTATAAAGCCTGGCTTAGACCGAATTCACCGGCTGCTTGCATTATTAAATCATCCAGAGAAAAGTGTTCCGGCTATTCATGTAGCGGGTACAAATGGAAAAGGATCGACCATCCAATTTATAAAAAATGCCCTACAAGCAAACGATGTTAAAGTTGGTGTTTTTACTTCACCAAGTTTAACTGGGTTAACTGGACATCTACTGATAGATGATTCGGAAATAAGTGAACCAACCTTTATTGATCTATGTAATGAACTGTATCCGCATGTGTTGCAGCTCGATCAAGAACATAATCCCCCTACAGAATTTGAGATTATAACTGCGATTGGTTTTCTCTATTTTTCACAAGGCGTTGATATTGCATTAATTGAAGCTGGAATGGGTGGAAGAGAGGATACGACAAACTGTTTCCATCCAATCCTATCCATTATAACAAATGTTGCCAAAGACCATACAGCTTTTCTTGGAGATTCTATTTCTGAAATTGCCTATCAGAAAGCGGGAATTATTAAAGTTAATTCTCCGGTGATTGTAGGTGACTTAGAAGCAGAAGCACTCGCAGTGATTATAGCAGAAGCAAATAAATGCAATGCACCTGTCTATCAATTAGGGGAAAATTTCTCCTATAATCGAAATAAGGATAGAAGCATGACTTGGTTTAATAATGGAAGAACTGTAAAGACAAATCTTCAGATGTATGGTGAGTACCAATTCCAAAATGCATCTATTGCTCTCATGGCACTTGAGAAACTTGTTGATGCTGGTTATCAAATTTCTTTTACCAAAGCAGCGTTAGCAATTGGACAAACAAAGCTGGCAGGGCGGTTTGAAATAGTGAATAAAGATCCACTTGTTATTCTTGACGGTGCACATAACTCTGCTGGAGTTGCTGCATTTATTAAAACCGTTAACGAACACTTTACTGCAGACGAAAAGCATGTACTAGTGGCTGTATTTAAGGATAAAGAGCTTGATGCCATGCTTGAGCAACTCGGTGCATCCTTTACGTCGATTACGCTAACTAGCTTTCAGCACCCACGTGCTGCTAACGCAGAGGATCTCTATCAACTAACTTCTACTAGTGAAAAACACATTGCTACGGATTGGAAAGAGGAAGTAAATCAAATACTGCAAGGTAAGGGTTCTGGCGTAAGGTTTATTACAGGTTCTCTAAACTTTATTTCACTTGTTAGAGAATATATTCTTTCTAGGAAATAAAACCGAAGAAAAAGCAAGATTATGTTGAACGATTTTTTAATGGCTTGTCATTTTTCGTCTTACTTTTCAAATGTGCTGTGCTAGAGTTATATAGACTAGCAATTCAACCTCTATTCATAACCAGTCACAGGAGGGAAAAAAGTGGACAAAAATAAAGCTATTCTTGTAGAAAGAAATGGAGAGCAGCTTAAATATAAGCTGCATGATAAAACACATTCTTCTACAACAGATAAACAGACAGCAGCTGCAGTCGAAGATTCTGATAAATCAATTCCTGTACTAACTGGGTCTAGTAAATCAAAAAAAATATTTAGTAAAAAGAGCCCTGGGAAGGGTCAATCGTTTAAACCACTGGTCGTTGCGGTCATATCTGCGATTATGATAGGATCCTTGCTCGGATTTTTTATGTTGCGTTTATTTGTGGGAGTGGAAGGAGAAATGGTTGGTGGAGCGGCGGATGCGGATCAATCACAAAATGCAATGGCAGTAGCAGAGGATAATTCATCTTCATCGGTTGCAGAATCCACGTCTGTTCCACTAGAATCGTTACAAGCGCATGTTTTACAGGCAGGGATTTTTTCGGAAGAAGCGAATGCAGTTGAATGGGCGGACGGCTATATTGCAAAAGGGATTCCAATGATGATTTGGGAACAGGATAATCAGTACTTTCTTTTAGCTGGAATTGCGGCGACAAAGGAGCAGGCGAAACAAATAGCAGATAGCTTGCAAGCAAAGGGGTCCGTTGATATTTATGTGAAGGAATGGAGTACGTCAAGTGGTGAAGTTGAACTAACGGCGGAAGAACAAGAGTGGATGAGTGCATTCCAGGATGTTTGGCAAACCTCATTAGCTAACTGGTCGGAACAGCAGAACTTGTCAATGGAGACTTGGAACGAGCTTACAGATACCGCTCCTGAAAGTACCGAGACCTTAGCGCCGCTTTTAACGTCTATTAATGAATCTGATGAACAAGGAACACAGCTTTTACAGTGGATGTATGATTATGAACAACTAATTCAATAATTTTAATTCAAAAACAGGTGATAAAATTACCTGTTTTTCTATTTTTACATGGTATTTAGCTATTAAAAAGCTATTTTCTTTTAGAAAAAATTAGATTTTGTACGTTATGTTCCTTGTTAGAACAGTGTTTTTGTGAGTTGTTGGCTGTCCTGGAGGAGGATATGATAAGCATAATCAAAAAGAAAGGAGGAGTCATAATGAATATACGAGAGATTATGATAAAAGATGTACCAAAAGAAGATCGACCACGAGAACGGTTACTAACACATGGAGCTGATCATTTATCGAATCAAGAATTACTATCTATTCTTCTTGGTAGTGGCACGAAAGATGAATCCGTTATGTCGGTTGCTAACCGTGTGCTCATGCATTTTGAAGGGTTGAAACTGCTAAGAGGTGCTACAATCGAAGAATTAACTTCTATTAAAGGAATTGGTACAGCTAAGGGTTTACTAATTTTGTCGGCAATTGAACTGGGAGGACGAATGCATGCATATAAGTCGAATGATAAGTATGTCATTCGCTCACCAGAAGATGGTGCAGATTACATTATGGAGGAGATGCGAAGTTTAAACCAGGAGCATTTCGTCGCTTTATTTTTGAATACGAAGAATCAAATTATTCACAGGCAAACTATTTTTATAGGAAGTCTCAATGCAGCAATCGTACATCCTCGTGAAATTTATCGAGAAGCTGTTAAACGATCAGCCGCATCGATCATTGTTGCTCATAATCATCCCAGTGGAGACCCCGAACCATCCCAAGAAGACATTCATGTAACAAGACGATTAGTAGAATCAGGAAAAATGATTGGAATCGATCTTTTGGATCATTTAATTATAGGAGATCGAAAATTTGTATCTTTAAAAGAAAAAGGCTACTTATAACACTATCTATTTTGTAGATTTTTTCGTATAATTATAGAAGGACTGACAGATCAGCGCCATTTTTCAAGTTTAGCATGAAAGTGGCGCTTCTTATGATTACGAGATTAGAATGGTATACGTCAGCTTTTTAACGGACATCGTGATGAGTGGTTGCAACTGATAAAATGAATCGATATAGTTAGACTACATAGGAAGAGCGAAAGGTGATTCGGAGAGGGAGATTTTATTGGGTATTTTTAGTTTTTCACAGGACTTTGGAATCGATTTAGGTACTGCTAATACATTGGTTTATGTAAAAGGAAAGGGCATTGTTGTGCGTGAGCCGTCAGTTGTTGCAAGAAATACAGAAACTGGTCAGATTGAAGCCGTCGGTGGAGCGGCTAAAAATATGATTGGAAGAACTCCTGGAAATATTTCTGTTATACGTCCGATGAAGGATGGTGTCATTGCGGATTACGATACGACAGCAGCGATGATGAAATATTACATTAAAAAGGCGATGAAAAATCGTTCTATTCTTGCCAAAAAGCCAAATGTTATGATCTGTGTTCCATCTGGTATTACGATGGTTGAAGAACGTGCAGTTATTGATGCAACAAAACAGGCGGGGGCAAGAGATGCATTTCCAATTTCTGAACCGTTTGCTGCGGCGATCGGGGCAGGATTACCTGTTTGGGAGCCGACTGGTAGTATGATTGTTGATATCGGTGGTGGAACAGCGGAAGTAGCTGTTATTTCTCTGGGCGGTATTGTCACAAGTCAATCCATTCGTGTTGCTGGCGATAATATGGACGAGTCCATTATTAGTCATATACGTAAAAAATATAGTTTGCTTATTGGTGAGCGTTCTGCGGAATCCATTAAAATGGATATTGGAATGGCTCGAAAAGCTGATCCTGATGTCGAGATGGATATTCGTGGGCGAGACTTATTGACAGGTTTACCAAAAACCGTTACGGTAACAGCGGAAGAAATTTCCCTCGCTTTGGATGACACAGTTGATGCCATTGTTGATGCAGTTAAAGTTACACTGGAACGAACACCACCTGAACTTGCTGCTGACGTAATGGATCGCGGAATTGTCCTATCAGGTGGAGGAGCATTGCTCAAAAATTTAGATCAAGTAATAAGTGATGAGACGAAAATTCCTGTTTTTGTTACAGAAGAACCTTTGGAAAGTGTAGCAATCGGTACGGGGAAATCATTGGACTATATTCAACAGTTCCGCTCTAGCCCAAGTATATCATCTCGTCCTTTAAATTAATAAGTAGGTGTCTTAGGTGCAATTTTTTCGTAATAAACGACTTTTTATTCTATTAATTGGTTTTATAGTTCTAGTAGCTTTAATTGGCTATTCATTAAATAACCGGGAAAATTTAAGTACTCCCGTTAAATTTATTAATGATGCAGTTGGGTGGACGCAGGAAGTGATTCACACCCCTGTCAAATTCATTACTGATATTGTTTCAAATATTAATGATTTCAAAAACACGTATGAAGAGAATCAATTATTGAAAGAACAGCTATCGCAATATCAAACACTGACTTATGAAGTTCAGGAAATAAAAAAAGAAAATGAAGAACTCATGGCATTGTTAGAAATCGAGGATTCAGCTAGAGATTATGATCCAATTCAAGCTACGGTTATATCTAGATCGCCAGAGCGTTGGGTGGAACAGGTGACAATCAATAAAGGAAGGCAGGATGGTGTAACTAATAATATGGTTGTCATCACAGCAGAAGGTATGGTCGGAAAAATTCAAAGTGCTTCCGAATTTACCTCAACAGTGCAGCTGCTTACTGGATTTGATCAGTTTAATCGAATTTCTGCAACGATTTCTAGAGGTGACGATGAAAAAAGTATCTTCGGTATGATTGAAGGATTTGAAGACGAAACGAATTCGTTACTATTCCGAATCATTGAAGAGTCTGATAAAAATTTAGAAGAAGGAGAACTAGTTGTTTCTTCTGAGTTAGGTGGGGAGTTTCCTGCGGGGCTTCCAATCGGTACGGTCAAAGAAGTTGTTTCCGATCAATATGGGTTAACTCGCATCGCGATGGTTGAGCCAGCAGCTGATTTATATGAATTAAGTCATGTAATTGTTGTTGACCGCGCTTTGGGGTCACCAGAGGAAAACAGTGATGAGGAGGAAGATGAGTGATGAAACGTTTATACTTTCCTCTCATTCTTTTTCTGTTAACCATTTTAGAGGGTGTTGCACTAGAACTTTTGCCATCTAATCTTGTGATGAGTGATATGCTAATGGTCCCGCATTGGGTTTTTGCATTTCTAGTATACATGACCGTTTTCTATGATAATGACAATACCTATCATTCTCTCGTCTATGCTTTACTCTTTGGATTATTAATTGATATTGTATATACGGGTATACTTGGTGTTTACATGTTTATGTATGCATTGACAATCTATATTATCCATGGCTTCAAGAAAATTCTCCAAGGAAACTTCTATGTATTATTGTTATTGGGAGCCGTAGGATTCTTATTAGTGGATCTTTCGATTTACTTTATTTATATGGTTGTAGGGTTAACAGATATGGTCTGGGAGAGTTA
>NZ_PIJY01000030.1:0-84579 GCF_008304605.1 Oceanobacillus polygoni | reverse complement strand
AATTTAGTATTTTTAGCGATTATTTATCCTTTCGTAGCAAAGCGACTCGCTAGGTGGGGAAGGGAACAGTTAACTGGAAGTAATACACTGTGAGTGAAAGAACTCACCTGTGTGTTTACATATGAATTTTACCGCAGGCTATTTTAATGAGGTGAACTTGCTGTGCTTGACAAGAAGCAAATAATATTAATTAAAGGTACGAGAGAAGGGCTGAGTTTATTTATTGAAGAATCAGCATCCTTCCACGATGTCATAAAAGAACTGAAAGAAAAAATTATGGCAAGCAAACCAAAGGAAGAGGAACCAATCGTTTCTGTGAACGTTAAATTAGGAAACCGACTTTTAAATGAGGAACAAGAAAAAGCATTAAGAAACATTATAAGTGTCGATAATCGCTTTAAAATTACTGCGATTGAATCTGATTTAATAAGTAGAGAAGATGCTTTAAAATGGCGAGAAGAAAGCGAAATAAAAGCCATTAATCGAATTGTGAGATCTGGTCAAGTATTGGAAGTTGAAGGAGACCTCCTATTAGTTGGAGATGTCAATCCTGGTGGAAAGGTAGTTTCCACAGGTAATATATATATTATGGGCAATTTATATGGAATTGCTCATGCTGGTGTAACAGGTGACCGTGAAGCTTTCATAACGGCTTCCTATATGAAGCCGACACAACTTCGAATTGCTGATTATATAAGTCGTGCCCCTGATTATGAATCGGATGGTGTATACATGGAATGTGGAATTATCGATGAAGACCAAGATAAAATCATCATTGATTCGTTAAAGGTTCTTTCTCGAAAGCGTAAGGAAATAAGCGGATTTGAAAGGAGAATAAATAATGGGTGAGGCAATCGTTATTACATCTGGGAAAGGTGGTGTCGGTAAGACAACGACATCAGCTAATATCGGAACCGCTTTGGCACTAATGGAAAAAAAAGTTTGTTTAATTGATACAGATATCGGTTTAAGAAACTTGGATGTAATTATGGGACTTGAAAACCGAATTATTTATGATATTGTCGATGTGATTGAAGGGCGCTGTAAGCTCAAACAAGCTTTGATTAAGGACAAGCGATTTGATTATCTATCATTGTTACCTGCAGCACAAACGAGTGATAAAACGGCTGTCACGACAAGTGGAATGAAAGAAATCGTTGCTGAATTGAAGCAAGAATATGATTATATCATAATCGATTGCCCTGCTGGAATTGAGCAAGGGTTTCAAAATGCTATTTCAGGCGCAGATCGAGCAATTGTTGTAACAACTCCTGAGAAGTCTAGTGTACGTGATGCCGATCGAATTGTCGGGTTACTAGAAAAAGAGGATATGAGTGAGTCGCCGCGTTTAATTATCAATCGAATTCGAAATCATATGATGAAAAATGGAGATATGATTGATATTGAAGACATTGTACAATTGCTTTCTATTGACTTGATTGGTGTCGTTATTGATGATGATGAAGTGATTAAAGCATCGAACAAGGGAGAACCAATTGCAATGAACCCAAATTCAAAGGCATCTATTGCCTATCGTAATATTGCTAGAAGGATTCTCGGAGAGACCGTGCCCTTACAATCACTTGAGGATGAAAAAGGTGTGTTCCAGCGTTTTAAAAAATTCTTCGGGATGCGTGCATAAACGAACGATTCAACATAAAAAGAAGATTCTTATACTTAATTGACGAAATATGAAATAAAAAGCTGTCATGAAAATCAATGTTTTCATGACAGCTTTTTTGTTCATACTGTATTCCTTTCCTACATATACATGTACAAATGAATTCGAAGGAATGTGAGGAAAATGGATAGAGATATTAAGAAGGTTCGCAAGGCAATTGAGCAGCGAAAGAAAGTCCGAGGGCTTCCTTCTGGAGGAGGGACAACGAAGCAATTGCTTCCGTCTATTCCAGAAGCAGAAGAAAAACATGGTTACTACTCAATGTTTACGCATCAGGAAGAAGTAACTAGTGGTAATAATCGTGCAGTGACGAGTATTGCAGTAAAAGGAATCTTATCAGCTATGCTATTTTTTGGAACCGCTTTGCTGTGGCAGACCGATACAACGTTATTACAAAAGCCGAGAGAATGGACAAGCCAAGTAATGACGAATGAATTCCCGTTTGCGAAGGTAAACGTATGGTATAAAGAGACGTTTGGTAGACCCTTGTCTCTTTCTCCACAACCAGTATTAGAAACGAATGAAGAGCAGTTAATGGCGCTTCCTGTTAATGGGAATATTACCGAAACGTTTCAAACGAATGGGACAGGAATTATGATTACGCCTGAAGAAAAGACGAATGTCACTTCAATTCAAGAAGGTGTCGTTATTTTCGCTGGGAATGACAGAGAAACAAATAAAACGGTAACAATACAGCATGCAGATGGAACGGTGACTAATTATGGGAATCTCAGTAATATTGATGTACACCTCTATCAATTTATTGCAGGTAATCAACAGATAGGAAGTTTTACCCCGGCAGCTGACAATGAGACGGTGTTTTTCTCCATTGAAAAAAATAACGATTATGTCGATCCAGTCCAGGTGATTCAGGTTGATGAGCTTCCTTAACTATATCCCGAAAGTCCATATCCATCCTATTTTATTTATATTTATTGTTATTTCTTTTTTGACGGGGACATTTCTGGAATTATTTATTATCTTTGCTTTAGTATTATTTCATGAGCTTGGACACTACATTGCAGCAAGGATGATGAAGTGGCGAATCAGGTACATTGTGCTCTGGGTATTCGGTGGTGTGATGGATACAGAGGAGCATGGGAATAAATCAATGAAGGAAGAGGCTTTTGTGACACTTGCTGGTCCGTATCAACATCTTGTCGTTTATTTTCTCTGCTTTATTATCGAGACGTTTCAGCTTATGCCAGCATCAATACTGGAGTTGATATTGTATTACAATACGATTATTCTTCTTTTTAACTTAATACCAGTATGGCCATTGGACGGGGGAAAACTTCTTTTACTTGCAGTTTCTTATTTCTTTCCGTATAAAAAAGCGTATCAATTCACGCTCATTTTTTCAATGGTGTTTATTACAATCATACTTGTACTTCAACTTATATTTTTGCCATTTACGTTAAGTGCGTTTTTTATTTGGGCCTTTCTTTTTATGGAAAATCGAAGTGATTGGAAGCAGCGTTCATATGTCTTTATGCGCTTTTTATTAAGGCGGTATGAGGGCGACGCAACAGTGAAAGGAGTTGTTCCACTTACCGTAGCATCCGACAGTTCGTTTCTTGATTTATTCTCACGGTTTAGGAGGGAAAAGAAACACCCAATTTATATTGTGTACGCAGAAAATAATCGAAAATCCGTTGATGAAGCCGACTGTTTGCAAAGTTATTTTTATGAACGAGAATATAACCAGTCGGTTGGGGAGGCATTTTTATATAAATAATCGATTTACAGAAAAGACTTCTTGGATGGTTACCCCAAAAAGTCTTTTTTTGTTGTAAGATGTTTAGGTAAAATTAATTTGTATGTTGTTATGTGCTTTAATTTAGTTTATAATAAGAAAGTCTGCATTGATCGAGAAAAATTCACTGTTTATTTATGTAGGCAAGTTCTTGACAAACAGTGACAAAACATGATAACATCAATACGTTATTTATCGTAGCACCCGTGCTACAACCGCACAGAACAGGTTTTAAACTTTTTAAAGTAAGTGTTCAAAAGGAAGATAAAAAGGACCGAGAAGTTCGAGGCGGCGAAGTATTGAGTACCGGAACGTATGTTTTTGATACGTGAGGAACGCAAAAACAAGCCAACGTAGAAATTCGATGTGTCATTTTTACCGGACTTTTTGAACTTCATTTTAAAGTACCTGTATGGCGAGTCTGAGTTTATTAAGGAGGTGCAAGTATGTACGCAATTATTGAAACAGGTGGTAAACAAGTTAAAGTTGTAGAAGGACAAGAAATCTACGTAGAAAAAGTTTCAGCTGAAGCAAATGAGACTGTTACTTTTGATAAGGTTCTTTTCGTTGGTGGAGATGATGTTAAAGTTGGTGCTCCATTCGTTGAAGGTGCAACAGTTACTGCTAAAGTTGAAAAACAAGGCCGTCAGAAGAAGGTTATTGTTTATAAATTCAAACGCAGAAAAAACTATCATCGTAAACAAGGTCATCGTCAGCCTTATACGAAACTAGTAATCGAAAAAATCAATGCATAAGGGTTTTGAATGATGATTCATGTTACTGTATTTCGAAAAGACAAGCAAATAACAGCTTTTGAATTATCCGGACATGCAGATAGTGGTCCATATGGCTATGATCTCGTATGTGCAGGTGTATCTGCTGTATCTATTGGTGCAGTAAATGCAGTAATGGAATTATGTGATACAAACCTGGAAATTGAACAAGGAGCAGACGGTGGTTACTTACATGTAACGTTACCGAAAGGACTTCCACTTGAACAATTGGAAAAAGTCCAGCTCTTATTCGATGGAATGCTTATTTCACTGAAATCGATTGAACTTGAATATAGTCAATTTATAAAAATCGTGAACAAGTAAGGAGGTGCAGTCCATGATACGTCTAGATTTACAGTTTTTCGCAACGAAAAAAGGTGCAGGTAGTACGAAAAACGGCCGTGATTCACATTCCAAACGCCTTGGTGCAAAACGTGCAGATGGTCAGTTTGTAACTGGTGGTTCGATTTTATACCGTCAACGCGGTACAAAAATTTACCCAGGTGAAAACGTTGGTCGTGGTGGAGACGATACACTTTTTGCTAAAGTCGATGGTGTTGTTAAATTTGAACGCTATGGCAGAGACCGCAAAAAAGTAAGTGTTTATCCGGTTGCTCAAGAAGCTTAATGAATTCATAAAACTCCAGTCAATCATTTTGGCTGGAGTTTTTCTTTATCGATAATCCACATAAAATATAAACTGCGAACTAACTGCTGAGGTATGAGTAAGCCCGACCGTCCGGGATCGCTTCAGACGGGTGCTTTCCGTGGGCACGGCTTCAGCCTCACTTCCTACGAGCCTTCAGACACGTGCTGTTCCCACAGGAGTCACCCGCCCTACGCTCACTCGGACTGGTTAGAGCAACGTTTCTGTTTTGATAAACAATGTTAGGAATAGGTAGTGAGCCGGTACTAGCGTAGTGTGTTTCCGTAGCGGGTATATGTACAATCCGTAATTGCATATTAGTTCGCAGTTACCTTCAAATATGACGATCAAGTTCGATAAAATGAAGAAGCAAAAGAAATTTTGTTGAAGCTTAAGGGGCTTGCTTCCAGTTTTTGTTGATATCTGCTATACTTTCATAATAATGGGGGGAGAGCATGATGGGGGAGCGGGTTGTACAAATTTTACAGCATTATCGCCATGATTTAATGAATCGGTTGCAAATTGTTCAAGGGTACGTTGGCATGAGAAACTTCGACAAAGTAGAGAAAAAGCTTAGCGAAATTGTTGATTATTACAATGAAGAGCGAAAACTAATGAGTTTGAACGTGCCGGATTTTATGCTTTGGATCATCCAATTTGATACGCGTTACGAAAACTTTCGTCTAACGTATAAAATACATCCGGAGTATAAAAACCTGCATGCTTCGGATTCTATACTTGTAAATCAGTTTCATGAATTTATGGAACGATGCGCGGGCATTCTTAATCCAGAAGAGCTTTATGAGGTAAAATTAATTGTAGAAGAAAGCACGGAGACACAGATGAAATTTATGCTTTCTGTCGCATGCGAAGCGGGCGAAGTAGAACAGTTAATGAACGACATCAAGAAAATACACAGAGATGAAACTGCGGAAATGGTAATAGCTAAAACAATGAATGGAGTAAGCTTTGGTTTAATCATTTCGCAGTAATAATGAGGTGAATCACAATGTTTGTAGATCAGGTCAGTGTGTACGTAAAGGCTGGAGACGGTGGTAATGGTCTTGTAGCTTATCGACGAGAGAAATATGTACCAATGGGTGGCCCTGCTGGGGGCGATGGTGGTAATGGTGCAGATATAATATTTAAAGTGGATGAAGGGCTCAACACGTTAATGGATTTTAGATATAATCGCCACTTTAAAGGAAAGCGTGGAGAGAATGGAATGAGCAAAACGCAGCATGGTAAAAATGCTGCACCTTTGATTCTGCCTGTTCCCCCAGGAACCACGGTTATTGATGAAGATACCGAAGAGGTAATTGCCGATTTAACGGTGCATGACCAGCAAGCTGTCATTGTTCGTGGTGGAAGAGGTGGACGCGGGAATACGCGTTTTGCAACACCAAGAAATCCAGCGCCAGATATGGCTGAAAACGGTGAGCCAGGACAGGAAAGAAATATTAAAGTAGAGCTAAAATTAATTGCGGATGTTGGACTCGTAGGGTTTCCAAGTGTCGGAAAGTCTACCTTCTTGTCTGTTGTAAGTGCAGCGAAGCCGAAAATTGCGGATTATCATTTCACAACACTGTCACCAAACTTAGGTGTTGTTGACACAGGCGATCAGCGAAGCTTTGTTATGGCAGACCTTCCTGGATTAATTGAAGGAGCGTCAGCTGGGGTTGGACTTGGTCACCAGTTCCTCCGACATGTGGAACGAACACGAGTTATTGTACATGTCATTGATATGGCGAGCATTGAAGGTAGAGACCCATATGATGATTACTTGAAAATAAATCAGGAATTAGAAGCATATGATGCAAAATTATCGAAACGACCGCAGCTTATTGCAGCTAATAAAATGGACATGCCCGGAGCTGCAGAAAATCTAGAGAAATTTAAAGAACAATTAGGAGAAAGTTTACCTATTTATGAAATTTCGGCATTGACAAGAGAAGGGTTAAGAGACATCCTATTTGCAATCGCTGATCTCTTGGAGACGATCCCTAAAAACAAGACAGAAATAGAGGATATCGATGAGACGGTTGTTTACCGTTATCAGAAAGAGGAAGAACCGTTCCATATTACAAGGGACCCAGACGGTGCCTTTGTGCTTTATGGTAATAAAATTGAAAAACTGTTTAAAATGACAGATTTTCAGCGAGATGAAGCGACACAACGCTTTGCACGACAAATACGTGGCATGGGTGTAGACGCTGCTCTAAGGGAAAAAGGGGCAAAAGATGGCGATACGATTCGCTTATTAGATTTTGAATTTGAATTCATTGAATAAGAATGGCGATCGCTTTTAGGGGGAGGAACTGTTAGTGACGGAAATAGGCTATTTAGGACCAAAAGGGACATTTACAAAATTAGCAGTAGATACTGCATTCGGCGATGAAAAGAAGCAAAGCTTTCAAACGATAGCGGAGTGTATTGATGCGGTAGATAACGGCACCATTGATATTGGTGTCGTTCCACTAGAAAATGCGATAGAGGGTACAGTGCAGATAACGGTTGATTATTTAATCCACCAGGTAAGACTACCAGTAGTTTCAGAAATCGTTGTACCGATTCAGCAGCATTTGTTAGTACGAAAGGATTTTGATGGAAAGCTATCGGATATCCAAGAAGTGCATTCACATAGTCATGCGATAGCACAGTGTCATCAATTTTTACATCAAAATTTATCACATGCTGGCACTGTTTTCTCAACTTCTACAGGGAGAGCTGCTGAGATTGTGAGCGAGCGTAACGAACCAATTGCTGCAATAGGAAATAAGCTTGCTGCTAGTGAGTACGGCTTACAAATATATAAAGCAAACATACATGATTACCCAAATAATCATACACGTTTCTTAGTGCTTACGAAGAACAGAGACTTGGTGCAAATAAAGCATGAAGCCCACTTAGAGCGAACAACCTTACTTATTGGATTACCAAGTGATAAGCCAGGAGCATTACATCAAATATTATCTGCCTTTTCTTGGCGTAAAATGAATTTATCAAAAATTGAATCTCGACCAACGAAAACAGGGCTCGGTAATTATTTCTTTATTATTGATGTTGACCAACCTTATGATAATGTTCTCTTCCCAGGTGTGAAAGCGGAACTAGAGGCATTAGGTTGTGAAGTAACCATTCTTGGTACATATCCAGTTTATCATATGAACATTTAAAAAACGTCAGGCTGACTTTGCCTGGCGTTTTTGCGTATACATACTGTCATAATTCATGGGCAACTTTTGTTCAAGTAGTGCATATGCTGATATAGAGTAATTAGCCCAGGTTTTAAGCAATGAATGAAAGGAGTATGGTTCGTTTTGAAAATACACATTGTACAAAAAGGAGACACATTGTGGGAGCTCTCCAAAAAATATGGCGTAAATTTTGAAGAGTTAAAAGCAATGAACTCACAATTATCGAGTCCAGATATGATTATGCCAGGGATGAAAATTAAAATTCCTGGAGATGCCAAAACGGTAAAAAAAGAAAAAGTAGCAGTAAAGGAAGTTAAAAAAGAAGAAGTTAAAAAGCCATATGTCGATACTTCGCCGAAGCCGATGCCGGTAATTAAAGAAGACGACACGAAATTGCACCAAGCTGTAAAGCCTGAAATGCCTGTTCCATCACTACCACAAATGCCGATCATGGATCAGGATATAAAACAATACACGACGATTAATTTCCCGCAGATGCCTTATCAGATGAAAACACCGGAAGTGAAGCCGAAGCAGGAAGTGAAACCAAAGCAGGAAGTAAAACCAGTAAAACAGGAAGTGAAAAAGGAGGTTAAAAAAGAAGCCATTAAAGAAGTGAAGCAACCAATTCCGGAACAGCAACCAATAATGGAGCCGATGCATCAGCCGATGATGGAACCGATGCACCATCCAATTCCAATGTATCATCATCCAGTCCAACCGTGTTGTCCTCCAATGATTCCGATTTATATCCATCCTTGCTGCCCACCTCCTCCTTGTCATCATGGGGGTCATCATCACGGTGGATTTGCAGCACCTCCGTTTATGCCATCCCATCACCATGGAGGACATCATGTAGCTGGGGCGGGAGATTGCGGTTGTGGGTCAAGAGAGCTGGTGCATTACAATCCAGTAGATACAGGCGCGGTTTCTGGGGGGGAGCAATTGAACCAAGTGCAGCCGCTATCATCTGGTCAAACGTATCCACCACAATTTGAAAGACTACAGACAGATGGAGCTACTTACCCGAAACCACCAATGTTCCCACAATTTAATCCTACGAATAATAAACATGAAAGTGAATAATGATAAATAGAGTTATCAACGAGGCGAATCAAGTTCGTCTCTTTTATTTTTATCCCAAGCTATATTTCGTATGTAAGTTAGTCCCGTAGATGAAAAATCCTTTTGAAATTGAAAAAAGCTAAAATAATGATAAAATAAATGATAAACAGGCAATTTACAAGGAGAGATTAGCATGGAAAACGAAGTGAAGAAAATTATTGAGTGGTTACAAGAGCAAGTAAGACAGGCTCATGTAGATGGATTACTCGTAGGAGTAAGTGGCGGGCTTGATTCAGCTGTAGTTGCAAATTTAATCAAGCGTGCTTGTCCAGATAACTCTCTCGGTGTAATGATGCCAATACATACATCGGATTCAAATCTTATTGATGCAAGAAATGTTATTGAACAAGCAGCCATTGATTCGTTAACAATTGACCTTACAGAAACGCATCAAGTGATGTATGACCAGATTCAGAACGGTCTTCAAGAAAAGGGACAATTTAATGAGACGAATGATCAGCTCGCAGGTGCAAACTTGAGAGCGAGGTTGCGTATGAGCACACTCTATACAATTGCTACCAATTATAATTATTTAGTAGTAGGTACAGATAATGCAGCCGAATGGTATACTGGATACTTTACGAAATACGGTGATGGCGGTGTAGATATTCTGCCAATTGTAGATTTTACAAAAACTGAAGTTAGGGAAATGGCAGCATTTCTTGGTGTTCCAGAACAAGTTGTTACAAAGAAACCGAGTGCTGATTTATGGGAAGACCAAACAGACGAGCAGGAAATGGGTGTTTCTTATGACGTTATCGATGCTTATTTAAAGGGGCAAGAAATTTCTGCTGCAGATAAGGCAACGATCGAAAGAATGCATCAACGGACTGAGCATAAACGTACTGGACTTCCACAATTTAAGCGAAGCTAGTTTTTCCTTAATTTAACTGTGTAAATAGACCTCCCTTATACAAACTAGATGTAAGGGAGGTTTATATTTATGTTTATAAAAAGAGGAATAAGTTTGATGATGCTACTCCTACTGGTAGCTGGTTGCAACGCCGGACAAGACACATCCGAGCAGCGTAGGGATAATACAATTCAGCCAATTCACTTTGAGCCTGAGACAAATGCAAATGATAGGTATGAAACCAATCAGCCTTCAATAGGTGAACAGGGTGGGTATCCGCAAAGTGAGCAAGAAGGTGTTAACGCATCTGACTTTAGTCATTACTCAGATGCCTTTACGAATGAAGAATCAGCTCGTATAACAAAGGAATTAAGTAAACAAAAGGATATTATTCAAACACAAGTAGCATCCACAGAAGATCGCATTGTCGTTGCAGTCATACTTCGCGAGCATTTTGATCATGATGTTTCACATCATATCGAAGAAGAGGTTAAAAAAATTGTACCGGATACGGACAAGCAAATAATTGTATATACGGATGACATTGAGTGGGACCGTATGAAAAACCTGGATGCTAGGCTACAGGCGAAGTATAATGGAGATGATTTAGAAAGATTTGTTGAAGATCTTTTTCAATTAAATGACTAATTAAGTTTACCTTTAGCCCCTCTATTGCAACCATTGGCACAATCTCTAGATGGATCAGTCTTTTCCAATAGCACTTTTTTTGATATAGTAAGGAAAGAATTTCTAGAGAGGAGAATGTCCAATGGCTGGTCATTCTAAATGGAAAAATATACAAAAGAGAAAAAATGCACAAGATGCAAAAAGAGGAAAAATCTTTATGCGGCATGCTAAAGATATTTATATAGCGGCAAAACTTGGTGGTGCCGATCTTAGCACAAATGCACCGCTAAGAACTGCTGTTGAAAAAGCGAAGGCAGACAATATGCCGAATGATAATATTGAGCGTAATATTAAAAAGGCAGCGGGCACACTCGATGGTGCGAGCTATGAGGAAATCACTTATGAAGGTTATGGTCCGGGAGGTGTAGCTGTCATCGTTCATGTATTGACGGATAATAAAAACCGTGCTGCTGCAGAAGTAAGGCACGCATTTAAAAAGAATGGCGGCAACCTTGGTGAAAGCGGAAGCGTGTCCTTCATGTTCGATCGAAAAGGCTACATTGTTATTTCAAATGAAGATGGTACAATCGATGAGGATGAACTGACGTTAGCTGCACTTGAAGCAGGAGCAGAGGATATCGAATCTCATGATGAAGCATATGAAATATACACCACGCCGGAGGAATACCAAACAGTGGTTGATCTTCTCATGCAAAATGACTATGAACTTGCAGATAATGAGGTTACGTTAATTCCACAAAATTATAACAAGCTTTCTAGTGAAGATGAAGAAAAAATGATGGCGCTTCTTGATACATTAGAAGAGAGCGAGGACGTTCAGGATATCCATCACAATCTGGAGACGTCCGATTAAATCTGAGATGAACTTCTATTTCGATTCGGAATAGAAGTTTATCTTTGTGTCTTAGATTTATCACGCATTAACGTGCTGGTAATCCCCTATCTCCAAGCGTGAGTAAATCAATAACGTGAAGGCAGGGGAGACTGTGTGTGTTAAACTCCTGTCGTGCTAACATTCAATGGGAAGGAAGGGAACCTCTCCAGTGAACGAAGTTTTACTTTATGTTAAAATAATTAAAGGAATGATTACATGATAGCGTATATTAAAGGTCAGCTTGTATCTATTTTAGATGAGTCGGTTATCATGGATGTGCATGGGGTGGGTTATGAAATACTGTGTGCCAATCCATTTGCGTTTCAATCGGCATTAAACAAAGAATTACTTATTCATACATACCATCACGTCCGTGAAGACAGCCAAATCCTATATGGATTTAAAAATGAAGATGAAAAGTATTTGTTTATTAAGCTTATCTCGGTTTCTGGTATTGGGCCAAAGGGAGCGCTTGCGATTCTTGCAAGTGTTGATATTTCTGAATTTGTAGCTGCCATTGAACGGGAAGACGATAAGTTTTTGACAAGCTTTCCAGGGGTAGGGAAAAAGACAGCCCGTCAAATTATTCTCGATTTGAAAGGGAAACTAATTTCTGTATTCTCGATTCAAACCGACTTCGAACAGGCTACTAATTCTACGGAATCGAATGCTGCAGTATATAAGGAAGCAGAAGAAGCATTGCAAGCTCTCGGCTATACAGACCGAGAATTAAAAACTGTAATTCCGCTCTTAAGAAAAGAGAATCTCTCAAATACAGATGAAATTATTCGAAAAGCATTAGGATTACTTGTTAGAAATTAGGAAAGAAAAAATTTGTCTGAATTATCTCAGGTGCTGGAACGGCCACGTCCGGCTCCAGCGCCCAGCAACTAGCAAACTTCACACTCCTCCACTACGATAAGTCAACATCGGTTCATACCCACCGTGTTTCCTTTATCTCTTTGCGGAGTGCTCCAGTTTATACGTTGCTAAACGGGCGCTTGCGCCTTTGATCTTAGAAATTAGGAAGGGTGGGGTCCAAGATGGAGGATCGTATGATTACCGGCGAATTACAAGAAGAGGATACGTCGATTGAACTGAGTCTTCGTCCTGTAAGTTTAAATCAATATATTGGACAAGATAAAGTGAAAGAGAATCTGAGTATTTTTATTCAAGCTGCAAAAATGCGCAATGAACCGCTCGATCACGTATTGTTATATGGACCACCCGGTCTTGGAAAAACAACCCTTGCAGCAATCATTGCAAATGAGATGGGGGTTAATTTCCGCTCAACATCGGGTCCAGCAATCGAACGAGCTGGAGATTTAGCGGCGATACTGTCTTCGCTTGAGCCTGGTGATGTTTTATTTATTGATGAGGTACATCGCCTGCCGCGTACAGTGGAAGAAGTGTTGTATTCTGCAATGGAGGACTTCTTCCTTGATATCGTAATTGGTACGGGACCTAGCGCACGATCGGTTAAAATTGATCTACCACCATTTACCCTTGTCGGAGCGACAACAAGAGCCGGGTTACTGACGGCACCTCTCCGCGATCGTTTTGGTGTATTAAGCAGGCTGGAGTTCTATGAAGTGAAAGATTTATGTGCTATCGTTGAGCGAACAGCTGAAATTTTCCATACAACCATAACAAAAGAAGGTGCAATCGAGGTTGCACGGAGATCAAGAGGTACACCGCGAATTGCGAACAGATTGCTAAAGCGAATACGAGATATTTCCCAAGTAAAAGGGGAAGAGGAGATTTCGCTTGAAACAACAGATCAGGCACTTGACATGCTTCAAGTAGATGACGCAGGGCTTGATCATATTGATCATAAACTATTAAAAGGCATAATTGATGGTTTTCAAGGTGGCCCAGTCGGTCTAGATACAATTGCTGCTACAATTGGTGAAGAGCCTCAAACGATTGAAGATGTCTATGAACCATATTTGCTGCAAATTGGATTTATTCAACGAACACCAAGAGGAAGAATCATAACTGCTAAAGCATACCAGCATTTTGGAATAACCAAGCATGAGGAATGATAAAAATGGGTAAGCTTTTTATCGTGTTGGGTATTTTATTTATCATTATCGGGTTAATTTGGACGTTTATCGGTAAATTACCGGGAGACATTGTGATTAGAAAAGGGAATTTTACGATGTACTTTCCAATTGTGACATCGATTATTATCAGTATTATTTTATCAGTCCTGTTTTTCATCTTCGGTCGATTCCGTTGAGGTACAGTAAGAGATAGTTCGAACAGTAAGGAGTTACATTATGAATATTGAAGACTTTGATTTTGATTTACCTGAATCGTTAATCGCGCAAACACCGTTAATGGATCGTACGGCATCCCGCTTACTCGTGTTGAACCCGGCGACGAAGGAAATTACACATCAACATTTTGCGGATATAAAAAGTTATTTTAAAAAAGGGGATTGCCTCGTATTAAATGATACACGTGTACTGCCTGCAAGACTTTATGGTGTTAAAAAAGATACGGGTGCTAAGATTGAGGTCCTTTTATTACATCAGGAAGAACAGGATACATGGGAAGTACTTACGAAGCCAGCTAAGAAGGTGAAAGTAGGCACCGAGCTTATTTTTGGAGATGGAAAGCTGAAAGCGACCTGCACTGGATTTAAGGAACATGGCGGAAGAGAATTGCAGTTTTCTTATGACGGTATTTTTTATGAGGTACTAGATGAACTAGGAGAGATGCCATTACCACCTTATATTAAAGAACAGCTTCCAGAAAAGGAACGTTATCAAACTGTGTTTGCAAAGGAAGAGGGTTCAGCTGCAGCACCAACGGCAGGGCTTCATTTTACGACAGAGCTTTTAGAAGAGATTCAAGAGCTAGGTGTAAAAATCGCTTTTATCACGTTACATGTTGGTTTGGGTACGTTTCGACCTGTAAGTGTAGATGACATTGACGAGCACGAGATGCATTCTGAGTTTTACAGGATGACAGAAGAAACAGCTGCCACTTTGAATGAAATCAAAGCAAACGGCGGTCGAATTATATCTGTGGGCACAACGTCAACAAGAACATTAGAGACAATTGCTAGAGACAATGATGGCAAATTTGTAGCGTGTAGTGGTTGGACGGATATCTTCATTTATCCGCCGTATCAATTTAAAGCGATTGATGGGTTAATTACAAATTTCCATCTTCCAAAGTCAACGTTAATCATGCTAGTTAGTGCACTTGCAGATAGAGAGACGGTTTTAAATGCTTATCAAGAAGCAGTGAGAGAACAATATCGATTCTTCAGTTTTGGAGATGCGATGTTAATTTTATAAAAGAGGTAAGAATATAATGACACCAATAACATATGAATTAATTAAAACAGACAAACAGACGGGTGCTCGTCTTGGGCGAGTTCATACCCCACATGGTTCTTTTGACACACCAACGTTTATGCCAGTAGGAACACTTGCGACGGTAAAAACAATGAGCCCGGAAGAACTGCGTCAAATGGATGCGAATATTATTTTGTCAAACACATACCATCTATGGTTACGACCTGGGGAAGATATTATCCGTGAAGCAGGTGGACTCCATAAATTCATGAACTGGGATGGAGCGATTTTAACGGATTCTGGTGGTTTCCAAGTGTTTAGTTTGAGTGATATGCGTGAAATTACTGAAGAAGGTGTTCACTTCCGAAGTCATTTAAATGGGGACAAGCTCTTTTTATCTCCGGAAAAAGCGATGCACATTCAAAACGCACTCGGTTCCGATATTATGATGGCATTTGATGAGTGTCCACCATATCCAGCTTCTCATGAATATATGAAAGCCTCTGTTGAGCGAACATCACGCTGGGCAGAGCGTTGCCTAGAAGCGCATGAGCGAAAAGACGTACAAGGCTTATTCGGCATTATTCAAGGTGGCGAATATGAGGACCTCCGGAAGCAAAGTGCTCAGGACTTAGTATCGCTAGATTTCCCTGGTTATGCAATCGGCGGATTATCTGTCGGTGAACCAAAGGATATTATGAACCGCGTTCTCGAAACAACAACACCGTTAATGCCTGCAAATAAACCACGTTATTTGATGGGAGTAGGTTCACCAGACTCATTGATTGATGGAGCAATTCGTGGAATTGATATGTTTGACTGTGTGTTACCGACCCGAATTGCGCGAAACGGGACATGCATGACTTCAAATGGACGATTAGTTGTTCGAAATGCAAAATATGCACGCGATTTTGGTCCAATTGATGAAAATTGTGATTGTCATGTATGTAAAAATTATACACGTGCTTATATCCGACATTTAATAAAATGCAATGAAACGTTCGGATTTAGACTTACGACTTATCATAACCTACATTTTCTGTTAAAATTAATGGAGCAAGTTCGAGCTGCTATAAAAGAAGATCGTCTTGGAGACTTCAAGGAGTCCTTCTTTGAGCAATATGGTTTAAATAAACCGAATGCAAAGAACTTTTAATGTTTAAGAATAGAAGGGGGTGAATGTACATGGAAATGCTCGTTTCATTATCACCGATTATTTTGATGTTTGTTATTTTCTATTTCCTGCTTATCCGACCACAACAGAAGCGTCAGAAAAAAGTTAGAGAAATGCAAACAGATCTGCAAAAAGGCGATGATATCGTAACAATTGGTGGGCTTCATGCAAAAGTTCATGCACTAGATGAGGATACAATCGTTCTTATCACGAATGATGGTGCAAAGCTTACGTATGACCGCTCTGCAGTTCGCGAAGTAAAACAAGGGTAAGTGAGTGTATCCAAGTTATAAGCTAAGGAACGTTGGTCTTTGGCTTATACAGATACATGCATTATGTATGAATGTACATAGAAAAATAAAAAGAAGTTAGTGCGTTTTGCATTAACTTCTTTTTTAAATGGATATAAACGTTTCGCGTGCTTTAGAAGCAATCCATAGTTTTTCACTACTCAGCTTGACCACCGATGAGATTAACCCCGATAATTCCACCGAATAATGCAGCAGCTAGAAAGCCAAGATGATGAAGTGATTGTTCTATTGAAAATCCTTGTTGGTATCCTAAATACTGGACTAAGAAGATAAGTAATGTAAATCCTAACCCAATTGTGCCACCGATCATCCATCCCTTCGATTTCCCTTTTGCCCCTGCTGTAATTCCACCGAGAAATAAAGCGAGTACGCCGATAATTAAAGTAGCCCATCTTAATCCAGGCTCATCAAATGCTGTAAACTGTAAAACAAGCGCTAATACCAAACTAGATAACAAAATAATACCGAATACTACAATCCATCCATACAGCAATGCAGTTAGTTGATTTTTTTGCATATCCATTCTCCTCTCGCATGATTGTCCGCTTATGTTCATTTTATTCGGACAAATTCTATTTAGAAGAAAATATTTATATTTTTCCAAGCATACAATGCTAGTAGGCAGATCTCCAAAGGCGAAAAAATTATGTTGAAAGAGGGCTACTATGGATGTCATACTTGCAATTGTAATATTTATCGTCAGTTATTTTTTTATTATGACCGAGCGAATTAATCGTGCGATAGCTGCGCTCTCTGGTGGAGCACTTTTACTGTTGACTGGAATCTACACTACAGATGATATGTTTTTTCAATATATCGATTGGAATACGATTGCATTATTATTTTCCATGATGGTACTAATAGCAATTACAGAAAAGACCGGTCTATTTACGTTTATTGCCATTCGATTCGCTCAAAGTGTACGAGGGGATCCAATGCTCTTATTGATCGGTTCGGTGTTGCTAACAGCGATAGGGTCCGCATTTTTGGATAATGTAACAACAGTTTTAATTTTTGTGCCAGTTATGCTAAAGATAACAAGGCTTCTCAAGCTGCCTGCTTTTCCTTATTTATTAATGATCATTTTCAGTTCGAATATCGGAGGGACTGCAACACTGATCGGTGATCCCCCTAATATCATGATTGGACAAGCGGTAGAACATTTTACATTTTTGACCTTTCTTGCTCACACTGCACCAGTAGCACTAATTTTGCTAGTGCTGCTCATCATTATTAGTTATCTTTTATTCCAAAAACAGCTAAGTACGTATCAACCAAATTTAAACGAACTCCTCTCGATTGATGCAAAAGAAAACCTCATTCAATCTGCTTTATTATATAAATCGATCACTGTTCTTCTTATGACAATTTTAGGTTTTCTTTTACATGCTATCGTGCATGTTGAAATGACCGCTATCGCATTAACCGGAGCAATTTTATTATTATTGCTAACAGAGAACGAGTTGAAAACGGAAGAAATTTTATCAAAGGTGGAATGGGTGACCTTATTCTTCTTTATTGGTTTGTTCACGATTGTTGGAGGTCTACAGCATGCGGGTGTTATTGATGAAATAGCTAGATTAATTGTTGTTTCAACAGAAGGAGATTATGTAAAGACAACCTTACTCATTTTATGGATATCTGGCTTGGCTTCCGGTTTTATCGATAATATTCCATTTGTCGCCGCGATGATACCGGTAATTCATGAGTTTGAGACATATGGAATGGTTTATTTGGATCCGGTTTGGTGGGCGTTAGCACTTGGGTCCTGTTTGGGAGGAAATGCAACGCTTGTAGGTGCATCCGCTAATGTTGTAGTTGCTGGATTAGCAGAAGCGGACAATCAGAGAATTTCCTTTCTGCGCTTTATGAAATATGGAATTTTAATCGTCGTGCTGTCTTTAATCGTATCAACGATTTATATTTATGTTCGTTACTTAATTCCATATATGGGATAAGAAAATGACACCTGTTAAGCAAGTGTCATTTTCTTATTTCTTTTTATTGAAAAATGGTATTTGCTTGAGCTCTTCTTTCGTAATAAATTTTAAAACAAATAAAAGAATGATATAGCCTACTGCTAGTATAATTAAAACGGATAGGAAAAGGAGTACATGGGGATCCATCGATTCATAGATACGCTTAAGAAAACTACCAAACATCCATGTTAAGGCAAGTAGAAGGATCATTTTACCAATATCAAGAAAAGGAATAGAATAGCCAATAACCTTTTTTAATACCGCTAAATGTAATAATGTAACCAAGACGACCCCTGTACATAATCCAATTGCCGCACCCATTATTCCAAAGTTCGGGTTAGACGCGAGCATAACTAATACAACTGACTTCAGTGCTACACCACAGAGGCTATTCCACATGGCTGGCTTCGCAAGGTCGAGTGCTTGCAGTGCAGCTTGAAGTGGGGACTGAATATAATGCAGTAAAAAGAATGGTGCCATCAAAACTAAATAATGACTGGCATTGCCTGTTCCATACATATACGTAAGTAGTTGCACAGAAAATATCGATAGGACGACTGTTGAAATGCCTCCTGAAGCAAATGAGATACGGATCGACTGATGAATACGATAATGGATCAAGGACATATTTTTCTTTGCTTCAGCTTCAGCGATCGAAGGTACAAGTGCGACAGCAAGAGAATGTGTAATAAAGGTTGGTAAGAATAGTAAAGGCATCACATAGCCAGTTAGTTCACCATATTGCTTTGTAGCAACAGCACTTGCAACTCCGGCAATCGCTAAGCTTTGTACAACGAGTATCGGTTCTAAAAAGTTAGAAATAGATCCTATCATTCTGCTTCCCATGCTTGGAAGGGCGATAGATAGTAGTTCCTTGACAACATTTTTGCTTGATTGTAGATAAGCGAAAAAACGATGTCTCAATCGTAAGGTTTTCTTTCGCTTGAATGAATAGACCATATACATTAAGGAAATGAATTCTCCAATGATGACACTTATCATTGCTCCAGCCGCTGCGTATTCAACGCCATATGGAAGCAAAAGGTTTACGAAGAACGCGACACAGGTAATTCTCACAAGCTGTTCAATAACTTGGGCATAGCTTTGCGGCTTCATATTCTGCTTCCCCTGGAAATAGCCTCTTAGCACTGCAGCAATTGCTGTAATTGGGATGATTGGGCTGATCGCAAGAATTGGGAGCATTGCTCGGCTATCTGTTAACAAAGTGGAAGCGATATATGGCGCGCCAACTGCCATCACGATTGTGAATACAATACTAGAGATAAAGGTAATCACTAGAGAAACGACAACAATCCTTTTTACTTTTGCTTGGTCATTCGCGGCATCTGCTTCGGCAACGCGTTTGGATATGGCGACCGGTAAACCAAGTTGAGTTAATGTCATTACTAAGAAGAGGGTCGGGAGTGCCATCATATATAACCCGACACCTTCTTCTCCCATCAGTCTTGCAACAACAATTCGATTGATAAACCCCATAAAGCGAGTAATCATTCCAGCAATGATTAAGATGATTGCACCTTGTAAAAATGTTTGTTTGGTCATTTTATTCGACCCGCCTTCTCAAATAATAAAAATTACTATACAATGATATATATGCTAAATAGTGGACAAAGCATGACAAGCTAAAAAAGTATACGATAAGAATTGGTGGGATAACATGGAAATTATACAGGGCGTTAGCGAATGGAAGCAGGTTGTTCAACCTGCTTTGGAGAGTAAAGCAGATGAACTGGAAATGATGGGATATTCGCAGGCAACTCCTGATGATGTATGGAAATGTCTCGTACAAAAAGTATGGAAGGGAGAACCTGATAAACGAATTCATGAAGTTGTTCAGGATATTTTTCATATGGCATCCAATACGTACTTAAGCTATTTAACAATTAGCTCTTACCAAAACGAGGATTTGATGGCTTCAATTGCTGCACTGACTGGAGCCGGAGAAACAACAGAAGAATAAATTTTACATATACAGAAAGTAATAGTTATGGGTATATGAAGGAGGCACCAAATTAATGAAAAAGAGAGGCAGAATCGTTGCCTTTTTTCTAGTCGTTGTTGCTTTAACATTGACGATTGGAACAACGGTACCAGGTATTACCAAAAATATAAATCTTGGATTGGATCTACAAGGGGGATTTGAGGTCCTTTATGAAGTGGAACCTGTTGATAGCAGCCAAGATGTAACGAGAGGTTTAATGGAGGGGACGGTTCAGACATTAAATGATCGTGTGAATCGCTTAGGAATAAGTGAAGCTGTTATCGATATTGAGGGAGAAGATCGAATTCGTGTGCAACTGGCAGGAGTTGAAGATCAGTCAGAGGCAAGAGATATGCTATCTACATCTGCTCAATTATCCTTTCGAGATGTGAATGATCAGGAATTGCTTGATGGTTCAGATGTACGTGAAGGTAGTGCGAAACAAGATTTTGATCCAAATACAAATGCCCCCATTGTAACATTACAATTAAAGGATGCAGCGAAATTTGGGGAAGTAACGACACAGATTAGCCAAATGAGCATTCCAGACAATAAGCTTGTTATTTGGATGGATTTCCAAGAAGGCGATTCATATGCTGAAGAAGCTTTTAAAAGTGAGCCAAAGTTTGTATCTGCACCAAATGTTAGCGAACGATTACATACAACTGATGTTATGATTAGTGGTGATTTTACGGTTGAATCTGCGAAACAATTAGCAGATATTATTAATTCCGGTTCACTACCTGTACACATGACAGAAATATTCTCAACATCGGTAGGAGCGCAATTTGGAGAGCAAGCGTTGAATCAAATGATCTTTGCTGCGGCTATCGGAATCGGCTTAATCGTATTGTTCATGCTAGTTTTTTATCGATTCTCAGGTTTCATAGCAACAATTAATTTAGCATTCTATATTTATTTAGTTATATTAGTATTCCAGCTTTTAAATGGTGTCTTAACATTATCCGGAATTGCTGCCCTGATATTAGGGGTCGGTATGGCAGTGGATGCGAATGTTATTACATTTGAACGCATTAAAGAGGAATTGCGAACAGGAAAATCTGTCAAGGCAGCATTTAAGACCGGTAATAAGAACTCCTTTACTACGATCTTGGATGCGAACCTTACAACTATAATTGCTGCCGTCGTATTATTCATTTTTGGGACAAGCTCGGTAAAAGGATTTGCGACAATGTTAATCATTAGTATTTTGATTAGCTTTCTAACAGCTGTGCTTGGAACAAGGATACTATTAGGTTTGTGGGTTCAAAGTGGTTTCTTGACCAAACGAAAAACATGGTTTGGTGTAAACAAAGAACAAATTCGAGATATCGCAAAGGAAGAAGTAGAGCCGACTATTTTTAAACGTAACGTTAATTTCGTTCAGCACCGAAATAAATTTTTTATTGGGTCATCAGTACTTATTATTTTAGGGATAATTTCCATTCTTGTGTTTCAAATTAACCCTGGTGTTGATTTTACTAGTGGTTCTAGGGTGGAGGTTGTTTCGACGAATAGCCTGACAGTAGAAGAGGTAGAATCTGGATTTGAAGAGCTAGGGCACGAGGTTAAATCGCTCGTCCTATCTGGGGAAAATAGTGAGCTTGCGGTCGCAAGATTCGATAGTGTTCTAACGGATACAGAGGCGGAAGAAGTAAGAGTGTATTTTAACGAGAGATATGGGCATGAGCCAAGTATCAGCGTTGTCTCACCAATTGTAGGTCAGGAACTTGTTAAGAATGCTATTTACGCAGTTGGAGTCGCATCAATCTTTATGATTATCTATGTTACATTCCGATTCGAATTCTTCTTTGCAATAACAGCATTACTTACACTCTTGCATGACGTATTTTTCATGCTCGTATTTTTCAGTGTTACTCAAATCGAATTTGATATAACGATTGTTGCCGCAATCTTAACGATAGTTGGGTATTCAATTAACAATACAATTGTTATATTTGATCGAATTCGAGAGAATATACGTAAGAAGAAACGTGTGAAATCCTTTAAGGAGCTTACATCCATTGTAAATACAAGTATAGTACAGTCCTTTACGAGAACGATGAATACATCGATTACAACTATTATTGCTGTCATTGCGTTTCTAGTACTTGGAGCTTCCTCCATTACAAACTTTGCATTTGCATTAACAATTGGGCTTGTTGCAGGAACTTATTCATCCTTACTGTTAGCTTCCCAATTATGGCTCGTTTGGCGTGGTAAATCAGTGAAAGAAAAGCCACTCGATTTCACGAAGAAAAAAGCACCAGAAGGACCACAGGTATAATTAAATGGAGAATCCCTTGTCTTTATTTTAACTAGACAAGGGATTTTCTTTTACGTTAAGTTGATTGAAGTTTACGAAGAAAGGGTAATCTAACAACATAGATAGAAAATAAGGGAGAGAGAACGATGACAAAAGGACAAACCTATGTTATATTATCGATTATTTTCGTTATTATTGTAGCCGTATTTGCTGTTACAAATGTCGATTCTGTTGAGGTGAACTATTTATTCTGGACACAAGAGTCCCCATTAATACTTGTAATTTTATTTTCTGTCTTAATGGGTGGGATTATAACAGCTTCTGTTGGTGCAATACGTATTTATCGATTACAGCGGGAGGCTAAGCGATTAAAGGTTGAAAACACGAAATTGATTACAAAATTAGAGGAAAATGGTCTATCCGTTGAGCGTAAAATAAGAAGTAGTTCATCGAAAACAAATGACGCCTACTCGAAAACAAAATAATTCTAATTGCTACCCCTGCCTGTCTCTAGTATAATAGATTAGTCAGGGGTGAAATCATGTTACAAAGTAAAGCAAATTGGAAATATACATCACTACACGAAGCAGCAGTGAATTGGGAAGATGATTCAATTGAATTATCCCCAATTGTCAAACAGTTGCTGCAACAAAGAGGAATAACGAATATTGAAGAAGCAAGACAATTTTTATCACCTGATATTAAAAATTTACACAGCCCAGTTAAAATCGATTCGATTGAAAGAGCAGCAGCACGTGTACATAAAGCGATAGATGACGATGAAAAAATCTTAATCTATGGAGATTATGATGCGGATGGTGTTAGTTCAACTACAGTATTAATGAAAGCATTGGAAGAGCTTGGAGCTGATTGTGACTTCTATATACCGAACCGTTTTACAGAAGGATATGGTCCAAACGAAGCAGCTTTTCGAGCAGCAGCTAAAAATGGATTTGCATTGATTATTACAGTAGATACAGGAATCGCATCTGTTCATGAAGCGCAAGTGGCAAGTGAATTAGGAATTGACTTAATCATTACGGATCATCATGAGCCACAAGAAGAATTACCGGAATGCTTTGCTATCATTCATCCAAAATGCTCAGAAGCTTACCCATTCCAAGAGCTTGCAGGTGTCGGTGTAGCATTTAAATTTGCACAAAGCTTGCTCGGCTACTTTCCGAAGCACTTGTTAGAGTTTGCAGCAATTGGAACAATAGCCGACCTCGTTCCACTTGTGGATGAAAATAGAGTACTCGCATTTTATGGATTACATGCATTAACGATATCACAGAATCCTGGAATTAAAGCTCTTAAACGGGTTTGTAAAATTGAAGGCAATGTAACGGAGGAAGATGTTGGTTTTATGATTGGTCCACGGATTAATGCTGTGGGGCGCTTAGAAAATGCTGATTTAGCAGTTCAATTGTTATTGACAGATGACGATGAAGTTGCACAAGAAATGGCAGAAGAAATTGATGTCATAAATAATCAACGCAAAAAAATTGTGAATGACATTTTTCAAGAAGCACAGCAAATCGTGGAATCCTCTGCAACGCATGATGTGATTATTGTTGCTAAAGAAGGATGGAATGAAGGCGTGCTTGGAATTGTTGCGTCAAAATTAGTTCGAAAATATGATCGACCAGCAATTGTTCTAACAGTTAAGCATGAGTCAAACACTGTAAAAGGCTCGGCGAGAAGTATACCAGCATTTGATTTTTTCCAAAATGGAATGCGAATTCGAGAGCTCTTTACACATTTTGGTGGCCACTCACAGGCAGCAGGAATGACATTTCCGCTCGAAAATCTGCAACTTGTACAAGAAAAATTAGATACGTTTATTCGTGAAGAGCTAACAGAAGCAGATTTTAAACAGGAAATTGAAATTAGTGCAAAGCTAACAGTGGAGACAATCAATGAAGAACTCGTTCAAGAAATTGCCAGACTCGCACCGTTTGGCATGAAAAACCCAAAACCAATTTTTGAATTGAACGAAATACCAGCTGATGCTAGGAAAATTGGCAGTGCAAAAAACCATCTGAAACTTCTATTCAAACAAGATAGTCAGACGCTAGATAGTATAGGTTTTGGCATGGGTGAATTGTATGAACACATTTCTCCGAATACAGCATTATCATTAGCTGGAGAACTTGGAATAAACGAGTGGAACGGGAATCGTAAAGCGCAGTTTCTTATCCAGGATATGAAAATTGATGAATGGCAGTTATTTGACTTTAGAGGAAAAAAGAATCGTAACGTTCACATAGATACGAGTGATGCATTAGTAGTCGCTACATCGAATCAGAGCGTTCACCCGGATGTTGAACAAATTACGTATGATACAGATGTTCAAACTTTAGATAATAAGCAAACACTTTATATATATGAATTACCAACTAATCTTAATCAGCTAAAAGCTATTATTAACCAAACAAAGCCAGTTAATATATACGCATGTTATCATATTGAAGATAGTGCATATTTGTCGGCTTTCCCATCCAGGGAAGAGTTTATTTGGTTCTATGCGCTCGTTAGGAAACGAAGGGTGCTTGATTTAAAAACAGAGCTTCAGACCATCATGAATCATAAGGGCTGGAGTAAGGATAGAATTATCTTTATTTCAAGCGTGTTTTTTGAACTGGGATTTGTTAAAATAGAAGATGGAGTTATTGAGGTGGAGACAAATCCGATGAAGAAGGATTTAACGGACTCGAAACTATATCAAGAACGTCTTAACAAAGCAGATATTGAAAAACAGCTATATTATTCGAATTATGAAGAATTGAAAACGTGGTTTGAAGGCTGTATGGATTACTTGGATACCCCCGAGGAGGAAGTAGTAAATGGATTATAAGCAACATATAAAAATCGTTGAAGATTGGCCTAAAGAAGGAATTAAATTTAAAGATATTACACCATTAATGGCAGATGGAAAAGCATATAAAGCAGCAGTAGATGAAATCGTTACGTATGCAAAAGAAAAAGAAATCGACATTGTAGTCGGTCCAGAAGCAAGAGGTTTTATTGTAGGCTGTCCTGTTTCCTATGCACTTGAAATAGGCTTTGCTCCTGTTCGAAAGGAAGGAAAGCTGCCACGTGAAGTGATTAAAGTGGACTATGGTCTCGAATATGGAACGAATGTATTAACGATTCATAAAGATGCAATCAAGCCAGGTCAACGTGTTTTGATTACGGATGATTTGCTTGCAACAGGTGGTACTATCGAAGCTACGATCAAATTAGTAGAAGAGCTCGGTGGTATTGTTGTAGGTTGTGCTTTCTTAGTCGAACTCAGCTACTTAGATGGTAAAGAAAAGCTGAAAGACTATGATGTATTAACGCTAATGACATATTAAAATTTTTTATAAGGTCTGACGTCTATTTTATCGTCAGACCTCTTATTATAGAGATTTCACAATGGACACATTTTACGGAAAAGCATATAATTAAAAATATTTAGCAGGGGTTAATGCGCTTTCTCACGCATTAACGGGCTGTAAACTCCCATTGAACGAAGTTTCACTTTACGTAATGATGTGCTACTATTGTTGAAGAATATCAATTATTAAATAATGCAGACGGCTAGTAAAGGTGATTTCATGGCAAAAGACGAAAATGTAACAATTAATGACATTATCAATATGGCAACAAAGTATCTAGCTACTGAGGATGTGGCGTTAATTCAACGCGCTTATGACTTTGCGAACGAGGCCCACCATGATCAATTTCGAAAATCTGGCGAGCCATATATTATCCACCCGGTTCAGGTAGCGGGTATCCTTACTCAACTTGAAATGGATGCGGAAACAATCGCTGGTGGTTTTTTACATGATGTTGTCGAGGATACGGAAGTGACACTTGCTGATTTAGAGCAAGCATTCAATGTTGAGATAGCCCTGTTAGTAGATGGTGTCACGAAACTCGGAAAAATTAAATACGAGTCGAAGGAAGTCCAACAAGCTGAAAATCATCGAAAAATGTTTGTGGCAATGGCGAAGGATATTCGCGTAATTTTGATCAAACTTGCGGACAGACTGCATAATATGCGGACATTAAAGCACCTTCCTCCAGAAAAGCAACGTCGAATTTCTAATGAAACGTTGGAAATTTTTGCACCGTTAGCTCATCGTCTAGGAATTTCAACAATTAAATGGGAATTGGAAGATACGGCTTTACGCTACCTAAATCCACAGCAATATTACCGTATTGTTCAATTAATGAAGCAAAAACGTGAAGAACGGGAATCATATATTAAAGAAGTAATTCAGGAATTAGCTGTCGAATTGAATGATGTCAATATTGAAGCGGAGATGTCTGGTCGTCCAAAACATCTATATAGCATTTATCAAAAAATGGTCAAGCAAAATAAGCAATTCAACGAAATATATGATTTATTAGCCGTTCGGATTATAGTAGAAAGCATAAAGGATTGTTATGCGGTTCTAGGTATAATTCATACAAATTGGAAACCAATGCCTGGCAGATTTAAAGACTATATTGCAATGCCAAAGCAAAACTTATACCAATCGCTTCATACAACTGTGATTGGGCCGAAGGGTGATCCACTCGAGGTACAAATTCGTACAAAAGAGATGCATGAAATCGCAGAGTACGGAATTGCTGCTCATTGGGCGTATAAAGAAGGAAAGCAAGTGAAGAGTGGGAAGAAATCCTTTGAGGAAAAATTAACGTGGTTCAGAGAAATTCTTGATTGGCAAAATGATACACATGATGCAGAAGAATTTATTGAATCTTTAAAGATTGATTTATTTTCCGATATGGTATATGTCTTTACACCAAAAGGGGAAGTGATCGAACTTCCTTCAGGTTCCATTCCACTTGATTTTGCTTATAAAATCCACACCGAAATTGGAAATAAAACCATTGGTGCTAAAATCAACGGGAAAATGGAACCACTCGATTACAAGTTGCAAAATGGCGATATTGTCGAGGTAATGACATCGAAGCATTCCTACGGACCTTCTCAAGACTGGCTCAAGATGACACAAACCTCACAAGCAAAAAGCAAAATTAAACAGTTTTTTAAGAAACAGCGTCGAGAAGAGAATGTGATTAAAGGGAAGGAAGCTGTCGAAAAAGAAATTCGGGCATTGAATATTGAACCGAAGGAAGTGCTTGTACCCGATAATATGCAACGCGTGTTTGATAAATTCAATTTCACAGGCGAAGAAGATATGTATGCAGCAGTTGGTTACCAAGGTATTACAGCTGCATTAATCGCTACAAGGCTGACAGAAAAAATAAGACAGACGAAGCAAAAAGAACGCGATTTAGAAGCAACTTTAGAAGAAGTCAAAACGGAAACGAAACCACAGCGATCGCATAAAAGGGATTCTGGTGTAAAGGTAGAAGGAATCGATAATCTACTTGTTCGACTCGCGAAATGCTGTAACCCGGTTCCTGGTGATGATATCCTTGGGTATATTACGAAGGGAAGAGGGGTGTCTGTACACCGCTCAGATTGCCCTAATGTACAGACCGAGGAAGCAAAGGAACGCTATTTGCATGTAGAATGGGAAGAAGGGAACTCCGATCGTAAACAATACCATGTAGATATTCAAATTACTGGATATGATCGGAGGGGCCTACTTAACGAGGTTCTTCAGGTTGTTAACGAGATGAAGACAAATATGACACATGTAAATGGCAAGTCTGACCGAAATAGAATCGTCGTCATACAAATCACGATACTGATTCATAACACAGGACATTTACGTAAGGTCGTTGAGCGAATTAAGCAAATTAGAGATGTATATACAGTAACACGGACCGTTCAATAGATTATTTTGATTGGTTGGATTAAAGGAGCTTTTGATAATGAAGGCAGTAATACAACGAGCAAAAGATGCCAGTGTAACAGTAAACGATGAAATTATAGGTGAAATTGCAGATGGGTTTGTCGTACTACTTGGGGTCACACATGATGATACCATTGATGATGTTCAGTATCTTGTAAATAAAATTGTTCATTTGCGCGTCTTTGAAGATGAAAATAAAAAAATGAACTTATCATTAAAAGATATCGGGGGTAGTATTTTATCGATTTCCCAGTTCACCCTGTATGGAGAAACAAGAAAAGGAAGGCGGCCAAGCTTTATACAAGCTGCGAAGCCAGAAATTGCAAACGAACTGTACAAGTCCTTTAATGCTTCGATTAAAGAGCAAGGAATCCCTGTAGAAACTGGTGAGTTTGGCGCAATGATGGATGTACAATTAACAAATGTAGGACCTGTTACATTAATTATTGATAGCAAAGATAAATAAAGTATAAAAATAAGGGAGGCCATCAGCCATCCCTTATTTTTTGGGATAAAAGTGAGTATTTGTTATTCTACAAAGTTTTTAGCTAGACCTTGTAAAATTCCGTGTACTAGCTGCTGTTGATAAACTTGTGTTTGCAGCTGAGCCTCTTTTTCAGGATTTGATATAAAGCCAAGCTCCAGCAACACGGAAGGTTTGAGATTGTGTCGAATAACAAATAAATCACCTTCATGTGCGCCTCTGTCTCGATCTCCTGTTTCTTCAATAATCCCCTGTTGGATGTTTTCTGCTAGCTTTTCAGCATAATCCGCATAATAATAGGTTTCAATACCAGATACATCTGGAAATTCAGGGATGCTGTTATAGTGGATACTTAGAAATGCATCTGTATCGACAATGTTAGAGTAGGTAATCCTACTAGCAAGTGAAATGAATTCATCTTCCTCCCTAGTGAGAAGTACATTCGCTCCAAGTGCTAAGAGTTCTTGCTCGAGCTCATGCGCTGTTAAATAAGCAATATCTTTTTCATACGTTTCTGATGCACCAATCGCCCCTACATCACGTCCGCCATGACCAGCATCGATAACGATTGTTTTATCTTTCCAGACATTGCTGTTTGATGTATTCTTTTTTGGTTCCACGAGACGTTTCAATACAAAGCCAGTAATCTCGTCATTTGCAACTTCATACCAATTATTTGTAGAAGCAATAACTTCCATTTCAGTATCTTTTTCTGCAAAATGAACAATGGCATAATCTGTGGAAGGACCATCACGAAGCTGTGTATTATCTTGTTGAATGACAATGCTGTCCATATCAGAATCTACTTCACTTTCTTCTTCCTCTGTTTCATTAGATTGAGATTCTGAAAGCGTCACGAATTCCAACTTAATCCAGCCGGTTTCATTCTCTAGTTTTATTTCTACCCAATCGTCTTCTTGTTCGATGACAGAAAACGTTTGACCAGTATCCACTCTCCCAATGCTTTCATAATCAGTACCAGGTCCACTCCGGACATTTAAATTGGAAGCATTTATGGTAACTTCAGCAGCACGAACGGTATATGGTTCCGATAGCAAGGAAAATACAGCTATAAGTAGGAATAATATAATTTTTCTTGAATGCACGATGTTCCTCCCTAACCTTAAATAATATATTTCATTTACCAAGTATAATAAAAATCTACTTTAAAGGCAAAGCTAGAGATAGATTGAATACCATACTCATCTTTAAAGGAGGAGTTCGTCGTGCGAATGAATGAAAAACAGTGGAACATTGGTAATCAGAAGGATATTTTATCAGCAGATTTGCATCGATTTACAGAGTTAGAAGGAAGAGGGACGAATTTGGAAATTGCCAGTGAATTAGGTATCTCCATCGAGGATGTCAAATTATTAAAGAAAAAGCTGAATCGTGCTTGACAATCGATTCTGTTCCGCTTAATATAATAGACATTCCATTATATAAATCAATAAATACCGTTGAAGGAAAAAGTAATCAAGTACCATTGGAATAGAGAGAAAATGTCATTGGCTGTAAGCATTTTCCCAGATGACTTGATGAAAGACGCTCCTGAGGTTTTGTATCGAAATAGAGTAGGTATGAACGTTTTGCAGGCGTTAACTGTGAAGAGCGGGTGCTATTTATTTAGCATCAACTAGGGTGGCAACGCGGGTTAAATCCCGTCCCTTATTTTATATAAGGGACGGGATTTTTTTAATACCATTACAATTATTAAGGAAACAGGGGGTTTTGAGATGAGTATGAAAGCACCAAGAGGTACAGTGGATATCTTACCAAAGGATGCAGCTAAATGGCAATATGCAGAAAATAAAATTAAAAACGTGTGTGATCGATTCCATTATAAAGAAATCCGCACCCCTATATTTGAACATACGGAAGTGTTTCAACGTGGAGTAGGAGATTCAACAGATATCGTTCAGAAGGAAATGTACACCTTTGAAGATCGGGGTGGGAGAAGTCTGACATTACGTCCAGAGGGTACTGCATCTGTGTCAAGGGCTTTTGTTGAGAATAAGTTATTCGGTGATCCGAATCAACCCGTTAAATTATACTATTTTGCACAAATGTTCCGTTACGAGCGTCCCCAAAAAGGGCGGATGCGTCAATTGAATCAATTTGGTGTAGAGGTGCTTGGTAGTGCTGATCCAGCAGTTGATGCAGAAGTAATCGACCTTGCGATGACGGTCTATAAAGAGTTGGGATTAACGTCATTAAAACTAGTGATTAACTCACTTGGAGATAAAGAAAGCAGAGATAATCACAGACAAGCGCTTGTTAATCACTTCGAACCGTATAAAGAAGAGCTTTGTTCGGATTGCCAAAAACGATTATCGCAAAATCCGCTTCGTGTGTTAGATTGTAAAAAAGATCGAGATCACCCAACAATGAAAACAGCACCATCGATTCTTGATTATTTAAATGAAGCATCGAAAACCTATTTTGAACAGGTGCAAGCATATTTAACATTAATGAATATCGATTTTGTTGTTGATCCAAATCTTGTTCGAGGTCTCGACTATTATAACCATACTGCATTTGAAATCATGAGTGAAGCGGATGGCTTTGGTGCTATTACAACGCTTGCTGGTGGCGGACGCTACAATGGTTTAATTGAGGATCTTGGTGGTCCAGAAACACCTGGAATAGGCTTTGGTATGGGCTTTGAACGTCTACTCATGGCACTTGAAGCAGAAAATGTTGCGATTCCAATTGATAACAGTCTAGATTGCTTTGTCGTTGCAACGGGATCTTCAGAAGTTGAAAAAGAAGCAACACGACTTGTACATGAGCTAAGAACGAATGGAATCCAAGTGGATAGAGATTATCAAGGTCGTAAAATGAAAGCACAATTTAAAGCCGCTGACCGTTACCAGGCGAAATATGTTTTAGTTCTTGGTGAGGAAGAAATAGAAAAGCAAGTGGTTAACCTGAAAGAAATGGAAACAGGGGAACAAATGGAACTACCGTTAAATCGTTTAATTGAGGAATTAAGTGAAAGGCTTTTAGGAGGGAAATAGAGCATGAGTGAACGAATCTATACAGGAAAATTAACAGAAGCAATGATTAATGAGGAAGTACTCCTAAAAGGATGGGTACAGAAAAGGCGCGATTTAGGTGGTTTAATATTTATTGATTTACGTGATAAATCAGGTGTTGTCCAGGTGGTATTTAATCCTGATAAATCACAAGAAGCATTAGAAATTGCGGAACGGATTCGTTCGGAGTACGTGGTAGAGGTTCAAGGAACAGTCGTTAAACGTGATGAATCAACAGTTAACCCGAATATGAAGACAGGAACAATTGAGGTTTTCGCAGCATCCGTTACTATTTTGAACAAATCGAAAACACCACCATTTGCAATTCAAGACGAAACGGATGTTTCGGAGGATATCAGGCTGAAATATCGTTACCTAGACCTTAGAAGAAATGCATTACAGGAAACATTCAAGTTACGTCACCAAACAACACAAATCATTCGTAACTTCTTGAATGATAATGAGTTTCTAGAAATGGAAACACCAATATTGACAAAAAGTACACCAGAAGGAGCGCGAGATTATCTTGTCCCTAGTCGCGTGCATCCAGGTGAATTTTATGCATTACCACAATCACCACAATTATTTAAGCAGCTCATTATGATGAGTGGATTTGAAAAGTATTACCAAATTGCTAGATGCTTCCGCGATGAGGATTTACGTGCTGATAGGCAGCCAGAATTTACGCAGATTGATATTGAAACTTCTTTCTTAACGAGTGATGAAATTATGGAAATGACGGAAAGAATGATGCAACAGGTCGTAAAAGAGGTAAAAGGTATCGATATGGAACTTCCTTTACAACGAATGCCGTATGATGAAGCGATGGATCGCTTTGGCTCCGATAAACCGGACACACGATTTGGACTTGAATTAATTCATGTTTCAGATGTATTAGCGGGGTCAACTTTCAAAGTCTTCCAAGGAGCAATCGAATCAGGCGGGAAGGTTGCACTCTTAAATGTAAAAGGCGAAGCTGCTAACTTCTCTCGTAAGGATATTGATAAATTAACGGACTTTGTAAAAGTGTATGGTGCTAAAGGTCTTGCTTGGGTGAAGGTAGAAGGAGACGAATTAAAAGGACCAATCGCTAAATTCATCACGGACGATGAAAAGGCTGGTCTTTTGGAAAAAGCAACAGCAACAGATGGAGATTTGCTCTTATTTGTAGCAGATAAAACATCTGTAGTCTTTGACAGTCTTGGAGCTTTACGCTTGAAGCTAGGAAAGCAGCTTGAGCTTATCGATGAATCGAAATTCAATTTCCTCTGGGTAACAGATTGGCCGTTACTCGAGTACGATGAGGAATTGGGTAGGTATTTTGCGGCGCATCATCCATTTACGTCACCAGTCGAAGAAGATCTAGATAAATTAGAAACCGATCCAGCTAATGTAAGAGCAAATGCTTATGACCTTGTGTTAAATGGTTACGAATTAGGTGGAGGATCAATTCGTATTTATCAGAAAGAACAGCAAGATCATATGTTTAAAGTGTTAGGATTTACAGAAGAAGAAGCGGGGGAACAATTTGGTTTCTTGCTTGAAGCTCTGGAATACGGAGCGCCACCACATGGTGGGATTGCACTTGGACTAGACCGTATTATCATGCTACTTGCTGGCAGATCTAACCTTCGGGATACGATTTTGTTCCCGAAAACTGCATCTGCATCTGACTTAATGACGAATGCACCGAGCGAAGTAAGTCACGCACAGCTAGATGAACTTGCTATTAAACTTTCAGAGAGAAACACGGTTAATTAAATTAAAAAGTGAAAATTTAATAGTTGTAAATATTGAAAAAAGTCTTTCGATATGTTAAGATAAATTTACAAATTAGCAAACATCTCTTCAATCCTGATGTGTTCGTCTATTCAACGTATTTTGACCGAACAACTGTATACTTGGGAGCTTGATTGTGTTTTTATAGTGAATGCAGGCCTTGTTGATTTTACATCCAAGGAAGCTTGATACCTATAAAACTGGGCACCCACCTGCCTAAAGCGGGATCAAAACTCAAGATAGAACGGCACAATCGGGATTGAACGAGTACATAAAAGATAACAGCGCAAGCGTCCATGGTTAATATCCTGGACAGAGCAAAAGGGACCTCTCAAAAGGTCCCTTTTGCTTACCAAAAATTAATTTGATCCTTGAGCTAATTGCTCTAAATTACCGTTTTTGTCCATACGGAAAGCGGGTGCTGAACGACTGTCTTTATCATCAAGTACAGTCATTTTACGAGCCCGATCCATGATTTGAATGAAAGTCTGGTAATCTTCTTGAATCGAAACGAGTTGATCTTCCGTAGAGGAAAGTTGTTTTTCTAGTTCTTGCACTTTTGATTTTAAGATGTTGTTTTCCTTTTCAATCGTTTCTAATGCTGCTTTTGATTGATTTGAAGCATTCGATTCCTTTTTTAATTCTCTTAAATATTGAATGATCATATCGATGTTTAAGTTTGGTTCTTCTGCAACAACTAGAGAGTTATTATCGAGATTTGTTTCTACTACTTCGTTTACTGTCGACAAGGAAATCGCAGGAACTCTCGTTTTCTTTATCGTAGAAGTCATTGCTCTTTTCTTCTCTTTTCGTTGTCTTTTTGCAAGGTCAATAGCACTCTCATACTTTGATCTGACTTCGGCATTCCAGCGGAAGCCGCAAGCTGCGGATGTGCGATTTAGATGATCTCCAACTTCATCGAATGCATTTAATTGTGTACTGCCCTCTCTAATATGGCGTAGCACTGTTTCTGCAAGTAGTAAATCGTCCTCGTGTGACCAAGCATCTTGTCTAACTTTAACCAATATATTCAACTCCTTTTTCATAGTAGCACAACAATAGATTGTATGTTTTAAGTCTATTGTTACCGCATAGAAAAGGAATTATACGTTATTTCTTATTCTCCCGCTGAATTTTGTCATGTACTTGTTTTAATGCTTGCTCGAATTTACCACTATCTTTTGGGTGGTAGTAGTTTTTATTTTTGATAGAATCCGGTAAATATTGTTGCTGAACCCAGGCGCCGTCATAGTTATGTGGATATTTATAGTCAATCCCTCGGCCAAGCTTTGCTGCACCTGAATAGTGTGAATCCTTTAGATGTGCTGGGATATCACCACTTTTTCCGCTCCGAATATCGGATAAAGCTGCGTCAAGTGCTTTGTATGCTGTGTTCGATTTAGGGGATAGCGCAAGCTCTACAATTGTTACAGCTAATGGTATTCTAGCCTCTGGGAAACCAAGCCTTTCTGCTGCTTGAACAGCTGCTACTGCACGTGGGCCTGCCTGCGGATTTGCAAGACCGATATCTTCATAGGCAATGACAATCATTCGGCGGGCAATACTATCTAAGTCACCTGCTTCAATTAATCTGCCTAAATAGTGGAGAGCTGCATTAACATCGCTACCACGAATCGATTTTTGAAAAGCTGAGAGCACATCATAGTGTGCGTCGCCGTCTTTATCATGTGAGAAGCTTTTCTTTTGCATACATTCTTCAGCTGTATCCAACCCGATAACGATTTGGTTATCCACGTTTTCTGGTGTGGAAGAAACTGCGAGTTCAAGTCCATTTAAGGCAGATCTTAAATCACCATTGGCAGAATTAGCGATATGATCAATGGCTGGATCAGAAATAACTACATCACGATTTCCATAGCCGTTTTCCTCATTGACTAAAGCACGGCGAATCGCAGTTTTGACATTCTCTGGTGTTAGCCCGTGCAGTTCAAATAGATGACACCTACTTCGAATTGCAGGGTTAATGGAATGATATGGATTGCTTGTTGTACAGCCAATTAATGTAACTAAATTGCTTTCTAGATGTGGAAGTAGGAAGTCTTGCTTTGCTTTATCTAAGCGATGTACTTCATCCAATATTAAGACGACCTGTCCCATCATCTTTGCTTCTTCGACTACAATTTCCATATCCTTTTTCTTATCAGCGACTGCATTCAGCATCTTAACTGGCAAACCGACACTTTTAGCAAGGGCATATGCCATGGAAGTCTTTCCGGTTCCAGGTGGACCGAAAAGAATCATCGATGCTAATTGATTCGCTTGTACCATTCGATTTATTATTTTTCCTTCCCCGACAAGATGTTCTTGACCGATAATATCTGTGATTAATTCAGGTCTCATTCGAAATGCGAGAGGTTTTTGTTTCATTTATATCTCCCTTTATATATAATTAATTAATTGTATTAAGTATTGTTCAAAAAGTCCGGTGGAAATGACACATCGAGAACAAGGGAACTTCTCCACAGGACGTGCTAGTTCCGGCTTTGCAACAAAGCTTTTCGATAGGGCGAGTAATCGCAGTCCCAAGACGTTGCGTACTTATCCGAGTTCGGTCCTTTTCATTCTCCTTTTGAACATTTATACTTAGGTTTGCTAAAATGCAAGATATACCCCATTCATGCTATAATAACAAATATTATAAACGAATGGACGATGGAAAGAAACAGAGGTGTGTTATAGATGAAGATTTCAACTAAAGGTAGATATGGTTTAACCATTATGATTGCTTTAACAAAAAAACACGGGGATGGTCCTTTATCCTTAAAGGCAATTGCCCAAGAAAATAATTTATCGGAGCATTATTTGGAGCAGCTTGCTTCTCCGCTTCGCAATGCTGGACTGATTAAAAGTATACGTGGTGCATATGGCGGATATATCTTATCGAAAGATCCAAAGGAGATTACAGCTGGTGATGTAATCCGCGTTCTGGAAGGTCCCCTTACGATTGTAGAGGGAATTGAAGATGAGCAGCCTGCACAGCAAGCATTATGGCTACAAATTCGTGATGCGGTGAAGAATGTTTTAGATAATACGACATTAGAAAATTTGGCAAATCATGATGATGATGAAGTACAGGATTCTTATATGTTCTATATTTAACAATGGTACAACCCGTTTATAAAAGAAAGGAAATGGATAATGGAACCAATTTATTTGGATCATGCGGCAACAACACCAATGGATGAGGAAGTTATTCAAGCAATGCTTCCTGTATATAAAGAAAACTTTGGTAACCCATCAAGCGTACATTCTTTCGGGAGGAAGGGTCGCCAAATTCTTGATGAGGCAAGACGTATCATGGCCTTAAGTATCCATGCAAATGAAAAAGAAATTACGTTCACAAGTGGAGGGACCGAAGCAGATAACCTCGCACTTTTAGGAACTGCGCTAGCAAACCGTCATAAAGGAAATCATATTATTACAACCAAGCAAGAGCATCACGCAGTGCTTCATACAGCTGAGGAATTAGAGGGTCTTGGCTTTGAGGTTACGTATCTTCCAGTGTATGAGAATGGGCAAATAGCGATAGAAGATGTTAAAGCCGCATTAACGGAACAAACGATTCTTGTGTCGATTATGTTTGTTAATAATGAGACAGGAGTTATCCAGCCGATTAAGGAAATAGGAGAGCTTCTAAAGGATCATCAAGCATATTTCCATACAGATGCTGTACAAGCATATGGTTTAATTGATATTGATGTGAAGGAATTGGGTATTGATATGCTTACCGTTTCTTCGCATAAAATAAACGGACCAAAGGGTATTGGTTTTTTATATGCGAATGAAAATGTCATGCTAAAGTCTCTGCAACATGGTGGGGAACAAGAACGTAAACGTCGCCCAGGTACAGAAAATGTTGCTGGCGCTTTTGGTTTTCAAAAAGCTGTTGAGTTAGCAATGGAGCATAAAACGAAAAGGAAAGAGCAGTATCAAGCCTATAAAGAGCTATTTATTCGAACGCTAGAAGAAAATGGAGTACAATTTGAAGTGAACGGAGATATTCAGGTAACCATCGCTTCGATTATTAATATTAGCTTTCCCGGAACAAATGTCGAAGCGCTATTAGCAAATTTCGACTTAGATGGGATTGCCGCATCTAGTGGTAGTGCATGTACGGCAGGAAGTGTTGAACCATCGCATGTATTGACAGCTATGTTCGGGAAAGATAACCCATGCACGACGAATTCGGTTCGATTCAGTTTCGGTATTTTTAATACAGAGGAAAATGTGAAAGAAGCAGCTAATCGTGTCTCTCGAATCGTCAAACGATTAACCGCATAAATGTGTAACCTCTATAAAGGATTGTGAAAAAAATGAAAAATAATAAAGATACACGTGTCGTAATAGGAATGAGTGGAGGTGTTGATTCATCGGTAGCTGCTTTACTGTTGAAAGAACAGGGCTATGATGTTGTCGGTATCTTTATGAAAAACTGGGATGATACTGACGAATTTGGTGTTTGTACAGCAACGGAAGATTTTGATGATGTTGTACGCGTATGTAATCAGCTGGATATTCCGTATTACTCTGTAAACTTTGAGAAGCAATATTGGGACAAAGTGTTCACCTATTTTCTTGATGAATATAAAGCAGGACGTACCCCAAACCCAGATGTTATGTGTAATAAAGAAATAAAATTCAAAGCATTTCTGGATCACGCTTTAGCACTTGGTGCAGATTATTTAGCTACTGGGCATTATGCGCAAGTACGCGAAAATGATGGACGCGTCGAAATGCTGCGTGGAGTGGACGACAATAAAGACCAAACGTATTTTCTAAATCAATTATCTTCAGATGTATTAGAGAAAGTAATGTTCCCACTCGGTCATTTACCGAAATCAGAAGTAAGAAAAATAGCAAAAGAACATGGTCTAGTTACGGCTGATAAAAAAGATTCTACTGGAATTTGTTTTATTGGGGAGCGGAATTTTAAAGAATTTCTTAGTGAATACTTACCGGCACAGCCTGGTGAAATGCAAACACTAGATGGTGTGGTAAAAGGTCGTCATGATGGCTTGATGTACTATACAATTGGACAACGCCAAGGATTAGGTATCGGTGGTTCTGGTGACCCATGGTTTGTTGTAGGAAAAAATTTAAAAGAAAACATCTTATACGTTGAGCAAGGCTTCAGTCACGAAACACTCTACTCGGATGCTTTAGTCGCTACAGATGTAAACTGGATAAACACGGATGTCATTACAGAAACATTTACATGTACAGCAAAATTCCGTTATCGTCAAAAAGATAGTAATGTAACAGTTACTGTTCAAGAAAACGGAAACGTTTATGTGGAATTTGCTGAAAGCGAGCGTGCGATTACTCCGGGACAAGCAGTCGTATTTTATGATGGAGATGTTTGTCTTGGCGGGGCTACCATCGATCAAATTATTAAAAATAATCGCGCACTAGATTATGTTGGTTAAGTAGGGAGTTTTTTATCGTGGATAAGAATTCACAAGCAATAGATTATATGAAAGAACGAAATTTTGAAGAAGCAGCAAAGCTATTTAATGAAGTGATTGAGCAGAATCCAAATGACGCACTTGGCTATATCAATTTCGCCAATCTGTTGATGCAGGTGAATGAAAATGATCGTGCACTCCGTTTTTTGGAAAAAGCTATTGAATTAGACCCAACAGCTGCTACAGCATATTATGGATTAGGTAATCTTTATTTTGAGCAGTCCGAGTTTTCGAAAGCACAAGCAAATTTTCAAAAAGCAGTTGAGCTTGGCCTGGAAGAAAGTGATGTATACTTCATGCTTGGTTTAACGTTGCAAAGTCAAGAACAACCAAGGCTCGCATTGCCGTATTTACTAAGAGCAACTGAACTGAACCCGGATGATGAAGAAGTACTTTTCCAATATGGACTTTCACTTGCACAGAGTAATAGTTTAGCTGATGCTGAGACAGTATTTCATCGTGTTCTTGAGATCAACCAAGAACATAGTGATGCCCATTACAACTTAGGAGTAATGGCGTTGTTTAATGAAAAAGCACAAGAAGCTTTGGAACATTTTGATAAGGCAATATACATTCAGCCAGATCATCTTCTTGCTTTAAACGGTAAGAAAAATGTGGAGCAGTTAATGAACGAAAACAAGTAATAAAGGCGGAAGCGCCCGTAGAGCGACTTACGGACTAGATTGAACCGATGTTCACTTCACCACAAGGGTATACGTGCGACTAAGCCTCTGTCACAGCGAGTCGGCAAGGCAAGTCTTCTTTAGATTGTCATGAAGTAGGAAAGTCTTGCTGGGCGCTTGAGTTGAAAAAAGATAGTGGGGTTGTTTCAAATGGAACGGGATCAACAATCAATCGAAGAAATGGGATATATTAAAGGTGAGATTCTATATACCATTTTTCATAATGAAGTAGAGCATTTTTCTATCATTAAGATCCGGGTTCAGGATACAAATGAAGATTTCAAAGAAAAAGAGATTGTTGCAAAAGGCTATTTTTCCAATCTCCAAGAGCAAACCCTCTATTACTTTTATGGAACGTTTGAAAGGCATGCCAGGTTCGGGTTGCAGTACAAAGTTTCTTCCTACAAAACGGTTGTACCGGATACAAAAGATGGTTTAGTAGCCTATTTATCAAGTGATCTCTTTTATGGCGTTGGAAAAAAGACTGCTGAACGAATCGTTGAACATTTAGGAGAAACGGCAATTACACAGATTTTGAATGATGGAAGTATTCTGCAGCGTGTGCCAGGATTGAAGAAAGAAACGGCCGAGCGTTTAGCGACGAGTTTACAAGAAAATCAAGGGTTTGAACATATTGCAGTTTATTTAGCCAACTATGGTGTTGGGTTAAAAATGGCGCAGCGCATTTATCAAGAATATAAAGATGAAGCGATTGATGTTTTGGAAGAAGACCCATATCAATATGTTTTTGCAATAGATGGATTTGGGTTTCAAACCGCAGATGACATTGCTAGGCAAAATGGAATATCAATGACACACCCAAACCGAATTGGAGCTGGGTGTATTTACATCCTACAAAAAAGCATTCAAGATGGTCACGTATATGTACCAATGGAACTTTGTGTTGACCAAGTTGGAGAATTGCTTCGTATTCATCCTGAAGAAGCTAACATTATTATGGAACAGATGGAAGAATTAAATAAAGAGAAGAAAGTAATCATCCAAGATACAAAGGTTTATCTCCCTTCGCTTTACTATGCTGAGGATGGTTTTGCAGCAAATTTAAAAAGGATCATGGAGAAACCGATTGAGGATGAGACGCCATTAGCTGAAATGATGAAGATTACTGGCGAAATTGAAGATTCAGAAGTACTTAGCTATGGGAAAGAACAATTTAATGCAATTAATCAATCGCTACATTCGAAAGTAATGATTTTAACGGGTGGACCTGGGACTGGAAAAACAACTGTTATTAAAGGGATTTTAAAAGCTTATGCAGTAATCCATGACGTTTCGCTTAATCCGAAAGACTATGAAGATCAAGCTGATTTTCCATTTGTTTTGACTGCGCCAACCGGCAGAGCAGCAAAACGTTTGAATGAGTCGACTGGTCTTCCAGCACTAACAATTCACAGACTGCTTGGTTGGAATGGAAGTAACGGATTTAATAAGGACGAGCAGGAACAGCTGGTAGGAAAGATTCTCATTGTTGATGAGTTTTCCATGGTAGATATTTGGCTTGCAAACAGTTTATTTAAGGCAATACCAGATGAAATGCAAGTACTGCTCGTTGGTGATGAAGATCAGCTGCCATCAGTTGGTCCTGGTCAAGTATTAACGGATTTATTGAATAGCAATTTACTACCTCTTGTTCGGCTTAATGAAGTATATCGTCAAAAAGAAGGATCGAAAATTATCCAGCTCGCACATGAAATTAAAAATGATCAACTGACAGACCAGTCGTTACAGAATGATAAAGATTTTAGTTTTATTGCATGCCATGAACATCAAATGCTCCAAGTAGTTACATCCATTTTCACAAAGGCTAAAGATAAAGGACTTGATGTCAAAGAGATTCAAGTATTAGCTCCCATGTATCGAAGCCAGGCAGGGATTACAATGATTAACCAAGAATTACAGAGGCTGATCAACCCTAAAACGAAAACCAAACGAGAAGTAAAGTACCATGATGTCGTTTATCGTGTTGGGGATAAGGTGATTCAGCTTGTTAATCAACCAGAGGATGGCGTATATAATGGTGATATTGGCGAAGTTGTTGCTATTTTTCGAGAAGAAGAGAACGTGGATAATGTGGAGCAGGTGGTCATAAGCTTTGATGATAAAGAAGTGGTTTATGAACGCAACAACTATATTAATTTTACACATGCATATTGTATTTCCATTCATAAGTCGCAAGGTAGTGAATTCCCAATCGTAATTCTCCCGGTTGTTTCGACCTATCATCGAATGCTGCGAAAAAATTTATTGTACACTGCAATTACAAGAAGCAAAGAGTCTTTAATTATTTGTGGTGAACACCAAGCGTTTTTAAGAGGGATTCAGACCGTGGATACGAATAAACGATTTACGTCATTGAAAGAGCAATTAAGTGAAAGAATGAAAGATATGAAAGTGGAAGAAACGGAAGAAGTGGCTGAAGAAGAAATCTCGCCATACGATTTCATGTAAATAAAGGTATAAAAAGTATTCAAGCGGGCAACTATAGTAGCGTAATACTCGAAAAGGAGTTAAAATCATGCTACGATGCCCGAACTGTAATGGAAAAGACATTGGAAAAATAGGAACACAAGATTATTATTGTTGGACTTGCTTTATTGAAATGACAGTAACCAGCAATGAATTAATGGTGCATCAAATCGAAGCTGATGGAAGCTTAAGCTCATTGGATGATTTGTTTACGAAAGAGGAAAGAAAATTACCATAAACACTCCCGGCGAGGATAACGAGATAAATACAAAATGCTTGAGGAGTGTTTATCATGGTTGAGGATAAAAAACGCTTTCGATTACTGTATTGGCTATTAATAGGGATTGTTTTATTTATATTTTCCTTTCTGCTAGTAAAAACAATGCCATATTACGAAGCCTTTTTTTCATTTTTATGGAAGTTTTTCATTCCGTTTTTAGTTGCAGCATTAATTGCTTATTTACTTCATCCATTAGTGGAAAAACTCCACGAGTGGAATATTCATCGAGGTCTCTCGATCCTGTTAATCTATTTAATATTCTTCGGCGGGGTCGGTTATTTATTTTACAGAGGATATCCTGCCATTGTTCATCAGGTTCAAGATTTGAATGAGAATCTGCCCGAGTTTATCCGTATGTATGAAAGTTGGATCTATCAGGTATACAGTTATACTTCGTTTTTACCAGAAACGGTTCATGACAAAATTGATCAACTTGTAGCAACGATAGAGACTTCCTTGGATAATTTACTCGGTAAGCTTGTCGGTGGTTTTACAAGAATATTCGACATGATTGTCCTTATAACGGTTATCCCGGTACTTGTCTTTTACTTCATCAAGGATTATGTGAAGATCGAATCTTTTTTTATGTGGTTTATTCCACATAAGTATAAGGATGAAGCGAATGAATTAATGAAGGAAATCGATAAAGGACTTGGGGGATATATTCGTGGTCAGTTAATTATTAGTTTGTTTGTGAGTTTGGCTTGTCTGCTAATCTTTAAATTATTACATGTTAATTATGCGTTATTACTAGCGATTGTGATGGGTGTAACGAATATTATTCCGTATTTTGGTCCAATTATTGGTGCTGTCCCTGCGGTGATGATTTCGTATACAACAGGTGGTAACACAGTTATATTTGTGATTATTGCTATTTTTGTTATCCAACTAATCGAAGGGAATCTTCTATCTCCATATATTATGGGGAGAAGTATTAAAATTCATCCTGTGGCAATCATCTTTGTGCTATTATTAGGTGGTCAATTATTTGGAGTTTGGGGCATGATTCTAGCTGTACCTGTCCTAACCATTTTAAAAGTGATTGTCGTTCAGTTTGTTTCTCTTCGTTCCAATCATTGACATCGCTACTAAAGTTTCATATAATTACGCTATCAAAGGATGTTCAAAAAGTCCGGTAAAAACGACACATCGAGAGCAGTAGACCTTCGACTAACTACCGACACGTGCTAGTGTCGGCGTTGCAACAGGACGTTGCGACTTTAGCCGAACTCGGTCCTTTTTATCCTCCTTTTGAACACGTAATTTCATCATAAAAGAAACACGAAGAAGGCTCGAAGTACATGAATACCTAGTTTAAAGAGAGGGATTTCCTTGGGTGAAAGAAATCCTAAACATAGTCTCATGGAAAGCTAAGCTGGAGTACGGCTAATCCCCGTCGGTCTCATACCGTTAACATGTTGAAGTGATGAATGATTTTGTCATTCATAATTAGGGTGGTACCGCGAACAAATCTCGTCCCTGCAATCATTGCAGAGAGGGGGTTTTTTTAATTTTATAGAACGTTTGGAGGAATGAATGATGAAACAATTAAGCTCAGCAGAAATTAGAAACCTATTTATTGACTTTTTTAAAGAGAAAGGACACCAGGTAGAGCCAAGCGCTTCTCTAGTCCCTATCGATGACCCGACATTACTATGGATTAATAGTGGGGTTGCAACATTAAAGAAATATTTCGATGGTCGAGTGATTCCGGAAAATCCGCGCATTGTGAATGCACAGAAGGCAATCCGAACGAATGATATTGAAAATGTCGGCTTCACAGCAAGACATCATACATTTTTTGAAATGCTTGGGAATTTCTCCATTGGTGATTATTTTAAGAAAGAAGCAATAGAATGGGCTTGGGAATTTTTGACAGATGAGAAGTGGATCGGTTTTGATCAGGAATTATTATCTGTAACCGTGCATCCAGAGGATGATGAAGCGTACGATATATGGTTGAATGAGATCCAAATACCAAAAGAGCGGATTATTCGCTTAGAGGAAAATTTCTGGGATATTGGAGAAGGACCAAGTGGCCCAAATACAGAAATCTTCTATGACCGTGGGGAGGCGTTTGGAAATGATCCAAATGATCCAGAGCTTTACCCCGGGGGGGAGAATAGCCGTTACTTGGAAGTGTGGAACCTTGTATTTTCCCAATTTAATCATAATCCAGACGATACGTACACACCGCTGCCAAAGAAAAATATAGATACAGGTATGGGACTTGAACGATTGACATCGATTATTCAGCAAGTACCAACGAACTTTGATACGGATTTATTTATGCCAATCATCCGTAAAACAGAAGCACTTGCCAATACTTCCTATGGGAAAAGTGATGCAGGTGATACCGCGTTTAAAGTTATCGCTGACCATATTCGTACGGTAAGCTTTGCAATTGGTGATGGCGCAGTTCCATCTAATGAAGGAAGAGGTTATGTATTAAGAAGGTTGCTTCGACGAGCTGTCCGTTTCGCTAAAGAAATTGGTATCGAGAAACCGTTTATGTATGAACTAGTTGATACTGTTGGCGAAATTATGAAGGATTTTTACCCAGAGGTATTGCGTCAGCATGAATTTATCCAAAATATTATAAAGGTAGAAGAGGAACGGTTCCATGAAACGTTGAATGATGGGTTGCATATCTTAGAAACCATCATGGATCGAGAAAAAGCTGCTGGAAATACGGAGTTTCCTGGGGAAGAAGTTTTCCGTCTTTATGATACGTATGGCTTCCCGAAAGAGCTAACTGAAGAATATTTAGAGCAGCAAGGATTCACAGTGGACCAAGCAGGTTACGAACAAGAAATGGAAAAGCAACGTGAACGTGCTAGAAGTGCAAGACAAAAGGTAGATTCCATGCAGGTACAAGATACGGTTTTAAGTGAAATCGAAATTGAAAGTGAATTTATTGGATATAATCAATTTGAAGTGGATACAACAATAGCATCCATTATTGGTGGGAAAGAAGTTGTTCGTACCGTACAAAAAGGGGATGAAGTTTTATTATTTTTAAATCAGACACCTTTTTATGCGGAGAGTGGTGGACAAGTTGCAGACCATGGTTGGATTTACACAGAAAATGCATCTGCATATGTTCTTGATGTACAGAAGTCACCAAAGGGTCAGCATATTCATCGTGTTGAAATAAAAGACGGTGAATTTCGTACAGGTGATCAAGTGAAGGCGATGGTTGATGAGCGCTTCCGTAAAGCTGTCGTAAAAAACCATACGGCAACACATTTGCTCCATCAAGCGTTAAAGGATGTTTTAGGAACACACGTTAACCAGGCGGGTTCATTAGTAACGCCAGAGCGATTACGTTTTGATTTTTCCCATTTTAATCCCGTAACGAAAGATGAAGTAAAACAGATTGAACAAATCGTTAATGAGAAAGTATGGGAATCGATTACCTTGTTTATTGAAAATAAAAAATTAGATGAAGCGAAAGAAATGGGAGCAATGGCTTTATTCGGTGAAAAATATGGCGACGTTGTAAGAGTAGTCCAAATTGGGGATTATAGTATAGAACTATGTGGTGGTTGTCACGTAACAAACACATCTGAAATTGGTTTGTTCAAAATTGTATCAGAAAGTGGAATTGGGGCTGGCACAAGAAGAATAGAAGCCGTTACAAGTAAACATGCCTATGAATACCTTACTGATAAATTGGAATTACTCGGTACATCTGCGAAACTTGCCAAAACAAAAGAAGAACAGCTTCCTGAACGAATCGAAGGATTGCACCAAGAAATCAAAGGACTACAAAAAGATAATGAATCCTTGAGTGCGAAATTATCCAATTTAGAGGCTTCATCTATTTTGGACCAGGTAGAATCCATTCAGGATATAAGCCTTCTAGCTCAAAAGGTAAATGTAAAGGATATGAATCAATTACGTAAGATGCTTGACGAATTGAAGCAAAAGTTAGATTCAGGTGTCATCTTACTTGCGGCAGAAAATGGCGGTAAAGTTCAATTAGCTGCGGGTGTGTCAAAGGATCTGATTGAGCAAGGCTTACATGCTGGGAACCTAATCAAACAAGCAGCTACCATTTGTGGTGGCGGTGGCGGAGGTCGACCAGATATGGCTCAGGCTGGCGGAAAGAATCCAGCCAAAATTACCGAAGCACTAGAGGCAGCAAAAAATTATATTATTGATAATGTAAAAAAGGGATAATAACTGATGAGCCTATACGTTCTTGGATGGATGACCTAACGTAAAAAAGCGACAGTTTGTATCCTGCTTAGGAAAAAGATATAATAATTTGTATAAACATGTTAGAATATGAATTAGAAGAGGTAGAAGCATAACAAGGCAAACTTGGAACGAGGTGTCACGATGAGTTCAATAGACAAGACGATGAAATTTAATTTCTCAGAGGAACCATTCGACCAGGATATTAAAGATATTCTTCTGACGGTACATGAGTCTCTACAGGAAAAGGGATATAATCCGATCAATCAGATAGTAGGTTATTTATTATCAGGAGATCCAGCATATATTCCGAGATACAATGATGCGAGAAATCTAATTCGTAAAGTTGAACGAGATGAGGTAATCGAAGAATTGGTTAAATTTTATTTAGAACAGCATAAAGATAAGTAAAGGATAAGTAAATGAAAATTGTAGGATTAGATGTAGGATCAAAAACGATTGGTGTAGCGGTCAGTGACGCATTTGGTTGGACAGCGCAAGGTTTAACAACGATTAAATGGGATGAAGCCGATATTCATTCAGCGGATGCTCAGCTTAAATCAATTATAGAAACACATGAAATTGGAAAAGCTGTCGTTGGTTTACCGAAAAACATGAATGGGACGATTGGCGAACGTGGTGAAGCATCTCAAAGATATGCGCGCCATTTGGAAGAAGTACATGGTATTCCAGCTGATCTGTGGGATGAACGGCTTTCAACAGTCGCAGCAGAACGTGTGCTTCTCGAAGCTGATATGAGTAGAAAGAAAAGAAAAAAGATTATTGATAAAATGGCCGCAGTAATGATTTTACAAGGTTATCTCGATCAAAAATAAAGGAGTGTTTGTATGGGATTAGAAGAAAAGGAAAGAATTATTATACCAGATGAAAATGGTGAAGAGCACCTATTTGAGGTACTGTTTACATTTGATGTTGATGAAACAAGCCAAACATATATTGCAGTTGTCCCTGCTGAGCAAGCAGATGATGAGGAAGTAGAAGTTTATGCTTTCCGTTATGAGGAAACAGACGACTCTGACCTATCACTCTTCCCGATTGAATCGGATGAGGAATGGGATATCGTTGAAGAAATGCTAAATACATTAGCGGATGAAGAGGACGAATCGTAAGTAATAAATCAATAAAAAAAGGGCTGATGTCGGAATTTGACATCAGCTTTTGCTTGGTAAATACCTATCTGTCGCTACACGAGCGCTTGTGCTTTTGTTGATTTCCGCTATATTATGGATAAAATAATCATTTTTTAGTATAATATAGCGGATGAAAGGGGGATATTGGATGTCCAAAAAGAAAGATTCAGGTAGTTTTAAGGACAACCTTATTACCAGAAGCCAAGAGGCAAGTACTGTAAGGAAGATTGTATTAATTATACTTGTTGCTTTATTCCTGATATTAGTCATCGGTGCAATTTCAGGTTATTTATATGTAAAATCGGCTCTGGAGCCTGTAGATGCAGAAAGCGAAGAAGAAATTACGGTAGAAATACCAATCGGTTCTTCAAGCTCAGGTATTGCTACGATATTAGAAGAAAACGGAATTATTAAAGACGGGAAAATTTTTCGGTTCTATGTAAAGTTTAAAAATGAGTCTGATTTTCAAGCAGGCGAATATACTTTTACACCAGCGATGACGTTTGATGAAATTATTGAGTCACTTAAAAACGGAAGGGTAATCCTAGATGCAGTACACACCGTAACCATTCCTGAAGGACTAACAGTTGATCAGATTGCTGAAATTTATAGTGAGCGGTTGGATTTCTCGAAAGAAGAGTTTCTTGAAACTGTAAATGATCGATCCTATATTAAAGAATTGATGAATCGATACCCGAATCTTTTATCAGAAGAAATACTCGATCCGGATATTCGAACACCATTAGAAGGCTATTTATTTGCTTCGACCTATGATTATTACGTTGAATCCCCAAGCATTGAATCTATTGTTGAAGGAATGCTTGAACAAACACAAAGCGTAGTATCTAAGTATATGCCAGCTATTGAGGAATTAGATTTTAATGTACATGAGGCACTCACATTTGCTTCTATCGTTGAAAGAGAAACAGCAAGTGAAGAACAAAGGGAGCAAATTTCAGGTGTATTTTATAACCGCTTGGAAGCGGAAATGCCACTTCAGACAGATCCTACCGTTTTATACGCTTTAGGAGAGCATAATGAGGTAGTTACTTACGAGGATTTGGAAGTAGAATCACCATACAACACATATAAAGTCACTGCTTTGCCAATTGGACCAATTTCCAATTTCGCAGAAAACTCCTTAAATGCAGTAGTTGACCCAGCAGAAACGGAATATTTATACTTCTTGCATGATAAAAAAGGAAATATATATTATGCTGAAACGTATGAGGAGCATTTGCAAAACAGAGATGAATATATGAATTAATCACCCGGAAATGTGAAATGGTATTTCACATTTCCCGTTTTTATAAGCATATTGAATAAAGAGGTTATAACTATGAACGAAGAGCTAACAAGCTATTTAACAGCTATATTACCGGAACAAGAAGATTGGATAACCCGACTAGAATCGGAAGCAAAGACAGACCGTGTGCCGATTATGGATAGAGCAGGGATGAATTTTGTAGCACAGCTTGTTCGGCTGACTTGTCCCAAGCAAATTTTAGAAGTCGGTACTGCGATTGGATATTCTGCATTACGCATGCAAGCAGCGAGTTCAAACTCTTACATTATAACAATTGAAAAAGACGAACAACGTTATCTTCAAGCAGTAAAGAATATTAAATCGTTAAACAAGCAACAGCAAATCAACGTGATACAGGGTGATGCGTTAGACAAGCTTCCAGAGTTAGCAAGTCAAGGAAAGCGATTTGACATGATATTTATTGATGCTGCGAAGGGTCAATATGAGCGCTTTTTTGAGCTTGCTAACCCAATGTTAAATCCAAACGGTGTTATCATTTCGGATAACGTATTATTCAGAGGGTACGTTGCTAACCCTGTCGATGTTCCAAAGCGTTATCAGAAAATGGTAGAAAAAATAAGGAATTATAATGAGATGCTAATGAACCACCCTGACTTCAAAACAACGATTTTACCAATCGGTGATGGGGTAGCAGTAAGTTATAAAATGAAAGAAGAAGAGGTGCTTTTTCGTGAGGGATAAGCCAGTAGTTATCGGCGTAGCAGGAGGAAGTGGCAGCGGAAAAACATCTGTTACACGTTCCATCTGTCAACGCTTTACAGATAAGACTATTCTTGTTATTGAACAAGATTATTATTATAAAGATCAAAGTCATCTTCCATTAGAAGAAAGATTAAACACAAATTATGATCATCCGTTAGCATTTGATAATGATTTGTTAATTGAGCATTTACGTGATTTAATGAATCATAAGCCTATCGAAAAGCCTGTTTATGATTATAAAATTCATACACGATCAGATGAGGTAATCGATGTAGAACCGAAAGAAGTCATTATTGTTGAAGGAATTTTAATACTAGAAGATCCTCGGCTTGTTGATTTAATGGATATTAAAGTATTTGTTGATACAGATGCCGACCTTCGTATTATCCGTCGATTATTAAGGGATATTAAGGAAAGAGGTCGTTCATTAGATTCCGTTATCGACCAGTACATTAACAGTGTACGACCGGCTCACTTGCAATTTATTGAGCCGTCAAAGCGATACGCAGATATTATAATTCCTGAAGGTGGACAAAACCATGTCGCCATTGATATAATGGCTTCTAAAATCGAAACAATCTTAGCTAAGAAATAAAGAGTAAGTTTAAATTGGAGGATTAAAAAGATCAAGAAGTTCCGCTCTCGTCAAAGGAGAAATTTGATGTATCATTTTCACCGGACTTTTTGAACTTCCTCTAAAACAAAAAGATTGAAAAACGGTTACAAATCTGCCATAGTAATGTTTAGTATATTTTTTTAATCGTGTGCATAAGCTTTAACGCTTATTTTTATTTGTATAGTGAAAAGAAGGAGTGTTTGGAATGGTTGTAGAGAAAAGTTATTACATGACCCAAGAGGGGAAAGAAAAATTAGAGAAGGAATTACATTATTTGAAAACAGATAGACGTCAAGAGGTTGTGGAACGTATTAAAGTTGCTCGAGACTTTGGCGACCTATCAGAGAACTCCGAATATGATGCAGCAAAAGATGACCAAGCTTTTGTTGAGCAACGCATTACGCAAGTGGAGAAAATGATTCGAAATGCAGTCATCATTGAAAATGATAATGATAATCCAGACATTGTTTCATTAGGTAAAACGGTAACATTTGTAGAATTACCTGATGGTGATGAAGAAACCTATACGATTGTTGGAAGTGCTGAAGCAGATCCGTTTGAAGGCAAGATTTCCAATGATTCTCCAATGGCAAAGAGCTTATTAGGTCATGAAATTGGAACAGAGGTAGCAGTAGCAACTCCTGGTGGCGATATTCAAGTTAAAATTACGAAGGTGGAGTAGTAAGTAATAAATTGGTTTTAAAACGGATAGTGGATACCGTGTCTAGGGACAATGGTACCCACTATTTTTATTGAATAAGTTTGTTCGGTATAAAATGTTTATTTCTCCAAGGGAGATCAAGGAAAATACTAAAAGGGTGTCATATCTAAGTTAAACACTTACATATGACACCCTTCATCTTACTCGTCTATTTCAAATTCCTCAGCTTGAGAATCAATAATAATGAAGTATTCATTTACATTGGAATCAAGTTTCCATTCTCCTGCATCTTCATCATAAATGACAGTTAGTTTTCTCGATCTTGTGTAATGGTCCTCATCATTATCGCGTAATAGCCAACCTAGGTTGCTGTTTGGTTCATGGAAAACATGGTGAACATAAAATTCAATTGAGTAGGCATCATGATCTTCATCAAATTGTGGATCGCTCACTTTTGACATATCGAATGTAGTGTGAACAAGTTTTCCAGTATAATCTGATTTTTTCTTTTCTACGTCGTCAATTTGATCTTCTAAGCTTTCTTTGAAATTATCTGTAATGCCATCAGTTAATAGGGAAGCATCTCTTTCAGAAAGTGCTACTTGATACTGTGCAATTGTTTCATTCAGTTGTTCCATTAACGCATGAAGGGCTTCTTCATTTAACGCATGAAGCTTGTTAAAGCTCACATGGTCACTATCAATTGTAACCTCTTCACTCTTTACCTCTCCCCATGGATAATCTTTTCTAATATCTAAGGAAACGGAACCGTCATTTGGAAAGGTTCCAATGGATTGTTCGCCTTCTGCAATCGTAATGTCAGATTCTTCATCGTTAATATATAACGTAAAATCATCCTCAAGAGCGTGTGCGGTAACCGGTGCAAGCGGAAGATCAAAATTGTGTAGCGCTGCTTGCTGGCGATTATTAAAGAGTTCAAGCTCACCACTTTGCTCTGCCGTTACATATGTATTATCAAATAAAGCGTGAACAGCGTATATTCCAGGCATAAATGGACCGAAACTCTCTTCAAATGTTTCCTCCGTTGTAGTAGCAACTTCCTCTTCATTTATGGATAATGTAATGTTTTCATTCTCTGCTCCTAGTGTAATCATAGCAGGGATAACTTCAAACTTGTATTCATCAAATAATAACCATGCCTTACCATCCTGGATAAGGTTTAAGGTCGCATAGACATCATCCATGTATGCAGTACCATTATTTCCGTCGGTTTGATTGATAAATTCTGCTTGACTATGAAATCTGGAAGTAAGCTCATCTAGTGAATCTGGATTAGAATGAAGATAATTGATAAATGCGCTTGTATTTTCCTCGGTTATTTCAAATGACTCAACAGCTGGAACGAGTAAGGACTTCAGTTTTGCTGTATCTTCATTAGCAACAGCCTCTTCGAAAGCAGATATGCTTTGTTCTGTACCAAAAGACTTGTTTCCAACTACATACAAACTGATGGCTGCAATTAAAAATACCCCGATAATTGCTCCTATGAATAGAAACATTTTCTTATTTCTTGGTGCTTTTTGTTCTGAAACGTTAGCCCCACATTCGGGACAGAATTTCTTTTTCCCGGAAAGTTCGTGGCTACAATTCGGACACTTCATAAACATATTTCCTCCCTTAATCTATGTCAATATTTTCATATTATCATAAGATGAACGAATTCGGATGCTACTTATATACTGTTTATTTCGATAGATATTTGGGTATTTAAAATTAACAGAATAAAATTTTAATTGTTAGTGATTACGAATTTGCTAATAAATCACTGTCAAAAAGCGATTTTTGCACGAGAATTAATATTAAAAAACATGTCGTTTATGTTACATTTTCGTTACATTCCCGAAAAAATTCAGCTAATTATCACTAACTAGTCAATTTGATCTACACATATACGATTATATAATTCCTTATTATTCCAATGCAGAATATGAAATATTTTTCGAAAACAAGATAAAACCTTCATTATTTTTATGTTTTTTTCAATTAACGGCTAATAAACGTACGATAATTGATTTAAAAGGAAAAACATATGTATTTAATGGATATATCTTAAATTTAATATATCCCCTTATCTTAAATTCAAGATAAAGCCCGAACTAAACCAGGACTAAATAACTGTTTTTGGTAAAACCCCTTAAAATTATGTGACAGTTTTAGTAATATTATGTGAGAAAAAGAGAAGGCATTAATTAATGTGGTGGTGAATGAATTGAAAAAAATACGAATTGTCGTGGCAGACCATAATAGTAGCTATATGGAATCATTATCAGCCTTTTTGCGCATATCAGAGGAAGCGTCACGATTTATCGTTACATATTTTTCTGAACAGGAGAAACTGGAATCCTATCTTAGCCGGGGAGACTTAATCGATATTCTGTTAATTAGTCCAGAGCTATATGAACCAAAGCTTAATATAGCTCTTGAAACATGCACAATTTTACTTGAAGATGATCAGTTATCGACAAGCAAGGATTCAATGGAATCGGTGTTTCGTTATCAACGGTTAAATCAACTGATTTCCAGTATCCTTGCAATCTACTATGAGCGAAACCAATCAGCTGGTAAGTTACTGGCCAGAAGCAAGAAAACAAAAGTTCTATCGGTTTATTCTCCAATCGGAGGAAGTGGTAAGACGACAATTGCTACAAATCTAAGTAAACAGTTGGCGCTTAATCATGCAAAAGTATTTTATTTAAATCTTGAGCTGTTAAATACAACAAGACTATATTTTACATCTGCTGAAGATAATCCGTCACTGCAAATATTTTATTATGTAAAAGCAGAATCACCTCAGCTTTTGTCTAAAATTGAAGCATTGAAAAAATACGATGCTTATTCCATGGTTGATTATTTTGATATTGCGATTAGTGCGGATGAGCTACTTGAATTCAATGAAGCAGACGTAAAGCGATTAATTAATGGAATTGTTGAAACGGGAGCTTATGATTATATTGTCGTCGATCTTGATAGTTCCTTACACGAAAGAAACATAGCGGCTATCAAAGAATGCGACCAGATCATCTGGCCAATTGCAAACGATGTCCAAAGTTTATTAAAAACAAAATCATTTTTTGATGAGGAAATGAAGTTAATTGGTAAGGAGAACGTCGTTAAGGATAAGCTGACAGTACTTTTAAATAAGTATACGGGTTCGATGATAGGTACGATGGAAGAATCTGGCGTTACCGTTGAAGGCTATCTCCCGTTTATAGAAAACTGGGTAACGATGCAATCCAGCTCCGAAATATTGGGGAATGAACAATTTAATCAGGAACTTCAATCCATTATTCACGATAAGATTTTAGTCGAACTGGAGGGGGTTTCAACCATTGGATAAAGAACAAGTTGTGAAAAAACTCATTCAGCAGCTTCGTGAAACTCTTGATTTAATGCACTCGATTACGAATGAAGAGTTAAAAGAATATGTGGAAGTTGCAGTCTTTGACTATGCGAAAGAACATTCTTTAAAGTCTGTCGAAATCAAATATTTGGTTGAGCGAATTTATAATTCATTTCGTGGATATGACGTGTTACAACCATTAATCGATGATAAAACAATTACCGAGATTATGATCAATAATCATAAGGAAATTTTTATCGAACGATTTGGTTCAACTACACAAGTAGATATTCAGTTTGAAAGTGAGCAAAAACTGGAGGATATTATTCAATCCATTGTATCAAAAGTCGATCGGGTCGTTAATGAATCCTCACCAATAGTCGATGCTAGACTACAAGACGGTTCCAGGGTAAATGTTGTTCTACCACCAATTGCATTGAAAGGTCCAGTAATGACAATACGGAAATTTCCAGACAAACCACTGCTCATTGAAGATTTAATCAAATATGATTCGATTTCAGAGGAAGCAGCTGAATTTCTAAGGAAGCTTGTTGTTTCGAAATACAATATTTTTATCGGTGGAGGTACTGGATCGGGAAAAACAACATTCCTAAACGTGTTATCAAACTTTATTCCACAAGACGAACGGATCATTACAATTGAGGATTCAGCTGAATTGCAAATTAAAAATGTTCCGAATCTTGTAAGTTTGGAAACTCGTAATGCAAATACGGAAGGAAAGGGAGAAATTACAATTCGTGATTTGATCAAATCTTCCTTACGTATGCGGCCTGATCGAATTATTGTCGGTGAGGTACGTGGTGCAGAAGCGCTTGATATGCTGCAGGCGATGAACACTGGACATGATGGTTCACTTTCCACTGGTCACGCTAACTCTGTAAAAGATATGCTGAGCAGGCTTGAGACAATGGTACTGAATGGTGCGACGCTACCGGTTGAAGTAATTCGTAAGCAAATTTCCTCAGCAATTGATATTATGATTCACTTAATGCGGTTGCGAGATAATTCAAGGAAAATTGTCGCTATAAGCGAAGTGCTTGGTGTTGAAAATGGGGAAGTCCTCTTAAATCCACTTTATGAGTTTGTAGAAGAAGGAGAAAAAGAGAATGGTGAAGTAATTGGCAAACTAGTTTCTACAGGTAACAATCTGGTTAACCAGTCGAAAGCGAATCTTGCAGGTATCGAAGTAGATCTTGAAAAGGTAAGCGGGTGATGCTATGACGGATATTATTCTAGTTATCCTGCTGGTTGCTTTAGTAGCAGGGTATATTTTCGCAGTATCGAAAAGAAAGAAACAAGAGGGAAATCAAACGGAACTGATGGATGAAGTTGCCCAAAATACAGAACTCGAACAATTAAAAAAGAAGCATTTTATGGAACGAATGCGTCATCGTACAGATAAGCATATAGAGTCACATCTCGTCGATTACTCGAAGTATCACCTTTTGAAGAGAGAGTATGTCTTTTATGCAGTACTGGCAATCATATTTTTCGCTTTTATCGGTTATTTATTTTATGAAAGCTTTATAGCTGCGATTATCTTTGGAGCTGCTGGATTATTTTATCCGAAAATCCAGAAGAAAACACTCCTGGAAAAACGTAAGGAAAAATTAAAGCTGCAATTTAAAGAAGCAATTGCCTCGTTGTCCTCCTCGCTTGCAGCGGGTAGGTCAATCGAGAATAGCTTTAAAGAAGTTGTATCAGACCTTTATCTTTTATATCCAGACCCGAATACAGAAATTATTCAGGAGTTCGAGATTATTAATCGACGAATTGAGAATGGAGAAACAATCGAGAATGCAATTTTAGACTTTAGTATCCGTTCCGATATGGAAGATATTCAAAATTTTGCGGATGTTTTCATTACGTGTAAGCGGTCGGGTGGGAATCTCGTTGAAGTTATTCGAAGAACGTCAGATATTATTAGTGAAAAAATTGATATACAGCAGGAAGTTGCCGTCATGGTTGCATCAAAAAAATTCGAATCACGAATTTTAAGTGTTGCACCACTTGGAATGATTTTATTATTGAAATACAGTGCAGAGGATTACTTAGCTCCAATGTATGATTGGAGCTCGGGCGGACCGCTAATTATGACTGTTTGTTTAGCGCTTCTTATTTTTTCCTATTGGTTTGGGCAGCGAATTATGGATATTAAGGTGTGATGAAGCATGGTGGTCTATGGGATATTAACTTTAATAATTATTGGTATCTATTTTGGAATTTCTGTTAAAGTTGGAAAGCAATATGATGTAGTTGTGGAGGATTTTAAGAATGACTATCCATTAATGTTTATGGCTCCAGTATCATTATTTATTATCGATAATTTAAAGATTATGGAGCGGCTATACAGTCAAATTGCCAAGATACAACAGAAAATGATAAGTCTATATGGCAATCGAACAGCACTACAGCATACGAGAATGTATGTTGCGCAACTAATTTCCACGTCCCTTGTATGTTTATTGGGTACATTTTTATTCACGCTATTAGCTGAAGGTGATGTAACGATCTTTATCGTTGGGATTTTATTCACTGTTTTAATCCCATATGCGATGATTAGCAAGCTCTCAAGTCAAGAAAAGGAGCGGAAGGAAAAGATTCTTACGGAGCTTCCAGAAGTAGTGAATAAAATTATTTTGCTAGTGAATGCCGGAGAAACAGTGCAGCAGGCATTAATCCGATGCGTTACGCAAACAAATGACCCGAATTCACCGCTGATTAAAGAATTAACAGAAACAGTAAATAAGATGGTGAGTAATGAACCTTTTCATCAAGTATTGAATGATTTAAGTAAAAAGTGTGGTGTGCAGGAAATTTCGATTTTTACTACAACAGTTCTATTGAATTATCGTAAGGGTGGAAATGATTTAATTCTGGCACTTCGAGAATTGTCTCATGAATTATGGGAGAAACGAAAGGCTATTTCCAAGACAAAAGGGGAAGAGGCATCTTCTAAGCTTGTATTTCCGCTCATACTAATCTTTGTAGCGGTTATGATCATTGTTGGTTATCCTGCACTTACCATTTTGTAAGTACAGGTTTCAAAATATAAAATTATAGAATTTTAGGAGGAAAACAAATGAATATGCTTAAAGAATCGATCAAGAACTTTTGGAATGATGAGGAAGGATTGCAGACATTGGAGATTATGTTAATTATAGCTGTTATCGTCGTAATTGCATTGCTTTTTAGAGACCGAATTATGGGTTGGATTGAGGATCTATTAAAATTTGGTGACGATAATATTAGTGAATTCCAATAAGATTAATTCTAGTTTTTTATGGTTACTTTAGATATGGAAAACTATTAGTTAATCGTACAACTATTAATAGTAACCTTTTGAGGGGACTTAAATTATGCAATTCATGAAAAAATATTTAAAAAGAATTAAAAAGGATGAGCATGGAGCATTTACGATCGAAGCATCCATTATTTTCCCGATATTGTTACTTTTGACCTTAAGTTTTATCTTTTTTGCACTAATAATCTATCAGCAATCAGTCCTGCACTACAGTGCAAATACAGTAGCAGAACGATTGGCATTTGTTTGGGATAACAGTGATAAAGACATTAATACCGGGGAATTTGATAAATATACTACTTTTCCTGGTGGAGATGGACTTTACTGGAGATTAACAAGTGATCAGTTCCTATCCCAATTTGGAATTGATATATTCTCAAAGGGAAATGCAACCATACAAATTGGTTCTGGAGGTGGTGGTAGTTTACCACAGCAAAAGTTGGGAAGAGCTACAACGAATATACTGCCGCCTGGAGCCACTGGTGAAGTGCAATACAACAATGGGTTAGCAGGTAGCGAAATCGTTGTTAAATTAAGAAGTCCACTAAATTTGCCTTCCTCCTTAAGCAGTTTGTTTGGTATTAATGAAATTGAGGCAGAAGCTAGTCATGTCGTTACAGAACCTACCGAATTTATTCGAACAATAGACTTGGCTATGTATGCTGTAAAGTCATTAAAAGATTACTCTGGCTATATAACAAAATTTATATCTAGTAATTAAAGGAGGGTAATTTTGAAGAAGAAATTAAAAACAGCATTTCGGCACCTTTTAGTGAAGGAAAATGGAGCTGTTTCTATTTACGTTATTATAGTTACCCTCTTACTATTCTTATTTAATGCAGTACTAATAGATTTTGTTCGAATAATGGTGGCGGAGAACCAAGTGGAACAGGCTGCCAAAAGCGCAATTCGTTCTGCATTCTCTTCCTATAATAAGGATGTACAGAATAAGGGATTGTTTATAATCAATGAAAATGCTGAAGATCCAGGAGTAATATTTGAGAATGTATTTGAAAATAATTTACAAGTAGAAGAAGATGGCTATTACAAATTTGTTGATACAAAAATGGAGAGTACTAGCTTTACTCCCGATTCTGGGCGTACTTTTTCTAATAAGGAAATTGTTAAACACCAGATATTAGAGGATATGAAATACACTGCACCGATAGAGTTTGGGAAAGTTATATTAGATGGTATCCTGCCTTATTCCTGCACCATGATGGAAGCAGAAATATATGTTGATATTTCCAAGGATGTCAACGACTTAGTTAAAGATAGAGACGCAGAAATGGAAAAAGCAATCAACCATATGAAGAATGCCTATAATGAATTAGATGCTGTTGATAATAAGGTTAATGGTACTAATGCATCTACCTATCCGAACTTAAATAATCTTGGTAATGCGATCGATCATTTTCCAACATATTTAGATGATGAAGATTCAGAGTTTGAGGATGATCTTAGGAATCTATTAAACGATATCCGTGATGCGGCAAATACAAATAAAACGGAATTAGAAGCTGCTATTGTTGATTTAAACAATGCAATGGAAATTAATGAAGCAATTCAGGAAAAAATTGATGATACAAGAGAAGAAGTTGAAGGAAAGTATGGCGATCTTTCCGATAGTCAATGTAGTGATAGCTCCATGTCCGAAGTTGAAAATGAAATAAGTGAATTAACGGATATGATAAACGATTATGTATTGGATAGCTCTTTTTTCACAACAGCTCGTTCTAATATTGAAGAGGCTTTGGATAGCGTTGATGATGGTGGTCAGCCAGGAGCATCGACAAGGCTTTTGCCATATGTAAAATATCAAATTGAAACATTATCTGAGATACTTGAATTTGATTTAACAGCTTTTCGTCCACCATTCAATAATATTATCAGTAAGTTTAATACAGCATTGAATGATACAGATGAAGCCAGGAAATATATTGATAATAATTATGAGGAAACAGACACTGGAGTTGATGGTGGAGAAGATGGTGGGGGTCTTTCAGATGCATTGAGAGAGCTTGGAAAAATAAAAGATATTCTTCAAAAAGGAATTGCTTTTACGCAGGATATCGGTGTTTATACTGACTTAGAATCATTAGTTCAAACCTATGGCAATGCTTCGTTAAACAACCCTGGAAACCTTGACTTGGAAGATCCTGAAGAAAGTGCATCTGATGCATTTGACATCGTATCAAATTTATTTAAGAGTCTTGGGGATTTATCCACTGATATTAGAAATAAAGCATATATCAACGAGTATATTCTTACGAGATTTGAAGCAGATGACAGTTTAGGTATAATGGAACCTGGCAGTTATCCGGAAAATTTTCTATTTATAAATAGAGAAGTGGAATATATTTTATATGGTCATCATGTAGCGGGATTAAATTATGCAAATGCATTATTGGAATTATCAGCAACCAGATTTGCATTTAATTTTATTTCCTCGTTTTCACAACCAGTAGTGCAAAGGGTTCTACATCCGTTACCAAAATTTATAGCCGCAGTGGGTTGGTCTTTTACCGAGACAGTAAATGATATTACAAAATTGACTAAAGGTGAGGAAGTTCCATTACTGAAAACTAGAGGAGTTAGATCATTCTCAACAGATTATAAATTTTATCTAAGGCTTTTCTTATTTCTGCATTCTGATCCGGATGATGAACGTATCACTCGAATACAGTCTGTCATTGACCATAAATCATCTGATGATTTAGTAGATGCACCAGTCTATGCAACAGCAAATGCAGAAGCTTCAATTGATTTGTGGTTTCTTCCAGGAATCATTGACATGCTTGGAACCACAAATATATTAGAGGGTCAAGTAAGAAATGGCAGATACTATATCGATACGGAAATAGACTACTCTTACTAAATAAGACAGGAGGAATATGATATGAAACGACTGTGTATGGCTCTGTTTTCTATAGCATTATTAACAAGCTTGCTCGTAGCTTGTAATAATGAAGAACAAGGTGAAGAAGTGGATCCAGTTACGGAAGAAGGAACATCAGAATCACCTGAGGAAGATGCTACCGAGAATGAAGACGAAGAAGATAATTCTGAAGGTGAACAAAATACTCAAGAAGATGAGACAACTGAATCATCTTCAGAAAACAGTGGAGAATTCCCCGAGGATCAAGAAGGTTTAGGTATTGGTGATACAGGACATATTGGAAACAACTTTGCCGAATATGAGATTACTTTAAATTCAGTCGAAATTCAAGAAGAAGTTGCTGGTGAGCCAACACGAGAAGGAAATTATGTACTTGTTGACGTGACAGTTAAAAACCTGACTAATGAACCACTTTCTGGTACAGATGCATTAGGTAATACATTCTTATCTACTGATAGAGAATCAACTGGATTTGCTTGGTTTTATATTGATGGTGTTGCAGAAGAATGGCCAGAAATAGCACCCGGGGAATCTCATACAGGAGTTTTATTGTATGATCTGCCGGTTAATGATTTATATGTGTTAAATACAGGACGCAATTTTTCTGACCTTTCTAATGAAGTTGCTTTTGAATTTACGCAAGAGGAAGCTGAATAACAGGGAAATGTAGACGATCATACTGGAGCTATTCTTATAATACTAAGAATAGTTCTGGTTTATAAGTTCTGTTTGGAGGATGTAGAATGCGATTTAAAAGTGAAAATGGAAGTATTACACTGGAAGCTGCACTAGTTTTACCGTTCTTTATGTTATTTATTGTTTTTATGGCTTCTATCATCCGTATCTCTGTGGCAGAAATTGCACTGAACAAGTCTGTATCTGAAACAGCACAAATCCTATCAACACATGCTTATCCGATAACGATTCTATCAAACCAAATCGAGAATCTTGCAAGCGATAAACTTTCTGGTATCAGTACTGATATTATTAGTTTGGAAGACGTTGAGAAAGTAGTTGGCACATCGTTAAAAGAGTTTTTGGATTTTGATCCTTCTAGTTCAAATTATTTTGATGAGCTTGGAACATCAGTTTTAACTCCAATCGTTCAAGAGAAATTTGCAAAAAATATGAATTCTAATTCAGTAACGGAGTCTAGTTTAAATGTTGAAGTTGAATTACCACGATCCATCAATGGTGGTACTGATTCGTACATTGGTATTACGGCATCTTATGATTTGGATTTAACTGTACCATTTGTTGATAGGACGATAACAATTAAAAAGCAGGCATATGAACGACTTTGGATTGGCGGATATTAATTTGAAGCAGAATAATACGTAGGTAAGGTGAACACATGTTGCAAATGAATGATTATTTTCTCTTTTTATTTATTATAATTGCATTTTTATGGGATATTAGAGTCCGAAAAATACCAAATTGGTTAACAGCAGGTGGGGTCTTGTTTGCATTTATTTTGCACCTAGTTACCAATGGTATTGATGGATTCCTATTCTCCGTTTTTGGTTTAATAGTTGCAACAGTGGTATGCCTAATACTTTATGGTTTTAAAGCAATTGGCGCAGGTGATGTGAAGCTATTTGCTGCAATAGGTGCATTTGTAGGGATTCAAATCGTATTATATATCCTTATGTATTCCATTGTTTGTGGAGGGATAATTGGTATACTACTATTAATAATCACTAGAACAAAGCTGTATATTTTATATAATAAAGGTATCCGTTTCCTCAATAGAAAGTGGAATAAACAATTTGCCGTAATTGACAAAGAATCCAAAATTATTTCTTTCCCTTTTATGTATGCAGTCCTTCCAGGGGTTATATTAGCTTACACCTTTCTATTCATTTAAGTATTGTTTCATTTCATTTTTTTATAAGGTACAGGACTGTAAAGGAAGTTTTCTAGTTACGAGAAAGGGAGAGGCAGATGCTCGGGGTTCATGATTATATACTATTTCTATTTCTAATCATTGCTTTCATCTCCGATATTAAAAATCAAAAACTTCCGAACTGGCTAACAGCTGGTGGGGCAGTTATCGGGATAATTTATCATTTCATTGCAGATGGATTTGGTGGTCTTCTATTTGCTCTTCTTGGTTTATTAACTGCGGGTGGGATTTTCTTAATCTTGTATATCTTTAAAGCAATTGGGGCAGGTGATGTGAAGCTCTTTGGCGCCATTGGTTCTTTAGTAGGCTTTGATATGGTGGTCAATATGATGCTTATTTCAATTATATTTGCGGGAATACTTAGTGCATTAATTTTATTATTTACTAAAACATTTATGCAAAAAATGATTAATGCGTTTTTTCATTTAAGGGATTCATTCTATATGAAAGATTATAGTAAATTAGAGGATTATAAAAAAAACAAGGCTACAAGGTTTCCATTTATGTACGCAGTAGTTCCCGCAGTTGTTATCACTTACATATATCCAATTATTTGATGAGGAGAGACATAATGAAAAAAATTGCAAATATTAACGGTCTTGTTTATCAGTACTCTATTGTTGGGTCATTGTAGTAGTGATGATTCAGAACCATCTAAAGAGGTAGACAATGGAACAACAGAAACAAACCAGTCTGCCGAAATAGAAGAGGATAACACGGAAGAAGATACCGACAACGATTCAAATAATGGTGGGTTCACTACGGGTACTGAAGACCAAGAAGACTTATCGATTGGTGATACAGGTAAATTCGATTCAGATTTGACAACTTATGAGATAACACTAAATAGTGTAGAAATTGTGGAAGAACTGGATGGAACTATCTCTCAATTTGCTGGAATTATCATTTTAGATTTAACGGTTAAGAACACTGGTGACGAAACTCAATCTGTTCGAGACTTATTGTATGGATTAGAAGTTACGAGTGATCTCGATAGAACAGGTTATCAAGATTATGCAGAAAGTTTTGATAGTGTTGAAGAAATGACTGGTGAACTTGAACTAGGAGAGGAAGTTTCTAGACAATGGATAACAGAAATTACTGAAGGAGAAACTCAGTACTTTCGTCTTCGTTTGGGAATTGCAGATTCTGTTTCTAGTAACCAAGTAACATGGGTTATTCCCGTAGAAGAAGCTGAGTAATTATTAGGTAAACAAACATACTGCACGAATCTATTTCCAGAATCGTGAAGTATGTACATGGAGTTTAGTAAAGCGAGAGGTGAGACAAATTAAAAATGCAAATCTATTGCTGACGCTATTGTTTATAAGTGGTTTATTATTGAGTGCTTGTAGCGGGAATGATAACTCAGTATCAACGAATGAAGTTGAGAATGAAAATATTGAAGAAAATGAAACAGAAGAGGATAGTACAGAAGAAAATACCGACAATGATTCAAATAGTGGCGGATTCACAATGGGAACTGAAAATCAAGAAGATTTATCAATTGGAGAAACTGGAAGATTTGATTCTGACTTAACAACATATGAAATTACATTGGATGAAGCTCAAGTGTTAGATGAACTAGACGGTAATACTTCTCAACTAGATGCATATATATTGCTCGATATAACCGTTAAAAATACTGGTGACGATACACAATCTGTACAGGATTTACTTTATGGCTTAGAAGTTACGGATAATCTTGAGATGACAGGTTACCAAAATTATGCGGAGAGCTTTGATAGTGTAGAAGAAATGACGGGCGAACTAGCTCCTGGTGAAGAAGTATCAGGTCAATTTGTTACAGAGATATATGAAGGAGAAAATTATTACTTCCGTCTTCGAACTGGTATTGCTGGTTCAGGGTCTAGTAACCAAGTAACATGGGTTATCCCAGCGGAAGAAGCAGAGTAATTTCAATTTAAATCAACAAACACACTGCACGCTTCTTTTTAAAGAACGTGCAGTACATACATAAAAAATTTAGTCCAGACTATCGATAATATTTTCAAATCGATTAGTACATATAAAATCAAACTAAATAAAAAATGAACATAGAATGGAGGTATTTGCAATGCATAAAATTTCCGTTACTAACTATCACTTTTAATTGGAATTACAATACTAGCTGTTTGTGGAGCGGATGGTGAAAATGATGAGGAAGCTGCAGAGTCAATCCAGTTCCAGAAGAATTAATTGAAAGAGAAGACCCAGTAAGAATTAAAGACCAATTAGGACTATCTATTGGTGAAACAGGCTGGGTTATTGATTGGGCTAACAGAAATATATTAGAGATCACACTAAATTCAGTTGAAATCACACGCGAAATTGACGGTCAGGAACCAGTTGGACATAATTCCGAAGACGATGTTTTTGTTATTGGAAATTTTACGATGAAAAATCATGGGGAAGTTGGTATCCCAGGCAAGGGTTTGCTTATCCTGACATTGTTGCTGGTGAAGATCGAGATAAAACTTAAGAATGATGGTTTTGCAAATGCAGGGGAGTTACTAGGAAGAGGAGACACATCCATTGTTATTGATGAAGCCATGAATAAACAGCCACCAACTGATCCTGGAGAAGAGCGAACAGGAAATGTAGTTTTGAATGCAGACTATGAAGTAGATACGTATATTATTTATTTTGGGTTTGAAGATTACGAGAGTAAATTGACATGGGAATTTGATGCAACAGAAGCAAACTAGCTATTATTATTCTATTATTTACAAAAACATTCATGAAAAAATTAACAACTGCTGTTTTTCAACTTTTCGGTTCTTTATTATCCCGTGATTTTAGGAAACTGGAAGAATATAAAGTAACAAAAGCAACGCGTTTTCCCTTTATGTATGCTGTTGCCCCGGCGATTATTGCAGTTTATTATTATGCGTTCTTTTAAGGCTATCTGGAAAACAATCATTTATTCATTTTTATTTAGTACATATTCGTTTAGGAGGAAGAAGAATGGGAACAATCTACAATTTGGAGTATGATTATTCGACCGAAAATGGTCAATCAATCGTATTCTCTAGAAAAGACAACAAAAAATTAACGGCAGACAATTTAAACGCTGTTCAGTTAAAGATGATTCAGTCTAATCGAATACCACATATGCTGCCAATGGCATTGGAGAATATCGACTTGGTTACGAAGCTTCATTATGATATTAATTCGAAGCAAAAGTTAATTTCCTACTTTCGTGACAATAAGGCTACGATGAATGATTACTATCAATTATTTCTTTCCCTTATCAATACACTTGAGGAAGCAAGCTCTTATATGCTTGATCAGAAAAATTATATCTTACAAATGGAATTTCTATTTATCGGGCAAAATCCGAGCGACGTATATCTAACCTATTTACCAGTGATCGATCTTGAGAAAACGAACAGTGTAACAGATGACATGAAAAAACTACTAACAGATGTCGCTGGTGAAATTGACGGACTTCAAGGAAACGAATTTAAAAGTATTTTGAACTACATTAAAAACGCATCCTTTAGTTTAAGTGGATTAAAAACATTATTATTAGAATTGATCTCGCTTCGTTCTAATGTCAACCAAATGTATTCAAATCATGAATATACGAATGGCAATCAGATGGAAGGAAGCTTTACGGAAAATCAAAACACAGCAGATCAGTCACATCCAGAACCGATTGTCGCTGGCAGCCAAAGTATGACGAAGAAAAAAGTAAAAAAGAAACTACCGCCGCTTACTTCAAGAACGAAAGTATATCTTATTATGGGTTCATTACTAGCGATAGCTCTGATTTGGAAGCTTTACGACATGTATAGAAATCCAGCGGTAATGTTAACAAGCAGTATATTAACAGTTGTTGTCATTGTAGCCGTATTTGTATTTTGGAAAATCTGGCGACCAGGAGTCGCTGCAGTTGAGACAGAAGTACCACAACCACTGGAAAAACCGGTAACTAAACAACCAAAACCTGAACAAAAAGTAAGACAAAAGCAGCAACAATTTAACGTACAAATACCGAAACAGCAGTATCAAACACAATTTAGCCCAACGAATGCTACACCACTTGCTGCAACACAAGCAGATACAACTTTATTAGCAGCAGATAATGAAGATACAGTGCTTTTAGAAGAGGAGTCTAATCTCTCCGTTGCTACAATGGAGAAGGAAGTTGACGTTTCGGCTACACTTATACGGACGACAGCAGATGAAGCACCGCAGACGATTGCAATCAATGCAAATAACTTCTTAATCGGCAGAAACGAGGAGGCAGTTAACTACCCTGATACAGCTGTTGGTGTTTCAAGAATTCATGCCGAAATTATTAAAATTGATGGTTCAAGCTTTGGTATTAAGGATTTAGGTTCGAAAAATGGCTCTAAATTAAACGGAGCTCCAATGGTTCCATACAAAGTCTACGCATTAAAAGAAGAAGATGAATTTGATCTTGGAAAAGCACATTATACATTTAAGTGGAGCAGTTCACAATGAGCAGAAACTGGCAAACTGGTGTAGCTACACACCAAGGTATGAAAAAAAGCAAAAATGAAGATTCTTATCTACATTTGATAGAGAAAGATACCAATGGAAATGAAATAGCCTTATTTGTTGTGGCTGATGGTATGGGTGGCTATCAAATAGGCGATATTGCAAGTCGTTTTGCGATAGCAGAGTTAGAGAAATGGTGGAAAAAGCGGATACCGAAGCTAGTTAAAAGAAAAGATACAATCGATCGTGTTTTAAAAGAAACAGAACATACATTACAACAAATAAATAAAGGAATTCAAGCTTTATCACAGCAAACAGGGAAGAAGATGGGGACGACGCTTTCGATGCTTGTATTGTATCAAGGATCCTACGCAGTACTTCATATTGGAGACAGTAGAATTTATCATATGAAAAACTGGAATTTCGGTCTGCAGCAATATTTTCAGCAAGAAGCTGTAAACGAGCAATATCTGTCTAGTTTATTAGAGGAACAGCATACTGAAATTCTTGAAACAGAGCCCGAGCTTTTAAAGCTAACAGAAGATCACTCTTGGGTGCAGGTACAAGTAACAAAAGGTGTATTAAGTGAAGAAGAGGCAAGAAACCATCCAAAACGACATGTACTTACACAATGTCTTGGAATTGAAAATACGATTGATGTGTATAGCCATAAAGGGGATTATCAAGCAAGTGACCTTTTCTTAGTTTGCAGTGATGGATTTTATTCATTGTTCTCCAATGAAGAAATTAAGAATATGCTTGTTAGTTTAGAAAAAGAGTATACCAATCTTCAAGCAATCTGTGATTACTTAATTAATTTCTCTAACTTTTCCGATGCAAATGATAATATTACGCTTATGCTCATTCGCAACCTATATGTAAGTACAGAACAAGCAATGGAAAAGAGAGGGCTCTTTTCCTTCTTAAAAGGAAACAAAATGTGATAGACGAGGTGTTTGTAATGAATAAACATAATATCCATATAAAAAAAGGTGATATTTTAAATGGAAAATACCACGTTCTCTCACATATTGCTACAGGCGGTATGTCAGAAGTTTATTTCGTTGAGGAAGTGAACGATACCAATCGGCGATGGGCGGTAAAGGTCACAAATATGGAAAGTAAGCTAGCATCTAAGTTAATTGACGAAACAAAGCTTCTTAGTGAATTAGAACATTCGAACTTGCCGCGTGTCGTTGATTTTTTCTCAACCGCGGATTATTTTTTCCTCGTACAGGAATACATCGATGCAGTGTCATTATCGGATTACTTTCAGCTATACAATAATCAATTGCCACTAGATACTATCATCAAAATCGGCGTACAGCTTTGCGATGTACTTCACTATTTACATACACAGAAACCATTTCCTATTATTTATCGAGATATAAAACCAGGAAACATTATGATCAACAAGGACAGAGAGATAAAGCTCATTGATTTTGGAATTGCAAGGAAGTTTCAGCAAGATCGGATGAAGGACACCGTTCAAGTTGGCACGGTCGGTTTTGCAGCTCCAGAACAATTTGAAAAAAAGCAAACCGATACACGTACCGATTTATTTTCACTCGGAGCACTATTATATTACTTACTATCCCAGGGGAAATATGTCTATATCGCTCAAAAACCAATCAAACAATTACATAAAAGGCTACCAAAAAGCCTTGATAAATGTGTTACACATTTAGTTGAATTACAGCCTGAAAATCGACTTCAAGATGCACGAGAAGCAAAGATATTGATGCTAAAGGCTAAAGAAGAATGGGAAAATAAACGGAATCGAAAGTGGGATTGGACGTTGCTCCGACCTATTTCAATTATATCCATATCTATTGTATTGATTGGTTACATTGTCTTTTCATTCATCTAATCTTAATAATTGGAGGGAAAATCCATGCCAGACCAACAGAATCTGCAATTTGGAACGATTGAGGAAAAAAAAGATGTCGTTGTATATGAAATTCCAATAGCCGAAACGAATCTAGTAGAAGCAGAGCAGCTTGAAGAATTGAAACGAAAGGATGCTTTGTTTTTTGAATGTCAGCATTATATGGTGGATCAACAAGTCATACGTATTTTTTATAAACGAGAAAGCAATTACAAGAAAATAAAAGAATATAAGCAAGCATCCAATGAATTAAAGCAAAAGGCAGCAACGAACATGCTGATGGTGGAAAGCTTAATTGGTACACAATATACAACACTGATTCATCCTGAAAACATTTATATGAATGCAGAAGGTGATATTAAACTTGCTCATCGGGGAATTCGTTCTGTTTTTCCTAAAGAGGAAATGAATACATCTGAGCTTTTAAAAGAACTGAAGCGGGTATTGCTATATTTTTACAGTTCCTATAATTTTAATGAAATGAATGAAAAATCGGATCTGAAATTTAATGAACCGATTGCAGAAAGTATTCGTCACGTTCATTCTATGCGTGATCTAAAGCAAATCATTCACACAGAACCTAATACACCTGCACCACCATCCATTAAGAAACAGTCTGAACCAGGCCCAAATCCGAATAAAAAAATGACACTCTTGTCTGGAGTCCTCATCGGACTTATTGTTGGAATGCTTGTCATATATGTGATCCAAGTTGTACCACTTAATAAAGAAGTAAATTCTGCTGCAGCAGAAGGAGAAGCGAAGTCGATGGAAAATATCGAAATGCTTACAGAAAAAAATAAGGAGCTTCAGCAGTTACTGGATGATAACCGAACCATTATGCATGCATATCGTTCTACGATTGTAGGAGATACAGAAGAAGCAATTACGCAATTTGAATCAGCTAATCAACTGGATGAAAGCGCGGAACGAACATTAATTGAACAATATATTGAATTAGACACTGTTGAAAGTCTTACAACGGCAATTGACCGGGGTGAAGATTATCATACAGAGGTTTTAGCAGCACTTGTTGCAAAGAACTCAGATGAGGGAAAGGAAGCTATTTTAGCAATTGAATCCAGTCTAGCTGAGGTGGAAATTGAACAAGCTTGGATCAATAAAGCCTACGAGGAAGTTGTAACACTTTACGATGAACTAACCGATAATAACCGTGCTAAATTATTAGCAGCTAGAAGCTATATTCAACTAGACGATACAGAAGAAGCAATTAAACTAGCAAAAGATCTTGATAATAAAAAGCTTCAAATTTCAGCACTTAAAAGAGAGAAAAAGCTGATTGAAGCGGACGATGACTTGGATAAAGATGAAAAAGAAGAGGCAATTGATGAGATTGATGAGCAGATTGATGATCTTAGTTAATTGGTAAATCTTAATTTTACCCTGTAAATTGGGATTGATACCGCAAGAAAGCTGTATAATATTGCATTATACAGCTTTAATTAGTTTGAAGCGGTAATATTACACAGATAAAGGGGGGGCATGAATGGCTGACTTTCTTGCACCGATAATTGATTTTGTAGCAGGTATTCTTGAGTTAATCTATCGCTTTGTATTTGGGGCAATACTATGGGTAATTATATTCCTTAGAGACCTATTGCTTCAAACTGGAATTGTTGACAGTGTAATAACAGCTACTGTCATACCGATTGTAGTTTTGTTAGGTATCTTCCTGGTATTGGTAGGATGGATATGGGGACCAATACGAAGAACGTATGGATCGGATTGATTGAAATGAATAATGTAACATTTTTATTTTGAACTAGATAATATAGAAGAGGCAAGTAAACTAGCAAAAAATCTTGGTAACAAAAAGCTTCCAATTTCAACACTTAAAAAGTGAAAAAGCTAATTGAAGCAGACGATGATTTGGCTAAAGATGAAAAAAACCAGTTATTGAATTATTCGACGAAGAAACGGAGGAACTTGGAAATTTGTGGATAATAAGTAATTACCTACCTTTTACATCGAGAGGTAGGTACTATTTTTAGGAATAGAAAATGAAACTACCAACATAAAACGGTGCGTTAAAGCGAATCCATATATAAATGAAAACCATTTTACTAGGAGTGGTACATGGTGAACCAGATTGGCGAATACATTGGAAATGTAATAGACGCAATGCTAAAAGCTATATTAGCTGCTATAGAATTCACAAGCGACTTATTACTCGATACTGGTATAATTGATAGTGCAAGTGCTGCTACAGGAATAGCTTTCGGTATACCAATCGTTATTGGAATCATTTTAGTAGGTATTTTTATCGGTCCGAAGTACAAAAGAAATAGATACCAAAGGCGTTATTACCAGCATAAGAATCGCAGACGCAAATAGTGATTACATGGATAGATGAATCAGCATATTATCTGTGTTATGATACTATAATAAAGATAGATGATGTTCAAAAAACTATTAAAATGACACAATGGGCTTCCCATTAATAGAGGAAAGGAATGCCCGCTTTAACTCTTAATTTTATGTTATTCTATTTTTGAACATGCATTTTTAGGAAGGGGGAAATGAAATGAGCGAATCAGACAAGCATTCACGTTTAAACAAATTTGAAAAACGCAGAAAAAATACAAAGTTAATTTCCATTTTCCTTATCGCTGGCGCACTTCTCATCATCTTATTGCTAGGTATGTGGTTATTTGGTGGAGGCAATGATGGAACAGAAGAGCAAACAGGAAATAATGAAAATGAATCCTCGGATTTTCTAATTACGGAAGAGAATGAGGAGGAAGCTGAAAATGATAATCCTGAACAGGATGAAAGCGACAATGATTTAGCTTCAGATGAGGAAGCTAACGATGAAGAGAATGAAGAAAATGATGCTGATGAGGAAATCGAAACAGAGGAAGCTGAACCGTCTGATGGTAATGTTGCAGAAGCTTACACTGGAGATTGGTCACCTGTTGGAACAGAACAAGAAGGTCCACATACAACATCCTTTGAAGGTGGATCGCAGGATCGAATTGAAATGAGAAGAGCGATTACACAAGCCACTGGTTTAAGCGAAGATAATATGGTTGAATGGTGGATTGGAAATGGTGGCGACCAAAAAGCAGTTGCTACTGTATCTGACACAGCAGAAACGGAAGTATATCGGGTTTTCTTATCGTGGGTAGATAATGAAGGATGGCAGCCTACGAAGGTAGAAATTCTAATTGAAAATGATAAAAAATAGAAGCAGATTGATGGAGGATGTAGTATGACAATCGGAATTATTGGTGCAATGGATGAAGAAGTTGCGCTATTATTGGATCAAATGACAGAAAAACAAGAACAAAAGGTAGCAAATTGTTTATTTGTTCAAGGAAAACTACAGGATAAATCTGTTGTTCTGTTAAAGTCAGGGATCGGGAAAGTGAATGCAGCAATGGCTACAACCATCATGCATGAACGTTTCGCACCAACGCATGTAATTAATACAGGATCTGCTGGTGGTTTCGCTGATAACTTGGAAGTAGGAGACATTGTCATTTCGACTGAGGTTGTTCATCACGATGTTGATGTAACTGCCTTTAATTATAGTTATGGACAGGTACCAGGATTACCTCCAATGTACGAAGCCGATCAAACATTGATTGAAAAAGCAGTTGCTGCAGTAAAAAATATCGATATTAATTGTGAACAGGGAATAATTGCAACAGGTGATTCGTTTATGGAGGACCCTGAACGAGTTGCATTCGTTCGTGAAAAATTTCCAACGATGCTTGCCTCAGAAATGGAAGCAGCAGCTGTTGCACAGGTTTGCCATCAGTATAACAAGCCATTTGTAATCATTCGTGCACTATCCGATATTGCAGGGAAGAAATCCTCAATATCATTTGACCAATTCCTTGAAACAGCTGCAAAACATGCAGCACAACTAATTATCGCTGTCGTTAAGGAAATATAAACGTAAGATTATAGTAACACCAAAAGCCCAGCGACATTGATAACATAATGTCGCTGGGCTTTGTGATTTAATCGATATCTCCTTTACGTAGTGCAATTAAAGATTTCGTTCTTTTCTGTAATACTCATGAAACACTTTCATAAGCGCTCTTTTTTCAATACGTGATACATAGCTTCGTGAAATATTTAGCTTTTTAGCAATTTCTCGTTGTGTCATTTCGTTATAATCATTTAATCCATAACGATAAATAATTACTTCCCGTTCCCGTTTATCGAGAACCGAAAAATATTTCTGCATTTTGGCGATTTCCATATTCAATTGGATGTATTCAATCACATTATCGTTTTCTGCCTCAAGAATATCAATTAAACTAATTTCATTTCCCTCTTTATCCTGACCAATCGGATCGTGTAAAGAAACGTCTTTTTTCACCTTTTTTAAAGCTCTTAGATGCATCAGTATTTCATTTTCTATACAGCGAGCGGCGTACGTAGCCAATTTCGTGCCTTTGTCTGTTGAGAAGCTCTCAACTCCTTTAATAAGTCCTATTGTTCCAATTGAAATTAAATCCTCCATGTCTTCCCCAGTATTTTCAAACTTTTTTACAATGTGAGCAACAAGTCTTAAATTATGTTCGATCAGTTTGTTTCTTGCTGTTTCACTTCCGTTTTGCATCTCCTCGATGTATTTCGCTTCTTCATCAGAGGGTAATGGTTGCGGGAATGCATGATTTTTTACATAAGAAACAAAAAAGAGGGCTTCCTTAATTAGAAGAGCAAGCACAGATAAAATCCCGGACAAACGCAATCACCTCCTAAGTGAATACTCTGCTTCAAGATGGGCTTTTGCCTATATAACATCTTTATGTCTTAGAGGAGGGATTCGTGTCTGTCCAAGATAATTTGTTTTTAAAACAGATTTAAATGCGCACAGTACAATTATTGGAGAATCATCGCATCATGTTTAAATAGATAGAAATCTTTATTTATTAAGTTATTGTCCATTATATATTTACAAATCGCTTAAAGTAGCGTTCATCATAACCCAATCGTTCCGAGGCATCTTTTCCGGCCTCCATTACTGCCTTGGATAGAACAGGAATTTTATTGTCTTTCATACGTTGAATCGGTCCAACAATCGTAATTGCGCTAACTACCTTACCAGTATGATCCTTAATTGGTGCAGCAACAGACCTAGTTCCTTCCGTTAATTCTTCTGTACTGATTGCATATCCTTGCTGTCTTATTAATTCAAGCTCTTGGTGTAGTTTATCCGGATTAGTTATACTATTTTTCATATGTGCCACTAATCCGTTTTCGATAACTTTTTCTACGTTTTGTTTGTCACCAAAAGCAAGTAGTACTTTACCGGAGCTTGTACAGTAGGCCGGATTTTTCCTCCCGAGATGGGTTAAAATTCGTACTGGATGATTGCACTCTTCTTTATGGATATAAATTGTATCAAGCTCATCCATAATCGCTAGATGAGCAGTTTCACCAGTATCATTCACTAGTTTGTTAAGAACGGGTGCAGCCTCTTTATGAACTTCTAAATTGTTTGTAACAATTCCACCTAGAGTAAGAACGGATAAACCTAATTGATACTCGTTCGTATTTTTATTTTTAATAACAAAACCTTCGCTTGCAAGCGTAGATAGCAATCGACTGACTGTACTTTTAGCTAAACCTAATGACTCCGATAATTCAGTTACCCGTTTGGAAGGTTCGAATGTTGTAAAGCTTTTAAGAATACGTAAAGCATTTGTTACAGATGAAAGCCGTTGCGGTTCATTTTTCTTTTTATTCATAGACTAACCCCCATTTAAATATTGTTCTGTTTAAAAGAACAACCTACTTTGCTACTCTTATTAAAATAAATCACTATTGACATCACTTTGTCAACGTTTACATAATAATAATTTAAAATTATTCATTAATTCTATCAAATTGTTCCATATAGAGGAAATGTTAGCTTTTCTTATTTTATTTAGACTCTTATAATGAAAGCGTATTAAGAAATAGCATAGTAAGTCTAAAAATCAAGGGTGTATTGTTTGGTAATGATAAATACAGAAGGAGGACTTTTTAATGCAAACGCAAACTACGGAAGCAAAAACAGAAATAAAGTCAATTGATTGTTCTCATTACATTAATGGTAAGTATGCTCCATCTAAGAATGGTAAAACGTTTGAGAATATTAATCCGGCAACAGAGGAAAAGCTGGGAGTTGTGGCAGCAGGTAGTAAAGAAGAGGTTGATCAAGCAGTAAGTGCTGCCAGAAAAGCATTAAAGGGAGAATGGGCAAACCTCCCATTAAGAAAACGATCAGCAATAATTCGTAAAATTGGTGATTTAATTTTAGAAAGAAAAGAAGAGTTGGCAACACTGGAATCCTTAGACACTGGTAAACCGTTATGGTTATCCAACAGTGTTGACATTGATCGCGCCGCATATAACTTTCATTTCTTTGCGGACTTTATGACCTCGGTTGGCAATGAGACATACCAACAAGATGATATTGCTGTTCATTATGCTGTTAGACGTCCAGTTGGCGTAGTAGGATTAATTAATCCTTGGAATCTACCATTACTGTTAATGACATGGAAATTAGCTCCGGCGCTTGCAGCGGGTAATACGGTAGTAATGAAACCATCAGAAGTTACACCAATGACTGCAACGGTATTGGCTCAAATTTGCAGTGATGCAGGCGTACCAGATGGCGTCGTAAACATGGTTCACGGATTTGGAGAAACCGGTGCAGCACTTACTTCCCATCCCGATGTGGATGCAATTGCTTTTACTGGTGAAACCGTAACAGGAAGCGAAATCATGAAATCTGCAGCGCCAACTTTAAAGAAACTATCCTTTGAACTTGGCGGGAAGAATCCAAATATAATTTTTGCTGATACAGATTTAGATGACACGATTGAAACGACAATTAAATCCAGCTTCATCAACCAAGGCGAAGTTTGTCTATGTGGTTCTAGAATTTATGTAGAACGCGCAATTTATGATGCGTTTTTAGAGCGGTTTGTAGCAAGAACAAAAGAATTAAAAGTTGGAAATCCATTTGAGGAGACTACCAATATTGGTGCCTTGGTAAGTGAGGAACATTATAAAAAAGTGCTCCGTTATTTGGACATTGCAAAGGAAGAAGGAGCGACTTTCTTAACGGGCGGTACTGCTTCAGAAGGCTTCGAAAAAGGATTCTTCGTAGATCCAACGATTATTACTGGTTTAGGAAAAGATTCCAGGTGTGTTAGGGAAGAAATCTTTGGTCCCGTTGTTACTGTTATTCCATTCGATACAGAGGAAGAAGTGCTTGAACAAGTTAATGGTACACACTATGGGTTAAGTGCTAGTTTGTGGACGAGTGATATTAAACGTGCACATCGTGTAGGTGGGCAAATTGAAGCTGGTATGGTTTGGATTAATACGTGGTTCTTGCGTGACCTACGTACACCATTTGGAGGTATGAAACATAGTGGTATTGGCCGTGAAGGTGGCGCACACAGCTTTGATTTTTATTCAGAATTAACTAATATTACGGTTAAGCTTTAGGAGGACAGGTATGGAAACGAAGTCTCTATCTAAAATTGAACGTCATGCCGAGCATTTAACGAATGCATGGAAAATAGGAGAAGGGGTTCAGCCGGTTACCGCGCTGGATCCTGAGCTTACAATTGATGAAGCCTATTATGTACAGTTACAGTCGATTGAAGTGAGCATGAAAACTGGCCAAAAGATAACAGGAAAGAAAATTGGCTTAACTTCCAAGGCAATGCAGGACATGTTAGGCGTCGGAGAACCTGATTATGGCCATTTGTTGGATAAAATGGAAGTAGAAAATGGTGGAACCATTTCCTTTAAAGATGTGCTGCAACCAAAAGTTGAAGGGGAAATTGGCTTTATCTTAAAGGATGATTTGGTCGGACCAAATGTTACAACATTTGACGTATTGCAAGCAACGGATTTCGTTGTTCCTGCACTTGAAATTGTTGATAGTCGTATTAAAGATTGGAAGATTACATTAGAAGATACGGTTGCAGATAATGCTTCTTCTGGGTTGTATGTCCTTGGCGGGAGACCTAAAAAGCTAGCAGATATAGACATAAAGCAAATTGGGATGGCGCTTTATAAAAATAATGAATTGCAAAATACCGGTGTTGGAGCTGCTGCACTGGGGGATCCAGCGCAATGTGTTGCTTGGCTAGCGAATAAACTAGCAACCTATGATATTTCTTTAAAAGCTGGAGAAGTCATTTTATCTGGTGCTTTATCTGCTGCAATAGAAGCAGAACCGGGAGACGTTTTTAGCGCAAAGTTTGCTGAACTTGGAGAAGTAAGGATTTCGTTTACGGAATAAAGAGTTACAGAGTCAAATTTCCTAAAATGAAGCTTGTCCTCTATCAATCGACAGTATTTAATGATGTAGGACGTAATAAGGAGGAATAAAATGGATAAGGAACGAATTAAACAGCTTGCTAACTATGTGCACCATGCAGAAAAGGAAAAAAGGGAAATTGTGAAAATTACAGCGGAGCTATATCCTGAGCTCTCAATCGAAGAAGCGTATTTAGTACAAGAAGAGCTAGTCCAACAAAAATTAGAAGAAGGTAAGAAAATAGTAGGTCCCAAAATGGGAATTACAAGTGAAGCAAAGATGAAACAAATGAATGTCGATAACCCTATCTATGGGTATGTTTTTGACGATATGATCGTTGAAGATGGCGGAACTATATCTGTTTCTGATTATATTCATCCAAAAGTAGAGCCTGAAATCGGATTTATATTAAAAGAAGATTTAGAAGGGCCAGGAGTGACTGCACTAGATGTATTAAGAGCGACAGAATATGTTTTTCCAGCATTAGAAATAATCGATAGTCGCTATGAAAATTTTAATTTTACATTGCCAGATGTCATTGCTGATAATACGTCTGCAGCAGGGGCTATATTTGGTACGGTTCTTAAGCGGCCAGAAACATTAGAGCTTGATGTTGTTGGTGTTACATTATCCATTAACGGAGAAATGAAGGCACTTGGCGCGGGTGCTGCTGTACTTGGTCATCCTGCTAATTCCGTTGCAAGACTTGCCAATATGCTGAGTGAAAAAGAAGAAAAAGTAAAAGCAGGTCAACCTATTTTAACAGGAGGAGTCACTTCAGCTGTCCATTTAACTCCTGGTGACTATGTCCACGTAAAGTATGGTGGATTAGGCGATGTATCGTTTCTTGTTACTGAATAATCAAAGAAAAGGGGGAGAATGAGTTGCCACTTATCAATATACAAGTGTTAGAAGGGAGACCTCAAGAGAAAATGGACCTGTTAATGAAAAACGTTACAGAAACAGTTCATGAAACCTTAGATGCTCCAAGGGAAAATATCCGAGTTATTGTTACGGAGGTACCAAAAACCCACTGGAGCATTGGTGGGGTCAGTGTTTCTGAGCTTAGAAGTTAGATCCATTGTCTGGAAATCCATTAAATACCCATGATTATTAATAATTTTAGCAGAAAATTAGGAATTTGTTCCTTATAAAGGAACTGTCTAGTTTCTTCATATTGATATTCATTTATAATTAATAAAAAAGCGCAAGTACTGTTATTTCAATAATTGTATGCGCTGTCAAAAAGGGGAGATTTAGGATGGAAAAAGAATTGAAAAGGTTTGATGTTGCCCAACTAGCCCATGTGGAAATTTTTACACCTAGACCAGACGAAACGTTATGGTTTTTTAAAGATTTACTAGGAATGACAGAAACTGCACGAGAGGGCCAGTCTGTCTATCTTCGCTCTTATGAAGACTTTTATCATCACTCATTGAAGGTAACCGAAAGAAACGAGCCTGGTTTAGGCCATGTTAGCTGGAGAGCAAGTTCCAAAGCTGCCTTAGAACGCAGGGTGCTAGACCTTCAAAAATCTGGTTATGGAAAGAACTGGATTGAAGGAGATCTGGGTCACGGTGAAGCCTTTCAATTTGTAACCCCAGACAATCATCAAATGGAAATCCTTTTTGATTTAGACTACTATCAGGCTCCTGACAGTGAAAAAACAGTGTTGAATAACCGACCGCAAAAAAGACCGAACAAAGGAATACCAGTACGCCGTATTGATCATGTTAATTTGTTATCAAGTGATGTAACGGTAAATAAGAACTTTATGGCAGATGAACTTGGCTTTCGTTTAAGAGAACATGTTGTTAGAAAAGATGGTTCCGAGATCGGGGCATGGCAAAGTGTCAGCCCACTTGTCCATGAGTTAGCCTTTATGGCAGACCAAGGCACCGCTGAAAAAGGATTAGGAAGATTACATCACGTAGCATTTTGGTACGGATTTCCACAGCATTTGCACGATTTATCGGAACTTTTGACTGAGAATGATATTCCAATTGAAGCAGGTCCTTTAAAGCATGGAGTTTCTCAGGCAATGTGTATGTATGTAATGGAACCTGGTGGAAACAGAATTGAGTTGTTTGGAGATTCCGGCTATCTTATTTTCGACCCAGACTGGAAACCAGTAACATGGTCAGAAGAGGAGACGGAAAAGGCAATTATTTTTTATGGGGCACCGTTACCTGACTCTTATTTTAAATATGGTACACCTTCAGTTAGTTCATTAGTTGGAAAGAAATAGTACTTTTTACAAGGCCAAGTAGAAATCCCATCGAAGCGGGATTTCTACTTTTACTATTGGCTAGTATCATCATAATGTTATTTTCCAATGGTATACGAACGTGCATATCCTTATTAATATATAATTCAAATAATATGAAAGAATCCATTGACATTTATGAAAACGCTATCTATACTATTAACTAATAAGAATTGTTAACAGTTCAGAATTTTTAATTAGTAGGTGTCAAAAGAGGAATGAAGAAGAATATATTTAATCATGTGCTTGAACATTTAAGAAAGGAAATAATTCTTGGAAATTATGCAGTAGGGGATTATTTAGTAGAAGTAAAATTAGCGGAGGAGCTTAACGTAAGCAGAGGCCCAATAAGAGAAGCGATTGCTAGATTAGAAGCAGAGAACCTCGTTGAAAAATATTCCAATGGTCGTACCGTAGTAAAGGGTTTCGGTGTAAAGGATATTCAGAATTTGTATGATAGTCGAATTCTTCTAGAAAACCATGCCTTAACACAATTATCTAGGGATGAGTTTACTAAAAATGAGAAAGTCCTTTTCTTATATATTGACCAAATGAAGGAGGCTCATGAAAAAGAAGAACGAGATATTGAAATTGACCTAGCTTTTCATGGACTATTAGTGAAGATGTCAAAGAATAATACACTCGTACAGCTATGGTTAGCGTTGCGGGAATTGTTTAGAACATTAATTGATATCACAAGCGAAGCAACCATTGCAAACCAAAAAGAGATTATTGCACACCATGCTCGTATTGTAGAAGCTCTAGCTGATGGAGAAATGAAGCAAGCCCAGATTTTACTAAAAGCACACTTAGAAGAAGCTTGTCAATATTGTTGTGAACAAATAATACGAAATCAAAGGGGAGAAAACAATGTCACAGAAGAAGGTTAAATGTGCGATTATTGGCTCAGGAAACATTGGAACGGATCTCATGTTCAAATTATTGAGAAGTGAAAAACTAGAGGTTACAGCTTTAATCGGAATAGATCCGGAATCTAAAGGACTGGAAAAAGCACGAGATAATGGGGTAAAGGCAATTGCAACTGGGATTGATGGATTGAGAGAAAATCCTGATCTTGCAGAAATTGTCTTCGAAGCAACTTCTGCAAAAGCACATGCACACAATGCTCCGATTTTAAAAGCAATGGGCAAAAAAGCAATCGATTTAACACCGGCTGCAGTTGGTCCTTTTCTAGTACCTTCCGTTAACCTGAAAGAAGAGGAAATACCATACTTAGATAATGTAAATATGGTTACATGTGGTGGTCAAGCAACGATACCGATGGTAAGAGCAATCTCGGATGTAATCGAGATAGACTACGCGGAAATTGTTGCATCGATAGCAAGTAAAAGTGCCGGCCCTGGAACACGGCAAAATATTGACGAATTTACCGTAACGACTGCAAATGCACTGAAGGAAGTTGGTGGAGCGAAGGAATCTAAAGCGATTATCACACTTAATCCAGCCGATCCTTCAATTTTGATGCGAAATACAATTTATGTGCAAACAGCGGAAAATGCTGAGTCATATAAAGCGGAAATTATCAAATCCTTGAATTCGATGCTAGAGACTGTACAGGGATATGTCAAAGGATACCGTTTTAAAGCGGATCCCGTAGTGAAGGGAAATATTGTTACTGTATCTGTAGAGGTAGAAGGAAATGGAGACTTCTTGCCAAAATATGCAGGAAACTTGGATATCATCACTTCTGCAGCTGTAAAGACGGGAGAAGTTATCGCAGAAAGTTTATTGAAGGGAGAAACAGTTAAATGAGAAGAGCGAAAGTGATTTTTAACGACGTGACCTTACGAGATGGGATGCATGCCATCCGACATCAGTATTCAACCGATCAAATTGCCGAACTAACTAAGTTAATTGACGATTCAGGTGTAGATATTATCGAGGCCACGCATGGTGACGGTTTAGGTGGAAGCTCGATTCAATATGGATTTTCGAGGGAGACAGAAAAAGATATTATTAAAACTACGGTAGCACATGCAAAAAATGCAAAAGTAGGTGTGCTTCTACTACCAGGAATTGGTACGATTGAACATTTACAACGCGCACATGATTGGGGAGCACAAGTAGTACGTGTTGCGACGCATTGTACAGAAGCAGATGTGTCTGAACAGCATATTAAAAAAGCTGTTGATTTAGGGATGGATACCGTTGGATTTTTAATGATGTCTTCCCGTACGACACCTGAAAACCTGCTTGAAGAAGCAAAGAAAATGGAGTCTTATGGAGCGGGAACCATCTACGTTGTCGACTCTGCTGGCGCATTAACAATGGATGACACACGCAACAGAATTGCACTATTTAAAGAACATTTAAATACAGCTGTCGGCTTCCACGGTCACAATAATTTATCGCTTGGAGTAGCAAACTCCATTGTTGCTCTAGAAGAAGGAGCAGATCGAGTGGATACGAGCCTCGCTGGTATGGGAGCAGGTGCTGGGAATACAGCAACAGAGCAGCTTGTTGCTGTCATGAATCGAATGGGGATCCCACATGGAGTTGATTTATACAAAGCAATGGATGCTGCGGAAAATGTGATGAAACCGATGATGGAACGTCCAGTACAAATTGACCGTTTAAGCCTAACACTGGGCTATACAGGCGTTTATTCAAGTTTCTTATTGTTTGCAGAACGGGCTGGAAAAGAATATGGCGTTGATCCGCGTGATATTTTGACCAAGGTAGCAGAAATGGGTGCTGTAGGCGGGCAAGAGGATTGGATTATTGGAGTCGCACAGGACTTAGCAAAACAAAAGCTCTCCGTATAGCTTTATATTAAGTCAAGGCGACTTAAGTTGCTTTGACTTTTTTGAGTTGCGCAAATATTGTGTGAAGATAGCGGAAAGAAAATTTAGTAGCCTTTTGCTGCAAATTGAGAGTATAGGGGGAAGAACTATGGAAGTTACTGTTCACGACAAAAGCATTACAAATGAACAAAAAAATGAAAAACGAACCATTACGTCGCCTGCCACATCTCTAGGTATTTTACGAAAACAATTGGCTGCTCATATAGGGATTGAACGTATTGGCGGATTTCTATTTCAATATGGTTGGGAGATGGGCGTTGCTGGAGGGAAAAAATCAGAGAATAGTGATAAAACATTGGAAGAATTAGTGATAGAAGGACCGTTACTTCACATCAAAAGTGGGCAAATTACAGGAATTGATCATACATGTGACATCACCTATAACCAAGATGGTGAGTTTTCTACTCTGTTTGGAAGAGGTGAATGGATTGGCTCTTACGAAGTAGAACAACACCTCCGTTTTATAGGAGAATCGGATAAGCCTATTTGTCACACCTTATCTGGTTACGCTAGTGGATTTATGTCTACAGTTTTTGATAAGCCTTTACTTGCTAAGGAACTGACTTGTATCGGTGCTGGTGATGAACAATGTAAGTGGGTCATAAAGCCACAAGAAGAATGGGAGGAAGACGTAGAACATGACGTAGAAATCCTTAATAAGACACCAATTGTAAAAGAATTAGAGGCTACTTATGACAATCTTGTGGACCAAAAGCAAATTGTTACCAAACTATCCGATTTTCAAAAACAGTTAACCAAAGAAGTAGTAAATGGACAAGGCTTGCAAACATTAGCAAATATAGCCTTTACGACGATTGGTCTACCTGTTATTATCGAAGGGTTGAACTTTGAAAAACTATCCTCTGCTGGTTTGAGTGATGAAGAATTAAAGTTCATCAAAAGTGACACGGTAGATCAAATCCATTACTTAAAAAAGCAAAATGAATACCCTCAATCTTTCCGTGAAAAAACGTTCCACATGAATGCATATCAACGAGTAGTAGTCCCTGTTCTGGTGCAACAAGAAGTATTAGGATATTGTTCGTTTATCATTCACGATGTAAAAAAGTCTAATCACGAAGAAATTTATCTGTTTTTGGATCATTTATCCAATGCTACAGCTCTAATACTATTAAAAGAAAAGGTAGCCTTTGAATCATTTGAACGTATGAAAGGAAACTTCTTAGATCAAATATTGGATGGAAAAATGGAGGCAGCTGAACTCTTGAATAAAGGAAGGTATGTGGAAATAGATTTTAAACAACCATACCGATTGATTGTACTTGATTATAAAGATGAGCATACTACCTTGGAAGAGGAATTTTTATATGAAGAGCACGCACTAGAAGCTACTTTTAAATATTTCAGTAAAGCAAACATCCAAGTATTGGCAGGTCATCGAAAAGGTAAACTCGTGATTCTATTAATAGAATCAAATCATATCAATCCAATAATTAAAGAATTTTATGATTACATGACGGATAAATTTAAAAATCATCGTTTAAAAATAGGTGTAAGTAATTCGCAAACTGGGATAGAAAAAGCAAAAGAGACATATGAGGAAGCAATTATTGCGTTAAGGTTAGCAATCAGGAAACAAATTGTTCACTTTAAAGATTTGGGAATTGTAGGGATATTAATAAACTCCAATAATATTGAGGGCATACATACGATTGCCGAGCAAGAACTAAAAGAATTATACCATATGGTAGACAATAAAAGTGATGAATTGTTTGAAACCCTTTACTTTTTCTTAATGAATGGTGGCAATTTAAAAAATACTTCAATTGATTTATCGTTATCCATGAGTGGATTAAGACATCGCATCCAAAAGATTGAAGAATTACTAGATAAAGATTTGCGAGATCCGGATGTTGCTAACCACTTGTTGCTTATACTAAAAGCATTAATTGTTTTAAAAAAGATCGATTTGAGATAAAAAGGGGCTGGGACATAACTAGCCAAATGAACTGAAAAATGGTTCCAATCATCGGTTTTTGATGATTGGAACCATTTTTC
>NZ_PIJY01000029.1 GCF_008304605.1 Oceanobacillus polygoni | reverse complement strand
GGATTAAGTCCAGTCGATTACCGAACTCAATCCACCCAATCAGCTGCATAATAAAAACTCTAACTTATAGGGGTAAGCACCTGTGTTGCGGTCTATTTTAATTGCCCCTTGTAACTTACTTATCGAATCCTGTCATCCACCCCTGTAATATGTAATTTCCATCCATGAACCAGTTTCATTTTATTATTTTTCATTTTATTGTTCAAAAATCATACGTTTTGTAATATAATCTATTTATCATTCGTAAATAACAAACAATACCTCATATATTCTCAGTAATATGGTCTGAGAGTCTCTACGGAGTAACCGTAAATTACTCTACTATGAACGGTGCTACTATGAAAAGACCGTTTATTCAAACGGCTTTTTTTATTGATACAAACACCATTCATTAACTTGAGGCAAGAAAAGGAGCAGCAAGATGGAATTAATACTTAAAGATATTCTCGCAGCAATTAGTGGTGTACTTAACGGACTCCCACAGGGGTTACTAGCCCTAACGTTTGGATTTGCATCTGTACCAACCGCTTTAGCATTTATTGTCGGAGCGTTCGGAAATGCCATGACAAGTAACGTTGCAGTTGTTTCCTTCCAAGCAGAGACAATAACCGTTGCCGGCACGATGGGCAAGGATATGCGTGAACGTTTGTCGATGATCTTCTATGGTGCATTCATTTTAATCATCATTAGTTTATTCGGGCTGATGGAACAAATCGTTTCATGGATTGGTCCAGTTATTACAAATGGAATGATGGCCGGAGTTGGCTTTATGCTCGCTAAAGTAGCATGGGACATGGCAAGGAAAGATCGTTTAATCGGCGTTTCCTCTTTTGTTAGTGCACTTGTCGTATACATTGTAACGAAGGATCTCGTATACACAATTACCATTTCCGTCATTCTCTCAAGCATCGTTTATTATTTTATGAAGAAAGATACACCCGATTATTTAAAGAGAGAAATCGATGATCGCTTTAAACTGCAGAAATTAACGCTCAATCCAATGGTAATCCGTGGTGCCTTAGCGTTAGTTTGTTTAAATATCGGAGCCAACATTGCTTTCGGAAAAATTAACGGCGAAATCGCCTCACAAGATGTAAATATAGATACATTAACCATTATTAGTAGCGTAGCCGACATGGCGTCAGCACTTTTTGGCGGTGGACCAGTTGAAGTAATCATATCCGCAACAGCTAGCGCTCCACATGCCGTATGGTCCGGTGTGTTAATGATGGTACTAATGGCTATCATTCTTATCTTTAAATTACTTCCGAAAATCGGAAAGTATGTACCAAGTGCTTCGATTGCAGGATTTCTATTCGTCCTAGGAGCAATCGTCACATTACCTGGCAACGCAGAGGCAGCACTATCAGCCGATGCTGCAGGTTCCAATATCGTCGGTGGTATTACGATGATTGTAACTGCTATTTCCGACCCATTTTTCGGATTACTTGCAGGTGTTATCATGGAATGGCTATTAGGAATCTTTGGTATATAAAATATTATTGGAGAGTGTATTTTAATGAAAACTTATGAGCTTAAAGTTGCTGGCTTAAAACGTGACTTACCAGTTATCCAAATTAAAGAAAATCTAAAAATCGCAAGTTTTGTTATTTTAGGTGATACAGAAATAGTTGCTACGACTGCACCATTAATTGCAGATAAATTGCCTAAAGTTGATATCCTCGTTACTGCAGAGGCAAAGGGAATTCCTTTTGTTTATGAGGTTGCGAAACAATTAAACATGACAAAATATATTGTAGCAAGAAAAAGCGTGAAAGCCTATATGAACAGTCCCATCGTCCATGAAGTCGAATCAATTACAACTCAAAAAACACAAACATTATGTTTGGACATGCAAGATGTCGATTTCATAAAAGGTAAACGGGTCGCGTTAATCGATGATGTGATTAGTACCGGTGAATCCCTAAAGGCATTGGAAGAATTAGTTGAAAAGGCCGGAGGAAACGTTGTTGCCAAAGCAGCCATTTTAGCTGAAGGTGACGCAGCAAACCGTGATGATATTTTATTTTTAGAGAAATTACCAATTTTCATGGACTGACTTAAAATGACCTAGCTGTTCGCTAGGTCATTTTTTTCAACCCTTCCCCGTCGCCGTGCAATAACCGAGTATAAACCCATTAGTCTCGCGCAGCACCATCTCATCACTCAACTTCCACATAGCCCCGCTAAAAACTTTCATACATACAATCTGTTCACTCATACATTAAACATATCATGTTAGTTCAAACCCGAATTCATAAAAGATTATTCTTGTTATACTTCTGATAATAAATCGAAATCAAGAATTAGGAGGAGATATCATGTCTAAAGCCGTTGCTGAAGTGCATCAAGTAACGAGGAAATTTGGTAAGACAACCGCAGTAAATAATGTTTCCTTTACCATCGAAAAGGGATCTACTGTAGCAATCCTAGGACCAAATGGTGCAGGAAAAACCACGATTGTTTCCATGATGCTTGGATTAATCGAACCTACTGAAGGATATATTCACTTATTCAATAAGAACCCGAAACATATTTCCGTTCGTGAAAAAATAGGAGCGATGCTACAAGATGTGAGTGTCGTAGATAAGTTAAAAGTTCATGAAGTTATCGCCCTCTTTCGAAGCTATTACCCTTCCCCACTCTCCATGGCGGAATTAATTGCTTTGACCGGGTTAGAGAAGAAAGACTTAAACAAATGGGCTGACAAATTATCAGGCGGACAAAAACGACGGGTTGGTTTTGCCCTTGCCCTGACAGGAAATCCAGATCTTGTCTTCTTTGATGAACCAACAGTTGGACTCGATATTACTGCAAGGCGATTATTCTGGGAAAAAGTAAATGCATTAAAAGCAAAAGGAAAAACAATTATTTTTACCACACATTATTTACAAGAAGCAGATGATGTGGCAGAACGAATTATTTTATTCAACCGTGGTGAAATTATCGCGGACGGACACCCAAATGCTATTAAACAACAACTCGCCATCCGAAATGTATCCTTCCAATCAGACGACACAGAAAAAGCGATTCAACAATTACAAAGCCTCCCAGTGGTTAGCAGGTGTTATCAAAAAGACGAAAGAATTTACGCCGTAACGGAAGATACAGATGCCGTTCTTGCAGCCCTGTTCAAGCTTGATTTAAACGCAAGAAACATCGCAATTGAACAAGGGCGATTAGAAGAAGTGTTTGAATATTTAACGAAACAAAATGAGGAGGCATTAAAAAATGAACAGCATTACAATGCAATGTAAGGTAGAGGTACTGCGCATTTTCCGTAATCCATATTTTGTATTTTGGAGCCTGCTTATGCCAATTGTGTTTTATTTTATTTTCACCAACATTGTGAATACGAATGTTCCCGATGTAGAACTATGGCAAGCACATTATTTAATGTCAATGACTGCCTTTAGTGTGATGGGATCAGCTATTATGACGTTTGGCATTCGCATGGTACAGGAACGCACGCAGGGCTGGTCTTCCTTTATGAAAATAACGCCGTTACCCACTTGGGCTTATTTTACCGCTAAGATGTTCGGGCAAACAGTCATGCACCTATTTTCCGTGATCCTTATCTTTGTTGCAGGTTATTTGATAAATGGCGTTTCGTTAACATTCACACAGTGGTTCTTCTCTGGCTTATGGATTTTGGTCGCCTCCCTGCCATTTCTCGCCATCGGAACACTCGTAGGTGCCATGGGAAAAGTTGAAACAGCTAGTGGCGTTAGCAATATTCTCTATTTAGCATTAGCAATTCTTGGTGGGATGTGGTTTCCAATTTACATTTTTCCTACTTTCCTGCAAAACCTCGCCGAATGGCTTCCATCCTATCATTTTGGAAGCGGTGCATGGGAGATTATTCGCGGGAATTCCCCAAGTTTAAAAAGTGTTCTTGTCTTAGGTGGTTATTTGATTGGGTTTATGGCAATTTCAGCATTGGTGCGGAGGAAGCAAGAAAGTATGTAAACAAGGTTCCAGGTTCGTCATTCTTGCTTTTGCTATATAATTACATTATCTGCTTGCTATATGCCAAAGGGGGAATGGCACTTGAAAATTAATATCGATCTTGATGATAAACATGAGGGAACGCAAATAACGATTCAAGCAAAGGAATGGACTGAGGAGCTAGAAGAGATTGTAAAAGTAATTAAAAAGCGTAGAGCACCCCGATTATTTGCCAGTGAATCTGATCAAACAATTCTACTTGACCCGAGAGAAATCGATTATATCTATGCTGAGCAACGAAAGGTCTTTGCAAGCCTAGCAAATCGCCAATTGGAACTAAAAATGAAATTGTATGAAGCAGAAGAAATTTTAGCTCCATACGATTATATGCGTTTTTCAAAATCCGTTATTGGTAACCTTAATCAAATTGAACGCTTTGAACTATCCTTCAATGGAAATCTTTGTGTTTACTTTCATTCCGGGAATAAAACGTACATCACAAGAAAATATGTCGCACCTATTAAAGAAAACCTAATGAATGGAGGGAAAGCGAATGGTGATTGAAATCCTAAAAAGAACGATGATTGGACTAGGATTTGCATGTATGTTCACATTTATTGCACTAACCATTATTGTCATTCACGATCATCCCACCTCCGTTTCAGAAATTTGGATGCATATGCTTGCTAGCATGACAATCGGCGTTTATTTCGGACTATCTTCTTTTATTTATATGGGAAATGAGTGGAGTTATATGAAAAGGAATATCGTGCATTTTAGCGTCTCCATTATTTTCTATTTTACAATCGCCTTTTCCGTCGGCTGGGTTCCGTTTGGAGTTTGGCCAATTATAGGAAGCGTTCTAGCGTTCATTGTTATCTATTCAATCTTTGGTACAGGTTATTACCTCTATTATAAGAAGCTTGAAACTTCCTTAAATGAACAACTTAAAAAAAGAAATGAACATTCGCATAAGCACTGATGATAGGATTGAAATTGCAACCTTGCTCTAATGTTAAAGAATGCTTGATAATCGAAATGACACGCAACCTCTGTTACACTGATTATAATATGAAATGGAGGGATCTACATGCGATTAAAGGACAAAAAAGTAATTGCGCTTGTTGAACATGATTTCGAGGATCTCGAACTCTGGTATCCAATTTTACGTCTTCAAGAGGAGGGTGCGCAAGTCGATCTAGTAGGTGAGAAAGCCAATTATAAATATATTGGAAAATACGGTGTTCCTGCAGAATCTGCTTATGCATTTACCGACATTCAGGCAGCAAACTACGATGCCATTCTTGTACCTGGTGGCTGGGCACCAGATAAATTAAGACGCTATCCCGAAGTATTGGAATTTGTTCGTGACATGGATAAAGCCGAAAAGCCAATCGGACAAATTTGCCACGCTGGCTGGGTGCTTATTTCTGCGAATATTTTACAAGGCAAGCATGTAACAAGCACACCAGGAATAAAGGACGACATGACAAATGCCGGAGCAACATGGAGCAATGAAGCTGTTGTCGTTGATGGCCATATTATTTCCAGTCGCCGCCCACCAGATTTACCACCCTATGTGAAAGCTTTTGCAGATAAGCTTGCAGAAGCATAATCGTTCTGACAGGAGGTATATGAATTGAAAATTGTATCGATTGAACCAACACCAAGTCCGCACTCCATGAAAATAAATGTCAATGAATCCTTACCTGCAGGCGAAAATTATAATTATAACGAAAAAGATAACCTCGAGGACGCACCGAGCTATGTTAAACAGCTTTTTGCTATTGAGGGTGTGAAAAATATTTATCGCGTTGTTGATTTTATTGCACTTGCACGAAACCCGAAAACAGCTTGGGAAGAGCTGTTACCGAAAGTACGTGATGTTTTAGGGACAGAAGAGCCTACTGAAAATCTGACAGCAGAAATGCAGCAGAAGAAAGAAGATGCCTTTGGTGAAATTAAAGTGTTCATTCAACTGTTCCGCGGCATACCAATGCAAGTAAAATTAGAGGATGGTTCAGAGGAAAAACGAATCGGTCTTCCCGAACGTTTTAGCCAAGCAATTATGGAAGCCTCCCCTGCTTCTCCAAATGTGATTATGGATCGTAAGTGGGTTGAGCAGCATCCAAGATATGGAACAATGGAGGAAGTTGGAGAAGAGGTCGTTGAAGAGCTTTCTGCAAGTTATGATCAAGATCGTTTGGATGAGCTGGTAAAACTAGCGTTTGAGGATCAAGAAACAGCAAGCTCACAAGAGGCAAAGCCAGAGAAGCAATTGTCACTTGAAATCCTTGATGATCCAAATTGGAAGGTACGTTATGCAGCTCTTGACCGATTCGATCCGACGCCGAGTGACCTACCATTACTGGATAAAGCGTTAAACGATGAAAAGTCATCCATCAGAAGGCTTGCAACAGCATACCTCGGAATGATTGAAGATCCTGAAGTTCTTCCCTATTTGTATAAAGCACTAAAAGACAAGTCCGTTACGGTTAGACGTACTGCTGGTGATTGCATTTCTGATCTTGGCTTTAAAGAAGCGACATCCCAAATGATTACGACGCTTTCAGATCCCAGTCGAATCGTACGCTGGCGAGCGGCAATGTTTTTATATGAGTTAGGTGATGAAACTGCCATCCCAGCGCTAGAGGCTGCTGCAGATGATCCTGAATTTGAAGTTCGAATGCAAATCAAACTCGCACTGGAACGCATTCAAGGCGGAGAAGAAGCAAAAGGATCTGTCTGGCACCAAATGACACAAGCTACACAAAAAGCTGATTGAGCCATATGTGCCAATCAGCTTTACTCATGCGTATCGCCTTACGATACGGCATACATAGGCATAAGATTTCTGTTCCTTTACACATAGAAAGCGATTTCATATAATAGTAGTAATCATCTTAATTTTCAGGAGGGGATTACGTGGAAAGCGTTAAAGAAGGTACGCTATTATGGCAACCTGATGAACAGAGAAAACAACAATCAAATCTATATAAATATATGAATTGGTTAAAAGAAGTAAAAGGGCTCTCCTTCAATGATTATCATGCTTTATGGGAATGGTCTGTCGACGATTCAGAAGCATTTTGGGAATCCCAATGGGAATATTTTAATATCCAAGCAAAACAACCCTATGATGCGATCCTTACCTCTCGTGATATGCCTGGAACGAAATGGTTTCCTGGGGCTATGATTAACTACACAGAGCATGTTTTTAGAGATAGAGATGATAACAAACCTGCTATTATCCATGCATCAGAACATCGGGCGACACAAGAGGTGACATGGGGGCAATTATATAAAGATACAGCTGCTTTACAACAGACACTAAAAAAATTAGGCGTTCAAAAGGGCGATCGCGTTGTTGCCTACGTACCAAACATTTATGAGACAGTTGTAGCCTTCCTAGCAACAGCAAGTCTCGGAGCAATTTGGTCAAGCGCATCGCCAGACTTTGGCACACAAAGTGTTATTGATCGGTTTAAACAAATTGAACCAAAAGTAATGATAACAGTTGATGGATATAGCTACAACGGAAAAAATTTCGACCGCACGGAGGTTGTAGCGAACATTCAAGCAGCATTACCAACGATTGAAGCTACCGTCTCCATCCCTTATTTGAATGAACAGACAGATTTTAATAAGCTAAAAAATCCGATCCTTTGGTCAAAGGCGACTACGATTAATGGAGACGAAGCCTTAACGTACGAATACGTTCCATTTAATGATCCTCTATGGGTGCTTTACTCATCCGGAACGACAGGAAAACCGAAACCTATTGTGCAAAGTCAGGGTGGAATTTTATTAGAACATTTAAAAGCCACGACCTTCCACATGGACTTAGGAGAGGATACACGCTTCTTCTGGTTTACTACGACAGGCTGGATGATGTGGAACTTTCTCATCGGCGGTTTGCTAACTGGAAGTACAATTATCCTCTACGATGGAAGCCCAACTTACCCGGATAATAGATGGCTTTGGAAGTTTGCTGAACAGACAAAAATGACGGCATTTGGCACAAGTGCTAGCTTCCTAACAGCAAGTATGAAAGATAACTTGGAGCCCGGAAAGGAATTTGATTTAACAAATCTGTCTAATATCAGCTCTACTGGTTCTCCCTTGCCGCCCGAAGCATTCGGGTGGTGCTATGACCATGTAAAGAGCGACCTATGGATTGCCTCTGTTAGCGGCGGGACGGATGTGTGTACAGCATTTATTTTAGGTGCACCGATTCTTCCAGTGTATGCAGGTGAACTACAATGCATGGGGCTTGGCGCTAAAGTGGAAAGCTTCAATGATCAAGGAAAACCGGAAATAGATGCAATTGGAGAACTCGTACTAACGGAGCCCTTCCCTTCTATGCCAATTTATTTCTGGAATGACCCTGATGGTAGTCGTCTACATGAAAGCTACTTTGATGTTTTCCCAGGAATTTGGTGTCATGGTGACTACTTAAAAATTACAAATCGTCATACTGGAATTATTTATGGGCGCTCAGACGCAACGATTAACCGTGGCGGTGTTCGCATCGGTACGAGTGAAATTTATCGAGCTGTCGATCAAGTAAAAGAGGTTGCTGATAGTTTAATAGTTGATATCCCAAACCAAGACGGAGGTTCAGCAACACCACTTTTCATCGTTATGAAGGACGGCACTGAATTAACTGAGGAAATCTCCGGGCGCATTAAAACACAAATTCGTACCCAATGCTCACCACGTCATGTACCGACTGGAATCTATCAAGTTACCGACATACCGAAAACACTTAACGGTAAAAAGCTTGAAGTACCTATTAAGAAAATATTAATGGGTAAACCAGTTGAGCAAGTTGTCAACAAAGGGTCGCTAAGCAATGAAAAGGCGCTTGATTACTTTGTACAGTTTGCAAAAGATAAAATGAAGGTGTAAAAGGGCCTCTCCTGCTTTTTTTAGCAGGAGAGTTTGTTTGGTTGCGTTATTTTTTTGGTATGGAGCTTAATAGCCGGGAGATGTGCTATATTTCTATGAATGGTGCTTTAATCGACGGAAGATGTGCTATATTTCCAAGAATGGTGCTTTAATCGACGGAAGATGTGCTATATTTCCAAGAATGGTGCTTTAGTTGCCGAGAAATGTGCTATATTTCTAAGAATGGTGCTTTAGTTGCCGAGAGATGTATTTCTACGTTTAGAGAATTAGCAAATAAAAGATTTAAAAAATACCAGCCCCTAAAGGCTGATATTTTAAAAGACAACAATATATTCATTCTTCTATAACCAATTGCTTTTTCTGCATCAATAGACTCGCAGTAACATATGCAATAAACGCGATCACAATAGATGTTACAACTGAGTGCATTCCAAATGGCTGTGGATAAAAGGATTCAAATAGGATGTAGCTTCCAACACCAAAGATCATGGATGCGATAGCTCCATATTTATTCCCCTTCTTCCAATAGAGTCCCATGACAATCGGCCAAATAAACGCTGCTTCTAGACCACCCATTGAGAATAGATTTAACCAAATAATTAAATCAGGCGGATTTAAGGACATCACGATAACAGTGATGCCGAGCACCGCTGTCACCCACATACTTAAATGCTTCACCTTTTTCTCCTTTGCAGTAGGTTCTATGTAATTTAAATAAACATCTTTTACAATGGTCGAGCTAACTAGTAATAATAATGAATTTACAGTTGTCATAATCGCTGCCATTGGAGCCGCAAGTACAATTCCGGAAAGCCAGTGCGGCAATACAGTTTGCGCGAGAAGCGGCATTACGGTATCCCCAACTTCTACACCTGGTATAACCGGTCTTGCAAACACACCAATCAAATGCATATTGAGCATAATAAAACCAACAACAATCGTACTTATAATAATTCCGCGGTGCATCGACCTTGAATTTTTATAGGACATAGCACGCACAGCAATTTGCGGAAGCGCAACAACACCTACACCAACCAGTACCCAGAACGAGGAAACATATGCAGGTGTCAAATCAGCATTGGCACCAAATGGCGTTATTAAATTCGGGTTTTCTGCTGCAAGATCCGAAATGATCGCAGGCACTCCTCCACCGGCGATAATAACTGCAATGAGTAAGATTAACGTTCCCGCAAACATTACAATTCCTTGAATTGCATCTGTTATCGCGATCGCTCGAAACCCGCCAATAATAACATAAACGAGTACGGATATTGAGAAAATAAACAATGATGCAATATAGGATAGTCCTGTCAAAGATTGAATCAAACGCCCGCCGCCAATCCATTGGGCAGACATCGCAGAAAACAAGAAAATTAAAATACTTAATGAAGACAATAATACGACCCATTTGGACCCGTAACGACTTTTTAAAAAGTCGACAATTGTTACCGATTTATATTTCCGCGTTACAATGGCAAACTTCTTCCCTAGAATCATTAATACAAAATAACCTGTAGCGATCTGTGTTGTAGAAAGCAACACCCAACCAAGACCCTGGTTATAAGCTGCTCCTGGTCCACTTAAGAAGCTACTAGCACTTCCATACGTCGTTACCATTGTCATCGCTAGCACAAACCCGCCTAGGCTTCTTCCCCCAAGAAAGTATTCTTGTAGAAAAGAATCCGTTCGCTTCACATATTTTCCTGCCCACATACCAACTGAAAATACAATAATTAAAAATAAAACTAATGGTAATATTGCTTGCCAATTCATAGCTGTTTAAATCTCCTTATCCTCTAATTCATCTAATGGAATATCCGTAAAAAATACGTTTACAACAAACCATATCAGTAGCACCATTACAACAAAGCCAAGGACACAGCTATAAAAAAACCAAGCAGGTAATCCAAGAACATAGGTGTATTCAGCCGGATCTTTACTTCCTAAGCCATAAGCAAATCCGTACCACCAAATGAAGTTAATAATGACAATTCCAATCCCTATTAATGCTTCTTTATTTGCAATTTTATATCGATAATCATCTTGATTCATGTTCGTTTTTTTCATTTTGAAGGTACCTCCTTTGTCATACTAACCATATTATATGAACTAGAAGGGATATGTAAACAATGGTTGTCCATTCTATATGGGAGAATGAACTACAAACATAGATATCATCAAATAACAAAAAGGGGTCAACCATAATAAAATGATTGAACCCTTCTCATTACGGAGCAATCAGTAGTGCCCCTACCTTTTATTCTATAAAATCTACTGTACGATCTTTTTCCGCTTAACAAGATAGATAGCTGCACCAATCAGTATAAAAAGCACTCCTAAAATTACATAGTTAAATGTGTTCGTTGCTGTATTTGGTAATACATTTCCGCTTCCTGTATTCGTTGAGCCGTTCGAACCATTTGTTCCACCTATCGTACTTTGGTTACCAAGAACATCCTTCTCGTCTTCATCATCCTTAGAAGCTTCTAATTCAAAAACGGCAAATGTACTGAAATGATTCGTTCCTGCGCTTATTTTACCATTTTCATAATTTCCACCAACAACCTTCCAGCGATTATCAGCTTCATTCAGATAAAATAGTTTCATATTTTCTTCATTTCCAACCTGCGTTGCATCTACTTGGAATGTTAATATTATCGCATCTTCGAACTCACTTATTCGCTGATCTCCTTGTATAATAGCGAAATCATAGACATTGCTTAGCGCATCTGCAACCGCATCGAGTCTTTCAATTACAATCGCGACCGCTTCATCGCCATTTGTAAATACGGAAGCTGGAATTTCTAAAGAAACATCGCCTTTTTCAATAAGCAGAACTGCGTTTTTAGCTTTCAATTCCTTTACTTGCTCACTGCTTAATACAATCTCTATCATGCTTAGGTCTGCTGATTCATTTAAATCAATAATGACTATTCCATTTTCCGCAATTGTATCCAATGCGTCATCTGCAAGAGTAGCTTGGTTTTTTTGAACAATTGGTTTAACTGTTATCGTTTTATCGGAATCGCCTGGTTGTTCCTTATCTTTATCATCATCGCCGGGGGTCTCTGGATCTTTTGGATCTTCTGGGTCAGGATTTTCTCCTGGATTTCCTGGTTCTTCTGGGTCAGGGGCTCCTGGAACTTCATCCGTTTCTGTAATTCTTCCCTCTGCTCCATATACTATTGGATTCGATTCGGTACTGTTTAAATGTTTAACAAAATCGACCGTTGCTTCAATATCTTCGGGACCCATGATTGGATTTTTCCCTAAATCTTTTATCGGCCCATCAGAGGTTCCCATATAATTATTTACCGTTAATGTATACACTGCATCTTCATCAATTGGTGTCCCATCTGGAAATGTGATAGTGACAACTTCATTCAATTCCTTATTCCATATATAATGCAGCCCGGCTATACTATAATCCGGCCCATAAATTGGGGATAACTGTTCATTAATAATTGGGTAAAGGTCTGCTCCTGTCACCTCAAACGTCATTAATGTGTTGCCGAATGGTTGAATATTGTACAGGTTACCCCACGTTACTTCACCTGCAAGCAAGCTGTCTCTAATTCCACCACCATTCATCATGGCAAAATCACTTTCCATCGACCAGTTCATCGCATCTGCAAGCAGATTTCCTAGGCCATGATCCCCGTCATTCGTATAGCTACCTGTTAAATCTTGCGCATTATAGCCAATCACTTCATTAATTATTGGCGCAATTCGCTCTGCATACGTATCTAAAATGCCTGCTACTTCTTCATCGGCTGTATAGTCACTTTGTTTCACAAAAACAACTTCTGCTTCTTTTTCGATAATGTCTCCAGTCTCGCGATCAATAACGAGATCAACATCAGCAAACGCTTTGCCATACTCAGATGCTTGGACAATTAATTTATCATCCACAACCGCATTATTAACAACGTGGTTATGTCCTGAAAAAATAACATCAACCGCATCATCAATATTATTCGCTAGATCTGCCGCAGCCCCTGTCACAACATCACCAGTTTGATAGGCTGGTAGATGGGCAAGGACAATAATCGCTTCCACACCTTGATCCGTTAGCTCAGCAGCTGCAGCATTTACCGCTTCTGTTTCATCTGTGAATGCTACATTTTCCAATGAAGCAGGCATGACCATGTTTACCGTTTCAACTGTGTTTACACCAATAAATCCAACTTCGACACCATCTACTTCCGCAATATGGTATGGATCTAAAAAGGGTTCACCTGTATCATCATAAACACAGTTTGCACAAAGCACTGGAAAGCTCATTCCAGCATACCCTTCTGTACCTTTACCTTCTGGATGGTCACCGCCATTGACCATTCGAAGCAATTCATCCAATCCTTCATCGAATTCATGGTTCCCAACAGTACCAACGTCAAAGCCGATTGCTTCCATAATTTCGACAGTTGGTTCATCCTGAAGTAATCCAGAAATTGGTGAGCTTCCACCAATCATATCTCCAGCGTGGACGATTAACGTATGTTCATTTTCTTGCTCGCGTTCTTTCATTGCTGCTGCCGTGTAGTCCATACGCCCATACATATCAAATACGCCATCCCCATCTGGATCGAGTGAATATTCCTGGTCAATTTTTCCATGTAAATCATTTAAGCTTAGCAGCTGAAGTTCTAGTACATCCTCATTTGGAGCTTCTTCCTCGGTAAATGGTGTATAGCCATAGGATTCTGCTTCCTCTTCACTTGTAAAGAAAATAAGTTTATCAACAGGAACGTCTTCCCAACTATTCGGTTCTACATACTCCATTGTTTCTGAGTTTCCAACATACCTTAAAAACCCTTTCTGATCATCGTTCGCACGGAATGCGAATGGTAGTTCAAGTAAAGGATTTTCTGGATTCCAAATGCCCAATCCTGCATCCTTCGCTTCTTTTACAGCTTGTTGATACATTGGGTATGCTTCTTCGTCAACTGGTGCAAGGAAATAAGTAGATGCATAACCTGCTTCGACCATTTCCAGATTAATATTTAATTGATCCTCTTTGCGAATTACTTCCGCCAAAATTCTTCCGTAATCATCTGTCGGTTCATCTCCAACCTTTAAATAAATTTCATCACCAGGCTGAATCAATTCTTGAATATAATCTGTTGCTAAATCTCCATAATACTTTTGGTTTTCATTGATTTCGGCTCGTTCTGGATCTTTATTTTTCGCTGCATACGTTTCTGCAGTATCCATATTCAAAAAGCGTACTCTCGTTTCTCCAAATACAGGTGTTGCAACACGAATTGTATCACCGTCTGTAACGCTTTCTACAGTCGTTTCATAGTAGCCAGCAGAAGTCGGTGGTTCTGGTTGATCTGCAGCTACCTGCAAGTCTCCCTGTCCAGTAGGAATCAGCTGGTACGTATTATATTGACTTACAATTGCGGTAATGTCATACCATAAACCAGCTTCTACTTGAGAAATATCAAGAGCATTTTCCATCACACGCAATGTTGTTCCGTTAAATTCAGCGTCAACTAGGGAAATATTGTATCCACCACCGGCGGGACTACCTGGAATAGTACTAATATAACCATTCACTTGTACAAGCTGTCCTTCATACGATTCCGCAATAGCCGGATCTTGAAGGTCCTCCAATGTTATTGATTGCGCTTCCGGCAACGCTTGATCTGACTCCAATACTTCGATTGAAGTTGGGACAACTTCTTTTAAGCCATTGTAACTAGCTAGTTCCCCAACAACTTGTACACGATCACCTTTTACAAGATCGGGTAAATCCCCTTGTTCATATGAAAATAAATTAATGCCGCCAGTCTCATCTTGTATGTATGTCGTAAACTGTGCTCCGTTACTGATAGCAGCATTATCTACTGTTACAATCCCTTCTACCGTTACATTCGTACCATCACTTAATTCACGTGCATCACCGATTGAAGATACCTCGTCAGGATCAACAGGTTCTTCTGGAGGATCGATTTCCCCAGCACCATCCATCGTATGGCTGCCAAGATATGCAAATGTATTAATCGCATAATCATTCCACTGACCTTGATTATATGTTTCTGAAGGCGCAGTAATCGATGCGTCTCTTACTAACGTAACGTCAGCAGCAAAATTATCACGTACGCCAATTTCCCCAAGCACATCAATGAGCGTATTATCTTTTGTCAACGCTAATACATCATCGCCATTAAAATTGATAACCGATCCATTTTCCTCATCTGCTTGATCTAGAATTGCTTGATCTGCACTAGGGTGGGCAAGAACAATCACATCATTGTTTTCAAGCGTCCCTGAAAGTGTTAGGGTCTGGCTTGCCGAAGAAGCACCATTACTATATAGCTCCACTTGATAGCTCGATAAATCTACCGCACTTCCTGTACCATTATAAATTTCAATTGCCTTATTAAAGGAACTACCTTCAATATACTCCGAAATAAATAAATCCTCTGCTGTCGTTTCATCGCTTTGCGCCGAACCCGTTGTTACAAATCCAGGTGTAATGTTTACTGACAGCATTACCAAAATAAGAAACATACTGAAAACTCTTCTGAAAGCCACACTTTTCATCACAATCCTCCATCTCTTAGGATATTATTTGCTAGATACGAGGACATATGACAAAATCCTCTCTAGCTTCCCTTTAAATATGACATAAGAGGCGCAGTGGTACTATTAAAAAAATGTAAATATATTGTGAATTTAGTCCATTTTAACTACTAAACTGCGAAAACAGTAATATAGCCCCACACAATAATTTATTAAGTGAATTAATAGATGAAAGCATATATAATAAATATTCACGGGGCATTAGCTCAGCTGGCAGGGCTTTTTGGTTTTAATAATAACTTCACTCGTCAACTCCCATTCAGAAAACAGAAAAATACCAATTGATATTACATTGGATTTTAATGTATAATTATTTTTAAAAAGTAATCCCTACCAAAATCTGATACAAAAATCAAAACCACCAGTGTGAACTGGTGGTTTGTTCTGCGGCTGAAAGCCTCTTTTGCCGGCCTCGGCCTAAAAGGCCCAC
>NZ_PIJY01000028.1 GCF_008304605.1 Oceanobacillus polygoni | reverse complement strand
CACGAAGTGAGGCTTTTTTTTAATACCTCGCTGGAAGCTCTATGGAACCCCCGGCATAGCCAGGGGTTTTCAAAAGACATAACAAAATTCCCTACCAAATTTTATTTTTGGTAGGGAACTATATTATTTTCAACTTATTTTCTCCATATTAGATTAGGATAAATGCCTATATATAGGCGTTCCGTCTTCAAATTAAGTTAGCTTTTTACTCCCACTCAATTGTAACAAAATCAGCGTTATCTTCCTGTTTCAATAACGCACCCGTTAGTTTAAGTGTAATCCTACACAATCTCTTCTACACCTAAATATAACCCGAAACCTAACCGATAATAACGGGTTGTGTTATCTTTGTAAAAGCATATCGACGTGAGGAATATTATCTTCTAAATATGTTTCGGATATGGTCTCAAAACCAAAGGAACTATAGAATTTTCTTAAATAATCTTGGGCTTGAATTTTTACATTTGTTTCTTTTAATTCGTTTTGGATAAAATCTAGCCCTTTTTTTAAAAGATCTTCTGCAATTCCTTTTCCCCTGTATTCTTTCTTTACAAAGACTCTTCCAATAGAAGTTTCTTGATAAGAATCACCTGCGGGTACAATCCTTAAATATGCAATGATTTCTCCATTGTCTTCTTTAAAAAGATGATAAGAAAAAGGATCTTTACCATCAACTTCTAGGTAAGGACAATTTTGTTCAACCACAAAAACTAGAGTTCTTTCTTTTAAAAGATTGTATAGTTCAATATTTGTTAACTCGTCAAATTTTTTTAAATTCCAACTCATAAAATTCACCTCTTGTTTTTTGTTCCAAATGCAATAAAGTATTTGATCAATAATTTCTTTTGTTTCCCTTTTTAACAAATTCCCAATCAACTTCTACATTTTTCCTCACTCTTTGGAGAAGATTAAAAATGTTCTCCACTTCTTCTTCTGTAAATCCATTTAATGCAACCATATTGGAATGATCATTTTCTCTTTTAAGGTAAGGATAAATATTCTTGCCTTTCTCTGTTGGAAAAAGTTTTTTTATTTTTTGGTTATGTTCATCATCTTTCTTTTTAATAAATCCATTTATTTCTAGTTTTTTTATAGCACGAGCTGCTGTTGTACGATCTACTTTTATCACCTCTGCTAATTTTTCTTGAATGATTCCTGGGCTTTCACATATTCTCACAAGGTACAAATATTGCCCTTTTGTAAGGTCATATTCTTTAAATTCTAAATTACTGATAGAATCTAATGCCCTTGCTATCATTCCAATTTCTCGAAGAATCTCCTTCATAATTTACTCCTTAATCATATTTTGTTGCAAATACAATAAAAATAACATATATTTAATTTAACCTAAATTTGTTGCATTTGCAACAAAAAATAGTATTGAGGCAAGAAAAGTGAAATATGTTTTTTATGTATTAGGAATTTTAATATTAACCCTTGGTATTTCTTTCACAATACAATCAGACCTTGGAACTTCACCTTTTGATGCACTTTTGGTAGGTCTGTCTAAAAATGTTGGGTTAACGGTAGGTAATTGGGAAATCATTCTAGCTTTTATATTGATCGGTTGTAATTCATTATTAAAAGGACAAAGACCTGAAGTTTTGGGGCTGTTAACAGCCGTCATAACTGGTATTGGTATTGATATGTGGATGTTCTTATTGGACAATTTGATAACACCTGAACTATGGTTAAGCAAAATTGTTTATTTTGGAATCAGCTTAGTTATTATAGGATTAGGAACAGCAACCTATTTACACACAAACTTTGCTCCCATTCCAATTGATCGCTTAACGTTAGTATTACAAGAGTTAACTAAAACCAATATATTTTATTCAAGGACATTGATCTACCTTTTTTTAATAATAGCATTGATTTTAAATGGACCCATCGGTGTTGGAACATTATTAACGGTTTGTTTTGGGGGGTAATATTGAATTACTTTATGCCATTTACTGAAAAAGTACTGGACCACTTATTAACACACTCAAGTACATCACAACACTATGATAAAGAGAGAAACCATTCAATATAGTAACGGGTTCTGATACCTGTCACAAAAGGTTAATTAACGCCTTTAATAGTTAAAAGATTTGTAACTAAATTTGTATATTATTAGTACTGCGAAATGCAGTGATTTTTTAAGCAAAAATGTCGATTTGGTTGTCAATCTCGCTGTATTGTTATTTATTTAAAACAAAAAGGACCTCTATAAGGAGATCCTCGCCAATTTTCTTATTAAAGCACCATTTAGTTTAACTGTGATTCTTCATAACATTAGTATTATACCAAAAACAAAACGATACTCCACATTGGAAGTACCGCATTTTTTCTTAATTAATACTCCTACTATATTTATCTCGAACAACAACTTTAAAAGGAGTGTCACCAACGATATCTTTTAATTCATCAGATTCTAGGAATTCTTGGATTGTTAATTCGATTTTGTTTGCTAGTTCAGGTGCTTCATTGTCGGACATATCAATTGTTGTTGTGACAAAGATGTTCATTGTGTCTTTCTCATAGGAGTGAGTTACTAAATTTGTTTTGTATTCTTTTTTATTTAACATTCCTTCCAAAATGACTGGTATTACATTACTGGCCCATTCACTCTCAATTTCCCATTTTTGATCACTAATCGGTTGAAAGTTGATCGTAACATCTCTTTTAATATTCTGCTTTTTAGCACCTTCAATAATTGCTCTTTCAATTTCATCCGTACGTTTTTCTGTATCCTCTATGGCCAAAGTCAACATAATTTCCTTAGCATATGGACTACTATGGCCCATACCGTAATTACCAAGAACTTTATAGCCTTTCTGCTGTAATTTTGGCAAAACCTCTTCTAATGCATCAAACAGAAGGTCAAAATCCTCTGGATATTCAAGATCATTTGCCGGATCATCTTTTTCTACTACAACCTTAAAATCATTATATCCTCTCGAAGAAACTATATCTTCTGTTACCTTTTGAATTTCTTCCCTTACTTGGTTGTAATATTCCTCTGACCCTCCTACTGTTACAGAATATGTTTTATCTTGAGTAGAATAACTTAAACCAGAAATATCATAACCTTTATCCTCAAGTTCCTCTGTTAAAACTTGATAAATAGGCTCCTGATTGAAAATCTTATTTAAGAATGGTATTTTAGATGCTACCTCCGCCATTGCTGGTGATACAAATGAAGATCCAATGAAGAGACCAAATAATACTAAACAGGCAGCAGTTATATATGATATTTTTTTTGCTATACTGTGTCGTTGCTTTTTCTCTGGCTGGATAACATCTGCATTTCTAATATTTTGCTGAACTCCGTCTTTGATCCGATCGTCTATTTCTTCACTGTAATAATTTTTACGGTAATGTTCATGTATTTTTTTAAGTTCATCTTCCACTATAATACATCTCCTTCCTTGGATTTAATTTTACGTCTCAGTATGTCTCGTCCTCTTGAAAGCCTTGTTTTTACTGTATTGGTGTTTAAATCCAATACCGAAGAAAGCTCATTAACTTTTAAATCATAAAAGTAATGGAGCACAATTACTGTCCGATATTTCATGGGTAAAGTTAAGGTTGTTTGTAAAATCTGTTCATTGCGTTCAGCTTTAAGGAAAGTGGTTTCAGTGCTCTCGGTTCTCTTAAAATTTTCAAAGAAACTACCCTCTAATATTAGTTGCTTTATGCTCTTTTTCTTTAGAAAGTAGTATTAACAGTGATGCGATATATCCAGGATTTTAAAGCTGACTCTCCTCTAAAACTATCGAGATACTTATAAGCCTTTAGAAAAACCTCTTGTGAAATGTCCTCAGCTACACCACTATCCTTTACAAAGGAAAATGCCAACAGGTAAACCTTCTGAGTATAGAGTTCCATTAGCTGCTCGATTACTATTTCTTTATCTTGATAATGGATACCAATTTCGTCATTTGGCTTAAATACATATAATTCTTTATTTTCCACTGTGCACCTCCTTTCCATTTACTCTTTAGACATAGTCATTTAATAATTGGTTTCATTTTTTCGAAAATTTCACACAAAAGACTTACTGCCTCTTTAGTAAAAAAAGACCGTCACATTGACGATCTTCTTGTTTTGTTAAAGCACCATTTAGTTTAAGTGTATTTCTTCACAAACTTTCATATATCATTCCAATTATTTCTATAAATTCAGTTTACACTGAACTACTAAATTAAGTCAGTACTTTTTTTCACAACGAAACACCCCTTTAGATAAAAAATCCAAAGGGGTAAAACGGTGCAACTATTTATAATCGGTATAACTTTGTTTTAAACGGTACGACTTTGTTTTAAACTTACATGAATATATTCATTTCAAAAAATGCTTTATACCAATAATTATTTTGGTTATTTATAGCTTCCAAGTTTATTCTTTTTTAATCCATAACTTACGAAACACAGGCCACCCGTATCCGCTTATTTGTATTCCTTGTAAATTTGATTGGAATGTATTCTGATTGGATGAGTGGACAGTAAAGATAATTGTACCATCCTCTTTTAACTTATCTTCGACTGCTTGAAACACCTGGATAAAACTTTCATAATCTGGCTGTTTTTTTAAGGATTCGAATCCTTTGTCTAATTCGTCGAGTTGCGATGGGCTAAGAAATCTACGGATTCCAAATTCATTACGAAGTAATATTAGAATAGCTAATTCAATGTTATCTTCAAAGCCTTCTCCTGTGTATATGGCATCAAATGATAACATCAAGTCTTCATTGTAGATATCCGACAACTCAATGGGATGAACCTTAACTTCAATGCAAATCTCATTTAGTTTTTGTTCCATCCAATGGGCATCCTCTAAAAAATCTTCATAACGTAATGCAGCTAAATGGATGGTTTCACCTTGATAGTTAGATTTACTAAGAAGATGCTTTGCTTTTTCAATTGAATGCTTGATATTCTTATAGCTACTTCTCTCTGGAATAAAGCCCGTGGAAGGACCTTCTCTTGGTCCACCCAGTTGTTGTACCATTTCACGGGAATCAATCATTTCACTCACAGCTTGTCTAAAGAAACGACTTTGGTGTGCACCTCCCTTTTTCATATTAAAGATTATGTAATTACTGCCATTATCATGGATTGTAAATGTTGATCCCTCCGTGTTATTCTTCCCCAGATGATCATGGGTAAAAAAGTTCAACGGATTAAAATTACTTTCAGGCAGTTTCCACATATGAATCTTATCTATAAAAGGTCTTCCACTGAAATGATAATCAAAAGCCTTCAAAACCATTTTGTCTTTATCTATGTGTTCGATCCTGTAAGGACCGGTTCCTATAAGATGAGGGGAGTCTTTGATGTCTGATTCTGCTGGAATAATGGCTGTAAATATGGCACTTAAAAAATTTGGAAATACATGATTTCCTTCGTTTAAGTGAAATGATATTGTGAACTTATTTTCAATGGTAATGTCTTGTATACCCTCTAACAACCATTTATTTGGAATGTTTATTTCTTCATTTATAATTGTTTGAAATGTCCATTGGACGTCTTTACTGGTTAACGTGCTCCCATCATGAAATCGAATCCCCTTGCGAATATAAAAAGTCCAAGTCGAGTAATCCTCACTAGCTTCCCATCCATGTGAAAGATGAGGTTCGATAGTTTTACTAACAAGATTATAACGAACCAAAGTATCAAAAACCTCACTCAGAATATGAGCCTCCGTAGCAATAGTTACAAAAAAAGGGTTCATATTGTTGAGGCCATATTGCAGGGGAATATGTAAAATATCATTCATTTCCTCGTGATCCTCTATGTGCTGGATACCAAACGCCTTTTGAATGGTAGATAAAAGTGTCTCTTTTAGGCCAGTGGAAAATTTGTTTTGTAATGCGAAGCTCATTGCTTCTTTTACTTTCTCCTTCTGAACCAATTTTTTTACATGAAGAAGTACCGCTTCATCCAAGGACTTTAAAAACGTTAAAGAGGATTTTTTGCCCCTTCCACGTTGGCTTTTCCAATCTACATATCCTTCCTGAATCCATCTTTGTAGTATATAGTGAACATTCCTGGAAGAACAGAATAGAATACCTGCGATTTCTTGTTTAGATATGAGGATTTCATGTGCCTGTTGATATTCAGGCAGACATTTTAAATTAATATAATACTCTAAAACATCCATTGGAGAACAGACTCCTTAAAATATGAAATATATAAACATATATTGCACTTTTTCTTTCCTATTTCCCACTATACAATAAAAGCTGAGGAAGGAGAAGAAAAACAATGACTTTATCAGAGTTTAAGCAGTTTCATTTAAATATCAAAATTCGTATGATTGTATCTTTCGTTTCGGATGTAGCAGAGATGAGTATATTTCCCTTTATGGCCATTTATTTTTCCGATAAGTTGGGATTGGCTTGGGCGGGTGGAATTTTAACATTAACAACAGTTGTATCCATAATCTTTGGTATGTATGGAGGCTCTTGGGCGGATCGGTTTGGAAGAAAGAAAGTCATGGTAGCAGGGTATATGATTCAAACAGCTTCATTTGTTATTATCGCTCTTGCTAATTCCCCATGGTTTGAATCCGTCTGGCTTACATTTATCATGTTTTTTCTATTAAGTATTACCAGCAGATTTACCGATCCTGCATCAGAAGCACTTCTAATCGACGTTAGTTCAGAGGAAGAACGGCCATCGATGTATCGATTTATCTATTGGTCTACAAACCTGGCCTTCTCTATTGGAATCATCCTTGGTGGTTTATTCTTCAAGACCCATAAATTTGAGTTGTTTTTAGGATTTTCCATCCTATCAATATTCACATTTCTACTGACACTAGGATGGATCCAAGATCAATATGTACCCAAAAAAGATGAGAAAGTGAAAAATAGATTTATTTCAGGGTTGGTCTCCAATTATGTAAAAGTATTTAAAGACTCTCGTTTTATGGTCCTATCCCTTTCAACGCTACTCATTCTATCATTAGAGTTTCAGCTATATGGCTTTATCGCCGTTCGTCTAAATAAGGATATTCATGCTTCAATATTTGGATTCATCATTGACGGTCCCAAAATGTTAAGCATTCTAATTATCACAAACACGATGATTGTGATCTTTGCCTCTCATATAATTGGAAAAATGACTCAAAAATTCAATATAAATTCTGTGTTATTTGGGGGCTTGTTTATGTATGTAGTGGGTTATAGCTTCCTAGCATGGAACGATATGGTAGTGGTGCTAATAATTGCAATTGCAGTTGCAACTGTAGGAGAACTCCTCTTCCAGCCTATTCGCTCATCCTATGTCGCACAGCTAGCAAAAAAAGATGCAATAGGTTCCTATATAGCAGTTAGCGGATTAGCCATGGATGCAGGACAAATCTTAGGCAGTATAGGAATAATGGTTAGTGCTTTATTATCTAATGGAATGATAGCGGGACTTTTCCTGTTAATAGGCGGACTCGGAATACTAGGTTTCTATTGGTCAATTCAGGATAGTAGAATAAAAACAAATGAAGAAATTGCATAGAATTTGCAAAGAGATAGCATTTTTATAAGTTGCTATCTCTATTTTAGTAACGAAGGGAAGTTATGTTGTTCAGTACATGCACCAGATGGTTGAAAAAGCTAACATTTCCACTCTTCTTCTAAAATGGCGTAATAATACTCATCCCACCATTCGTTTCCTTGTGGTATACACTTCTTAAATAAACCTTCTCTTCTCATACCAATCTTCTCCATAACTCGATATGATGGAATATTCTCAGGCTGACAAGTAGCTATAATCCTATGTAATTTCATTGTCTCAAAACCATATTTCAATATAGAATGTGCTGCTTCAGAAGCATATCCTTTATTATAATATTTAGTATTGAATACCCAGCCAATTTCATAAGTATGTTCACCAAAATACTTATGAAAAACAATGTGTCCGATAAGAACATTTTCATCCTTTAATACAACAGCAAATTTCTCTGGGTTATCACCGATATTTTTATAAATAAACTCTTTTGCATCATCTTCAGTAAAAACGCCTTCTGGTATATATTTCATTACCTTAATATCTGAAGTATATTCTAAAACGGCTTGCCAATCATTTATTTGAAATTTTTGTATTAGCAACCTATTACTTTCTAAGTACATATATATATTCCCCCATAAAAAAGGCTAAGTCAATTACCTTTTTTTCCTTTGTAGAAGTTATCCATTCCTTATTATACTAACCTACCTCGTTCGTATTATAAGGTTAGCCAGAATGCTAAATTTTTCTGGTTGACCATTTTTTATATGGTTTTATTATAACAGTAGCCAGGGTAGAACGTAACTGCCCGTGGGGCTTTGATCCCGTCAACTAAACCGTTCGCCCCCTACT
>NZ_PIJY01000027.1 GCF_008304605.1 Oceanobacillus polygoni | reverse complement strand
CCAATATGTTGAAGAATCACAAATTAGCAAAGGCAATTAGTGAGGTGAGTTGGTCACAATTCCGCACGATGCTTGAATACAAAGCGAATTGGTACGGGAAACGAGTTGTAACTGTTGCGAAAAACTTTCCATCCAGTCAACTATGTTCTTGTTGTGGCTACTGCAATAAAGACGTTAAGAATCTCGCATTACGTGAATGGACTTGTAAAGGGTGCGGAGAACATCACGACAGGGATATGAATGCAAGTGAAAATCTTAAAAATGAAGCGATAAAACTTCTAACCGTAGGGACTACGGGGATAGCCTAATCGAAACTTTCGGTTACGAAGGTGTTCTTAGGAATCTCCATCTTCAAATTTCGTAGGAAATTAAGGTGGAGTAGTTCAAGAATCCTATCATCTCCAGTGAACTGACACTCTTTGCACAAGAATTACAACGATTTTTATCTTCTATTCTCCTACAAGAAATTGCCAAAAAGGTTGGTTTTGTGCAGCAATCTAATATCAAGCAGATGAACTGATCACCCTTTGCGTTTGGCTCAACCAAGAAATTGCAAGCACTTCACTTACACAGCTATGTAGTCGTTTGGAGGCTTCAATGAGTATTAATGAGCCAAGAGGGGCTCAATCAACGTTTTAATTCTGCAGCCGTCGCATACCTTCGAGAAGCCTTTACATCACCGCTAACCTAAAGCTTTGTTTAAATCAATCGTTTTCTTTACAAGTGATTTCTACTAGATTAAGGATTAACAACCATGATTGCATAGAATAAAGTTAAATTAACAGGCACCATTAAGTTGGTTTTCCAGAGCCAACTCTCCAGTTGGAGCTATTTCAAATTGATATTCCATGGTTGTTAAAATAAGGTCCTGGAATAATGGTATAACTCATATTAGGCTTAAAACCTCCATATAATCTGAAATACACTTATCTCCATGGTTTTATTAATTTAATATTTTGTTATATATGGGAGGAAGGTTATGAAAAAGATTATATTTTTCCTTGCTATGGTCTTGATATTGTGTGCTTGTGGTGGTGAAGAACCTGTAGAAGTGGATCACGCAAAGATGTTGTATGATTATACTGATTTAAATGAGGTAGATGAAGATGAGATCATTATGCCCCATACAACAGTTAACCTTCACGGAGAAATACAGAGAAAAGGTGAGGAGATTAATATGGCCGTATCTAGACTCTCTGATGAGGATGGCATTGCACACGAAGGTGTTGTTTTTGAAAATAGTAACTTGTTGGTTGTAGAATCGATCGATAAAGAAAAATACTTAGTCCTCGTTGAAGACCGCGATGAATTCAATCAATGGAGTGAAGGTGACTTCATCACCGTCACAGGGACCTTTGAAGGAATTAATAACTCAACGTATACCCCTTTAATTAAAGCAAATCGTATCGAGTAATTACAGGAAGTTCCTGATGACCAATGATAATAGTTATTATAGACCCTTTTACGCCATCCACCTCAATCTAACTGTTACTATGTCAATAAACGAAGAAAAGCGCGAATTCCATAGTGCGCTTCATTGTACGAATCGTTTCCTTACCCCATGAAGGGCCATGATTGTTAATTAATTGACTATCTGCTTGTTTCAGAATAGGGCGCGATAATTGAATAAGACAACTAATATAAATCTCATTCCTTTTAAAGCAGAGCGGAGGGGCTAATCCTCCAATTCGTTGACTAAATAATACCCCAAAGATAAACAGCTTTTGTTCTATTTATCTTACGTGAGTAATTGCGTCTTTGCATCATTCATTTACCTAATTACATTTTGAACGTGTTGATCTGTCTAATTCTATGTCACTATCCAAAGGTTATTTTATATATTTAAAGGTCTTCTATGAAGTTTAAAATGCCTATATTATAGCGTTCTAGTGTTTTAATCTCGTTGTTCATAAAAGAGTGGGAATAAAGATATAACTTGATGAAGAGAGAACGCCTATTTAACAGTATTTATCTTAATCTTAAATTGACAAATTGGTATAAAATAATATAGTTCCCTGCTATAATCCCTTCCAAAATAATTTGGTAGGGATTATTTTTTCAAATTATACATCCAAAACTCGTTGAAATATCAATAGATTTTCTTTTGATTATACCCTCTAATACATCAATAAAGGCGCTTAAGAGTTCCTTGAATATCCCTATTAAAACGATATAATTACTGTAGGAAGGAGAAAGCCAATGCGAAAAAAATGGAACTATATTTGGTCTTTTATGATCGCTTTATTAATTGGATTAGGGATATATAGCAATCTATCAGAGGAAGAGACAAAGGTTTTAGAAAAACAAGTAATTTCTATCGCTGATGGTGGCTGGGATAGTATGCAAGTACATAATTTTATCGCAGGATTCATTATTGAAAATGGCTATGGATATCCTGTTAACTATATAAACGGTTCCTCGATTGCGACCTTTGCAGGACTCAGAACAGGTGAAATCGATGTTTATATGGAGCTTTGGTACAACAACATGGAAGAACCGTATTTGGAGGCGCTAGAGGCTGGAGAGATAGTTGAGCTTTCGACGAATATGGTAACGGATGATCAAGGGTTTTATGTACCAACGTTTGTCATTAAAGGTGACCCAGAAAACGATATTGAACCAATGGCACCTGATTTGGAAACCGTAGAGGATTTGAAAAAGTATCCCGAGCTATTTCAAGATCCTGAGGATCCATCTAAAGGCGTAATCATTGGTGCGCCCAGTGGAACGGTTATCCATGAAATATTGGAGAAAAAAGTGGATACATACGGCTTAAATGAATCTTATAATTATTTTACACCGGGATCTGCAGGAGCAGTCACTGCTTCAATTGCCAGGGCATTTAAGAATGGTGAACCATGGGTTGGTTATCAATGGTCGCCAACATGGGCGATGGCTAAGTACGATATGACTTTATTGAAAGAACCTCCTTATGATGAGGTGGTTTTTAATGAAAACTTTGGAACTGCATTCCCAGAAAACCCTGCTTACATTGCAGCGAATGCAGAATTGCCGGAGCGGGCACCAGAAATCGCTGAATTCTTGAGTAATTATGAAACGTCGAATGTTATAACAGGTGAAGCACTTCTTTATATGGAAGAGAATGATGCAACACCAAAGGATGCGGCTTTATGGTTCATGAAAAATTATGAAGCGGTATGGACGGAATGGCTTCCAGAAGAAATTGCTGAAAATGTAAAAGCTGCTTTGAAAGGATTGGAACTGTAAGCAGAGAGAGGAGGGGATCTACGGATGTATGAATTTCCAGCAAAACTAACTTTTCATATCGGAAGTTATATAGATAGGATTGTTGATTGGTTAACTGTTCATTGGGCAGGATTTTTTGGTGCCGTTAAATCGGGACTTTTATGGGTGTTTGTTCATTTGAATGATTTTCTGACATGGGTTCCTTGGTGGTATTTTATTTTAGTTATTTTCTTACTCGCTTGTCAATTTAAGTCTATAGGATCGGGTATTCTCTATAGTTCCTTTTTATTTTTAATTGGTATGTTTGGCTTGTGGGAAGCGACGATGTATACCTTAACGATTGTTATTTCAAGTGTGGTTATTACCATTATGATAGGGATACCTCTGGGTATTATCATGGCTTCCAATAATCGATTTGAAACCTTTATTAAACCATTGCTTGATGCGATGCAGACGATGCCATCTTTTGTTTATCTTATACCAGGAATCTTTTTCTTTGGCTTAGGACTTGTTCCTGGTGTGCTTTCGACGATTATTTATGCACTTCCGCCGATTATGCGTTTAACGAATTTAGCGATTCGTGGGGTCCCAGAGGAAGTGGTAGAGGCAGGTTTATCATTTGGTCCGTCCAAATGGCAGTTACTGATAAAGGTACAAATTCCTCAGGCACTGCCGACGATAATGACCGGTGTAAACCAAACAACGATGATGGCACTTGCAATGGTTGTAGTTGCTTCCATGGTAGGTGTGGAAGGGCTTGGTTTGGAAGTGTTATCAGCTTTAAATCGAATTGATGTAGCGCAAGGATTTGAAGCAGGAATTAGTATCGTATTTATCGCAATTATTATGGATCGACTAACACTTGCTATTTCCAACAGAACGCAAAGCAGAGCGAGAAAGGAACGGAACTAAATGATGTCTAAATTAGAAATTAACAGCGTATCTAAAATCTATGGCCCTCATCCTACTAAAATCGTTCCGTATCTTGAGGAAGATTTGACTAAAGAAGAAATATTTCAGAAAACTGGACATACGGTAGGGATTCGCAATGTTTCTTTTGAAGTGAAAGAGGGCGAGATCTTTGTGATAATGGGGCTTTCTGGAAGTGGAAAGTCCACCCTAATTCGTTGCATTAACATGCTGCATGAGCCAACAGATGGAAAGGTTTTGGTAGATGGAGAAGATATTACAGCATATAGCCCGCGTCAACTGAAGAAATTTAGACAACGTAAAATCGCAATGGTATTCCAGCATTTCGGGCTATTCAATCATAGAACAGTAGCGGAAAATGTTGGCTATGGCTTAGAGATTCGTAAGATTTCTGCCAAGGAACGAGCGGAAATTATTCATAAGCGTATCGAATCTGTTGGATTAAAAGGCTGGGAAAACAAATATCCAGATGAGTTAAGCGGTGGTATGCAGCAGCGTGTAGGACTTGCTCGAGCGCTTGCGAATGATCCAGATATATTATTAATGGATGAACCATTTAGTGCACTCGACCCGCTAATTCGTCGAGAAATGCAGCAGGAATTATTAGAGCTGCAGCAAAGACTAAAGAAAACAATTATATTCATCACACATGACGTCAATGAAGCATTTAAACTTGGCAATCGGGTAGCTGTAATGAAAAACGGAGAAGTTGAACAGATCGGTTCTCCTATAGAGATATTAAGGAAACCGGCAAATACATATATAGAAGCGTTTGTGAAAGAAATTGATCGTTCGAAAATTTTTCAGGTACGCCATATGATGATGGATCCTCAAGCTGTTATTCAGCTTTGGGATGACTTGGAAACAGCAATTGACAAAATAAATGCAAGTGGATGTTCAGAGCTTTATGTTGTCAATGAAGAAGAAAAGATACAAGGAATACTGTCACTTGATGATGCGCTGCATGGTTTAGAGGGAGGTAAAGATTTGAGGCAGATTATAAAAGATGATTATGAAAAAGTAGCAAAGAATGTGTATATCCAGAATCTGCTAGAACAATCAATAAAGAGCTTTTACCCGCTTGCCGTTGTAGAGAATGAAAGGCTTATTGGTGTGCTGCCGCAGAACAGGATTTTGGAGAGTTTGGTTTGAGGTTAGTGGAAAGTAACTTTTTAAGAAGTATAAAAGATGAAATATTTTAAGGGAAATTAATCTTCTTTTCTCTTGATCTGAGTGACTGGTTGTTTGAAAATGAGGTGATGCGATTTAATTGTTTCTTTTCGTTATTTTACTGCTTCGTTCACTTCAAAAATGGACTCCAGTCATATCAAAATAATTTCTTTTTACCCTATTTTCCCCTCTCTTTATCTAGAATTTAAAGTTTTTTTAAATAATCAAGTAGTAACAGGTGTCCTAAAATTTCTGGTAATACAGGGACTTTAGGACTTTTTGAGGTTAGTCTGATTAAAGGGTTAGCGTAATTATGATAAAATTATGCTAAGTTAATGAAGGGATGATATTATGCCACATATTAGACCAATTTCAGATTTACGCAATAGCTTCGCAGATATTTCAAGGATGGTGCACGAATCGTCAGAACCCATATTTTTGACGAAGAATGGTTATGGTGACATGGTGGTAATGAGCATCGAAGCATACGAAAGGAGATTGTTTGAAAGTGAGGTTTATTTCAAGCTAAAAGAAGCGGAACTGGAAGCTAAGTCCACGGATAAACGATATACACATGAAGAAGTATTTTCAGACTTAAGGTCAAGACTTGCTAACAAGGTTGACGATGATGTATAGACTGAAATATTTGCCTTTGGCTTTAGATGATTTAAGAGATATAACAGACTATATTACCGAAACTCTTAAAGCACCAAAGGCTGCAATTGACTTATTGGATACTTTGAAGAATCCATATCTAGGCTTGAGTACTTTCCCCAGACCAACCACTGGATTCATTCGTTATCTCCTCCAATAAAATATATTTGTCGGTATTCCTAATCCTTCTTGCAGTATCATAGTTTCGCTTGTTATAAGAGATTAATGTCCCGACCAGACTCAATCATGTCTCTATAAATAGGGAGCGAACAGCTTAGTTGACGGAATCAAGTTCCACGGGTGTGGTCGTTCTACCCCGGCTACAACAACTTTAAGGATAAGACCATATAAAAAATGGTCAACCAGTAATTAAAATGTACCCTATAGAGTAGACACTAAAAAAAGGTCTGCTTCTAGAGGGTACTTTTATGTATAATGAAAAAAATAGGGAATCGGAGAACATTTATATGTCAAAAAAACAATTTACTGAAAAAGAAATAGAAATACTATCTAATAATAGATATGTTCAATCTGTAAGTTCAAAGGGTGTTACATATACAGACGAATTTAAGAGGATTTTTATAGCGGAAAATGAGAATGGAAAATTGCCAAGACAGATATTCGAAGAGAATGGTTTTGATATTGAAATCATTGGTATCGTAAGAGTACATAGATCTGCTTCTAGATGGCGAACTGTTTTTAATAAATCAGGAGTATTGGGACTTAGAGATACACGAAAAGAAAATTCGGGGAGACCAACTAAGAAAAATCTTTCTCTAGAAGAAAAGAATGTTAGATTAGAAGCTCAAATTCAATTGTTGAGGGCTGAGAATGAGTTACTAAAAAAGTTAGACATGATGGAAAGGAGGCAGGAGAGAAACGAGTAAAAGCCTCTTCTGAACAGAGGTTTCTTTTAATACGTTCAGTGATTGAAAAGTACAAACTCAAAAAGATGGTAAGTTTCTTATGCAAAATTTCGGGGATTTCACGCTCAGGTTACTATAACTATTTTTCTTCAAAATCTCAGGAAAGAAGAGAAAAACGAGAAAAAGAAGACATGATCATTAAAGGGCATATTTTAAAGGCTTTTAATTTTAAACGCCGCAAAAAGGGTGCACGCCAGATTAAGATGACATTAGAAGGACAGTTTCAAATTACTTATAACTTGAAGCGAATTCGAAGAATTATGAAGAAATATAAAATCGTCTGTTCTATTAGAAGGGCCAATCCTTACAAGAAAATGTTAAAGGCCACTCAAGAATACACAGTATTGCCCAATTTATTAAACCGAAAGTTTAAACAAGGAATTCCGGGAAAAGTACTACTCACTGATATAACTTATTTATATTACAGTAATGGACAGAAGGCTTATTTGTCCACTATTAAAGATAGTTCAACGAATGAAATACTTGCCTATAATGTGTCCAGTAGAATGACATTAGATTTAGCTACAGATACATTAGTAAAATTAATGAAGAATAAACGAGTAAAGTTGGCTGAAGGGGCTTTTATTCACTCTGATCAAGGAGTGCATTATACAAGTCCGACCTTTCAAAAACAGGTGAGGAAACTAGCGATTGGTCAATCTATGTCAAGAAGAGGAAACTGTTGGGATAACGCTCCCCAAGAATCTTTCTTTGGTCACTTCAAAGATGAAGCCTATATAAAGCCCTGTAATACAATAGAAGAACTCAAAAAAGAAATCAAAAATTATATGACGTACTATAACAATTTCAGATACCAATGGAACTTAAAGAAGATGACTCCTGTACAATACAGAAATCATCTTCTCCATGTGGCATGACCTTTTTCAAAATGTCCTTTACAAAGGGTACAATTTAAATTTCTGGTTAACCTTATAATACGAAACGGGTATGTTGTTTAATGGAAATCAGGCGATAAAAAAGTTCTGCTAGAATTCCCACCAAGATAATTTATAGGTGCGAAAAACGTTGATATAAAAGCCTTTTGTCGTCGCTTGCAATTTTGGAATGGGAGTAAGAAAATAAAAATTACCTACTTACCTTTCAAATTCTTTCTACTATGTCAAATAAGGGCGAACCAAGCGTTGTTAACTAATTCCTAACTCTTTTTCAATGTAATTTATATATGCTATATTTCTTTCTGGGATTAAAAGCATTGTATCATTAAAAAAATTCTATCTGATAAAGAACATATAGTAATATCAACTTTTTCTTCAGCTTCTTCCAAACAATTATCGCATTTACAATTTTTTTGGCTTGTATGTCCACATTTCAAACATTTAGATGTCTCTTCTTTTATAGAAAAGTTATTCATATCCTGCTTGATTGGTAATTCTATATACATTTTTTCTAAATCATGTTTGCAAATGTTTTTGGACAGGATCTTTGGAAATTCTTTTCTTAACTGGGATGGATTAATTTTTTTGTTTGATTCTTTTGCAATTTGTTTTAAAGCCTTATTATTTTCATAATAATCTACCAAAACAGATTTAATTTCACCTTCATTTTTATCATTAAAAAAAGAACCTGAGGTAGAAAAGTCTAATCTACTTAAAATTTTACAAATTTCCACTGTTGTATCACCTAACTCGCATACTATAAGATTTTTTACACCTATACCTTTAGTGCAATTCGTCTAAAGGATTCTCAATTCTCTATAAACTATACAGAACTAATTATAATACATATCAGCATATACCTAAATAGTCCTTGATAGCTCTTAAATAGAGAAAAAAAGATTAAATATAAGATTCTTCACTATTTCATCTAGTAGGGTGTTCTATATCAAGTCATATTCATGGATTTGCATTAAATTGCAGTTTGAAAATGCGATGAAAGAAATGTAACATGTTTAATTGTACTTAAACTCATCTCAGCTTAATTATAGAAAGGTTATTACCACTTTTAGACAATATACATATAAAAACGAATGAAAAGCTGGATACCTTTCAATAAGAAGAGATTAAAAGAAAGAATCAACAGGAGGAGTTAATTTTGAAAAAAGCAAAGCATATCGGATTAATTTTTGGAATTTTGACTATATTTATCCTTGCAGCCTGTGGTGGCTCAGATGATGATAACGCTACTGATAGTAATGGTGAAACAGATTATAGTGAAGAAGTGGATTATACCATTATTGGGATTGAACCAGGTGCAGGGATCTCCGTTACGACGGAAGCTGCAATCGAAGAATACGATAGTTTACAAGGCTGGTCAGTAGAGTTATCTTCTACTGCAGCGATGATGACGGAACTTAGAGGTGCAATTGAGAATGAGGAACCCATCGTAATTACTGGTTGGAACCCGCACTGGATGTTTGCGGAGTATCCAGATATGAAGTATTTGGATGACCCTGAAGGGATTTATGGTGGAGAAGAAACCCTTAATTCGTTGGCAAGAATTGGACTGGAAGAAGAGAAACCAGAGGCTTATAAGTTAATTGACCAATTCGAATGGAATGTAGAGGATATGGAAGCAATTATGTATGAGGCCGAAGAAACTGGTAAAGAAGTTGAAGAAGTAGCAGTACAGTGGGTTGAGGACAATCAAGATAGAGTAGCAGAATGGGTAGAAGGTGTAGAAGATGTCGATGGAGTTGAAATCGAACTTGCTTCAACACCATGGGATTCAGAACGAGCATCTTCAGGTGTATTAAAAGAAGTAATGGAACAAAAGGGGTTTAACGTAACTGTAACTGAGTTAGATGTAGCCATTATGTTTGAATCGATTGCCACAGGAGATGCAGATGCCAGTTTAGGAGCTTGGCTACCGATAACACATAAAGATTTTTATGAGGCGCATCAAGATAACATTGTTGATTTAGGTCCTAACTTAAATGGTGCTAAAATTGGGCTTGTTGTTCCAGAATATATGGATATCGATTCTATTGAAGATTTAAATCCGAGATAAAAAGATAATCTTATAAAATTGCCGAGAAGTGACTTAATCGTTGCTTCTCTTTTTTTGTTTAGTTTATTTTCCGGAATTTTCACGAGAAAAACAATTTGATGTTGAACAAAAAACTGCCTCTAATTGAGACAGCTTTTATTTGAACTTCTAATCCATTTTCAAAAAGTTCCTGTTATAGAGGTCTAAATGTGGATGAATAGTGAAGATTCCTTGTTTAATCTATTTTTTAACCCATCTAAAATTAATTGGACTAAAGGTTCTTGGTTCATAGTAACCCCCTTTTTCTAATAATTAGACCACCATGGTGTGACAATTTGTTACAAGGAAATGCATACAAGTTATTGAACTAAGAACAAAAGCTGCCTTACATAAAAAGACAGCTTTTATCAATGGCTAGAAAACTACAACAACAACCCCATCAATAAACATGCTCCACCTCATACCCCTCATCTTCCAAAATAGAAACAACATGCGGCTCCATAATTAAATGCAAACTGCCAACAATAACAAAATAAGTATCGCCATTATCCTCTTCTAGGAATTCCGCAATTGTATCGGCCATACCAAAGTTACGTTCATCGTTTAAAGCTTCCATAAAGGCTTGTTCCTCAGCAGATGGTTCTACCTCTGCATCCGTTAAAGTGGTTAACAGCTCATCGACATCTCCTTCTTTATAGAGGCTAAACAGCTCGAGCATATCCTGTTCATAATCATCAATGTCAACTAATGAATCCTCTAACATTTGGATTTGATAGTCATCTGATGTATCAGCGAAAATGCTTAGCTGTTCTTCAACTGTTTCGAGTGCAATGATTTCTTTGTCATCTTGAGTTGCTCTGTCTAAAAAGTATTGGTCTACTCCGTGCATAAAGCCAAGCTGCTCTGTCATGAGCTGTTGAATGGTGGAGGATAAAAACCATGGTTTAAAATTCTCAACCATTTGTAATGGCAATCCTAGTTCATCTAGTGTCGTAGCTAATTCAGAATACACATCTTCCGGAATATGGTCTTCTATTGTGGTCCCGTCTTCATAGACGCCAAGATCCATTGTTAATTGCTGTACCTCCATTACATTTAAATCGGTTATATCAATTTCAGGCACAACGACATCAGCTTCTCGATATGCATCTTCAATTTTTTCATTTAATGGATAAAAGTCTTCTGTCCCAGCATGAATGGTTCCTTGCAGGTAAACCGTCGTATCACCATTTTCTACTTTCCATAAAAAGCCACCCGGACCGTCGGGACTTCCAACGACCTCTGTTTCTTCTGTGAAGTGGACAACGACTCCTTGCTCAGCTAATTCATCGAATAATGCTTGGTGCTCCTCATCGATCGGATTATTCATCACATTAACTTCTTCGAGACCTTCTAAATCCTTTAACAGTGAGAAATCATTAATATCATTATCTTCTAGTGACAATGTTTCCAAACCATCCATTACTTCCATTCCAGTAAGATCGCTAATGCCTAAACCAGATAGGTCAAGTTCAACTAATTCATCAAAATCTGTCTCATATAACTCTCCATCTGGTTTTTCAATCTCTCCACGTAATGCTTCTTCTAGTTGTCCATCGGAAAAAGAAATGGCTTCTTCTGATTGACATGCGGTGATTACTAGGGCAAGCATAACAACCAATAAATTGGTAAACAGTCGTTTCATGAAAACAGCTCCTCTTTATTATGTAATTTTTATCATTAGGATGAGAATAAATGATGTTACCTCGTCAAGTCAATTTGATCGAAGTGATTTATCCATATCATCCCCAGTTTTGATTATAAATGATAATTGGCATGATAAGGTAATTGATATGAAAAAATGTTCAGTCAATCATGAAGCACATATGCATATTCTTAAAAAATATATTAAAATTAACGAACGTTAACGTATTTTTTACATAATAATGTTCGTGGTTTATTGACAAAATCAAAATATGTTAGTAATCTATTGTTGTAAATCAAAAAGAAGGCGTATAATTTCGGGAATATGGCCCAGAGTTTCTACCAGACCGCCGTAAATGGTCTGACTACGCAATGATGGAAGTAATCATGGGAACAGCAGGTTCTTTTTAATTACTATATCTTGCATAGTTAACGGGTAGTGCTCTTGGATAAGATACCAAGGGTATTTTTTGTTTCTGAAAAGCTGAGGAGGAAATTTGATGAAGAAGTATTTTCAGTTTGATGAACTGCGTACGAATTACAAAACGGAGTTTATGGCTGGTTTAACAACATTTTTAGCGATGGCTTATATTCTTTTTGTTAACCCATCGATCCTTGCAGAAACGGGAATGGATGAGCAAGCTGTCTTTGCGGCAACTGCAATAGCTGCTGCTGTTGGATCATTATTTATGGGAATTATTGCAAAGTATCCAATCGCATTGGCACCGGGGATGGGGTTAAACGCCTTTTTTGCATACACGGTTGTATTAGGTTATGGAATTCCTTGGGAAACGGCATTAGCAGGAGTTTTAGCATCAGGAATCATTTTTGTTATTTTTACATTAACAGGTTTACGTGAAATTATTATAAATGCCATTCCAGCAAATATGAAATTAGCTGTAGGGGCGGGGATTGGATTATTCATTGCTTTTATTGGGTTGATTAACTCAGGAATCGTTGTGAGTAATGAAGCTACTCTAGTTTCACTTGGTGATTTAGCTTCACCAACAGTACTATTAGCTATTTTTGGCGTTGTCATTTCGGTAGTTCTTCTAACTGTTGGTTTGAAAGCTGGGATTTTTTACGGAATGATCGTAACAGCTATTGTTGGAATGATCTTCGGATTAATTGCTGTTCCTTCAGGGATTAGTGGTATTGTAAGTGCTGTTCCGAGTCTGGAACCAACATTTGGTCAAGCATTCCTGCATTTCGGTGAAATTTTCACATTAGAAATGCTTGTTGTTATTTTAACGTTCTTATTTGTTGATTTCTTTGATACTGCAGGAACTCTTGTTGCTGTTGCAAGACAAGCTGGTTTAATGAAGGATGATAAATTACCTCGTGCTGGTAAAGCATTGTTCGCAGATTCGACTGCAACTATTGTGGGGGCAGCGGTTGGTACATCGACAACAACTTCCTATGTAGAATCAACATCTGGTGTTGCTGTCGGTGGGCGGTCTGGATTTACAGCAGTAGTTACGGCAGGCTTTTTCCTATTGGCATTATTTTTCTCACCTTTATTAAGCGTAGTAACAGCGGAAGTAACTGCACCAGCACTAATTATCGTCGGTGTGATGATGGCAACTGCATTGAAACAGATTGAATGGGAACGATTTGAGATCGCTGTTCCTGCCTTTTTAACGGTTTTAATGATGCCGTTAACGTATAGTATTGCCACAGGGATTGCGATTGGGTTTATTTTCTATCCAATTACAATGATTTTAAAAGGCCGAGCAAAAGAAATACACCCAATTATGTACGGATTGTTTGTTGTCTTTATTCTATATTTTATTTTCTTAAGTTAAATATAAATCCAAGAGGAAGTAAACATTCTCTTGGATTTTTTATACCCAAAATGCGGGAATGCTGATGTTCACAAATAACTACACGAATGCACAACCCACCCCACATTCATATCGTGACACTTTGATCCATTATCAAGAAATAAAGCATTAAAAAAGGAGCTACTGCAACAAAGCAGAAGCTCCTATCACCTTATTCCGTATCCCGAACAGCATTTTCCTTTCCAAATGGCAGGAGGTGGTAAAGAATAAGCGATACCGTTCCAATTGCTGCAAGAGTCCCCATAAATAAATACATCGTGCTTCCGCTGAATACTTCCATAATCGGTCCACCTGCAAGTGAACCAATAATTCCGGAGAGACCAAAGTATACGGAGAAGAAAATGAGGTGACCAGTCGATTGTAAAAACTTTGGAATTAATCGTGTCACATACTCAAAAGCAGCTGTGTAAAATACACCAAACGTTAATCCATGCATAAATTGAAGTGCGATAACATGCATCGGATCATCAACAGCTGCATATAAGAACCAACGTATTGTATAAAGAATTGCTGCCGCAATGATAAAGATCAATGTCCGATATTTTCTAAACCAAAGGCCTGCAAGGGCAAATATAAGTGCTTCTGAAATAACGCCTACGAACCAAGCAAGTCCAACTAATGATTCGCTCCCACCGAGCTCTGTAATGTAGAGCGCCATATAGTAATCGTTCATCCGATGGGTTATCGTAATAAAGACAATAACAGATAGAAAAAGGAGAAAAGGCTTATTTGCAATAATTTTGCGGACATCTATTAGCTTAACTGGCTCTGATTCCACCTTTACATCTTTCATCGGAATGAGAACGAAGAGAATAATAAGTCCAAAAAATAAGTACGGCCACATCATATATTGAACGCCGAACTGATCAAGAATTCTACCAACAATTAATGCGGAGATTGCAAAACCAACAGAACCCCACATACGAATGGACCCAAAGGAAATATTTAATTCATCTGCTCTTCTTTGGGCGAGGCTATCACTTAATGCTCCAATTGGTGTCGCGAAGAAGTAAAATGCTGCACCTGTGATTAAGATCGTCGATAGTGTGTCCATTTGAAAGAAGATGGAACTTCCAATTAGGAGACCAATCACACAAATGAACAATATTTTCCGAACCGTTTTATACTTATCACTTAAATATCCCCAAATTGGCTGTGCAAGTAAGGATGCAAGTGATTCAACTGCAAGCACCCAGCCAATCTCCGTTCCGTTTAATCCTCGATAATGTAAATATAGTGGTAAAAAACTAATCAGAATGGTATTGGAGGCATGAAAGCTTACAAATAATGTTTTTAAAGGTAATAATGATTTCTGTATAGACAAACGTATTCAGCTCTCCTTATAGTAAAATCTAGGGTTAAATCATTAGCATATAAATGAATGTGTTAGACTACTATACCATGATTTTTTCGTGTTAAATAGAAATGTTAAGAAAAAAACAAATGACAGATTAATCAGAATCAACTGGTTGCCAAGTTGCAAATAACTTACACTGAAAGCGAGGGGGAAAGTTATATGAAACCAATCATCGGGATTACAGTGTCCATGGAAACAAATCGAGATTATTACAGTACAGCAAATCGGAATGTCAAAGTGATTATTCGTGCAGGGGGGATTCCAATCCTTTTACCTTACCTTATAGAAGAGGGGGATGTTGTAGAAATTGTCAATCGTATAGATGGGCTTTACGCTACAGGTGGAGGAGATATTGATCCAATTCTGTTTGGAGAGGAGCCACACCTAAAGCTTGGTCTGATTATACCGGAACGCGATCAATCGGAACTCATTCTTATTCAAAAAATGCTAGAAATGAACAAACCAATTCTTGGTGTTTGCAGGGGAAGTCAGATTTTAAACATTGCAGCAGGTGGAGATATGTATCAGGATATTTACTCGCAAATGGATAAAGAACTGCTTCAGCATTCGCAAAAGGCGCCTTTTGATTATGGTTCCCATTTTGTTCATGTCCGAAAAGATTCACTGCTATACAAGCTGACAGGCGAAGAGAAGTTACGTGTAAATAGTTATCACCATCAGGCCAATCGAGTGGTTCCGAAAGAATTCCGGATTAGTGGGACGGCAAGTGATGGTGTGATTGAGGCAATTGAAAGTAAATCCCATCCGTTCGTACTTGGCTTACAATGGCATCCAGAAGGAATGGTAGAAGCGAATGATGCAGCTTCATTAAAGATTTATGAACGGTTTATTGATGCTTGTATTTCTAAATAGCGAGCTGTATAAAAAGCGTAAGAGCTGTCTTAGCAGTAACCTCTTTAAGACAGCTCTTACGCTTGCAATTAATTCCAAACAGCATTAATAAATTCATCTCTACCAGATTGTGCACGGTCCTCTTCATATTCCGCTTTATGCGTCTTATAGAAATCTTGATGATAATCTTCCGCATGAAAAAAAGGGCTCGCTGGAAGAATCTCTGTTGCAATCGGTTTTGAAAATTTCCCACTAGCTGCTAATTCCTGTTTAGCAGTCTCAGCTAATTCTTTCTGCTTTTCATCGTGATAAAAAATTGCTGTACGATATTGATCTCCACGATCATCAAACTGTCCACCAGCATCTGTCGGGTCAATTTGCTTCCAAAATAAATCGACGATTGTTTCGTAGGAAATTTTTTCAGGATCATACGTGATTTCCACTGCTTCATAATGTCCTGTCGTACCTGATTTAACTTGTTCATAGGTTGGGTTTTCTACATGTCCACCAATATAGCCGGAAATAACACTATGTACACCGTCCCACTGATCGAACGGTTTTACCATACACCAAAAGCAGCCCCCAGCAAATGTCGCTTTTTTAATTGCCATTCAAGATTCCTCCCTGTATTATAATTAGAACGAAAATCTAGTAGAATATACTATATCATAGATTAAGCAGGTGACATAATGGAAGAACCTCACGTACATAAGATATTTTCAGAACATAAAGAGTTCAGTAATTCCTTTCTATTAAGGCAAACAGGATTTTTGAGTGATACGGAGAGTCAAGAAGCGAAGCAAAGCAATCTAGATAAAGCGATCTTTGCTTACCCAATTAAGCATTATACAGACTTGCAAGATATGGGAACGAGCGGTGAAAATTTTGCTGTACTTGAAATGGATGAATTTACAGTATTTATTGGAGATACATTTAAAATTGGTGATGCCATTATTCAAGTTTCGCAGCCAGGTCCTGTGTCAAGAGAGCATCTTCAAGGTGGGTTACAAACAGGTTGGTATTTTCGGGTAATACAGGATGGGTTGATTCAAGGAGAAACGGATTTCGAATTGCTTGAGCGTCCGTATCCACAATGGTCTATTGCCGCATGTACAGAAGTCGTATACTTGCGTAAGGATGACTTTCGCGCTGCGGATGATTTGTATGCCTGTGAAGCCTTAGGTGATGTTTGGAGACGCACATTGCGAAAGAGATTACGAGGTTTTTAGGTTATCTTACAAATAAATAGGAATGAATCAAGGAATGGTTCCTAGAAGTAGCCATTCCTTTTGTAATGTAAGGAGTAAGCTTTTAAGCCAGTACCGAGCCTTCCGTTTTCCCCAAGTAAACGCCTTTTGATCTAGCTTTATTCACTATCGTTCTCTTAAAATCTTGTTTTACTACTATTTAAGAAGGGTAGTAGAAAAAATATGTAGCAATCCAGCTTGTTAACAGATTGTCATACATATACAAGCAATTCGGAACATAGGGATTAAAAAAGAATAAACTGAGGTGAGTTAATTGGGTTTATCCCAGCAAGAAAATGAAGGGTCAGAAGGTAGGAAGAATACAATTATAGACAAACTAAAGAGTGTTGGTCCAGGGGCTATAATTGCTGCATCATTTGTTGGGCCAGGGACAGTAACAACTGCAACACAGGCTGGTGCATCATTCGGTTACGCGCTTGTTTGGGCAGTTGTATTTTCGATCATTGCTACAATGGTTTTGCAGGAAATGTCAGCTCGACTGGGAATTATCGCACAAAAAGGTTTGGCAGAGGCGATAAGAGATCAATTTGCAAATCCTATTATTAAATATAGTGTGATTTGGTTTGTAATCATAGCCATTTCGATAGGTTGCGCAGCGTATATGAGTGGTGATTTGAATGGAACATCATTGGGAATAGCCGCATTAACAGGTGGGTCGGTTAATATGATTGGTCCCATCGTTGGTGTTATTATCCTAATCCTAGGATTAACTGGAAGCTATAAATTAATTGAAAAATTAATGATTGTATTTGTCGTTCTCATGAGTGTTATTTTTATTACAACCATGTTTGTAGCAAAGCCGGATATTGGAGGAATCCTTACTGGAATGTTTGTGCCGACTATTCCGCTGGGATCCATTATTACCGTTATTGCTTTAATCGGAACGACGGTTGTACCGTATAACTTATTTATCCACTCGACATCTGTGCAGGAAAGATGGAATAAGCCTGAGCATTTGAAAAAGTCTCGTTGGGATATTTATCTATCGATTGGTGTTGGAGGCTTAATCACAGCAGCTATTTTAATTACATCCGGTACATTAATGAGAGGACTCGAAGTTGGAAGTGTTGTCGATTTAGCGGTACAATTAGAGCCGCTTTTAGGAAGCTATGCAGAGGCTTTTCTTGCCATTGGTATCTTTTCAGCAGGGTTTTCTTCTGCTACTGCATCAGCTCTGGGAGCAGCGATTACGGTTAGTGGTATGCTAAAGTGGGAAAATGGGATGAAGAATTGGCGTTTTAAAGCAGTCTTCGCTTCTGTTATCCTCATTGGAATCATTACCTTTACCTTTAATTTCCAACCGATGGATGTACTTCTTTTTGCTCAAGCGCTAAATGGCATCCTCTTACCTGGTATTGCGATCTTGTTAATGATTATTATGAACAATAAAAAAACACTTGGCAGATATAGCAACTCCATAAAGGTAAATGTGATTGGTTGGTTTGTTGTCCTAATCTGTTTGGTCCTCGGTACGTATAGTCTTGTTACCGCCATTCAACAACTTTTAGCATGATAGTAGACTGAGGTACGCCAGTTCTGCTACCTTGGATGATAAAAAAGGGAATGGATTCCATGATTGGTGTCTTTGCTTTTCGCGCGGGACACCAATTAGGTATGTCTGGAAGGGAAGGAATTTTACCCCCCTATATGGAAAAGGCCTCCTCATAAAAATATTTCGTGCAATGGTACAAATTAAGTTTAAAATGAGGTATTCTAAAAGTGCATGTTCAAAAAATAAAAAAATCGATATGTCATTTTTACTGGACTTTTGAACAACCTCTAAAAAGAAAGATATCTAAGGAGGAATCCTATTGCTTAGTAATGCATTAATCATGCTTGCAATTATTTTTGCTGTTAATGTTGTCTATGTATCATTAATGACTATCCGAATGATTTTGACACTTAAAGGACGTAAATATATTGCTGCTTTTGTCAGTGTATTTGAGATAACCGTATATATTGTTGGTTTGGGACTTGTACTAGATAATTTAAATGAAATCCAAAACTTGCTTGCTTATGCACTTGGGTTTGGTACGGGATTAATTATTGGCTCCATTATTGAAGAAAAGCTGGCACTTGGTTACATAACCGTCAATGTTGTTTCCACCAACCCTGACCTTAAATTTACAAGGAGAATTAGAGAAAAAGGATATGGAGTCACAAGCTGGTCATCGTACGGGATGGACGGGGATCGGTTATCGATATCAATTCTCACCCCGAGAAAATATGAGTTAAGGCTATACGAATTGATCCAGGAAATAGATCCGAAAGCATTTATCATATCCTATGAACCTAAACGAATACATGGAGGATTCTGGGTCAAGCAGGTTCGCAAAGGAAAACTGATGAATCCGAAGAAAAAAGCTGCTGGTGAAGCGGCGAAAAAGCAAATAGAACGGGATGAAGATTCCAATTCCGTAAATCAAGAAAAGGAAAGAAATGAGTAGACATATGTCTACTCATTATTTATATGAATGGTTAGACGCTATAGATTCATAAAATACAAATCAATTTATAGGAAAAGAATGGTATGATAAAATAATAGAAAATAAAAATAATTCGGGAAGGAGGTTTGAAAAATGAGAAATATACCAATCATTCATAGTCAGCTTTCACCGCCACCAATACGTGATCGATTTGTCCAGCGCAGTCATTTGAATAAGAAGCTCATGCATATACCGGAGTACCCGTTAACATTATTGTACGCTGGCGCTGGATATGGTAAAAGCACAGCATTATCTCTTTTTGCTAAAAATAGAAATACAGCTGTCTGTTGGTATTCCATTTCACCAAATGATGACGATCTCTTTCCGTTTCTAACAAAGCTCATCGGGTCTATTCGGAAAGGTCACCCGAGGTTTGGTGATTCAATCGAAAAGGAACTAACGCGGCTAGATAACTATATGACCGTGGAAGAAATTTATTCACTAGCAACTTTCTTTATTAATGAAGTGTTGGAGCTTAATGAAGAAGTTATTATAATTTTAGATGATTTCCACCTTGTGATGAATTCGAGTGAAATTGAAAAATGGCTTTTGTACGTAATCGAATATATACCGTCGAATTTACATCTGCTTGTATCAAGTAGAAAAAAGCCGCGTTGGGATGTTCTTCCGAAATTAAGAGGACAAGGGGAATTACTAGAGCTAACACAATTTGATTTCGTGCTTTCACCTGCTGAAATGTCTTATATTCTAGAGGAAATATACCAGGTTGATGTTTCAGAGGATGAGATAGCGAAAATTTATCGTATTACAGAAGGATGGGCAATCGCATTCAACATGTTAGCTCAACAAATCGCCGAGAATACTTCTATTACAGCGATTTTACAAAATCATAAGAAATCGTTAAAGGATTTATTTGCTTATTTGGCTTCAGAGGTATTATCCAAACAGTCATTAATTACACAGCAGTTTCTCATGCAATCTAGTATACTACATGTTTTATCTCCTGCTATTTGTGATCGGGTGCTTGAGATTCAAGGGTCGGAAGAAATTTTAGTCGGACTTGTCGAACAAAATCTGTTCATTGAAGAAGGGGAAGGAAACGTTTATCGTTATCATGCATTGTTTCAGTCATTTTTAGAGAATTTATTTATGCGAAAACATGAAAGCGAATTCAGACACCTACATAAACGAGCAGCGAACTATTATAAGCAAGCAGGGGACTTAGAATCTGCGCTGTATCATTATCAGAAGATAGATGAATCACAAGCTATTGCTTCAATATTAAACGAGCATGGACTAGCAATGCTTCAATCTGGCAGACTGCAAGCTTTATATGATCTATTAGTGGACCTCTCAGCTAGCTATAAACAACATTTTCCGGTGCTTTATTTTTATCAAGGAGAAATTGAACGGTACAGATCATTATATAACCAAGCAGAACAGAGCTATAATGCGATGATTGATGCAATAGAAAAAGAGGATGAAGCACATAACTATATGAGGAGTCTTGCGTTAGAGGGAAAGGCACGTATATATTTGGACACGATTCAGCCGGACCAGGCAGAGCGCTTTGTGAACCAGGCCATTCAATTGCGGGAAAAAGCAACCGCACCAAAGGAAGAAATGGCACAACTATATGTATTAATGGCTGAGAATTTATTGAATGCCGGTCAAGCGGTAAAGGCAGAGGCTTGGTATGATCGTGCAAAGCGTTTAAACCTGCCATTAGAAGAAAGTAATTTACAAGCGAGAATATATTTGAGGACAGGAAGGCTTGCGCAAGCAAAGGAGATTTTAATTGCACGTAAACAGCAAAATGCAGGAAGTGAGAAGGAGCATTTGCCACAATCTCATCGAGAAACCAACTTAATTTTATCGATTATCGAAGCTTTTATGGGCAATGCCAAAGCAAGTAAACAGTTAGCAACAGATAGCATTCAATTAGGATTAGCGATTCAATCACCTTTTGTTGAAGCATGTGGCTGGATGCGATTGGGACATGCGGTTCAATTAATCAATCAATATGATCATGAATTAGCAATTCAATGCTATCAAACTGCTCTTGATATAATGGAGAAGATCAACGTATCTCGAGGCAAGGCAGAGCCATATATGGGGCTTGCTATACTCTATGGGAAGCAGCAAGCTTACACCTTCGCAATGGACAATGCAAATCTAGGATTACTGGAAACAGAGAAGGTAAATGATCGCTGGTTAAGTGCATTAATTAAGCTGGGTATTGCGATAACAGAAGTGTATCGAATGAATTACGAGCAAGCAATCCAAACGATTGAACAAATCAGAGCAGATATGAATGCTTGTGGGGATCGATATGGCTTGATGGTTACCTCCTTTTGGTCAGCGTACATCGCATTTGAAAAGGGAGAGGTGGATGTATTTAAGGAGGAAATGATAGCGTTTCTGAAAGTGGTCCAAGCTGAAGCATATGACTTTTTCCTGAAAAGAAGGACGACCTTTGGTCCACTCGATATGCAAAACATAGCACCGATGCTATTGAAAGCGAAGCAGTTGGATATCGAGACCGTATTTGTTACGCGCATACTGTCTGATCTTGGACTCGATGGAACCGTTAAAAATCATCCTGGATACACATTAGTGATTCACACGTTAGGGCAATTCAAGCTATGGCTAGGTACAAAGCAAATCGAGCCACATGATTGGCAGCGTGGGAAGGCTAAGGAATTGTTTGAACTTTTTATAACCAATCGCAACGTAAAATTACAAAGGGAAGAGATTTTTCAATATCTATGGCCAGACCAGGATGAAAAAACAGCAAATAAAAATTTTAAAGTAGCGCTCAATGCTCTATTAAAGGTATTAGAACCACATCGGAAGGCAAGAGAGGAATCCTTCTTTATTATTCGAGAAGGTAGTTCTTACGGAATTAATCCCAATTCAGTGTATGAATTAGATACGATTCTATTTGAAGCACAAGTCGTAAAGGGTCTGGAAGAAAGTAATCCAAAGCACGCAACAGCATTATTAGAAAAAGGATTAACATTATATCAAGGTGATTATTTAGCAGATCTTCGTTTTATCAGCTGGTGTAATGCTGAAAGAGAACGTTTACGACAGTTGTTTTTACGTGGCGCAGAAAGACTAGCCCAGCATGCCATCCGATTACTAGATTTCCATCGGTGTATAGAGTGCTGTGAAAAAATCTTGAATCTAGACCCCACGTGGGAGGAAGCATACCGTTTGATGATGTATTGCTATTACCAAACTAATAATCGTCCACAAGCGATTCGATGGTATGAGAAATGCTGTGAAGTGCTAGAAGTAGAATTAGGTGTCGAGCCGATGCAGCAAACAAATGAAATGTATGAACTCATTATGGATTCAGAGGAATTGGAGTATTAAGTCCTCGGTAGAAAAATAACATGCATCCAGATTCGTTGGATGCATTTTTTCTTTCCAACTCTCTTCAAAGGCTTTTCTATTTGTAGTTAGTTTACAAAAAAACATTCATTTTCCTACTTTGGGAAAAAAATTAAAAAATACTTGAAAATTTTTAGATAATTATTTATAATCTAAAAATGAGGGGTGATTCATATGTCAGAAATGAAAGAAACACAATTAACTAAAAAAGGAATGAAAACGAGGCAGAAAATATTAGCAACCGCAGAGCAGATCTTTGGAGAAAAGGGATACTTTGAGGCATCGATTGCTGAGATTACAGTACGGACTGGGGTAGCACAAGGAACGTTTTACAATTATTTTCCGACGAAAAAGGCAATTTTTGATGAGTTAATTTACCAACTAAGTTCGGATTTTCGTTATGCGATTAAACAAGCAATGGAAGAAGAAACCACATTTGAGGAAAAACAACGTGCGGGATACTTCGCATTTTTTAAGTGGGTAATGAACCATCGTAATTTATATAGCATTGTACAGCAATCCGTATTAGTGGATAACGAACTTTATCGCTGGTATTACGAGAAAATTGCTGCTGGATTTGTCAGCTCCATCGAAACAGCGATTGATACTGGAGATTGTAAACCGCTAAATCCAGAAACAGTAGCCTATTGTTTAATGGGAATTGGACAATTTATTGGAATGCGCTGGGTGCTTTGGGAGGATAAGCTCGTACCAGAGGATGTATTTGATGAAGCGATGGAAATAATCTTTCACGGAATTCGTGGCAGGGGGTAAATCAAATGGAGTCGATTGCTTATTGGATCCATAAACGAGGATTAATTACGCCGAATCGTACCGCACTAATAAGTGAACACAATCAATATACCTACAAGGCACTTTCCAACAAAATCAATTCGATGGCCGTATTATTGCAAAACAAGTACCAACTAGAAAAAGGCGATCGGGTCGCAATACTTTCGCAGAACCGGGAGGAATATATCATCTCCTATTTCGCGATTGCGCAGCTTGGACTAATTGCAGTACCATTAAATATTCGTTTACGTGCATCAGAGCTAGCGTTTCAATTAACAGATAGTGGAACGAAAATGATTCTTTTTGAAGCAGAGACAGAGATATTACTTCAGGAGATAAAAAACTTGTTCAATTATGAAAACGCTTACTCGTTTGATGCTGGAAATATAGGTATTGAGGAGCCAGTAGTAGCCGTTGAAGTAGACCCGAGCATGGATCCGTTTATTATTTGCTATACCTCGGGAACGACAGGTAGACCGAAGGGGGCTGTATTAACGCAAGCGAATATGTTTTGGAATGCGGTCAATAATCAATATGCGATTGATATTACATCAACCGATATTGTTAATGTGCTGCTTCCATTGTTCCATATCGGTGGAATTGGATTATTTGCATTTCCGACATTACTTACAGGCGGAACTATCGTTATACCTGGAAAATTCAATCCCGAGCAGGCAATTCGTTCAATTGAAACCTATGGCGTAACGATCGTTATGGGGGTCCCGACGATTCATGACGCACTTCGTAAGCACCCATTATTTGAAACAGCCGATTTCTCATCAGTGAGGTGGTTCTATAGTGGTGGTGCACCTTGTTCGAAAGAGTTGATTCATTCTTTCATTGACCGTGATCTTCCTTTTGGACAAGGGATGGGAATGACGGAAACTGCCCCAACGATTTTGATGCTATCCAAGGAGGACTACAAGCGAAAGGTAGGGTCCATCGGAAAACCGGTAATGTTTTGTGATATTGCCCTTGTAGATGATACAGGTCATCCAGTTGAGACTGGTGAAGTCGGCGAACTAATCATTAAGGGTCCCAACGTGATGAAGGAATATTGGGGGCTACCTGACAAAACAGAAGAAGCAATACGTAATGGGTGGTTTTATTCAGGTGATCTAATGCGACAGGATGAGGAAGGTTTTATCTATGTAGCCGGAAGAAAAAAAGATATGATCATATCCGGCGGGGAAAATATTTATCCATTGCAGGTGGAACAAACAATCAATGAGCTTCAAGCAATCCATGAATGTGCAGTAATTGCGATCGCAGATGAAAAGTGGGGAGAGGTACCGATTGCATTTATCTCGTTAAAAGAAGGAAAAACAATACGTAAAACGGAAATAATTGCACACTGTAGAGAGAAACTAGCAACCTATAAAGTACCAAAAGATATTCGGATTATCGAAGAGCTGCCGAAAAATGCTACAGGAAAAATAGATAAGAGAAAACTTAGTCAGTTAATTCATTTACCAACATCAAATTACTAAGAAAGAATAAGGATAAAGAGGTGATAACATGAATTTTATTGTTGGAGATGTAGCAGCGTTTTCAAGGACAGTGACAGAAACTGATTTTACTATTTTTGCAGGCCTAAGCGGAGATTATAATCCAATACACGTAGATAGGGAGTATGCAAAGGAGACATTTTTTGGAGAGCGAATTAGTCATGGGCTTCTCACCGCAAGCTTCCTATCTAGATTATTAGGAATGCATTTGCCTGGTCCCGGATCTGTCTATGTATCACAAACTTCAAACTTTAAAAAGCCAGTCTACATTGGCGATACGATTACGGCCCGAGCAGAGGTCATCAAGGTAGAGGATGAAAAAAGGCTACTAACCCTAGCAACGACCTGTATGAATCAGCATGGAGAAATCGTATTGGATGGCGAAGGAGTTATGAAATTACCAAAAAAGGAGTGAAATCGATGATTGGCATACAAGCAACCAGTATTTATGAACCAGCGTTGAAAGAAACTGCAGTTGATTTGGCAGGGAAAACGGGGATACCAGAGCAGGTTATTGTTGGGAAATTTGGCCTCTATGAAAAGCGAATTGCTCCAGATCATTTGCACGCATCGGATTTGGCAATTGCTGCGGGTAAGAAAATTCTAAAGGACATGGATCCAAAAGCTATAGATGTTGTCATCTATTTTGGGAGTCCTTTCAAGGATTATCCGATTTGGACAGCATCCTCGAAAGCACAATATGAGCTAGGAACGAGTAATGCATATTCCTTTGAAATGATGAATGTAAGCTCCTGTTTTCCAATCGCAGTCAAAGTTGCAAAAGATATGATTCGTTCTGATGAAACGATTAATCATATTTTACTCATTGGTGGATCAAAGGAATCGATGACAATTGATTACGATAATCCACGATCACGATTTATGTTTAATTTTGCTGATGGTGGGGCTGCTGCCTTAGTATCGAGAAATGCGACAACGAGTGAAATTCTTGCTTCATCAATCATCACGGATGGTTCTTTTAGTGGTGATGTACTTGTTCCAGGAGGAGGGTCGGTGCATCCAGTCAGTACGGAGGTCGTAGAGAAAAAGCTACATTATCTTGATGTACCCGACCCAATAAGGATGAAAGAGAGACTAGACCCAGTATCGATACCGAACTTTACACGTGTCATCAAACAAGCTGTAGAAAGGAGTGGAGCAAAACTTGAGGACTTGAAAGTGCTCTTGCCACTGCACACAAAGAAATCAATGTTCCGTGAGATGCTTGAATCAGTTGGCTTGAAAGAGGAACAAGCGGTTTACCTAACACAGAACGGACATATGTCTGCACTTGATCCATGCTATGGGCTTCATTTAGCGCAACGAAACGGATTATTAAAGAATGGAGATATCGCTGTTATCGTTTCTGCGGGAACAGGCTATACGTGGGCTGCTACTGCAATTCGTTGGGGTGGACCTGCATCGTGAGAGGGAATTCCCATACTGTAACTTCCTTGTAACTTAAAATCTTTATGATGGTTGTAAGAAAAACGATTCCATTAAAGGGGGCAAGTTTAATGAAGGTTAGGCGCTTTGGTAGTTTATTGATAGCGGTGTTGGTCATTAGTATTTTAGCAGCTTGTGGTAGTAGTGATGAAGCTTCCAGTGAGACAGGCGATACTATCAAAATTGGTGTACTCATTTCAGCAACTGGAGCATTAGAAACCTATGGAGCCATGACAGAAAGGGGTTTCAAATTAGGAATAGAATATGCTACAGATGGAACGATGGAAGTTGCAGGCAAGAAGATCGAGTATATTTTTGAAGATACAGAGACAGACCCGACGACCGCACGTCAAAAAGCATTGAAGCTACTTGAAGATGATGAGGTGGACTTTCTTGTTGGATCATCAAGCTCAGGAGATACACTAGCTGTCACACCATTAGCGGAGGAATACGAGAAAATCATGGTTGTTGAGCCAGCTGCCGCAGATAGTATTACAGGCTCGGAATATAATGATTATGTATTCCGTACGGCAAGAAATTCCTCACAGGATGCAATCGCTGCCGCAGCGGCAGTCGCAGGGGAAGGAGTAAAAATAGCAACCCTTGCACCAGATTATTCCTTTGGGCATGATGGAGCAAAAGCATTTATCGAAGCTGCAGAAGGATTAGGTGCAGAACTTGTTCATGAGGAATATGCCGATCAAGCAGCAACTGATTTCACAGCAAATATCCAAAAAATCATTGAAGCGGATCCAGATTATCTGTTTGTTGTTTGGTCAGGAGCGAATACGCCATGGAATCAAATTGTAGACATGCGTGTTGCGGAACAAGGAATAAAAGTAACGACAGGTGTTGCGGATAACGCAACATTGCCATCCATGAAGCCATTAGTTGGGATGGAAGGATTTACACTGTATTACCATACACTACCAGATAATGAAGTTAATGACTGGTTAGTGGAAGAGCATCAGAAACAATATGATGGTGCTGTACCAGATTTATTTACAGCGGGTGGGATGAGTTCAGCGCTTGCAATTGTGGAAGCGCTTAAACAAACGGATGGTGACATGAATAGCGAAACATTAATTGAAACAATGGAAGGAATGAGCTTTGAAACACCAAAAGGAACGATGACATTCCGTCCAGAAGATCATCAAGCTTTACAGGAAATGTATTCCGTGACATTGGAAGAAAGTGACGAATTTGATTATCCTGTTCCAGTTTTAAAGCAAGTTCTTACACCTGAAGAAACAGCACCACCAATTATGAATGAATAGTAGATTAGAAAATAGATTGATCATTAGAAAAAATGACTCGTGCATTAGATAGAGAAAAAGAACAAATCCTTTCCACTCCCCTTAAGAAATTGGAAGGGATTTGTTCTACATCATGCAGTAAGGGAGGAAGGAAATTGACAGCAATTTTGGAAACAAAGGATTTGTCAATTGCATTCGGTGGGCATGTAGCTGTGGATCGTGTTTCAGTACAAATTACAGAGAAAAAGTTCACCTCAATTATCGGACCAAATGGAGCAGGTAAAACCACTTTCTTTAATCTACTTAGCGGACAGCTCCCACCTACAAATGGTTCCATCTATTTCAAAAATCAAGACATAACGAAGCTTACTACAACCGAACGCACGCGTATGGGGATTGGGAGATCGTTTCAGATTACGAATGTTTTTCCGAAACTAACCGTTTTAGAAAACGTTCGCTTGGCTGTTCAATCTCAAGCGAAGGTTCGATACCGGATGCTTTCTCATTATTTACATTATAAGCAATTTGAAGAGAAGGCATATGAGTTGCTGGAAGTAGTTTTTTTGAAGGAAAAAGCAAAGTCGATTGCCGTAAATTTGGCACATGGAGAAAAACGCAAGCTGGAGATTGCCATGTTATTAGCTTTGGAGACAGAGATTCTACTCCTAGATGAGCCAACAGCAGGGATGTCTTTAGAGGAAGTTCCAGCAATCATTGATGTCATTAAAAAAATTAAACAACAAGGGAATCGGACAATCGTCCTCATTGAGCACAAAATGGATATGATTATGGGATTATCAGATGAGGTACTCGTTTTATTTCATGGGGAATTAATTGCAAAAGGTTCACCACATGAAATTGTGGAGAATGAAACCGTTCAATCCGCCTATTTAGGAGGTGGTGTGTAATGGAAGGCTTACTTGTACTAAAACAAGTGGAAGCATTTATTCAGCACTATCATATTTTACATGATATTTCGTTTGAAGTTCCAAAGGGTGAGGTCACCGTTTTACTTGGAAGAAATGGTGCTGGGAAAACAACAACATTACGTACCATTATGGGATTGAATCAAGTGTCGAAAGGGACAGTAAGTTTTAAAGGTGAAGCGATTGCAAATCGAACTACCCATCAAATCGCAAACAAAGGAATTGGTTATGTACCGGAAGATCAAGGGATTTTTAATGGACTAACGGTAGGGGAAAATATGCGCGTGGCAATGAAAAAAGAAGATGAAGAAACGATGAAGCGTATGGAATGGGTACTTGAACTCTTTCCAGACTTAAAGAAGTATTGGAAGAAAGAAGGCGGCCAATTAAGTGGTGGGCAAAAACAAATGCTTGCTATTGCCAGGGCTTATGTCAATAAAAATGACCTGTTACTGATCGATGAACCGAGTAAGGGGCTTGCCCCAATTATTGTTGATAAGGTGACAGAGTCAATTCAACAAATGAAAGAGCAAACGACGATTGTATTGGTGGAACAAAACTTTATGATGGCAAGTAAAATCGGCAATCGTTTTTACATTATTGATGACGGGGTTACCGTTCATCATGGAAAAATGGATGAATTGAAAGAAGATAAGATAACAATGAAAAAATACCTAGGTATTTCATAGGAGGGATTGGAGTGGATTTAATTATAAGCTTAGTCATCAATGGGCTTGCGACGGGCATGCTAATATTCCTCCTTGCAGCCGGGTTAACACTTATATTTGGATTAATGAGCGTGTTGAACTTTGCTCATGGTGGCTTGTTTATTTGGGGTGCTTATACAGGGGTTTGGGTTTATCAAATGAGCAATAGTTTTATTTTAGGGATTATAGCTGGGATTATCATCGGTTTACTTCTTGGTCTTGTAACGGAAAGACTGATCGTTCGGCCGGTATACGGAAATCATATTCAACAAATATTGATTACACTCGGTTTTATGCTGGTGTTGCAAGAAATGATAAAAGTAGTGTTCGGGCCAGATCAAAAGGCTGTTTTCCCTCCTGAATATTTAGCGGGAAGTTTTATGATTGGTGATATCGTTCTGATTAAGTATCGACTGTTTATCATTGTAATTGGTCTACTAATCTTCATTCTAGCGACGATTATTTTAAAGAAGTCCCGCATCGGTTTAATCGTTCGTGCGGGTGTTATGGATAAAGAAATGGTTCAATCACTTGGTATTAATATTAAGCTCGTATTTATGCTTGTATTTATGGTTGGAGCGGGATTAGCTGCATTAAGTGGTGTGTTCCATTCTATCTATTCGGGTGTAATTTACGCAGAAATGGGATTGGAATTTTCAATTTTAGCATTTATTGTTGTCGTCATCGGTGGGATGGGTAGCTTTTCAGGGTCATTATTTGCAGCGATTTTAGTTGGATTAGCACAAGCATTTATGGCTTATTATGTTCCGGCGCTTTCGTTAGCAGTGAATATGTTATTGATGGTAATTGTACTCATATTCAGACCACAAGGTTTGTTTCAGGTGAAGGAGTGATGGACTCATGAATTTACGTCATGTAGACAAAAGTACCTGGATCTATTTAGCCGCTAGTTTATTATTGTTACTTGTGCCATTTATTGTTACAGGGAGAAGCATGCAATTTATCTTCATCCAGATATTTATCTTTGCTATTTTTGCAATGAGTTATGATATTTTACTTGGATTTACAGGAATTATTTCCTTTGGTCATGTGATGTTCTTTGGTATTGGCGCATATTCGACGGCAATTGTAATGAGTCGGCTGGATTCAACCATTGGATCTTTTCTATTAGGCGTCGTTATCGCAGTGATTCTCGCATCAATTGTCAGTTTCATTGTCGGTGTTTTAACGTTACGGCTAAAGAAACATTTTTATGCGATGCTCACATTGGCACTTGCTGGCTTGTTTTTAGTTGCAGCTGAAAAATGGCGATCTTTAACAGGAGGAAATGATGGATTTACGTTTAGGCTTCCAGAAATATTCCGTGATTCACAGAATATGTATATGCTCTGCTTAGTATCTTTAGTTCTTATCTTCTTTGGGCTTAGACGCTTTACAAAATCACCGTTTGGAAGAGTGCTAATGTCTATTCGAGAGAATGAAAACCGTACGGAGTCTTTAGGGTACAAGGTTGTTCATTATAAGGTTATTGCGAGTGTCGTAGCTGGGGTAGTAGCTAGCTTTGCTGGCGTTTTGTATGCACTTTCGCTTCGTTTTGTAAATACAGGTGTGTTTGCGACAGACCTCACGATTGATGTTCTTTTGATGACAATTATTGGCGGCGTTGGAACGCTAGTCGGTCCAATATTAGGTGCTGGATTGGTGGAGTTTGCGCATCATTGGTTATCTGGTTTAGCGGATGTACATTGGATATTCGAGCGTTGGATCATCCTTTATGGAACCATCTATATTTTAGTTGTAATTTTCTTTCCGCTCGGTATCGTTGGAACGATTCAATCAAAGTTTACAAATCGTCCATTAAGAGGTCTACGTGATAACCGAAAAGCGAATGAAAAAAAGGGAAGGAGGGCTTCGTGAAATGCAGATAGGGATTTTAAGTACGGGTGTCTATATTCCAGAAAAAAGAATAACATCAAACGAAATCGCCGCGCGAGCAGGACTTCCACTGGAGATTGTCGAAGATAAAATGGGGATCAAGGAAAAGCCGATTCCAGGTGTTGCAGATCATACCGTCGAAATGGGAATTTGTGCTGCAAAGACTGCAATCGGAAAAGCAGGAATCGACCCAAGGGAGATCGATCTTGTCATCTATATTGGAGAAGAATATAAGGAATACCCGGTTTGGACAGCTGGAATTAAATTGCAGCATGAGATTGGTGCGGTGAATGCATGGGCTTTTGACACGGCATTACGATGTGGAACGACAGTAATGGGATTAAAGGTTGCGAAAGATATGATGATAGCAGATGATAGCATTCAAACCGTACTGCTTGCTGGAGGTTATCGAAATGGTGATCTGATAAACTATGAGAATCCCAACACAAAATTTATGTTTAATCTAGGTGCTGGCGGTGGAGCAATTATCTTGCAAAAAGACAGTGCGGAAAATCAACTGCTCGAGACACACTTGATGACAGATGGGGCATTTTCCGAGGATGTACTTGTTACAGCTGGTGGAACGAAGAACCCAATGACAAAAGAAGCGTTAGAAGCGGGTCTTTATCAATTTGATGTGCCAGACCCGCTTGGTATGAAGCAACGATTAGAAGAAAAATCAATGGTTAATTTTATCGCTTGTATCGAGAAGGCATTGTGTAAAAGTGGCTATCGTAAAGAAGACATTGACTATGTTGCGATGCTTCATATGAAGCGATCTGCACATACATATGTCTTAGATCAGCTTGGAGTTCCACTGGACAAATCGATCTATTTGGAGAATTATGGACACATTGGTCAGATGGATCAAATCATTTCGTTAGAGCTTGCTGAACGACAGGGCAAGTTGAAGGATGGATCTATTGTTGTCTTTGTGTCTGCGGGTATTGGCTATGCATGGGGTGCAACCATTATAAATTGGGGAAAATAGAGGTGAGTAAAATGTCAACGATTGAAGTGAAAAAAGTTTTACTAGAAAACGGTGAGGAAATTGCATACCAGGAAAGAGCTGGTGGAGAGGATGTTGTTTTACTTGTTCATGGGAATATGACATCGTCGGTCCATTGGGATGTAGTTATCGAAAATCTAGCGTCCAATTACAAGGTGTATGCAATTGATTTACGAGGATTTGGAAAGTCCAGTTATCATCAACCAATAACCGAAATTAAAGATTTTTCGGATGACTTGAAGCTGTTTGTAGATGAATTAGAATTGAAGGGTTTTGCACTAGCTGGCTGGTCTCTTGGTGGAACGGTTTGTCAGCAATTCTGTGCAGACTATCCAGGCTATTGTGATCGACTATTCTTACTAGCCTCGGGTTCATCTAGGGGTTATGCTTACTATCCAATTGGAGAAGATGGACTTCCAGACACAACAAATCGTCTGCGCACCTTGGAAGAGGTTCGAGACGATGATAAGGCGAAAATCGTACAAACAGCGTATGATACGTTGAATTATGATTTTCTTAAGCAAATGTGGGATATGGTTATCTATGTCAATAACAAGCCTGACCCAGAGCGCTATCAAAAGTACTTGGAGGATATGACGACGCAACGGAATCTGGCAGAATGTTATCAAGCACTTAGTATATTTAATGTGAGTGATGTTCATAACGGACTTGTTGCAGGAACGAATCAAGTGAAGGATATTGATATACCTGTCATGATTGCATGGGGTGAAACAGATATGGTTGTCACAAAGGATATGACAGATGAATTAATTGCAGATTTTGGTGGGAAAGCGGTTCATAAGGAGTTAAAAAATTGTGGACATTCCCCGCAAATAGATGATCTTGAGCAGCTTTTAGAAGCAATGGAAGGCTTCTTTTCTAGATCGACTACAAATAAAGGAGTTTTATAGATGGGGAGACTCGAGGGGAAGGTTGCGATTATAACAGGGGCAGCAAATGGGATTGGACTGGAGGCTGTCCGAGTATTCGCTAGAGAAGGAGCAAAGGTTGTACTTGCAGATTTTGACCATAAAGTTGGTGAGAAACGGGAGCAAGAGCTTGCTGCTGAAGGGGTCGAATCTAAGTTTATTCCAGTGAACGTATCAGATTGGGAAAGTGCAAAGACAATGGCTGATCGTGCCAAAAGTGAATTTGGCAGAATTGATATTTTAATTAACAATGCTGGGATAACGAGAGATGCGATGCTATCCAAAATGTCAGCAGATCAGTTCCAGCAAGTAATTGATGTAAATTTAACTGGTGTTTTTAACTGTACGAAGGCAGTTCTTCCAGCGTTGATTGAGCAAGGAAAAGGAAAAATTATTAGTACATCCTCGGTATCCGGAGCATATGGCAATGTTGGACAAACGAATTATGCTGCAGCTAAGGCTGGGATAATAGGAATGACGAAGACTTGGGCAAAGGAGCTTGGGCGTAAAGGGATTAACGTAAACGCAGTCGTTCCTGGCTTTACCGAGACGAGCATGGTTGAGGAAGTACCAGATAAAGTGATTGAGCAAATGAAAGCCCAAATACCACAACAGCGCCTCGGAAGACCAAGAGACATTGCCAACGCGTATCTGTTCCTCGCATCAGACGAATCGGATTACGTAAATGGACATGCATTACATGTCGATGGCGGAATTATGATGTAATTGAAAACAGGTGATTTACAGTCTTGTAGACTTGTGAATCACCTGTTTTTGTTTGGGTATGCTATTCTCAACGAATTGGACATACCGATGCCTTATCGTTAATGTCTTTGTAATTGTAGTTGAAGGAAACTGTAAACTAACTGCTGTGGTATGAGCAACTATCGCCGTCCGGGTTCGCTCCGGGCGGATGCTTTCCGCGGGCACGTCCTCAGCCTCTCCGGAAGAAAACCGCTTCCGGTGAGTCTTCAGAAACGTGCTGTTCCCGCAGGAGTCACCGCCCTTCGCTCACCCGGACTGGTTAGAGCAGCAATTATGTTTCGATAAACGATGTTAGCAATAGCCAATAAGTAGTGTGTTCCGTTGCGAGTTCACACACAATCCATCATTTTACATTAGTTCGCACTTTATATTTTCTCTACAATACTAGGAATCTTTTCCGAAATACATTGTCCAAGTAACTCTAAGAAAGTCAGAGCGTTTTTACAAACACATTATTAGAGAACCCGCTGTAACTACCTTGTAACTAGTTCGATTTATACTGAACGTAATTACTTAGTTGGGCAAGGGGTGGCGAGGGTGCTATATGATATGAATTGGTTTGAGAGCCGTGTGCAATTAACACCGAAGGAAATTGCGATTATTGATTCAGAAACAAAGGAATCATGGACATACGAAGAGCTACATGAGCGTGTAATAAAGGTCGCAAGTATCTTCTATACGAAGGGAGTACGAAAAGGTGACCGAGTTGCCATTCTAGCTCCGAATCATATTAGTTATTTTGATTTTTTCTTTGCTTCTATGAAAATTGGTGCGATCTTCGTCCCGTTAAATTGGCGACTTGCAAAAGCTGAATTGTATTATTGTTTAAATGATTGTGATCCACAGCTTATTGGTGTGAATCGAAAATTCAAGCCGAATCTAGATGGTGTTGAAACGAATGCAACGTATATTGCTATTGATACGAATAATTATATCGACGAGTTATACGATCAAAAAGCTAGCTTTGATGAAAGTTTGCATGAGGAAGATCCACTAGCCATGATCTATACTGGTGGAACTACCGGGCGTCCAAAGGGGGTTGTTTTATCCCATAAATCGATTTTATGGAATGCTTTTAATACAATTGTCAGCTGGGGATTGAATAAGGAGGATACAACCCTTACCTGTTTACCAATGTTTCATACCGGTGGTCTCAATGTATTATCCTTACCATTATTATTAATAGGTGGAAAAGTAGTTCTGACAGCTGAGTTTGATGCGAACAGTGTCGTAGCGGATTTACTAGAGTATAAATGTACCATCGTTTTATTTGTTCCAACGATGTATCACATGCTTATTGGTACAGAAGCATTTAAAACAGCAACTTTTCCTGATATGAATGTGTTTGTTTCTGGTGGTGCGCCGTGTCCATATAAAGTTTACGAGGCATTTTCAAAAAAAGGTATTGCTTTTAAAGAAGGCTATGGATTGACAGAGGCGGGTCCGAATAATTTTTACATCGATCCAAATGAAACAATGCATCGATTAGGGTCTGTAGGTAAGCCAATGCTTTTTAATGATATCAAAATTATGATAGGTGAGGGAGCCATCGCACCTGTAGATGAAGTGGGAGAGTTATACGTTCGCGGAAATCATGCCTTTTTGTATTATTGGAATAGACCTGAAGAAACAAATGCAACGTTGGTAGATGGTTGGGTCCGAACTGGCGATCTTGCAAGGCAGGATGCAGATGGCTATGTTTATATTGTTGGGAGAAAAAAAGACATGATAATTACAGGTGGAGAAAATGTTTATCCATTAGAAATAGAGCATTGGCTCGAGGCTCATCCTGCTATCGATGAGGCAGCAGTAATTGGATTGCCAGATGAAAAATGGGGAGAAGCTGTTGCGGCATTTGTCGTAACGAAGATGGTATTAACTGCAGAGGAATTGGAAGACTATTGTAAGCAACAATTAACGCGGTATAAAGTTCCGAAGCGGTTTTTCTTTGTAAGTGAGTTGCCGAAAACGGCTGTTGGAAAAGTGGATAAAAACACATTAAAAGCTCGATACAGTAATACCGATAGCACAATTTCTTAATTGAAATTGTGCGTTATTTATGTGATGAATTTACATATACAAGTCCAAGTCCCCGTAAATAAAGAGCAATGAATGCTCATTTACGGGGACATATTATCAACTATAGGTTAGTATTCTACTACTCATAAACCTCTGTCATCCAATCAACAATGCTCATTTGCTTCTGTTCACGAAGTTCTTCTACATTATGATGCCCGATAATCGAACCTGCTTTAATCGCCACAACTTCATCGAGAATATTTTCGACCTCTCTGATTTCATGCGTCGTAATTAGAACAAGCTGCTTTTCAAGATCAATGAAGGAAATCAACCCTTTTACAATTGAATTACGAACCATTGGATCAAGACCGGAGAAGGGTTCATCCATCAAAATCACTGGAACATTACGCGCAAGGGAGAGTACAATTTTTAGGCGGCCCCGATTTCCCTTTGAGAGCTGCTTTAACTTATCATTCGGATCGAGCTTCATAAATTTTAAAATGTCATAAGCCTTTTCCTTATCAAAATCCTTAAACTGACTAGCTTGAAACTCAATTGATTTTTTCACGGTGAAAAATCGATAATATTCATCGAGCTCAGATAAATATGATACGGAATCCGCAATTCTGCGGGTAACTTTTTCTCCATCGACTCTAACTTCCCCATTTGTTGGGTAGTTAAGCCCGGCAATTAGTTTCAAGGTTGTTGATTTTCCACTACCGTTCTCACCGACTAGACCGATTAATTTCCCTGTTGTCAGCTCTAAATTAACATGATCTAATGCCTTTTTCGTTCCATATCTTTTCGAGACATCTGTTAATGTAATCATGCATCTTGCTCTCCCTTCTCATTTAAAAATTCGATTAAGCCATGCTTGATTTCCTCGTTTGTATAACCCATTTCATGCATTCCTTTAAAAAAGGTCGACATCACTTCTGTTTTCATTTCCTCACGGATGGATTCGAGGACCTCTTCATTCTCTGTTACAAAGGTTCCTTGCCCACGTCTAGATTCTACGATATGCATTGATTCCAACTCCCGATAAGTGCGTTGTACTGTATTTGGATTAACACTCACTTCAATTCCAGTTTCTCTTACAGAAGGGAGCTTATCACCTGGGGCCAGTTCCCCTCTTATAATTTGTTTTTTCATTCGTTCCGCAAGCTGCTGGTAAATAGGCTGGGATGAATGGAATATGTCTGCCATCACTTACACCTCAACTTTTTTCTCGATAATCCAGCAAGCAGCAATAAACATAATGGCTGCAACAACAATATCCCGAACAAAATTTCCGATATAGAAGATAGATGATTCGCTCATCGTTTGCGCTTCAAACGCGTTTTCGAAGTAATCAAATTCAAAGCCAACGATAATATCATTTAGCTGAATACTTCCCCAATTTGTTAATGTTTGCATGAAGGACAGTTCCATCACAGTCCCATAAATCCAGGATAAGAATAAGAAAAGAATAAACGTTAGAATGAAGCTGATAAAGTCATTCATCAGCTGACTAAAGGTCAAGAAAATGGACCAGAAAAATAGGAAGGTAGCTGCGATAAAGAGCCCTAATGTAAACACAAAAACAGTAATTGATCCTATCAAATTAAAGATTGTTTCCTGGTTGAAAAAATCCAATGAATGAAGGAAAAAATTTGTTGAACCAATAACGAATACGGCAAAGGTGGTTATCATAAAAATGATACCTGTAACTATTTTGGAAGAAAGCAATCCTGCAATCGACATCGGCGTGTGCAGCCATAAGTGTAGTCTTTTTCTTTCAGCACTTAAGCTGTAGTACAAATAAAATGGCAGAAAAAAGATATGAAGTGTTACGACAAATCCCAATGCCACCGATAGCAAACCTTCTGTATAACCGACAGAATTACCAATAAAATATCCTCCACTTAAAATACCTGCATATAGAATTAAAACAATGAGAAAAGCTGGCAGACCAAGCTGAAATTCCTTCTTTGTTAACGACAACCATGCATTCATTTTTCATCCTCCTAAAAACAATGTATTAGTGTACTATTTAAATAGTACACTAATACATTGTTGGTTGTCAATAATTTTTGGAAATATTAAGGTTATGATGCAGCTTTTGGCGCAATCTAGATAAAGGAAAATGAAAATTTTATAGTGCTAATCATAGACTCCTTAATTAATCTAATTCTTATATTCGTATAAATATAAGAAGTTAATCGGTAAAATCCGTACGTTAATCATATTTAATAAAACATCGTACGAAATTCAGTTGATTTTTTATACTTGTTTTGTTATGCTTAAGCCGACAAATAAATAGAGTTCCTCATATATTTCCTGAGAATATGGCTCAGAAGTTTCTACCCAGCACCGTAAAAGCTGGACTATGAGGGAAGATGAATCGTTGTGTAAGAACAATGATCTGTTTTATGTGTTTCGAAGGATTGAAAGTCTATTCATCTTCTCTCATTTTGAGGGAGACGAGTAGACTTTTTTAGATGCTAATTTTTGAATGTTTAAAATGACTTCGTGATAGAAAGAGGGATTTGATGACTCAGGTAGGCGTAATTATGGGAAGTATCTCAGACTGGGACACGATGGAACATGCGTGTAACATTCTAGAAGTATTGAATGTCCCATATGAAAAGGATGTTATTTCTGCGCATCGTACACCAGATGATATGTTTACGTATGCAAAAACGGCTCGTGAACGTGGTTTAAAGGTAATTATTGCAGGAGCTGGCGGAGCCGCACATCTTCCAGGGATGGTTGCATCCCAAACGACATTGCCAGTCATTGGTGTGCCTGTCCAGAGTAAAGCATTGAATGGACTTGACTCCCTTTTGTCCATTGTACAAATGCCTGGTGGTGTTCCAACAGCAACGGTAGCAATTGGCAAGGCTGGAGCAACGAATGCAGGTATTCTAGCTGCGCAAATCATAGGTACGTTTGATGAAGAGATTGCTAAAAATCTAGAGAACTATCGTGAAACAATGAAAAAGAACGTATCGGAAATGAGGGAAGATCTTGCAGAAAAATAAAACCTTACTTCCGCCACATACAATTGGAATCATCGGTGGTGGACAACTCGGGAGAATGATGGCAATCGCTGCTAGATACATGGGATATAAAGTAGCCGTGCTTGATCCCACACCGAATTGTCCAACAGCTCAAGTGGCTGATATTCAGATTACTGCTGCTTACGATGATATGAACGCAATTAAAGAGCTAACAGAAATTAGTGATGTTATCACATATGAGTTTGAAAATGTTGACCTGACAGCAGCAGCCTATATTGAAAAACAAGGCAAACTGCCACAAGGTGCCTATGCGCTTGAAGTTACACAAAATCGTGAAAAAGAAAAAAGCTTAATGCAGGAAATGAATCTGCCCATTCCGGAGTTCGCAATCGTGGCAAATGCAGAGGAATGCAGAGAAGCATTACGTGCGTTTACATTTCCAGCAGTGATAAAAACATGCCGTGGTGGCTACGACGGCAAAGGACAAATTAAATTAAATTCAATTGAAGATACAGAGCAAGCTGCACAATTTGCAGAGGAACACGGCTATTGCATTATTGAGCAATGGATAACGTTTGATAAGGAAATTTCCGTTGTTTTTACAAGGTCACAAAATGGAAAAATAACCATCTTTCCTATTGCGGAAAACGAGCATCGTGATCATATTTTGTATCAAACAACCGTTCCAGCAACTATTAGTCCGATTATTCAGGATAAGGCGTATGAAGCTGCTAAAATCCTTGCTGATCAAATGAAGATTGTCGGAACATTTGCGATTGAAATGTTTGTGCAAGGTAATCGTATTTTCTTAAATGAAATGGCTCCAAGACCACATAATTCTGGACATTATACGATTGAAGCTTGTAATATTTCGCAATTTTCCCAGCATGTTCGTGCAATTTGTGGGCTTCCGTTAGTAGATATTGAATTACTGAACAAAGCAGTAATGATCAATATTTTAGGTGAGGACATGGACGGCGTATTGAAGGCATTGCCACAGGCAGAAGATGGTTTTGTTCATTTATATGGCAAAGCTGAGCCTAAAGAAAAGCGAAAAATGGGACATATAACTTTTATTGCAGAAAAGGAAGAAACCGTCCAAAAACAGATTGAAGCATTTAACGCGTTCATAAATGGATGAACGAACTAGTAAAAGGCAAAAAAATCTACAACGACAGAAAAGAAATAGATGGAGGGAACAAAGCATGGACATTAAAAATATCAATCCTGAACAAATTGAAGCAGAGCAATTATATAAAGAATTGGGCTTAAGTGACGAAGAATACAAGCTGATCAAAGAAAAAATGAATCGCCATCCAAACTATACGGAAACAAGTATTTTTTCCGTTATGTGGTCAGAACATTGTAGCTATAAGTCGTCAAAACCGTTATTGCGTAAATTCCCAACAAAAGGAGAGCATGTTCTCCAAGGGCCTGGTGAAGGTGCTGGGGTTGTAGATATTGGCGATAACCAGGCAGTCGTATTTAAAATTGAAAGTCACAATAGTCCTTCTGCTGTAGAACCATTCGAGGGTTCTGCTACAGGTGTTGGTGGTATTGTTCGTGATGTGTTTTCCATGGGGGCAAAGCCAATTGCTGCAATGAACTCATTAAGATTCGGTAACTTAACGTCAGAACGTACAGGATGGTTATTTGCAGAAGCTATCCGTGGAATTGCTAGTTATGGAAATGTGATTGGTGTACCAACAGTTGGTGGAGAAGTTCAATTCGATGAAAGCTACAAAGAAAACCCGCTTGTCAATGCAATGGTTGTCGGTCTTGTAAATCATGACGATGTGCAAAAAGGAATTGCAGCTGGTGTAGGTAATACAGTTATTTATGCTGGTGGATCAACGGGAAGAGACGGCATTCATGGAGCAACATTTTCATCAGATGTCGTTGAAGGAGATAAAGATAATACATCAGCAGTGGCAATTGGTGATCCTCATATCGGAAAGAAATTAATTGACGCTTGCCTTGAAGTGATTCATTCCGAAGCGTTAGTTGGAATTCAAGATATGGGTGCAGCTGGTTTAACATCTTCTGCAAGTGAAATGGCAAGTAAAGCGGGTACTGGAATTGAAATGAACCTTGATCTCGTACCACAGCGTGAAGATAACATGGATGCTTATGAAATCATGCTTTCTGAGTCCCAGGAGCGTATGTTACTCGTTGTTAAAAAAGGACAAGAACAAGAAATCCTTGATGTTTTTAAGAAACATGATGTAGAAGCAGTAGCAATTGGTGAGGTTATTGAAGAACAGTTATTCCGTATTAAACAGCATGGACAAGTATGGGCAGAGATTCCAGTTGATGCGCTAACAGAGGATGCACCAGTCTATAATTTACCAACAAGAGAAGCTGCATATTTCAAGGAATTTAAAGCAATGGAAAACAGTGTGCCAGCGGTAGAAAACCATCAAGAAATGCTAAGGAAATTATTGCAGCAACCAACGATTGCGAGTAAGGAATGGGCATATAAGCAATTTGATACGGAAGCACAGTCTAACACAATTGCAGGACCTGGAGCTGACGCAGCGATTGTTCGAATTGAAGGTACGGATAAAGCAATTGCGATTACAACTGACTGTAATTCTCGATACATCTATTTAGACCCTGAGGTTGGCGGGAAGATTGCAGTTGCCGAAGCAGCACGTAATATCGTAAGTTCTGGGGCAAAACCTTTAGCGATAACAGATGGCTTGAACTATGGTAATCCGACAAACCCAGAAGTGTATTGGCAAATGGAAAAAAGCATTGACGGAATCAGCGAGGCTTGTCTTGCACTTGGAACGCCGGTTATTAGTGGAAATGTATCCATGTACAATCAGTCAGAGGGAGAAGCAATCATGCCAACACCGATTATCGGAATGGTAGGACTGTTAGAAACAACAAACGATTTGACACCAAACCACTTCCAGCAGGCTGATGATGCGATTTATTTAATCGGTGAAACTTCTGCGGAATTTGGGGGCAGTGAATTACAGAATATTCTCGAAGGCAGCTACTCTGGAAAAGCACCAGTGATCAATTTAGAGGTTGAAGCAAAACGTCAAAAACAATTGTTAGAAGCAATTGGACAAGGGCTCGTTGAATCTGCACATGATTTGTCAGAAGGCGGCCTTGGTGTAGCACTAGCTGAAAGTGTTTTTAATGAAAAAGGATTAGGAGCCAAAGTGGAGCTAACAGGCGATCCTACAACTGCATTATTTAGTGAATCACAATCACGATTTATCGTAACCGTAAAAAATGAAAACAAAGCACGATTTGAACAGTTAGTTGATCAAGCAACGCAAATTGGTGTTGTGACAGATAACGAAAAGTTAACGGTGAATGTGGAAGATCAACAGATTATTGATGAACATGTTGAACAAATCAATAAATTATGGAAAGAAGCTATTCCTAATTTATTGAAATCAGAAGCATAAAAGAGGAATGACGAATGTTTGGGATTTGGGGTCACGAAAAGGCAGCAGAACTAACATATTATGGATTACATGCACAACAGCACAGAGGGCAGGAAGGTACCGGTATTGTTGTAAGTGATGGTGAAACGTTAAAGCTTCATAAAGGCTTAGGATTAGTGAACGACGTGTTCAAGCATGCCAACTTTAAAGAGCTTCAAGGTCGTGCTGCAATTGGTCATGTACGCTATTCGACACTGGGAGATAAAGGGACGGAAGTTGATAGTGTACAACCATTGTTATTTCGCTCACAAACAACGAGTATCGCATTTGCACACAGTGGAAATATCATGAATGCACATGCGCTTCGTCGCGAACTAGAGGATTCAGGTAGTATTTTACAAACATCTACAGATACAGAAGTACTTGCACATCTAATTAAACGTAGCACGCAGGCAAATACAGAGGATGCAATTGTTGAAGCACTGCAAAAAATAGCTGGAGCTTATACGTTTATCATTTTGAAGGAAGACAAAATGTATGTTACGACAGATCCGCACGGTATACGTCCATTATCCATTGGGAAAATAGGAGAGGCGTACGTAGTTGCTTCCGAAACAAGCGCATTTGACCTTGTTGGGGCAACCTTCGAACGTGAAGTACTTCCAGGCGAGTTGATTGTTATTAGTGAAGAGGGACTCAAATCAATACGGTTTGCAATGCGAGAGCAACGCAAATTATGTGCGATGGAGTACGTCTATTTATCAAGACCAGATAGTGACTTAAATCATGTCAATGTTCATGCATCACGGAAAAAGATGGGCAAAGAACTAGCGAAGGAATCGCCTGTAGAAGCAGATGTTGTAACGGGTGTTCCTGACTCCAGCATATCCGCAGCCATCGGTTATGCAGAACAAAGTGGGCTCCCATATGAAATGGGAATCATTAAAAACCGTTATATTGGACGGACATTTATTCAACCTTCCCAGGAATTACGTGAACAAGGGGTGAAGATGAAGCTCTCCCCTGTTCGTGGAATTGTTGAAGGAAAAAGAGTGGTTATGATTGATGATTCTATTGTCAGGGGAACAACGTGTAAACGAATCGTTCGTCTTTTAAGGGAAGCAGGTGCTGTTGAAGTACACGTTCGAATTGCTTCACCACCAATTGAAAATCCTTGTTTTTACGGAATCGATATGTCAACGAAAAAAGAATTGATTGCTGCAAATAACTCCCTTGACGCATTATGTGAAATGATTGGTGCAGACAGTTTAGCCTATCTGTCTGTAGAAGGAATGGAAAAGGCGATTGTAAGGGATAAGACCATTCATCAAGGGATTTGTAGTGCATGTATGACCGGTAAGTATCCTGTGACAGTTTCGGGCGAGTAGATCGTTCCACTTAAAATGCGTGTTTAAAAATGTATGATTAATGTAAAAAGGGTGTGTATTCATGTCAGATGTATATAAACAAGCTGGAGTAGACGTGGAGAAGGGCTATGAAGCTGTTGAGCGAATGAAAAAGCATATTGCAAAAACGAAACGTCCAGAAGTGCTTGGCGGAATCGGTTCATTTGCAGGACTATTTGATCTTTCTGGTTTTACGTATAAAGAGCCTGTGATGGTCTCTGGTACAGACGGTGTTGGTACAAAATTGAAGCTAGCTTTCGAATTGAACAAGCATGATTCAGTTGGAATTGATCTTGTCGCTATGTGTGCCAATGATATTGTTGCTCAAGGTGCACAACCCTTATTTTTCCTTGATTACATCGCTTGTGGGAAAAATAATCCTGCGATGATTGAACAAATTGTTGCTGGAATTTCGGATGGCTGTGTTGCTGCAGGAGCTGCACTTATTGGCGGGGAAACAGCAGAAATGCCTGGAATGTATGAAGCAAATGAATATGACCTTGCAGGCTTTGTTGTTGGAATTGCAGAAAAATCAAAACTCATTACGGGGGAAGCAATCGAAGCTGGTGATGTTGTTATTGGTTTAGCCTCAAGTGGTATTCATTCCAATGGCTACTCTCTTGTACGGAAAGTCATTGAAAATCTCGATTTAGATGAAACATACGAAGGGCTGTCTGCTAGTCTCGGTGAAACGGTCATGACACCAACGAAAATATATGCAAAGCCTGTAGCATCTGTGCTAAAAGAAGTAACGGTAAAAGGGATCTCCCATATTACTGGTGGAGGGTTTTATGAAAACTTCCCGCGAATGATGCCACAAGGGTTAGGCGTGGAACTAGATAAGAGCAGCTGGAACGTTCCTGAAATTTTCACCTTTTTACAAGAAAAAGGAAGCATCCCAGAAAAAGATATGTACGGTGTTTTTAATATGGGAATCGGTATGGCTGTTGTCGTGGAGGAAAAAGATGTTGAACGTACACTTTCCATTTTAAAAGAAAATGGAGAGGAAGCTAACGTAATCGGACGTGTTACAGAAAGCGAAGGAGTGCAATTCTCATCATGAGCAAGTTAAAAGCAGCGGTGTTTGCCTCTGGGACAGGAAGTAATTTTGAGGCAATCATGGAAACAAAACATCTCGCCTGTGAAATTGCATTACTTGTATGTGATAAAGCCGGTGCGAGTGTGATAGCGAAGGCTGAGAAGTACGGTGTTCCCACCTTCGTATTCGATGCTCCAGATAAGGCAACCTACGAAAAGGTTATTATCGACAAATTAGAAGAAAGTGGGATTTCGTGGATTTTCCTTGCGGGCTATATGCGAATCGCTGGACCTACGCTACTGCGAAGTTATGAAGGAAGGATCTTAAATATCCACCCATCCCTATTACCAGCATTTCCTGGGGTTGATGCAATTGGCCAGGCGTTTCGTGCAGGGGTAGGAACAACTGGAGTTACCGTTCATTATATTGATGAAGGAATTGATACGGGTCCAATTATCGTTCAGGAAAAGGTAACGATTCTTAAAGATGATACGGAAGAATCCTTAAAGAAGCGAATCCAACAAGTGGAGCATCAATTATATCCAAAAGTAATTAATCAACTTTTACAATCGAAGTGAGGGATAAGTAATGAGCAAAAGAGCACTAATTAGTGTTTCAGATAAAAGTAATCTTACAGCATTTGCTACAGGACTTGTAGAAGCAGGCTATGAAATTATTTCTACAGGTGGTACGCTTCGTACCCTCGTAGATGCTGGAATTGAAGCGAAACCTGTTGATGATGTAACAGGTTTTCCTGAAATCATGGATGGTCGTGTCAAAACATTGCATCCACTCGTTCACGGTGGCTTGCTTGGAAAACGTTCCAACCCAGATCATATGAAACAAATGGAAGAAAACAATATTTCTCCAATCGATATGGTTGTTGTGAATTTATATCCATTCAAGCAAACACTAGAGAAGCAAGGTGTTTCCAATGAAGAAATCATTGAAAATATTGATATTGGTGGTCCAACTATGCTTCGTTCTGCTGCAAAGAACTTTGAAGGTGTAGCAGTAGTCGTTGATCCTGCTGATTATGATAAAGTGCTGCAAGCAATTCAAACTGACAAGCTAGATTCAGAAATACGTAAACAGCTAGCGGCGAAAGTATTCCGTCATACAGCAAACTATGATGCCATGATTGCGCAATATTTTATGTCGGAAACAAACGAGGAATTTCCAGAAACCTATACGGTTACATATGAAAAGGTTCAAGATTTACGTTACGGAGAAAATCCGCATCAGCAGGCAGCTTTTTACCGAAACCCAATAAATAAAAACACGAGTCTGGCAACAGCTAAACAGCTACATGGTAAGGAGTTATCCTATAATAATATTCAAGATGCGAATGCAGCGCTTGAAATTTTAGCAGAGTACACAGCTCCAGCAGCAGTCGCTGTAAAGCATATGAATCCTTGTGGAATTGGTGTATCTGAAACGATGGAAGGAGCCTTCAATCGTGCGTATGATGCAGACCCGATTTCTATTTTCGGTGGAATCGTCGCTTGTAATCGAGAAATCGATCAAGCTACTGCAGAAAAACTAAGCGAAATTTTCCTTGAAATCGTTATTGCACCTAGATTTAGTGCAGATGCATTGGAGATTTTGACAAGAAAGAAAAATATTCGTTTGCTTGAATTAGAATTGACAAGTGATACAACTCCGATGAAAAAACTGACAACGGTAAGTGGCGGTGTCTTGATTCAAAATAGTGATGATGGAAACGTCTCAGTTGATGATTTGAAGGTCGCAACAAAACGTGAACCTACAGAAGAAGAGCTTGAAAACTTGCTATTTGCTTGGAAAGCAGTAAAACATGTGAAATCAAATGCGATCTTACTTGCAAAGGATAACCAGACAATCGGTGTTGGTGCTGGACAAATGAACCGAATTGGTGCTGCGAACATTGCAATCGAACAAGCAGGTGATAAGGCAGAAGGATCCGTAATGGCATCTGATGCATTTTTCCCAATGCCAGATACGGTTGAAGCAGCAGTAAAAGCTGGAATTACGGCTATTATCCAGCCAGGCGGTTCCAAAAGAGACCAGGATTCTATCGATGTTTGTGACGAGCATGGTATCGCAATGGTATATACAGGAATGCGTCATTTTAAACATTAAACGAAATGTATGTTTAAAAGTCACCAGGTCAATGGAGGCTGTTCCATCGGTCCCGGTGACTTTTCCACTTTATTTAAGGAGGATTCCAATTGAAAGTATTAGTAGTCGGACGTGGTGGTCGTGAACATAGTATCGTCATGAAGCTTGCGGAAAGTAAAGAAATCACAACGCTTTATGCAGCACCAGGAAATGGTGGGATTCAGGAGCAGGCAGTATGTGTAGCCATCGATGAAATGGATGTCGAAGGACTTGTAGCATTTGCGAAGGAAGAAGCAATTGATTTGACAGTTGTTGGACCGGAAAATCCATTAAATGAAGGTATAGCTAATCGCTTTCAGGAAGAAGGATTGCGGGTATTCGCTCCAACAAAAGAAGCAGCTCTACTTGAAGGAAGTAAAAGCTTTGCAAAAGAATTTATGAAAAAATACGATATCCCAACGGCAGAATATGCTGTATTTACAGAAGCTAATGAGGCGAAAGCGTATATAGAGGAAAAAGGTGCGCCAATTGTTATTAAAGCAGATGGTCTAGCTGCAGGTAAAGGGGTTATCGTTGCGCTAACAAAAGAAGAAGCACTGCAAGCAGTGGATGATATGCTCATCTCAAAAGCTTTCGCAAATGCTGGTGCTACTGTCGTTATCGAGGAATTTTTAGATGGTAAAGAATTTTCTTTAATGGCATTTGTTCATGAAAATCAAGTGTATCCAATGGTAACAGCACGTGATCATAAACGTGCCTATGACCACGATGAGGGACCAAATACTGGTGGAATGGGAGCTTTTGCCCCCGTAGCCGATGTGACAAAGAAGCATTTGGATTTTTCGATGGAGCATATTTTGCAAAAGACAGCAGATGGCATGATAAAAGAAGGACGTCCTTTCACGGGTATTTTATACGCGGGATTAATTATGACAACAAAAGGTCCCAAGGTTATTGAGTTTAATACAAGATTCGGAGATCCGGAGACACAGGTTGTTCTACCATTATTGAAAAACGATCTTGTTCAAGTGTTCAACGATGTATTGGATGGGAAAAATCCAGAATTAAATTGGGAGGATAAAGCGTGTACAGGAGTTGTAGTAGCGTCCAAAGGCTATCCTAGCTCCTATGAAAAAGGTGCAACAATCCCAACATTTGATGTAACAGACAATACGTTTGTTGCCCATGCAGGAACAAAGCTTGAAGGTGACACAATCGTATCGGATGGCGGCCGTGTCCTCTTAGTCGGTGCAACATCCACCTCGCTAGAAGCAGCAACGGAGGATGTCTACGAATTGCTTAAGCCGCATGTAGAACATCCAGCATTTTTCTTTAGAACCGATATTGGCAACTAATTAACCCATAACCACTCCCTGAGGAAAGGGAGTGGTTCATTGCCAAATGGAAGGACTAACTCTCGAAATCCTGGAAAAACAGCACCATCCCCCAAAAGCTCTTTTTCATCTCGCCTTACCTAATCCGCCGTTAACTACAAATAACCGAATTCTTAATTTTATTAAGTTTATTAAGTTAATTTAAATTTATAAATAATTTACCCTATTAAAGTGAAAATATGGTAAAATAAAGAAAATGCTTGATCAGAGAGTTGGGATATGTGATGAACAATGGGTCGAACTGGCGAAACCGTGAACTAAGACAGCATGTGAAAGTAGTTGATGGCTTAGTAGCACCAACACTTGTATTGAAAAACAGTACCTATTTAAATGTATATACAAAACAATGGCTAGAAGCAAATATATGGATTTTTAATGACCGCATTATTTATGTTGGTGAACAATTACCAAAGCAGCTTAAAGATGTAGAAGTGGTGGACTGCACTGGGAAATACTTGGTTCCAGGATATATTGAACCCCACGCACATCCATTTCAGTTAGCGAACCCGGAAGCATTAGCTTTTCATGCAGCAACTTTTGGCACAACAACATTGGTGAATGATAGCTTAACGTGGAACTTGTTGTTAGATAAAAAGAAAGCGTTTTCTATAATAGAAGAGTTCAATAAATTACCGGTTTCCATGTATTGGTGGGCGCGCTTTGATTCACAGACGGCCTTACATGATGAAGAGGAATTATACAATACTCCAGATGTTCTTTCATGGTTATCACATCCAAATGTGGTGCAGGGTGGTGAATTAACAGCGTGGCCGAGTCTGCTTGCTGGAAATGACCGGTTGCTCTACTGGATTCAGGAAGCAAAACGCCTTGGGAAGCCAGTGGAAGGGCATTTACCAGGAGCATCGGAGAAAACATTAACAAAAATGAAGCTGCTAGGTGTGAGCTCAGACCATGAGGCGATGACAGGTGAAGAAGTCCTTCGACGTTTGCGACTCGGATATAGTGCTGCATTGCGTTATTCTGTTATACGACCAGATTTACCGATCCTTATAGAAGAAATTCTTGAATCGGGGCTAAAGAATTTTGATAATCTGATGTTAACGATGGATGGTCCGACACCTGCATTTATGCAAAAAGGCATCATTAATGTTTGCCTTGAAATTGCGATAGAAAAAGGAATCCCGCTGGAAGAGGCATACCGCATGGCGAGCTATAATGCAGCAAAACACTTCCAATTGGATGAACAGATTGGCAGTATTGCACCTGGACGTGTTGCTCATATTAATATATTAACAGACAAAGCTAATCCACATCCGGAGAGTGTCTTGGCAAAAGGACAATGGATTGTGCAAGAGCATCAAGTACAAGAAGGCGAGTCGATGATTAACTGGGATAAGTATGGAATTGGTCCAGCAACCTTTGACTGGGATTTAGATGAAGGAGATCTGCAATTTTCCGTTCCACTTGGATTAGAAATGGTGAACAATGTAATCGTAAAGCCGTACAGTATTGAGGCAGACATTAACGTCAATGATTTATCGGGAACGAATGGTGATCAATTTCTATTATTAATGGACCTGCAAGGTACATGGCGAGTCAATACGACGATTCGTGGCTTTGCTCCAAACTTAGGTGCAATAGCAAGCAGTTTTTCTGCTTCTGGTGATATTGTGTTTATTGGAAAAAACAAGAAGGATATATTACTTTCTTGGCAACGCTTGAAAGAAATTGGCGGTGGTATCGTCCTTGTTCATGATGGGGAAATTTTAGCAGAAATACCTCTCCAGCTTGGAGGGTTTATATCAAAGAAATCAATCGAAAATCTTATCATTGAAGAAGAAAAATTAAAGAACTACCTAAAAGATTTTGGTTATGCTTTTAGCGACCCATTTTATAGCATATTGTTTCTATCCGCGACACATTTACCGTTCTTGCGGATCACGCAACAAGGCTTGGTGGATATAAAGAATCGGACAATTCTCTTCCCAGCAACGATGCGATAGCATATAATAGAACATAGACTAAATTAGAGAGTGTGGACATAAATGAAAAAATTACTTTTGTTAACACTAGCGGTCTTTGTTCTAGCACTTGCTGCTTGTTCATCGAATGACCAAGCGGTTAATGATAATCAAGAGAAGGACAATGTCCCTGATGAAAAGGAAAATCAACCTGAGGAAGATGAACGTTATACAGCTATTTTTCCACTAACGGGTATTGGAACGAATGAGCCTGTAGACAATCGAATGGTTGCTGTCATGGTAAATAATCATGCTGCTGCAAGACCACAATCCGGGTTATCAGAAGCAGATATCGTTTTTGAAATTTTAGCAGAAGGTACGATTACTCGCTTTCTTGCTTTATATCAAAGTGAAATGCCAGAAGTTGTCGGGCCGGTCAGAAGTGCAAGAGAATACTATTTCGAGCTTGCAGATGCATATGAAGCGATTTATGTATATCATGGCGCAGCAGCGTTTGTTGATGAAATGATTGTAAATCGTGGGGTTAATTTTCTGAATGGTTCTACCTATGATAATGATGGGGTTTTATTTACTAGGGAAACCTCCCGTGAAGCACCGCATAATTCGTATCTCCAGCTTGGTGCTGTTTATGATGTAGCATCAACGAAAGGATATGAAACAACAACGTCGCACGAACCTTTGGACTTTCTGACGGCAGATGAAATCGAAGGTCTTGCTGGTGAAAAAGCTGCACACGTTCAAGTAGTGTATGGCGATAATACGGAGACTATTGAATTCACATTTGACGAAGCTAGCGGGAAATATGCTCGCACCAGTAATGGAGAGCAGACGGTTGATATGAATACGGACTCCGCAATCCAAGTCGATAATGTGTTTATTGTTGAAACTCCCCATGAGGTAATTGATTCTGATGGCAGAAGGGCCATTGACTTCCAATCAGGTGGAGAAGGATACCTTATTCAAAAAGGTCACGTTCAGGAGATTCAATGGGAAAACAAGGATGGAAGAATAATACCTGTGAAAGATGGCCAGCCTATTGGTCTTGTTCCTGGAAAGACATGGATAAATGTTGTACCAACGAATCCTGGAATTCAGCAATCTGTTACGATATCAAACGACTAGTATAATCAGGAGGGTTTTGACTTTGCAAATCGATAAATTACGCGGAAAACAGTTAGATCAACTATTCGAAGCTATCCTATCACTGGAAAATATAGAAGAATGCTATCGCTTTTTTGATGATATTGCCACAATGTCTGAAATCCAGTCTATTTCACAGCGCCTGCAAGTAGCAAAAATGCTGACAGAGGGAAAGACATATAGTGCAATTGAAAATGAAACGAAAGCATCAACTGCAACGATATCGCGTGTTCGAAGATGTATCAATTATGGTAGCGATGGCTATCTGATGGTATTAGATAGAATAAAAGAAAAAGAATAGAAACCGTGCCCTTAGAAGGGGTTACGGTTTCTATTCTTTTGTTGATAGCATTGAAAGTATAGAACTTTCTTGGGCATCCGCTCAGGGATACTTGGCATTTGGGGGATGCCAAGCTTACAAAAATTAATAAAATAAATTACAAATATAGATAAGATACTTCCTCATATTTTGATTTTATAAACATTCGTCATATCCCTAAATTCCAACCTTATTTTTTGGTATAATAGACTAATGTAATACGATGATGGAGGAATAAACTGTTGAAGACAATTAATGAATGGAAACATATATTTAAACTTGATCCAGCAAAGGAGATTTCGGACGAGGATTTAGATCTAATTTGTGAATCAGGTACGGATGCGATAATCGTTGGTGGGACGGATAATGTAACATTGGACGGTGTGCTCGATTTATTATCACGGATTCGTCGTAGTCATACGGTTCCATGTGTTTTGGAAATATCCAATGAGGATGCACTTACCCCGGGATTTGATTACTACTTTATCCCGATGGTGCTTAATTCCAAAGAGAAAAAATTTATGATGGATATCCAGCATAAAGCAATCAAAGAGTATATCGATATGATGGAGTACAGCGAGATATTTTTCGAAGGATACTGTATATTGAATGAGGACGCGAAAGCATTTACGTATACGAACAGCTATTTACCGGATAAAGAAGATGTGAAGGCATATGCATACATGGCAGAGCATGTTTTTCACCTACCAATATTTTATGTGGAGTATAGCGGTACATACGGAGATCCGGAGCTTGTGAAAGAGGTAAAACAGGAGCTGGATAATACGTTGCTTTTTTATGGCGGTGGAATCGAGAACGTCGCACAGGCGAAGGAAATGAAAGAGCATGCGGATGTAATTATAGTTGGAAATAGTATCTATACAGATATTAAAAATGCACTCAAAACAGTAGCAGCAGTAAAATAGTGTGTTCAAAAAGGAGGACAAAAAGGACCGAGGTCGGCTAAAGTAGCAACGTCATGGTACTGCGATAAATCGCAGTACCGAAAAGATTTGTTGCAACGCCGACACTAGCACGTCCTGTGCGTCGAAGTTCGAGGCGGGCAGCCCGAGCGCCGGGCTTCCACAGGATGTGCCATTTTACCGGACCTTTTTGAACCACCTTTAAAAGATAAATGATTCAAGGAGTGGTGTAAGCATGAGTCAGGCTTTAGACGAAATGATAAATAGATTGAATAAAGAGCAGCAAGAAGCTGTTAGACATACAGAAGGACCGTTATTAATTATGGCAGGAGCGGGAAGTGGGAAAACGAGAGTACTAACCCATCGAATTGCTTACCTGATGGGTGAAAAAGAGGTTTCCCCAAGAAGTATTTTGGCGATTACATTTACGAATAAGGCTGCTAGAGAGATGAAAGATCGTGTGAGTAAGCTTGTTGGAGCGCAAGGTGAGCACATGTGGGTTTCTACTTTCCACTCGATGTGTGTACGGATTTTACGTCGAGATATTGACCGGATTGGATACAGCAGCAACTTTACAATTCTCGACAGCAGTGACCAGTTATCGGTCATCAAACAGGTGCTCAAGAATTTAAATATGGATCCGAAAAAGTTTGATCCACGTGCCATGCTTGGACAAATAAGTTCAGCCAAAAACGAAATAATTACCGATGAAGAATTTAGTAAAAATGCCGGTCATTTTTATGACAGACAAGTAGCGCAGGTCTATGAAGGTTACCAGAAAATGCTACGAAAAAACCAGTCATTGGATTTCGATGACCTGATTATGCAGACGATTCATCTGTTTAAGCGTGTACCTGAAGTATTGGAATATTACCAACGTCGTTTTCAATATATTCATGTGGATGAGTATCAGGATACAAACCATGCACAATACTACTTGGTAAAACAGCTAGCAAGCCGCTATCAGAACCTTTGTGTTGTTGGGGACTCAGATCAGTCCATTTATCGCTGGCGAGGAGCAGATATTACGAATATCCTTTCTTTTGAAAAAGATTACCCGAGTGCAAAGACTGTGTTTTTAGAACAAAATTATCGTTCAACCAAATCCATTCTTGCAGCTGCGAATAAAGTCATTGGAAATAACGATGGACGTAAACCCAAAAATCTATGGACAGAGAACGATGAAGGGCAGAAGATTAGCTATTTCCAGGGTGCAACGGAACAGGAAGAAGCGCTCTATGTTACCGATAAGATTCAGGAGCTAACTCGAAACAAAGACTATTCACCAAGTGATGTCGCAATTTTATACCGAACCAATGCGCAATCCCGTGCAATGGAGGACACATTATTAAAGTCTGGTATTTCCTATCAAATGGTTGGAGGTATGCGATTCTACGACCGGAAGGAAATTAAAGACATGGTGGCCTATTTACGATTGATCACCAACCCAGATGATGACCTGAGCTTTGAACGAGTTGTGAATGAACCAAAGAGAGGAATTGGAAAAACCTCTGTCGAACGACTTCGTGCATATGCAGCAGAACACGGCATCTCCTTCTTTGAAGCAGTAAAGGAAGTTGATTTTACCGGTGTTTCTGGTAAAGCAGCAAATGCACTTGCAGCCTTTGGTAATTTAATCAAAACGTTAAACCAACAACAGGATTTCCTGACTGCAACAGATATGGTAGCAACAGTTCTAGAACGAACAGGCTATGAAGAAATGCTTTTAAATGAGAAATCGATTGAAGCACAAAGTCGTTTAGAAAACTTAGAAGAGTTCATGACAGTTACAAAGGATTTTGAAGAAACAAGTGAAGATAAAACACTAATTGCATTTCTAACAGATCTTGCCTTAATCGCAGATATTGATCGTGTAGATGAAGAAGACCCAGACAACGAAGAAAAAATTACGTTAATGACATTACACGCTGCAAAAGGTTTGGAATTCCCGGTCGTCTTTTTAATCGGTATGGAGGAGAATGTTTTTCCACATAGTCGTTCGATGATGGACGAAGAAGAAATGCAAGAGGAAAGACGCCTAGCGTATGTTGGTATTACGCGAGCAGAAAAAGAGCTTTATTTAACGCACGCAAAAATGCGCACCCTGTACGGTAGAACGAATATGAATCCAATCAGCCGATTCATCAATGAAATTCCAAAAGAGTTAATGGATGGAATGGAAGAAGGAAGAACTGCAATGTTTGGTAGTCCATTTAGCAGACCAAAGGATAGCCAAAGCCCAGCACCTGTGAAACGAAAAGCCGAGCGTATGCAAAAAACAACTGGAGCAGAAGATAAGGCATGGTTCCCAGGTGATAAAGCTAATCATAAAAAATGGGGCGTTGGTACGGTTGTAAAGGTTCAGGGTGATGGCGATAAAATGGAATTGGACGTTGCTTTCCCTGCACCAGTCGGTATCAAACGATTACTTGCTAAATTTGCGCCAATCACGAAAGAATAGGAGTCAGCCAATGGATAAACAAAAAGCACAGGATCAAATACGAGCATTGATCGAATTACTGAATCAATACGGTTACGAATACTATGTGCTCGATAAGCCGAGTGTACCGGATGCAGAATATGATGAAAAGCTAAGAGAATTACAAGAACTCGAGCAGCAATTCCCAGAGCTCATTGCAGAGGATTCACCAACACAGCGTGTTGGTGGTGAGCCGTTGGACGCATTTAAAAAAGTACAGCACAATGTACCAATGCTCAGCCTCGGGAATGCATTCAATGAGCAGGATCTTAAGGATTTCGCTAGAAGAGCAAGTAATGGACTGGATGAACCCATTACATTTGTATGTGAGCTGAAAATTGATGGACTTGCTATTTCTTTAACTTATGAAAATGGCAAGTTTGTGCGTGGGGCAACCCGTGGTGATGGCGAAACAGGGGAAGACATTACAGCTAATTTAAGAACGATTCGCAGCATCCCACTCTCTATTAAAGAAGGAACGACCCTAGAAGTGCGCGGGGAAGCTTTTATGCCGCATAAATCTTTCCTTGCATTGAATGAAAAGAGAGAACAAAATGAAGAGGAGCCATTTGCTAATCCACGAAATGCAGCAGCAGGCTCATTAAGACAACTTGACCCGAAAATAGCGGGACAGCGTAATCTGGACATCTTTTTATATGGTGTTGGTGAGTGGAATGATAACTCTATAACATCACATAGTGAACGGCTTGAAAAATTGAAAGAGCTTGGATTTAAAACAAATCCAGAATGGAAAAAATGCGAAACGATTGATGAGGTTATTGAATTTGTCAATCATTGGACAAAGGAACGCCCGAATTTATCCTATGAGATTGACGGTATTGTGATAAAAGTTGATGATTTAAACCAGCAAGATGAGCTCGGCTATACGGCAAAAAGCCCTCGCTGGGCAATCGCTTATAAGTTTCCAGCAGAGGAAGCAATCACAAAGCTTCGAGATATCGAGTTAAGTATTGGTAGAACAGGTGTTATTACACCAACAGCAATTCTCGATCCGGTGAAGGTAGCAGGGTCAACGGTACAACGTGCATCGTTGCATAATGAAGATTTAATTCGAGAACAAGATATACGTATTGGCGATACAGTCGTTATAAAAAAAGCTGGAGATATCATTCCAAAAGTCGTTCGTGTCGTTGAAGACGGGCGGACTGGGGAAGAGCAAGAATTTCATATGCCAACCGAATGTCCAGCTTGTGGCAGTGAAGTTGTTCGACTGGAAGAAGAAGTTGCGTTACGCTGTATTAATCCGAATTGTCCAGCACAGCTCATGGAAGGCCTGATTCACTTTGTATCTCGAAATGCAATGAATATTGATGGTCTTGGAGAAAAAGTAATCATGCAACTCTTCCAGAACAAGCTTATTCATACGATGGCAGACTTGTATCGATTAGAACGAGAAGAATTACTCAAATTGGATCGTATGGGAGAAAAGTCCGTATCTAATTTGCTGCAAGCGATCGAAGCGTCTAAAGAAAACTCGTTGGAAAAACTCTTATTTGGCTTAGGAATTCGCTTTATTGGAGAAAAAGCAGCAAAAACGCTAGCAATGGAATTTGAAACGATGGATAAGTTACAGCAAGCCACATTTGACGATCTTATCGCGATTGATGAAATTGGCGATAAGATGGCAGATTCGGTTGTACAGTATTTTTCTGAGGAAAAAGTAGCTGAATTGTTAGATGACCTTCGCGCATTAGAGATTAATATGGAATATAAGGGACCGAAAAAATCAGAACAGCGAGGAGAAGATGATACTGTTTTTTCTGGTAAAACAATTGTTTTAACAGGGAAGATGGAGGAGTTCTCTCGAAATGAAGCAAAAGCTTTAATTGAGTCACTCGGTGGAACTGTTACCGGAAGTGTCAGTAAAAAGACAGACATTCTCATTGCTGGAGAGGATGCTGGTTCTAAATACGATAAAGCGGTGAAGCTAGGTATTGAAATATGGAATGAACGCAAGCTTGCAGAAGTTGTGGAAGAATAAGGAGTGTTAGACCTTGAAAAAAATAAGTGCTGTTTTACTCTGTACACTCCTTTTTATAACAGGCTGTGTACAGAAGTCAACGGAAGAAGAAGTGCTGCAAAATGCCGATACTGAACAAGAAACTTCCATTGTCCCAAGCTATCAATTATCGGATGAAAATTATCGAATGATCCTTCCTTATAAAACGAGTCAAGCTAGAGGTGTAATTGTCAACCAATTGGCAAACCGGGTAGATATTGACGAAATGGAGCAAGGATTGCAACGATTATCGAAGGAAGTATTTAGTCCAAGTGATTTTTATTTTCAAGAAGGACAATATTTAACATCGGGTCGAATCTATGACTGGATCGATGGATTGAATCCAGAGGTGGAAACAGGATCAGATGAGGATACTTTTCGGGACAATCCACGCTATCTGTCACATATTTTGGAGCAAAATTATTTAAAACATAATGATGATGGCACCGTACAAATCGCAGGCATGTCGATCGGAATTGCTCTCAAATCCGTTTACCGCTTCCAAACCGAGATTGGTGGACCATATTATTATGAAAATATCTCAGAGGAAGATATGCTTGCACAAGGTGATCGAATCGCTGAAGCTGTTGTGGAGGAAATCCGTCAAGAGGAAGGATTAGCGGATATTCCAATTATGGTTGCATTGTATCGAGAAGCAGAACAAGCATCCCCTGTACCAGGGAACTTTGTTGCTAGAGCAAATGTACCAGGAGGCAGCAATTCTATAAGTGATTGGGAAGATGTTGATGAAGAAAATATTTTATTTCCTTCAGCTGAAGGAAGAGAAAAATATTACGATGATCATGAAATTGTAACTAGCTTTGGCAATGAAATCGCTCAGTTTTTTCCTAACTATGTTGGACTGATTGGAGAAGGTTTTTATGTCAATGGCGAATTGCAAAAATTAACCATTGAGGTTCCAATTGAGTTTTATGGGAAAGCAGAGGTAATGGGTTTCACACAATATGCATATGGTCTTGTTCAAGACATGTTCTCGAACTATTATGATTTGGAAATAAACATTACATCCAGTAACCAAGCAGAAAGTTTAATTTATCGTAATGCTGGTGATGAAACTCCAACGGTTCATATTTTTCATTAGATGAGAGTGTATATGTACAAGCAAGCTAGACACGTTAAGTGTTTAAATATGGAAAGCTCGTTTAAATAATTATATTTAGGCGAGCTTTTTACTTTATATGATTTTAAATTAGTCTTTCTAGCATTTCTAAACAAATTCAGACTATTTATTCATATTCATATGATTAAATAGTGGTATACTTATTTTTTAGAGTGAGAAAAAATCCAGAAAAATATTGCTTCGATTAGATAGCTGTTACTTTTTAATAATTACATCTTTTTAGTGTTAAGCCTTCACACACCTAATATGCTCCACATTCGAAAACAAAATGAGAAAAAAGCAAATCCCATGAAAATTTTCCTCTCACAGGAAAATCAAGAAAATTAAAGTGTTGTTACACGTGCTTTTGACCTATGATTTTCCCAATATGCAACTCCGTTAAATATGGTATAATACTAGTAAATAAAAATATTTCTGAATATGATAGGGTGGGTATTTTGATAGATATAGGATCATTTATTAAATTACAGCGTACGAAACAGGAAATGACCTTAAATGAGCTTTCTGAAGGAATCGTTTCTGTCTCCTATTTATCAAAAATTGAGAATCAGAAAACCCAGGCAAGTCCCGATATTATTCAATTATTATGCAATCGCCTTGGGATTGAAATAGACAACAGCAGTGAGGATCTGATTAAAGAAAAATGTAACAAATGGTACAGCATGCTGTTTGAGGTTAACAACAAGGATGAAATTATAACTACATATGAAGAAATCCAGGAAATGCTGGACAAAAACCTTTCGAATAGCTTGCTGATGTTTGAGATTCACAAGATTAGATATTTTCTCATTCTCGGTAACTATGACGGTGCATTGAAAAAGATTAACGAATTGAATGAGATAGCCAATACATTTGATAGTTTGCAGCAATTTTATTGGTTTAAGTTTAGAGGGAATTATTATTCAACTGCAAGTGATTTTCAACAGGCTTTGCAAATGTATAAACTTGCAGAGGAAAAAATAAATAGAATAGATATTACTGAAGATGAGATAGCAGATCTTCAATATACAATCTCTGTAACCCATAGTAAACTACGAAACACATTAGAATCGATTGATTACGCAAATCGTTCGTTAGAGATCTTTATGAAGCAATATAATTTCCAACGATGTGCACAATGTCATATTATTTTAGGAATCTCGTATCGACGAATTAAAATGCATGAACGTGCAATAAAAAATTATAATTTGGCAAAGCATTTAGGAGAACTGAATAAAGATAAACAAATTATTCAATTAACGAATTTAAACCTAGGTTACCTATATTCTGTAACCGGTGAGACAAAAGAAGCGATTAGCTTTTATGAGAAAGTAGCAAATGATGAAGACGTAAATTTAGAAGAACGTTTAAACGCAATAACTTCGATTATTAAAGAATTCTATAATATAGATAAAATAAATGAAGTAAAAGAAGCCATTGTAAAAGCCCAGAATATACTGGACTTAGCTAAGGATAAAGGTTATTCCAAACTATTCTCCTATATTATTCATACGTTTGAGTACGCGTTCAATGGAGAGAATGACAGATTTGTATTATTTGTTAAAGATAAGTTTATACCTTTTTTAAAGAATCATAGTGATTATGCTAACCTAGTATTCTACTCAACAATGTTGGCTAAACACTTTGAAGAGCAATATAAGTATAAGGATGCTGTAAAATATTATAAGCTTGCAAATTCAGCTTATGATAATTTAATTAGCCTATAAAGGAGGGGAGAAAATGAAAAAGCTGATTTCAGGTATTGCATTAACTGTGGTACTAGCTACTGGATTCTTCTTTGCCCAGGGAGCACAGCAAGATGATTTTAAAATTGCTGGGGAACAGGAGCCAAGTATTTTTAGTGTTAGCAGTTCAAGTGTATTCTTCTAAGTTTTAACTTTACTTATTTTTCAATTTTTCAATTTTTTACCCTATTACTATATGATGGATTTGCCTGAAACGGAGTGGAACCTGTTTCAGGCCTTTTTTTGATTATTTAAGGTGAGATGAACTCTGCAATATTCGACAATATACTTCACGAAACGTTCATATGCAACATGATTTGCCTATCTAGACCTATCTTTGCTATTATCAATAGTGTTATAATAGTACAATGAGAAAAATAAAGCATCATCATATAAATTATTGATTTGGAGGTATATCACATGGCTGATATTTCAAAAGAGCAAGTGAAGCATGTTGCACACTTAGCAAGACTCGCTGTAACTGACGAAGAGGTAGAGCAGCTTGTAGATGAACTGAGCGCAATTATCGATTATGCTGAACAATTGAATGAATTGGATACAGACGGTATTGAGCCAACAACGCATGTGCTTGATTTGAAAAATATAATGCGTAAAGATGAACCGAAGGAATGGATCACGCAAGAAGAAGCATTTAAGAATGCTCCTGATCAACAAGACGGTCATTTCCGCGTACCATCAATTTTGGGAGATAGCTAAGTATCGAACTTTTCTATCCGTAAACGAAGGCATTTGCCGCAGGAGGTCGGGCAAATACTTTAGTTTTCTAAAACAAGGAGGGAAACCCTAGATGTCATTATTTGACCATACGATTAAAGAAATAGAAGCAAAGCTACATAATAAAGAGATTACGGTTCAGGATCTAGTCGATGAATCTTACCGTAGAATTAAAGAAGTAGACGGACAAGTTCACGCCTTTTTAACATTGGACGAGGAAAATGCTAGGGCTAAAGCAAAAGAACTTGATCAAGCAGCGGACACTACTGCAAGTCTGTTTGGAATTCCAGGTGGAATCAAAGATAATATCGTAACAAAAGGTGTGCGTACAACATGTGCGAGTCAATTTTTGGATAACTTCAATGATCCGTTATATGATGCTACAGCTGTACAAAAATTAAAAAACGAACAAGCAATTTCTGTTGGAAAATTAAATATGGATGAATTTGCAATGGGATCAACCAATGAAAACTCTAGCTACACACCAACGAGAAATCCATGGAATACGGATTATGTTCCAGGTGGATCTAGTGGTGGGTCTGCAGCAGCAGTTGCAGCAGGCGAAGTATTGTTTTCACTAGGTTCTGACACTGGTGGTTCGATTCGTCAACCTGCATCTTTCTGTGGAGTTGTAGGAATGAAGCCTACCTACGGACGTGTGTCTCGTTTTGGATTAGTTGCATTTGCATCTTCGCTTGATCAAATTGGACCAATTACAAGAACAGTTGAAGATAATGCACGTGTATTAGAGGTCATTGCAGGCCATGACGAAATGGATACGACAAGTGCTAATATTGACGTGCCGAAATATACCGAAGCATTGACGGAGGATATTAGCGGGTTGAAGATTGCTGTACCAAAAGAATACTTAGCTGAAGGTGTAGCACCAGAGGTTAGAGAATCGATTCTTGAAGCGTTGAAGGTATATGAATCACTTGGCGCTACATGGGAAGAGGTTTCTTTACCGCACTCTAAATATGCTGTATCAGCTTATTACTTATTATCTTCATCAGAAGCATCTGCTAACTTAGCTCGTTTTGACGGGGTACGCTATGGTGTACGTAGTGAAAATGCGGATAATATGATTGATGTATTTAAGAAATCTCGAAGCGAAGGCTTTGGACCTGAAGTGAAAAAACGAATTATGCTCGGAACATTTGCATTAAGTTCTGGATATTACGATGCGTATTATAAAAAAGCGCAAAAAGTACGTACTTTAATTAAACAAGATTTTGACAAAATCTTTGAGGACTTTGATGTTATTGTTGGACCAACTTCCCCTACAACAGCATATAAAGTAGGCGAACTTATTGATGACCCATTAACAATGTATGCAAATGATATTTTAACCATCCCAGTTAACCTTGCTGGCGTTCCGGGAATCTCCCTTCCATGTGGATTCTCTGAAAATGGACTGCCAATCGGTTTACAGATTATTGGTAAGTACTTTGATGAAAGTACGGTATATCGTGCAGCACATGCATTTGAACAGGCAACAGAACACCATAAAAAACGACCTCAGCTTGGAGGTGCCAACTAATGAACTTTGAAACAATTATTGGACTTGAGGTACACGTTGAATTAAAAACAAAATCGAAAATATTTAGCCCAAGTGTTAATGAATTCGGGTCTGATCCAAATACGAATATAAACCCAATTGACCTTGGCTATCCTGGAACGCTTCCGGTTTTAAATGAAGAAGCAGTAAACTTTGCAATGAAAGCTGCAATGGCACTGAATTGTGAAATTGCGACACATACAAAGTTTGATCGTAAGAATTACTTCTATCCAGATAACCCGAAAGCCTATCAGATTTCCCAGTTTGATCAGCCAATCGGCGAAAATGGCTGGATAGAAATTGAAGTAAATGGGAAAAAGAAACGTATCGGAATTACACGGGTCCACATGGAAGAGGATGCTGGTAAATTGACACACGGTGAGGATGGTTATTCTTATATTGATTTTAACCGCCAAGGAACACCATTAATTGAAATTGTGTCAGAACCAGATATGCGCTCTCCAGAGGAAGCATATGCATATTTAGAAAAACTAAAAAATATTATCCAGTATACGGGCGTTTCCGATGTGAAAATGCAGGAAGGCTCCCTACGCTGTGATGCAAATATTTCATTACGCCCAATTGGACAAGAGAAATTCGGAACAAAAGCAGAGCTTAAGAACTTGAACTCCTTCTCTTTCGTCCAAAAAGGTCTTGAATTTGAAGAGAAGCGTCAAGAAAAGGTACTCCTTTCTGGTGGAGAAATTCTCCAGGAAACACGTCGTTACGATGAGAAAACAAAAGAAACAATTCTCATGCGTGTAAAGGAAGGTTCAGACGACTATCGTTACTTCCCAGAGCCAGATCTTGTACAACTATACATCGACGATGCATGGAAAGAACGCATTCGCAGCGAAATTCCTGAACTGCCAGATGTTCGTAGAAGACGTTATGTGACAGAGCTTGGCTTATCTGAATATGATGCAAATGTATTAACAGCTTCGAAGCAAATGTCCGACTTCTTTGAGGAAGCTGTCTCACACGGCGGTGACATCAAGCAAGTATCGAACTGGTTGATGGGTGAAGTTTCTGCATACATGAACAAACACTATAAAGAAATCCAAGAATTAGCGATTACACCAGAAGCTTTGGCGAAAATGATTCAGTTGATTGAAGATGGAACGATTTCCTCTAAAATTGCGAAGAAAGTATTCGCTGAGCTCGTAGAAAATGGTGGAGATCCAGAACAGATCGTTAAAGACAAAGGTCTTGTACAAATCTCTGATCCAGAGCAACTAAAAGAAATTGTTAATAACATCTTAGATGAGAATGAACAATCCATTACTGACTTTAAGAATGGAAAAGGCAAGGCGCATGGTTACCTTGTTGGTCAAATTATGAAAGCTACAAAGGGACAGGCGAACCCACCGCTTGTTAACAAGATTCTTTCTGAAGAACTCAGTAAACGATAAACACGTATGGAAGACTGTCATTTGCTTGCAAGTGGCAGTCTCGATATGTTTTGATAATCCTTTTCAATTGATGTGAAAAAAGCTATGATATTTATTAGATGTAAAAATGGTTAAAGCCTTCAGAGTGAACATATTGGGGGAGGAAATAGAATGAAAAAGGCCCGAATAATATATAATCCGACTTCGGGGCGTGAAGCAATCAAAAGAGCATTGCCAACGATTCTGGAAAAGTTTGAGGTTGCAGGTTTCGAGACATCCACACATGCTACTACAGGTGAGAATGATGCGATTGAAGCTGCGAAATCAGCAGTAGAGCGAGGCTATGATTTAATTGTAGCAGCAGGTGGAGACGGCACAATTAACGAAGTGATTAATGGAATAGCCGGTCTGGATAAGCGTCCAAAGCTTGGAATAATCCCTGCTGGAACAACGAATGACTTTGCCCGAGCATTGCGAATCCCACGAGATATCTTCAAAGCAGTCGATGTTATTTTATCAGATAAATCGATGCCACTTGATATTGGTAAAGTCAATGAACATTATTTTATGAATATTGCCGGTGGTGGGAAGTTAACCGAATTAACTTATGATGTGCCAAGTAAGCTCAAGACAATGCTTGGACAAATGGCATATTATATTAAAGGCATTGAAATGCTCCCGTCATTAAAACCAATTAAAGTTAAAATTGAATATGATGATAAAGTATTGGAAGATGACATTATGCTATTTCTAGTATCCAATACAAATTCGGTTGGGGGATTTGAAAAACTTGCCCCAAGTGCAAAAATGAATGATGGATATTTTGATTTGCTAATTTTGCGCAAAACAAACTTGGCTGAATTCATTCATATTGCTTCCCTTGCTTTACGAGGCGCACATTTGGATAGTAAGAATATTATCTATGCACAAGCAAAACATGTGAAAATATCTGTAGATGAAAAGATGCAATTGAATATCGATGGTGAATATGGTGGGTTATTGCCAGGAGAATTTATAAACCTACAAGAGCACATCGAATTTTGTGTGCCAGAAGAGTTTATTGATATGCAGGAAGACTTGGATTAGAGTCTTCCTTTTTGGTTTTCTTGTTAATGCAAGAATGCTATACTAAATGAAAATACGTTAACTTGGGGTGATTATGTGTCATCACCAAAGGAAGATCGCATTTATACGTATAAAGATTATTTATCATGGCCTGAGGATGTAAGAGTAGAGATTATTGATGGTCGTCTTTATATGCAGGCAGCCCCTTCAAGAATCCATCAAGAAATTCTATCGGAGCTACACCGCCAACTTGCTAATTATCTAGTTGGAAAAGAGTGCAAGGTATATCCTGCTCCATTTGAAGTGGTGTTATATCTTGATGAAGAAGATAAAGACGATAGCAGGAATGTATTTGAGCCAGATATTTCTATTATTTGCGATCCCTCTAAGTTAGATGATGCAGGTTGTAAAGGTGCTCCAGATGTGGTCATTGAAATAATATCACCATCTACTGGTAGAAGAGATAAAATAGAAAAGTTTAATAAATATGAGCAGTCTGGTGTTCAGGAATACTGGATTGTTGAGCCTCAAGAGAAGATGGTTAGTGTTTTTACCCTCGAAGAAAGCTAAACCTATGGTAGACCGAGTTTGTATTCAGATGAGGAAGAAATTCAAGTATCGATTTTTGATGATTTACGGATTGATTTGAAAACCGTGTTCGCTTATTAATCAATTATCATAAGTATCTGCCCGTTTTGCCGGTGGGTACTTATTTTACTTCTTGCTGTAGAAGAAATAGAAAGTTGGATAAAATAATTATAAATAATGTAGTTGAAGGAAGATATAAATGGTAAAACAAACCACACCAGTGAAAAAAAATGAGACAATCACGCTACGCTTTGAAGACCTGACCCATGAAGGGAATGGTGTCGGAAAAATTAATGGTTATCCGTTATTTGTCCCGAACGCACTACCAGGTGAAGAGGCGATCGTGAAGGTTGTTAAAGTAAATAAAAATTTTGGTTTCGGAAAAATAATAGAGCTTACAAAGACAAGTCCAGAACGTGTGGAGCCAACCTGTCATGTGCATTGTGGCGGTTGTCAGCTACAGCATATGAGTTATAATCTTCAGCTTGAGATGAAACAAAACCAAGTGAAGAATGTGATGAAGAAAGTTGCCCACCTTCCAGATGTACCAATTCATCCAATTAGGGGGATGGAAAATCCATACCATTATCGTAACAAAGTGCAGGTACCTGTTGGAGAAAAAAATGGTGAGCTAATAGTTGGCTATTATCAAAAAAGAAGTCATCGAATCGTTGAGAACATGGACACATGTAATATTCAAGCTGAGGCGATCAATGAGATCTTACCAGTCGTTCGTCAGCTCGCTAACCAGCTTGGTATCGAGCCTTATCAGGAAGAACAGCATCGTGGGGACCTCAGACATATCATGATAAGGACTGGGCACGCAACAAATGAAGTAATGATTGTGCTCGTAACGCGTACAAATAGACTCCCGAATAAAGATGTCTTGATTGAAGAATTAACGCGACAATTCCCGCATATTAAATCGATTGTTCAAAACATAAACGAGAAGCGTACGAATGTTATTCTTGGCGATAAAACAAAGGTGCTTTGGGGAGAAACATATATTTACGATAAAATCGGTGATATCACCTTTGCGATTTCGGCTAAATCGTTCTATCAAGTAAATCCGGTCCAAACAAAGGTACTGTATGATAAAGCGTTAGAATTTGCTAACATTGGTAGTGATGATATTGTCGTTGATGCGTACTGTGGCATTGGTACAATTTCGTTATTTTTAGCGCAAAAAGCTAAAAAGGTTTACGGAATTGAAATTGTTCCAGATGCTATTGCTGACGCAAAAAAGAATGCAGCACTTAATGGTATTACCAATGCCGAATTCACAGTAGGACAAGCTGAAAAGGTAATGCCCGAATGGAAAGCACAAGGCCTTACTCCAGACGTTATTGTAGTTGATCCCCCACGTAAAGGCTGTGAAGTAGATTTCTTGCAAGCAATGATTGATATGGAGCCAAAGCGGATTGTATATGTATCCTGTAACCCTTCGACATTGGCAAGGGATCTTCGGATTTTGGAAGATGGCGGATACGTAACGAAGGAAGTACAGCCAGTAGATATGTTTCCTAGTACGAATCATGTGGAGGCAGTTACTTGGTTGGAGAAGCGATTGTCTAACTAAAATAAACTCTTGCTCGTCAAAATAAACATTTGCTATTCCGACCCCGATTTCGTGAAAATAAACATTTCCGATTTCCGGGTCTTTTTCATGCCCATCCCTTGTCTTGTCTCGGTTTTCTCTTCTTTCCTCTATGCAACATTCTCGGAGAACTTTATTCCAACTCTGAAAAAAAGGTGAAAAAACAGGTGGAAAAGCTACGAAAAACGGTCATTTTTGTTGCGAAAAAGTGTGAAAATGGGGGTTCCGTAGGTAAACTTTATTTTAACTCGAACGGTGGAATGCGGGTTGGAGGGGTGGGTTTTAGCAGGGGTTTATTATTGTTGTACATAGTAGAGAAAAGAATTTAGTTGAGTTTGTAATATTTAATCCATAATTTGGGTAATGAGAGTCAAGAGAAGCCCGTGGGATTCAACTTTGAATTTGGAATGGTTTCAAGTACCTGACTATATAAAAAGGCAGCCTAATACTCCAATGCTAAAAAGGATTTACTTAATTTGGTATAATAGTGTAAACTTAATATACAGAATAATTATAAAGATAATCCATGTGAATTAACTCACTTAAACTAAACCAGCTAATAGTTTGTCAATATTTTTCAATGAAAATTTTAAATTAGTCATGTTATACTAAAATGAGCACGCCAAA
>NZ_PIJY01000026.1:539981-564218 GCF_008304605.1 Oceanobacillus polygoni | reverse complement strand
GTGGGCCTTTTAGGCCGAGGCCGGCAAAAGAGGCTTTCAGCCGCAGAACAAACCACCAGTTCACACTGGTGGTTTTGATTTTCCAAAAATGTCTTCGAGTTCTAAGACGACCTACCTCGGTACCAGGTTCAAACATTCGAGGAGGAATTAACATGCAAAAAGTAGATAAAGAGTTTTCATTACAGCCTGTACCACAGGCAAGTCGGAATGGTTTCTGGAAAATGTTCATGCTCATGATGGGATTAACATTTTTCTCGGCGAGTATGCTTTCGGGTGGACAACTAGGGATGGGGCTGACATTTACGCAATTTATTTGGATTGTTTTAGCTGGTAATTTATTACTTGGTATCTATACTGGGGCACTTGCTTTTATTGCGGCGAAAACTGGATTATCTACACATTTGCTTGCGAGATATGCTTTTGGTGAGAAAGGCTCTTATTTATCATCGTTTTTATTGGGAATTACGCAAGTAGGCTGGTTTGGTGTTGGTGTGGCGATGTTTGCTGTACCAGTTCATGCGGCAACTGGGATTAATATGTATCTACTTATCGCGATTTCTGGTATTTTAATGACAGCTACAGCCTTCTTTGGTATAAAGGCTTTGACAGTTTTGAGCTTTATCGCTGTCCCTGCAATTGCGCTTCTAGGTGGTTATTCTGCACTCAACGCGACAAATGCAGCCGGAGGAATTGAGGCGCTAATGGGCTATCAACCGGCAGAAACGATGGGATTAGCGGCAGCGTTGACGATATGTATTGGATCCTTTGTTAGTGCTGGGACGCTGACTCCGGATTTCGCTCGATTCTCCAAAACGAAGCGTACGGCGGTATCAACTACGGTAGTGGCGTTCTTTATCGGTAACTCGTTCATGTTTTTGTTCGGAGCAATTGGCATGTTTGCGTTTGGGCTGGCAGATATTTCTGAAGTAATGTTCGTGCAAGGATTAATGCTGCCTGCTATCTTCGTTTTAGGGTTGAATATCTGGACAACGAATGATAATGCCTTGTATGCATCAGGACTCGGATTTTCAAATATTACAAAGATCGCTAAAGGGAAGCTTGTTATCGTTAATGGTATAGTTGGTACCATAGCTGCAATGTGGTTGTTTAACAATTTTGTTGGATTCCTTACAATACTAGGATCTACTTTACCATCGATTGGTGCGATTATTTTAGCGGACTTTTTCATCCTAAGAAGAGGCAAATATCCGGCATTTGAAACGATGCGATTTAAAGCAGTTAACTGGATTGCAATTGCGGCTTGGGTTGGAGGAATTGCTGCAGCAAATCTATTGCCAGGAATTCCGCCGGTTAATGGAATTATTGGGTCTGGAGTACTCTATTTAGTAGGAATGGTTGTTGCTGAAAAAGTAGCTGCAAAACCTGCATTAGAACAAGTAAGTAAAGGAGAATTAATTTCGTGAGCATTAAAAAAGCAAAGCTAAGAGGCAAAGAAGGTTTATGGGATATAGAAGTAGTGGACGGAAAAATTAGTAAGGTCTCTCCTCACACAGAAACAGTTGATGATCGTAACGTACTGGATGTAAATGGAGCACTCGTGCTTCCTCCATTTATTGAACCACATATACACTTGGATACAACGCTCACTGCTGGTGAACCTGCGTGGAATCAAAGTGGTACGTTATTTGAAGGAATCCAACGTTGGTCTGAGCGTAAGAAAACATTAACAATAGAGGATGTTAAAGCGAGATCAAAAATGGCATTGAAATGGCAAATTGCACAAGGGATTCAGCATGTGCGCACACACGTTGATGTTACTGACCCAGATCTGACAGCTCTAAAGGCCATGCTTGAAGTGAAAGAAGAAGTTGCACCCTATGTCGATTTGCAGCTTGTTGCTTTTCCTCAGGAAGGAATTCAATCTTTTCCAAAAGGAGTTGAATTGCTTGAAGAAGCATTGAAAATGGGGGCTGATGTCGTTGGTGGTATTCCACACTATGAATTTACCAGGGAATATGGCGTAGCCTCTATGAAAACAGCTTTCGATCTAGCGGAAAAATATAACCTGCTTGTCGATATTCATTGCGATGAAATTGATGATGAGCAGTCACGCTTTGTGGAAGTTGTTGCAGCTGAAGCATATGAACGCGGTCTTGGATCTCGTGTAACGGCGAGTCACACAACAGCAATGGGTTCTTATAATGATGCATATGCATCCAAGCTATTTCGTATTTTAAAAATGTCAGGAATTAATTTTGTATCGAATCCTCTCGTCAACATTCATTTACAAGGTCGTTTCGATACGTATCCAAAACGCAGAGGGTTAACAAGAGTGAAGGAATTACAAGCAGCTGGTATGAATGTGAGCTTTGGACATGATGATATTTTTGACCCGTGGTATCCGCTTGGTACTGGAAATATGCTGCAAGTATTGCATATGGGTATTCACGTGGCGCAGTTGATGGGCTATGAGCAAATTGTAAATTCAATCGATATGATTACTGCAAATAGTGCTAAAACACTACACATTGAGGATCAATATGGGATCGAAGCTGGAAAGCCAGCTAACTTAATCGTATTAGATGCTGAAAATGAATATGAAGCAATACGAAAGCAAGCAAAAGTGCGATACTCCATCCGTAATGGAGCAATTATTGCAGAAACAAAACCAAGTGAAACGACTGTCACTTTGGATAAAACGGAATACGTAGACTTTAATAAGGCATAACCATTTGTGGTTATGCCTTTTGGCTTGACTTTGGATGATGAAAAAGGATCCAAAATAATGGATGCGAAGGGCAAATTAACAGCGCTCGAGGTTAAAATCTGCATTCCAGTAATTTATAATGCACTATATGTTTGTTATAATGAATGCATTGTTTAAAATAGGAGTGTCTGAGATTGTTGAAATTAGGAAAAATTATTATGCATATAGCTATATTATATGGAATCTTTTTAATCGGGAACTGGATTCAAGTAACGTTTCATTTGATAATCCCTGGTAGTGTGATTGGAATGATTCTTTTATTTATATTGCTTTACACGAAAAGCATAAAGGTAAGCTGGATTGAGGATGGTACGCGATTATTTGTTAGTCATTTAACATTATTCTTTATCCCTGCAACAGTCGGTATCGTGAACTATTTGCAGCTTTTTTCAGGTAAAGGAATTCTATTAATCATCATTGTACTTATAAGCACGGCACTTGTTATGGGGATATCTGGCGTTGTCAGCCAGTGGTTTGTTAGAAAGAAGGAATTGCATCATGAATAATATTATAATAGGTTTGTTAGCTATTATCGGAACATTAATCGTCTATCTTTTCATGTGGAAGCTGCACCGCAGGGTTTTGCTTCCAGTTACATTGCCAATTTTTCTAGGGTCTATTGTTATTGTTCTGGTATTACTTCTTTTTCATATTGACTATGATACGTATATGATTGGGGGCGAATGGATTAATCAACTGCTTGGTCCGGCAGTAGTTGCATTGGCCTATCCGCTTTATCAGCAGCGTGATCTTCTCAAACGGCTATTTGTTCCGATTCTGATGGGTACCATTGTCGGTGCTGTTGTTGGAATTATGTCTGGTGTTTTGCTTGCGAAATGGCTTGGAGTTGAAGAATTCATTATTTATTCATTAGTGTCCAAATCGGTTACGACCCCTGTTTCGATTGTGATTGCCGACTCCTTGGGAGGTGCAATGCCTCTTGCGGCAGTTTTTGTTATGATTGCAGGAATGGGTGGTGTGCTGATAGCGCCATTTATATTTAAGGCTTTTAAAATTGATCATGTCATCGGGCGTGGAGTTGGAATTGGAAGTGCATCTCATGCAATTGGTACAGCTCGAGCGATGGAGGACGGACCATTAGGTGGGTCAGCCAGTACGGTTGCAATGGTGTTAAGTGCAATAATTGTATCGATCATCGCACCGATTCTAGCTGTATGGATGCTATAAATCTCAAACAGAATCTTTGATAAATTGGATCTGCTTTGAAATAATGAAGAAGGTTTCCAAAATCTATCGTCAAAGGGGATGTACAAATGAAGGTTTTAGTAATCGGAGCAAATGGTCAAATTGGTAAACATCTTGTACGTTTACTTCAAGAAAGTGAAGAGCATACGGTAACAGCGATGGTTCGAAAAGAAGAGCAAGCAAAGGATCTAGAAGCATCTGGAGTCGATGCTATTCTAGCTGATTTGGAAGATAGTGTAGATGCACTGACCCAAGCCGTAATCGAATCAGGTGCTGAGTCTATCATTTTCTCAGCGGGATCAGGCGGAAGTACTGGACCGGATAAAACATTGGTCATTGACTTAGATGGAGCAGTTAAATCGATGGAAGCAGCAGAAAGAGCAGGCATTGATCGGTTTGTGCTTGTCAGTGCTATCCAGGCGCATAATCGAGAAAGTTGGGCAGATAGTCCAATTAAGCCATATATGGTTGCAAAGCATTATGCAGACAAGGAACTGGTGGCTAGTTCTCTAAACTATACGATTGTAAGACCTGGTAATCTATTAAATGAACCTGCGATAGATAAGGTTTCAGTAGCAGAAAACTTAGAAAGAGGCGCTGTCCCAAGAGAGGATGTAGCCAAGGTATTGATTGCTACGTTAACAGAAGAAGCTACGTATCGGAAAAGCTTTGATTTAGTTTCAGGTGAATCAGCAATTGCGGATGCGATTAAACAATTATAAAATGATTTGAAATTTTTAGCAGATGTATGCTAAAATAAAAATAGAATATTTCTTTGACATCTGTCAAAGGGGAGTAGCGGTGGAATCAATTGATTCCAAAATAAAGTCGTCATTACATGATGGATTCCATCATCGGCTTTATTGGCAGAACATGCTAAGCGAGACCTTTGCCCAATCATGGGTTAGGTCTCGCTTTTTTTGGGTAAGTAGGAAAGTATAAAACTATCTTACTTACATAAGTGCAACTGAGGTAAATAAGGGAATGTAAACATACTTATTTGCATGATAGAGCATCTAATCCAATGGTTGATGAAACAGATGAGGCATAACAGCCCAACTTATTAAGAAAACAGATATACAAAAAACATGTTCATGAATAATGTCTTGCTTCCAAAGACAATCTATTCGTAGCGAATTGAACAGTAAAAAGGAGTCCGTTCATGTTGGAATTTTACCGAAAAGACACTGAATCTGTATTAGAAGCTGTAGAGTCATCGGAAAATGGGTTAACTGCTGATGCTGTAAAAGCGAAGCTTGAGCAAGATGGCTACAATGAGTTAAAAGACAGAGAGAATGTTCCAACTTGGAAGCTCTTTCTAGAGACGTTTAAAGATCCGATGGTTATCGTTCTGCTAGTAGCGGCTGGAATCCAAGTTGTATTGGGAGAAATTGCGGAGTCACTCATCATTTTCCTCGTCCTACTCATTAATTCCGTTATTAGTGTCGTACAGACGAAAAAGGCGGAGAGCTCCCTAGATGCGTTGCGTGATATGTCTGCACCAGAGGCAAAGGTAATTCGTAATGGTCAGGCACAAACGATACCGGCACGGGAACTTGTCCAAGGGGACATTGTAACACTTGAGGCAGGTGATTATATTCCTGCTGACGGCCGAATTATCGAAAGTGGCTCGTTAAAAGTAAATGAAGGAATGCTCACTGGTGAATCGGAAGCAGTTGAAAAAAGCACCGATGCAATTGGCGAAGATGTGACACTTGGGGATCGTATAAATATGGTGTTTAGCAGCTCGCTTGTTGCCTATGGTCGTGGCACCTTTGTTGTAACAGGTACCGGGGAGCAGACGGAAATTGGGAAAATAGCTGAAATGATTTCTACTGCCGAAGAGAAGCAGACACCATTACAACGGAAGCTTGAGTCGTTTAGTAAAAAGCTAGGCGTTGGAATTTTGCTGCTTTCCATCTTAATCTTCGCTGTACAGGCTCTGCGTATTTGGTTTGGTGGTGCAGATGTAGACACGAGTACAGCCATTTTAAATGCCTTAATGTTCTCGGTTGCGATAGCTGTTGCGGCAATCCCGGAAGCATTATCGTCAATCGTTACGATTGTGCTCTCGGTTGGTACGAATAAAATGGCGAGACAGCATGCGATCATCCGCAGGCTTCCTGCTGTAGAAACGCTTGGCTCGACCAGTGTCATCTGTACAGATAAAACAGGTACATTGACACAAAATAAAATGACCGTAACGGATTATTTTATTCCTGGTGAATCAGACAGTGAACTTGCTGCGGATCCAGAGAATTGGAATAAATCGGAGCGTCTGCTCGTGAATACAGCAGTGCTTTGTAATGATTCCTTTATTAATAGTGATGGTGCGGAGATTGGGGATCCAACAGAGGTTGCCCTTATTAATTTCTCGAATAAAAATAACAATGCCTATGAAGCAGTTCGAGAGAAGTTTGAGCGTAAAGCAGAATTGCCATTTGATTCAGATCGCAAATTGATGTCCACGGTACATAGCATTGACGGCGAAACAACCATGCTGACAAAAGGCGGTCCGGATGTTATGTTCAACCGTGCCAGCCATGTATTGTACAAGGGCAAGCAAGAACAGGCAACAGATGAATTACTGGCATTATTTGAACAGGCGAATGAAAGCTTTTCAGATCAAGCATTGCGTGTACTGGCATATGGATATAAACGCTTAGCCGATGGGCAAACGGATATCACGGAGGAAGATGAGAAGGATCTTGTGCTAATCGGTCTCACTGCGATGATTGATCCGCCGAGAGAGGCTGTCTACGGTTCGATTGAAGAAGCGAAAAAAGCTGGTATTCGCACGGTAATGATTACTGGTGATCATAAAACAACGGCACAAGCAATTGGCCGAGATATTGGACTAATGGGTGACGATGATATTGCCTTGACTGGTAAGGAGTTAGATGCCCTATCAGATGAAGAATTAGATAGGAAGCTTGAGCAAATCGCGGTTTATGCGCGTGTTTCTCCAGAAAATAAAATCCGAATTGTCCGTGCGTGGCAGAAGAAGGATAAGGTCGCTGCTATGACAGGTGATGGGGTCAATGATGCACCAGCACTAAAACAGGCGGATATCGGTATTGCAATGGGAAGTGGAACTGACGTTGCGAAGGATTCTTCGGCGATGATTTTAACCGATGATAACTTTGTTTCGATTGTCAATGCAGTTGGTGTTGGCCGTACCGTGTTTGACAATATTAAAAAGGCAATAGGGTACTTGTTTGCGGGGAATTTAGGGGCGATTATCGCGATTCTCTATGCCGTTATTTTCAATCTGCCAAATCCATTTACGGCATTGCAGCTTCTGTATATTAATTTAGTAAATGACTCGCTTCCGGCAATTGCATTAGGAATGGAAAAGTCAGAGCCTGACGTGATGGAAAGAAAGCCGCGCCGGACAAACGAAGGCATTTTCACACGGGATACGTTGCAGGCAGTCATTACACGAGGGCTATTGATTGGAATCGCCGTTATTATCTCCTTCTATATCGGATTGAGCGATTCATCTGAAATGGGAGTAGCCATGGCATTTACAACACTCATTTTATCCCGTACATTGCAGACTTTCGCAGCAAGGTCGAATACGCAAACAGCGTTTGGAGCGGGATTCTTTAAAAATAAATATGTCATTGGGGCCGTGTTCCTTGGGTTTATCCTCTATGGCATAACAACCCTTCCATTTGCCCGTGATGTATTTAATATTCCACAAAGCTTTGGCTGGAACGAAGCTTTAGTTGCAACAGCTCTTGCTATTGCAGCGGCAGTGCTCATGGAAATCGTAAAAGTTACATTCAACCGTTTCTCAAAAAATAAGTAATAAATAAGCCATGTGTCCTTTCGAGGTTGCATGGCTTTATTCATTGCTAGGCAATCATTTACCTCTCTGAATAAAAATATTTTATTTTTCACAAAAAAATTTAAAAAAACTATTGAATTATTATACAAATTAATGCATAATAATTCATTAACAGCACAAAGTGAGAGGGGAAACGAAAATGGTAAAGGAAAAAATCGTCTTAGCATATTCCGGAGGTCTTGATACTTCCGTTGCAGTGAAATGGTTACAGGATAACTATCATTATGATGTGATTGCAGTGGCGCTAGATGTTGGTGAGGGGAAAGACTTGGAGTTTGTTAAGAAAAAAGCGCTAGATGTTGGTGCAATCAAATCGTATGTGATTGATGCAAAAGAGCTTTATGCAAATGAATATGTATTACCAGCATTACAGGCAAATCTATTATACGAAGGGAAATACCCACTGATTTCTGCGCTATCTCGTCCGTTAATCGCTAAAATACTTGTCGACATTGCAGAAGAAGAGGGAGCTGTAGCGGTAGCGCATGGCTGTACCGGAAAAGGAAATGACCAAGTGCGTTTCGATGTTGCCTTTACTGCTTTAAACCCAAATCTTAAAATTGTTGCACCGGTTCGTGAATGGGCAATGTCCAGAGAAGAAGAGATTGAGTACGCACAAGCACATGGAATTCCAATTCCGATTGATCTCGATAACCCGTACAGTATTGATCAAAATCTCTGGGGACGTAGTAATGAATGTGGCATCTTGGAGGATCCGTGGGCAGAAGCACCAAAGGATGCGTTTGATTTGACGGTAGATCCAGTTGATGCACCAGATGCACCAGAAGTTATCCAAATTTCATTTGAGCAAGGGAAGCCGGTAGCATTGGACGGAGAAGAGCTTCCATTGGATCAGCTCATTTTACAACTCAATGAAATTGCTGGAAAGCATGGTGTTGGACGAATCGATCATGTGGAAAATCGTTTAGTAGGTATTAAATCAAGAGAGATTTATGAAGCACCTGCTGCTACAACATTAATTGCGGCTCACCAAGAGCTAGAAGCACTCACATTACCGAGAGAGGTTGCTGAATTTAAACCAATGATTGAACAAAAGCTTGCACAAACGGTTTATTATGGCTTGTGGTATTCACCGCTGACAGAAGCGCTTCAATCATTTGTAGAAAAAACGCAAGAGTATGTATCAGGAACTGTTAAAGTGAAGCTGTATAAAGGGCATGCGCAAGTTATCGGACGTGAATCCGCAAACTCACTCTATGACTTTGACCTTGCAACATACAACAAAGCCGATGCATTTGACCATGAGGCAGCACTTGGATTTATTAAACTATGGGGATTGCCAACAAAGGTTCATGCTTCTGTGAATGGAACAGCGAAGAAAAAGAAATCGATTGAAAAAGTGAAACTTGACGTAAAGGAAGCTGTTAAATCGTGAAATTATGGGGTGGACGTTTTACAAAACCAACGAATCAATTAGTGGATGAATACACGGCATCCATCAGCTTTGATAAAAAACTAGCAACCTATGATATTGAGGGAAGCCTTGCTCATGTGGCAATGTTGAAGGCATGTAAGATTATTCCTGCAGCAGATGCAGATAAAATTGCCGAAGGTCTGCAAATCGTTCTAAAGAAAATTGAAGCCGGAGAAGCTGAACTTAGTGAGGAACATGAGGATATCCATATGAATGTGGAGAAGCTCCTCATCGAGGAAGTGGGAGCTGTTGGTGGTAAGCTTCATACTGGCCGGAGCAGGAATGATCAGGTAGCTTTAGATATGCGCTTGTATTTACGCGATGCGATTGGTACAGTCATTCAGCAGCTTATCGATGTCGAGAAGGCTTTAATTAGCCAGGCTAAGGCAAATCTAGACACTGTTATGCCAGGGTATACCCACTTGCAGCGTGCTCAGCCTGTCTTATTCGCGCATCATATGATGGCCTATGTTTTCATGTTCCAGCGTGATATGGAGCGTCTAACCGATAGCTTGAAGCGGGTCAATAAATCCCCGCTTGGAGCTGGTGCCTTGGCAGGGACAACATTTCCGATTGATCGGCAATTCGTCGCTGACAAGCTAGGTTTTGACGGTATTTGTGAAAACAGTTTGGACGCAGTAAGCGATCGTGATTTCGTCGTCGAATTTTTATCGAACGCTTCGTTGATCGCGATGCATCTTTCTCGCTTATGTGAAGAGCTTGTTCAGTGGTCCAGCGCAGAGTTCAACTTTATTGAGCTGGATGACTCCTTTACAACAGGAAGCAGCATGATGCCACAGAAAAAGAATCCCGATGTAGCAGAACTCGTCCGTGGGAAAACGGGGCGTGTTTACGGTCATTTAATGGGGATGCTGACAACGCTGAAAGGTCTTCCGTTAGCCTATAACAAAGATATGCAGGAAGATAAAGAGGGCATGTTCGACACGTTTGAAACATTAAAAGGTGCACTCGCACTATTTGCGCCAATGATTGAGACGATGCAGGTGAAGCAGGAAAATATGTACCAAGCTGTGACGAACGACTTCTCTAATGCTACAGACCTTGCCGATTATCTTGTTGGAAAAGGGATGCCATTTAGAGAGTCACATGCGGTTGTTGGGCAGGTTGTATTAGCTTGTATTAATAACGGAAAGTATTTACTCGATCTAACGCTTGATGAATTCCAATCGTACTCCGCGTTAATCGAAGGAGATATTTTCGATGTACTGAAACCAGAAACGGTCGTCAATGCACGTGACGTTGCAGGTGGTACGGCGAGAAAGAGCGTAGAGGTACAGATTGAGCAAGCATTGGCAGTCATGGAAGAACTAACATTACATGAATAGGTAGCTATATAAAAAGCACTTGAATATGTTTATTCAAGTGCTTTTGCTAATGTGTGGACATGCGCCAGACTGACATTCTGAAAAATATTAACTACATGTGTATAATAGGGGTAAGCAACAAATAAGAAGCAAGCAAATACGTTAGGAGCTATACATAATGAAACTTATTGCATCAGATTTAGATGGTACGCTGTTAGATGAAGAAGGCGTTGTAAGTGAAGAGAATATAGCAGCGATTCAAAAAGCAATTGACCATGGTATTCGATTTGTAGTAGCAACGGGAAGATCTTATGATGCTGCCAGTACACCGCTAAAGCAAGCTGGGATTACATGTCCGATTATTAGCTTGAATGGTGCAGTCGCTTATACAGAGGATAAAAAACTAATTCGAACAATCCCGATGGATAAATCTGTTGCCAAGCAGGTATTAGGGGCTTGCCGTGAAGCGGATATGTACTTAGAGTTCTTTACGAGTAATGGAATTTATTCGGTAAGTAAGGAATATTTCTTAGAAGTACTTGTCGATATTATGAAATCAGCAAACCCAAATGTAGCTGAGGCAGATATTCGTAAAAAAGCAGAACTACGTTTTCAGGCTGAACCCGTTCAATTCATCGCAGATTATGATGAAATATTTGCTGTTGAAAACTTGGAAATCTATAAAATTCTTGCCTTTTCACTTGATAAAGAAAAGCTAAAGAATGTACGTACACAGCTTGCGGGGGGAGCGGGTATGGCAATTACTTCGTCAGGTGATATTAACTTGGAGTTTAACCATCAAGATGCCCAAAAAGGAATCGCATTAAAGCATCTAGCAGAAAGCATGGGAATTGGCATGGCTGATGTGATGGCCTTAGGTGATAACTGGAATGACGCAAGCATGCTTCAAGCAGCCGAGCGAGGCGTTGCAATGGGAAATGCATCCGATGAAATTAAAGCGCTCTGTTCCTATACAACCAAAGCAAATTATGATCATGGTGTTGCTGATGCTATTGAGGAAATGTTACAGGAAAGAAAAAATAAACGACAATAATCGATCCAAAGCCCCCGCGAACACTACATTAATGGGGGCTTACTTTATGCTATCCGGCTGGAATCTGTATGGGAATAAAATCCATAAGTAAACACTTGCAATAAAAAGCACAATCCACTATACTGAAATCAATAGTTTAAGGATTGTTACTGTTTGGCAGGCAAGACCTGGATTGATTAATGTTATGGGGATAAGTCTATCTATAATATTAATGAATTCAGGTTTTTTTAAATTCTTGAAGGAAAAGTGGTAAGGATGAAAATAATAAAAGTATTTAATAATAATGTCGCCTTAACAAAGGATTCCAACCAAACTGAAATGGTTGTTATGGGCAAAGGACTTGCCTTTCAGAAAAAAATTGGTGACCAAATAGATACAGAAAAGATAGAAAAAAACTTTATCGCTCCTTCCGAAGGATTTGCAGCCAAGCTATCCGAGCTTTTAGATGAAATTCCGTATGAAGTAATGGTTCTTTCAAAGGATATTATTGACATGGCAACAAAGGAATTGCAAACTGAATTGAGTGAGTCACTCTATTTATCGTTGTCAGATCATATCCATTTCGCACTGATCCGGTTAGAAGATGGATTACCCATTAAAAATGCGCTACTGTGGGAAGTTAAGAAGTTTTATAAGCAGGAATATCAAGCAGCAACTAAAGCGCTGCAGATGATTGAAGCTAGAACTGGGATTCAGTTGCCTGAGGATGAAGTAGCATCGATCGCTTTGCATTTCCTCAATGCTAGGCAGGATAGCTCAGGGATGGAAGAGACATTAAAAATGACGCAGATTTTTGGGGATGTAACGAACATTGTAAAATATCATTATGGCATTAACTTTGATGAAGATTCAATGAATTATAGCAGGTTTATAACGCACGTACGTTATTTTGCTTATCGTATGTTACGTGGAGAGTTGAGTGATGACCAGCATGGCACATTGTATGAGCAAGTAAAGCAACAGTACCCTGAAAGCTATGCATGTACAAAAAAGGTACAAGCTTACTTAAAACCTACGTATCAAATGCAAATGACGAAAGATGAGCTAGCCTATTTTATGATTCATATTCATCGGGTATCATACAGAGAAAAAAATATATAAACTTTAGGATTGTTACTGTTAAGCAGGCAAAACCTGGGGAGAATACAATTAGCTATTTGTCTAACTGTGTTCTTTTCGGGTTTTTTGTTTTTTATAGAATTGAAAAGGAGGAAACATATTGGATAATAAACAATTAGGAAATAAAATTATTGAATTAGTTGGTGGAGAGGAGAACGTTAATTCCCTCGTCCATTGTGCGACCCGCTTGCGCTTTAAGCTTGCTGATAATAGCAAAGCTGAGCAGGATACATTAAAGGATTTACCTGACGTGCTCACCGTCGTGGAAAAGGGAGGGCAATTCCAGGTTGTCGTTGGGAATAAAGTAGGAAAAGTATATACCGAAATCATGAATAATCATTCTATTAGTGCGGGTGATGGTGGAAATAATCAGGAAAATAAGAGCAAAGAAAAGGTCGGAGTAGTATCGAGAGTCTTTGAATATATCTCTGGTACGTTCTCGCCGCTCATCCCAGCACTTGCTGGGGCAGGTATGATTAAGGCATTACTTGCTGTACTATCTCTGTTAAATTGGATTGATGTGGAAGGAACAACGTATGCAGTATTAAATGCAGCATCCAGTGGCCTATTCTATTTTCTGCCGATCTTTGTAGGAATTTCTGCAGCTAAGAAATTAAATGCAAATCCATTTGTCGGTGGTACGATTGCAGCTGGCTTACTTGATCCGAATTTTACTGCATTATTAGCAAGCACGGGTGATGTAAGTTTTATGGGTATCCCATTAGTTATGTCGGATTATGCATCGACTGTATTCCCGTTATTGATTGCGATGGCAATCTATGCACCTATAGAGCGCATTGTTAAAAGATACACACCAGACACGATTCAATTATTCTTTGTACCAATGATTGGGATTTTGGTTATGGTTCCATTAACTGCCTTAATTTTTGGTCCATTTGCTCAATATATAAGTGCAGGTATTGGTTCTGGTATCACATTCTTGCTTGATCTGTCAGCAATTGTTACAGGTATTCTGATTGCTGCGATATGGCCATTCCTTGTTATTTTAGGTGTGCATTGGGGAATTGTGCCAATTATGATCGACAACTTCTCTCGCGGTGGCGATATTATCGGACCGATTACTGCAGCAGCTACATTTGCACAAATGGGGATTGCATTCGGGATCTTCCTGCGTGCAAAAAATAATAAAGATTTACGTTCCCTCTCCTTTGCTTCTACCTTGTCAGGTGTTTTCGCAGGGGTAACCGAACCGATTCTTTATGGATTGATTTTACGCTATAAAAAACTAATGCCATTAGTATTAATTGCTGGTGCAATTGGTGGTGCGATTGTTGCTACCTTTGATGTAAGGGTATTTGGATTCGTGTTTAATAGCTTCCTGACAATTCCTGCATATTCACCGATGATAGGCTATATTTTCGGTGTTGGAGCAGCCTTTGTTGCTGCAACGATTTTAGCCTTTATTTTTGGCACAGAAGGTAAGAAAAAAGGTATTGAACCAGAAGCGGAAACGAAGGCAGAAATGAAGATGGAAGAAACGCCTGCGATGACCGAAAAAGATGTGAAGGAAAGAAACGAACTAACGACACCACTCACTGGTGAAATGATTCCATTAGAAAACATTGACGATCCTGTCTTCTCAAGTGGAGCTATGGGTAAAGGGGTAGCAATCGAACCATCAGATGGTGTTGTGGTTGCTCCGTTTGATGGAAAAGTAGTTACGATTTTCCCAACCAATCATGCAATTGGCCTTGTTAGTGAAACCGGTGTTGAATTGTTAATTCATATTGGGCTGGACACCGTGCAGCTTGAAGGAAAGCATTTTACAGCACATGTTGAAGCCGAAACAGTTGTTAAAAAAGGACAGAAATTAGTAACGTTTGATATAGAAGGAATCAAGCAAGCTGGCTATCAAACGACAACGCCTGTAGTTATAACAAATACTGCTGAATATTTAGATGTTTTACCAACCGATTCAAGACATGTTGTGTTAGACGACGCAATCATTACCGTCGTTAAATAATACATTTATTCTAAAAAAAGAGGAGAGATATTATGTCACAAATTCAAGCGCAATTTCCAAAAGGGTTCTTATGGGGTGGTGCAACTGCTGCCAACCAAATTGAAGGTGCATTTGATGAGGACGGAAAAGGCTTATCTGCTGCTGATTTTGTAGAATATATTCCAAAAAGTGAACGGACAAAGGATAATGCGATGGAAATTACATCGGAGCAAATTCGGAAAACATTAAGCGGAGAATCAACTGCAAGACATCCGAAGCGTGAAGGAATCGATTTCTATCACCGCTATAAAGAAGATATCGCTTTACTTGCAGAAATGGGCTTCAAGGCATTTCGTCTTTCTATTCATTGGTCAAGGATTTTTCCAAATGGTTATGATGAAACACCGAATGAAGCAGGATTACAGTTTTACGATAATGTATTCGATGAATTAGCAAAATACAATATTGAACCAGTTGTTACGCTCTCCCATTATGAGACGCCTTATGGCTTAACGGAAAAATATAATGGCTGGGTCGGTCGTGAAACGATTGATCATTTCGTTCGTTATGCGGAAACAGTGTTTACACGTTATAAAGAAAAAGTGAACTACTGGATGACTTTTAATGAAATCAATATGATCACAATTAGCCCATTTACTGGTGGTGGGGTTTTATCCGACAAAGAAGAAAACCCGATGAAAGCGAAATACCAAGGGTTACATCATCAATTTGTAGCAAGCGCACTAGCAACAAAGAAACTGCATGAAATTAATCCAAATGGGAAAATGGGCTGCATGCTTGCGCGAATGAGCACGTATCCGAATACGCCAAATCCAGAGGATGTATTGAAGGCCCAGCAGGACAATCAAGCGAATCTATTTTTCACGGATGTCCATGCACGTGGGGAGTATCCGAAATACATGGAACGTTTCTTAGCTGAAAATGATATTCAAATTGCTAAAGAACCTGGTGATGACGCGATTTTGAAACAATATCCAGTGGATTATGTTTCCTTCAGTTACTATATGTCCTTGTTATCCTCTGCTGCGCCAGAAGGAGAACGTACGGAAGGAAATCTGATGAATACATTGAAAAACCCATACTTGGAAGCATCTGAATGGGGATGGCAAATTGACCCGATTGGTCTGCGAGTTGCATTAAACGAATTATACGATCGTTACCAATTACCACTCTTCCTAGTAGAGAATGGACTAGGTGCCTACGATAAAGTGGAAGCAGACGGATCAATCCACGACGATTACCGTATCGATTACTTGAAAAAGCATATCGAGCAAATGAAGGAAGCAATCGGTGATGGCGTTGACTTAATGGGTTACTTAGCATGGGGACCAATTGATCTCGTGTCCATGTCAACGAGTGAAATGTCTAAACGTTACGGATTCGTGTATGTCGACAAAGATGACGAAGGAAACGGAACATTAGAAAGAAGTCGTAAAGATTCCTTCTTCTGGTATAAAAAAGTGATTGGAAGTAATGGAGAAGAATTGTAATAGCATGACAGCTTGTCTTTAATAGATGAGAATGTCGGGGCAAAACTTTAGAAAATGAATAAATCTCATGAGATCAAAGTTAAATTGATTTCATGAGGTTTTTATAGATTCAGCTAAATCTGTAGAAACAATTGTACTCCCAGAACCAGTATCTATTAAAACACGTTTTAAATGAAGAGAATGACCTTCAAACTCTCATTGCATCTGGAGAATTAGAGAACTTCTCCAATGGAGTGATCTCTTCTAGAATGCGTTCACTGTCTTTATTCGTATAAGCTTGGACAGCTTCAATCAAGACCCACTGATCAGGAAAATCTTGTCGTACATCTTTCCAATTCATTCTATACACCTCCATAATGTTACTTTTAAGTTTATCAGATAGGGAACGAATACTTAATAGTTAACTAGCTTTGCTAAAAATATGTTTTTATTTACGGAATGTACCTTATGACTTCCTTTAATTTGAAAGTATTTTTATATACATTCCTCTCTTTGCTTTTTCATAAGCAGTTTTATTCATTTCAGCCACTTTTTTGGAAAGAACAGATGCCCGAACGAACGTATTTCCATTAAGAACGGAAGGGTCAATCAGTCTTATCTTATTTTTACGGTGAAGGTCGAACTGATCCATATCTTCTTTTACATTTACATTTTGATTTAGTTTTTCCAATAGGATCTGTATTTCTTTATTTTTAGACGACCATAGCTTCTGGATAAGCCCATCATCATCTTTTAGAAAATCATCAAGGTTAATAATTTCTTGAGCTAATGCCAGTTTTAATGTTTTTGCTAACCTATCATAGCCGTATATATTTAATGGATCCATGAAGAAGTCTATCACTTCTTTATAATACGTTTTCACAAACCATTCAGCAATATCAATATTTTGAAGATATATTTTCCCATCAACAACGGTTAAATCACTTAAAAATTTGTGAACATCGACTAATGATATCTGACCATATTCAAACATATCACGCAATGTATAATCTACTCTGTCTGCACATAATTCTGGTGCTGGTTGTTCAAGTAAAGTCCATTTTGTATCGTCAAGTAATATATCCTCATAGTTGTAATGGTACTTCTTCAAAATAGTAGGGATTTCAGACTCTTGAATAATAGAATCATATATTGTTTCATGATAGTCTTCTTTTTTATTATCAAAGACAAAATCGACAACATGAGAGAATGCTGTATGGGATACGTCATGTAATAATCCCGCAATTTGCTCCTCTAATGAACCACCAAGTTTTCTAATCAAAAGCATTACTCCGATTGAATGATCAAATCGAGTTACATTCCACTTTTCATTGACTAAGTAGCTTGCTCCTCCTTGGTGAATCCCCTTTAATCGTTGAACTGGTTTACTTACTATCAATTGTTCTAATACGTGCTCTACTTCAAATTCGCCGTATAGTTTATCTGAAATAATCAATGGAATCCCCCTTGCTCAAAATGGTAGCGTCTAGTGTGTTTAATAATATTTATTTACAGTATTAAATTCATGATGAACTGTTCACCAATAGGTCCAACTTTTCTCTTCCCTGTATCTTGAAAACCAACCCTTTTATATAATTGCTGGGCAGTTATATTTTTATGATTAACAGCTAAGATGATTTCATTACAATTCGGAAATTCAGCAGATACAAACTGCTTGAGTAGATTCATCGCTTGTTTTGCATAGCCTTTTCCTTGTTGTGAGTGATTTATTGAAAAGGAGGTTAACAGCATAGCATACTGATTATTTGAATACGCTTTTACTCGGTCAGTTGAATGTAATATAAAGAAGCCAACCGGTTCGTTATGATTAAGGATAACAATACGATGCTGACCTTCTGAAACATCTACGAAATTTATTGGTAATGAAGTAAACTGTACTTGATCTTTAGGGAGTTCAAAAGAATGCAACAAATCTACGTGTTCATTTGAAAAATGCCTTAACTCTATATAATCAGTTTTTTCCATTTTTATTCCTCCATCAGTTATTTACAGACTATCATTAGAAATAACATTTGATAAATATTCTTTCGTTTTCTCGTGATTTGATTTTTATTGACATGCAAATTATGTATAATAAATATAGTGCATAAGGTTTTTCGTGGGTGGTGGCTCACTCCTGTGAGGGGGTGATGCCAATGACGACTTTTGAAACGCTAGTTCTCATGATGTCTTTTGGGACGTTGATTATAGCGATTCTGTCATTTGATCAAAAAAAATAACCACCCCAGCCTAGCAAGCAATTAGGTGATTATTTTTTATCCTGTTGTGAGCTGCCCCCTTGAAGGGCTATTGCACAAACCGTTTGGTGTTCGAGCACCAAGCGGTTTTTATATTGTATGAATATCTATATATAGTATACCCGATTTTTGACAAAATGAAAACAATCACTATAAAAGTTATTATTTTTCATACTGTGGCTTTTAAATAAAGAATGATTATTTCAGTAAACCTTATTCGACTAAACGTCGTTAGTTTAATGCTATAATATATATAATCAACACTAGAAAGGATGGATACATATGGCTAAAAAATATATCGGTTTTGCAGGCACATATACACGTGAAAGCAGTGAAGGGATTTATCGTTTCGTCCTAGACGCAGAGGCAGGGAAGCTTCAGGCGGTAGAGGTGGCGGCGAAAGTTGGTAATCCGACTTATTTGGCAATTAGTGAGGATAAACGTCAGCTTTACTCTGTAGCACAAGCGGACAAGCTTGGTGGTGTACATGCTTATGAAATAGAACCGGATTCAGGTGAATTGCGTTACGTCAATGAGAAGCTGGAAGAAGGGGCGCCTCCATGTCATCTTGATATTCAAAATGGTGTGTTAGTTACAGGAAATTACCACAAGGGAACGACTGATTTATACCAAGCACATCATCCAAGTAAGCTTGCGCTAAAAGGTACAGTTCAGCATGAAGGGCATGGACCGCACGAGCGCCAGGAAAAGCCACATGTCCACTATACCGCGCAAACGCCAGATGGCAGGTATGTCATGGTCGCGGATCTTGGTACGGATGAGCTTGTGACATACAAAATAGAAAATGAAGCGCTTGTAAAAGTAGCGACACTTCATGTAGAACCCGGCAGTGGTCCAAGACATCTTGCGTTTCATCCGGATGGCAAGACAGCATACTTAATGACAGAACTAAGCTCTGAAGTGATTGTGCTTGATTACAATGCAGATCAAGGAAGCTTCACTGAAAAACAAAAAGTAAAAGCTATTCCAGCGGATTTTAACGAGACAAATGACGCGAGTGCCATTCATGTTACATCGGATGGGAAATTTATTTATACCGGAAATCGTGGTCATAATAGTATCGCTGTATTCCGAGTTGATGAAGAAACCAAAGAGCTCACACTAGTTGAAATCACATCAACGGGTGGAGATTGGCCACGTGACTTTGTACTTGATCCAAGTGAAGCGTTTATCGTTGCGTCCAATCAGAAGTCAGGTAACCTTGTATTATTTGGTCGTGACGGGGAGACGGGCAAGCTAACTCAACTTGATTCAGTTGTAGATGTTCCAGAAGTAGTATGTGTGAAGTTTTTAGGGTAATTTATTTTAACAAAGGTCAGCCACAGAAGAAATGTGGCTGACCTTTGTTAGATGAATCATCTATTTAAGAGGGAAGTAACTGCAGTTCTAATCTCTAAGAATTAAATCTGCACGGAAAGTCATATACAAGCGAGGAAAGGAAATGCTGGTGTCTATGGGGCAACAAGATACACTAAAAGAAATATAACAGTACAACAACGAGACTAATACTTACCTTAGCAAGAAATCGCACGGTGCACCTCCATCATTCATGATGTATCTATAGATACATCATACTGTAAAATGATGAAGTACTTGTGAAGCTGGCGTGAAGTTTGTGTAAATTTTATCACGAAAAAAGGAATCAGCTAATTATGGCCGATTCCAATTCCAATTCGTAATTAATGGCGCTTACTCAACCAAAGGACACCAGATTTCGCAAGTCGTGGTAAGAAGCCGGTAAATGGTAATTGCATCATATTACCGAAGCCATCGGACTTCCCTAAAGACCCAAGTGTACCTTTTAGCTTAATTTCCTTTGGTTTCTTTGGCGCTTTGTCATGCAAGATAGCTAATAGGATATCCGCAATTTGTTCACCTTGCTGGCCAGCTAACTGGGCACTAGGTGAAAATTTAGAAGCTGCACAGTCACCTAATACATATACATTTGGTTGTGCTGGAACTTGATAAAAATCATTAACGATAACCTTTTCCTGAATATCTTTTTCAAATGGCAGCTCACGTACCAAATAATTTGGTCTAACACCAGCAGTCCAGATGGTTACGTCATTTATGAAACAAACGCCGTTGTTACAAACGCCATCCTTCTCCACATACTCAACACTTGAATTATGTATGACATCTACATTATTTGCGATAAACCATGATTCCACATATTGCTGAATTTTGGAATCAAACGCTTTTAACACCGTTGAACCACGATCTAATATTCGGATATTCAAATCAGGTCTGCTTTCGCGGATTTCGGAAGCAACTTCGATTCCGCTTAATCCTGCACCAACGATTGTTACCTTCCCATAAGCACCTAAATTCCCAATCGCAACCCCAGTTTCACGTGCTTTCGCAAATGTTTGAACACTTTTCGTGAATTCCTCTGCTCCTGGGATACCATGGTAATTATCTTCACAGCCAAGCCCAATAACTAAATAATCATAGGAGATTGTATCATTTGGATCCTCAAATAAAATTTGTTCATTTTCTGTATCGATTTTCGTAATTTCATTAAAAACGTAGTGAACACGTTTGTCATCTGGAAATTCAACTCGTACACCTTGATCTGCAACCGTACCTGCTGCAATCGTATAAAATTCTGTTTTTAAGGAGCGAAATGGGTTCCGATCAACAACGGTAATATGTAGATCCTCCGGTAAATACTGGTCCAGTAAGCCAGTGAGGATTTTTATACCACCATATCCGCCGCCTAAAATAACTAACCTTTTCACTTGAATAACCCCCTAAGTAATGAAACACTTTCTGCCGGTCCACCTATTAGATTACCAAAGTTGTCGGTAACTGTCATCATCTGAATGAAATTGGATATTTTTTCGTGTGTATATAGCGCAAATACGCTAGAATGGAAGTAAACAATATAGGGGGGAATGGAGATGGAACAGATTCAATATGCAATTCAAGATGAATATGGTGAAGACTATGCTTGGTGCTATGGGTGTGGCAGATTGAATCAAGAAGGACTACGTTTAAGAACAGGCTGGGAAGGTGATCAAACCGTTACGATTTATACGCCGAAAAAGGAGCATACCGCAATACCTGGATTTGTATATGGAGGCTTACTTGCATCACTCGTTGATTGTCACGGGACCGGATCTGCTTCTTTAGCATTGCATCGGAAAAAAGGACATGAGCCAGGTGATGGTGTCGAACCTCCTCGATTTGTTACGGCATCATTAAATCTTGATTTTCTAAAGCCTACTCCACAGGATGTTCCCTTAAAAGCGGTTGGAACGATCGAAGAAGTACATCCGAATAAATGGAAGATACATACAGAGGTATTTGCTGGTGAAACTCTCTGTGTAAAAGCCGTTGTGGTAGCAGCAGTAATGCCGAAATCATTTACTGCAGGTTAAGAGAAAAATTATTAAGAAATACATTAGAGGAGGACGATGATGCAAAAGCTAAATACAAATTCTCTCCTAGACGTAATCGGAGAACTTTTCTCTGATGAGATTTCAATTGCAGTTTCAACGACAACGGAATACATTTACTACCGCCCGAGTAAACGGATCGACTTGAAGATTCAACCTGGTGACCCGATTAAGGAAGGGACGCTTGCACATAAAGCAATCATCTCAGAGCAAAAGGTTTCAAAGTTTATTAATCGGAATGTGTATGGTGTTCCATACCATGGAATGGCTGTCCCGTTTCATTTTGAAGATAGGCTGGAGGGCTGTGTTCTGGCTATTTACCCAGCATGGACAGAAGGAAAATCAGTCGTTACGGTAAAAAACGATGATGGATGGAGGCCGATATCGTTTACGGATGTAATGTATTTGGAGGCAAAGGACCGAAAAACGCATGTTTTTGCGGATAACTACTCTGGAACACATTCCAATACATTACAGCAATTTGAATATATGCTACCTGTAGAGTCGTTTATTCGTTGCCATAGGTCATACATTGTGAATGTTCATCATATCAAAGAAATTTATCCAGATACGCATTCCACATTTTTACTAGCGATGACCAATGATGTAACAATCCCTGTAAGTCAATCCTATGCGAGTTATTTTAGAAAACTGTTAGGGTTTTGATGATTCTTGCTGGTTTATCTAAAAATATAAGTGCTTTAATCAAAAAATAGCTATTTCCCTCTTAATTTTCCGAAACGTTTGGCTATTACGTTAGAATAAGTATAAATAACTGAAAAAAGAGGGATGTTTTATGGGGGAGAAATTAAAGCGCATACATCCCCAACAGCTTCGGGAGCGAGTCGTGTCCGCAGTAGAAGCTGCATCATGGATCCATGATGGAATGACATTGGGGTTAAGTGGGTTTACTCGGGCGGGTGATGCGAAAGCGGTACCAACAGCATTGGTGGAACGCGCAAAGAATGGGGAAGCATTCAAAGTGAATGTGTATACGGGGGCTTCACTCGGTTCAAACATTGATAAAATGTTTGCTGAAGCTGGAATTGTTGGAAAAAGGTTACCATTCCAGGCAGAACCTGCGATGCGAAATGCGATTAATACAGGGGAGCATCTGTTTGTGGACCAGCATTTATCACATACATCCGAATTGCTACGTGCAGATGTTATTGATCGCATAGACTACGCAATACTTGAGGGTATCTCGATTACAGAGGATGGGATGCTCATACCATCCACTTCTGTTGGGAATTCCCTTTCATTTGCAGAAACAGCGGAACATATTATTGTAGAGCTGAACACGGCACAGCCGGAATCTTTAGAGGGCTTACATGATCTTTATAGTCCAAAAAAGCAAGGAGATCGGGATCCGATTCCGTTAACGAACGTCGATGAGCGAATTGGAATAAAGGGAATTCCGCTTGATTTTGATAAGGTGAAAGGGATTGTCTTCACACATCAAGAAGATTCTCCATCAACGATTGTTCCTCCAGATGAAGAAACAAAAATGATGGCAGATCATCTGTTAGACTTTTTACGTGCTGAAATGAAAGCAGGCAGATTAACAGAAACGCTTATGCCGCTTCAATCGGGAATTGGTTCAGTTGCCAACGCCGTGTTACATGGGATGATTGATTCGGAATTCGAGGATCTGGTTGTTTACTCCGAAGTGTTGCAGGATGCGGTATTTGATTTAATTGATGCTGGTAAAGTCACGTTTGCATCCGCATGTTCACTAACATTATCGGAGCAAAAGATGAAACAGGTTTTCGGTGAATTTGACAAGTACCGAGAGAAACTTATTTTACGACCACAGGAAATTTCCAACCAGCCAGAAATTATTCGCAGACTTGGGCTTATTTCCATTAATACAGCATTAGAGTTTGATATTTATGGAAACGTAAACTCGACGCATGTTAGTGGTACGAAAATGATGAATGGAATTGGTGGTTCTGGAGATTTTGCGCGAAATGCAAAGCTTGGGATTTTCGTTACAAAATCGATTGCAAAAGAGGGAGACATTTCGAGTATTGTTCCGTTCGTGTCACATGTCGATCACACAGAACATGATGTGGATGTAGTAGTGACAGAACAGGGCTATGCAGATTTGCGTGGACTAGCTCCACGAGAGCGTGTACCACTCATTATCGAAAACTGTGCACATCCGATGTACCGCGAGCAGTTATGGGATTACTATCAAGAAGCACTTGAGCGTGGAGGGCAGACCCCTCATGTGCTGGAAAAAGCATTCTCATGGCATACGAGCTTTAAAGAAACAGGTACCATGCGTCAGCTGGTGGACGCACTTATGGAACAAAAGTAAGATGAAACATTTGGGGTTCTATATAAAGAGAAAAACACATGAGAAGAGGGCAGACTTCTCA
>NZ_PIJY01000026.1:0-539698 GCF_008304605.1 Oceanobacillus polygoni | reverse complement strand
AAGAGCAAAACCGCTGCATTCACTAGTTCTTTTGCGAATGCAGCGGTTTTGCTCTTTCTATAACGATTTTCACTTAAGCATACCATTCGCGAATTTTCTCATCTGTTGGCAGCAAGTATGTTAGAAAACCTAATAAAGGAAGAAGTGAAATCATAATCATGGTCGGTGTTAACCCGATAAAGTCAATTAATGTTCCAAGTGCAACCGATCCAATTGCCCCCATACCAAATGCCAATCCGACAATTAAACCAGACATCGTACCGATTTTTCCTGGAATAAGCTCTTGTGCATAGACGACTGTAACGGAAAAGCTAGACATTAAGATTACTCCAGTCACAGCAAGTAAAATAATCGCTAGAACTGGACCGACATGCGGCAGCAATAATGCTAGTGGTGCAGAAGCAATTAACGAAAATAGAATCACATTACGCTTTCCGAACCGGTCGGCTAATGGTCCGCCTAAGAATGTTCCAACCGCCCCCATTGCAAGAAATGTAAAGATATAAACTTGGGATTTTGCAATTGTAAGATCGTAGTTGTCGATTGCATAAAACGCATAGAAATTCGAAATAGCAGCTTGATACCAAGAGCGGGCAAAAACAAGAAAAATTAATACGATAAGTGCACTTTTAATTGCCCGGGACATATTTTTATTCGGTTTTACTGCTTTTCGAGATGCCTTTGTTCGGGAAATTTCTTTGACTTGTGCTGCATACCACTTTGCGATATGCATAAGAAAGAAGACTGCGAGTGCAGCAATTAATGTAAACCAAATGGCGCCAAATTGTCCTAATGGAACGAGTACTAACGCCGTAATAACAGGTGCCAATGCTTGTCCAGAATTTCCGCCTACTTGATAAATCGATTGAGCGAGTCCTCGCTTTGTCCCAGCAGCAAGATAGGCCACACGTGATCCTTCTGGATGGAAAACGGCAGATCCCAAGCCAATAAAGACAACACTTATGAGGATCATCCAAAAGTTAGGAGCCAAAGCTAAACCAAGCATCCCAAACATACTGCTCGTTAGCCCAATCGGTAAAGCGTATGGGATTGGATGTTTATCCGTGTACATACCGACCAATGGCTGCATCACGGACGAAACCATATTTAATGTAAATGCAATGAGTCCAAGCTGTGTAAATGTCAGTCCTAATGATTGTTCCAAAATCGGGAACATCGCAGGAATAACAGCTTGAAGCGAATCATTTAATAGATGACAGGTTCCAATGATAAATAAAATCGAATAGACGGGCTTATTATTAAATGTAGAGCTTACTTTCTTATTTACTGCCTTTTCCAACACAATTCCCTTCTTTCTTTTAATAGAAAACGGACGATATGATTAGCCTTATTGCTATTGTACAACTGATACTAAAAATAGCAATGGTTTTTGCTCCTTGCGATGTATGCCCTTGCATAAAAATAGTTAGATAAGGTTATACTGCCAGACAGACATCCTGTATAAGTACCATTTTTTGGCCGGGATTCGAAATGGCACCAAACTCAAAAAGTATAGCACCATCCTAACCCGAAATGGCACCAAATCATAAAATTATAGCACTATTCCACCCCAAAATGGCACCAAACTAGAAAATATAGCGCTATCCCATACTGCAGCAAAAAGAGCATTAATACGTCTGTAAAATTGCAGTATTTTTGATTAATGTGGTATCATGTAATCTTATGATAATGAGTAGAGGGGTTTACGATGACAAGAAATACGAGCATTCCATTTACTGTTTCCAAAGATGATAATTTCTTTGATCGCTTAGGGGATTATATCGGTGATGTGTTTTACGATATTTTACCAGAACAAGGATTTGAACTACGTGACGAACAAATTTATATGGCCTTTCAGCTTGAACAGGCATTTAAAAATAAACATACGATATTTGCCGAGGCAGGCGTAGGGACAGGAAAGACGCTTGTTTATTTATTATATGCAATTTGCTATGCGCGCTATAAAGGAAAGCCCGCGATTATTTCCTGTGCTGATGAGACATTAATTGAACAGCTCGTGAAAAAGGGCGGAGATATTGAAAAACTAGAAAAAGCGCTCGGTCTTGAGGTCGATGTACGACTAGCAAAAGCAAGAGAAAACTATGTGTGTATTAAAAAGTTAAACCCGCTTGCTGAAATAACAGCAGATGAAGATATTCTAAGTGTGCATGACGAGATTCCAGATTTCGTATTTGATACAAGTGCAGTGATGAAGTCCTTTGAGCGCTACGGAGATCGCAAGGAATACCCGTGGGTTTCTGACGAGAAGTGGGAAAAAATCGCCTGGGACCCACTCCAGCAATGTGCTACCTGTGATTGGAGACACCGCAGTGGACAAACGCTGAATCGGGAATTTTATCGCCATGCTCAAGATATCATTATTTGTTCACATGATTTTTATATGGAGCATGTGTGGACGAAGGAATCACGTAAGCGTGAAGGGCAATTGCCACTCCTTCCAGAAGCAAGCTCTGTTGTATTCGATGAAGGTCACCTTCTAGAAGTGGCAGCACAGAAAGGCTTAACCTACCGATTTAACTTTGAAAACTTAACCAATGTTTTAACGGGCTATATGGGTCAGGATGTTCGTGAGGAGTCGCTGCTCCTTGTAGAAGATATTTTGGCGTTGAATGATGAATGGTTTGAATTGCTTGGTGAAACAGCTGTTGCTGTGGAAGGGTCAGATCGTCAGGACATTCCTCGAACGGACAAAATGGTGGACATGGCTAGAAGATTAAATAAAATGGTCCAGCAATTATTAGAGCAGCTAGTCTTTGATGCAGAGTTATTTACAATGGATGAGTACCATACGAAGATTATTGAAGAATACCTGGAATTCTTTAGTTATGGTTTAACGATTTTATTAAAAGATGATCAAGGTATTTACTGGATAGAGGAAAATGAAACGACAACAAGTCTTGTGGTTATGCCGCGCCTAGTGGAGGATGTTTTGAAGAAGGAAGTATTTTCACGAGACATTCCATTTGTTTTCTCGTCCGCGACGTTAGCACAAGGTGGAGATTTCACATATCTAGCAGATAGCTTAGGAATCAACAGCTTTGACTCATTTTCCGTAGCTTCTCCATTTGATTATGAAGCAAATATGAAGCTCATCGGTCATGTAGAACAAAATCCGGCTCTGAAGTGGGAAAAAATTGGGGAACAGTTAAGAGCTAATCAAGGCCACACACTTGTCCTGTTTTCTTCTGAGAAAGAAATGAACCAATTCCGGAATTGGGCAGATAACCAGGAGTGGGCTTTTCGGATGCTTTATGAAGGGGAATATGAAATTAGTGCAACAGTAAGGAAATTTCAAAAGGAAGAGCCCGCTGTACTGTGTTCGCATAATCTATGGGAAGGACTTGATGTTCCTGGAGAAGCATTAACACAGGTAATTATTTCATCCCTGCCATTCCCGCCAAAGGATCCCGTATTCCAAGCAAAACGCAAGCATGCGAACGATCCAACCATGGAAGTTGATGCACCTTACATGCTGCTTCGCCTCCGTCAAGGAATCGGCCGCTTGATACGAACAACGAACGACCATGGTGTTATTCAGCTATGGATGACAGAAGAAGATAAAGCATTGTATCAGAAAAAAATAGATGATGTTTTACCGGTTGAGATGAATTGGTAGGATATATAGATGAGGCAGTCATTGGTGACTGCCTCTTATTAAATAGAAGGCTTTTAGCTAAGACACCAAAAACAAAAATAAAGCACCATCCCGCCACACTATGACACCAAAAGCAAGAATAAAGCACCATCCCGCCACACTATGACACCAAAAGCAAAAATAAAGCACCATCCCTCCACGCTATGACACCAAAAACAAAAATAAAGCACCATCCCGCCACGCTATGACACCAAAAACAAAAATAAAGCACCATCCCACCTCACTATGACACCAAGATCAAAAATACCAACCTGTGCCGTAATCCATCCATATCTTCAAATTACTTATTATTCTAAAATAGTTGAACTTTTAATTCTATAATTGTAGAATGTATGAAAAGTCTAAAAAAGGAGAGATTGCATGGATGTTATTAGCGCAACGGTTAAAAGACGTGAAACATACAGCGTTCACCTTAACTACTCGCCACTTTGGGAATGTGCATTGGGCATAGCAGCTATTACAAATACACGACTTCTTGATTCATTGGAAAAAACGGTTATGCGGGATTCCCTTTCAAACCGGTTACGTGAGCATCTCGATTATGTTGAAAAAAATAATACCTGGAAGGCATTGCTTCAAGTATTGCATCAAAAAGATTTTGCAACACTTCAAGAATTTACTACCTATATAGAGACTCTTTCAGAAAAGGAATTAAAATTTATTTGCCTGCCATTTGTTGGAGATACGCACCAAGCATTAAGAGAGCGGGCTGCATGTCAAGAGAAAGAAGCAGTGGACGAGTTACGGTCCATTACTGCTGCAAATCCCTTTTTTCCGGAATACATTGCATTTATTAGCAACCTCGATCAAATGCAATTGAAAAAGCATCTGGTCGAGGTGATGACAGAGTGGTATAAACATGTTATTGAGAAAGATTTGGAGCATCTAGAAAAAGTGCTGCAAAGAGATGTAGCAACAAAGTTGAAAATGAAAGAAAAAATGGCTCCTGAAGAATTTGTTGAATGGGCAACTGCAGGAATTACGTATCCCCCAGAGCCAAGCGTCCACCATGTCCTTTTAATTCCGCATGTTACGTATCGACCGTGGAATATTGTTGCTGATATAGAAGATACAAAGGTGTTTTACTACCCGGTCGCAAATGAAAGTATTTCGCCGGATGACAGGTATTTGCCAAGCGGTTTTTTATTGTTAAAGTATAAAGCGCTAGGAGATGAAGCTAGGTTAAGGATTATTAAACTGTTATTCGAAAGAAGTCGTACACTTCAAGAAATTACGGAACAAATGGAAATGGGTAAATCCACCATTCATCATCATCTAAAAATATTGCGTGCAGCACAATTAGTTGAAATCAAGGACACAAAATATGCGTTAAAAAGAAAGGCGATTGATTCGTTAACAAAGGAACTAGATGTATATCTTCACCAAGAATAGACCCAAAATTCTAAAAGAAACTGGTGTGATATGAATATATTCCAAAACAAATCCTTTACACGTATTTGGGCAGGAAATGCTTCCTCTGAATTAGGTGGTGCATTCGGGACATTTTGTAATTCTCTACTCATCTTTGAACTGACTGGATCCCCATTGGCTTTAGGAAGTATGTGGTTGCTTTATTTCTTACCATCGTTAGTGCTTCAACTGTTTATTGGTCCCTATATTGATCGCTGGAGCCGAAAATGGATCATGATTATTGCATTATGGAGTCGGGCGGCTATTTTTCTCATTCCACTCATAGGCTATATGACAGGAACGTTAGCACCATGGCATATTTATGCCGTTCAGCTCGCGGTTGGTCTCATTACACCTTTGTATGTTCCGGCTAATCAAGCAATACTTCCGAGCATTGTTTCCAAGGAGCAACTTCCTGCTGCGAATGCGTATATTGACGGCATGGTTCGCTTGATGATGCTGCTCGCTCCAGTATTAGCTGGACTGGTTATCGAGTATATCGGAATTCATATAACCTTGCTGCTTGTCTGTTTCTTACTAGCTACAAGCGGTAGTTTGCTGCTAGGGATTCAGGAGAAGAACCGTCCACAAACAACAAGACAAACCTGGCTGGAGCAGTTTACAGAAGGAATCGGTTATTTTTTCAAGCAAAAAATTATTGTTTGGTTAGGTGTTTTTCTGGCAGTGGTTCAGTTTGGTGTAGGAGTGACAATGGTGATTACCATTCCATATATAACGGATGTATTAAATGGGAGCTATGCAGTGTACGGGTACTTTATGGCTGGCTTTCCGCTTGGATATCTGATCGGTACGCTAATTGTCGGGAAAATCAAGCATCAAAGCCGCCGCGTCCTTATGCTAGTCCCACTTGTCATTGGTGGGATGACCTACATCAATTTAGGGATTACAGCATCGATTTATTTGGCGATTACAACAGAAATCGTTGCAGGGATAGCGATGGCAATGTTTAATGTACATAATCTTACTATTTGCCAGCAAATGATTCCAAATCATCTGATGGGAAAAGTCTTCTCTGTTCGTCTGTTAATCATCAGGGGAATGATGCCGCTTGGTGTATTAATGGGAGGGATTTTCAGTGAGCTTTGGGGAATAAGACCGTTGTATCTTTTGATTGGTATATTAATATGCGTGATTTCCCTGATTGGTCTATTGCTGCCGTATTTTAAATTTATCAATCATGAAGTCGAAGATAGTAAGCTAGTTTCATAATAATGTGGAGGAGTGTTTGCGATGACAGGAAAAGAAGTTTTAGAGAAATTTGGATTCTATATGGAAAATGAGCCAGTGAGTATCTATCCATTTTCACCGGTGTACCGCATTCAAACAGGAGATCAGAATCTTGTTGTGAAACGAACTCAAAAACGACCGCAACCTTTAGTGAACTATACAACGTATTTATATAAAGAGGGCATAAAAGTTGTTGTGCCTGTAAAACTGAAAATGGATAACCCGCAAACCATTGGAGAGGAAACATTTGTCGTTTATCCCTTCATCTCTGGGACAGTCTATACTGGAAAAGATAATGAAATCTACGAGGCTGGAAAGCTATTGGGAAACATACATCGTCTATCTCCAGCAGAAAATGAATTTCAATTGGGTGTGTACGATGTGTATGACTTTACAATTGATGAGGTTGTTGAAAGTGTTGAAGATATCGAGAAACATGCAAAGTACAACAATTTTAAGCTGAACCCTGAATTGCTGCAAGAAAGGCTCACACAAATCGTTTCCCGACAAGAGGACTTACAGCGTGCTGGCCTTCCAATGGTAATGACGCCACATGATTTTAAGGCGAATAACTTAATTTATACGCCAGATCCATACTTAATTGACCCGGATAATGCTGTGTGGATTCCAAGGATTTTTGATTTAGCATTGGCCTTGCTGCTTTTTCATAATGAGATGAAAACAGCGCCAGATCAAGTGTTTACACCAAAACAATGGGCACAATTTCTAAAAGGATATAAAGAATATGTAAATCTATCAGCGTTAGAGCTTCGATATTGGGAAAGAGCAATGGAGCATGTGTTTTTAGATGAGGTAATGTGGCTGATGGCAGAAGTAGAAGACTGGGAAAGAGTCTCGCAACGAAAGCTATTTGCAAGTTTGCTAGCATTGCTTGAGGATAATTCCGCCTATAAGCTTGGTTAATGGGGGACAGACGTCTAACTTTCCAGGGCAGGAGGTTATGTATGAAAAAATATTCTATAATTGTCGCTTTGTCTCTGCTAGTGCTGCTTATTAGCTGTAGTCAGGGGACAAGTGATTCTGAAACAGAGGTCGTCCAGGAAAAAATAAATGAGATATTAGGAATAAATCCATATATTCCGCAAACCGACTTCCCATTTGGGTCATTACTGATTGGCTATGAAATGGACACAGAAGAAGGGGAAGTTTCAACAGGTGACCCGATGCAAGCGGAAGTCATCTATTATTTTTCCAAGGATGCTCCATTAGATGAAGAAATGAAGAAAGTGTGGGGAGACGAACGGAAAGAATTGGTTTACGGTGACTTGTATCTCGATAATACAGCCATACAAATGACAATCTCAAAAGGCGGTATTGGAGAAATGGTGGATGCTGAAAGTATCGAGGTTGATGGACATGAGGTTCAGTATCAAGTCATAAATGAAGAGCTAGACGTCGTTATTATGGGCATGGATTTTGATGGCTATGGTTACACAATTCAATATTTCCTGTTGGAGGACGAGACGGAGGAGGACGCAATCGCGTTTGCCGAAGAGATTATTAATCATAATGAATAACAGAGGGGCGCATATGGACTGCAAGCATTTGCGCCCTAAGTGACGTAAATTTTTCTTCGTTGATATAAATAAATGGAAGAAATAATGCTTTGTATAAAAAAGGTGATCATGACGATGATGAAGTAGCCTTCAAGAGGGAATAAATCAAAGACCCCAGTTAAAATAGCCCTTAGTATAATTCCCCAGATGAGATGGAGTAAGAAAGCATTTAACTTTATAATTCAATTCCAAACTGCGTTCATCCTGAGACTCCTTGCTTTTCTCAAATTTCGCCTTGTACGCCTCTGCAATCATCACTAAAATGACTAACCCCAAAATGACCTACTGTAGAAACACATCCATTTACGATTCCTCCTCATATTTAAAAACTTCGTTAATTTGTTTTTTTAGTTCAAGAGCAACCTTAAAAGCTAGAACTAAAGATAGGTTAAATTTTTTTTTTTCCATAGCTGCAATTTTAAAATACACTTGACCTTAAAGTAACTTTAAGGTTTATCCTAGGAAGTGAGGGGATGATGAAATGGATCGATTTATGACAATCAAGGAATTCTCGATGAAATCAGGCATTCCGAAAAGCACACTGCGTTTTTATGAGACGAAAAAACTGTTGATCCCTGAGCGAAAGGAGGAAACTGGCTATCGCATGTATGGAGAGGAACAAGTTTCTGTGGCAAAGCTGATTGCTAGTTTGCGTTCAGCAGGCGTATCTATACAAGATATTCTTTACTTTTTACAGGCGAATGAAACAAGACAAATGGAGATGAAACAACAATGGATTCGAGCTATAAAGGAGAGACAAAAACAATTGGAAACAAGTCTCCGGTATTTAGAAAGCAGTCAAATCGAAAAGGATATTTATTTATTTGAAAAAGACGCGGAGCAGATTATATGGTTTCGAGCGGAATCGCCACCAGGTCAGTTTAGTGAGCACTTTACCCGTCGGCGTAAAGAGCTTAAACAGTACGATATTGCTATTGAGAATACGTACCTTAGGTATTTATCAGGGAATAAACAATTAATACAAGCAGAAATTGGTTTTGGGGTGGAAGGTCACGTTGATGTACGTATGATTTCGGATGCGATTTTAGAAGAGATGGTTGCTTGTTTATGTATTGGACTCGTTTTTAACAGTGACTTTTCAATGCTTAAGTCGGCTTATCGTAGGTTGTTCCATTATTGTATCGAGCATGACTGGGAGCCGGCTGGTTCCATCTTGGAATGGTATCGTGGAGATCAAATAGATGAACTGGATATCGTTATGCCGATCACACAGATTGGAGGAAAATAATGCGAACAAAAAAAGCATTAAACGTGGAAGTAGTTTATTTAAAAGGAAACGCTTATGAAGCTGGAATAACTCAAGGGATTAACCAGAAGTTAGATGCCATGCTTCAGCAACTGTTGTTACATGTAAATGTGAACAATGCAAGAAAACAATTAGAAATGATTTCACCAAATTTTTTACGTGAGTTGACTGGATTGGCAGCAGGGATGAATATCGATTTAGAGACAGCGATTAGGTTGTATAGTGGCTATGATTACCTTTTACCGAAAATGGGTTGTACTTCCTATTCAGAAGGTTCTTTTTACGTACGAAACTATGATTTTAATGATGAGGTATACGATGCAAGGTTTGTATGTATCAATCCCGATAACGGCTATGCAAGTATTGGGTTCAGCCAGCATATAGTCGGAAGGCTCGATGGAATGAATGAAAAGGGACTTGTCATTGGCTTGCATTTTGTAAATGAAAAAGGAGGGAAAGAAGGGTTTCTAGCAACCACGATTTGTCGTTTGGTTCTGAATCAATGTGCGACGAATGAAGAAGCAATAGCGCTTATTAAAAAAGTTCCACACCAGTATTGCTATAATTATTCGATCATGGATAAAAGTGGTGAGCAAATCATTGTCGAAGCTTCTCCAGATGACCAAATTGTCCATCACATTTCTCCGCTTGTATGTACAAATCATTTTGAATCAACGGTGTTAGCTGATAAAAATAGGAAGATGGTTGAAGGGTCACGAATCCGCAAGCAAGTGTTGCAAACATTAAATGGGAATAACCTTACTGCAATGGCTGCCTATCGATTTTTTAATGATGAGGAGTCGCCATTATTTTTCACTAACTATCAGGAATACTTTGGTACATTGCATACCGTTGTATATTGCCCACAAAATTTAACTGCTATCATTGGTGTTGGTGGAAACTGTGAGCCGTATATGCTTTCATTCAATGAATGGCTGTCCGGTGATGCCGATTTGCCTGACGTAATGAGGGGGACGATCTCTTTGTAATACAAGAAACTATCCCGACTTATCAAGGTCAGGATAGTTTCTGTTCAGCTTTCACTAATTGAATAAAGTGCGTGAGTATCTTTGCTGTTAGTCCCCAAATGACCTTGCCGTCATATTCATAGAAAAGCTCGTCGATTTGACGGACTCTCCAATTATAATCTTCGCCCCCAACAATTAAATGGTAGGGGAAATCTGTCTCGGGTGAGACTTGCAGATTAACTTTATAGCACTTAGGTTCGTTTTCCAAAAAGAAGGAAAGTGGAACGGTGAAAACCTCGCCAACCTCGGATGGGTTCGGCATGATCTGTTCGACTTTTGTTATTCTCCCAACGAATGGATAAATAATTCTGCTCAAGTCATTCACAATATAATCAAGTGGAATAACGTCATCAATAGAAGCTTCTGAGATTCCAAGTTCCTCTGTTGTTTCTCGAATTGCACAATGTCTCGGATCTGCATCTGTTTTATCTATTCTCCCACCTGGAAAACAAATATCCCCAGGCTGACTGCGCATCTTCATGGATCGTACTTCAAATAAAATATGTGTTTCACCCTCTACCTCTACGAGAGGGAGTAAAACGGCAGATTTTCGAAGTTGATCGTGACCAAGAATGCTTGGTATTCTTCCTTTTAATTTAGCGATAATATTCGTTGAATCCAAATTTCTTCACCTCCATAAAACGGCAAATGCTCTATTACTTGAGTCTACTATATTGCAGGGGAAATAACACGTACACTGCTTTAGAGTGCCATACTATTAATATATGAGGAATAAACGGAAAAAATTATAGTAGATTGGAAAAATAGTTTTTTGTTCATAAAGAATCGGAGGTTTCATTCTTAATTTTGTGATAAAATAACGAATAGTAAGTAGGAAAGTTTAATCCCTTCCTGCTTTCATAAGTGCAATTAAGGCATTCGCCTAATCGAATAGCGAATGCTAGGTTTTCTAAAAATCATCAAGTGAGGTGCCCAGCAGTGAAACAATTATACGCAGGTAAAACAAAGGATGTATTCGAACTAGAGGACGGTAATTATTTACTTAAGTTCAAAGACGATGTAACAGGTGAAGACGGCGTTTTTGACCCTGGAGCAAATACAGTCGGGCTATCGATTGAAGGTGCTGGGAAGGCAGGACTTAAGCTGACACAATTATTTTTTGAAAAATTAAAGGAAAAAGGCATTCCAACGCACTATATTTCCGCTGATATTGAAAATACGACCATGACGGTTGTGCCAGCAACTGTATTCGGCGAAGGACTTGAAGTGATTTGCCGTTATCGCGCGGTAGGCAGTTTTTTACGACGTTATGGGAAATACGCAGAGGAAGGTCAATCCTTGGAGGCATTCGTTGAAGTAACCTTAAAAGATGATGAACGCCAAGATCCTCCAATTTCAAAGGATGGATTGGCTATGCTTGGAATTTTAACAAATGAAGAATATGACACATTAAAAGAACTAACGCAAAACATATCCCAAGTTGTTAAAGATGAATTAGCGAAGAAAGAAATTGAGCTTTATGATATAAAACTGGAATTCGGACGAGATGCAAATAATCAAATCCTACTTATCGACGAAATTTCCGGCGGAAACATGAGAGCCTATAAAAACGGGGAATACATTGAACCACTAGCATTAGAAAAAATGATGCTAAACGATTAATTAAAAAATCCGGCTTGTTTTCTTAACTAGAAAACAAGCCGAATTTTTAGCACTACATAGAATGGATAAGTGCACTAACGTACAACCGGCTATCGCCCAAAAAGGCCCCGCCCTCTTATGACACCAAAAATGAAAAATAAAGCACGCTCCCACTCTCCTATCGCACCAAAATGAAAAATAAAGCACGCTCCCACTCTCTTATGACACCAAAATGAAAAATAAAGCACGCTCCCGCCCTCCTATGGCACCAAAATGAAAAATAAAGCACGCTCCTGCTCTCCTATGGCACCAAAAATAATAAGAAAAAACCGCGCTTCCTACTGCTCGAACCACCAAAATATGCTCCCAAACAAACCTCTCATATGACAAATGTCATACCAATTCATGACGTTTATGACTTATGAAAGATGCTAATGGAATTTAAAATAGTATTAAGATACATCCTTTTCTAAGGAGGAAAAATATGAGTAAACAAAAACAAGCACAATTGCGAAAAAGCGTTTCTATCTTTGCTAAGTCAGATACAAGAGCGAGCATCATTCAACTAATTAATTCGATTCTTCCATTCTTCCTGTTATGGTTTCTGGCATACCAGAGCCTCTCGATATCGTTTTGGTTATCGTTGCCACTCTCGATTATTGCAGCAGGATTTGTCGTTCGGATCTTTATCATATTCCATGACTGTACACATATGTCATTTTTCAAGAACGGGAAAGCGAATCGGGTTGTTGGTACGATTACAGGCATCATCACCCATTTTGCATTTGAAAAATGGAAACGAGATCACTCGATTCACCATGCGACAAGTGGTAATTTAGATAAGCGTGGAACTGGTGATGTGTGGGTAATGACGGTCGACGAGTATGCCGAAGCATCCTTTTGGGGGAAAATGGCGTACAGGCTTTATCGTAACCCAATCATTATGTTTGGACTAGGGCCGGTATATCTTTTCTTAGTCTCAAATCGCTTCAATCGAAAAGGTGCAAAGCGTAAGGAACGATGGAATACGTATTTGATTAACCTTTCCATTGCGGTTATTTACGCGTTATTGATTTGGGCTATTGGCTGGCAGGCATTCATGCTTGTACAATTACCGATTTTGTTTATTGCAGGAGCTGCGGGAATCTGGTTGTTCTATGTACAGCATCAGTTTGAAGACTCGTACTTTGAAAATGAGGACGAATGGGATTATGTAAAAGCTGCTGTTGATGGAAGCTCTTATTATAAACTTCCAAAGGTAATCGAATGGCTGACAGGGAGTATTGGTTATCATCATGTGCATCATTTAAGTCCAAGAGTTCCAAACTACCACTTGGAAAAGGCGCATGAATCGACACCGCCATTGCACCAAGCAACAACGATTACGTTAGCTACAAGCTTACAATCACTTCGTTTCCGACTTTATGATCAGAAAAGCAGATCGTTCATTTCCTTTAAAGAGTTTAAGAAACTGGAGCGCAATGCGAAGTTGTCACTTCGATTGGAAGCTAGAAGAACAAGCTTGCAAAAATAATAGAGCATGAACAAAACCCTTCATATATCACATGTGAAGGGTTTTTGGTATACTAAGCAAAACAAGGAATGAAAAGAGGAGGGATTGGAATGCAGCACTGGTATCATATTTTCCCGAAAAATACTGGACTTAGCCTTTTTGCATGGATCGCTTTTTGCCTGCTTCCATTTTATTTTATATTTCGCTCTTCATCACTGACAGAGATTGTAATTGGCATCGTAATGATTGTATTATTCTTTGTTACTTACCGATTGGCTTTTATTAAGCGAGGCTGGACTGTTTATGTATCTGTAGGTATTGAAATGATAATTAGTGTTGGAGTAACCCTATATTTTGGATATGTATATTTTTCATTATTTCTCGCCTTCTTTATTGGCAACATCCAAAATAAAGCTGGTTTTATTTCGTTGTACATCGTCCATCTCGTAACGACAATTGTAGCTGTAAGTATTGGATTCTTTATTCAAGCTGAAGCCTTCTTTATGCAGTTGCCATTCATTATTATTTGTGTCATTGGTGTTATTTTACTACCATTTAATATGTATAATCGAAATAAGCGTGAAAAATTAGAAAATCAGCTAGAGGATGCAAATGAAAAAATTGCCCAATTAATTGTACTAGAAGAACGAGAGCGGATTGCAAGAGATTTACATGATACATTAGGTCAAAAGCTTTCACTGATCGGCTTAAAGAGTGAACTCGCAGGGAAATTAATCGAGGCAAATTCAGACGCGGCTAAAAGTGAACTAAGTGATATTCATCAAACAGCAAGAACAGCTCTGAAAGAGGTTCGTGAACTCGTCTCCGGTATGAAGGGAATTAGATTAAAAGAAGAACTGCCCCGCGTTCGGCAACTTCTTCAAGCAGCACAAATTACGTGTGAGGTGAAGGGCGATCCGCATCTGTCTGATGCTCCATTACTCGTTGAAAATGTATTAAGTATGTGCTTGAAAGAAGCGGTTACAAATGTGGTGAAACATAGTGAGGCAACAACGTGTCAAATAGTACTGGAGCAAGCACCAGATAGATGGTCCATCCGTGTCACGGATAATGGGGTAGGTATACAAGAGCAGGTACGTACGTTTAAAGGGAATGGGATTCTTGGAATGAAGGAACGGCTTGAATTTGTTAATGGGAGCTTAACATTTGATTCAGCGAATGAAACAACGCTTAGCATTCAAGTGCCGCGTATAATTCAACAGACCGAACAGGGGGAGTCGTCATGATTCGAATTGTGATTGCTGAAGACCAACAATTATTGCTAGGAGCATTAGGCGCTCTACTCGATATGGAGGAAGATATGGAAGTAGTCGGGCAGGCGAAAAACGGTGAAGAGGTGCTGGAGTTAGTGGGGAAACTAAAGCCAGATGTGTGTATAATGGACATAGAAATGCCTGTGAAAACTGGCTTGGATGCAGCCGAATCATTACGTGACGATGCCTGTAAAGTAATTGTTCTAACTACCTTTGCTCGTTCGGGATATTTTGCACGAGCTCGTAAAGCAAATGTTAGCGGCTATCTGTTAAAAGACAGTCCAAGCGAAGAACTAGCAAATTCTATACGTGCAATTATGGCTGGGCGCAAGGTCTATGCACCAGAATTAATTGATATGGCCTATGAGGAAGGAAATCCATTGACAGAACGTGAGGAACAAGTAATGAAACTCATTGCCGATGGGAAAACGACAAAAGAAATTGCCAGTCAGCTTTATTTATCAAACGGCACTGTTCGTAACTATGTATCAACCATTATGGATAAATTGAATGTCAGCAATCGTATTGAAGCCATTTCCAGATTAAAAGAAAAAGGCTGGTTTAAATAAAAAAATTGAGGAGTGACTGAAATAATGAAACATGCAATCTATCAAATGGAAATTATTCCCGGAGATCCAGAAGGGAATCGTAGGAAAATAAAGCGATGGGTAGAGGAAACCGCCCGAACGGAAAACCCAGACGTTATTGTATTGCCAGAAATGTGGACTACTTCTTATACATTGGATGAGCTAGAGAAATTAGCAGATCGAGACGGGGAACCGAGTCTTTCCTTTTTACAGGAAGTAGCAAAGGCAAATCACGTACATATTATTGGTGGATCGATTCCGAATATGAAAAATGGAAACATCTATAATACTAGCTTTGTTGTGAATAAAGCAGGGGAGCTTGTCTATCAGTACGATAAAATCCATCTCGTACCTATGCTGAATGAGCCAGCTTACTTAACAGGGGGTACAGAAAAGGTTCAGTTATTTGAGCTTGATGGGGTAAAAATGGGATTGATTATTTGTTATGATCTCCGTTTCCCAGAATTAGCGAGGAGTCTTGCTTTAAAAGGAGCAGAGGTGTTATACATTGTAGCAGAATGGCCAAAAGCAAGAGGAGAGCACTGGAAGGCACTTCAGATTGCCCGCGCGATTGAAAATCAGTTTTATGTCGTTTCATGTAATTGCGTAGGGACCCATGATGGTGTGGAATTCTCCGGTAACTCGATGGTGGTCGACCCATGGGGTAATACATTAAAACTTGGCAGTGAACAACATGAAGAGACGCTTATTGAATCAATCGCCTTAGAAAATGTAAAAACGTTTCGTAACGATGTACCGATTTTTACAAGTAGAGTTCCTGAAATGTACGAACTTTAGGCATCGAGCAAAATTCAAAGAAGCTACGCCATTCAAGCTTGAATGGCGTAGCTTTTGTTCAAGATAAGTCTAAAACTTCCTTACTTGCATAAGTGCAACGAAGTATTCGCCAAAAGGTTAGGAGAATACTTCGTTTTTTCGTTAATTATTTCTTCACGTTTGGCGGCTCTTTCATAGCCCCTGTAATGATATCCTCTGTCACGTGAACCTGACATGTTTTTCCTTTGTTATTCACAAATTTAAATACGCCATTATTAAAGTCTGTTCCAATCTCTTTGTAGAAGATACCTTCGTACAAATTATACTTAGACCTTGCGAAACTCAATCTGTACGTTTCATTCTCATCCTTTTGCAAGAATGCGCGTACTCCTTTTTCGTAGGTAGTGTCCTCGATGCTTTTTAGGGTACGATCGATGGAAACAATATGAATATCAATAAAGGTCATTTCACGGAGTAATGCGTTTATGATGGAACCTTTTGTGATTTCCTCCCAACGATTTTGCGGGCTTTGCCCAATGATAATTTGTGTAATATTTTGATTGTGTGCGACCTCTGCAATAACTTTAACGAATGGACGTCTTTCATCATCGCGAATCATGAATTCTTCCACATCTAATTCATCGCAGAGCTCCTTCCAGCGTTCTACGTAACCTGATTTATCGGCATCAAATTCGTCATAGGGCAATGCATCCACTGTCAAAACATACAATGGACAATCCATGATCTGAGCCAACTTATGGCCACGTTTAATTAACCTTTCTCCATTAGGACCATAATAAACGCAAACTAAAATGCTTTCGTCCATCCGACCTCTTATTTTTTTCATAACGGTACCTTCACCTCTTGACCTATTCATTTAACGAATAATCCCGTTCTGACTATACCAAGATAAGTCTTAGCAGATCCTGGATTTCTAAGGACTAGACCCGGGTTACCGTTGAAATTATATTAAGTGGTAACCCCACTAATTATCGTTTCCAGCTCCAGCGCCCAACGACTAGCGAGACTTCCCTCACCTCCGTGCAATAAGTCAACATCGACTCCCTTTGGTCGCCGTGTTTCCTTTATCTCCTCCGGTTCAGTCCAGTCCGTGCGTCGCTAACCGGGCGCTTCCGCTTTCTTATTTACTTATTTTTGAAACTGTATCATTCTAACACGGAATAATCAATTCGTGAACCCCTAAATAATAAAAATTGTATGAATCACTTATAGCATACGTGATTTGGGATATTAATTCCAGAGTTAACTGGTAATTTGTTCACTCTATAAACTTTTAAAAGTGCGCAGCATATTATTTTCCTGTATAATAAACAGAGGAAATCACAGTTCCCTTTTAAATTCCCGTTTATATTATTGCTACAATTATCTGTAGTATTCTACGTTTTATATAGTTTTAGGTTTATTCACTCTTTTCATTCCACTGAAATTTAAGCGAGTTTGCGAAATCATTCAATTCACGATTGCTTTCATCCACTTAAGGATAAGAGCTCTTATCATTGTAATTACATATTCTGTATGAAATAAATTAAAGATGTAGAATATAACATATGTTATTTGTAAACTCCAGTTCACTATGCCCAAAATTTCTAAAAGGAGTGGGGACCGGAACAATTTTGAATGGAGGTTATCATTTGTTGACGTTGAACATCGCAATAATTATTCCTTTTATTGCAGCTGCACTTATTCCGTTAGTTTATAAAAAAATCCCCAAAATCCATATTGGTTGGTTTGCTATTATCATACCAGTGGTCTTATTTGTTTTCCTTGCCCGATACATTCCTTCAATTGCCAATGGAAAGGTTATTGAGAATACGGTCCATTGGATTCCTGCATATGGTATTAACTTTACTGCGTATTTAGATGGGCTTAGCTTGATTCTAGCGCTGTTGATTACGGGTGTAGGGTCACTCGTTATATTGTATTCCATCTTCTATTTATCGTCCAAAGAGTCTCTCGGGCATTTCTATACGTATCTTATGCTGTTCATGGGAGCGATGCTTGGGGTAGTGCTTTCCGATAACATGATGGTTCTGTATGTATTTTGGGAACTGACAAGTATTTCTTCCTTTTTACTTATTGCATTCTGGTATCAGCGTAAGCGGTCGAGAGATGGTGCCAGAAAATCCTTGCTTATCACTGTAGCCGGTGGTTTTGGGATGCTTGTAGGATTTCTTATGGTTTATGCGATGACAGGCACTTGGAGTATTCGGGAGGTTGTTGCCCTTGCAGGCGAATTTACCGATCACGGTCTATTTATTCCTGCAATGCTGTTGATATTATTAGGGGCATTTACGAAATCCGCACAATTTCCATTCCATATTTGGCTTCCCGATGCAATGGAGGCTCCGACACCAGTCAGTGCTTATTTGCACTCAGCAACAATGGTTAAGGCCGGAATTTATTTAGTTGCGCGTTTTACCCCGATATTCGGAGGAGAGTTTAGCTGGTTCTGGCTTGTAACGGGTGTTGGAATCTTTACACTCTTCTGGGGTTCCTTTAATGCGGTTCGTCAAACAGACCTGAAAGCATTACTTGCATACTCGACAATTAGTCAGCTTGGGATGATTATGAGTATGTTTGGGATGGGTTCTGCAGCACTGCACTTTGGCTATTCTGTAGAATCAACCTTCTATACACAAGCTGCATTTACAGCATTATTCCATTTAGTGAATCACTCGACATTTAAAGGGGCATTATTCATGGTTGTAGGGATTGTCGACCATGAAGTGGGAACACGTGATATCCGAAGGCTTGGTGGGTTAATAACGTTAATGCCGATTACGTTTACGTTTGCTGCAATCGGTAGCTTCTCGATGGCGGGATTACCACCATTTAATGGTTTCTTAAGTAAGGAAATGTTTTTCACTGCGGTTCTTAGAATCAGTTCGGGCGACTTTTTTGCTTTAGAAACATGGGGTGCGTTAATTCCAATTATTGATGCTTGCTGCTATTAATACAATGACTAATATTGTAATCGCTAACTTTTTTTTGCTCATAGCTGCACCAATCCCCCTTGTTTTATTTTATTATATATTTTTCAGATAAAAGCCACAATGATCTTTTTATCCTATCTACTAATTCGCATGAGAGCAAGGATAGCGACAAAAAATAAATATGGCTATATGAAGAAAATTAGGATTATACCCACTTTTCACAATGAATATAATCCTCTTGATTTTTAAAACGGTGAAATGTACCAATCTAAATCTTTTTCTTTGTTTTGCCCCGATAATAAGTTCCATTTCCATCTGTAAACACAAGCCGTAATTTTAATTCATTAATCTTTCCTCACGACGAATTATAGGTTCCTAATCATAGGTAATTACTTCTATTTCGTCACCAAACCAAAGGTCTTAATCTAAAATCTAATACCCTAATAGATAATGTATAGCAATATGGTCTGCTTTCAAATTATTATTGATTTTCACTATTCCTAAAGATAGTTAATTCTTTATCCAAGCATTTTACGAGCTTTCGGTAATTGGAAGAAACGGTTGTAGCAGTTGTCCCATATTCCTTTGCAAGTTGACTTTGAGTTGCAGGGGTTTCGGAGAATGTATCCTGCACAAGATAATCTATAGCCGCGGCATAGGAGCCAAGCTTTTTAAATGTCGGATTCTCCTTTAAACAGTAATCGTTCCAGAGCTTAATGCCGTTAGTAATCATTTGCTTATCCATTCCCTTTACCTGCATATGATTCGAGAAGAGATCTGCAACCATTTCCTGCGCTGGGTTTGGCCAATCAAACTTCGTGTCCTCGAATACCAGGATATTAGCTAAAAGCTCTGGGAAGTTTTCTGCTAGGCCACCTTCCATGCTAGCATATGATTTGGTCATCGCTATCACTTTTTCTCTGTCCTTATCAAACAGTTCTACCATTGTAAACAAGAAGTTGTGGTAACCGATATATGGAACGGTAACACCAATAGCTAGATTACCTGCTTTAAAGTCATCCTCTTCCGTAAACGGAATCGTATAGCTTTCATTTGTTAAGACATCACGTAAATGAGCTTTCTGTGCTTCTTGATCAACGGAAAGAATGTCGAACAGACCAGGAACCGTGTTTGCCCATGTAGCGAATGTGTTTTTGGTGTTCGTGTATCTCATTTTGGACGCCTGTTTTTGATAAAAGGTATCAAAAATTGTTTGCTCATTCTTCGAGAATGGAAGATTCGGTATTGCCCAAAACGTTAGTCCGGCCATATAAATTTTAGATAGTTCCTCATTCTCACCGATGAAAGATTGAGGATACTTTAAAGTTAATTCCTCCAACTCCGATTCGTATTGTTGCATGGCAAATGAAATTAATTTTATATGGAAATTCTCTAATTCTGAATTGTAAACTTCAGGACTTATTGTAATAACATTGGAAGATCCACAGCATTTTTTATACTTTTTTCCACTTCCGCAAGGACATGGATCATTTCTTTTTGGCTTATTCAAAGTAATAGCCCCTCCTACTATAGTAATCTCTTTTAGATACACACACTTATTATAATTTAAGCCCATCAAAGGGGACATCAGTGGTATTTGATAAAAAGCGAAAGCAGATAGAAAAGTCTTAAGCTTTTCTATCTGCAAGAATGACGAATAATCTATTTGTTCATCTTGATACGAATTAAGTTTTATTCAAGCTTTGACTTCGGTGTATAATCCTGCTTTTTTTATTAATGTAGAATCAACAATCAAATACATTCTGGAACGATAACAAGTCCATTATACCATCATTTGCTGGTGATGACGTTACCGTATTAAAAGATAAAATTTTCTAACGTTAATTTAGCTGTATTTTCCATGTTAAAAAAGGAATATATTTCTAAATAATCTTTTCCTAAAACACGATTCATCACAAAACGGCATTAATTATTGAAAAAAATATAAAAAAAGTGATTGAATTTCAAATCCCTTGGTACGCATGGGTTTAATTGGTATAAAACTTTTAAAAAGGCAAAATGTAATCGTTTACATATGGTGAAAACGGCTTAGAAATGTAATCTGAATTTTATGTTAACATCTTTTTTGTGATATAATATCGAACACAGATAAAGAACCTGTTTATGTAACGATTCTTTATGATGTATGACAAATAAGAGAGAGGAGCTGTTGTGATGACAAGGAATGGATTCCCAAAACAACAGGGCCTATATCGACCTGATTTTGAACATGAGGCATGTGGTATAGGCATGATTGCGAATATTAACGGCAAGAAAACTCACAATATTGTCCAAAACGCGATTAATATTCTGTGCAATTTAGAGCATCGTGGAGGACAATCTGCAGACACAAGCACTGGAGATGGAGCAGGAATTATGACACAAATACCTGACCGATTTTTCCAAAAGCAGTGTGCGAAGGAAAACATCGCTCTTCCGCGAGAAGGAGACTACGGGGTAGGGATGGTATTTTTACCTCGTGACAGACAGCTTCGTATGACGTGCAGAAAAATAATTGAACGTATTGTACAAGAAGAAGGGCAAGCCTTTTTAGGCTGGCGTCCTGTTCCTACAAATGAATCCTTCATCGGTATTGTCGCGGCAAAAAGTATGCCCGCAGTCCGTCAATTTTTCATCAAAAAGTCGGATGCTATAAAAGATCAAATGGCTTTTGAACGTAAACTCTACGTCATTCGGAAATGTATTGAGAAAGTCGTAGCAGAAGAACAGCAATACGAAGATGTCTATGTTTGCAGTTTATCAACACGTACGATTGTCTATAAAGGGATGCTTATTCCAGAACAATTAGATGCCTTTTATATTGATTTGAATCATCCGGAGTTTAAATCTGCTTTAGCACTCGTGCATTCACGCTTTAGTACAAACACTTTTCCTAGCTGGAAAAGGTCTCACCCAAATCGATACACCATACACAATGGAGAATTTAATACGTTACGCGGAAATGTAAATTGGATGCAGGCTCGTGAAAAGCTTTGTCAGTCTGAATATTTCACCGAGGAAGAGCTAGAGAAAATCCTGCCTGTACTCGATGTTGATGGCAGTGATTCATCCATTTTTGACAATACCTTTGAATTTCTGCATCTCTCAGGAAGGTCACTCGCACACAGTGCAATGATGATGGTTCCGGAACCATGGTCGAATGATGCGATGATTCGCGAGGAAAAGCGCGATTTCTATGAGTATCATAGTACGTTAATGGAGCCGTGGGATGGACCGGCGGCACTTGTATTTACCGATGGGAATCAAATCGGAGCATGTCTGGATCGGAATGGACTCCGCCCTGCAAGGTATTATGTAACTAAGGATGGCATGATTGTCCTTGGTTCTGAAGTAGGGGCACTGGATATTTTTGCGGACGATATTTTGTATAAAGATCGATTGACGCCAGGGAAAATGCTGCTCGTTGATTTGGAAAAGGGTGTTATTATTCCAGATGAAACGATTAAGATGCAAATCGCATCTGAACAGCCTTATAAGAAATGGCTGGAAAATAAAATCAATCTGGAGAATCTGGCGGACGCGCATCAGAAAGCGCCATTGTATCGTGGGGAGGAATTGGTCCAGCAGCAATTAGCATTTGGCTATACGCGTGAAGAGCTAACTAAAATTATGAAGCCGCTTGTATCGGAAGGAAAGGATCCGATTGGCTCCATGGGCTATGACTCTCCGCTCGCTGTATTATCGAAAAAGCCGCAGCTTCTGTATAACTATTTCAAACAGCTCTTTGCACAAGTAACGAATCCACCACTGGATGCGATTCGAGAAAAAATTATTACGATGGTAGAAACAACAATAGGAGCGGAAGGAAATCTCGTCCAGCCTACAGCAGAAAACTGTAGACATATTCGGCTTAAAACACCTATTTTACGAAACGAGGAACTTGAGAAAATTCGTGAGCAGCAGTTGGAGGCATTTCGGACCATAACACTGTCTTGCGTTTTCGATGCACAAGAAGGGCAAGGGAAAATGGAAGCGGCCCTCGAAGCTTTATTTGACAAAGCGGATTCGGCTATCGATGCAGGAGTTACATTACTGATTCTCTCAGATCGAGGAGTTTCAGAAGATAAAGCAGCGATTCCTGCATTACTAGCTGTATCCGGTTTGCATCATCATTTAATTCGTAAAGGAATTCGAACAAAGGTAAGCCTGCTTGTAGAGTCTGGTGAACCCAGGGAAGTGCATCACTTTGCTGCGTTAATTGGATACGGAGCAGAAGGGATTAATCCGTATCTAGCACTAAATACCTTTACTGATTTAATGGAAAAAGGTGAATTGGAAGTTGTTACGGAAAAACAAGCACACAAAAGATACGTAGCTTCCGTTACAGACGGGATTATTAAAATCTTATCGAAAATGGGCATTTCAACGATTCAAAGCTATCGTGGTGCACAAATATTTGAAGCGGTCGGTATTCGTGATGATGTGATTGACAGGTATTTTACTGGAACAGCTTCACGACTTGGTGGGATTGGCTTGGATATGATTGAGAAAGAAACGCTAATAAGACATGATGTTGCCTTCCAAGCAAATCGAGTAGGGAACCATAACCTGCCAGCGGGAGATGAGTTCCAATATCGTGAAAATGGTGAAGATCACCAGTATAATCCGAGGACGATTCAAACATTGCAGCATGCTGTCCGCTGCAATGACTATGCACTGTTTAAAACATATTCGAACATGCTGACGGATGAAACAAATAATCTCCAATCTCTTCGTGGGATGGTCCGTTTTAAAAAGCGTATCCCCGTACCGGTCGAAGAAGTTGAACCAATAGAAGAAATTGTTAGGCGTTTTAAAACAGGGGCCATGTCCTTTGGATCGATTAGTAAAGAGGCTCACGAAGCCTTAGCTATCGCAATGAACCGCCTCGGTGGCCGTAGTAATACAGGAGAAGGTGGAGAAGACCCGAATCGTTTTATCCAGGATGAAAATGGAGATTTGCGAAGAAGTGCAATCAAGCAGGTTGCCTCGGGACGTTTCGGGGTAACGAGTAATTATTTAGTTAATGCCGATGAGATTCAAATTAAAGTCGCCCAAGGGGCGAAGCCGGGTGAAGGTGGCCAGCTGCCAGGTGAGAAAGTATATCCGTGGGTAGCAGAGGTTCGTGGTTCCACCCCTGGTGTTGAACTAATCTCCCCTCCGCCACATCATGATATATATTCGATTGAGGACCTTGCTGAGCTGATTTTCAATTTGAAAAACGCTAATCCAAGTGCTCGTATTAGTGTGAAGCTCGTTTCAGCAGTTGGTGTCGGAACAATTGCAGCAGGTGTTGCCAAAGGCCGTGCTGACCATGTTGTAATTAGTGGCTATGATGGTGGAACAGGAGCTGCACCGCGCACAAGCTTAAAGCATACTGGGCTGCCTTGGGAAATTGGTCTAGCTGAAACACATCAAACGCTTCTTTTAAATGGCTTACGTGACCGAATTACCGTAGAAACAGACGGGAAAATGATGACAGGAAGAGATGTAGTCATTGCTTCCTTACTAGGTGCAGAGGAATATGGTTTTTCAACAGCACCCCTCGTTGCGCTTGGCTGCGTTATGATGCGTGTCTGTCATTTAGATACATGTCCGGTAGGGATCGCAACGCAAAACCCGGAATTAAGAAAGAAGTTTAATGGTGACCCGGAACATGTTGTTAATTTTATGCGATTCATTGCTGAAGAAACAAGAGAGCTAATGGCAGAGCTTGGTTTCCGAACGATTAATGAAATGGTTGGAAGGTCGGATGTGCTCGAGGCAAACAAGCTAGACCATTGGAAAGCAAAGGACTTAGACTTATCGGCCTTGCTCTATCGTCCAGAGCTTCCATTTCAAATCGATAATTATGCAACCAAAAGTCAGGATCATGGTATTGAGAAGACATTGGATTATCAAGAGCTTATTCCGATTTGCGAAACAGCAATTGAGGAAGGAAATCCAATTGAATTTACCGTTGCTATCCGGAATATTAACCGAGTTACAGGTACACTTCTCGGTAGTGAAATAACAAAACGCTACGGTGAAATGGGCTTGCCGGAGGATACGATTAAATTGAATTTTAATGGATCTGCTGGTCAAAGTTTTGGCGCATTTATCCCGAAAGGAATGGCGCTTAACCTGATTGGTGATGCTAACGATTTTGTTGGTAAAGGGTTATCCGGAGGTAAAATTATTGTTAAAACAGCTCCGTCTGTAACGTTCCGACCAGAGAAAAATACGATAATCGGAAATGTAGCATTTTACGGAGCATCGAGCGGTGAAGCTTATATTCGTGGGATTGCCGGCGAACGATTTGCAGTGAGGAACAGCGGTGCCACGATAGTAGTAGAAGGTATTGGTGACCATGGCTGTGAATATATGACAGGTGGAACAGTTGTCATCCTTGGTGAAACTGGAAGAAACTTTGCTGCTGGGATGTCTGGTGGCGTAGCTTATGTGTTTGATGAAGACAACACATTCCGTGATCGGATTAATCCAGCCATGGTAAATGTCGGCAGGATCGATGACCCAGAGGAATTAGATGCCATTTATCAACAAATCGAAAAGCATATTAGCTACACAGACAGCGCTCATGCTACACGAATACTTGCTTATTGGGAAAGTTATTCTAAGCAGTTTTTCAAAGTTATTCCAAAAGCTTATGTAAGAATGAGAGAACGAATTAATTACTTGTTAGATAGCGGTTTAGATAGATTGGAAGCAGAGATGACTGCTTTTGAGGAAAGCAAAAGTAACGTTGCAGAAAAGAAGAATCGGAAAATCAAAATTATGTAAAGGTGCGTATCAGAACAATAAAAGGAGGGGGCATTAAATGGGGAAAGTAACTGGATTTATGGAATACGAACGGAAAGCTCGTCCAGGTAGAAATCCTAAGGAGCGAATACAGGACTGGAATGATTATACGATACCGATGACAGACGAAGCGGTACAGCAGCAAGGAGCACGTTGCATGGATTGCGGTGTGCCAACCTGCCACTCTGGTATGGAAATTAACGGGGTAACCTCAGGGTGTCCCGTTTACCACCTTATCCCAGAATGGAATCAGCTCGTATACGAAGGGAAATGGAAAGAGGCGCTAGACCGCGGGCATCAGATGAATAATTTCCCTGAATTTACAGGGATCGCATGTCCGGCACCATGTGAGGGGGCATGTGTCCTTGGGATTAATGAACCAGCTGTTGCAGCTGTTGCTATCCGGACGGTGGAACGTTCGATTATTGAAAAAGGATTTGCTGAAGGGTGGGTAGTTCCCGAACCTCCAAAAATCCGTACAGGGAAGCGCGTTGCTGTCGTTGGTTCAGGACCAGCAGGACTTGCCGCTGCAGCTCAGTTAAATAAAGCAGGGCATTCCGTAACCGTATTCGAGCGTGATAAGCGTGTTGGTGGGCTACTAACTTATGGAATTCCAGAAATGAAGCTTGCATATGAGGTTGTAATAAGACGTGTGGCGATTTTAGAGCAGGAAGGCATCGAATTTGTTACCAACACAGAGGTTGGAAAAGATATAACAGTCGATGAATTAAAAGCTGATTTTGACGCAACCATCCTATGTGGTGGTGCTACCCTCCATCGCGATATGCCAGTTGAAGGTAGTGATTTGAAAGGTATTTATCCTGCCATGGACTTTTTACATGCCAATGTGGAAAGCTTGCTCGATTCCAATTTAGAGGATAAGAAATATATTTCTGCCGCGGATAAAGACGTTATTGTAATTGGTGGGGGAGATACGGGAACCGATTGCTTGGCAACGTCTGTAAGACATAATTGCAGGAGCCTCACACAGTTTGATATCTATGAAAAGAAAAACCTACTACGTGATGAAGAGACAAATCCATGGCCGCAATATCCAAAAATCCATCGTATCGAGTATGGACATATGGAAGCAGAAGCGTATCAAGGGGAGGATCCAAGAGCGTATGCCGTGCAAACAACTAAATTTGTTGGTGACGAAAATGGTCACGTAAAAGAAGTGCATACGATAAACGTTAAAACACGTTATGAGCGTGGGAAAAAGGTTCGTGAAGCAGTTCCTGGAACCGAAAAAGTATGGCCAGCAGACCTTGTGCTAATTGCCATCGGATTTAAAGGACCTGATCAAGATTTGATCAAGCAGCTGAAGGTAGAAACTACGAAAAGTACTACTGTAAAAGCAACCTACGGCAAGTTCACAACGAATGTGGAAGGTATATTTACGGCTGGCGACATGCGCCGAGGACAAAGTTTAATTGTATGGGCGATTAACGAGGGGAGAGCATCCGCGAGAGAATGCGACCGCTATCTAATGGGAGAAACGAAACTACCATAAAGGAAGTAGGAAGGCATGCTGTAATTGTGCAGCATGCCTTTTGGTGTGTTTAGGGTTATATTGTGAATTGATTGGAATTAAACGTATGGTGAATCGGTAATAATAGTATTGGAGCCAAACGGAGATGGAGCGATAAAAATGAAAATGGAGCCAAATTGAAGTGTGACGGTGCAATAATAAAGATAAAGGTGCTAAAGTGTTGTGCGGTGGAGCTATTAATTAGGATTATAGAGCGGTATCTCCAACAAAAACCATTTGCTACGAAAGGTGAGATAGAGTAATATGTACTATAGAAAGAAGTAGCAATGAAGCGAAATGAGGGTATACAATGAGTAAAACATCCATTTATGGACTGACATATAAGCAACTTACCGAATGGCTCGTTGAGCGTGGTGAGAAACGTTTCCGCGCTGATCAGGTCTGGAATTGGTTGTATAAAAAGCGGATTTCAAACTTCAGTGAGATGCGAAATGTAAACAAAGACACCATTGAATTGCTGGAAGAGAACTTTGTCCTGCATACGCTTGGTGAGGAAATCAGGCAAGAATCGAAAGACGGTACAATCAAATTTTTATTTAAACTATCCGATGGTAATTTAATCGAAACGGTTCTCATGCGTTTCCCATATGGATTATCTGTCTGTGTAACGACGCAAGTAGGCTGTAATATCGGTTGTACATTCTGTGCAAGTGGTCTTCTGCCAAAAAGCCGTGACTTAACAAGTGGAGAAATCGTTGAACAAATTATGAACGTGCAAAAGCATTTGGACACGAAAGGTGAAGGGGATCGTGTTAGTCATATTGTTGTAATGGGAATTGGTGAACCACTCGATAACTATAAGAACTTGATGGACTTCCTGTATGTTGTTAATGATGATGGTGGTCTGAACATTGGAGCACGACATATTACGGTATCAACTAGTGGACTTGCTCACAAAATGTATGAGTTTGCAGATACAGACATCCAAGTAAATCTTGCTTTATCTTTACATGCACCAAACAACGAGCTTCGTTCCCGAATTATGAAAATCAACAAAGCATTTCCGATTGAAAAGCTCATGAAGGCTGTTGACTATTATTTAGAGAAGAAGAACCGAAGAATCACGTATGAGTATATTATGTTAAGAGGTATCAATGATCATAAAGAGGAAGCAATTCAGCTTGCTAACCTAATTAAAGACCATCGCCACCTAGCATATGTAAATCTAATACCGTACAATACGGTTGATGAGCATAGTGAATACCAGCGAAGTGAATCTAGTTCCATCCAGCAATTTTTTGAAACACTGAAAGCAAGAGGGATTCATTGTGGTGTCCGTTGGGAAAATGGTGCTGACATTGATGCTGCTTGTGGACAATTAAGAAGTAAACAAATTAAAAAATCAAAAGCAATGTAAAAAAACAGCGCCAGTCTAACGTGGCGCTGTTTTTTATAACCTTTCCACAGCTTTATCCACATCTTGAACAGAAACTGCCTCATCCTGCATCACAGCAACTTGATTTCTGCCAAGTCTTTTAGATTGAAGGAGTAGATCGTCAGCATGGATGTATGCTTGCTTCATACTTAACTTCTGATTCGTTTTGAAATAATACATACCAAATGAAGCGGTATAATAGATGGTTGTATCCTCCGATTTATACTCCGCTTGTGCTGGATTAGCCGCTACATCACGATGTATCTGCTTGAGTAGCTCAACACATGCAGAAAAATCGCGATTCCGAAGAACAATCGTAAATTCCTCCCCACCACTGCGGAATAAAAAGTCACCTTCATCAAGGTGGCTTTTTATTGTATTTGCAAAGTGCTGGATGACAGTATCTCCGACAGTATGGTTAAATGTATCATTAATGATTTTAAATGTATCAATATCGGAGACGATAAGCGCAACATTTTCTTCCGTATGGTTTAATTCATTCATAATTTTATTCATATAGCTACGGTTATGCGTTTTTGTTAAGAAGTCTGTATAAGCCATCTGTTCAAAGCGGTCTCGCTCCATTTTGTGCTGTATGCTTTGATTTTTAATGGCCGCAGATCGACTAACAAGATAGTTGAGGACAAACAAGGCAATGACTGCTTCCCAATGCTGTTCTACAAGGAAAATAAACAATAGTCCATTGGATAATGCCATTTTTAGCGTATCAAAAATGCTTCTTCCTTTGATAAAATTAATCGCATCCTGCCTCGAACCTATATTCCCTGTTAACTTAAATACAGACAACAATAATAGGGACGATATGAAGTCCGTGAATGCAATAATAGCAATAAGGAGTCCCCAAAAACCAAATGGAATTCCCTCAACGTACGGATAAAGTGCATAAAATATGAAATAGCCAATCGTATGGAGGAGTGCTGGTCCTCCAATATTATAAAAGGTATGTAAAAATTCATCTTCGTCCGCGGTACCTGTTCGTTTGCGGTAAAAATAGATGTAAAAGCGATTAATAATTTCAAATAAAAATAGTCCCAAAGGCCCGGTTATTAGGATAAAGGAGAATCCGTAGGAAATACTGTAATCAACATTTACATTTCCTGTTCGGACAATTGTTTTCAAATGGGAATAGAGGGTTGTGAATAATAAATAAACGAGGAAAAATTGTATGTATAGAGACAGGTCTAAGTCAATTGGGCCAGAGACAATAGCTACAGTTAACGAAATGATAAATATACTAGCGATATAAACCTTAAGTTTGTTCATTTGTAGTATTACCTCCAACAAAAAATATAAACGAATATAATCACTGAAATAGAACTAGGTAATTAAGACTAATTTTAAGTCTATCATATCATAAAAAAGTAAAAAAATGCTAAAAAATTTAATTATTTCCGTTTTTTTCGTAACAGTAGCTGTAGAAATTAATAGATTTTGTTTTTATGACAGTGTTCGTGTAGATGGGAGAAGTATAACTCGTTCATTTTAGAGGGAGTGAGATGGCAGGTTTAGAGTACTGCCATCTGATAGTATTGCACGGGATGATTAAGCTCGTTTATGAAAAATAAACCAATTGATAGCTATAAAATATCCTATAATGGGGGAGATTCCATATCCCATTAAAATCACAGGAAAATTCCGGAAAAATGTTGTTATTATTGTCGTGATGAAGTATAAACCTAAGCTAATCGATGTTAATTTTCTTTTTTCTGGAGGAGAAAATAAAAAAGGAATAATAAGAATCAAAAGTGAAATGAAAGCAATAATAAACCAGCCTAATCCTAAACCTTTCGCCATAAACAAGATATCCTCCACATATGGGACAGGTGATAAACGATCTAACTGAATCCAAGAAATGATAATGAGAGTTAGTGGGAGAAATAGTAAAACAAAGCGAATCCTATTTACGTTGTATAAAAGTAAGATACAGCTTGATAGTACAAATGCCGTTACTGCTGATGCATCGGGCTGTAACACTAATAAAATCGCAGTATTAACAACAATTATATAGGAAAGCCACCATTGATTTTTTGCTACTAATGCACCTAGTAAGATAAGCAGAAATGGCAATAATATACTAGATGCATAAAGGCTAATCGGCCCCAAAGAAATCCATCTATGAACGCCTTCAATCCCCGCGTCAACAAAGGTTAATCCCAACAAAACGTAAATAGCAATAATTTTAAAGTAGTTTTTTGCTCTGGTATTTGGAACGCTTTTTGTCTTTTTAGCCATTAAAAAGGACAAAAAGACGAAAAGCTTTGCAGCGATAAGGTTCTGTATCCAGATACTTGTTGGAATATCGTTTAACAGCATAACAAAAGCACCAATGAAAACAGATGGTAGAGCGATTAGAGGTAAATAATTAATATGGAACATGGAATTCTCCTTAGAAGGTATTGATAAAGCCAGTAACAATATAGCATAGGCTGTACTCTTTTATACAATTTTAGCAGATAGATTCTATGTGAATCGAATATTGTTTTCCTTTAAGGTCACAGTATCTGCTAGTAATAGCAGTTGCACTAAATTCCTTCCTAATTGATATCTTATCTGAAAGATAAAGCACACACACTATTTTTCCTAAATCAAATCCAGCATACTTATCGAAGTTTCTGAGTTCGGTAATGACAGTTCACGTGTGTCAGAATCTAGCAAAGGAAACTCAAACGAACAATGCTTCTATTTCAATATAACTTTTGAAACGTAGGAGAGGGGAGAATTAGAAGCAAATGCCAGAGCAGTATATTTTCACCTGATTTTAACAAATTCCCACTTGATTACAAAAGTGCACACATGTATACTTTAATAGTAAAGTTGTTTGCAATAAAGAAAACATGTAAACAAATACGTTTGCATGTTGATGTAATAACGAATACAAAATGTAAACAAGTATACATAAAAGAATACATCGATAGACTCATTGTGTATTCTTTGGAAAAAGATTAATCTATTGATAGATGGAAAAAAGAGAGGGGATTTACAAAAATGGTGAAATCGAGAGTTGCAGCAGTGGATGTTGGAAACGATGCACTGAAAGGGAACTTTGGTAAATTAGAAAATGAATTATACATTCCGAATGTGATTGCACCTGACTTAGAGGATCGTCCTGTTATCGGAATCGAAGAGTTAGATGAAAAAGAGGTCTTGGATAATATTCATATCCGCGTACATTCCCCTGCTTTAGATGAAAATAATATTGTTTATCGCGTAGGGAACCTTGCAACAAAAACGAGCAATTCACAGGAGCTCGATCCAGGTAGCAGTAAATCGGAAGAAGACCAAACGTTAGTTATGCTTTTTGCTGCTTTAGCATTGGATGCAGTATCTACAAAAGATTTTAATGAAAAAAATGATGTGATTGATGCGACGTATACATTAGGGACAGGTCTTCCATTAAGAGAAGTAAAAGATGGAAAAGATGTGGGCTATCGCTCCCAACTACTAGGATCTGTGCACCAAGTGGAATTCCTTGTTACGCCGAAGCATCAAGGCAAAAAGGTAAATATTAAATTCGATGAAGTAAAAGTGTATCCAGAAGGATTTGCAGCATATGTCAATTTGATTATGGATAATGACTTAAAAGTTATTAATAAGGAATTGATCGATAAACAAATTTTAATCCAGGATATTGGTGGCTTATCGACAGATATCGCTGTCATTCGTAATCGAAATGTGGATGATGACAAGGCGCAAGGATTCAATTTAGGTGTCTCTGAGTCATTAGAAGCAATACGTGAAGAAATTCGCTCACGACATGGCGTGGAATTGGACAGCCGTCGTGATGTAGTCGACATTATTACACGAAAAAATGATCGACACCACATCATGGTGAAAGGAAGCAGAACGAACGTCCATGATATTACCGATCACATACTACTTGATTTGGCGAAAAAAGAATATCGCTTCCTAAGAAATGTCTGGGCCAAAAACTCACAATCTGAAATTTGTTATTTTGTAGGTGGCGGTTCTGCCGTATTGAAGGATTACATTAAAGCATTAAATAATAAACTGGATGGCTACAATATCGAATTCTTTGAGGATGAGAATGAAAGCATCTGGATGATGGCAAATGCATACTATAAGTTAATCACCGATTTTATTCGTAAAACAGAGAAAGATACAAAGGAAGAAAAAACGACCGCAAAAGCAAAATAAATAGGGTGAGATCATGTCGAAAAATAGTATAGAGCGTGGACAATCAATCACATTTCGTGTCCCCTCTGATACACCTGATTATCTATTAAAACAATTGCAGCATTTGAAGGAAACAGAGCGCAGAAATTTTTCTAGCACAATTGCGGGTTTTGTCCTAAAGGGGGCAGGTGAAACCTTCAAACGGGAAAGGGAAACGATTACGATTCCCTTGCCGAAGCAACTAACGAAGGAGCAAAGGAGCTGGCTGAAGCATGAGCATTCAGAAGCGCTTATCGGCAGCTTGCTTCATCAATTACTAAGTGATCCGCTGCGTGCAACGACTTTGTTAGCTGGGCTGAATCATAATGTTGCCGACTTGGATGAAGCATCGTACGTTCAAGAGGCACCGATCGAAGAGCCAGCTAGAAACATGGAAGCGGAAATTAACTTGGGTGATGTTGATTTGGATGGTTTGAATCTACATGATGAGGAATTCCCTGAAGAAGAAGAGGATGATGATCCATTAGGTGATTTCTTCTCAAGTATGAACAAATAATGTGGACTCCATTTAAGATAGATTTTATATGATACTAATGGAGAAAAAGATACAAATATCGGATAGGATGAGAATCTTATTCGATATTTTTTTGTTTTTAAAAACTTTTTGCTTTTGAAAAAGGTATATATAGTAAAGACCAGTAGAAGAAGGGGGTTATGCTGTTGGGTGATCAGGAAGCAAAACTCATCAAGAAAATTAAAAAGGGAAATCAACAAGCGTTCAAAAAGCTATATGACATCTACGCGGATTATTCTTTGCGAACAGCCTACGCCATAACAAACAATGCGAGCGATGCATCTGATATCGTTCAGGAAACATTTATCAAGGTATTCCGAAACATTGATTCCTATGATAGCAAAAAGCCATTTAAGCCATGGTTTTATCAAATTTTAGTCAATGAATCGAGAAGATATATGAAAAAGAAGACGAGGGAAGCAGTAAGTGTTGAATCCGAACAACTATTAGACCATTTGAATCAACATGAAACCGAACTGCAGGATTATGAACAACTTGAGATAGCGATGGAGCAGCTGGATGAGCATCATCGAACGATTTTAGTTTTAAAGTATATCAATGGGTTTTCAGAGAAGGAATTGGCTGACATGCTGCAATTAAACATTAACACCGTTAAGTCGAGGCTGTATAAAGCTAGACAAAGATTAAAAGCAGTCATAGGGGGTGCCCAAGATGAGTAGAGACAACTTCGATAAGAAAATTGAATTATTATTACAACAACAGACAGAGGAAGCCACCCATTTAAAAAAGGAAACATGGAATAAAATTAGTGATGAATTATTCCAGAACTCATCCCCATCCGGGCGAACAGCTAGAAGCAAACCTAAAAAGAAACGGAAAGGATTGGTTGTTGTGGGATTAAGTACAGCAGCAGTAATTACGCTATTGTTATTCGGGACGCTAACTGACCAAGGGCAAGCAATGTTCCAAAACCTAAAGGAAATGTTTGTTGACGAGAAGCAGGAAGAAATTGAACTGGAAGGACAAAAAGAAGAGACAAATGTTCAGCTGGAAACAAATGAGGAATTACGCTATATCATTTACGTTGATGAAGAGCGTTATAAGATGGTAGAGGGAGAAGAAAGTGACCGAATTGAACTGATCGAACCATTGGAAGATAGGTATCCAGATGTCTATATGGAAATAACGCGGATTGAGGATACAACAACCGAAGAAGTCGTCGCAGCAATTAAAGCTGAGATTGAACGTGATGAGAAAATGGAATTACGAAGAGAAGAGCGTGTAACAGAGCCAATCGAAGCGGAAATGGTTCAAGGGATGGGACTTGAGTATACAAACGATGCAGGCAAAACAGGGCATCAGTGGGATACACCTATCCACAGGTATTACGTTACAGACGAAGATGAGGGGCAAGTGTTTGTGATTAAGCAAGTATACTTCCTAGAAGCAGCAGAAGGACATGGAGCAAGGTTTCACTATATGCTGGAAAGCTTTAAGGTAGTTAAATAATCGTCGGTAGAAGGTGATTGGAATGTGTGGATTTGTAGGTGTATTACTAAATGAAGAGGCTCGGTTTTCTGAGGAGCATCTATTAGATATTGAACAAGCAAGTCAACTTATCAGCCATCGGGGTCCGGATGAAGCTGGCTTCTATCGTGATGATCATATCGCACTTGCATTTCGCAGGTTAAGTATTATTGATCTAGAGAGAGGCCAGCAGCCCTTTCTTTTTGGAGATGACAGGTACCGGATGGTGTTTAATGGGGAAATCTATAATTATGTGCAGCTTAGGAAGGAGTTAGTCGAAAAAGGTCATCATTTTCATACCGACTCTGATACGGAAGTCGTTGCTCATCTATTTATGGAAGAAGGAACAGGTGCTTTCTCTACCTTAAGGGGCATGTTTGCCATTGTTATTTGGGATAAAGAGGAAAGGAAACTATATGGCGCTCGTGATCGCTTTGGAATTAAACCATTTTACTATGTTGAAAACGAAAACGATCTTATTGTTGCGTCAGAAAAAAAGAGTATTTCATACTTGAATCAAGCTGATAATGTGATGGGTGAGGCACTTCAGCATTATTTATCCTTTCAATATGTTCCCGATCCATTAACGATAACAGAGTCTGTGAAAAAGTTACCAGCAGGGAACTATTTTGAAAAGGAATGGGGAGAGGCTATTAGATGTCGGCCGTATTTCCATGCGCAATTTCAGTCCGTATATGGAAACGAAAGTCAGATTATAAGGCGTGTAAGGGAAGTGTTGCTTGATTCAGTAGAAGTTCATTTGCAAAGTGATGTTCCGGTCGGTTCGTTTCTTTCTGGAGGAATTGATTCTACATTAATTGTTGCGATGGCTAAGCAATTCCAGCCAAATCTAAAAACGTTCTCAGTTGGATTTGCGGATAGCGGCTATTCCGAGATTGAGATTGCCCAGCGGAGTGCAGAAAAACTTGGTGTCGAAAACGTTTCATATGTGATTTCTCCGGAGGAATATGTAGCCCATCTTCCAGAAATTATGTGGCATATGGATGATCCTTTAGCTGATCCTGCGTGTGTCCCGCTATATTTTGTTGCTAGGGAAGCGAAAAAACAAGTCAAAGTTGTCCTGTCTGGCGAGGGAGCTGATGAATTGTTTGGTGGCTACAATATTTATCGCGAAGCAGAATCAATGCGTTTCTTAAATACGTTACCACAAGCGATGCTAACACTTCTTCAGCGTGTTGCAGCGGTAATGCCAGAAGGGATGAAAGGGAAAAACTTTTTGGAAAGGGGGACGACGCCATTACGAGAAAGATATATAGGTAATGCGAAGATGTTTGAGGAGGAAGAGAAACAGAATTTATTGAAAACCTACCATTCAAATTACTCGTATCAAGCGTGGACGAAAAAGCTTTTTGACGAGGTAGATGGACTTCACCCTGTTGAACAAATGCAGCATATCGATATGCATACATGGTTAACGGGAGATATTTTGCTAAAAGCTGATAAAATGACAATGGGACATGCATTAGAACTCCGTGTCCCATTTCTTGATCAGGAAGTATTTGAGGTTGCCAGGAGAATCTCGGTTGATTATAAAATTGCTGATCGAACAACTAAGTCAATTTTACGCAAAGCGGCTGAGGGATTTGTGCCAGATCATGTTTTAAATAGAAAAAAGCTCGGATTTCCAGTTCCAATCAAGCATTGGTTAAGAACGAATTTATACGATTGGGCAAAAGAACTGATTCGTTCAAGTAATACAGACGATATTTTAAATAAATTCGTTGTCCTCGAGTTACTCGAAACACATGCAAAAGGAAATGCTGATTATTCGAGAAAAATATGGACGGTACTCATGTTTATGCTATGGCATCAGATTTATATTGAAAAACACTATATCTTTGGAGGCAAATATGAAAATGAAGAACGGCAAACTTCATAAACAATTAGGAGCAAGTCATGACATATTTTTCGATTCACGCTTGTTCTTTCTCTTCGTTCGGTACTTTTGATTTTTAAAATTAAAAGTACCTCATTTATTGTCACTCAATCTAAAATTTTCTTGGAAACAATCCCTTTTAATGGATAAAAAGCACTGGTAATAAAGTATGTCGACGCTTACCTTGAAGGTTGATTAAAAAGGCTTTTGTGAAGTTTGAAAAAGTTATCGCAAATTAGTTAATAGTGTGCTATAATCACGTTTAAATATTTAGAAAATAATAATGGCAAATGGGGGAAATAGACGTGAAAAAGTTAATGTTACTATTGGCAATTATTGGTATGGCTGTATTAGCTGCCTGTGGTTCTGACGATACATCTGGTTCAGATGGCACAGCTTCTGAAGGTGGAGATACATACACAATTGGTGCGACACAAATTGTTGAGCATCCGTCGCTTGATGCAGCATACGAAGGATTTCAGGATGCCTTGGAAGATGCCGGACTTGATGTAGAATATGATTTTCAAAGTGCGCAAAATGATCAAAACAATGTTAAGCCGATTTCAGATGGCTTTGTAGCAGATGGTGTTGATTTAATCTTCGCAAACTCAACGCCAAGTGCACTGGGTGCCTTGCAGGCAACAAGTGATATTCCGATTCTCTTTACATCCGTTACAGATGCGGTCGATGCCGGGCTAGTCCCATCCATGGATGAAGCAGGTGAAAATATCACAGGTGTTGTTGATTTGCATCCAGATCAAATCGGTGCAACAGTTGAATTTATAAGCACTTATTTCGACGGTGCGAAAGTTGGCATGCTATACAATGCTGGGGAGCAAAATTCAGTTAAACAAGTAGAAACAGTAAAAGAAGCAGCGGAAGGTACAGGACTTGAAGTTGTTGAGCGAACAGTTGCTAACTCTTCAGAAGTACAGCAAGCAGCGAATACACTCGTAGGAGAAGCGGATATTTTCTATATTATTACAGATAACACAGTTGTATCTGCTCTAGAGAGTGTTGTAGGAGTTGCAAATGACCAAGATATTCCATTATTTGTAGGTGAGCCTGACTCCTTGGCAAAAGGTGGTTTCGCTACATTTGGAATTGATTACCATACAATTGGATATCGTACAGGAGAAATGGCTGCGGAAATTTTGACTGGTGAGAAGTCACCAAATGATATTCCGGCGGAGTATCCACCTGAAATTCAATTGTTTATTAATAAGCAAGGCGCTGAGGAGCAAGGTGTCGAGTGGAATGCTGACTGGGATGATACCGCGCAATTCATAGAATAATTCTAATCATAAGGTAACCTTTTTTGGAGCCAGATTATTGTCTGGCTCCCTTCATCATTGTAAGCCCCGTATTTAAAATTTCGTACAGGGGATGAGGATGAACAGGCACTAAAGTAGCGGGAGGAAAAGAATTATGTTTATATCCATGTTTGGAGCTGTTGAATCAGGTGTTATTTATGCCATTATGGCATTAGGTGTTTATTTAACCTTCCGTGTATTGGATTTTCCAGATTTAACAGTAGATGGTAGCTTTGTAACGGGTGCGTCGGTAGCGGCGCTCTCAATTGTAAATGGAGTTCCTCCTATTCTAGCGACCTTATTCGCGTTGCTTGCTGGTTTTTTAGCAGGATGTATTACAGGCTTACTGCATACAAAAGGAAAGGTAAATGCGTTACTTTCCGGAATTCTCATGATGACAGCTTTATATTCTATAAATCTACGCATTTTAGGTCAACCTACTTTATCCATGCTCCATGAAACGACCATCTTCAAGCAGCTTGGTTCGTTCTGGTCTGTGACAGGAATCGATAATGCGTTGAATAGCCTCCTTGGTGTCTTTGGGTTAGACCGATTTCCTTCTACGTGGGCAATCTTAATCATAATGGCAGTTGTGACGGTTATCATTAAGTTAGTTACAGACTACTACTTAAAAACAGAGGTAGGGTTAGCGCTTCGTGCCATTGGAGACAACAAGCGAATGATTCGTAGTTTTTCAGCAAATACAGACAATCTGACTATTGTTGGTGTTGGGTTGTCGAATGGCCTTGTCGCATTATCGGGTGCTCTGATAGGGCAGCTTGGTGGCTTTGCGGATGTGAATATGGGAATTGGAATGATTGTTATAGGACTTGCATCTGTTATTATCGGGGAAGCACTATTTGGCACAAAAACAATTGCACGTGCGACACTAGCTGTGATTGGAGGCGCAATTATTTACCGGATTATTGTAACGCTGGCACTACGCGTTGATTTCCTCGAAACAGGGGATATGAAGTTTATTACGGCTACGATTGTTATCATTGCATTAGTAGCACCAAAAATCCTTCACATGCAAAAGGAAAAGAAACGGCGCATCCAGAAACGCAAACAGCTAGGAGGGGATACGCATGCTTAATGTTGCAAATATATCTGTTACCTTTAATGAGGGAACATTAGATGAAAAGAAAGCTCTGAACGGCATTGAACTGGAAATGATTGCTGGTGACTTTGTGACGGTTATTGGCAGTAACGGGGCAGGGAAATCGACGTTAATGAATGTCATTTCTGGTAATATCCTTCCAGATGTTGGAGATGTCATTATTGATGGGAAGCAAGTTGTCCATCTGCCAGAATATAAACGATCAGCTTTTATTGGCCGGGTGTTCCAGGATCCGATGGCAGGCACTGCGCCATCCATGACAATTGAGGAGAACCTAGCAATGGCCTATTCGCGCGATAAAAAAAGAAGATTGAAGTTTGGTGTAACGAAGAAACGGAAGGATATGTTCCGTGATTATTTGAAAACATTAAATTTAGGCTTGGAGGATCGCCTATCTGCTAAAGTTGGTTTACTGTCAGGTGGAGAGAGGCAGGCGCTTTCTTTGTTAATGGCGACTTTTACAAATCCCAATATCCTACTTCTTGATGAGCATACAGCAGCACTCGATCCATCTCGAGCAGAACTAATCACCTCACTTACGGAGAAAGTAGTAAGAGAATCCGGATTAACAACCTTAATGGTTACCCATAATATGCAGCAGGCATTAGACCTGGGAAACAGGCTAATTATGATGGATAAGGGACAAATCATATTCGAAGCGAATGGCGAAGAGAAAAAGAGATTAACGGTTAAAGATCTCTTACAGGAATTCCAGCGAATTCGCGGCCAGCAATTTGAAGATGACCGTTCTGTACTAGGCTAACTGAGGTTTAACGCATTGATAAATACACACGAACGTTTCCAAGGGGAATAAGTCGTGTGTATTTTTACTTTTGTGATAGGAGATACTCTAAATTCTTATCGTAACAAAGGTTAGTGAGCATCGTTGTAAGGTCGCTCATCAACATTAATGCCTTCTGTGTCTAAATCCACGCTAAAAAAGCATGTAAGCCTCCAAAGAGACCTACATGCTTATTCTAATTTAAATCACACCATGTGCCACCATTGCATCGGCAACACGCTTAAACCCAGCGATATTTGAGCCGATTTCTAAGTTGCCTTCAGCTTCAAATTCTATTGAAGCTGCTAAACAACTTTCATATGTGTTTTTCATAATTTGTTGTAGCTTTTCGTCTACTTCTTCAAATGTCCACGACATACGCATGCTATTTTGTGCCATTTCTAATGAGGAAACAGCAACACCGCCAGCATTTGCTGCTTTAGCAGGGCCAAATAAAATGTCATTTTCTAAGAAAGCATCAATGGCTTCTGGTGTGCAAGGCATATTGGCTCCTTCAGCAACAGCTTTTACGCCGTGAGAAATTAGTTTTGCTGCAGACTCTGAATCAAGCTCATTTTGCGTCGCACATGGTAGAGCCACATCGCAAGGAATACCCCATATACCATTACAACCAGCAAAATAAGCTGCTGCTGGATGCTTTGCAAGATAAGTCTCAATTCTGTCTTTATTCACTTCTTTAATTTCTTTAATTGTATCTAAATCAATTCCATTTTCATCATAAATGAATCCATCAGAATCACTGCATGCAACGACTTTTGCACCAAGTGAAGTTGCTTTTTCTATAGCGTAAATTGCTACATTACCAGAACCCGATACAACTGTCGTGCTACCATTAATACTCAAGCCTTTGCTTTTCAGCATTTCCTCAACGAAATAAATCGCACCGTATCCAGTTGCTTCTTTGCGGGCCAAGCTTCCGCCGTAGCCCAATCCTTTCCCTGTTAGGACACCAGCTTCAAAGTTACCGCGGATTTTCTTATATTGACCAAACATATAGCCAATCTCGGTTGCACCTACACCGATATCTCCAGCAGGAATATCTGTATCGGGACCAATATGTCTTGCAAGCTCGCTCATGTAGCTTTGGCAAAAACGCATGATTTCATTATCTGATTTCCCTTTTGGATCAAAGTCAGCACCGCCTTTGCCACCGCCGATTGGCTGTCCGGTCAGTGCATTTTTAATGATCTGCTCCAGTCCTAGGAATTTAACAATACTAACATTTACAGATGGGTGAAAACGCAAACCACCTTTATAAGGTCCAAGCGCACTGTTGAATTGGACGCGGAATCCTCGGTTTACATGTACCTTTCCATTGTCATCAATCCATGGAACACGGAACGTAATAACACGTTCTGGCTCAACTAGTTGCTCCAAAATTCCTTTTTCCATATAATGTGGATATTTTCTTAAAATAGGGGAAAGGGATTTGAAGATTAAAGCTACTGCTTGATGAAACTCAGTCTCATTTGGGTTGCGGGAGACAACGGTTGAATATACCTCATCCAAATAATGTTGAACCTGTTCATCGATGTCATTTTTTTTACGCAGTATATAAGAATTTGTCATATGGCATCATGCCCTCCTTCATTACTATCCTTCTACACGATAACAAAATTACAATATACTATTCATTTTACGAAATTTAATTAATCGAAACAATATAAAAAATAGATATAAATAATGCCAGTATGAGATAATGAAGTAGAGGTGGTAATTTTGGAGCTAAAACAAATTAAGTATTTTATCGAAGTCGCAAAAAGAGAACATGTTACGGAAGCCGCAGATGCATTACATATCGCACAATCTGCAGTTAGTCGTCAGCTGTTTAAACTTGAGGAAGAACTCGGAGTCAATTTGTTTATTCGAGAAGGTCGAAATGTACGCTTAACACCGATTGGGAAAATATTTATGGAACATATGGAAAAGGCGGTCCATGTGATTGATGAAGCAGAACAGGTTATTAAAGAATATACGGACCCGGAAAGAGGGACGGTCCATATCGGCTTTCCAAGCAGCTTAGCTAGCAACATGCTACCAACATCCATTTCCGCATTTCGGGAGCAGAATCCGAATGTAAAGTTTAAATTGAAGCAGGGTACTTATTACGAATTGGTTGAAGCAGTTAAAAAGAGTGAAATCAATATGGCGCTATTAGGTCCAATCCCACAAAACGAGCCGAAATTAAAGGGAACCATTTTGTTTTCCGAAAATATGGTTGCATTACTACCAGTGAGTCACCCTCTTGCCAACGAGTCTGGCATTAAGCTAAATCAATTACGGAAAGATGCCTTTGTTTTGTTCCGTGAAGGATTTATTCTGCGAAATGTTGTTGTCGAAGCATGCCATCAGCTAGGCTTCAATCCTCAAGTATCCTTTGAAGGAGAAGATATTGAGGCAATAAAAGGGCTCGTATCTGCTGGTCTTGGTGTAACGCTAATCCCTGAAATTACATTAATCGACCATTTGCCACATGGAACGGTAAAAGTCCCAATCATTAATCCGAGTGTTTCCCGAACGGTTGGGGTCATGATTTCAGCAGAACGTTCGCTGCTCCCTACTGAAAAACGATTCTATGAATTTTTGAAGAGCTTCTATATGCGATTGGAGAAATTTCAAAATTAGTCGTAGAATTAAGTTGCTTAAATTTTTGTTATATGCTATCGTTGAATACAAGATATGGATAGTGAAAATGATGTTTAATACTATATATTGTATAATGGGTAAGGTAATCGTGATCTTGTAAAGAAACTCCATTCCAAACTGAAGCTATTAAAAGCATGGTAGATTTTTTATCAACTAATATAGCATAACGATAGAAGGATAGTTTGTAAAGGAAATAAGATCAGAAAATCTGCCCTCATTTTTTTGGCGGCTAAAAGATAATCGTGACCATTTTTACATAAGAAATTCATCAACCCACATCCAATAAAAGACCGAGATTAATTGGTATTTACATAGTTTTATATATAGGGAGGCAGTTAACATGATTACAGAAACGAAACAGGATTCAAGTACAATTGAGCAGATTGTCAAAATAGCAACAGAGGGGCTTTCTGTCGAAATTGATCACTTTATGGAGAAAGCATTACGAACCATTAAACCGGAAATAGGAATCGAAAAAGTTGCAGATCGATTAATTAAAATTGCATTGGAAAATATAGATGAGGCAAATCCTGCATGGACATACGTTGCAGCACGAATCTATTTGCAAGAGCTGTACCGCAAAGCAGGAGAAAACCGCAATTATGATGCAGAGGCTCGCTATGGATCACTGTATGAATTAATTCAAATGTTAACAGATGAAGGGGCATATGCGCCGAACATCATCTCAAAATATACGAAAACTGAAATTGACCATTTTGGCAGCATCATCGACCCGGATAGAGATTTCCTATTTAACTATCTTGGGATATATACAGTCGCTACACGTTATCTTGCAACGGATCATGAAAAAAACATTTACGAGCTGCCACAAGAACGCTGGATGGTTATCGCGATGTATTTGATGCAGGACGAGGATCCGTCTCACAGAATGAAGCTTGTTGAAGAAGCTTACTGGGCATTAAGTAATCTTTATATGACAGTAGCGACTCCAACCTTAACGAATGCTGGAAAAACACATGGTCAACTATCAAGCTGCTTTATTGATACAGTTGATGATAGCCTGCAATCCATTTATGACAGTAACACCGATATTGCGAAGCTTTCTAAAAACGGTGGCGGAATTGGTGTTTATATGGGGAAAATCCGTGCAAGAGGAAGTTCCATTAAAGGATTCAAAGGAATGTCCAGTGGTGTTGTTCCATGGATTAAACAGCTAAACAATACGGCGGTAAGTGTTGACCAGCTTGGTACGAGAAAAGGTGCAATTGCCATTTATTTAGATGTTTGGCATCAAGATGTTGAGTCTTTCCTAGATTTGAAGCTCAATAATGGAGACGACCGCATGCGTGCCCATGATATTTTCACAGGTGTTTGTTTACCAGATTATTTCATGGAGCAGGTTGAACAGCGCGGGGAGTGGCATCTATTCGATCCACATGAAGTACGTCAAGTAATGGGCTATTCCTTAGAAGATTTTTATGATGAAGAAAAAGGGAATGGAACATGGAGAGAAAAATATTTAGAGTGTGTGGCAAATGAAAACTTATCACGTAAAACAGTAAATGCTATTGATATTATGAAACGTGTCATGGTATCTCAGCTTGAAACGGGCACACCGTTTATGTTCTACCGTGATGAAGTAAATCGTCAAAATGCCAATAGCCACCAAGGGATGATTTACTGCTCAAACCTATGTACAGAAATTACGCAAAACCAATCACCAACACAGTTTGTGGAAGAGTACCTTGAAAAAGAAAACACGATTGTGAAGAAATATCAGCCTGGTGATTATGTTGTTTGTAACCTAAGCTCGATTAACTTAGGAAAAGCAGTACCAGATAATGTGCTCGACCGTTTAATTAAAATCCAAGTTCGTATGCTCGATAATGTCATTGATATTAACACATTGCCAATTATGCAAGCAGAACTAACCAATAAGAAATATCGCGCAATTGGATTAGGTACTTTTGGATGGCATCATCTACTTGCAAAAGAAAATATCGAATGGGAATCTGAGCAAGCTGTAGACTATGCAGATGAATTATATGAGAAAATTTCCTATTTAACGATTAAGAATAGCATGGAGCTTAGTAAGGAAAAAGGAAGCTATCCAGCCTTTGAAGGAAGTAAATGGAGTACTGGGGCTTACTTTAAACAAAAAGACTATACAACTGAAGAGTGGGCAACATTGCAACAAGAGGTACAGGAGAACGGCATGCGTAACGGTTATTTAATGGCAGTAGCGCCGAACTCAACGACTGCAATGATTGCAGGCTCAACAGCTAGTATCGACCCGATTTTCAATGTGTTCTATAGTGAAGAGAAGAAGGACTTTAAGATTCCTGTAACTGCACCGGAACTTGATCATAACACGTACAATATTTATCGCAGGTCTGCATATATCGTTGATCAGCGCTGGTCTGTTAAACAAAACGCAGTTAGACAGAAGCATATTGATCAAAGTATTTCATTTAACTTCTATGTGCCGAATACAATTCGTGCATCGATATTACTGGATCTTCATATGCAAGCATGGCGCGAAGGACTTAAAACGACGTATTATGTTCGTTCAACGTCGAATGATGTCGAAGAATGTGAGTGGTGTCAAAGTTGAGGGCGATTATCGCATATTTATCGTACAGTGGAAACACAGAAGAAGTAGCGGAATTGATTGAAAACAAATTAAAGCAAGATGGCATCTCTGTGGATATGCATCGAATCGGAATCGATGCACCATTTGATCCGAAAAGCTATGACTTTGTTTTTCTTGGAACGTTTACTTGGGAGATGGGGAGTACACCAGACGAAGTGAAAGACCTTATACTTGAGATCGGCTATAAGCCAGATAATATTGCAGTTTTTGGAACAGGAGATACCCAATTTGGCGGGGATGACTTATTCTGTAAAGCTGTGGATAAATTAGTGAAATTTTATGATAGTAAATGGACTGCTCTGAAAATTGAGCAGTCCCCTAGAGGAAGTCAAGAAGAAAAAGTGGAATTATGGTTGGAAGGAGTGTTGCATCATGCCAAGAGCTTTGCTTGAGAAGGCTAAAACCTTGGAGCCGTTGCATCCAAATAAATCGACCGCGTTATTCGGCGGAAAATCAAGTGGTATTTTAAACTGGAATGATATTGCTTATCCACATTGGTACAAAATGTATAAGCGACTTGTGGGTAATTACTGGCAAGCGGATGAAGTGAATATGTCTAGTGATGTGAAGCAATTCCCGACATTAACAGAGGAAGAGCGCGACGCTTATTTAAAAATAATCGGATTGTTATCCACATTGGATGCACCACAAACAAGAACTGCATTGTTAATATCATTGTACGCAACAGATCCTTCTGTACAATCAATCATGGCTGTAATTGCACAGCAGGAAGCAGTGCATAATGAGAGCTACTCTTACGTATTATCATCTGTCGTTTCATTGGATGAACAAAATAAAGCATTCCAGCTTGGGCGAGTAGATGAAGTACTGCTTAAACGGAATGAAAACTTAACGAAGCAATACAATGCATTTGTGGAAGATCCGACTGTGGAAAATATCTTAAAAACATTGGTATATACGTCACTATTGGAAGGTATGTTCTTCTACTCTGGATTTGCGTTCTTCTACAACCTAGCACGTCAAAATAAAATGGTAGGTACATCAACAATGATTAGCTACATTAATCGTGACGAGCTGGAGCATGGCCGCTTTATTGGAGAACTATTCCGTGCTACATTAGCAGAGAATCCAGAATACAATACGGGAGAATTTACGGATTGGGTATATGATCATTTCCGTGAATCGGTTGACTTAGAGATTGAATGGTCAAACTATGTATTGGCAGATGTAGAAGGTATTGATTTAGATGAAATGGCAGGATATATTAAATATCGTGCAAACAAAATGTTGCGTTTAATGGGCTTAAGTGAAATTTACCCACAGCATGTTGATAACCCAATGAAGTGGATCCGTGCATATGTGGATAACTTTGATGGGACGAAAACAGATTTCTTTGAACAGAAATCAAGACAATATACGAAGACAAGTGATTTGAATGGATTTGATGATCTATAAGGAAGAATGCGTTATCATAAGTGTTCTCTGCTAAATAAAAAATCCCCTTTTGAAATGAAAAGGGGATTTTTTGCTATTTAAAGTTCGTCCAATAAAATAACTTCTCCAGTAAAACTATCCACACCATATCCACAGTCTACTTTACCACATAAAATGTAGCGGTTTTGTGCCTTATCAAAAACGTAGACAGGCGCTATTTCAATATGTTTAGCAAGCTTTTCGAACGCCTCTTCTTCAGAAAACTTAGGCTCCTCTGCATGCTCGAAATGTTTGAACATATCCACAAGGGATTGGTTATCCACATAGTTAAGCGCTTCGAAATTCGCACCATCTATTAATAGCTTAATTTTCCGGTCGATAACACGTGCATCAGGCTTTGCTGTTCTTAATTCTGCAATGATATACGCTTTCTCACGCCATAATGCAGCAAGCTTCCAATCGCCACTAGCCTGTGGATATTCACGTTGCATGAAGTTTTGTACCGTTTTGATTGCTTGTTTTTGCTCATCACTGGACAGTGGTTTATTCTCTTGTGTTTGCTTTTTAGCAAATGCTTCTTCTACTGTAACTTCTTGTGAAAGATCAATGTCTTTTCTTGTTAAGGGCTCTTCGATTGCTTCGTCCCATTGTAAGACAAGGTCATGATGTGTATAAGATTCAGGACTTTCCACTTGTTCATAGGAAATCGTTTTATCCCCGTCATTTGTTACGAATACGGTTGTTATTCCATAAATCGCCTTCCATTTTTCTTCGTCTTCCAACGGAATTTCTAATAGCTTTGTCTGTGCTTTTGCGATCGGCTCAATTTTTTCCGATGTTAATGCAAATGGTTCCCAATTTAATTGTTCTTCATTCGGGAAATGACCATCAATTGAAAATAAAGCTAACTTATGCCCATCATTAAATTCCATTTGAATGGAACCAGATGGGAATACAGCAATATTATCCACAGCAGCTTGGAAAAAAAGTTCTTTATCATCTTCATGAACTAATTTAAACTGTCTGCCAAACTCCAAACCAGTTTCTTGTTCAATCCATTCAATCGCAAGCTCTGTATTGCCAGATTTCGGTAAATCAGCCTCTAGCTTGTTCTCTCCCTCTACGAAGATAACTCGGCGGATTAACCTTGTGTGAATATCGATATCGATGCTAACCGTTCCAGCAGGGTTTAAATCTTCATCTGAAATAATTGCGTCATTTGGAAACCACTCCATATTTAAAACAAAAGATTCGTCATTCTGGTCGACCTTCTCACGGAAGATCGAATGTCTTTTTAAGTAAAAAGCTTCAAGTTTAAACTTATCTGCTGTGAAATCAATTATTTTTTGAATGCGTTCGTCCACTTGTAAAACCTCACTTTTTGTGTCTTTGCCTATAGTATAACATTCGGCGGAGATATTATATCATGTCACCTTTGTTTGTGATACGGTTACAAGTAATCATTGTTCATTTATTTTAAAATATACCCTTTACCTTCCCGTTACGGAAGGGTTTATCTTGAATAAGAAGGGAGAGAGTTACATGCAAATCAACGAAGTAGCAAAACAGTTAAACACCACACCTCGGGCAATCCGTTTCTATGAAGAAAAAGGGTTAATTGCACCAAAAAAAGATGCAGAGAATGAGTATCGTTATTTTTCCGAGGCAGATGTAGTGCGGTTAAGTACAATTCTAGCATTGCGAGAGATTGGCGTACCTATAAAAGGGATTAAAAAAGCTTTGGAAGACCCGGACATGACAATCAAGGGATATTTGCAGGTACAGCGTATGGCGCTCGTTGCACAGTGGTTGGAAGTCAAGGATATGATAGACACGATTGATCAGATGGTGGAACGTTCTGATGGAGATATGTATGGGCTGGCACAGCATTTGAAGAAATTGAAAAGTCTTCGAAAGGGATGGGAGGATAAGTGGGATTTTGATAGTTGGGCGGAGGATTTTGACAACCATATTAAGCGAGAGGGACATGGCTTCAATGTGCATCAAGATTATGATGAAGCACTTGAAAAGATTGCACAAACGATTCAACTGGAAGAATGCACAATCTGTGCTGATATTGGAATTGGCACAGGAAACCTCGGAGCGAAATTTGTGGAAAAAGGAATCCATGTCATTGGGATTGACCAATCGGAAAAAATGCTAGAAATTTGTAAGGAAAAGCATTCGGAGATTGAGGTGCGTCATGGACACTTTCTAGCGCTGCCTTTATTGGATAACCAAGTTGATGCGGTGGTTTCAAGCTATGCCTTACACCACTTACCTGACTCGGAAAAGCTGTTAGCTTTAACAGAAATGACACGTGTGTTAAAGCCAAATGGTCAAATTTGCATAGCAGATTTAATGTTTCTGGATGAGACACATCGCAATGAGGTAATGGATGCGTTTCGGGAGGAAGGGAACACCGAGGCAATTGAATCAATTGAGGATGAATTTTATGCAGATCGGTCGTTATTAGTGAACTGGTTAGAAGAACATGGGTATGAAGTGGAAACCGTTATGTTTAACGATATTTTGAGCATGATTTATGCAAGGAGAGTGGAGGGGAAAGCTGCTTTGTAAGATGTGGCATTGCATCATTAAATAATGATCCCACTTAAAACCGTTTCAATGAGTATGACTATTATTATCTGGAAAAGGGTAAAGAATTATTAGTTCACTTTTTTAGGGGGCACATTAATGAATAATCATATTGTTGGAATATACGAAACGGAAGAACAAGCAGTGGAAGCTGTTGAACAATTAAAAAGCAAAGGCTACACAATCGATGAAATATCTATTATAGCCAAAAACACCAATAAGTTGAAAGAAGCATCGGAACAAGTCGCTCCTTCAACTACGGATGGAGCTGTTGCTGGTGCAGCAGCTGGGGGCGCTATCGGGGTAACCGGGCTATTTATCGGATTAAGCGCACTAGCAATCCCAGGAATTGGCCCAGTCATCGTTGCAGGTCCGATTATAACTACACTTGGAGGTGCAGCAGCTGGTGTTGCTACTGGAGCAGGCGGATTGAAACATGCTTTAATGGAAATAGGTGTTTCGAATGAAGAGGCAGAGCGCTACTCGAATGATGTAAAAGAGGGCAAAATACTTGTTTTTTTACATCCTAAGGAGTGAGTAATGTTTCAGTAGACAGGAAGTTTCCTAAGTAATAAGGTTGCAAAGGAACATATTATGGATGAGAGGTAGTTATTAAACTGATAACTACCTCTCTTTTTATGAGTATAATCTCAGTTGGAATTTTTAAAAATAAACAATACTTATTATATGGTAGACTTTAAATAGGTATGTGATGATAATCCATTAAAAAATCGCATTTAAATTATATCATTATTCGTACTGGTCCGCTTTATGTAAAGGATTTGAATAATAGTATCGAAAAACCTACCGAGAGAGTGATAGAAGAAGTTGAAACAAAAGTAATTTCTATGCAGCTGCAAATGTGTATAAGTCATTTAGAAATCTGCATGAATACTTTAATCTAATTGAATGAAAGCTATCAGGATTGAGCAATTGAGCGAGAGGTGAAATCGTATTAGGATACATATTATTGGTGGTGCAGGAAGTGGTAAATCGTATATAGCTGAGCAGTTAAGCAAAATACTTCATATTCCACACGTTGATTTGGATCATCTATTTTGGGATAACCTTGCAAGCGATTATGGTATAAAAGCTGAAGTAACGAAAAGGGATAATAAACTAAAAGAAATTGTAGAGAGTCCATCTTGGGTGATTGAGGGAGTTTACTTTAAGTGGGTGGCCCCGAGCTTTGATTTGGCAGATAAAATATTTATTTTGAATACCCCCATTTCGATTCAAGAAGAAAGAATATGGAACAGATATGAAAAAAGAAAAGCAGGAATTTTACCTACAACTAAAAATGAAACGGTCGAAAGCATTCAAGCATTGATTGTGTGGAATCGAAATTATAATACGGATCTTTTGCCGAATTTTGTTAGGGATAGTGTGTATAAGGACAAAATGATTCAGCTAGCAGATAATGAAAGCATCTTCAATTATCTAACTAAGTACGGCTTGCCCAGAAAATAATCTAGAATTAATAGCAAGCTTTTTAATCGGTAGACTTATTGGAGTAAATTGTGGATTATACGGCTATTAGTTAAGTTTAGAGATAATTAGGGGGCGATTTATAACATGGTCACAATTAAAAGAGCAGAAATAGAACATGTTAACGGAATAGCACGTGTTTGCTGTGAGGGATGCATGGATACATACAAAGGAATTAGGAGTCCTGAAAACATAGAAAGAAATAATCAACGTTTCTATAATCCTGAACGTATATCGAAGGAAATAGGTGAAAGTCCTGGCTGGGAAGGTTACATTGTAGCGCTTGACCAAAATAAAGTAGTAGGAGCAATTGGTGGAGGGATGCTAGATAATGAGGAAAGTGAAGTGTATGTACTGTTTTTGGACCCGAATAGACGTGGGGAAGGAATAGGGACAAAGCTTTTAGATTTTTTATCAGATATGCAGCGCGCAAAAGGCGCTAAGAAGCAATGGGTTTCGGTACAAAAAGGAAACATGAAAGGTATTCCATTCTATGAAAGAAGAGGATTTCGTAAAGTATCGGAACAGCTGGCATATTCAAACACGGGGGAAGAAGATTATCTTTCATTAAGGTATGTACGAGAAATCTAAAATAATATCGTGAGGAGAAAAATAAATGAAGCACGCTTTAGTAGTGGGTGGAACGGGTATGTTAGCAGACGTATCCCTTTGGTTGTTGGATCATGGCTATCAAGTGTCAATCGTTGCTAGAAACTCTGGACGTATGCAGCATATCGTGGAACGAGCAAGCTTTAAGAATAAACTCACACCAATCCTTGTTGATTATAGAAGTAACGCTGAATTGCAACATCAAATACATACGACAATCGAGCAAAATGGCGATGTTAACTTGGTAGTAGCCTGGATTCATTCGAATGCGCCAGCTGCACTGGGAATCATAGCAAAAGAGGTATCAACCCATAGCGCTGATTGGGAACTATTCCATGTATTAGGAAGCAGTTCGGAATTAGATAAAATTAAGCGAGAAATAACTGTTCCCAAAGGCTGTTCCTATTACCAAATTCGTTTAGGATTTGTTCTAGGAAACAATTATTCTAGATGGCTAACAAACAAAGAAATTTCAACCGGTGTAATTGAAGCTATAAAGCAAAAAGATTCCATACGAACGATTGGTCAAATAGATCCTTGGGAAAAACGACCCTAGAATGATAAAGCAAATTCTTATTTCGTTGGCGGAGAGATTTAAGAAGAGCTGACATCCTTCATTAAAATTGAAACCTTTTATTGGAAAATTACGTATAAGTTAGTATACAGAATTAAGGGATAGAAGGAGATGCCTGTTCAAGCATTGTTAGTCATGTTAATTGGACTTCTTTTTATTTATCTTGGATATCTAATTTCAAAGGAAAAATGCCGAACTTGCTTGATTATTTCTTAAAACAAGGTGTTGCTGCATATAATGATAAGCTATCACTTAAATTCTTTGGGCCCATTATTATGATAATAGGGATAATCGTTCTTATACTCCCATTTCTTTTAGGGATTGAAAATATGAATTTGTAAAAAAGACTCTAAGGTTAATTTGGATTCAAGCCTAAACACGAGGAGCTGTAAAACATGAAAAAATATATCGCTTTTGCTATTAGTTTTCTTTTCGCATATCCATTGTTGCAAATTTCGTCTGGAATGCTGCTCACATTTACCTACACGCCAGACATTGAAGAAGCCTGGAATCAGAGTGCTACGATGGCACAAGAAGCAATTATTAGCAGCAGTCCATCTTCATTTTCAATATCGCTATTGATTGCATTTCTTGCTGCCTCTATTGCGTATTTCATCGCCAATAAGTTTAGGAAGGTAAATGCAAAGTAAGATTTTTACTATCATTAAGTCAATTTGACTTGATATTCTTTACGTTTTACATTTTGAAACTTCAAAATGAAATACGGAGGTGTTACCATTGCCTAATGATAAAGAAACTCCTGAGGAAATAAGAGAGAGACTTAGGCAGGAAGAATTAAAAAGAAACCCTGCTGGCAATATCCATGGTGGTGGCTTGCCAGATTTAGTAGGTGGGTTAGGCTGGAAAGGAACTGGTCTCCTTATCCTTGTAATAATAGTGGCTTTTATACTCTTTACATTCTTCTTTCTCTAATGTTCTGACTGTCACTGTCGTAATCAAGAAAATGAAAGGTAGTTATTGAGGTTAATAATGATCATCTATCATGCTTAGTAATTCAGCTAGGCGTTATTGGTGTTCAGATTAACTAGGATATTTGTATCCTTTGTCTTTGAAAAATGGGATAACTTAAGAAAATAAATCTTCATATCCCTTACAAATAAAAGACAAAAGTCGCCAATTTTTATATGTAAAGCGTATATATTCGTGGAAATTTCCTCAGTTTTGTAAAATGTAAGATTTTCCCTTGAAATAGTACAATTTATGCGGTAGTAAGTGCCTCTTCTGTTGTATAATTATTTTCGTAGAGGTGAGGTCACATGGACAAGAAGATCGGACATCGAATCAAATATCATCGACTAAAGTCGAGGATGACACAAACGGAATTATCGAACGGAGTTATTTCTGTTTCTTACTTATCAAAGATTGAGAATGGAGAAGTAGAGCCTCGACAGGAAGTTGTCAGTTTATTATCGAAAAAGCTAAATATGGAATTAGAAGTCGATGATCAACGTGATATCGAGTTTTTAAAATCGTGGTTTCGTCATTTATTGGTTGGTAACCAAAAGGAAGCGACAAAAGGGTATCAGCACATGGAAGAGAATATGGATATTAGCGATACCTCGTATCGGAAGTTAATCGATATCCATAAGTTAAGCTATTACATACTTATGAACGATAAAGCTAAAAAGGAAAAACAGTATAAATATTTACACAGTATATCGCATAGCTTCACAGAAGCAGAAACCTATTATTGGTATAAATTTATGGGGGATTACCATTTTTCGTTGTTATCCTTTAAAAAAGCATTATCATTTTATCAGCGTACAGAAGATTATTTAAGATATCCAATCTATTCATTGAAGGATGAAGAAAATGATTTATATTTCTTAATTGCATTATCGGCTAGTAAACTGCGGCAGACACACCATACATTTTCGTATGCTACTAGAGCGTTAGATTATTACCAGAAGGTGTATAACCTAAAAAGGTGTGCGGAATGTCATATACTTTTAGGTATTTCCTATCGCAGGACATCTGAACTGGATAAGGCGAAGGAAAGCTATCAATTAGCAGCTACGATTGCTGAGCTTGCCCATGAGGATTTGTTATTCGCGCTATGTAATCAAAACTTAGGAAAGGTGTACTCTCTCTTAAACAAATCGGAAGAAGCAATTGAATACTATTTGAAGAGCTATGAACTACATGCTAGTGAACCAATAAGCGACCAAATTGTTCCTGTATCAAGCTTGATGAAGGAATACTACCAAAAAGGGGACCGCGTAAATGCTGAAAAGTGGTTGCAAAAAGGGCTCGATCTATCGGAGAGCTTAACCCCCTTAGATTCCATTTATGTTTATGAATTTAAAGTTTACTGGCACTTGATTCATGGAATTGAAGATAAGGAATTCGTGAATTTGCTCACAAAGAAAGTACTGCCTTTCCTGGATGAAATACAATTATCATATGAGAAATATAAGTATTTAAAGATTTTAGCAGATTACTATTTTGATAATCGAAAATATAAATTAGCTGCCAGCTATTATAATTATGCAAATAGTGTACTTAGTGGTGTTTACAAAGGAAGGTGGTGGTAATGTTGAAGAAGGTAATAATATTGCTTTCCTTAGCATTGCTACTCTTCTTTGCTCAAGAGGGCTGGGTACAATCAGATCCAATTGAGATGGCAACTGAAGAGGGCGTTCCTCCATCAAATGAAAAAGAGCCAAAACCAAAGTGTGGCGAATAATCTGTACGGCATTTATCACGTATATGGAATGATGATATATAGCTATTACATAAAGGAGCTGTCCTAATAATAGGACAGCTCCCGTGCGTGTTGGAAATATATTGAACTGGTATATTATCTATGGAAATAATCTACTAATCCATCTGTAATCGCTGTTGCAACTTGATTTTGGTATGCTGCAGTTTGAACAGTAGCTAAATCATTTGGGTTGGAAATGAATCCAAGCTCAATTAAAACAGATGGAGCTGTTGTACCACGAAGCACACTGAAATTACGTTGCATGATACCGCGATTATCTAAGCTTACGGTAGAAGCTAGTGACGATTGAATATTTTGTGCCAAGCCTCGATCAGAGCCATTGCCAAAATAAGTAGTTACCCCACTGACCCCAATTGCAGGATAGGAATCATAATGTAGGCTGACAAACGCATCTGTTTGATAGGAGTTACTAATATCTGCACGTTTATCGAGTGAAACGAAGTAATCACCATTACGAGTAACAATAACAGTTGCCCCAGCATTTCGCAGTTGATCTGCTACTTTAACAGCTGTGTCGGAAACAAGATCTTTTTCATAGACTCCATTAAGTGCAATTGCTCCAGAATCTTTTCCACCATGTCCAGGATCCAGTACAATATTATAGCCTTCTAATGATCCTGATTTCACTTTAGGCGTGTTAGTAGTATTCGTATTATTGCTTGTATTGTTCGGTTCGGATGTCTGCTCGCTATTTGACGAAGTGTTCGTTAACCATGCAGCAATCCATCCTGCCTGACCATTTGATAATTTAATTTGATGCCAATCGCTGTTTGTTTCTACTATGTTGTATGTATCTCCTGCTGATGACGATCCTATAACGTTGTAATTCGTACCAGGACCTGAACGTAAACGAACACTATTTGCTGTTACTGTGATCGAATCCGTCGTTGTTACAGATTGTGTATTAGTTGAACTGCTTTGGCTAGTATTAGCAATTGGAATTAGGTGGTGCTTCGCAACCCAAGCTACATTTCCACCGTAATAGGTTTGTACCCAACCGTGTTTCTCTTGAAATGCCATTACTTTATTCCCTTTACTTAACACGCCAATGATTTCACCATCAGAAGCAGGTTCACTCCGAACATTTAATACCGAAGAATAAACCTCGTAGGATTGACCTTCATTGGCATGTGTTAAACTGGGAACAAGAAATGATCCCAATAACAGAAAACCAATGCCGATGAATAGATATCGTAAATACTTCATTTGTTCCTCCTTTTGTCGAAAATAATTTTCCATAGATTAATAATAATAGTTAATACTTTCCTTAACAAGAGAAATTTAAACATTTTTCAGCAAAAACCATGCCAAATAACTAGAATTCGATCCTATTTATTACTAGATTTCATTTGAAGAGAGATAAAATACCTAGTTTTTAATAGAATGTTAGGTACGTAGAATTAATAATTAGCCTGTCCATAAGTACTAAAAAATAAACGTGCTTCTAAAGAAAAAAACACGCTGACTTTTCGTCAACGTGTTTCCTCTTTTATAAGTAAAGATGCAGCTTTTAATGCAGGTTTATCTTGGATGATTTCTCCGGGCTTGCTCGCTTTTCCAATTACATAGCCTTCAAACGACATCCCATAAAACTGACAAATATAATTAAATTGCTGGACAAGTGGGAGCCCTTTAACTGTTGGGGTATCTCCACCAACCGCAATCAGGTATACTTTTTTCTTTGCTAACGCTTCACGGAAATGTGTATATGCTGGATCTCTTAATATTTGCGACCAGCGATCAATAAACGTTTTCATCAACCCGGACATACTATACCAATAAATTGGAGTAGCGAATACGATACGATCATGAGCGAGCATCTGATCAATGAGCCAATGATGATCATCTTTAAGTGGGTCGAACCCCTTAGCATCATGGCGTTGATCGACAATTGGATTGACAGTATAATCACGTAGATAAATATGGGTGCCTTTCTCCTTTGGGACAGCTTGATACGCTAAAAATTCTGTATTTCCATGAACACGGGTTGAACCGTGAAAGACGATTATCTCCATCATACATCCTCCTTGAAGGTAAGAGCTACCTGCATAAGTGCAACTAAGACACCCACCAAAAATCTTGTGCTCCAGAGTATAAGGGTTTCTAAGAATCTCATTAGCGGAATGCCACGTTTTCTAATGTAAACCTCATTTATAGTATATGAGTCAACTTCCAATAAGATGTTAGTTTCTCTGAAGCATTTTCACTTATAACATAAAGGAAAAGCAGGCTCACATGAAAGGAAGCCCGCTTGTCATAAGAAATATAAAATTAAAAGTACATTACTAGCACAAGTTCGAAAATTAGTCCCAAACCTCACTTGCAATCACAAGACTTACGGAAAGACTTATACAAAAAGCGATTACCGCGATTAACATGAATAATGCCCCCCTTAACTCATAAAAAACCTCTACAATACGTTAAGTCTATTATAATATAGAATATGTTGAAAAGGAACGACATATTTCTGAATTATACAGAATCGATAGCTTCTTATACTGGAATACGTTTTTTCTGTTGGACTAAAAAGAAAAATACACCGATTAGAACAACTGCTCCTCCTGCAATTTGCATGCCACTTATACGCTCACCTAATAGTAAGACAGCTAATGCAGTGGCTCCAACAGGCTCACCTAGAATACTCATGGAAATGGTTGTTGTATTAACAAAATTTAGCAGCCAATTGTTGATAACATGTGAAATGGTAGGAACAACAGCTAACAATAGAAAGATTCCCCATTCACGTGATTCATATCCACTAAGCGAAATTCCTGCAATAAGATTATAGATTGTCAGTGTAATCGATGCAAACAGGAAAACACAGAAACTATAAATCCAATGCGAAACCTTTCTTACTACGTTTTGTCCGATTAGTAGATAACCAACCACCGCAATGACACTTAAGAATGACAGTATATCTCCAAGTACAGCTTCCCTGCTTAAGCCGAAATCACCCCAGCCAACCATGACTGCACCAATCACAGCAATCCCTACGGTTAATAATGCAGAGATGGTTGTTCGTTCTTTGTAAATAAAGAATCCACCAATCAAAGCGACAATCGGCTGTAGGGTAAGGATAATGGTTGAGCTTGCTACTGTGGTAAGCTGTAACGATCCAAACCAAAGGGCAAAATGTAATGCTAGAAACAGCCCGGAAAATAGTAATAAATAAAAATCCCGTTTAGAAATAAGCAGAAATTCTTTTCTCCTTTTCCATACAAATGGAAGCAATAAAATAGATGCAAACCACATACGATACATACTTGAAATCGTAGCAGGTGCATCAGACCATTTTACGAAAATGGCAGAAAAGGATATAGCTATAATCGATACGACTAATGGTATACCGATTTTTTTGTTTGATTGTACTTCTTGCAATTCTTACTCGCACTCCTTTATTGATACGTTATATCTGTTTTACTAGTATAACATGGGTGGAATGTTTTGGCGTTGGATGTTGATCGGGAAGTATTGGAAGAGGCAGCCACCTTGATGGCTACCTCCCATAGATTTAAGCACGAAGCCATTTCAAAATCTCACCTGGAGTAGCATTTTTCCCATACATTAAAATACCTACTTTAAAGATTTTTCCAGCAAGCTTCATAAAGATCCAGACACTTGCCATAATGACAATGAGGGAGATAATAATCTCAATCCATGGCCACTGTTCAAGTGTAGATAGACGCATAATGAGCACGCCTGGTGCTGTAAACGGAATGTACGTGCCAACTTGTGCAACGATACCACTTGGATCTTTAAAAACAGGTCCCATAATAACAAGTGGCGCAAATGGCAGCATCATCACAAACCCTTGGAAGTTCCCGGCAGTTGTAATATCAGACATCGTTGCACCGATTCCAACAAAGATGGATGCAAACATCAGATAGCTTAGAATCGCAATGAAAACAAGTAGAAGGGTTTCCGGAACGAGTAAGTATTCCATAATTGGAATATCTAATTTCCAAACTGCAAATGGCAATAGAACGACGAAGAAAACGACGACTTGAATGATTCCTAAAACAAAATAGCCAACAATTTTCCCTTGCATTAGATCAGATGGCGTTAGGGAAGATAGAATGATTTCAGCAATTTTATCCTTCTTCTCCTGTGATGCACTTTGGAAAGTTGCCATACCCGTCATAATAACAGAAAACATAATAATTCCAGCAAATATACCAGGTACAATACGTTCCATCGGATCAGCGCCAAGACCAGCTTCCGCTTCTTCTGCAGTCTCTTCGCTTGCGGCTGCATCTTCCATTGTTATTTCTTCAAAGGTGATTCCTTGCAGCAGACTTGCTGTTTCTTCTTCTGTTAAACCAAACTGTTCAATTTTTAATGCTTGCAGTGGTGTTGTTAGTACTTGCACTTGATTGATAAAGAACTGGTCAATTTCATTACTTGTATAAACAGGAACAATACCAGTCTCTAGTGCTTGGTCATTAATAAAAAGGATTGCCGTGTTATCGCTCGTTTCTAATATAGGTTCGACAGCTGTTTCCTCAATATCTGTTAGCTCCATTTCCCAATCCAAGTCACTTTGATTAATCGTTTCTTCTAATGCAGGATAAATGCCTGTCTGGTCATTAACATGTACCGTTGTAGGGCTATGTTCTGCATCATCTGATCCGCCAAATAGGCTGCCGATAAATCCGAAGGCAAGAATTAAGATAGGTGTTAAAAATAGTCCGATTAGAAAGGTCTTATTTTTCATATTTCGTTTAATTTCCCATTTCGCGACTTTCATTGTATTACGCATGAAGTTCACCTGCTTCCTGTAATAGATTTTTATCTGTTGCGATATCAATAAATATTTCATGAAGCGATATTCGGTCAATCGTTAATTCTTGTACGACAAGCTGTTCTGGTAATTGCTTCAGCCAGCTGGCCGGGTGGATGTCACTTGCTAAATAGAGAATTGATTTGTCATCCTCTTGCTCAACACGCTGCACACCAGGAATACGAACCAAGTCATCGTAAGCATTTTTTCCATGAATCGCACATTTAAAATTGGCATACTGGGTTTTCACGTCATCCATCGTTCCGTAAATTACCTTTTGTCCTCGGTGGATCATAAAGAGACGATCGGCCATTTCTTCAACGAGGTTCATTTGATGGGACGATAGTAAAATGGCAGTTCCTTTTTCCGCTAGACTGCGAATTTCTTGCTTGAACAACTCTTGACTGACAGGATCGAGTCCGGAAAATGGTTCATCCAATATGAGCAGCTCTGGCTCATGAATAACAGATGCGATAAATTGCACCTTTTGTCCCATCCCTTTGGAAAGCTCTTCAACAGAAACCTTATCCTTACCTTCTAGGTCAAACTTTTTCAAATAGTTCAGTGCACGTTCTTTTGCCTTGTCTAACGGGTAGTCTTTCAGCTCGGCTAAATAGAGCAGAATATCCATCACGTTGACATTTTTATAGAGCCCGCGTTCCTCTGGTAAATAGCCAATTTTATTGCGGGGAATATCTTTCCCATTGCTATTCTGAAATTCAATCGAGCCAGTATCTGGATACATAATCCCCATAATATTGCGGATCGTTGTTGACTTCCCAGCCCCGTTTGGCCCAAGAATTGCCATAATTTCACCTTTACGAACATCGAAGCTAATGTCTTTAATAATTTGCTTGTCTTTAAACGACTTTCCTAAGTTCTTTACCGATAACATTGTTTCCATTGCTATGGTTTCACCCTTTCTTTTTTTACTACATCATTTCGAACTAAAAATTCACCATCAAATCTAATTGGAATACCTATTCCATCTTTTTCAGCATGGATGTGAAGATGCGGCTCGGAAGTATTGCCGGAATTACCAATTTTCCCGATTGGATCACCTACTGTAAGTTGTTCACCTGCCTCCACTGTGATACTGCCTTCAAGTAGATGGGCGATATACAATATAGCACCAGTCCCATCACATGCAATGGCGACATAATTTCCTTCTGGTTGATTAGGGTTTGATTCTGGTGGTATTAAATCAGGTGAGTTATTTCTCGTTTCTACTACGCTTCCACTGCATGCACTGTAAAGTACATCCCCGTAAATTTCATAGTTATCGAGTTTCTTCGGGTATATACCATTTGCTCGTGTACCAAAGGGATTTAACTTCACAATATCAAGCGCATACTGTTGGGGCTCATAGGCATTGTGGTAGTTTATCTGTGTCGCGCTACCACCATGTGCAATATAATAAGACCCGTCCTTTAATGGAAAAGCAAGATCAATGGCTTCATCCTCTGTAGAATAACCACTCACAACAGAAGTCGTATATAGACCAAAAATAAGTAATAATACGATATTAAATCCTCTTGAAAATTTTTGACTCCTGTTTAGCTTCGTACGAAACGGAAGTGATTTAGTGTTTTTCCAAGACAGGTAAATAGCAGGAATTAACAAAAGCACCCATACAAACTTTAGATATATTCCTACCCAATCCCATCGCCCTGAAAGAAATGCCCACGTAATAAAAACAACTGTAAATAGTAACTGGATAATCCAATCAAGACGGTTTAGGTATTTTGTTTTCCATAAAGATAAAATAAAAGCGGCGGGTAGGATAACCTGTATGACAAATACTTGGATAATAGCTAAAGTCATAGACTACACCTCCTTTTATCTAGTGGGTGACAGTAGGAACGTAATAATCTCTTCCAAATCAAGTGAAGATTGGTTCGCCCATTGTAAACCATTTTCTCGTAAATAGTGTTCCGTTGCTTCTGGATGATTGGATACCACTTGAACACGGTCCCGAAAAACTTCACCAGGAATAGATGATTCAGTTAGTTCGTTGCGTAACCAATAACGTTTGTAGCGTTCTGTCAATGCTTCTTTTTCAAAGTTCCCTACCATCTCCCCATTACGTAATACGAATAGATAGTCAGAAAGTTTCTTTATATCTTCAATTTGATGACTTGCTATAACAATGGAACGTTCACCTTGGTCCATCCATTCTACTAGAATGTCCATAAGATGATTCTTCGCTGGAATATCAAGGTATGCTGTCGGTTCATCTAAAAGTAATAAAGCTGTATTTCTCGGGATGGTCAGTGCAAGCGTGAGCTTTTGCTGTGAACCTTGAGAAAGCTTAGAGAAACGTTGATCCAAAGGAATAGCAAAGAGTTCAACAAGGCGCTGGAAAAGTTGTTCATCCCACTGCTCGTAAAGTGGAGCAATAAAGTCTTTTAATTTCTCGCCAGTAAAAGCGTCCCATCCGATCATTTTTTGTGACTGGTAGGCAACAAATGATTTCCAGTGCTCTTCATCACCAGAAACATTTTGGTTAAATAATTTAATAATGCCACTGTCAGAGTTTGCTAGATTCATCATCAATTTCATTAATGTACTTTTCCCAGAGCCATTATTGCCAACAAGTGATGTAATTGTTCCGGGTTCAATTGTTAAATCGATTGGTCCAAGATGAAAATTATCTATTTTCTTTTTTACCTGGGTTATCTCTACAAAAGGTTGCAACGTTTACTCTCCTTTCTTATAGTTCATAAGAATGTTATGAAAGATTTCTTCAATCTGCTCAATCGTATAGTTATAACTCATTGCTGTTTCTATAGATCTTTCAATTGTTTCATAGACAGAGTTGATCTTGACTTGCTGTTTCAAGGCATCCTCAATGTCACATACAAAAGTTCCTTTTCCTTGCTTCGTTTCAATAAATCCTTGATATTCTAAATTTTGATAGGCACGTCGAATAGTAATCACACTTATTTCCAGATCCTTTGCAAGCCCACGAATAGATGGAAGTGCTGTACCTGCTTGAATATGCCCGCTAGCGATTAATGCCTTTAACTGATGTTCAATCTGATGGTATATAGGTTCACGGGATTCTTTGGAAAGATGAATTGGCAGCTGCAAAGCACACACCCCTTTCTAAAAACATTAGCTTAAAGATAATCAAGCTTTTCCATCGTTTTTTTCAATGAACGTGGCCAATAAAAGAAACCAAATCCAGTGAGGAAGATGGATACAAGAACTGATAGGAGCGGATACTCTTGTGCAATCAGCATCGTCCATTCCACAAAACCAACATCTAACACAGCATGGAAGAGAGTTAAGGTCGCTGTTCCTAAAAGTACTAAAAAGAGACTAGAACCTAATAATGTTTTCCAATTGATAATATCTCCTGCATCACTTGCAGGCAGGGAAAATCCGATATATATACTAATTGCTAGCCATATAATAACGAAAGTAAGATAAGCACTAAACCCCATGTTTCGGACTTCCGGTGTCAGTATGTACAAGCATAGTAATAAGGTAAGCTGAAACGGAAAAGAATAAAAAGAGTGAAAGATAAATCGACTTTTCACAATGACATTTTTTCTGATTGGTAGCTGTTGAAGCATAATAAAGGAAGGAGATGCCCAGATCTCTCCGCTAATTTTCTGTACATGGGATTCTTTCGGTTTTATCCAAGCCGGGAAAAGAAGAAAGATAACGATGAACAAAATATCCCCTACAATTGTTGTACCCCCTTCAAAGATAGGGAGGAATCCAAATACGATTACGATATATAGCAAACAAAGTGTATAGGTAAAGACAGCGTGCTTTGAAAAGTTCCTCCATTCCGTCCCAGCTAACCAGAAAGCTTGTTTCCATTCTTTCATAACAAATACCTCCTTAACTGTTATACTGTGTATATCTATATGAACAGTATATGACCTAGAAACATTTCTGTCAATAATAATTCTAGTTAAAAGAGAAGGTGGAAATAGCCTGGCTAAAGCATTAGTATGGGGATATCCGGATTCTTTTTCATTCTGAATAGCTATAGAAACCAACCTCGTTCACACTTTAGTCACAACTTTGTTTCCGAATTGTGAACACATTCACAAACTTGTTTTCATCTTGAAAATTTCTGTTATGATATAAGTGTAGTAAGGAAACACCTTTACAATATATTGTGAAATGATGAACAAATAAACAAATTAAATTAAGAATATAAAAGGAGATGGATGGAATGATTATGAATTTTATTCGTAACAGTAGGGTAGCAGCAGGTATTTGGACTTTCTTAAGAATTTATATTGGTTATCAATGGATGACAGCAGGTTATGGAAAAATTACAGGCGGACAATTTGATGCAAGTGGATTTATTCAAGGAGCAATTGCAAACTCTACTGGTGAAGGAGCAACTGTTCAAGCATGGTGGGGAACATTTCTTGAAGCTGTCGCATTGCCACAGGCTGAATTGTTTACGTACGCAGTTATGTGGGGAGAGTTATTAGTAGGTATCGCACTTATCCTAGGAATCTTTACAAACTTTGCAGCATTAATGGGTATTACAATGAACTTTGCTTTCCTTTTCAGTGGAACAGTAAGCACCAATGCACAGATGGTAGTAATCACTGTATTCCTTCTAGCTGCTGGATATAATGCAGGTAGATATGGTTTAGACAGATGGGTTCTTCCATTCGTGAAACAAACAATCCAAAACAAAAAGCATAAAGTAGAAAAAGAAGTTGCCGTTGCATCTTAACGAATTGAAAAGATCCTTGCAGGGGATGTAGTCCTCTGTAAGGTTCTTTTTTTATTAACATTTTTCTCGCATAGGACTTTCGATTTTTTTATCTAACTTAGCTAGTACAAATATAGGATTCTTGCACAGATATGTTTAACTACCTGCTAGATTGTGAAACATTAGTAATATAACCTTAAAAAGGAGATGACATAATGAAGCGTTGGGTGATGATTGTTTTCGCATTAATCTTTGCTACGGTATTAACGGCATGTGGAAATGCAGAGAATGAAACAGATACAGGAAACGAAAATGGTGCACCGATTGAGGACGACACGAACAATGAAGAGGGGGTAGAAGACCCTAATGCAACAGCAGAAGAAGAAGTCTTAGTCTCCTTACAAAATCCAGAAGGAGAAGTAGTTGGAACAGCAACGCTAACGCCTGCGGATTCGGGAGTAGACATCAAATTAGAAGGGGAAAACTTACCACCTGGAACAAAAGGCTTCCATATTCATGAGGTTGGACAATGTGATCCTCCAGATTTCGAATCTGCAGGTTCCCACTATAATCCGACAAACGATGAGCATGGATTTGATCATTCAGATGGTCCACATGCAGGTGATTTAGAAAATATTGAAGTGGCTGAAGATGGAACAGTAACAGCGGAAGTAACGGCTGATATGCTTACATTGGATAAAGAAGGTGAAAATACATTGTATACCGAGGAAGGAACAGCATTGGTCATTCACTCTGAAGCAGATGATTACACGTCACAACCTGCTGGAGATGCGGGCGATCGTATTGCATGCGGTGTAATTGGTGAATAAAAAAATCTTGAATTTACTGCGAATTTGTGTATAATCTAAGGTAATTGCATATACTGAATGTTTTCTAGGGTTCCGCAACAACCTGTTGGTCTGGTCCGAGAGAAAACTCACAGTATCTACTGTGTCACGGAAGGATAAAAGCCTGGGAGAAACTGTTTAACGGTTGTCTCTGAGGCTTTTTTCTTTTTTTGGCAGATAACGAACATGTTTTCTACGAGTGATGCAATTTTGATAAATGCCTATTTTATTGGTGAAAATAAACTTGGAGGTGCCGTTTCAAATGAATGCAAACTGGGTAAAAGTGTTTATTGCTGCTTTCTTTGAAGTGTTTTGGGTAATTGGATTAAAGCACGCTTATGATTTTTGGACGTGGACAGGGACGGTTATTGCAATTTTTATTAGTTTTTATTTAATGATAATGGCTGGACGAAAGCTACCCGTTGGAACGGTTTATGCCGTGTTTGTGGGGTTAGGGACAGCTGGTACCGTTTTTTCTGAAATTCTATTCTTTGGAGAAGCCTTTAAATGGAGTAAAATGCTTCTAATTTTATTATTACTAGCAGGTGTTATTGGGTTGAAATTAGTCACGGATGAAAAGGTTCAGGAAGGAGAGGTATCCTAATGGCATGGGGTTCTTTAGTTTTAGCAGGATTATTTGAAATGTTTGGCGTTGCCATGATTAATAAGTTGCATAAAGACCGAAGCTGGCAAGCGTTTGTCCTATTAATTGGTGGTTTTGGAGCAAGTTTTATATTCCTTGCTTATGCAATGGAAACATTGCCGATGGGTACAGCTTATGCCGTATGGACTGGGATTGGTGCTTCTGGTGGAGCAATACTTGGCATGATTTTATATGGGGAGTCGAAAAACTGGAGACGGATATTATTTATAGCAATGGTTTTGGGTGCGGCGATTGGACTAAAATTAATCTCCTAAATGGCCCTAATTTAGTTGATATAGAACTGAATATTGAAAGCAGATAGGGAAGGTACATATATGGGAACGTATATGTACCTTTCTTTATTCATCTTGAAAAAACTTCGTAACTCGAATTGTTTGCATATTAATTCTGCATGAACTCATGTATAATAGAATGTTAGCAAGGAAGAAAGGAAGGCGTTTATGCGTCCGAAACTTAAGGTGAATTCAGCCGAAACTCGTGAGAGGATATGGACACGTGATTTTGTGTTTATTTGTATAGCAAACTTTTTTGTCTTTTTAGGCTTTCAGATGACACTTCCAACGCTCCCATTGTTTGTAAAGGAGTTAGGTGGCAGTGACCAATTAGTCGGAATGGTTGTAGGGATTTTTACATTTTCTGCATTGATTTTTCGTCCATATGCAGGTCATGCCTTAGAGTCAAAAGGGAGAGGGTTTGTTTACATGCTAGGTTTAGCAATCTTCGTTCTCTCTATTGGTGCCTATGCTTTTATTGCGAGTATTGTGCTCTTATTTGTCATCCGAATCGTACAAGGAATTGGCTGGGGATTATCGACAACAGCTGGTGGAACGATTGCGACCGATATAATCCCGCCTGATCGTCGAGGAGAGGGAATGGGTTATTTTGGATTATCCGGTAACCTGGCACTTGCATTCGGTCCCGCACTCGGTTTAACGTTAGTTGGAATTATTTCCTTTTCAGAGCTTTTTCTAATATGTGCTGCACTTGGACTCATCGCATTCATTATTGCTTCTCGCATTCATTATAAAAAAGTCGATCAATCGGAGCATAAAACCGCTACGGTTGCGTTTGATATTTTTGAAAAAACAGCATTACAGCCATCGCTATTATTATTTTTTATCACTGCTACATTTGGTGGGATTGCAACATTCCTTCCGATTTATGCGATTGAACAAAATGTGGAAGGAATACAACTCTATTTTCTCGTCTATGCTATCTTTTTAATGATATCTCGAACGTTTTCTGGGCAGATTTATGATCGAAAAGGGCATCTGTATGTATTTTTACCAGGAACAGTCCTTATTTTTATTGCGATGCTCTTGTTAGCATGGCTCCCAAATACGACCACTTTACTGATTGGTGCTGGGTTATACGGTCTTGGGTTTGGTAGTGTGCAGCCTGCATTACAAGCTTGGTCGGTTGAAAAGGCCCCTAATCACCGAAAAGGAATGGCGAATGCAACCTTCTACTCCTTTTTTGATTTAGGAATCGGAATTGGAGCCATTGCCTTTGGTCAGCTTGCCTATTTCCTAGGCTATGGATCCATTTACATTGCTTCAGCTGGATCGGTGTTGCTATCCATGCTGTTATACATTTACTTATACATCAAAGCGAAAAGACGTGCCTAAGAAACGTACCATATAGTATGATTTAGCAAAGAATCGGCTACGCTTGGCAGATAGGCAAGTTTATACATTTGCCTATCTGTATAAGTGCAACGAATGCGTCCACTTAAAGGCTTGAGAGTGACAATTTTGCTAATATTGATTGGAATAATTTCACAATCGCAGCTCCCTCGTTTACAATAAATCTAAAGAAATTCGATGTTTCATTTATACCGGATTTTTGAACATCCTATAGAAGGTAGGTTACACATATTTTGAAAAAAATAAGCGATATTAATATCCAAAAACTGTTCCCGCCGACTACCTATAAGCGCGGAAAGGATTATTATAAACAAAATAAAGTGAGCGATCTTTTATATGATATCAATTACCAAGTGTGGACGGCTACGGTCCATGGTTCGGAGGATTACTTTGTTGAGATCAATATGAAGGATTATACAAACGGATCGATTGATACGTATTGCGATTGTCCTGCTTTTGAAACCTTTGGCACGTGTAAACATATTGCAGCTACGTTAATGCAAATAGCGAATAAGGAGCAAGCTGTTCCGAATGCGCCGTCCAAACCAAACTATCAGCTGACAAATAAGTTTATACAGGCATTACGTACGCTTCCGCAGCAAAATGTGCAGCCAGAGATATTGCCAAATAAGCATCCGATGCACGTAGAATATTACTGCAACTGGGGATTTGACCATCAGTTACAAATAGAGATACGAACAGGTGAAAAACATTGCTATGTTGTAAAGGATGCATACCAATTTCTCGGTAACATATTACAAGGGAACGAATACTATTTTACGAAAAAATTTATCTTCCATCCAGATACGCATTATTTTCTGCAAAAGGATTTGGAGTTATTTGAAATGCTCTTTGCTATTAAACGAAATGAGGAAATGTATCAAGGCTATAGCAGATTTCATTATGAAGGAAATAGCGGAGATAAGCGTTATATTACGATTCCACCGCTTGCAGCGAAAGAGCTGCTTGAAAAGCTTGCAGAACGGGATTTTACAGTAGAATCACAACAGAAAAGCTTTCAGCATATTGGGGTGGAAAGGGATGTGTTACCGTTTCGCTTTTCACTGACGAAAAACGATCAAAACGATCTGCTAATGAAGATGGCAGATGCAGAAGAAGCGACGTATTTTCCGTATTATGACATGCTATTCCATGAAGGTATGTTTTACTACCCAACAAAAGAGCAGGTACAGGTTCTTGAAGAAGTTACGAAATTCGGGATGCATGATTTACAATTACCGATACCTAAAGCACAAGCTGACGTCTTTTTATCAGAAGTACTTCCATCGCTAAAAAAGATTGGTGGGGTAGAGGTATCGGAGACGATTACAGCAGAAATTATTCAAGTGCCTTTACGAGCAAAATTGTATTTAGAAGTAAAAGCAGATTGGATTATTGGTAGGTTGGAATACCATTATGGTGAGCAATTGATTGATCCATTTAATGGTCGAAAGGATAATGAGCTTATCATTATCCGTGACGTGGAAAAAGAACAGCAAATTATGCAGCTGATTGAACAAGCAAATTTCCATTATAATGGGAAGGAACTCTATATTGAAGCGGATGAGGAAGAGCTGTATGACTTTCTGTATTATATCCTCCCATTATTGGATAAAGAGGTTGAACTGTTCTTAACATCGGAAATCCGCGGGATGATTATTGAAAACGAAGCACAGCCGAGTACGAGTGTTCGTTTAGAAGGTACATCAAATCTGTTAGAAATCGGCTTTGACATTAATGGTGTTGATGATTCTGAAATCAATCAAATTTTAAATGCTGTGATTGAAAAGAAACGCTATTATCGTTTAGGAAGTGGAGAGCTGCTATCACTAGAAGGAGAAGAATTCACTTCTATCAAGCGTTTTTTTGACGAGATGCAAATTCATAAAGAAGACTTGCTAAATGGCAACGTTCATATGCCAGTTTATCGAGGAACACAGTTAGATGAGCTTATCGATACGAAAAAGAATTACGATCCGTCCTTTCGACAATTGTTACATCAGTTGAAGTCTCCGGAAGAACAGGTATACGAGCTGCCGGAACAGCTGCAAGCGTCGTTGCGAAACTATCAAATGACTGGATTTCAATGGTTTAAGTCGTTGAGTAACTATCACCTTGGTGGTATTTTAGCGGATGATATGGGGCTTGGGAAAACATTACAAAGCATTGCCTATATCGCATCAGAGAAACAAGAAGGTGCTGGAACACATCTAATTGTAGCTCCTTCCTCAGTCGTCTATAACTGGAAGAATGAATTTGAGAAATTTACTCCCCATATGTCTGTCGTTGTTCTTACAGGAACCCCTGAAGAACGTCATCAATTGATTGAAGCTTCAGCAGATACGGATGTTTGGATTACTTCCTATGCAACGTTAAGACAGGATATTGAAATTTATCGTGAATTTTCATTTCAATCCATGTTTTTGGATGAAGCGCAATACATTAAAAATTATGCGACGAAAACATCACGCGCCATCCGTGAAATAAAGGCAGCACGTCGATTTGCATTAAGTGGCACACCAATCGAAAATTCAATCGATGAACTATGGGCTATTTTCCAAGTTGTTTTGCCAGGACTGATGCCAAATCAGCGGAGCTTTAAACAGTTATCGAATGAAAAGATTGCGATGCTTACACGGCCGTTTATTTTAAGAAGGCTGAAGAAGGATGTGCTGAAAGAGCTGCCTGATAAAATTGAATCGGTTCATGTTTCTGAGCTGACTAAAGAGCAAAAGGATTTATATGTCGGTTATTTAAGACAGGTACAGCAGGAAGCAGCACAATCCATGAAGGAAAGTGGCTTCCAGCAAAATAGGATGAAGATTCTTGCTGGTTTAACACGTCTTCGCCAACTCTGCTGTCATCCTTCGTTATTCATTGAGAATTATGAAGGCTATTCTGGTAAGCTGGAACAATTGATGGATACCGTTAAAACAGCGATTGAAAGCGGAAAGCGCATGCTGATTTTTTCCCAGTTTACAAGCATGCATGACATTATTAAGGGGCGTTTGGAGCAGGAAGGGTTCGGCTATTTTTACCTTCACGGGCAAACCCCTGCAAAAGAGCGTGTTGAAATGAGCGATCGATTTAATAATGGTGAGAATAGTATTTTCCTTATTTCTCTAAAAGCTGGCGGAACGGGTTTGAACTTGACCGGGGCTGATACAGTTATTTTATACGATCTATGGTGGAACCCTGCTGTAGAAGATCAGGCGACCGGACGCGCACATCGATTTGGTCAAAAGAATGTTGTTCAAGTTATTCGACTCGTAACAGAAGGAACGATTGAAGAAAAAATTTATGCATTACAGCAGAAAAAACGCGAACTAATCGATCAAGTTATTCAGCCTGGAGAAACCATGCTTTCTAGCTTGAGTGAAGATGACATTCGTGAGCTGCTAAGTTTATAGGAGCTACTTGTTACCTTTTATTTGCGGCAGCTAGGGAAGTAATTGGACTTCCCTAGCTGCCTTTGCTTTCTCAAAAAGGTAAGTTATTCACAGATATGTTTGTTTTCTGTAAATAAGGGAACGATACGTACAAACCTTCGAAGGGATGTACACGTCTATGTCACGAAAAATTCTCGCTTATTTTGACTCAGAGAATAATGCAGAATCGGCACGATCTGCACTCCAAGTACTTAGAGTTAACAACATTATTGTTGATCAGATTCCCGATACGGATGAAAAAATTAGTTATGTACCACTTATCCCAATTGGACAGTCATGGGGAGCTATCGGCACAATCGGTTTGAGAAATCATGATGCAGAAGGAAGTGAAGGGCAAGTAACACATTTGCTTGAAGCTCAGGTGGAAGAGGAAGATTTGGATGAGGCGATGCAACGCTTAATAGAGAATAATGGCTTTAAAATAGGTGAATAAAGAAGAAGTAGCAGGGTTTAGCGCTGTAACCCTGCTATACTTGTTAATTATTAAGTGAAAATAGTTTCCGTGGTCTTCCTTTTAAATAAGGACGTTCTTCTCCAGATACTTTAATGACGTTACCAGAGAGGAGTTTATTGACGGTTCTCTCTGCACTTCGCTTTGTAACTTTGTAATAGGCGGCAATATCATTTGAAGAGAACGGTTCATTATTTCTATCCGTTATAAAATCAATGAAATTATAGGAAAGCTCATTATTTAATCGTGCTTTATGAATTAGTGCATGGAATAGTCGAGATGTATCGATATCTCTGCGAATGCCAATCGGGCCAATTGTATCCTTTCTTTCATTGACAATATAACAGAGGCTATGATTTTCATTTTTGCATTTTTCCAAGGCTAAATGTGCATGTGCTTCAGCTTCACTTGCAGATAGACCGAGACCAAATCCGATGTCGATCGGGAGATTTAACTCCGCTTCAAATTCACGCGTAAGCGGAAAGTCTCGATAATGATTTTGTAAATGATCGATTAATTTTCCCGTGCCAACAATCACAAATTGATAATCATTTTTATCCGTGAGCAGTGAATCGGTTCGCTCAGCAAATCGATCTAAAATGTGTTGCATTTTAGTGGTGAGTGCTTCCAATTCTTGCTCGCCAAGTTGATCTTGGTTTTTAATGCGGATATATCCTGCTACAAGAAGGGCGCTCTTGTGTTGGTTCAGTTCGGTAAGTGATTTGGCAGATTGAATGGCATGTAATAAATTTATCTCTGGAATAATCATGCAACTGCCAGGAATACCAGCTTTCTTTAATTGTATCTCTACTTCTTTACTTGATGTAAGTATATAATCGATTTTACCTTCATCCCAGAGCTTTCTGTGGAAGCTAGTGATTTTTTGAATATCAAGGGATTCATCCTCCCCATAGCTATAATGATAGATTTGTTTCGTATCAAAGTTAAGTTCTTTTCTAACCGCCTCAACATGCTGTCCGTTAAGTATATCAATGGAAATACGATCAAGTTCTTGTTTATAATCGTTTCTTAAACGATAAAAAGAGGTGAGTATCATGTATTCATCAAAAGCAACCTGTACTGCTGGTAATCGTTTCTTTTTTATTTTGTCTCTGACATATAAATAGGACGTTGCTTCCGTAAATAAATAAACATCACACATGAAAGCCCTTTCAATTAATTCGAGCGTTTCACTTGAATGTGTATATGTAAACGGAAGGACTTCAATATTTTCATCATACTTTGCTAGTGTATGTACACGCTTTATCATTTCTTCAATTCCAAAAACTGCAATTTTAACTTTCATGCCGTACACTCCGATCCCTTACTGTTTTTTAGATAATGACCCATTTGTTACATAGTTCATTAAATACCTGCCGACTTCTCCCATGAAATGATGTGCTATGCCATTATTTTCCCATCCTTCCGTTAATACAGCAACCTCTAACTTCTTTCCATTTGATTCCATAATAGCTGCATCATGCTCTACGCCGGGCAATTCACCTGTCTTATGGTAAATCTTTAGCTTACAATCATCCATTTGAAATGCTGATAATTTATGATTGAATTGTTGATTTTTAAGTATCCTTCGTACTTCCCTACGAATACTGCTGCTATAGGGACCGTTTTCATTTGAAAAAAGCTTAAGTAAGTAAGCGACATCAGTTGCGGTAGTCATATTTTCGTCCCCGTTTGCTTGTGCTTGATGATCCATAAATTTACGATTAATCGTGGTATGCTGACAACCGAGCTTTTTGATAGAATAATTCAGACGTTCGATACCGATCGTATCGAGTAATATGTTTGAAGCAGTGTTATCGGAAACGATGATCATGAGCTCCACTAAATTCTGGTAACTATACGTGTCATGGTTTGTTAAATAGTTGATGACCCCAGCACCTTCTACCATTTCCTCTGGTTGAATAGAAATAAGTTGTTCCTTTTGGACGCTACCAGCCTCAATTTGTTGCAATACCTCAGCAAGAATAAATAATTTAACAATACTTGCAGCCTTTCTTGGAGTATTTGCATTAATTCCGATAGACCCTTCTGAACTTTGAACAACAATGGATATCTTGTCGAGATTACTAGGGGAAATAGAAAGTAGAGCTGTTTTTAATTGGTTTAGATTCATTGCTTATTTCCACCTAACTATCGTTTAAGACAGTATTCTTTTTAAAGTATATCATATTGAATTTTCATAATATTGTCAAGAAATCTGGTTAATTTGTAAGAAGACAAAGTACAAGACAAGGGCTATAGTAGTCCATCTACTCCCTCTATGAATTTATAAAGATAACAATTGACCCTAAGAAAAGATTATACTTTTGACCCAATTAAATCGCTTACATAACGGAAGTTCAGTCTAATAACATGATTATATACCTAGAGCGTAGTGACTATGAAAATAATCAAATTATATTGAAATATTATCATATAACATTGTAAATTTTAGAATTATAGGGTAATATATTGGAAGATAGCTTTATTAAAATTTATTTACAAAGCTATTACAAAGAAATTGGGGGTTAGAAAACATGAAATTGTCTAAAAAGTCATTATTATTGTTAGTTTTTGGACTGTTACTTAGTGTTTTAGTAGCATGTGCAAGCGAACCAGATGAAAATGATGCTGGTGATGACGGAGCAGATGAAGGTACAGAAGATGCTACACCTGCTGGAGATCAAGATCTAATTATTGCAACTCTATCAGATGCTGTTTCTTTAGATCCAGCTGGTTCAAACGATACTCCATCAAGTAACGTTCAAGCAAATATCTTTGAATCATTAACAAAGCAAGATCAAAATATGGAAGTACAACCAAGCCTAGCAGAAAGCTGGGAAGCAATTGATGATACAACATGGGAATTTAAATTACGTGAAGGCGTAAAATTCCATGATGGAACGGACTTTAATGCAGAAGCTGTTAAAGCAAGCATTGAACGTATATTAGATCCAGAAGTTGCATCACCACGTCTGTTTCTCTATGAAATGATTACAGATATTGAAGTAGTAGATGACTATACAATTCGCTTTACAACAGAATACCCATTTTCACCACTTCCAGCTCACTTAGCGCATAATGGTGGCGGAATCATTTCTGCAGATATCATTGAGGAAGACTACGCTGCAATGGAAAATGGACAAGATCCAGGAAGTGTTATTAACGAAAAACCAATTGGTACCGGCTTCTTTAAATTTGAAGAATGGCAACCAGGAACACAAATTACAATTGTTAAAAACGAAGATTATTGGGGAGAGCAAGCTTTGCTTGACTCTGTAACATTTAAAGTTGTTGGGGAAGGCTTAACACGTGTTGCTGAATTAGAAACAGGCACATCACATATTTCTGATCCTATTAGCCCGAACGATGTTGCTCAAATTGAAGCAATGGACGGTGCAAACCCAGCGAAACAAGATAGTGTAAGTTTATCTTATATCGGATTTAATATGGAAAAAGAGCCATTTGACGATCCATTAGTTCGTCAAGCAATCAACTTGGCTGTTGATAAAGAGCAAATTATTACAGGTATTTATGATGGTAATGGTACACCAGCAGTTGGACCTTTAGCACCAGGTGTACTTGGATATGATGAAAATGCACCTGGACTAGAATATGATCCAGATCGTGCTAGAGAACTATTGGCTGAAGCTGGTTATGAAGATGGATTCTCTACAACACTTTGGACAAACGATAGCCCAGAGCGTATGGATACAGCAACAAACCTACAAGCTCAACTTGCTGATTTTGGTATTGAAGTAGAAATTGAAGTTCTTGAGTGGGGTGCATACCTTGAGCAGACTGCCCAAGGTGAACACGATATGTTCATCCTTGGCTGGTCAACAGTTACAGGAGATGCAGACTATGGACTATATCCATTGTTCCACTCTGACAATGTTGGAGAACCAGGAAACCGTACATTCGTAAAAGATGATGAGTTAGATGCATTGTTAGAAGAAGCTCGCCAAGAGGCAGACCCTGACGCTCGTCTTGAGCTATACAGCGAAATTCAGACGATGTTAACTGATATTGCACCAATGCTTTATATCCATCATCAGGAGTTCCTATTAGGTGTTAGTGATAAGGTACAAGGATTAACACAACTACCTACTGGGATCCTGCAGTTACAAGAAGTATCTATTCAAGAATAATAAACGCTTTGCATTCTCGGAGTGTATCCGTGTTTGAAGGATTCGACAAAGGCCCTAAGGTACAAGTAAAATACCTTAGGGCCTTTTTATTTTGGCTTAGGAAACTATCAGATTTCAATGCTGTGAGACAACATAATAATCAAAGAAACTATCAATACCGTTGCGTAATCAACAAAAAGAAGCGCTCATTTTAATAATGAACGCTTCTGTTGATAACGATTAAACTGTGGTAGGTTGGTGCTTCCCGGCTTTAATGTCCTCCATATAATGACATGCTGCCATATGCCCCTCTAACATTCCATCTGCTGTACGAAGCTCTGGTGTTTCTGTTCGACATAGATCGGTTGCAAATGGACAACGGGTATGGAATCTACAGCCTTTTGGTGGATCAATTGGCGAAGGTACATCACCTTTTAAGATGATCCGTTCTTTTTTCTTTTCTACATCTGTACTTGGAATTGCAGAGAGCAATGCCGTTGTGTACGGATGCATTGTGTTTTCAAACAAAGATTTTTTATCTGCAATTTCTACGATTTTTCCTAGGTACATCACGATAATTCGATCTGAAATATGACGTACAACACCTAGATCATGGGAGATAAATAAATACGTTAATTTGAATTCACGTTGTAGCTTTTTCAATAAATTAATAACCTGTGCTTGAATCGAAACGTCTAACGCTGATACAGCCTCATCGGCAATGATTAGCTGTGGATCAACAGAGAGAGCTCGGGCAATTCCGATACGCTGACGTTGACCACCACTGAATTCATGCGGAAGTCTGTCTGCTTGGTGTGGCCCAAGACCAACGGTTTCCATTAATTCAATTACACGATCATTCCGTTCATTTTTTGGTACGGAGTTTTGAATTTCCATCGCTTCTGTTAAAATTTGGCGTACTGTGTGGCGTGGGTTAATCGACGCGTATGGATCTTGGAAAATGATCTGCATGTTTTTACGAATTTTATTCATTTCTTTTTTATTGTATGCAAGCAGATTTTTCCCATCGAATTCAACTTCACCGGATGTTGGTTCATCAAGACGTAAAATGGCTCTTCCTGTTGTGGATTTTCCACAACCAGATTCACCTACAATACTTAATGTTTCCCCTTCATACACTGTAAAGGATACACCGTCCACAGCTTTTACATGATTTACGGTACGACCTAAAATCCCACCTTTAATCGGGAAATATTGTTTTAAATCAGTAACTTTCAGTAGTTCTTTCTGTTTCTGCATGAACATTCACCTCCGGATCGCCATCCCATTCATCTGAATAGATCCAGCAACGAATTTGATTTCCTTCTTCATCTGTAACGAGGTCAGGCAATTTTTCTCTACATAATTCTGTCGCAAATGGACAGCGTGGTGCAAAGCGACACCCTTTAGGCATTTCTGCAGGGCTAGGAACTGATCCTCTAATTACAGCTAGATCACCTTCAATATCCTGGTCGTGTTGGGGAATAGACTTCATTAACCCAACAGTATACGGATGCTTAGCATCCTTAAATAATGTTTTCGTATCGGTATACTCGACAACTTTTCCGCAATACATAACAGCAACGTAATCACATGTTTCCGCTACGACACCAAGGTCATGCGTAATTAATAACACACCCATACCGAGTCGTTCTTGTAAGTCTTTAATTAAGTCTAAGATTTGTGCTTGGATTGTTACGTCAAGTGCTGTTGTTGGTTCATCAGCGATGAGTAATTCTGGATTACAGGCGAGCGCCATTGCAATCATAACACGCTGTCTCATTCCTCCTGAAAGCTCGTGTGGATATTGATTCACACGCTTTTCTGGTGAAGGAATTCCAACTAATTTCAGCATATCAACGGAACGTTGTTTTGCTTGTTTTTTATTTAACCCTTGATGGATTTTATAAGCTTCACTAATTTGTTGGCCAACTGTAAACGTAGGGTTTAACGAAGTCATTGGCTCTTGGAATATCATTGATATTTCATTACCGCGTATTTTACGCATGTTAGCTTCACTTTTATCAAGCAGGTTTTCCCCTTTAAACTTGATTTCACCACCAACTATTTTTCCGGGCTCTTTAAGAAGGCGAAGAATGGAAAGGGAGGTAATACTTTTACCTGATCCTGACTCCCCAACGACGCCGAGAATTTTCCCTTTTGGAATTGCAAAAGAAACACCGTCAACTGCTTTAACCTCTAAGTCTTTTGTAAAGAAGGAGGTCTGTAAATCATTTAGTTCCAATATATTTTCATAGGAATTTGGTGCACTTGTCATATTGAGAAACTCCTTTCTGACAATCTAGTAAAGGATGTTCAAATAGTACTTTTTGAACATATGTTTAAAATTTAAAACGATCAGTCTAAATCAATACGTTTATTTAAATAGCGATACGTAATATCAACTGCTAAGTTGACGAAGATAAATAATAGAGCTACAACTAAAATGGTCCCTTGGACAACTGGGAAGTCACGAGCTCGGATGGAATCAATAATTAATTTACCCATACCGTTAACAGCAAATACACTTTCTGTAAGAACAGCTCCTCCAAGTAGTCCTCCAAATTGAAGACCAACTACCGTAACAACAGGTATTAATGCATTTTTTAGTGCGTGTCGGTAAATAACAACGCGTTCTTTAACACCTTTTGCTCTTGCAGTACGGATATAGTCTTGGTCAATTACATCGAGCATACTTGAGCGTGTCATTCTTGCAATAATGGCTGCGCTAGCGGTACCCAGGGTTACAACTGGTAATACGACCTGTGCGAAGCTCCCCCAACCAGATGGTTTAAACCAACTAGTGTCATTAATGAATGGAACCCAGCTAGGGAGATCAATACCGATGGCAAACCATTGGATAAGCATAAGTCCAAGCCAGAAGTTAGGCATGGATAACCCGAAAAGTGCAATAATCATAAGCGATGTATCAGCGAAAGAGTATCGTTTCGTAGCTGATATGACTCCTACAATAAGTCCCACAAATACGGCAAGAACTGTACTGTAAATCGCAAGTTCTAATGTAACCCAAAACCGTGCGCCAATTTCAGTTGTTACATCTCGTCCACTACGCATGGAGTTTCCAAGATCACCCTGAACAGCATCCTTTACATAATTAAAATATTGAACTGGTAATGGATCATTTAGACCCAATCTTTCTCTAATATTTTCAACTTGTTCCTTTGGTGCACTTTCACCTGCCATAATTTGAGCAGGATCCCCTGGTACTAAGTGCATCATACTAAATACTAGAATTGAAACCCCGATTAAAACAGGAATTGTTTGAATGATTCTTCGGATAATAAACTTAAACAAGATCTTTCACCTCTTTCTACTCTTTTGTCTTCGGATCGAATGCGTCTCTTAAACCATCACCAAGCATATTGAATGCTAGTACTACGAGTACAATGGCAAGCCCAGGGAAAAGAGCAACATGTGGTGCATTATATAGGAAGTTACGCCCATCACTTAGCATCGCACCCCATTCAGGTTGTGGTGGCTGTGCTCCGAGTCCTAGGAAAGACAATCCACTAGCAGATAAAATAGCAGTAGCTATATTAAGTGTTGCTTGTACAATAATTGGTGAAGTAATATTTGGAAAAATGTGTTTAAAAATAATCCGAGCGTCACTAGCTCCTAGAGCTCGCATTGCATCAATGTATTCGAGCTTCTTCACAGATAACGTAGAACCACGAACAATTCTAGCAAATACAGGAACTGATGAGATAGCAACAGCGATAATAACATTTTGCAGGCTTCCTCCAAGCACGGTTACGATTGCAAGTGCAAGTAAAATACTAGGGAAAGCAAGTAGTATGTCCATTAATCTCATAAGGATACTATCTATTCTTCCTCCATAATAACCAGCGGTAATTCCAATAAGAACTCCTGCTGCACCACCAAGTAGAACAGAGAAAAACCCGACGATTAAGGTAAGATGGGTGCCGTGAATAATTCGGCTAAAAATATCTCGTCCGAAGTTATCCGTCCCCAACCAATGATCCGCTGACGGAGATTGGAGTTTATTAAGAATATCTTGTGTACTCGGTGCATATGGCGTAAAGTATGGACCGATTATTGCGACAATTATAAGAAATAGAATGAGAAAACCGCCAACCATTGCTGATTTATTCTTTTTTAGTTTTCGATATACTATTTTCCAATTTTTGAATCGCGGGTTAGGAGGTTTTATCACGGTCCTAGTGTTTTCAATATGTTCTGTCGACTGGCTCATAGATTACTAACTTCCTTTCATAAGTAGATTAAAAAGGTAGTTCAAAAAGCCTGGTGAAGATGGTACATCTAGACGAGAGATTTGACAATGACCGACACGACCTGTGGACAACACAGAAGTCAATACATCGTTTGCAAACCCGCACACTAAAGCCATCTTATCGTTTTCATCCACCTTTTGAACATGTACCTAAATTGCATATTTACCCACCATTTCTTGATTATAACACGAAAAATTGAATTTACAATTTGATTAAAAAGTGGGACTATTGTCGAAAAAAGCAAAATACTGGAGAACCAACGATTCACATAAATGAATGTAAATTGGTATTTTTCTGTAATTAAGTCGTCTAATTAATTTGTCTATGCTATGCTAGAGAGGAACGGAGCACATATCTGGACAATTGTGAATTTAATTTTAGTAAGTCATAAGTCTTGTATTCTAATAGTGAAGACATTTTACAAAGTTAATTTTTAAAAAAGGAGAGGTTAAGGATGGCAAGCGTATTGGAAAAATTAAAAATTACAATTCCTATCATTCAAGCTGGTATGGCTGGCGGGATTACGACGCCGGAACTTGTAGCCGCAGTGTCGAATTCTGGCGCACTTGGGACGGTTGGCGCTGGCTATATGAACACACTCGTATTAAAAGAAGCTATTCAACGTGTAAAACAATTAACGGACAAACCCTTTGCGGTAAATCTGTTTGCTGCAAATCTGGAAGCCTTCTCAACGGATGTAGATGAGATGCAAGCACTTTTAAACAAGCAAAGGGATGAAATAGGCTTAGATCAGCAGGAAAATCTAGTAAAAGTAAATGACTATTTACAAGAGAAAGTTTATATACTTATAAAAGAGAAGGTTCCCATTGTTAGTACAGCCTTTGGTGTACTTTCTTCTGTATTAATTGAACGGTTAAAAGAAAATAATACGATACTTATTGGAATGGCAACAAATATTGACGAGGCAAAGCTTTTAGAGGATATGGGATATGATATTGTTGTAGCTCAAGGTGTTGAAGCTGGTGGTCATCGTGGCACGTTTGACATAGAAAAGTACCCAAATGGAAGTGATATGGGTTTAATTGCACTGGTGCAATCCATTTTAGAGAATACCTCTTTACCAGTTGTTGCGGCAGGAGGGATTTATACGAAAAAGCAACTTGATGCACTACTTATAATGGGGGCTAGCGGCGTACAATTGGGAACAAGATTCTTACTGGCTAAAGAAGCGGGTACGAACAAAACGTATCGTAGAGCATTAATGAAAGCAAATTATGAAGATACCGTGATAACAAAAGTGTTCTCAGGTAGACCTGCAAGAGCAATAAAAAATGGCTTCATCGATGAAGTAGAATCAAGTGGGCTAGATATTTTACCTTTTCCAATTCAAAATGAACTAACGAAAGACCTAAGATCAGCCGGAGCGGAATTTGCTATTGCTGATTTACAATCACTTTGGGCTGGACAAGGAGTAGGGGCATTACATAAAGAAGAAAGTGTGGAAGATATTATCGGTTTGTTCGTCGGTAATACGGAAGTGAAAGTAACATAATATACAGCAAAAAACAGCCAAGTACTCAGATAAATCTGGTGTTTGACTGTTTTTTTCGGTGAAACGATCATAATGTTATATATGCTTCTGGTTAACGATTAAAAATACCTATTACTTTCATCATAGAGTGAATATAAAATAATTTTGCTGTAAATGATGAATTGTGATTAAATAATAAATATAGTAATCCTTTGGAATTGTTTGACATCTAATAATGGTTCAGTTAATATAAATTTATTGAAATAGTAGAACAAAAGGGGTGTCTTTTATGAGAAAGATGAAATTGTTTTTATCGACAGTATTATTGATGGGAATGGCACTATTTCTAGCAGCATGTAGTGAGGACGAATTTCTTCAAATGCTAACAGGGGGGACAAGTGGTACATATTACCCGCTAGGTGGTGAAATGGCTACTAATATTTCAGAGGCAACAGGTATTCAGACGGATGCAGTTTCATCGAATGCTTCGGCAGATAATGTAATCGCTTTAAGTGAGGGAGATGCTGAGTTAGCGTTTGTGCAAACAGACGTTATGTCAAATGCCGTTGATGGTATAAATTCTTTTGAAGGAAATCCGGTTGATAATGTACTTGCAATTGGAGCACTTTATCCAGAAACAATTCAAATTGTTACAACTGGAAACTCTGGTATTACCTCTGTAGAGGATTTGGCAGGGAAGTCTGTTTCAGTTGGTGCGCCGGGATCAGGAACGTATGTGAATGCGGAGCAAATACTCGAAATTCATGGAATGACAATGGATGATATTAGACCACAAAACCTTGACTTTGGTGAATCTACCGGAGGAATCCAAGATGGCAATATCGATGCTGCCTTTATTACAGCTGGAACTCCAACAGGTGCTGTTGAAGGGCTATCCGCTACGGTAGATGTTTCAATAGTTCCGATTGACCAGGAAAAAATTGATGAAATGGTTGAGCAATATCCATACTATGCAGCTGACACTATTCCAGCAGGAACGTATGGATTAGATGAGGAAGTAAATACGGTTGCCGTTTTAGCGATGCTTGCAGTAGTAGATAGCGTTTCAGAAGATACGGCTTATGAGATTACAAAAGCTATTTATGAAAATGCAGATAGTATGGCACATGATAAGGCCCAATTTATTCAGCTGGAAACTGCGTTAGATGGGATTGGAATTGATGTACATCCAGGAGCGCAAAAGTACTACGAGGAACAAGGAGTAAGCGTAGAATAAGCTGCATTTATAGGCTACTATAGCCGGCTGTCCGCCCTTTTATATGGGAATGGCTGTCGGCTATTTTTGGCAAATAGAAAAGCAACTATACAACTAAACCATAATGGAAACACAATCTAGGTGGAACATCATGTTACATAATAAAAGGATTACAATTGTTATTCTTATCATAGCAAGTTTATTAGGTATTTTCCTGTTTGCCCCAGTTGATACAGCTTTAGTTTTCTATGAGAAAAACACAAGACAGCTGGCAGCATTCAAACCAATTGAAATAGACGACAAATTCCAAATCGTCTTTACACATTCCATTCATTTAACAGATGTTGTAGAAAAATACACGGTAACAGAGAATCTGGACATTAAGCAATACGAAATTGTCTATGAGGAATTTGGTATTGGCATGCCTGCGAATGCAGGAGAAGGTCAAACGTTTATCTATGAAGATGGGAAATATCATGTAAAAGATTTGGATAATTACTTTGATTCGATGAAAATTCGCAATGGGAAAACCGTTTCTGAAAATCGATTCTTATGGGAATCGAATACAGGACAGGAGCATATGGTCTGGTTTAATGATTATTTTGATCCTGGTGATTGGTTTACAGTGAAGGTAGAAAAAATCACATTATGGGAATATATGAGAGGAGTGAAAATCCATGAGTGAAAACAAAGAACCAAAACAACTAACATTGGAAGAGCAACAGGAACTCATGCAGAAATATGACGCTGAGTCAAATACTCGAAATGTCGGTGGCTTGATTGCTAAAGTAATCTTTATTATGTTAATTGCTTTTTCTCTCTTCCAAATTTATACAGGAATCTTCGGGCAATATACAGCTTATATTCAACGAACGGTCCATTTAGGCTTTGCATTAACACTAATCTTTCTATTATTCCCTGCCCGAAGAAAAACAAAAAAGCAGACGATACCTTGGTATGATTACACTCTTGCATCATTATCCATTGTTGTCACTGGTTATTGGCCAGTATTCTATCAATCATTAGTGCAGCAAATTGGCGGAATTGATGGTGTACAAGTATTGATTGGTGGGATTGCAGTACTCTTAGTATTAGAAGCTGCTAGAAGAGCTGTCGGTCTACCAATAACAATTATTGCTGCATTATTCCTTGTGTATGCTATTTTTGGACCATATATGCCAGGAATCCTTGCACACCGGGGGTTAAGTTTCCAGCAATTAATTCAATCGATGTTTTTTACGACGGAAGGTATTCTTGGTACCCCATTACAAGTATCTTCTACGTATATTTTCTTATTTCTATTATTTGGGGCTTTTCTCGTTCAAACAGGAGTTGGAAACTACTTTAATGACTTGGCGATTTCGATTGCTGGTCGTCGAATTGGTGGACCTGCAAAGGTTGCGATATTTTCTAGTGCACTGAATGGGACAATTTCTGGAAGCTCTGTAGCAAATACGGTTACGACGGGAGCATATACGATCCCAATGATGAAAAAGCTTGGCTATAAGAAAGATTTTGCAGGAGCAGTAGAAGCGGCAGCATCCACTGGGGGACAAATTATGCCACCAATTATGGGAGCTGCAGCATTTCTTATGATTGAGTTTGCGGGAGAAAGTTATTGGAATATCGCGAAAGCAGCAACGATCCCAGCTATTCTATACTTCTCCGGTATTTGGATCATGACACATTTTGAAGCGAAACGTATGGGTCTTCTTGGTTTGCCTAAGGAGGAGATTCCAAGTAAAAAAACAGTACTTAAAAAAATCCATTTGCTTCTACCAATTTTAGCGATTGTTTATTTCTTGTTCATCGGTATGAGTGTAGAACGTGCTGCTCTTTATGGAATTCTATCAACAATTATCGTAAGTTTGTTTAGGAAAGATACACGTATCACACCAAGTAAGTTTGTTATAGCGTTGGAATCAGGTGCTCGGACAGCGCTAGGTGTTGCTGCAGCTACAGCCTGTGCTGGGATTATTGTTGGAGTTGTTACCAAAACAGGTTTAGGCCTAAAATTAGGCAATGGTCTTGTTGGTATTGCAGGTTCCATTGCAGGCTCTCCAGAGATTCAATTGATGTTAACCTTGTTCTTTACAATGATTACATCGATCATTATTGGGATGGGCTCACCTACAACAGCAAACTATATTATTACATCAACCATTGCTTTACCGGCAATCATTGCACTAAATGGTGAACTAGAAGTAGCGATTCCAGTACTTGCTGCACATATGTTTGTATTCTACTTTGGTATTGTTGCAGATATTACACCACCAGTGGCACTCGCGGCCTTTGCAGCAAGTGGGATATCTGGAGGTGATCCGATTCGTACGGGTCTTAATGCATCGAAACTAGCGATTGCGGCTTTCATCATACCGTACATGTTCGTTCTGAATCCAACGCTTTTAATGATAGAAGGAACCTTTATCGATATTGGCTGGTCACTCATTACCGCAATGATTGGAATGATCGCTGTTGGTGCTGGGCTTATCGGGTTTTGGTATCGTAAAATCAAATGGTTTGAAAGAATTATTTCTGTTATTACGGGATTGTTGCTAATGTATCCAGAAGGCTATTCGGATACGATTGGGTTTATCGCTTTTGTTATATTAGTAGCTATTCAGTTTATGACAAAGGATAAAGGTCAAGATGATCAACGTGATGATCTGAAAAAAGCAGGATCTGCGGGGTAAAAGTTAACATTAAGGTGATCAGATTTTTATCTGATCACCTTTCTTTGATTTCTTATGTGAATACGCTATGCTTAACTTATGGATGATATAAAAATAGAAAGAGGATTACCATCATGAAGCAGTATGATTTTACAGAGGGGAATATATTTAAGCAATTGCTCCGATTTTCTTGGCCGATTATGCTTACGAATTTATTGCAAACATCCTATCAGCTTATTGATAGTTTGTGGGTTGGTAATTTATTAGGTGCTAACGCTTTGGGAGCAGTTGCAGTTTCGGGGACAATTTTGTTTACGGTACTTTCCTTTATTATTGGTTTAAATAATGCAGCACTTACCATTCTTTCGCAGCAAAAGGGAAAGGATAATGAAATAGGATTAAAACGATATTTAAATGCATTTGTCGTAATTCTAACAACGATAGCGGTTGGTTTAGGTGCCATAGGATACTTTTTTTCAGAACAGTTTCTAGGTGTGCTTGGTACACCAGAAGTTATGATGGAACAAGCAAAAGCTTATTTACAAATTAACTTTCTTGGGATTTTATTTCTATTTGGCTATAATTTTATTAGCACCGTTCTTCGGGCTTTGGGCGATAGTAAAACGCCAGTACGCTTTGTTATGATTGCTGTGGCACTAAATGCGGCACTCGATCCAATATTTATAAGTGTGTTTAAATGGGGAGTGGAAGGTGCTGCATATGCAACTGTACTTTCGCAAGGAGTCGCTTTTCTATATGGTTTGATTTATATTTTATCTAAAAAGCTTGCACCGTTTAGTATGCCAACATTACCAGCTAAAGCTGAAGTAGGTTTGATTTTGAACCTGGGAATTCCTTCAGGTCTACAGATGTCCGTTATTTCAGCAGGCTCAGCAGCAATTATGAGTGTTGTTACAGGATTTGGCGGTGGCGTTGTGGCTGGATTTAGTGCTGCACAGCGCTTGGATAGTTTATTGATGCTACCTGCACATGCGCTTAGCACTGCTGTTAGTAGTATGGCCGGCCAAAACATTGGCGTGAAAAATTGGTCACGTGTAAAAGGGATTGCGAAGTATGGTGTCCTTTACAATTTCTCCATTATGTTTGCAATCGGTATTGTCGTTGTATTTTTAGCAGAATATGGTGTCAGACTGTTTATTCGGGATGAAGCAGCGGTCGCATTTGGAAAAACGTATTTACAAATTATTGCTTTATGTTATCCGTTTTTAGGAATTAATTTTATCTTAAATGGAATCGTTCGTGCGGCAGGTGCAATGTATCAAGTGCTTGTACTTAATATTATTTCATTTTGGGTATTGCGATATCCGCTGACAGCTTTATTTGCAAAGGTGTTTGGTGAGATCGGAATAGCGATTGGAATGGGAGCAAGCTTTGTGATTAGTAGTGTAATAGCGATGCTCTACTATCGTTTTGGAAAGTGGCGAGAGAAGGAATTATTCAAAAAGGCTAATTAATATTGGAGCAATGCGATGAAACGATTATGGAAACTTATAAGTGTTGGCGTCATTTCAGGATTTATATTGGGCGGATTTTTGAAGATGGTAGAGCATGATACAGGAAAAGCTGTTTATGTTCTGTTATTAAATGTGGATTATATTCCTGTTATAAAGGATTGGAACATGAATGAAGCTGTTGAATTTGGCTTACATTTGCTTGTTTCTGTGTTGCTTGTACTATGTATCTACTTTTTATTTAAAAGGTGGAAGGTTCAAAATCAAATACTGCCATACATAATCGTAAATGTTCTGATTGGATGTGTCCTCTATTTTACCACTCAATTCTCAGAGCGCACTCCAGATCTGACTGATATGACGGCGTTGATGTATTGGATTGTCGGACATCTTATGTATGGAATCAGTGTCTGGGTGTTGGTACTACTATTGGTAGAGAAAAGGGAAGATCGTGTATGAAGCTAAAAAGAAAGATACGAAAAATAATGAAGCAGGTCGCATCTGTTACGTTCATTTTGATTGGTTTATTTCTACTATTATCGTTTTTGACATTTGAAAAACAAGGCGGGTTGAGTCCTACTAGGTCATCATCTCTCTTAATTAGTGAGGAAGTTCGGAACTATGAGCCGTTAATTCAAACCTATGCGAAGGAGTATGGGATTGAAGATTATGTTGATGTTCTGCAAGCGATGATGATGCAGGAATCAGGAGGACGAGGGAATGATCCGATGCAGTCCTCGGAAAGCTATTGTGGAAAAATTGGGTGTATAAAAGACCCAGAGCTTTCTATTAAACAAGGAGTCTATTATTTCTCGAAAACGTTGGAGGATGCAGATGGTGACCTAGAACTTGCCATCCAGTCGTATAATTTCGGCCGAGGATTTATTGATTATGTCCAAGCCGAGTCGAGGAGCTACTCACAGGATATTGCAATTGCGTTTTCCAAGGAAATGTACGAGAATGCCTCTGATCCATCGGTTTATACATGTCGGCGAGAAGAAGCAAAACAATACGACGCCTGTTATGGAGATATATACTATGTCAGGTCTGTTATGCAATATAAAGATGTATTAGCTCTTGAATGAAGAATCATGAAGAAACTGGTATGATTAGTGAAAAGGAAGAAACTGAATTTATACAAAACACACACTATAGGAGGATTAAAATGGTAAAAGCAATTCAAACAGAAAAAGCACCAGCAGCAATTGGACCATATTCACAAGCAATTCAGGCAGGGGACTTTGTCTATGTGTCAGGACAGATTCCGATAGATCCAGCATCAGGTGAAATTGTTGATGGCATTACAAATCAAACCAAACAAGTACTTGAAAATTTAAAAGCAATTTTGACAGAAGCGGGAAGCGATTTTTCTCAAGTCGTTAAATTTACGATTTACTTATCTTCAATGGATCATTTTGCTGAGGTAAATGAAATCTATGGCAGCTTTTTAACAGAGCCATATCCGGCTAGAGCAACTGTTGAGGTAAGCCGACTACCCAAGGATGTTTTAGTAGAAATGGATGTCGTAGCATATACCAAATAATATTGGAGGAATCTAATTTGGAAAATTTTACGTATCAGAATCCGACGAAATTAATTTTCGGTAAAGGACAGTTGGAAAAGCTCGCTGATGAAATAAGACCTTATGGCAAGCGTGTTTTAATTGTCTATGGTGGGGGAAGCATTAAAAAGAATGGCATTTATGATGATGTGAAGAGAGAGCTTGATAGGCTTGGAGCAGATGTCTTTGAATTGCCTGGAGTAGAGCCTAATCCACGTATTTCAACCGTTCGTAAAGGAGTAGCTATATGTAAAGAGCATCAAGTTGATTTCCTGCTTGCAGTTGGTGGTGGAAGTACTATTGATTGTACGAAAGCAATTGCTGTCGGCGCAAAAACAGATGTGGATATGTGGGATATTGTGACAAAGAAAGAGCGTGCAAGTGGAGCGTTACCATTCGGAACTGTTCTTACATTGGCTGCAACAGGCTCCGAAATGAATAGCGGCTCGGTAATCACAAACTGGGAAGAAAATGAGAAGCATGGCTGGGGGACGCCGTATACGTACCCTGCATTTTCTATTTTAGATCCAGAGCATACATTCACGGTACCACGTGACCAGACAGTCTATGGAATTGTTGATATCATGTCCCATGTACTCGAGCATTATTTCCACCAAACGCAAAACACATTGGTGCAAGATCGTTTTTGTGAATCGATTTTATTAACTGTAATGGAAACAGCGCCTAAATTGCTTGATGACCCTGAGAATTACGATCATCGGGCGACGATTATGCTTAGTGGTACATTAGCATTAAATAATATGCTGAACATAGGTTACCGAGGCGATTGGGCGACCCATAATTTAGAGCATGCGGTATCAGCAGTACATGACATTCCACATGGTGGAGGATTAGCGATTCTTTTTCCGAATTGGATGAAGCATGTTTTGGATGAAAATAATGCACCACGCTTCAAACAGTTAGCGGTTCGTGTATTCGGTGTAAGTACGACAGGTAAATCAGATCAGGAAATTGCTTATGAAGGAATTGATAAACTCCGAGAATTTTGGAATTCTATTGGAGCACCAGCAACATTAACAGACTATGCTATCGATGAAGGCACGGTGGAATTAATGGCTGAGAAAACGGTTAGTGCGAATCCGGAATTTGGTAACTTTAAGCGACTAACTAAAGAGGATTCGATTGCGATTTTTACAGCTAGCTTAACCGAATAATTTCGACTATTTCCCAGGAAATATTTTGTCAAATAAAGTAGAAAAAGAACTGGTATCATTGATAGATAGCCAGTTCTTTTTTTATTTGCTCGCGTATTTTCTCAAGACATTCTTCAGGTGTCTTGCCAAACACGCGTTTATTGTTAACGAGTGCATACGGTCTTACTCGACATAATCCGCAAAAGGATAAGCATTCATTCATTAGCACTGCTACTTCCGGAAACTCTGCTTCGATAATTTCTTCTATATTTAATGTAGTGATTGCATTACCGTCACAAACCTCGACAACGACTATACCCATTGCTATCACTTTCTTTCCTTAATAATTAAGACTTAGTTAGTTTTAGCATATATGGTTATAGAAATCAATCTTTCTGTCTCGAAATAAAAAAACAGGGGCAATAAGTCGTTTACCTCGATGAGAAGGAATGGGCGTGCTTCGGTGAACCTTCACCTTTATACCATGCAACAAGCATAATGACTCCGCTAAGAATAAGCAATACGCTTGTAATAACGAATACAGATGAGAAGCCCCAAGTAGCAGCAACTAAGCCGCCGAGTGCAGGACCGATAATATTGCCAAGGAAGCGGAGACTTGTATTATAGCCCAACACTTCACCTTGCATGGACAACGGTGCCTCCTGGCGAATATATGCGATTCGCAGTGGAACAATACCACCGATTGAAACACCGAGTAAGAATCTTAATACAACAAGCTGCCAGATATTCGTTACAAATGCTCCTGGGAAGTAGACAATCCCTGCCATAAATAAAAGAATGATTAATATCTTAATATAGCCAACACGATCCCCAATCTTGCCCCATCTTCTGGACATGAGAAGATTACCTAAACCGGCTGCTGAAAAAGCTAAACCGGCAAAGAATGCAATATTAACGGTGCCATGAATCTCTGCAACAAATAAAGAGAGGATAGGCTGAATGCTGAAATGTGCAATCTGTACTAACGTAGAAAGCAGCATGACAACAAGCAATACTGGTTTACGTATAATATGCTGCAATACTTCTTTACTGCTATACGATTTAAAGTCGTTTTTATCATTAGAGATAGTGATTTGCAGCTCCTTGATTCCAAACATGACAAGGAATCCGGAGATGAATATAGTAATGGAAACCCACTTGAATGTGCTTGAATAGCCAAATATATCTGCTAATGCACCACCGAGCATTGGCCCCATTAACGCTCCAGTGATTCCCCCGGTTTGAAGCGTACCGAGCACTTTTCCTGCAACTTCTTTCGGTGTCTGTACAGCAATAAATGCTTGTGACATTGGGATGAATCCGGTCACAATCCCCATAAATAATCGCAATAAAAAAAGCTGCCATACTGATGTGGCAAACCCCATTAAAAATACAGACAATCCGATTCCGAATGCAGATATAATTAAAATTTTCTTTCTGCCATATTTATCTCCAATTCTTCCCCATATTGGAGAAAAGATAAATGCAGCAATGAATGTTACTGCAAACGTTAACCCCGACCAAGTTTGCACATAAGAGTCGGAGAAGTTCCCCATTGAATCAATATATAAGGAGATAAATGGAATTACCATTGTCATACTACCACTAACAAAAAAATTGGCAAACCACATAATAGCCAAATTACGTTTAGCCGCTTGGTCAGTATCTATGATTCCAAAAACCTTCTTTCTTAAAAAATATTTCGATACTCTAAATATACACTAACACGAAATAAATTTAAAGTTATCTGCTCACTATTCCAAATCAATCCGTGAAAAAAGATGTTCAAAATTAGCCCTAAGCGTTATAATAGATAAAAATTGGATATGTTTAATAAAAGCTCTAAGCAGATTATAGGAATGAGAATGAAAAAGGAGACATATAACATGAAATTTAATGTAAAGGTAGTTCGAATATCACTGTTGATGCTAGCATTATTTATTGCGTTTGTTATGCCGGTATCAGCAGCATCCAATACGATTCTTATTTATGGGGAAAAATTAAATGATTCACAGCGAGCCCAAGTTCGTGAGGCTTTGGATATTTCAGATACGGATACCTTTGAAGCGCATGACGTTACTGGACAGGATTATGCAGACTTTATTAATGGAAACCCAAATGCCAATATGTATTCTTCTGCAAGAATCCTTCTGGAAAATGAAGGTGCTGGACTAACGGTTAATATTGTTACCCCGGAAAATATAACAGAAGTGACGGCTTCGATGTATGAAAATGCATTACTTACTGCCGGAGCAGAAAATGCAACTGTCGATGTGGTCTCACCAGTCAAGGTTAGTGGACATTCAGCGTTAACGGGTATTTATAAGGCATATGACGTAGAAGGCGAAGAGCTCGACAAAGAACGAATGGAGCTAGCAAATGAAGAATTGAACGTGGCTACAGACCTTGCTGAAAATGAAGATATTACCCAAGATGAAGTAAGTACACTGCTTACGGAAATCAAGCAGATGATTGCCGAACAAAATCCAGCAACAAAAGAAGATGTAGAACGAATTGTTAGTGAGCAATTGGACAAATTAGAGATTCGATTAAGTGATGAAGATCGTCAAATGCTTGTTAATCTTTTTGATAAAATGCGTGATTTAAACATTGACTTTGGTGCGGTGAAAAACCAGCTCGAAGATATTGCTAATTCGATTGCGGACAAGGCGGATGAATTGGGACTTGATGCAGGATTCTGGGAAAAGGTCGCTAATTTCTTCAGTGAACTATTCAAATCTCTAGGCGATTTCCTAGGTGGATTATTTAATTAACGTTGAATAAAAGGATGAAAAAAAGAAAAGTAGCTTTTGAGTGAGAAGCTACTTTTCTTTTTTTATGTCTATTCTCCCATCTTGTGATAGAAATAAGTGGTAATTTGAGCCTTTTCTATCAAAAATATTACGGAATGTAACAAAAATATGAAAATAGTAATCCTTGTAATAGACTCTTAAACATCCTGTAACTGTATTTGTAGTTTTCCTGTGGTACGATAGGCATTGTCATAAATTCAAGGAGGTACATCAGATGAAAAAACTAGTAGCAGCACTCGCCGCAGGTATTTTTATTGTTGGCGCGGCTACAACAACAGTTTCAGCTGAAGAACACGAAGTACAAAAGGGAGAAAGTCTCTGGGAGATTGCAGATAAATACGATACAACCGTTGAGGAATTAACTGAAATAAATGATTTAAAATCTACTGTCATTCACCCGAAGCAATTGCTGTTTATTAACAATATCTATTCAGTAAAGCAAGGGGATACATTGATCGGTATCGGAAAAGAATATAACATAACTGTAGATGAATTAAAGGAATGGAATGATCTTAAAAACGATATTATTGTTATCGGACAAGATCTAAAAATAAATGGTGTGAATGTTAGTCAAGAAGATTCAGTACCAGCTGAGACTGTAGAAGCACCGAAGCAAGAAAAAGAAACGGAAAAACAAGCTGAAGAAAAGACAGCTACGGTTAAAACAGAGCAAGTAGAAGAGGGTTCAGAGCCAAGTTCAGAACAAAGCCCTGAAGGTGAAACAATTTCTGTAACAGCAACAGCCTACACAGCAAAATGTGATGGTTGCTCAGGAGTTACGTATACAGGGGTAGATTTAAATTCTAATCCAAATGCAAAGGTTATTGCTGTAGACCCTAATGTAATACCTTTAGGCTCAGAGGTCTACGTTGAAGGCTATGGTTATGCAACTGCAGCTGATATTGGTGGCGCCATAAAAGGTGATAAAATTGATCTTCACGTTCCAACAAAAGAAGAAGCAATCAATTGGGGCGCTCAGCAAGTTAACGTAACGATTGTTAAATAATGTCTAGCCCGCAGCAATAAACAAAAAGGAAAGCACCGATATTATGTGCTTTCCTTTTTTTGCGGTAAAGGAAACATAAAATTTCCCTATCTGCATAAGTTTTCCAATATGGTAAACTCTTTCACCCGAGTTTTTAATTCTGTTAAACAATTATAAATGTATTTCTTTGGAATGATCTGTTTCTTCAATAACCTCATTTGGTTTATTGTTTATTTCAGTATACCCGACTATTCCAATTGTAAGAATCATAATAACGAATAACCCCAATAAGATCTTTCGCATGCAAGCTTCCTCCAAGATGTTAAATTTCTACTAACTAGTATAGTAGAAATACAATAAAACTACTACAGGGAATTACAGTAAAATAAAAAAAGCGAAAAATATCTAATTAAATTCTGAAAAGTCGAAGAGAAATGTAAGCGTTTTTATGATAAACTAACATGTGGAAGTATTTCTGTCTTTAAGGAGGAGTTTGCCGTATGACTAGTAAGACATTAGACAGCTTTTTAAATGATAGTATCTTAGATTTAAAGGAACGTGGGCTATACAATGAAATTGATGCAGTAGAGGGTGCAAATGGTCCGGTTATTCAGATTCAGGGAAAAGAGTTAATTAATCTTTCGTCTAATAATTATCTTGGGTTGGCAACCGATGAACGTTTGAAGCATGTAGCAAAAGCAGCTATTGAATCACATGGTGTTGGTGCGGGAGCAGTTCGAACAATCAACGGTACACTCGATCTTCACATTACGTTAGAAGATAAAATTGCTGCATTTAAAGGAACGGAGGCTGCCATTTCCTATCAATCCGGGTTCAATTGTAATATGGCTGCTATATCAGCGGTTATGGATAAACATGATGCTATTTTGTCGGATTCACTCAATCATGCATCCATTATTGATGGGTGTCGTCTTTCGAAGGCGAAGATTATTCGCTTTGAACACTCCGATATGGATGATTTACGTACGAAGGCGAAAGAAGCAGTTGCGTCAGGTCAGTACAATAAAATAATGGTGATTACCGATGGTGTGTTTTCCATGGATGGAGATATTGCGAAGCTTCCAGAAATTGTAGAAATTGCAGAAGCATACGATTTGATTACGTATGTTGATGATGCGCATGGCTCTGGGGTTACTGGAAAAGGTGCCGGTACTGTAAAGCACTTTGGCTTACAGGATAAAATAGACTTCCAAATGGGAACGCTCTCAAAAGCGATTGGAGTAGTTGGGGGTTATGTAGCGGGGAAGGCCAACCTTATCAACTGGCTAAAGGTAAGCTCACGTCCATTTTTATTTTCAACAGCTGTGTCGCCAGCAGATGCGATTGCTAGTACAAAGGCGATTGAATTACTAATGGAAAGTACGGAATTAAATGAAAGACTATGGGAAAATGGAAATTATCTGAAAGAGGGATTGAAAAAAATAGGTTTTTCGATTGGAAACAGTGAAACACCAATAACGCCATGTATTATTGGCGATGAAAAAGCAGCACAGCAATTTAGCAAACGTTTATTTGAAGAAGGGGTTTATGCGAAATCGATTGTTTTTCCAACTGTCCCTCGTGGTACAGGACGCGTTCGTAATATGCCGACAGCTGCACATACAAAAGAAATGCTGGATGAATCGATAGCTGTGTATGAAAAGGTTGGAAAAGAAATGGGTTTGATTTAAAAAGATATAGAGACTTCCTTAGAGGGGATTTAAGCGATGAAAAAAATTCTAGTTACAGGTGCTCTCGGTCAAATTGGATCTGAACTAACAGGCAAGTTAAGGAAAATTTATGGGGACGATCAGGTTATTGGGACAGATATACGAAAGTTTGATGGTATAGAAGAACATGGTCCATTCGAAGTGATGGATGTTACCGATATAGAACAAGTCTTAAATGTAGTTAAAAAGCATGAAGTGGACACGATTATGCATCTTGCAGCACTTTTATCCGCAAAAGCAGAGGCATTTCCGAAGGTTGCTTGGGATATAAATATGGGTGGTTTGCTCAATACATTAGAGGTTGCAAAGGAATTCCATTTACAATTTTTTACACCAAGCTCCATTGGTGCATTTGGTTCAACAACACCACGGGATAATACGCCACAAGATACGTTACAACGCCCAACAACGATGTATGGCGTGAATAAAGTTGCGGGAGAGCTTTTATGTGATTACTACTACCAACGCTATGGGGTTGATACAAGAGGGGTTCGTTTTCCAGGCTTGATATCTTATGTGGCTCCACCAGGTGGCGGAACAACGGATTACGCTGTTGAAATTTATTATGAAGCGGTAAAACATAACTCCTATGAATCGTATATTGCTGCGGGCACCTATATGGATATGATGTATATGCCAGATGCTTTAAATGCGATTGTTCATTTAATGGAAGCAAATCCAGAGAGATTGATTCATCGTAATGCCTTTAATATATCGGCAATGTCTGCTCAACCAGAGGATTTTGCCAAATCGATTCAAAAACAGCTGCCAGATTTTAAGCTGACGTATAAAGTCGATCCGGTTAGACAACAAATTGCGGATAGCTGGCCAAATTCGATCAGTTCTCAAGCAGCAATGGAGGAATGGGGATTCCAAGCAGAATATGATCTCGATCGCATGACGATTGATATGCTTGATAAGATAAGGAAGAAGGCATCTATCTAATGAATAAGTGAATAAAAAGGAGTGAAGGTATCCTCGGGAAAGGGCACCTTCACTCACTATTTTTATGCATACATTGCTGCAATTTGCTTTTGTAGCTTGCGATCTTGTACGTATTCATCATAGCTCATTTCTTTATCGATAATACCTTTAGGTGTAATTTCGATTAAACGATTTGCAATACTGTTAATGAACTGATGGTCATGTGATGTAAATAGAATGGACCCTTTAAATTTAATCAACCCATTGTTCAGTGATTGAATAGATTCTAAATCTAAATGGTTTGTCGGTTCATCAAGCATTAGTACGTTTGCATGGGAAAGCATCATTTTCGACAGCATACAACGTACTTTTTCACCACCAGATAGCACATTCGCTTTTTTCAGTGCTTCTTCACCAGAAAACAGCATTCTTCCTAAAAATCCACGTAAAAACGTTTCGGTTTCATCTTCTGGAGAATATTGACGAAGCCAGTCTACTAATGTTAGGTCACCATTTTCGAAGTACTTCGCATTATCTTTCGGGAAATAAGATTGCGATGTTGTAACACCCCAGTTGAACCTACCTTCATCAGGCTCCATTTCACCTGCTAAAATTTTCAACAAGGTCGTTTTCGCGATATCATTTTTCCCTACGAGTGCCAATTTATCATCCTTGTTCATCGTAAAGCTAACATTGTCTAGGATTTTCACGCCTTCAATTGTTTTACTTAATCCTTCCACACGTAATAAATCGTTTCCGATTTCGCGCTCAGGTGTAAATGCAATGTACGGATATTTACGTGAAGAAGGTCTAATATCATCTAATGTAATATTATCCAACATTTTCTTACGTGATGTTGCCTGCTTCGATTTCGACGCATTTGCGCTAAATCGAGCAATAAAGGCTTGTAGTTCTTTAATTTTCTCTTCTTTCTTTTTGTTCGCATCCTGTGCCATTTGCGAAGCAAGCTGACTGGATTCATACCAGAAGTCATAGTTTCCAATATAAATTTGGATTTTCCCATAGTCAACATCTGCAATATGTGTACATACTTTATTTAAGAAGTGTCTATCGTGAGAAACTACGATAACCGTGTTTTCGAAGTTAATTAAGAATTCTTCCAGCCACTGGATTGCTTGAATATCAAGTCCGTTTGTCGGCTCATCAAGTAATAGAATATCTGGGCTACCAAATAATGCTTGAGCAAGCAAAACTTTTACTTTTTGGTCAGCAGTAAGCTCAGCCATTTTCATCATATGAAGCGATTCTTCAATGCCAAGACCTTTTAGTAATACAGCAGCATCCGATTCAGCTTCCCAACCATTCATCTCAGCAAATTCGCCTTCTAGCTCGGCTGCACGCATGCCATCTTCTTCAGAAAAATCAGCTTTCATATAAATTGCATCTTTTTCTTGCTTTACTTTATAAAGCTTTTCATGTCCCATCAAAACAGTATCAATTACTTCATTGTCTTCATAAGCGAAGTGATCCTGCTTTAATACAGCAAGTCGTTCACCAGGAGACATCGAGACATTACCAGACTGTGCCTCAACTTCACCAGATAATACCTTTAGGAAAGTTGATTTTCCAGCACCATTTGCGCCAATAACTCCATAACAGTTTCCAGGAGTAAATTTAAGGTTTACATCTTCAAAAAGCTTTTTATCACCATATCGTAAACTAACGTTAGTAACAGTTATCATTGTGGGTCTTTTCCTCCAATAAAATAAATAGTAATCATCGTAAGCTTACGTTATTTGAAGCAACTTTGCAAGAACCCCACAGCATGTTTTACAAAATTGGTAATGTTTTATAGGTTTCCTATTTCCTTGTCCTATAATATGCTATATTAATAGGAAGTTATTATTTCTATTGAACAATTCAACTTCCGCATCATGGCGGCATTGTTAAAAAATAACTTGTATATTTGTCTTTTTTTTGTAATAGTAGTACAAAAGACTATAAATAAAGTATCATTGTTTTATCGCCCAACAACGGGAAGGGGGGAAGGGCATGGGTGAAAGGATCATTTATTTCCTTTTTACCGATACAGGCAGTTATCTGTCAAAAGCAATAAATTTCTACACGAAGAAATCATTAAATCATGTCTCCATCGGTTTTGATCCGCAATTAAAGGAACTGTACAGCTTTGGAAGAAAGCAGCCGAGAAATCCATTTATCGGTGGATTTATTAAGGAAGACATTCATAGTGAATTTTTAAAGCGTTCATCTTGTGAGATCTACAGTTTCACAGTTACGGACGAAGAGTACGAAGGCATCATTCATAATATAAAAGAGATTGAAGCAAAGAAACAGCTTTATAAATATAATTTTATTGGTTTATTTGGTGTTATGTTAGAGTTAGAAATTAATCGAAGATATGCGCTATTCTGCTCCGAATTTGTTGCAACAGTATTGCGTGATGTGAAGAGGTTTCAATTCGGAAAGCCAATTAACTTTATTACACCAGCAGATATTCGGAACTACCCAGGAATGCAGCTAATCTATCAGGGGATTCTTGGCGATTATCAGAAACAGAAAAAACCTGAAAAAGTAATACAAGATCAAGCCTTACCAAAGCAATCATTTATATTTCTAATATCTTCTCGATTTAAACGGTTAGGTTTAAAATAACAAAAAGAACCATCTACAATGTAAATGGTTCTTTTTGTTATCTTGAAATTTGTAATAGAGTTTGACGAGGGTATAGATATGGATAGGTTTTGGCTGTTTTGTTTACCACGGACCTAGCATTTCCAGACCTAGTGTTTCATACGGAATCTTTAACCTGAAAGCGAGATTGTTTGCTTCAAGGTCAATGGTATCAACTGCAACTTGAAAATTACTTCGAATATCCATGTTTGTGACGGCAACATAAATTTCTTGCTCTTGCGGATTGACGGTAACCCAGTCTGGCATTGGAAGTAAGTTATCCATATATTCCATGATTTTTTTGTTTGGTAGCTCTAATAAGCCAACCGATATCGATTTTTGTTTTAAAACGAGATCACCGTTTTCCTGCACCAATGGTTCAAAATGAACAGAAAGTGGAACAGTTGTTGAAAATATAGGGAGTTCCCCGATTAGATGGACATCTTCATCAAGTGATATACGATAGTAATGATCTGAATCACCCAACAATTGTTCAATATAAGCATTGACGAGATTATTCAAATTCTGTTTCGACGTTCGTATAATAAATTCAGAGCTTTCTTGATCGCCTCGCTCAAAGCGATCAGGCGCTTTATTTTCCGGGACAGGTCCAAATAAGAGTGCGAGAAGCACTACAATAACAATGCCATTAAAGATGATCAAGCTGTAGAAAGCTTTTTTCCATTTGTTATGTTTCAAACGCTGTTTTCTATCTGACATAGCGTTCATCCTTTATCTAGTCGTAATGTATTCAAGAACTCGTTCAGCCATGAGATAATAGCCTTCATAATTTGGGTGGAAATTATCATCGGCAAACAAGTTCGTGGTTGTCACTGTAAATAAATCCTCCGTTGGTATAAATGTAATGTTTTCGTATTCATTAGCAATATTGCTACTCGCTGTGTTCCAGGCTCCGACAATTAAATCAAACTCTTTAATATCCTTAAAGTATTGTTTAAAAGGATTATAAAAGCCGACAAGGTATATATCTGTTTCAGGATTTAAGGCAATAATTTTATCAAATATTTGTCGAATTCGCATTTCATAGCCCTCTTTTTCGGCAACAAAGTCATCGATAACTAGGTGCATGATGTTTTCTCTAGCAACCTTCATAATATCATTTGCCCCAATCGTAATCAGTACTAAATCAGAATCAGCAATCTCTTGGGCTATTTCCTCCTGATCTAAACGCTTGAGCAACTGGTCTGTGCGATTTCCTCGCTTTCCAAAATTAATAATATCTGCCGTTTGTAATCCGTCATTAATCGTTCGATCTAATATTCCAACATAGCCACCTTGCTCTGTTTCATCACCAACCCCTTGTGTGAGTGAATCACCAATGGCAACAATTTTTGTTTCTTGATTACTAAAGAAGCCAATCGTACTTTGCAGTGCACCAGATACAATTGGTGGAAATCCCGTTTGCTCAGTCTCTTCTGCTTGTTCTTGGTTTTCTTCACTCGTATCCGATTCATCCTCTGTGTCATGATCCTCTAATTCTTGTTCTATATCTTGTTCAGGGTCAGTGGTAGGTTCCGTAATCGTTTCAGTTGACTGTAGCATAAAGTAAATAATTACAGCTCCAGCAATCAGAATGGAAAAGGCTATATAAACATACTTTTTCAAGTTCATCACACCTATGCAGTTATCTCTTAATATAATATGGAAAAAAAGGCTAATCTGTCCGCTTTATAACCATTCGAAAAAAATTCATAAATTATATACCCTTTAAAACAATCCTGTAAAAAAGATACTATGAAAAAACTACAGGATACAAGAAAATCATGTGATATCCTCTCGTATTTTCATATGTATTGCTTATTATCCGTTCATCTTAAAGAAAAGCGTCGTTACCCTAGTTGCTTATTTATAACATCCTTTATAAGTTTAATCAATAATATAAAAAGTTAAACTTGAAGTTGATCTCCATAACGGGATGTTTTTCAAAAAATCTGGATCTGCGATTACGCTCTATGTAAAAAAAGCTGTTGTTTTTTATACAGAAGATATAATTTGCGAACTAACTTCTCGGCTGTTTTCTTCAAGTGTGTACAAAAATCGCCGTCCGGGATCGCTTCGGGCGGATGATTCTGCTGGATACGTGGCCAGAGTGGAACTTCACAGAATGATAGTTCAAGAAGCGTCGGGTCACCCGCGAAAAGCGTAGTGTGTTTCCGTAGCGAGTATACGCACAATCCATAATTGCACATTACGTCTCAGTTTCCTTCAAATACGATGTGAATGGGCGTAATGGACTTAAATAAAAAATCGCCCTCTATGAAGAAGGCGATTTAAATTTTAGGTCTACTATTTTAGAACGTTCCCTGTTTAATGGATGCGTAAACCTGATCATGTATAATTGTTAAACAGAAACGGTTTCCTGCTTGTTATTGCTGCGAAGTTGGATTGCTAATGTTGCTGGGTTTGCATCCGTTACAATTATTCCGGCAGCATTTGCATGCTGTACGGTTTGATTTGCGCTTGCTGTACCTTCTGCAAAAATAAACTTGATTTCTTTATTTACCAATTGTTCAATGACCGCAGATGGAAGCTCTTCATTGTTAACCCACAATGCATCAATTGGGGAAGGTACTTCTGATAATTCGTTATATGGACCTGTTCCAACAGGGACGATTTCAAATCCAATTTTTTCTAATGATTTAGCTTTGCTTGGTTCAATACCGATACTAGCAATAACTTTTTTGCGTACTCCTTCTTTGCGATCAAATGGAGAAGAAAGTAAGCCTTTAATTGCAGCATCATCTGATTGTTTTGCAACTTGATTAACGCCAGTTGCTTGACTAATCGCTTGCTCTAAGTCTGCTAGAACATCTTCAACAGCTTCTAATCCAACCGACAAGCGGACAAGCTCTTCGGTTACACCGCTTTTCTTCAAGTCCTCAGTATTTAACTGCTGATGTGTTGTTGAAGCAGGGTGGATAATTAATGATTTAGCATCCCCGACGTTTGCTACATGTGACCATAGTTTTACATTGTCAATTAGTTTTCTGCCTGCATCACGTCCACCTTGGATACCGAATGTAATAATGGAGCCATAGCCTTTTTTGAAATATTTTTTAGCAAGTGCATGTGATGGGTGTTCCTTTAGACCAGGGAAGTTGACCCATTCCACTGCATCGTGCTCCTGTAAATAGGAAGCTACTTTTTCGGCATTTTGTAGATGTCTTTCAATACGAAGATGAAGTGTTTCTAGTCCTTGTAAAAATAAAAATGCGCTTTGTGGACTTAAGCATGCACCGATATCACGTAATAATTGCACACGTAGTTTCGTAATGAATGCGGTTGGACCAAGATCCTTAAACTTTAAGCCATGATATGTTTCATCTGGCTCGGTGAAGCCAGGGAACCGTCCGTTATCCCAGTTGAATCTCCCACCATCTACGACAACACCACCAATTGTTGTACCGTGGCCACCAATCCATTTTGTTGCCGAATGAATCACAATATCGGCACCCCAAGTAAGTGGTTTTGCAATATAAGGAGCAAATGTATTGTCAATAATTAACGGAATACCATGTGCGTGTGCAATGTCAGCAACAGCCTCAACATCAAATACGTAAAGACTTGGGTTTGTGATAATTTCACCAAACACTGCTTTTGTTTTATCGGTAATCGCAGCTTCAATTTCCTCCGGCTTTGTACCATCAACAAACTTTACTGTAATCCCGTAACGTGGAAGGGTTGCTGCAAACAGATTGTACGTACCACCATAAAGGTTACTATCCGCAATAATTTCATCTCCAGCTTCCGCGATATTCAAGATAGCTAGTGTGATAGCAGCCATACCTGATGAAGTTGCTACAGCACCAACACCATCTTCCAATTGAGCCACACGCTGTTCAAATGCATCAACTGTTGGATTCATAATACGAGAATATATATTACCTGTTTCTGCTAAGCCAAATAAGTTCTGAGCATGCTCTGTATCACGGAAAACATAAGAAGTTGTTTGATAGATTGGGACAGCACGTGCCCCTGAAGTTGGATCGGGCTGTTGACCTCCGTGAAGTAGTACCGTTTCTGGTTGAAAATGTGACATAATAAAATTCCTCCTTAAAATGTTATGTTTTTTTGAAGAGGGAAAACGAAAAAGCCCTCTTCCTAAGAAGAGGGCGTATGTACGAACGTTCCTCCTCTTATCTTCCAGGCCGTTCTTGACCTGTAGGATTTAGCACCGTTACAAGCAGATTAATGCTTTAAGGTTGCCGGGTTTCATAGGGCCTATTCCCTCCACCGCTCTTGATAAGAGATGTTGCATTATTTAAGTTAGTGTGAGTATACAATGTATTCTAGCATCTGTCAACAACGTTTTCTGAAAAGTTTAAAATAAATAGTGTACAACCTTTTGTTTTCGCACATTGTACAGATTTATTTAGTGGGCCTTCAAATGACGCTGTGAATTTTTATAAATTGAGGCCATGTATAGAAATAAAGCAGTCCATATAAAGACAAATGTAACGAGATGAGCTTGTGAGAATGGCTCTTTATAGAAAAATACACCGATTACTAGCATCATTGTCGGAGTAATATATTGTAAAAATCCTACCATGGCTAGAGGGATCTGTTTTGCACCACTGGAAAATAATAATAATGGAACGGCAGTAACAATACCTGCTCCAATTAAAAATAAGTTCGTAACCGTGGTGAATGGTGTTAATGTAAATGAACCATTTGGAATAATCCATAAGTAAATAAGTGCAACTGGTGTAATAAGTAATGTTTCAATTGTTAGACCAGCTATTGCGCTAACATCGACTGTCTTTTTCAGCAATCCGTATAATGCGAATGTTGTTGCTAATAGTAATGAAATCCAAGGAAATACACCATAACTGAAAGTTAAATAAAGGACGCCGATAGCTGCCAGAATAAAGGAGAGCAATTGACTTTTCGTTACAGGTTCTTTCAAAATGATAATTCCTAGTAAAATACTAATGAGCGGGTTGATATAATATCCAAGACTCGCTTGCAGGATATGTCCATGAACAACTGCCCAAATAAATAGAAACCAGTTTAAAGTAATCACAATCGCTGCAGTTGTGATACCAAATAATTGCTTTTTCTTTTTCAAAATTCCTCGGCATTCTTGTATGAAGTCATCCCATTTTCCAAGGATAATGACGAGAAGTAGCATGAATACAGCTGACCACGCTATTCGGTGTGCTAGAATTTCTCCTGCTGGAACATATTCAATTTGTTTCCAGTATATTGTAATGATTCCCCACAAGAGGTAGGCACTGAATGTATAGATGATGCCAATTTTCGTATGCCGATTATCCATTAAAATTTCCCTCCCAAACTGACTTTTGCTCACAATCCTCTAATAGTAGATGGAATTTAGTAATTTAGCAATCAGTTAGCTTAGCATTATGTAGTAAACGCTTTCATATATAGGTTTTTTCCGTTATGATAGATACGGGTATAAAAGTATACGAAACATGCATAGAAGGGGGCTTGTTTGATGACACAAAAACAAAAACATTTTGAAACGGCTGTCATTCATGAAGGGTATGATACAAAAGAAATGCTTGGAAGTCTTTCCCCGCCGATTTTTCAAACATCTACCTATACATTTGAAACTGCGGAACAAGGGGAACGCCGCTTTGCTGGTGAGGAATCGGGTTATATTTATTCGCGGCTAGGGAATCCAACCGTCCGTGTACTCGAAGAGCGGATTGCGACATTAGAAAAGGGAGAAGCTGGGCTAGCATTTGGCTCTGGTATGGCAGCGGTCTCGGCTGTTCTTATTGCACTCACCAAAGCAAATGATCACATTATATGTTCTTCCGGCTTGTATGGATGTACATTTGGATTATTAACGATGATGCGAGAAAAATATAATATAACGACAGATTTTTCAGAGATGAAATCAAAGGAAGCGCTTCGTAATCTTATTCGACCAGAAACAGCAGTTATTTATGTAGAGACACCGATTAATCCAACGATGCGTTTAATCGATCTGCAGCGGGTGACAGAAGTTGCGAAGGAGTATGACATTCCGGTTGTGGTGGACAATACATTTTCTTCTCCCTATTTACAACAACCATTGGAATTAGGATGTGATATTGTTATTCATAGTGCAACGAAATATATTGGCGGACACGGAGATGTGATTGCTGGTTTAGTAGTTGGGAAAAAATCGTTTATTGATATGCTTTCCCAAACAACACAAAAGGATATTGGCGGGATTATTTCCCCCTTTGATGCATGGCTTTTGTTGCGTGGTTTAAAAACATTGCCAGTTCGTTTGGACCGTCACTGTGACAATGCCGAAAAAATTGTAAACCAGCTGAAGAATCATCCGAAAGTCGCTCATGTATATTATCCAGCAGACGACGATAATCCAGATCTTTCGATTATGAAAACACAAATGAAACGTGGCGGTGGAGTCATTTCCTTTGAAGTGGAAGGAGATAAAAGTCGAGCACAACAGTTATTGAATCGATTAGGCTTCTTAAAAATCGCAGTCAGTCTTGGAGATGCAGAAACGTTAATTGAGCATCCAGCTACCATGACACATGCAAGTATACCGTTCGACGTACGCCAGCAAATGGGCATTACAGATCAGCTCATTCGCTTATCTGTTGGATTGGAAGCGTGGGAGGATATTTGGGCAGATTTAGAACAGGCTTTAGATCAATTATAGGTGAAGCACTTATTTATAGTACACGTCTTATGCGAATTATTTTCTAGCATAGACGTGTATTTTATTTGTTCTTTGATAATAGAATTGGATAGGAAGAAACGATATTTTAACTTGAATTTTATATAAAATTCGCACTAACCTAATTGCTAGTATGAGCAACTATTGCCGCCCGGGATCGCTTCGGCCGGATGCGCACCTTAGGACACGGCTTCAGCCTCTCCGGAAGAAGAGCACTTCCGGTGAGTCTTCAGACACGTGCTGTTCCCGCAGGCAAGGAATGCTTCGTCAGCTTTTACATCGCACGAAGAAAATTGGTTTTTATTTTCGAGGAGTCACCGCCCTACGCTCACCCGGACTGGATTGAGCAACGTTTTTTATTTTTGATAACGATGTTAATACTAGGTAACGCGCCAATTCTAGCGAAGGAAACACACGAAGACTTCTGAGGGATACGTGTCCAGAGTTCGAAGAGGCTCAAGGGTCACCCGCGAAAAGCGTATTGTGTTTCCGTAGCGGGGTATACACACGCTTAATCCATAATTGCAGTAGTTCGGAGTTTCTTTCAAATACGAATTATAAAAAAGAAAAATTCCCTTCAATGTTTTAATGTCTCTTGGATAGGCTAAATAGTATGCATAAATCATTGCAAAAGTAGCTTCACTAACTTGGATTAAAATTCTGTGCTATATTAGATAGTGGAAATATACGTTTAGAGGGAGATTGATACGATGGGGATACTGTCGTTTTTACTCGGACTTATAATCATTTTGAATATTGCTTTAGGTATTTCTATTGTATTTTTGGAAAGGAAAGATCCGACCTCTTCGTGGGCATGGTTAATGGTATTGCTGTTTATTCCGATCGCAGGGTTTTTCCTTTATTTAATTTTTGGTAAGCCAATAAGTAACAGACGAATTTTCACATGGGATAAGAAAAGCAGGATGGGTGTAAAAACTACTGTTCAATCACAGTTGCGCTCCTTGGAGGATAAGGATTTTCATTTTAATGATAAAGCACTGAGTCAATATGGTGACTTGGTATACTTGCTATTACGAAATGATGATGCTATTTTTTCACAAGATAATGCGGTAGAAATTTATACCGATGGAGAAGAGAAGTTCAATGCGCTGATTCATGATTTGCAAAAAGCAAAGGACCATATTCATATGCAATACTATATTATGCGAAGTGACGAGCTTGGTCAGCGCATAGCAGAGGTTCTCATAAAAAAAGCGAATGAAGGGGTGGACGTACGTGTTCTCTATGATGACATGGGGTCGCGTTCTCTAAAAAGAAGCTATGTAAAACGATTAAAGAATGCTGGTGTTATGGTCGAGGCGTTTTTCCCATCAAGGCTCATCATCAACTTCAAAATAAATTATCGAAATCATCGTAAGCTAACGATTATAGACGGAAAAATAGGGTATATCGGTGGTTTTAATGTTGGGGATGAATATCTTGGGAAGAAAAAGAAATTTGGATATTGGCGTGACACGCATTTACGTGTAATGGGAGAGGCCGTTCAAAGTTTACAGACTCGTTTTATTCTCGATTGGAATCAAGCGTCCAAAAATGATATTCTATATGATGATCGATACTATAACACGAGTGTAAGTGGAGATGTAGGGATCCAGATTGTTTCAAGTGGTCCGGATACGGAATGGGAACAAATAAAAAACGGTTATATAAAAATGATTATGGCTGCAAAGGAATACATCTATATTCAAACACCTTATTTTATACCAGATGAAAGTGTGAAAGATGCATTGCGGATTGCTGCATTATCCGGTGTAGACGTGAAAATTATGATTCCGAATAAACCAGATCATCCATTTGTGTACTGGGCAACGTTGTCTAGTAGTGGAGAACTATTAACAGCTGGTGCAGAGGTATTTATTTATCAAAACGGTTTTCTCCATGCAAAAACACTAGTTGTTGATGGGAAAATCGCATCGGTTGGAACTGCAAACATTGATGTTCGCAGCTTCCGCCTCAACTTTGAAGTAAATGCATTTTTATATGATTCCGAAATAGCAAATCAATTAGTTCAGAAGTTTAACAGTGATATCGAGCTATCGACGCAAATGACGAAGAAACTATACGATCAAAGAACACTCGGCATCCGATTTAAGGAGTCGATTTCTAGGTTAATTTCGCCGGTATTATAGTGAACGGAGAGACATCAGGAGGAAAAGAAAATGGAAGAAAAACCATGTTCAAACTCATTAGCAATTAAAACCACGCATGTACTCCCGCCAGATACAAATGCTTTTGGAACACTATTTGGTGGAAAATTAATGGCACATATTGATGATATTGCAGCAATAGCGGCAGTAAAGCATGCACGGAATCCCGTTGTGACAGCATCTACGGATTCAGTTGATTTTCTGGCACCTGTAAAGGTGGGGCATGCAATTTCTATTGAGGCCTTTGTTACGTGGACGCATCACACATCGATGGAAGTTTTTGCAAAAGCAGTAACAGAGGATTTAGTAACAGGAGAAAGAAGAGTAAGTGCAACTGCGTTTATGACGTTTGTAGCTATCGATGAAAAAGGAAAACCTGTTCCAGTACCATCTGTTTATCCAGAAACAGATTTGGAAAAAATGCTCCATGAAAATGCAGCATTACGAGCAAAGCGTAGGGGAGAAAGAAGACGTCATTCCCAAAATTTAGCTACAACCTTTGGAACAAAATACGCAATGGAATAGAAATTTCGATTCTGAATTTCAAGTTGGACATAAAGAAAAAAGGCTGTCACTACGCGTAACAGCCTTTTTGTACTTTAATCGCCTATATCGTTAGTCGTTTAGCTTTTCAGTATCTTCTTGAACTTCATCCGCGGTAACATGGTCATCGGCCCAAGATTGAATTTCTTTGATAACCGGTTCTAAATCCCTGCCTTTTTGAGAAAGAGAATATTCAATCCGAACAGGAAATTCGGAATAGATATTTCGCTCTACAATACCTTCTTTTTCAAGTAACTTCAATCGATCGGACAGCAGTCTTCCGCTAATAGGCAAATCAGCTTCCATTTCGGAGAAGCGTTTTGTTCCTTTTAATAATTCAAATAAAATTAAGCCAACCCAGCGTGTACTAAGGAGACCCATCGCCTTTTCAAAACGTGGACATAATTTCTCCATCATGATCACCTCATTTCATATACGGTCATTTCAATGTACTTTATATTAAAAATCTACAGTGATTACAAAAAGTAACTTCTATATTAATATAATATCATAATCTGCTGAACACGTAAATAGGACTGCCTTACTCGTTGGGGTTTTGGGAAATCAGAAGGTGATTTTGGCAATTTTCTATTGATTATGGAATAATGACTATATGGTACGTTCAGCCCAATTATGAAAGACCTACAATTTAATTGGGTGGCGCCATTATCTGAAATATTCTTGGAGGTTAAATTATGGTAAGTCAAAAAACACAAGAAAAGTATGCGGAATTAGCATTGCGCACAGGTATTAATTTACAAAAAGGGCAAGCATTAATGATTAACGCGCCACTTGAGGGAGCAGATTTTACAAAAATCGTTGCTCGTAAAGCATACGAGTTTGGTGCAAAAGATGTGCATATTAATTGGGTCGATGATGAGTTGACTTTATTGAAGTATGAAAACGCTCCAGATGAAGTTATTGAAGACTTTCCGGAGTGGCGAGTAAAGCTTCATGATACATTTGCAGAAGAAGGCGCAGCAGTCCTACACATCCGTTCAACGAACCCTGATTTATTACAAAATATTGATCCATCACGTGTTGCGAAAGCAAACAAAGCTGCAGCAGAAGCAATGGTTAATTTCCGTAACTATACAATGAATGACAAAATTCCTTGGTCAATTATTTCAATCCCCTCTGGTGATTGGGCACAGAAAATTTTCCCGGATAAGTCAAAAGAGGATGCAGTGGAAAGTCTGTGGGAAGCTATTGTAAGCATTGTACGTGTTGACCAGGATGATCCAATTGCTGCATGGGATCAACATAATGCAACTTTAAAAACAGCACGTCAAGTTCTGAATGAGAAAAACTATCAAAAATTGATTTTTAAAGCACCTGGGACAGATCTGGAAATGGAGCTTCCGCAAGGCCATATTTGGAAGGGCGGATCTGCAGAAGCAGAAACAGGCGTGACGTTCAACCCGAATATCCCAACGGAAGAAGTATTTACAATGCCACATAAATATGGGGTAAATGGAACGGTTGCAAGCACGAAGCCACTTAACTATGGCGGTAGCTTAATCGATAATTTCAGCCTGACTTTTAAAGATGGTAAAGTAGTTGATTTTAAAGCGGAAACAGGAGAAGAAGTATTAAAGCATCTGCTTGACTCAGATGAAGGAGCAGGTAGACTAGGAGAGATTGCATTAGTTCCAGACGAATCTCCGATATCACAATCGGGATTAATTTTCTACAATACATTATTTGATGAAAATGCATCCTGCCATATCGCTTTAGGGAAAGCTTATCCGACGAACTTAGAAAACGGTTCTGAAATGAGTGCAGAAGAACTTGATAAACATGGTGTCAATGATAGCTTAATCCACGTTGACTTTATGATCGGCTCTGCAGAAATGGATATCGATGGTATAAAGGCAGACGGAACAACAGAAGCTGTATTCCGCAATGGAACATGGGCATTGAATGTAAAAGGTGAATAAATAATAGAAATCCAGCGCTCAAATGAAGCGCTGGATTTTCATTTATCTGGAACACACCTCCATGCTAAGGCACCATTCGTCCAAATAAAGCACCATCGCCGCGCACTATGGCACCATAAATCCACGTAACGCACTTGCCGCCGACCTACATCAACTCATTCTTAACCAACACCGCTTTAATTTTAGTATAATCATATTCCTCTGGCAGCAATTCTTTCAATGGTTTTAGCTTTGGCTCCTCTAGCTTTTCGTGAGCAGTAAGTACAGCTTCTTCCTCTTGTCCATTAAAAAAGATCTCCCAGGCTAATGGATAGCCATCTTGCACGGCTTTGAAAATATGATTCTCAATCGTCATTTTAGAAAAACCTCGAATAGTTGCAATATCCTTCAATGATTTCCCCGATTGGAACATCTGGTAGCTGACAAGGTGACTAGGTCGGTCATCTGCAGTTTTCTTTTCCTTCGGTTTCGCTGAGGTGGTATCACCAATTCGAATTTTTTGCTTGATATCTGGGTGTTCTGCACGCCATTCTTGAATAACTGCTAAAAATTCCTCACCATACTGGTCGTATTTTTTCTCACCAATTCCCTTAATTTCCAGCATATCCTCTCTATCCGTAGGAAAATAACGGCTTAGCTCCTTTAACGTAACATCGGAGAAAAGAACATATGGTGGCACATTTTTCTCGTCGGCAATTTGTTTCCGTAATGCACGTAATTTCGCAAATAGATCTTCATGGTAATCGGCGTCTTCAATTGTTGGAATTAGTGCAGTAAACATTTCAACAGGGCGTTTTCCTTTTAAAACTTCTACTGAATTTTGATTCAAACGCAGTGTTGGGTATTGTCCTTCTTCGGTTGCTAATAACTGTTCTGCAATGAGGAAGTGTATCCGCTCCGTTAATTCCTTCTCTGTATAAGCAGAAAGTATTCCATAGGTTGTAATTTTATCAAGCCGGAAATCACGAAGCTTTTTATCTTTGGATCCCTTTAGAACCTTTGCTGTCATTCCGACACCAAAGCGCTCGCCCATACGCTTCACACAGGAAAGAATCATTTGTGCTTCTTCTGTAATATCCATTTTTTCCTGACGTTCTACACAATTACTGCAACGATTACAGGAACCCTTTATTACATTTTTATCAAAATAATCGAGAATAAAGGAAGTTAGGCAGCCATGGGTATGGCAATAGTTAATCATCGCTTGTAATTTACGATATTCATTTTGCTTGGAAGCTTCATCCATTTGGGACTGCTCAATTAAAAACTTCTGCAACTGCACATCTTGTGGAGAGAACAAAAGAATACAATCACTTGGCTCGCCGTCACGTCCAGCACGACCTGCTTCCTGATAATACGATTCAATGTTCATTGGCATCGCATAGTGAATGACATAGCGAACATTCGATTTATCGATCCCCATTCCAAAAGCATTCGTGGCAATCATGATCGATTTCTCATCATGGATAAATGCAGCCTGTGCTTCCTTTCTTTCTTGTTCCGTTAAACCTGCATGATATTTAGAAACAGAAATCCCGCGCTTCGTCAGTTGATCATATAATGCATCTGCTTGCTTTCGTGTGGCTGTATAAATAATGCCAGATTCCTCACGGTGCTCCTCTAAAAAAGATCGGATGTAGGACTGCTTATCTTTCCCTTTTACAAGATGGAAGGATAAATTTTCCCGTTCGAATCCAGTATTAACCACATGGTCATCTGAAATATGTAGCAATTCTTGAATATCATGAATAACCTCTTCTGTCGCTGTTGCAGTTAGTGCGACGAATACAGGGATGTTCGATAGTTTTTTCAAATTAGGAACGATTGAACGATAGCTTGGTCTAAAGTCGTGTCCCCATTGTGATATACAGTGTGCTTCATCAAATGCAACAAGTGCTAGTGGGATACGTTTAATCACATTCACAAATGTCATGGATTCAAAACGCTCTGGTGCTACATAAACAAACTTATAACGACGATTTGCAACATCACGTAATCGGGCTTGTTGTTCTCCGCTGGAAAGAGAGCTGTTAATGTAAGTAGCTGGGATACCTAAAGCTTGAAGTGCATCCACTTGGTCTTTCATAAGAGAGATTAATGGGGAAATGATGATAGCGGTTCCGTCCATCGACATACCAGGAATTTGGTAGCATAGTGATTTACCACCACCCGTTGGCATCACAGCAAGGGTGTTATGGAATTGTAAAATATGATTAATTGTTTGTCCTTGCCCTGGACGAAATGTTTCGTAGCCAAAATAGGTTTGTAGAATTTTTTCTTCTTTTACTAACGTCATGAGGGAGCCTCCTTTTCATAGATTTATCCTAACATATTTTTGATTGGACTGTCAGTAGGAGAGAATAGGGAAGCTAGTCGGCTCCTGAATAAAAGCTGACCTCAGAAGGTCAGCTTTTCCATTTGGAAACAAATAAACCAATCAGGCCCCCAACAAATGCTGGAACAACCCAGCCTAGTCCTAAGGGGAAGAATGGGAGATACTCCATGAATTTAGTCATGGCTTGCAGTTCAAAACCGAATGCAGTTAATCCATCGTATAAGCTAAATGCTGCTGTTAGTAGAACAACTCCACGATAAACAGCCTTCGCGCCCCCGAATAGCTTATCCAAAAATGTAAGAAGGATGAGGACGATTGCTATTGGATAGATAAACACTAGCACTGGAACAGAGTAGCTAATAATTGTATTTAACCCTTGGTTTGCAATGAAAAAGCTGACAATTGTTACAGTTAAAATCACCCAATTATAAGGGAGCTTCGTTGTTTTCGAGAAAAATTCCCCAGAAGCTACGACGAGACCAATAGACGTGGTGAAGCATGCTAGTATAACGATAGATCCAAGTAACAATGTTCCGAAATTACCAAAAATGATGTTCGCTGCACGAGACAATATTTCTCCACCGTTGGTAAATGATCCATAAGTTGCCATCTTACTTCCAATCCAACCAAGTGAACCATAAACAATGATTAAGCTAATTCCAGCTATCGCTCCAGCTTTTAACGTCGATTTGACTAAATCTTTTCTAGTTGTTATACCTCGCTCCTTAAACGCATTTACAACGATAATTCCAAATGCAAGAGCTGCAATCGCGTCCATCGTCAAATACCCTTCCATAAAGCCTGTAAAAAAGGGTGCATTTATATATTTTCCATTTGGTGAAACCAATGGGGTATCGAGGGTTATAAAACTACCGATACTTAAACTGATAATGGCCACTAATAAAATTGGGGTAAGGTACTGACCGATTTGATCCACCATTTTCGATGGATTGATGCTACATAAAAAGACAAGTATAAAGAAAATAGCTGTAAAAATGAATAATGCAAGTGATGAGTTACCAGCTAAAAATGGCTCGATACTCATTTCGTATGCTACTGTTGCTGCACGTGGTATTCCGAAGAATGGAGCAATCGCAAGATAAACAATGGAAGTAAAAATCAATCCAAATAATGGATGAACACGATCTGCTAATTCCCTTGTGTCATTTTTCACAAATGAAATAGCAGTTACTGCAAGAATAGGTAGTCCGACTCCGGTAATAATAAATCCACTCATTGCAGCCCAATAAGCAGTCCCTGCGTTAATCCCGAGGATTGGTGGGTATATTAAATTGCCAGCCCCAAAGAATAAGGCAAAAAGCATAAAGCCGATTGTAAATGTATCTTTTTTCATGATGTATAGCCTCCGACATATGTAAGTAGACATTCTTCTACTTTCGTTGTATTTCGAAAATTTAAGTTAAAGATATTGTCAGATAATAACAATAATTAATGCGGCAAATTTTGCAGCAAAAGTCATCGTAACAAGAACTGATAGCACTTGTCAATGCTCTGTATGAATTGCTCTAGCTAACCATTTTAAATTCATTTTTCTAATTAAAAGGCAACATAAAACTTATGTGGATTATGCCATAATTTAAACCGGTTGCACGCTTAAAAAACGCTTATAAAAAACGCATAAATCATTTACATTTCATAGGCACATCTATAAAATAACGTTTATAAAATTTGCATAGGGGGGTTGAGATGGTTCCTTCATTGTTATTTGAAATCATGATCATTGGATTACTTGGAATTGGATCACAATGGGTGGCATGGCGTTATCGATTGCCTGCGATTGTAGTAATGGCCGTCACCGGATTATTAGTTGGTCCAATTTTTGGATTTATAAACCCAGAAGAGAGTTTTGGACCGATGTATAGTCCGATTATTTCAGCGGCGGTTGCGATCATTCTCTTTGAAGGGAGCTTGAATTTAAGGTTTAGCGAGCTGCGTGGAATAGGGAAATCAATCTTCCGAATTTCAACGGTTGGCGCATTTATTGCATGGATACTCGGGTCTTTAACTGCACACTATGTGGCAGGACTTTCTTGGGCGGTAGCGTTTGTTATTGGTGGTTTGTTTATTGTAACAGGTCCAACTGTAATTATGCCGTTACTTAGACAGTCAAAATTGAAATCCCGACCTGCTAAAATTTTAAAATGGGAAGGAATAATCGTTGACCCAATCGGTGCTTTGCTTGCAGTCTTTGCTTTTGAAATCATCACATTTATTACGGCAATCGATCCAGATGGTACGCAACTGCTTATGTTTTTTGCTGCTTCGTTATTTGCGATTATTCTTGGTTGGGCGTTGGGCCGTGGTTTAGGATGGATATTCGAAACTGGTCACATTCCTGAATTTTTAAAGTCACCGGCAGTAGTTGTTGTCGTTATCTTTTGTTTTACAGCTGCAGATGAAGTAATGCATGAAACAGGGCTCTTATCTGTAACAGCTATGGGTATAACTCTTGCCAATATGGGGATTAGTTCAATCTCAGATATGCGGCACTTTAAAGAAAATATTTCAGTGCTTCTTATATCGACGATTTTTATTATGCTGACAGCTTCGTTAGAAATGGAAACCATTGTGCATATATTCAGCCCGAATATTATTGGCTATGTTCTATTAATGATGTTTGCTGTTCGTCCATTGTCTATTTTTATAGCTACGATTGGGACGGGATTATCTTTTAATGAGCGGGCACTTGTTGGTTGGATTGCTCCGCGAGGGATTGTTGCATTAACGGTATCAGGCTACTTTGCCACTGTTTTGGCAGATGCAGGATATGAGGATGCTTCGATCTTAACAACATTGACATTTGCACTTGTTATTTTTACAGTTTTGGCACACGGCTTTTCCATTGGGTGGCTAGCGAAAAAATTAGACCTATCGATGACCGGAAATCCTGGTGTGCTGATTATTGGCAGCAATCCATTTACGGCTGAATTATCCAAGTCCTTGTCGAAGGTGGATGTTCCATCTATGATCATTGATTCATCATGGGAGCATCTAAGTATAGCAAGAAAGTCGGGGGTACCTTTTTATTATGGGAATATGCTCTCGGAACAAACAGAACATCATTTGGACACGATTCCGTATGAGTACTTGCTTGCTGTAACCGATGATCGGGCGTTTAATTCCTTAATTTGTACAACATTCTTACCAGAATACGGTAGGACAAACGTGTTTAAGGCAAGTCCTTATACACAGCTTGATAATGGCAATGCAAAGGGAGTTGTATCTCAAGTAGGAGGAAGAATCTTATTCGATAAAAAGTTTCCACTCGAAACATTGATTGAAAAAGTGGAGAGTGGTTATGTATTCCGCCAAACAACATTGACGGAGCAATTCACCTTTGAGGCTTACAAAGAAGAGAAGGATCCTTCAACTATTTTCTTATATTTAATTAAGCCTTCAGGACAGTTGAAGTTTTTCTCGGAGGAGATGCGTACGGTCCCTGCGATCGGCGACAAAATCGTTAGCTTGACTCCAACAACAAAGGAGCAAGCAAAAATTCAGGCAAAACTGGAAAGTAATCGATCGTTAGACGAGTAAAAAAGGAAGGGAGGAGAGCGTAATGTGTTTTCCTCCCTATTTAGTACGTTCGTCTCCAAGACTAACCAGATGCTTGTCCTTTAGCTTTTACTTAATCATCTATTTCGTCCAGCTGGCGATTCACCTCAGCGATTTCACCCTCCAACCGGATTAGCTGCTCTTCTGCAGAGGATACTCTGCCTTTAACATATTCTAATTTGTCCATATCACCCTGAATCCGAACATAATCGGATTTCAATTCATCCAGCTTTGCTAGCAACTGCTGCTTTGTCAAGAATCATCCCCCCTTTGATCTGATGTGTCTATTATAGCAAAGCATCGTCTTAATTTATCTTAAAAACTATTTAAAAAAGGAATATGATACGATTCTCCTGCATAGGATGGTATAGCGTACTAAAAAGGCTACTAGTAATTATTGGTAAGTGTGTGCAAAAGCTATTAACCGAACGATATTTGGAAAAATAGATTGGACAATCTTTATTCGAAAACAACTTCCAGATATTATGATAAAGAGTTATAGTATAAAGCACAAAAGTATGCTAAAATTTTGACATATATATAATTGGCAGATAAGAAAGTATAAAACTTTCTTATCTGCATAAGTGCAACTAAGGCATTCGCCTAAGGGCTTGAAGCATGCCAAGTTTTCTAATATGGGGGTAATGATGTGAGCAATTGGGAAGCAATCTATCAAAAATGGGAATCATTTGAAGATCTCGATAAGGATTTGAAAACAGAATTACATACGATTAAAGATAATAAACATGCACTAGAAGACGCATTTTATAAAGAATTAACATTTGGTACCGGTGGCATGCGAGGTGTGCTCGGTGCCGGCATTAATCGGATGAACGTATATACGGTAAGGAAAGCTGTTAATGGACTTGCGAACTATTTATTAGCAAACCAAGTTAATGTTCGTGATAGAGGTGTTGTTATCGCCTATGATTCAAGAAATATGTCAAAGGAATTTGCCGTTGAATCGGCCAAGGTGCTTGGTTCCTATGGAATTAAAACACATGTATTTGAATCGTTACGCCCAACGCCACTACTTTCTTTTGCTGTGCGCTATTTGCGGACTGTTGCAGGGATCATGATTACTGCAAGCCATAATCCTCCGGAATACAACGGATTTAAAGTGTACAATGAAACTGGTGCTCAAATTGTTCCAGAAGAAGCAAATCTTATTATTGAGTCCATCCAGAAGACGGAAGATGAATTGACGGTACCATTTTTGAAAAAAGAAGAGTTGGAAGAAAAAGGGCTTCTTAATTGGTTGAGTTATGAAATCGATAATGCGTATTTGGAACGTCTGTATCATATGACAAAAATGAGCGAGGCTGTGCATCAAGAGGAAAAGGATCTTCAGATTGTTTTCACGCCATTACATGGAACGGCTTATAATCTTGTAACAAAAGGACTTGAGCAGCTTAATTTTCCGAATGTAGCTATTGTGAAAGAACAAGCTGAACCCGATGCAATGTTTTCTACGGTAGCATCACCGAACCCAGAAGAGCATCAGGCTTTTACGATGGCAATTGAGCTTGGTAAGAAGACGGATGCAGATATTTTACTCGGAACGGACCCTGATGCAGATCGTTTAGGGGTGGCAGTTAAGAATAAAACTGGTGAATACCAAGTATTAACAGGCAACCAGCTTGGGGCATTGCTGCTTGATTATATTTTGTCGCATACAAATCCACAAGTTTACCAAAATCCACGTATGATCAAGACAGTTGTTTCAACAGAGCTTGGAAGAGCGATTGCAGAATCATACGATGTAAAAACACTTGATACGTTGACAGGATTTAAATTTATTGGCGAGAAAATTAATCAATTTGACGCAACTGGCGAGACGTTTATATTCGGCTTTGAAGAGAGCTATGGCTATTTAATTAGTAGTTTTGCTCGTGATAAAGATGCAGTTCAAGCTGCAATGATGGCAACAGAAATGGCCCATTATTGGAAGAAACAAGGAAAAACGTTATTTGAGGCATTGGATGTTTTATTGGAGAAGCACGGTTATTTCTTGGAAGGAATGTCTTCATTAACATTGAAAGGGAAGGAAGGATCGGAACAGATTACTAAAATTATGGATGAAATCCGTTCCAACCCACTTCAAGAAATTGCCGGAATAAAAGTTGAACAAGTAGAAAATTATTTAACGAGCGAACGCATACTAATGGCTGAAGCAAGAAAAGAAACAATCGACTTGCCACAGGAAAACATGATGAAATTTATTTTGGAGGAAGATGCTTGGGTCTGCTTACGTCCATCTGGAACGGAGCCAAAAATTAAATGCTATTATGGTGTACGTGGTAAGGATAAAGAAGATAGTGAAGCGAAGCTAGCTTCGTTAAAAGAAACGATGGATCAAATTATTTCTGATATTTTAGCCAATAAGTAAAAAAGGTGCTACTTGCATACGTCTTTTAAGAATGACATTACAAAAAACAGATACGGCATGTGACCTCCTGTCAAAAGCTAGATACATGATAGCTGATTATCTTTCGTTTAATTGGGAATTATAATTTTAGCAAGGTATCAAATCGATTCAAAACGTTGGTCAATGCTGTAAAGGTCAAGAAGTTATTGTGAGTGAAAGCTGTGAGCGTTTACGACTTCTAGTTGAACAAATCTCCCAAAGCGAAATTTGACATTTTGCGATAAATAGGGTTTAATATGAGTAACTTAATATTTCCTAAAGGGGAGTAGCTGTACAATTTAAGTCGTCATTACGAGATTCTATCTCCGGCTTAATTGGCAATGAACGTTGTTAGCGAGACCTTTACCCATCAACAGGTAAAGGTCTCTTTTTGTGTTCTTTTCCCTGTTGATGAGACTACATTTTAAGGAGCGTACACATGGGAACAGAATTGATTTTGGAATACTTATGGGTTTTAGTTGTTTTAATTGGACTGGAGGGGCTCTTAGCTGCTGATAATGCATTAGTATTGGCTATCATGGTAAGGCATCTTCCAGAAAAACAACGGAAGCGGGCCTTGTTTTACGGATTAGCAGGGGCGTTTATCTTACGCTTTGGATCATTATTTGTCATCTCGTTCCTTGTGGAGTTTTGGCAAGTTCAAGCACTAGGTGCAGCATACTTGTTGATTATCGCCTTTCGGAATCTATACAGTAAATTTAAATCGAAATCCGAAGATGATATTGAAAAAGGGAAAAAGGTTATTAAGCTTAATGAGAATGGAGAAGCTTCTCCAAAGGAATTTTGGCTTACTGTTCTTAAAGTAGAGTTTGCTGACTTAGCATTTGCAGTGGATTCGATCCTTGCAGCGGTTGCCTTAGCGGTAGCACTACCGGCAACAGGATTGGGTACGATTGGAAGTCTTGATGCTGGACAATTTGCTGTCATATTTGCTGGTGGGATGATTGGTCTAATCATCATGCGTTTTGCAGCTAATATCTTTGTTGGCTTGCTCCATAAACGACCAGGCCTAGAAACGGCAGCTTTTGTTATTGTTGGCTGGGTTGGTGTGAAGCTAGCTGTGATGGTATTGGCGCATCCGGATATTGCATGGATTCCATATGAATTCCCGCATTCTACGTTATGGAAATCTATTTTCTATGGTGTATTAGTATTAACAGCAGTTGTTGGTTGGGTTGCTTCTGGTACGAAAGGAAGCAAAGAACAAGAAGCTTAATGAAGAAAAACACTCCACTTCTTTTTTGGGAAGTGGAGTGTTTTTTTCTCGAATTAATTCGTGCTATTATTCGCCGCATTGCTGGCTGCAGTAGTTGAAGCGATTGTAGCAATCATAACCGCTTGTTGTGCCTGCAGGATGGATTCTAATGTCGTTTGAAGAGTTGTTGCTGCTAGGCTTTTATTGTCAATTTTCTCATTTACGTAGAAGGAAACTGCTGTAATCAGGTTCATATCCTTTTGCCATCGAAAGCTTTTTTCGTTATTTAGTTGATCAAACATCCGTGAAATCTCATGCATTTGAAATTGTTCTTCTGGCAGTAAACTAAGCATGCCAATAATAGGATAATACATTGGTCTTGGCCTAATACCAGCATCTCTAAAGCTATCCATTATTGTCGTAGTCCGACTAACTAAACGATCAACAGACGTGTTTGTATCCAATGAAAGAATATGACTTAGAAACTGTAGGTCATTCCCTTTTCGAAAACCGTTTTTACTTAATGATTCATAGTATCTTTCAATCTGTTCAATAATGCTATTGTGGTTATCGTATGCGAGCAATACGGCAAGTGGATAATCACTTGCACTTGTAAGGAAGGGATGCTCTTTTTTCATGCCATCATAGATTTCCTTTGCTCGGACAATCATTTGCTCCTCATTTTCTCTGTGATCGGCATGAGTCAGCAATGTAGATGCAGCTAAATATGTGTACACACCACTACTGAATTTAGCTTTTCTTAATTTATCATAGAAAACGAAAAGGTTATTAATTTGATTTTCGGGACGATCAAATTTTATATCAAGTGTTGCTGCAGTAGTAAATCGTGAGGTAGACTTCATTGGTGAAAAGAAACCGGCTCTAGCTTTTATACGATCAGCAAGCTGTATAAATGCATCGAAATGGAATTCTTTCTTGCTCATCACATAGAGAGAAGCGATCGCCATTAAAGTCCGTCTATCGGATACTTTCCATTTCATTGCAGCGTATAGTTCCTTATAAATAGCTCTGTATTGGTTAATTTTTTCTGAATACATCAATCATCCCGCCTTTCTTCTAAGGGGTATACAAGTAATACGATTTATAACCGTAAAAGTTTCAGTGAATTTATGTGAATTTTTTCCTTGACGGAGTAAATAAGGATCTTGGTGAAAGGGATTAACGTAGAGGATGTTGCATTTGTTTTTAATTCCCTGAGAACTTAGGTTAAAATGGAAGTGAAGAGGTGATTGGAATGGCAGAGCATCATTTTCATTTGAAAGCAAGCTGGCCTGGTGGACGAAATAGTGAGGGGCATATCGAATCAGGAAATTTACAAACAAAGATTTCGATTCCTGAAGAGATGGATGGACCTGGTATTGGGACAAATCCAGATGAAATGCTGCTAGGTGCTGCAGCAACATGCTATATTATTACATTGGCAGCAATGATCGAGCGTGCTGACTTACCACTTGACCGTATGTCGCTAGAGTCAGAAGGGATTGTCGATGTAACAAACGGTGTCTTCACCTATAAAAAAATAATTCATCGACCAACTGTTTCCTTACAAACGCGTGCTACCGATGAACAACGTAGAAAATTAAGTAAGCTTGTGGAGAAGGCGGAAAAAAGCTGTATGATTTCGCGGGCAATTCAAGGTAATGTGGAGCTTGAACTAGAAGCAAATTTATCATAAATAATGATGTAAAGGTCGCACTAATTGTAAGATGGTGTGATCTTTTTTAGTTACATGCTGTTACATAAATTGGTAATTTTAAAAGATGGATTTTCTTCCAATCATTCGCCACGCTGATTACAAAGCTGCATCAATTTTTCACAGTGCTTACAAACTGTTAACAAATTGATGAAATCACTTCATATTTTATGATTTTTTCATAAAAAAAGGGTAAAGTGTTTATTACAATGTAAACCGACATAATTTAGAGGGATGAGAAATGATGAAACGAAATTCATTTTTTGACAATGCGAAAGTTATCTTGATTTTCTTAGTTGTTTTTGGACATATTATTCAGCCATTTGTTAGTGATTCAGCAGGGATGAACACACTGTATATGTGGATTTACACGTTTCATATGCCTGCGTTTATTCTATTGTCTGGGTTCTTTGCGAAAGGGTCTGGTAATAAAGATTATATTTTAAATCTAGCAAAACGCTTATTAGTTCCGTATTTAATCTTCCAAATTCTGTACACCATTTATTACTTCTTTATCGGAAAAGAAGGCTGGCAAGCAGGGATATTCTATCCACATTGGTCACTATGGTTCTTGTTTAGTTTGTTCAGCTGGCATATTTTATTATCATGGTACAAAAAACTACCAGCGCTACTAAGTATATCTTTAGCGGTACTGGTTGGTCTGATTGTTGGGTATTTCGGTGAAATTGGGCATACATTCAGTCTTTCTCGTACATTTGCTTTCTTTCCTTTCTTCCTTATCGGTTTCTGGCTAACGCAAAAGCAAGTGATGTGGGTGAAGCATCGATTGGTGAAAATTGCATCGGTTGTAGTAATGACACTATTAGCAGTAGCAATATATTACTTACCAGACATTAATACAGGATGGTTACTTGCATCCAGTTCTTATGGAGATTTAGGAATGGAGCAGTATGGAGGGTTTGCGAGGTTCTTGTACTATATCGTTGCTACTTTGATGGTAATTAGTATTCTCGCCTGGATACCACAGAAAAATTTTGGATGGGTTACGAAGCTAGGTACACGTACGTTATATGTATATCTACTCCATGGATTCATTGTTCAATATTTCCGCCAAAACAATTACTTTGAGGTAAATGGAATTATCGACGTACTCGGACTTGCAGCTATTTCAGCCTTAATTGTTATTGTACTATCGAGTAAGCCAATCCTAGGCTTGTGGCAGCCATTTATTGAGGGAAGAGCTTCTTTATTGAAGCAGACAATAAAGTGAAGCTACTTTCAGAGGCGCTTTCCCCACTGAATAATTCGTTAAACAGTATTAGGATAAAAGATGAGAGAAATAGCAACACGACGCAAACGGAAAAATGTAAATGAAAAATAAATGAAACCAAAACATTGGTGAAACGTATGATTACTACCCCCCCTTTAATAACATAAAAAGAAGCAGGCGATCGTTTTCGATCGCCTGCTTCTCTTTTTGCGTGCATCTTGTTTTCTAAAAGATGAAATGTGCAATAAGCGTTATAATTGGTAGTGTAATAATCGTACGTAATAGGAAAATGAAAACCAGATCGATAAAGGATACTGGAATCTTTGTTCCGAGTATCAATCCGCCAACCTCAGACATGTAAATCAATTGGGTTACGGATAATGCAGCAATGATAAAGCGGGTTATTTCTGCTTCGATCGACGAACCGATAATTGCTGGCAGGAACATATCTGCAAAGCCAATTAAAATCGTTTGCGATGCTTCCTGTGCATTAGGGATCTGCATCAGTTCTAGTAATGGAATAAATGGTGCGCCGAGCCATTGGAATAATGGTGTGTATTCGGCGATAATAAGTGCTATTAATCCAAAGGCCATAACAATTGGTGCAACACCCATCCACATATCAAGAATATTCTGGGCGCCTTCTTTAAAGAAGTTAGCAAAGCTTGTTTCTTTTTTCGCGCGCTTTAGTGCATTCCGATAGCTAAATCCTAAGATGTTTTCCCCCGCAGGAAGAGTCTCTTCTACCGGGTCGGCTGATTCATTGATATACGTATCCGACTTTCTCGATAGTGGAGGGATACGTGGCATGATTAATGCTGCAACTCCACCGGCTATAACAATTGTTAAATAAAATGGAAGAAACATATGCCCTAAACCAACCTCAGTTAGAACAACTAAGGAAAAAGTAATCGATACGATTGAGAATGTAGTACCAACTACGGCCGCTTCTCGCTTTGTATAAAGCCCAGCTTCATATTGTTTACTCGTAAGTAAAACACCAATTGTACCATCCCCAACCCATGAAGCTAGTGCATCAACAGAAGAACGTCCAGGCAATCGGAATAACGGTCGCATTACTTTTGTCATTAACGTTCCAAATAGCTCCAGCAAGCCGAAATTCGTTAATAAGGGGAGGAACATCCCAGCAAATAAGAAAACAGCAAATAATACATGAAGCAAGCTGTCTAATAGTGTCTGTCCCGTATCTTCTCCATGAATTGCTTCTGGACCGAGCTGGAAAAAGACCATAATCGCAAAAACGGCGGCTAGTACTCTAGTGATTGTCCAAAAGTTACTCGTATAAAATAATTGCTGAAAAAATGGGCTTTTCCCCATCGCTTCTCTGCCAATAATTTTCGCAACTAATGTCATCACTGCCGTTACTACAATAATGATCATCATGATGGCAGATAGCTGTTCTTCCAGCAAAGTTTGAACCCAATTTGCTAAAATAGCAATCGGTATCGTAACACCCTCAGATGTTTTAACGGGAATGATAAATATAAATACTCCAATCAACGATGGAATAATAAATTTTAAATGATCGATCAATCGATATTGTTTCATAATAACCTCCAACAACCTCATACCCAAATACTGTATAGATAAATCCAACTGTATGATTATACAACTTTGCGAGAAAATATTCAATCCCAGTTTTTTCATATGAATCAATGGGAACTCAATCGGATAATGGACGTACACTCTGACTCAAAGCGATCAATCTCTCGTTCAAAGTGCGCACCCTGCAGTCAAAGCGACCGCCCTCCAAAGTAAATCCGTACACCATCGTCCAGTACCGCTAAATCACACCGCAAACCAATGGTAACCCAAATCATATCAATATAAATAACTGGATCATTGCTCATTCTGTACAAACTGTTCATAATTCGATATCGTTAAAAGTAATAAGATTAAGCTGTTCGGGGTAAAAGAATGATGAGGTGTTATTGTGGCTAAGACATTCAAATATAATTCACTTTATCGGTGTACAGTAATTGTATGGATGGCATTAAAATTTATTATTAAGATATATTTCTTCTCTTTTCGAAATAAAATATGGGATAAGAAGACCGTAGAGCAATGGGATAATATGCTCTGCGATATGGCGAGGGAGTACCGCGACAAAGCCGAAAAACTAGGTGGCATTCTTATCAAGCTCGGTCAATTCCTTAGTACGAGAACTGACTTTATGCCAGATGTTTTCATCAAAGAATTGGATGATTTAGTTGATCGCGTACCGCCGATGCCATATGAAGATGCTGTAGCTACAATGGAAGAAGAATGGGGGACGAAAATTGCAACCCACCTGATAGCATTTGAAAAAAAAGCAGTTGCATCGGCATCGATTGGAGATGTGTATCGCGCCATGCTAACAGACGGCTCTGAGGTGGCAATTAAAGTACGGAGAAATCGTATCGATGAAATTTTCCACAAGGATTTTGTAGCCTTACGAATGGTTTTTTGGATCTTAAAAGTGTTTACGACATTCGGGAAAAAGGCAGATTTAAATGCACTATACAAAGAACTTGTTCTCGTCATGAATCGTGAGCTAGATTATGAACAAGAACTGGAATTTGGGGAATACTTTTATAATCGATATAAAAATGATGCCAATATACGAATCCCCAAGTATAAAAATGAACTATGTACCGAAAAAGTACTTGTCATGGAATGGATAGAGGGAGCAAAAATAACGGATGTCGAATTTATGAGGAGACATCGTATTGATCGGGAAAGAACAACAAAAATATTATTCGACCATTATATTGACCAGTTTCTTAATCCGGGGAAATTCCATGCTGACCCACATGCAGGGAATATCCTTATTCAAAAGAATGGTACAATCGCTATTCTAGATTTTGGAATGGTTGGTGAAATTAAAGTAGAAGATACGAAGCAATTTAAGCTGCTCGTACAAGGCTTTATTATCGATAATTATGATATCGTTCTTTCAGCCCTCGATAAAATGAACTTCATTTTACCAAATGCAGACAAAAAGAAATTGAAGAGAGTAATTAAAGAAACAGTAGATATGTATTCAGATGGATCAATGAAAAACATCGATTCAAAGGTGATGAACCAGTTAAGCGAAGACATTAGTTTGATTATGAAAGACCAACCAATTCAATTGCCAGCAGACTACGCATATTTATTAAGAGCTGTTTCCATTGTGATTGGAATATTATTTGCCATCTATCCTGAAATGGATATTAAAAAATGGGCTGTTCCTAAAATTAAAACCTGGTTCGGTAGAAAAAGTTTATTGGAATCTGTTTCCAAACAATATGCAAAAAATCTGACCGAACCAGTCCTATCCTACCCGCGTGCTTTGCTTAGCTTTTTAGAAAGTGGGGAACAAGACAGGAAATGGGATAAGGAAAAGCATCATGTACAATTGAAGCATCAATTTTATTTACTACTTGAGGTTCTTTCCTTTATGATGGTAGTAATAGCGATTGGTATTTCCATTTGGGGATTTATTGGAAGTATGAAATTGATGGCAATCATTGGCCTAATCGTGCTAGGCATCTTTATCTTTTTACTAAACTTGATATTCATAAGCCACTTTAGGTTGATTCGAAAAGCAAGGGCACAAGTGCTTGATTAGCGATGTGTGGACCTGACTAACTAAATAGTAAGGAGGTGTTGAAAATGAGTGATTACTTAAAAAAAGGCTTTTTACTAGGACTTGGTGCTGCTCTTAGCGGTAAAGAAAAATTAGAACAAAAATTAAAAGAGCTTGTAGACAAGAATGAATTAACACAAGAACAAGCCAAAACAGTAATGAAAAATTTCATCGAAAAAGGTGAAATGAAGAAAGATGAATGGAATGCCAAGCAATTTGAGAAAACGAAAAATATGGCTGATGAATATGGAATTGCAACAAAAGAAGATATTAACGAATTGAGAGCTCGTATCACAGAGTTAGAAGATAAATTGGATCAACTGAGCTAATGTGTAGGTGAACTGGCTAATTGCTGGTTCACTTTTTCTTTAGTTTAAACAGAAATATGAAAGCGTTTTAAAAACCTTCAATTGTACACGTATTCTACTTTCCCCCCATTAATCGACAATATGGGTGAATTATTAATCAGTAAATTCTGTCTAATCTTAAATTTTAGTATTGATTCCTGTAATCAAATCCGTTATAATGAACGTGTAAACTTCAGCGGTACAGTATAGGGGGAGTGTATGCGGGATGGAAAGCTTTTTTACGATAAGTAACGTGATGACTAAGAAGCTTGGCAGGAAGTTGCAGGACGAAGAATTGAAATTTTTGCAATGGATGTATGAACGCTATACCGAGGAACAACTGGAAACTGAATTAGAACAAACAGATGCGGATGCTTTAATTACATTAAATTCATAGTTAAAAACAGGGTCTTGGGATTACCAAGGCTTTTTTTGTTGATGGATTTAGTAACTATGTGGTTTTCTATAAATGAAATAATAATCATGCTATAATGAAACCGTTATGTATGACAGCAGTAATACGAGGAGTGATAACAATGGCAGTGGCGAATGATACTATTATAAAAAAGATGCAAAATGAATTATATCTCGCAAAAGAAAACCAACATGCGCATGATCAGCTGGTCGCGCATATTGCAAATGTTCGTTTACTCTGTGACCTATTTTTAGATGGGGATCAGCCTGTAGTGAAACAGGAGAAGTCAGGTTTTAGCGATGCGGAAATGAAGGTGATGCTCGGTGAACAAAAGGCGAACAATAACGCATTACAGGTAAATAAACCATTGAGCAAGAAAATAGATAATGATGCAAATGGAGATTCAATCTTTGATTTTTAATATTTGAAAGGGAGGGAACTTGAAAATGAAATTATTTTTATTATTAGGAGCGATTAATGGCTTTATAGCAGTTGCGCTAGGTGCATTTGGTGCGCATGGCTTAGAGGGAAAGTTGTCAGAAAAGGCGATTGCGACATGGGAAAAAGCAGTTGATTATCAAATGTTCCATACGATGGCTCTGTTTGTTACTGGTTTGCTTTTAGCAAAATTCCCAAATGTTAGCTCCCTTGCCGCTGCGGGATGGCTATTCCTGATTGGAATTATTTTATTTTCTGGAAGCTTGTACATTTATTCCACAACATCCATTAAGACGTTTGCAATGATAACGCCAATTGGTGGAGTTGCATTTTTAATTGGTTGGGTTTTGATTGGAATTGCAGTGATGCGAAACCTATAGCTGGAATAGTAAGTAGGTGGTAAAGAGAAAGAGAATAATTCCACGCATTACTTGTTTTCCTGCTTCAACTGAGTGACGTGTCTGCAATAGAATCATCGCATCACAAAGAATGCTCAGCACGATAAAATAGAAGGCTAGAAACAGGATAATAAAATAACCGAGAACAAGTGCTGCAAGACCGAATAATAGAGCAAGAAACAATGAAATTAATTCAATCTGGATGAATTTTCGATATGGATGTCTCATTAGAATCATCGCCTCACTTCGTTAACAACTTCGTTAAGCAAATGGAATAAAGGATGACCCGATGGAGGTGGAGTCATCCTTTTTCTACTTGCTTTGGAACTAAAAAATGGTGTGAACTTCATTTCACTCAACATGAATGAGAATAGATTTGCTCATCGCAACGTTCAAAATGAACAGTGCTATACACATTACCTTTAACTACAGTCTTCAGTAGTAATTCACAGGAAGTTAGCGTGGCGAATAGCCGGCCATCTGCTGTCCTCCACCAAATGGATAATCATAATTAATCTCTTCGTCAAATGTTACATAATCTAAATAAATCATAAGTAGAAGAAACCGTTCGCCTGTTTCTGGATCACTTATAATAATGTGATCTCTTCCTGCCGCTTCGATAACACCAGTAAATATTTTTGCATTCCATTCGGTGTTGTTTTCAAATGTCATGTAAAAGTTTGCTAGCTTTCCTCTGTTCAATCGCAAAATATTTTCAATGTATGATTGCTGCAGTGGTAGCATGCCAGGTACATCTGTCCCAGGTGCCTGCTGTGTTTGTTGAGGTTGCTGGCTGGGCTGTTGTGTTTGCTGGAATTGCCTCGTGTTGTAAACTGGGTAATATGCCGGGGAAGTAGGTGGGTAATAATAGTATGGATAGCCTGGCATCTGGTATTGGTTTGCATACTGTGGTTGACTGCTATTCTCCTTTTCGCTCATAAAAAAACCTCCTGTTAATGAATTACTTTTTGTTTCACTTGACTCTCTCGTTATGATAGGAAGAGTAATAGATCTCAGATTTTATTTACTAAACCAACCACAATGTTCACGAATGGTCGATACGCTCGGTTTAGTTCCAGTTACTTATTATCTGTAGACCCGTGGACAATCTTCCTGTGTTGGAGCATAAAAACAATGTGATTTGAATCTGCCGACGTTCCATTGATCGTACCATTGTGCTGGGCAATCTCCTGCCGGCATAAAAAACCATAGAGAATTCGTTGCAGGGTGCTGCCGTTCACCCTGGATAATACGGCGTGCTAGTCGCTTATCGGATTCTCTCGCCCGCTGATAGAAATATCCTTTCTGTGTTGCTTCAAAGCCGCCCGGACTTTGATAAACCATGTCATCAATATTTCGTAACTGGGTAAAATCAAGACAATTGGAAATAACTCGATTAATTCCGGTATTACCAACCATTAGCATCCCCAGCTCGCCATCTCCCTCAGCTTCGGCACGCATCAATCTTGCAAGCAGTGCTATATCATTATCTGTATGGGCAACAAGAGCCATAGGCTTATACCTCACTTCTGTCTAATCTTGATGCTGAACTCACTACATATATCTATGCCAAACGATGAAGGAACATGACAATAAAAATAGGCATTCGCTTCAAAACACATCACGAGAGGATTTTCCTATCGTTCAGTCTTCTAAAAACGAATGCCAGCTTGTAGTAATGTTGTTGTCCATAGTGATGTGATGGATAAAAAACTCAATCATGCAATTGTACATTGCATGATTGAGCTTGAAAAATTATAATCGGTTTTGATTACAGTGCAAAATACGCGTCTACATCTTCTGCTGGTAAATAATTACCGACAACGAAATCCCCGAATTCAGCGTATTTTGTTGTTACTTCATCAAAGCGCATTTCATAAACAATTTTTTTGAATTGCAGTGGGTCGTGCGCAAATAAAGTAACACCCCATTCCCAGTTATCCAAACCAATCGAACCGGTAATGATTTCTTTTACTTTACCTGCATATTTGCGCCCAGTCATACCATGATCATAGAGTAGTCTTGTACGCTCTTCTTTATCGATAGTAAACCAGTTTGCCTCTTCCCAGCGACGACGGCCCATTGGATAGAAACATGCATGCTCCCATTTGGGGAGGATTGGATACAAGCGTGCTTCAACCTGTGGTGATAATTTACGATCCTTTCCTTCGTTCATTGGGTTATGCATCGTCATCTCAACAATGGAAACATAAGAATAATCAGGAATGAGATAATCCCCAAGCTTCGATTTGTTGATTTCGCGTTTAATTTCCTCTAATTCTTCCATTGTAGGACGAAGGAAAATAAACATTAAGTCGGCTTTGTTTCCGACAACTTTATAAAGGGATTGGCTGCCAAGCTTTGCTTCTTCCACCGTATCCCATTTTTTCATTAATTCTTTAAATTCCTTTACTGCTGCGTTTCTTTCTTCTTCTGATGTTAGTTTCCATGAAGCCCAATCAAATGTGCGGGTATCATGTACAACGGACCATCCATCCATGGTTACTACTGCTTCAGCCATGTTCATTCACTCCTTACAGTTGATAAAAGAAAATTGTTCTTCTATGTTTTTACTATAGCACATTAAGGGTACTCTAATCATATGAAAGGGGTAACAAAGTCGATACTTTTTTCATTTTGTCGAATCTTTGTCATAGATTGTTGAAAAACAAGGCTATACCCTTTAAAAATAAGGAAAAATCAGCTATGATTTAAGGTGCACAAATTATTGTGATGGAGGTTTTTTTATGGGATCATTATTTGATCAGCTCACAGCAAAGGTATCGAATGCAAACAAAAAAATTGTTTTTCCAGAAGGTCTTGATGAACGAATTCTAACCGCGGCAAGCCAACTAAGTGCTGCAGGTGTTGTCGTTCCAGTTTTGATTGGCAATCAAGAAAGTATTGAAAAAAAAGCGGCAGAACATGGCATTGACATTGCTTCCTGTATGATTCTTGATCCACAAGAGTATGAGGAATTCGATGCGATGGTCGAAGCTTTCGTAGAGCGTCGTAAAGGAAAGGCTACAGAAGAGGATGCTCGTAAAATTCTTCTCGATGAAAACTATTTCGGAACGATGCTCGTTTATATGAATAAAGCAGATGGGCTTGTAAGTGGAGCAGCACATTCGACTGCTGACACAGTACGTCCAGCATTGCAAATTATTAAAACAAAAGAAGGCATAAAGAAAACATCAGGCGTATTCATTATGGTACGTGGCGATGAAAAATATGTTTTTGCAGATTGTGCTATTAATATTACTCCAGACAGCCAAGATTTAGCTGAAATCGCAGTGGAAAGTGCACAAACGGCTCGACTGTTCGATGTTGATCCACGAGTAGCAATGCTTAGCTTTTCAACAAAAGGTTCTGCAAAGTCACCGGAGACAGAAAGAGTTGTCGAAGCGCTTGAAATTGCGAAAGAAAAAGATGCATCACTCGTTATTGATGGGGAATTTCAATTTGATGCAGCGTTTGTTCCAAGTGTTGCAGCGAAAAAAGCTCCAGACTCCGTTATAAAAGGGGATGCCAATGTATTTGTTTTCCCTAGCTTGGAAGCAGGAAACATTGGCTACAAAATCGCCCAGCGCCTTGGTGGTTTTGAAGCGGTAGGTCCAGTCCTTCAAGGATTAAATCGACCTGTAAACGATCTTTCTCGCGGTTGTAGCGCAGATGACGTTTATAAGTTAGCGATTATTACAGCGGCACAAGCGACTGAATAAACACCATAGAAGAACCAGATTAAAAACAACTCCACGGGATTCATTTCTCTGCGGAGTTGTTTTTTTCTAATCGTTGGGTTTCTGCAACAGTTTCATTACGTTTGATCATTTGGATGTATCTTTTTTCAAATGTATCGAGCTCTGTATTAGAAAAAGGTGTCGTCACAATTTCTTCGCATATATCCTGTAATGCAGCGTACACTCTTTTTTTCATATCTTCCACGGTTAAATGGACTCCAAGTAATTCAGAGAGTGATCCCATTACATCCGGTTCAACTGTTGGATAAACGAATTTTGTTTCTGTTTCCTTTTTAGCAAGCGCATAGAAGTCACGAATAACAGCCGCCCTTTCCTTGCTGTTACCCTCCACATCAAGGTAAATTTGCACCGCCGCACCGTCCTTTACGCGCCGCTGTGAAATTCCTGCGAATTTTTTCCCATCGATACTTAAATCAAAGTCACCAGGGCAATAGGAACCAACGATTTCATATGCTTTGATATCGGTTGTTAAATCGCGCAGCATATATTCAATTAGACGAACCATTGCCTCGTAGCAGTCGTAAATTGAAAGCTCACCAACGCCAGGAATGACTAGGGATATATTCAGCACGCCACCATCCAGTGCAACTGCAAGTCCACCAGAGTTTCGAACGACAACATGGTAGCCTTGTTCAGCTAAAAAAGGAATGCCCTCTTCCAGAAAAGGGAGTCTCGCATCTGGGATGCCAAGCACAATTGTTTTTTCGTGAACCCAAAGTCGTATGGCAGATGGTGAAGTTCGATTGCTTACGGATATAGCTAGTGCGTCATCAACAGCGAACGAAGTAAGTGCAGTATATTTCTTTTCCTGAAATGTTTTTTCTTGGGAGTGGTCGATATATCGTAACGTCGATTGACCGATAATTTCTTTCCAATTTTTCATAAAAATCTCCTTACCCTTTTAAGCTTTGCCTTCTTATTATATAATAAACTAAATGAAGTTGTATTAAAATCGTAGAAAAAGAACGGATGGGGAATGAATGGCATATAAAGATGAACAATTGTCGGAGGAAAAGGTATTTAAAGATCCAGTTCACCGGTATGTCCATGTGCGAGATCGTGTTATTTGGGATCTGATTGCAGCTCCAGAGTTCCAGCGCTTACGCCGGATTAAACAGCTTGGGACAACAAATCTGACGTTTCATGGAGCAGAGCATAGTCGGTTTAATCACTCACTAGGAGTGTACGAAATTGTCCGCCGAATTATTAATAATTTTCAGGACAGGCCCCATTGGAATAAAGACGAGCGGCTTTTATGCCTTTGTGCGGCTCTATTGCATGATCTTGGGCACGGACCTTTTTCACATTCCTTTGAAAAAGTATTTAAATTGGATCATGAGTATTTTACCCAGCAAATTGTTCTGGGAGATACAAAAATAAATGAAATATTAGAGCGTGTAGATAAAGGATTTGCACAAAAGGTTGCGGACGTTATTGCCAAAACCTATGAGGATAAATTAGTTGTCAGTTTAATTTCCAGCCAGATTGACGCTGATCGCATGGATTATTTACAGCGCGATGCTTACTTTACTGGGGTGAGCTATGGTCACTTTGATATGGAGCGGATTTTACGAGTGATGCGACCAATTGAGGATCAAGTTGTCATTAAATCAACTGGAATGCATGCGGTTGAGGATTATATTATGAGTCGTTATCAAATGTATTGGCAAGTTTATTTTCATCCGGTTACAAGAAGTGCCGAAGTAATCTTGACCAAAATCCTTCATCGGGCAAAACATTTGTATGAAACGGAGGATTTCACCTTTAAACTACAGCCGACGCATTTTGTTTCCTTTTTTAAAGGGGAAGTGAATCTTGCCGATTATTTAAAGCTGGATGAGATGGTTGTCCATTATTATTTCCAGCTTTGGCAAGAAGAGGATGACGAAATCCTACGTGATTTATGTGAGCGATTTATGAACCGACGCTTATTCAAATATGTTGAATTTAATCCCAATCTGCAAATGAATGAATGGATGGAGCTGTATAAGCTGTTTCAGGAAGCAGAAATTGATCCGGAATATTATTTAGTTGTTGATTCGTCATCTGATTTACCGTATGACTTTTATCGACCGGGGGAGGAAGAGGAGCGGTTGCCAATCCATCTATTAATGCCAGATGGCAGCTTGAAGGAACTCTCGAGACATTCCGATATCGTTGAATCCATTTCAGGTAAAAAACGGACAGATCATAAACTATATTTCCCAAAAGATCGGTTGAATGAATTGAAGGATCAGGCACTACGTGCGCGCATTATGGAAATTCTTTACGGGCAAGGAGAGAAAGTAGATGTTGAATAATCATGCCAAATTAATCCGTTTCTTTTCAGAAGCAAATGGAGTAACGGGGCGGAAAAAGTTGCAAAAAATGATCTATATTTTGCAGAAATGCGATATCCCTTTTGAAGAAAAATATCAATTCCACTTTTATGGACCATACTCAGAGGAGTTAACGTTACGCGTAGAAGAGCTTTGTAATCTTGGATTTTTACAGGAAGAAAAAGAGGATAAAAGCAATTATTATCAATATAATTATAATATAACACCTGCTGGAACAGAGTTTCTGAATCAATTTTCAATGGAAATGCCGGATATGGCTACAAAAGTGGCAATGCTAAAGGAGAAGAGCTCACGTTTTCTAGAGCTTGTCTCCACTATGTTTTATTTCGATGATTTGCCGCTTCGGGAGAATATTGAAAAAATCCACATGGTCAAGCCAAAGCAAAAGTATAGTGATGAAGAAATTCAGGAAGCGATACGTTTTATGGAAGAAATGAAGCAGGAAGGCAAATAACCTCTCAAACAGGATTGCCTTATGCTACAATAGCAACTAGTAATAATGGAGGAGGATCATTTATGAGCTCAGATCAATCTTCGAATAAAAAGAAGAATAGCTTTACGATTATTAAGGATGATTCCACAGATGGCCATGGCGGCTATGGCGTTGGTGCAATCAGTTTGGAAAACATGTCATCCGTGATTGTCGATCCAAATGAAAATAAAGCATACGTAGACATGGGAGCGATGCATGCACGTAGTGAAGTAGAACGCCGAGTGAAGTGGCTACCTGATAGAAATGAAGTGCCAAACGGCAAGCTATATTGGATCGTTTGGGTAAACGTGGCACGCGGAGAAAATGGTCCTTACTATTCCGGTGTAACAGGCTGTGAAATCCGTGTTGATCGCGAAATAAGACGTGCCTACAAATCAATGGGCCAGCATGTCAAACATATGGAAAAATCGCTTAAAGGGCATATCATCGTTGATCATATGGATGAGCACTCGAAAAATCTGTTAAGAGATTTCCTTATCGATTTTAACAGTGACATGTGGGAGAACAGTACAGACGAATTAAAAGAATCACTTCCACTGTAATAGAGAATTTGACAATTTTGTGTCTGAATCGTGAATCATTTGTTAAATCATTGTACTTTGTGACAATAATTTGTAAACTATTGGTACATGGACTAACTCATGTTTACTAGGACAATAAAACAGCCAGCCTTCAGGTGAAAACGGACTCACCTTGAAAGTTGGCTGTTTTATTGCCTTCTACTGATAACGCTCGTAAAGCACTCGTCTATAGCACCATTTCTGAAAATAAAGCACCATCCTACGCCGTTAAGACACCATTTCCAAAAATAAAGCACGATTCCACGCCATTATGGCACCATTTACAAAAATAAAGCACCATTCCACGCTCCTATGACACCATTTCTGAAAATAAAGCACGATCCCACGCCGTTATAGCACCATTTCCGAAAATAAAGCACCATTCCGCACATCTAACACTTATAAATCATTAATTAAACAGATCAAACCAGCGCTCGAAAAAGCCCTTGTCATCTTCATTTACACCTTCTTCTTCAACCGGATGTTCGGAGCAATAATTTCTCGGCTCCGTACCTTTTTCAAAGTACATAATTCTACTTGCGTCACAGTTAGGCGTCGCACGTGCGCCGGTTTCGGGATCAATCGGGATGCCAACAACACCAGATGGCATAGCAAAAACATCCTGTGCCATCCCTTCATGAGCATACTCCATAAAGCCTGCCCACATCTCTTTTGCATAGGCTGACTCAGCAACGAGCTCCATATTTCGGTTATCATCGTAACCTACCCATATACCTGTTACAAGGGAAGGGCTATAGCCAATCATCCAGCTATCCGAATCGGTTGTTCCAGATTTCCCGGCGTATAGGCGACTAAGCTCTTTTGCAATTGTCGCACCCGTTACAGAGGTATAGCCATTCATTTCAACATCAAACATCCCTGTCATGAGATGTGTTAAAATAAATGCTTTTTTCGAATCAAGTACTTGTTCTGATATATCCTCATGCTCGTAAACTACTTTACCATTCCGATCCGTAATTTTCTCTACCGTATACCCGGAAATTGACCGTCCCCCGTTTGCTAGCATTCCGTAAGCGCTCGTCATTTCCTTAACAGAAACAGAAGCTGTACCCAATGCCAATGCAGGAACAGCTGGAAAATCCCCACGAAGGCCAAATTCTCTAGCTGTCTCAATTAATGTTTCAGGACCAAGATACATATTTGTTTTGACAGCATAGACGTTATCGGACAAAGCAAGTGCTTGGGCCAGTGTTATCGGCTTATTTGCATAATAACCGTTAAAATTACTCGGTTGATAGCTATTCCCATCACCTAATGCAAAAGAAGTTGGTTTGCTCATTAATTTCGTGCTTGGTGTATAGCCATATTGCAATGCAGCGTAATATAAAATAGGTTTAAAGGTTGAGCCCGACATTCGCTTGGAACTCATTGCCCGATTATAAGCGCTTTCTGCATAATCCTTTCCGCCAATCAAGGAGAGAATTGCGCCACTAGCAGGATCCATTGCAATAGCTGCCGTCTCCACTTCACTAGAAGGATTAATTGTTGCACGTACTTGTTCTTCCAGATTTTGCTGGTATTCCCGGTTTAATGTTGTGTATATACGAAACCCGCCGGCACGAACTTCATCTGCACTTAAATCTAATAATAAAGCAGCTTCCTGTAAAACTGTATCTTGAAAATGGGGTGCTGTTTCTACAGGCTCTGGTGTAATCGAATAATTCAGCTCTTCTTCAATAGCCTCAACATATGCTGCCTCAGAAATATACTTCTCATCCAGTAGATGTTTCAAGATTTGCTGCTGGCGCCGATTTGCATTCTCTTCATTGTTTAAAGGAGAGTAGTAAGTCGGCCCCTTTGGAATTCCAACGAGCATAGTTGCTTCAGCTAAAGATAATGCTTTCGCTTCTTTATCAAAGAAATAATGGCTTGCCGCCTCAATTCCATATGCTCCATGCCCATAATAAATCGTATTTAAATAGCCCTCGAGAATCTCCTCCTTGGAATAAAACATTTCCAGACGTATGGTATAGAATGCTTCCGTTAGCTTTCGTGTCCATGTTTTTTCAGGGGATAAATAAAGGTTGCGCGCATATTGCTGGGAAATGGTGCTCGCGCCTTCTTTTAACGAGCTATTACGGATATTTTTCATAATAGCACCAGCAATTCGTTTCAAATCAAACCCTTGATGTTCAAAAAAATGCTGGTCCTCCGTTTGTAATGTAGCATCAATAATCGCAGGAGATATCTCATCTAAGCTAATCCAGTGTTTTGTAAGGCCACCGTGTTGTTCACTAATCACTTCTTCCTCGCGATCATAAATAATGGTCGCTTGATCATTTGCCAGTTTGGGCGGACCTAAAAGGAAGGCCGCTAAATAAATTGCAGCAATTGTAAAGACACCTATAGAAATTAGTGTAAGTATGATTTTATAGAGAAATTTTTTCGGGAAAAATCGCATGCTCGTAATCTCCAATGTAAAAGCTTTGTTCTCACCATTATGGGAAAAGAGACATGGAAATAAACTTGGCACAGAAAAAATGTAGCTTTCTTGCAATGATAAGGAAGCGTAATTGCATCTTTTTATTGCTTATCACACTATTTTATCGCTATAATAGGGACATTATATGAATCAAGAGGCGATAGTATGGATGCACCCCAAAAAAGGTTAACTATTACATTGGAAACAACCATTAATGATGATGGACAACTGGAGCGTACGAAGCAGAGCCACCAGGGAGATTTTTTTCAGAAAAACAATATGGATGTATTGATTTTTGAAGAAACCTTGGAAGATGGTTCTACGATTAAAAACTTGCTTACCATCCATCCACACAAGGTTAGTATCAATCGTTCTGGGGCAGTTAAAATGAATCAAAAATTTCAGGCTGACCAGATAACGGAGAATATATATCACCATCCCCATGGTAAAATACATATGGAAACATATACCGAAGTCATTGTGTATAAAAAAGCGAGCAATGGAACAGAAGGTACATTGACGATACATTATACGGTAAAATTAAATGGGCAGGATAAACGAAAACATACATTGAAATTGGCATATCAAGAGGAGGAAAATCAATGAACGTTTTGGAACAAACAGAAAGTACATTGAAGCAGGAAATCGCTGCAGCTGTTATACAAGCAAAGCTAGCGACAGAAGAAGAGCTTCCTGCAATTATATTGGAAAAACCAAAGGATAAGGCACATGGTGATTTTGCCTCAAATATTGCGATGCAACTGGCACGAATCGCTAAAAAAGCACCGCGTCAAATTGCTGATGATATTGTAGCAACTCTAGATCAGTCAAAAGCGTCGATTGACAAGGTCGAAATTGCTGGACCTGGATTTATTAATTTCTTTATGAAAAATGATTTTCTTGGCGAAATCATTCCAACGATTTTAGAAGCTGGAGAAGATTATGGGAAAACAAATACTGGAAATGGCGAACGTGTACAGGTTGAATTCGTTTCGGTAAATCCAACAGGGGACTTGCATTTAGGACATGCCCGTAATGCGGCATTTGGGGATGTGCTTTGTAATGTACTTACTGCTTCAGGGTATAAAGTGGAGCGCGAATATTATATCAATGATGCAGGAAATCAAATTGATAATCTTGGATATTCCGTGGAAGCACGTTATTTGCAAGAGCTTGGTGAACAAGTTGATATGCCAGAAGATGGCTACCATGGACAAGCAATCATTGAGATTGCAAAGAAGCTTGTTGCTGAATATGGCAATGAATTTGCTTCTAAGGATAAAGCAGAGCGACTCGCTTTCTTTAAAGAATATGGATTGAAAGCATCCCTTGAAAATATTGAAAAAGACTTAAAAGCGTTCCGTGTTGAATTTGATAATTGGTTCTCAGAGCGTTCCCTTTATCAGGATAATAAAATTCCTGTTGCGCTTGATAAGCTTGAGGAAGGGAATTACACGTATGAAAAAGATGGTGCGATGTGGTTCCGCACAACAGATTTCGGTGATGATAAGGACCGTGTTCTTATTAAGCAAGACGGTAGCTATACGTACTTAACACCGGATATCGCTTATCACAAGGACAAGCTCGATCGCGGATTTGATTCCATTATTAACGTATGGGGAGCCGACCATCATGGATACATTCCAAGAATGCGCGCAGCAATTCAAGCACTCGGCTATCCGGTTGAGAAATTCGATGTAAAAATCATTCAAATGGTAAACCTATTTGAAGACGGCGAAAAAGTTAAAATGAGTAAGCGAACAGGAAAAGCTGTTTCATTGAGAGAGTTAATGGAAGAGGTTGGCATTGACGCAGTTCGCTATTACTTCGTTACCCGTTCTAATGATTCGCAGCTTGATTTTGATATGGATTTAGCACGTTCCCAGTCCAATGACAACCCAATTTTCTACGTTCAATACGCACATGCCCGTATTTGCACGATGCTAGAACAAGCGAAAAATAAAGGCTTTGCAGTAGATGGGGACATTGATGTAACCTTACTAACAGCAGAAAAGGAAGTAGATCTACTGAAAAAATTAGGTCAACTCCCACAAGTTGTTGCAGATGCTGCTGAAAAACATACACCACATAAAGTTACACAGTTTGTTTTTGATTTATCCTCCGCACTGCACAGCTTTTACAATGCTGAGAAAGTATTAGATGCGGATCATAAAGAAAGAACACAGGCACGAATTGCTCTTATGAAAGCTGTTCGTATTACACTTGCAAATGCAATGACACTGATTGGCGTATCGGCGCCGGAGAAAATGTAAATGATTCTCTTAAGGTGCTAACAATAAAGACACACGTTATTTCACATTCAAAATAGCGTGTGTCTTTTAATGTTTGATCCCAAGTGTTAAATAAAACCCTTACCTTTTTAACCCGTTCAAAACAGTAGTTGTGAAAGTTGTCATTTCCTGTACAACATCAAATTCTTCCCCAAAAATAATCCAATCATAGATAGTACCCCTCATACACCTAGTAATTAATGCTGATGCTTCCTCAGTTGTTAATCCTCCCTTAAACTCATTATTCTCAATTCCTTCCTGAACAAAGGAATTAATTACTTTGTATAGGTTTCTATCTGGATCAGCTAAATAATGATTTTTGTTAATTGTTAGCGACATAGCGTTCATATATACAGTTCTAATTAAATCTTTCCCCAATTCATCACGTAAATAGATCATTTGAGCTTCGTAAAACATAAGGATTTTTTCGCTTGCTTTAATATTTTTGGGGATTCCTTGTTGAAATGTGGAATAAAAATTATCAATATCCTTAAATTTCTCATTAAAAATGTCATATTTTGTATTAAAATGCACATAAAATGCACCTTTAGATACATGACAACTTTTTACTATTTCATCTACTGTTACATTATCAAAACCCTTTTTGTGAAACAGCTCCAGTCCTGTTTCTAAAAGTGCTTTCTTAGTCTCTAGGGCTTTTAATTTTCTTGCTGTCATACGTGACATAATATACTCCCCCTTTTTTAATAATAGCATAATATCTTTGAAATAAAGAATTCAACAGAAAAGTGTTGACTATTTTAAATTTTACGTTTATTATTCTAATTAATAAATTTAAGTGACCGCAGTATTTGACTTTGGTATGTGAAAAATCATTAAAATGAAAGGAGATCAATAATTATAGAATAATCAATATGCATTTTCTAAAAAGGGGTAGTTTCAATCGAAATAGAAACGCATAAAACAAACTATAAAATGATAGCGCTTTCTGCGTCGTTGGAAATTTTAAAGGAGAGATCTGAATGGAAACAAAGAAAGTAGGTTTTATTGGATTAGGGAATATGGGTTTTCCGATGGCTAACAATTTACTGAGAGCAGGTTACACTGTTTACGGAGTAGATGTAAACAAAGAAAATGAAAAACGATTTGCAGAAATTGGCGGAATAGTTGGGTTTACTACTGCCACGTTGGCAAATGAAGTAACTATCATTTTTACTAGTCTACCAACACCAAAGGTTGTAGAAGATGTTTATTTAGGAATCGAGGGACTAGTGGAGAATGGAAAATCAAATTTAACTATAATTGACTTAAGTACAATCTCTCCAGAACTAAATAAAAAAGTAGCAAAAGCTGCATTGGAAAAGGGGATTCAATACCTAGGATCTCCAGTTAGTGGAAGTGTATCTGGAGCAGAGGCAGCAACTCTGAGTGTGATGGTCGGAGGGGATAAAAAAACATATAGTTTCGCATTACCATACCTTAAAACAATCGGAAAAAATATATTCCATGTTGGGGAAGATCATGGATTAGGAACTATTGTTAAATTAATTAATAATCTAATGGCCGGAATTCATACACAGGCCGTCGCAGAAGCTCTATCTATCGCGGACGCAGCAGGTTTGGACCATGATACTGTTTATAGAATTGTAAATGTCAGTACAGGTCAAAGCGGTATTTTTACTAGAAACTACAAAAACTTTATTGCTCAGGATGAATATTATGAAGGGGCTTTTACTACAGCACTACTATTAAAAGACTTAAAACTAGCAAACTATGTTTCGAATTCATTTGAGGGCAAATTACCATTGGGTGAAGGGTTAGTAAATTACCTTGAATCAAATATTGAGGACTATGCGGATAAGGACATTTCTTCAGCCTATCTTATGTTAACAGAAGAAAAGGTGAAATTGGGTGAATAAATAAAACTTTATTTAAAACAAATTTTTTATATCCAAAATGGGAGGTTTTTAGATGGCGACATTAAAGTTAGATACAGTAACACACTATATTAATGGGGAAAAAGTAAAAGGAAATAACGATAAATATGGTTATGTATACAGTCCATCCACTGGCCAGAGAATAGCTGCTGTTCCTTATGCTTCTGCTGAAGAAGTGGATGAGACCGTACAATTAGCGAAAAAAGCGGCTGTGAAGTGGGCAAAAACTTCTGTAGGAAAAAGAGTTGAAGTCCTTTTTAAATTCCGCCAATTATTGGTAGAGAATACGGATGAATTGGCACAGTTAATTGGGAAGGAAAACGGGAAAACAATTTCTGATGCAAAAGGGGAGATAAGTAGAGGAATAGAATCTGTGGATTTAGCAATAGGGGCACCACAAATACTGAAAGGAGAACATTCTGTAAATGTTGGTGGGGATATAAACGCTTATTCAATGAAACAGCCGCTTGGCGTTGTAACATGTATATCACCATTTAATTTCCCAGTTATGGTACCGCTTGCAATGAGTGCAATGGCAGTGGCCGTGGGGAATGCAATGATATTGAAACCATCTGAAAAAGTTCCATATTCTGCTCAATTAATTTCAGAACTTTGGGAGAAGGCTGGTTTACCTGCTGGAGTTTGGAACGTATTGAACGGTGATAAGGACACGGTTAATGCCATCATTACACATAACGACATACAAGCGGTAAGCTTTGTAGGCTCTACGAAAGTAGCGGAAATTATCTATGAAGTAGGAACGAAGCATCATAAACGAGTAAATGCATTTGGTGGAGGGAAAAACCATCTGGTCATTATGCCGGATGCGGATATTGATAAAGCAGTTGACTCCTTCTTAGGTTCTGCATATGGTTCAGCTTCACAGCGTTGTATGGCTGTTTCCGTAGCAATGCCAGTCGGGCAAAAGACAGCAGATGTATTCACCGCAAAATTAAAAGAAAAAGTTGAAAATCTTAGACCTGGTTCTTATGACGATGAATCAGCTGATTTCGGGGCCGTTATAAGCGCAGAAGCGAAACAAAGCATCTTAAATTCGATTGATGAAGCAGTAAGAGATGGAGCTAATGTTGTTGTCGATGGTAGAAACCCTGATGTGAAGTTTAAGGAAGGTTTTTATCTGGGGGCTACGCTATTAGATAATGTTACTCCTGAAATGAATGTATACAAAGAAGAAGTGTTTGGACCAGCACGTACAATCGTTTCAGTAGATTCAATTGGTGAAGCAATACAGCTAATCAATAACCATCAATATGGAAATGGGGTGGCTATATTCACCAATAGTGGTCGTGACGCTCGCAAATTCACGCAAGAAATAGAAGTAGGTATGGTTGGAGTAAATGTACCTATTCCAATACCTGTGGGGTACCATAACTTTGGGGGCTGGAAAGGTTCACGATTGGGTGAAGGGCAAATGTTCGGACCGGATACCGCTCGTTTCTTTACAAAAACAAAGACGGTTTCGGAAAGGTGGTTTGACCAATCTCGTTCAGATGAAATTAATTTTGATTTTCCTAGCAGCTAATGAGGCGGGGCCATTAGATGGCCCCAATTTTTTTCTAGGTTTCAATATGGGTAGATTTCAAAAGCTTAACCCTTATACTGACGATTACATAAGGGTATTCCTGTAAACAAGAGGTGATCAAATGCTAGGAATTGTGTTAGGGCTAGTTTTACTAATCATCTTAGCCTATCGTGGATGGTCGATTATCTGGATTGCACCGATTTGTGCTGGTGTTGTAGCGATATTTGGTGGGCTTGACTTACTTGATGCATATACAAATACCTATATGCAAGGGTTTGTCGACTTCACGAAGAGTTGGTTCCCTGTATTTATGTTAGGGGCAATCTTTGGTAAATTAATGGAATACAGTGGTATGGCTCAGTCCGTAGCACAAGGCATAATTAAACTATTTGGTGAAAATCAAGCAATTATTGGTGTTATTATAGCTTCAGCGGTTTTGGCTTACGGTGGTATTAGTGTGTTCGTTGTTGTATTTGCCGTCTATCCAATTGCGGTAAGTATGTTTAGACAAGCGAACATTCCAAGAAAACTTATGCCAGCTACAATTACAGCAGGGATGATGACGTTCGCAATGACAGCACTTCCCGGAACTCCGCAAATTCAAAACCTAATTCCAATGGATTATTTTAATACAGCAGCGACTGCAGCACCAATTATGGGTCTTGCTGCTTCTTTAGTAATGGGTGGGGGCTCTATTCTCTATTTGAAGAAGAGAGAATATAATCTGAAGAAAGCTGGGCATGGATTTAAAGCGTTAGAAAAAGATTCGGAAACAAAAGAGAAATTAAGCGGAAATTTGCCAAATATCTTTATATCTTTACTACCTTTAATATCTGTAATTGTTACGCTTAACATTCTTAAATGGGATATTGTCGTTTGTTTATTAATAGCGATTTTATTAATTATCCTATTCTCATTAAACAAAATTAAAAGTTTGATTCCGTCACTAAATCAAGGAGCATCTGATTCCGTCATGGCGATGATTAATACTTCTGCAGCGGTTGGTTTTGGAACTGTAGTACGCGTAGTTCCAGGGTTCCAAAAATTAAGTGATTATATTCTAGGCATTGATGCAAATCCGCTTATTTCCATGTCTATTGCTGCAAATGTATTATCAGGAGCAACTGGTTCAGCATCAGGAGGGTTAGGAATCACAATGGAAGCTTTGGGTCAAAAATATAATGAATTAGCTGAATCAACTGGAATAGCACCAGAAGCATTTCACCGTATCGCATCTATTGCTTCAGGTGGTTTAGATGCACTTCCACATAATGGAGCAGTTATAACCATACTGATTGTAACCGGTTTAACACATAAGGAGTCGTACAGAGATATTGCAGTTGTAGCAATAGTCTTTCCGATATTATCACTAATTCCAGCTATTTTACTAGCGAGTATCGGTATTTATTAATATTATAGACAACTTAACGATGTTCGGTCAAACAACCGAGTATAAGTGGTTGTTTTAGTATTAACAGAATGAGAATCTTAAAAAGGTTCTTTTATATTTAGGCTGATGCAAGGTTTTATCACGATCATGTCGTATGGTATCTAGTTAAGTATTGGGAAAAAATGTGATACAACAATCATTTTAGTTAAGGAAAGTGTTGAAATTATTTATAAATCAAGATAGTTAAAGCCTACCATGACTTAAAAAATTTGTGATGTTTTAGTTGTAATTTTTCACCTGAATTCAAGGCTATTATTTCATAGATATTCAAAATATAGCAGGCTATCTTCTTTTATTGTATAATAAATTACGAATTTATTATCTTTTACCAAAAATCTGTTGACTGAATGCTCATTCACGTTTAAAGTAGAAGTATAGATTTATAAAAAATTATATACCCAAAAATGTAATCGCTATCATTATGCCATAACGAAAAAAAGGGGGATCGGACAGTGAATACATTTATGCTTATTAACTGGATTGCATTTCTAATCATCACGTTTTATGCACTGTATTTATTCGTAAAAGTCGTCTCAACACGGATTGCTTATATTAAGCTTGGAAAAAAATCCGAGTTTGATGGCGAAATCAAGTTACGCTTGCAGCGAGTATGGACCATTGTATTTGGACAATCCAAATTATTGAAGGATAAGAAATCCGGTATCATACATGTCATGATGTTTTACGGGTTTATCCTCGTCCAATTTGGTGCGATTGACATGTTCGTGAAAGGATTGTCACCAGGAAACCACTTACCATTTGGTGTGCTTTATCCGGGATTTGTGTTCTTCCAGGAATTGGTGACATTAATGATTCTTGTAGCGGTTGTTTGGGCGTTTTATCGTCGCTATATGGAAAAGCTCGTCCGGCTAAAGCGGGGGTTTAAAGCTGGTCTCGTTCTTATTTTTATTGGAACATTAATGCTTTCTGTATTATTCGGAAATGGGATGGCGCTTCTTTGGCATGGACATGATGTAACGTGGACAGAGCCTGTTCCAAGTGTTATTGCGCTAGCACTAGGATGGCTCTCACAAGACGTTGCAATGGTATTGTTTTATATTGCTTGGTGGGTACATACTGTAACATTGCTTTCGTTCCTTGTTTATGTACCGCAATCCAAACATGCACATCTTCTTGCAGCACCGATTAACGTATTTTTGAGTAAACAGGTTCCGGGGAAATTGGAGAAAATAGACTTTGATATTGATGAAGATAGTGAAGAGAATGAAGAAGAAATCTCTTTTGGTGTTGGAAAAGTAGAAGATTTTGAACAATATCAAATGCTTGATTTCTATGCTTGTGTAGAATGTGGACGCTGCACAGACGTATGTCCTGCTGCGGGAACTGGTAAAATGCTGTCGCCGATGGATATTATGGTCAAAGTACGGGATCATTTAACGGAAAAAGGAGCGGCAATTACTGGGAAATCCGCATGGGTTCCATCCTATGCTTTTACCAATACAGTAGGAAATCAGGCAAGTGCACAGAACGAAGCGGCAGCTACAGTTCAAAGTGCAAGTCTAATTGGCGATGTGATTACAGAAGAAGAGCTTTCTGGATGTACGACATGCCGAAATTGCGAGGATGCCTGCCCGGTAAATAATGAACATGTTGGGACAATTATTGATATGCGCCGCTATCTCGTCATGACAGAAGGAAAAATGGATTCGGATATCCAGCGAGCGGTCACGAACATTGAGCGGCAAGGAAATCCGTGGGGGCTTTCTAAAAAAGACCGTATTAAATGGCGTGATGAAGATGAATCTGCATACATTCCTACTGTGAAAGAGCTGAAAAAGGAAGGAAAAGAATTCGAATATCTTTTCTGGGTAAGCTCGATGGGAGCCTTTGATAGCCGTAGTCAAAAAATTGCAATTGCATTTGCTAAATTGATGAATCAAGCAGGGGTTAGCTTTGCGATTCTAGGAAATACCGAAGCAAACTCTGGAGATACAGCACGTCGGATTGGAAATGAGTTTTTATTTCAAGAAATTGCAGAGAAAAACATTAAAACATTTGAGAAAAACGGTGTAATGAAAATCGTAACGATTGATCCGCATGCCTATAATATATTTAAAAATGAATATCCAGATTTCGGCTATACAGCAGAAGTGTATCATCATACGCAAATGCTTTTTGATTTGGTGAAATCAGGAAAATTAAAGCCTGAACGTGCCATTAATGAAAAGCTAACCTATCACGATTCCTGCTATTTAGGCAGATACAATGGTGTGTATGATCCACCTAGAGAAATATTAACATCCATCCCAGGTCTTGAACTGGTCGAGATGGACCGCTCTCGAGAAAATGGAATGTGCTGTGGAGCAGGTGGCGGCTTAATGTGGACAGAGGAAACAACAGGAAACCGAATTAATGTAGCGCGTACAGAACAAGCACTAGCTGTACAGCCATCGATGATTTCTAGTGCCTGCCCGTATTGTTTAACCATGCTAAGTGATGGAACAAAGGCAAAAGAGGTTGACGAGGATATTAGTACAATGGACGTAGCTGAAATTCTAGCATTATCTGTAAATTTTGATGACCAAGAGAGAACAGCATCCTAAACAATGCTAGACTGATAGAGGGGAGTCCCCCTCTATCCATTGAATAAACAAGATGAGCGAGCGTTCAATCAAAGTATTTTTGCATACATAATAAAGAGAGGATGAAAATGAATGAGAAAAACAGTGATTGTTTCAGGAGCAAGAACCCCTTTCGGAAAATTTGGTGGAGGTTTGAAGCCTTTTACAGCATCGGAGCTTGGAGGCAAGGCAATTAAAGAAGCATTACATCGTGCTGGAATAGAAGGTTCAGAAGTTGATGAAGTGATTATGGGAACCGTTTTGCAAGGTGGGCAAGGACAAATACCTTCTCGGCAAGCAGCTCGTGAGGCTGGTATCCCATGGGAAGTAAAATCAGAAACAATTAATAAAGTATGTGCATCAGGGCTACGCAGTGTGACACTGGCTGACCAATTGATTCGTCTTGGAGATGAGGATGTCATTGTAGCAGGTGGAATGGAAAGCATGAGCAATGCACCATATTTTCTGCCAGATAGCCGATGGGGCAGTCGGATGGGCGATAAAAAAGTGGTCGATATGATGGTTCACGATGGACTGACATGTACATTTACAGGTGCTCATATGGGGAGTTACGGTAATTCAACCGCAGAAGAATTAGAATTAACAAGAGAAGCACAGGATGAATGGTCCTATCGCAGTCATAAACGCGCAATTGAAGCGATTGAAGTAGGGAAATTTGCTGAAGAAATCATTCCAGTGGAAGTCCCGGTACGTAAAGGTGAGCCAATCATCGTAGATACAGATGAAGCACCAAGAAAAGATACAACGGTTGAAAAGCTAGCGGGCTTGCGTCCTGCTTTTGATAAAAACGGAACAATTACAGCAGGAAATGCTCCGGGTGTAAATGATGGGGCATGTGCTTTTGTCGTGATGGGTGATGACAAGGCAAAAGAGCTAGGAAAAACACCATTGGCAACGATTCTAGGGCATGAAGAAGTTGCTGTCGAAGCAAAAAAATTCCCACAAACGCCAGGACTAGTCATTAATAAATTGCTTGAAAAAACAGGGTGTTCAAAGGATGATATTGATCTATTTGAGATTAATGAAGCCTTTGCTGCCGTGTCGCTAGCTAGTGGGAAAATCGCTGGAATTGACGCTGAAAAGATTAATGTTAATGGTGGTGCTGTTGCATTAGGTCATCCAATTGGGGCAAGTGGTGCCCGAATTATTTTAACCTTAATCCATGAATTAAAGCGTCGTGGTGGTGGCCTTGGAATTGCTGCTATTTGCAGTGGCAGTGGTCAAGGGGATGCTGTACTAATTGAAGTTCCTAAAGTCTAATACGAAGGGGAAACGAAAAGATGGCAATTAAAAAAGTAATGGTTATTGGTGCAGGACAAATGGGGGCAGGCATTGCTCAAGTCTGTGCACAGTCGGGGTTTGAAGTACTGCTAAATGACCGGGACAAAGATGCACTACAAGCAGGAATAAACGGCATCGAAAAATTACTTACACGCAATGTGGAAAAAGATAGACTAACAGAAGAAGAGAAAGCGGCAACCCTCGGCCGCTTATCTCTTTCCAATACATTGAAGGATGCAGCGTCCTGTGATTTGGTTATTGAAGCAGTTGTGGAAAATATGGACGTAAAAACAGCGGTATTTCGTGAGTTGGATATGTATACACCGAAACATACAATCCTTGCTTCGAATACATCTTCCTTACCGATTACAGAAATCGCAGCAGAGACAAAGCGTCCAGATCAGGTTATCGGCATGCATTTTATGAACCCTGTACCAGTTATGAAGCTTATAGAAATCATTCGCGGCTTACAAACAAGTGATGAAACGTATGAAGCAATTCAAGCGATGAGCCTTCAGTTATCGAAAATCCCAGTAGAAGTAAAGGATTTTCCTGGATTTGTCTCAAATCGAATTCTGATGCCAATGATTAATGAAGCGATTTATACCGTTTACGAAGGTGTGGCAACACCAAAGGATGTTGACCAAGTTATGAAGCTTGGAATGAATCATCCAATGGGGCCGCTTACGTTAGCAGACTTCATTGGTCTAGATACATGCTTATACATTATGGAAGTACTTCACGAAGGGTTTGGAGATAGTAAATATCGCCCGTGTCCATTGCTAAGACAGTATGTGAAAGCAGGATGGCTTGGCAAAAAAACGGGAAAAGGCTTCTATGAATATCGTTAACTACATTTCACCAAGAGAGGTGCGGGCGGTATGATTTTAAATGTTACAGAAGAACAAGAGATGTTACGTAAGCTTGTCCGAGATTTTGCGCAGAAGGAAGTCGCTCCTGAAATCGAGCGAATGGAGCAAGAGGATCGCTTTCCAATTGAGGTTGTAAAGAAAATGGGAGAGCTTGGACTAATGGGCATTCCTATTCCTGAAAAATATGGTGGTAGTGGAATGGACTTTACATCCTACATTAATACGATTCATGAGCTATCAAAAGTAAGTGCAACCGTCGGGGTGATTTTATCCGTGCATACATCTGTAGGGACAAATCCGATTTTATATTTTGGTAATGAAGAGCAAAAGCAACGTTTCTTACCAAAACTTGCTAGCGGAGAGTACCTTGGTGCCTTTGCACTAACAGAGCCCGGATCCGGTTCCGACGCCGGGAGTCTAAAAACGAGCGCCAAAGAAGCTGACGATAACTATATTTTAAATGGATCAAAGGTTTTCATCACAAATGGCGGTGTGGCAGATACGTATATTACATTTGCTCGGACTGGCGATAATTCGAAAGATATTAGTGCATTTATAGTAGAAAAGGATTCTCCTGGACTGATTATCGGTAAAAAGGAAAAGAAAATGGGACTTCACGGGTCGAACACGGTTCAACTGACATTTGATCAATGTGTCGTTCCAAAAGAAAATTTGTTAGGTGAAAAAGGAAGCGGTTTCAAAGTTGCGATGGCTAACTTGAATATTGGAAGAATCGGCATTGCCGCTCAAGGACTTGGGATAGCGGAGGCGGCTCTTGAATATGCAGTTGCCTATGCGAAAGAGCGAAAGCAATTCGGGAAATCCATTGCAGCAAATCAAGGGATCTCCTTCAAGCTAGCAGATATGGCGACAGCGACCGAGTCTGCAAAACTATTAACCTATCACGCAGCATCCCTGATCGAGCAAGGCATCCCATGTGGAAAAGAAACGTCAATGGCTAAACTAACAGCAACCAAGACAGCGATGAACAATGCAATTGAAGCGATACAAATATTAGGCGGATACGGATATACAGAGGACTACCCAGTTGAACGCCTATTTCGAGATGCGAAGGTAACGGAAATCTATGAAGGTACGAATGAAATTCAGCACATTGTTATTGCCAAGCATTTATTAAAGGATTAAGGGGAGATAGAGATGGATTTTCAATTAACCGAAGAACAAGAAATGCTGCGTAAAATGGTTCGTAATTTTGCGGAAAAAGATGTAGAACCAACAGCCGCAGAGCGTGATGAAGAGGAGCGCTTTGACCGGGGGATTTTTGACAAAATGGCAGCGCTTGGATTAACGGGGATCCCATGGCCGGAAGCATATGGCGGCATTGAAGCTGATTATGTCAGTTATGTCATTGCGGTCGAAGAATTATCGCGCGTTTGTGCATCAACCGGCGTAACGTTATCTGCTCACCTGTCCCTAGCGAGCTGGCCGATTTATAAATATGGGAACGAGGAGCAGAAGAAAAACTTCCTTAGACGCTTAGCAACAGGAGAAGCCCTTGGAGCCTATGCGCTATCGGAGCCTGGAGCAGGTAGTGACGTTGTTTCGATGAAAACGACTGCTAAGGAAGACGGTGATCACTACGTATTAAACGGGAGTAAAGTTTGGATAACAAACGGTGGCGTGGCAGATATTTACATTGTTTTTGCAAAAACAGATGCAGACGCCAAACATAAGGGAATTAGTGCATTCATCGTGGAGAAAGGAACAGATGGATTTTCTTTCGGTAAAAAAGAAAAGAAACTCGGCATTCGTTCTTCTCCAACAACGGAGTTAATCTTTGAAAACTGCCGTATTCCAAAAGAGAATATGCTCGGTTCAGAAGGAGAAGGCTTTACCATTGCGATGACAACACTGGATGGCGGAAGAAATGGAATTGCAGCTCAAGCACTAGGAATCGCCCAAGGAGCTCTTGACGCAGCTGCAGCCTATGCAAAAGAACGAGAACAATTTGGCAAGCCAATCGCAACGAATCAAGGGATTTCCTTTAAGCTTGCAGACATGGCAACTGAAATTGAAGCAGCACGCTTATTAACATACCAAGCAGCATGGCTAGAATCAAAAGGGCTCCCATACGGAAAAGCATCTGCTATGTCCAAACTATTCGCTGGTGATACAGCTATGCGCACCACTGTTGAAGCGGTTCAAATATTTGGTGGCTATGGCTATACAAAGGACTACCCTGTTGAACGCTACATGCGCGATGCAAAAATTACACAGATTTATGAAGGCACAAACGAAATCCAACGGCTCGTCATTGGTAGAATGCTAACGAAATAAGATAAGCGATCGTCCCCCATTAACAATCGATCACAGTCCCAGCCGGGGCGATCGACCTGTCCAAAAGCAATCACAGTAACAAATTAATGAAACAGATTGGAGGGATGCGACATGAAAGAAGAGAAGATACTTTCTTCCGTAAAAGACCAGCAGCTCATAAAAGTACGAAGAGAACAGATTATTAAAGGAGCTATTAAACTTTTTAAAGAAAAGGGTTTCCATAAAACGACGACAAGAGAAATCGCAAGTGAGTCTGGTTTTAGCATTGGAACATTGTACGAATATATCCGCACAAAAGAAGATGTGCTATTTCTTGTCTGTGATTCGATTCATGAACAGGTTCGTGAGCGGATTGCTCAGGAAATTGACTTGGAATCACCTTCAGTTCCAAACATGATGAAGGCAATTCGATCTTATTTTTATCTGATGGATGAAATGCAAGATGAAATTGTAATTCTTTACCAAGAAGTGAAATCGTTAAAAAAGGAATCGAGAAAACATGTGCTAAATAGTGAACGTGATATGGTAGGAATTATTGAAAATGTAATTAACACTTGCCTTGAAGGGAAGCTATCTGCGCAAAAGGTTAGTCTACTTGCTAATAACATCGTGGTTCAAGGACATATGTGGGGATTCAGAAGGTGGATTATGCAAAAGCAGTTTACATTAGAAGCCTACATGGATGAGCAATTAAAAATGATTGAACATGCAATCAAGTAGCAGATTTTCTACATCACAAGGAGGATAAATGATGGAACAGGTTGATGTATACGTACCGAAGCATCCGATTCGATTCGTAACAGCCTCGAGTTTATTTGATGGACATGATGCATCCATCAATATTATGCGTCGGATACTTCAGGCGAGTGGTGCTGAAGTTATTCATCTTGGACATAACCGGTCGGTAGAAGAGGTTGTACATGCAGCAATTCAAGAAGATGTTCAAGGAATTGCATTGTCATCGTATCAAGGCGGCCATGTAGAATATTTTAAATATGTAATTGACCTTCTAAAAGAGCTAGACGCAGAACATATAAAAGTGTTTGGTGGTGGAGGTGGAACGATTATCCCGCGTGAAATTAAAGAGCTTCATGATTACGGTGTCGATTGGATCTTTTCGCCAGAGGATGGACGTAAATATGGCCTCCAAGGAATGATTAATCGCATGCTGGAGCAATGTGATACCTTATCGCCGATCGATATCGAAAACGATTTTAAAAAACTCATACAAGGCAACCGAAATGCAATTGGTAAATTTATTACGTATGTGGAAAGCGGTTTTACGGATTCTGATGAAAAACAAAAAGTGCTGGATGGGCTAAAGGAAAAGGGGAATAAAAATATCCCTGTGCTCGGAATTACTGGAACAGGCGGAGCAGGAAAAAGCTCACTAACAGATGAATTGATCCGTCGTTTTATGAATGAAGTACCGGATAAAAAGGTAGCGATTATTTCCATCGATCCGACAAAGAAAAAAACGGGTGGGGCATTACTCGGTGACCGAATTCGCATGAACGCAATTTTTAATGACCGTGTCTACATGCGCTCGCTAGCAACACGGGATTCAAGGACGGAGCTGTCAAAAGCAATTCAGGATGTCATTGATGTCGTCCGTGCATCTGGCTTTGATTTTATCATGGTGGAAACGAGTGGTATTGGTCAGGGCGATGCAGCAATTACCGATATTACCGATCTATCCATGTATGTGATGACAGCTGAATTCGGTGCACCAACACAGCTTGAAAAAATAGACATGATCGATTATGCCGATTTTATTGTGATTAATAAATTTGAACAAAAAGGCTCAGAAGATGCACTGAATCAAGTAAGAAAGCAATATGAACGGAGCCGGATGCTCTTTCATCAGGATAAAAAAGCATTTCCAGTCTTTGGAACGATTGCGAGCCAGTTTCATGATGCAGGAACGAACGCTTTATTTGCTGCGCTAATTGATAGATTAAACGATAAATACCATTGGGATGAAAAAATTGATTTTGACCGACATGTTATTTCTGAAAAGCAAAATAGCATTATTTCCAATGAACGTAGATATTACTTGCTTGAAATCGCAACCTATATACGCAATTATCACCAACACACGAAGAAACAAAGCGACATTGCTAGAAAGCTGTATCAACTTGAAGGAACAAAGGAAGTTATGGATGAAAAAGCTATTATTGAAGCCATTGATCAAACGATTGATCAATACACAGAACAGCTTGATCCACAGCTGAAAAAAAAGCTTGAAAATTGGGAGACACTAAAGGACAGCTATCAAGGCGATACGATGACATTTAAAGTTCGGGATAAAGAAATTGTAATGGACATAACAACCGAATCACTATCTGGTCTTAAAATTCCCAAAGTAGCTTTTCCAAAACATATGGATTGGGGAGAGCGACTCACTTGGCTGCGAAAGGAAAATGTCCCCGGTTCATTTCCATTTACTGCTGGTGTGTTTCCATTCAAACGAACAGGCGAGGATCCGACCCGTCAGTTTGCTGGAGAGGGAACTCCGGAAAGAACGAATCGACGCTTTCATTACTTATCAAAAAATGATGAAGCAAAAAGGCTTTCCACTGCCTTTGACTCGGTCACACTATATGGAGAAGACCCTGCGGAAAGACCGGATATTTATGGGAAGGTCGGCGAAAGTGGCGTTAATATTTGTACGTTAGAAGATATGAAAAAGTTGTACACTGGCTTTGATTTAACGAACCCGCTTACATCTGTTTCGATGACCATAAATGGCCCGGCTCCAATAATTTTAGCCATGTATTTCAATACGGCAATCGATCAGCAAGTCGAAAGGTTTATTGATAATAATGAACGCAAGCCCACAGAAGAGGAATACGAGAAGCTCAAAGCAGATACGATCTCTGTCATTCGCGGGACGGTTCAAGCGGATATTTTAAAAGAAGATCAAGGTCAGAATACATGCATTTTCTCAACGGAGTTTGCATTACGCATGATGGGAGATATTCAGGAATATTTTATTGAAAATAATGTACGCAATTATTACTCCGTCTCGATTTCTGGCTACCATATTGCAGAAGCTGGTGCGAACCCGATTACACAGCTCGCCTTTACACTTGCTAATGGGTTTACGTACGTAGAATATTATTTGAGCAGAGGTATGGATATTAATAAATTTGCCCAAAATCTTTCGTTCTTTTTCTCGAATGGACTTGACCCGGAATATACCGTAATTGGTCGTGTAGCTCGTCGGATTTGGGCGATTACAATGCGGGACAAATATGGTGCCAATGAGCGCAGCCAAAAGCTGAAATACCATGTGCAAACGTCAGGACGTTCCCTGCACGCGCAAGAAATTGATTTTAATGATATTCGCACAACATTACAGGCACTACTTGCGATTCAGGATAATACAAATTCACTGCACACGAATGCATACGATGAGGCAATTACGACACCAACAGAGGAATCTGTAAGAAGAGCGATGGCCATTCAAATGATCATCAATAAAGAATTCGGTCTTACAAAAAATGAAAACTCCTTACAAGGTTCGTTTATTGTGGATGAGTTAACGGATCTAGTAGAGGAGGCCGTACTGCAGGAATTTGAAAAAATGAATGATCGTGGCGGTGTACTTGGTGCAATGGAGCGCCAATATCAGCGTGGTAAAATCCAAGAAGAGTCGCTCTATTACGAAGGGAAGAAGCATTCTGGAGAACTGCCGATTATTGGAGTGAATACCTATATCAATCCGAATCCACCATCCGATGAACAAATCGATTCCATGGAGTTAGCACGTGCATCCAAGGAGGAGAAAGAGCATCAAATTACCGAATTAAGAAAATTTCAGGATACTCATAAAGCAGAGGTAGAAGCAGCATTAACGCGTTTAAAGCAAGTAGCAGCTTCTGGTGGAAACATATTTACAGAGCTTCTAGAAACGGTAAAAGTAGCAAGTCTAGGACAAATAACAACAGCTCTCTATGAGGTTGGCGGGCAATATCGCAGGAATATGTAAAAATAAAACTTGTGAATGATTATGAATGATAAGCATCCGCCCGGAGCGATCCCGGACGGTGATCATTGTACAAACTAGAAGAAAACAGCTGAGAAGTTAGTTCACATACTAAATATATTCTGTTTTAACACCAAATCGTATAGAAACAACATGAAAAAACATAAAAAGTTGAGGAAATATATATTTTCTCAACTTTTTATGTCTTCGCTCTAGCATATTCTATATAAATTTGTTTATAATGTAATGTATGTTTAATGTGAAAGAAAAATGGTATATTAGAACAATACGATCCTGACCATAAATTAGGCTCATAGCCTTCAATATTTTTAGCAAAGGGAGTGCATTGCCGTGAGCTTAAACAAGTATAGCCACGAAGAATTACAAGAAATGTCAATGATTGAAATAGCAAGTAAAATTCTATTTGATGAAAAAAAAGCCATCAATTTCAGAGATATTTTTGATAAAATTGCTGAAATTAAAGGTTTCTCTGATAGCGAGAAGGAGAATAAAATATCTCAATTTTATACAGATATGAACGTTGATGGTCGTTTCTTAACGCTTGGTTCAAGCATGTGGGGGTTAAAAAGATGGTACCCAGTAGAACAGGCACAAGAAGATTTGACAGAAGTACCGAAAAAGAAACGAGTGAAGAAAAAGAAGGCTGCAGAAGTTGATGAAGTAGACGAAGAACTTGATATCACAGATGCAGATATTGATGAAATTGTTGATGACTTCGATGAAGAAGAGGACTTTGACGAAGATTTTGATGAGGAAATTGACGATGAAGAACTCGTTGTAGATGAAGATGAATTAGACAAAGAAAAATAGTTAAAAAGGTTCCTTGACTTTTGTTAGGACTATGAGTACAATCTTAATTGGGCTCTTTGAATCTAATAATCAAGGCGTTTCCCTAGCTACAATTGGGGAAACGCCTTTCTTATTTTTTGCAGATAATAAAGCATACCAATTTCTTTATCTGTTTTCGTACAACAAGGCATTCGAGCAAAGGCATGCATTTCAACGTATAAGGGTTTCCAAGAATACAAAGAATGTTTTCATAAGAATCTCTTTAACGAATGCCAAGTTTTTTAACAACAGTTTTAGGAATACTAAATTAAAGAAGATGAAAAGGAAAGAAGGATGAATGGTGACTAAATATATTTTTGTTACTGGTGGAGTAGTATCCTCACTAGGGAAGGGGATTACAGCTGCTTCACTTGGTCGTTTGCTTAAAAATCGTGGATTAAAGGTGACAATCCAAAAATTTGATCCATATATTAATGTGGATCCAGGTACAATGAGTCCATATCAGCATGGTGAGGTTTTTGTAACGAATGATGGTGCGGAAACAGACCTTGACCTTGGGCATTACGAGCGTTTTACAGATATTAACTTAAATAAATTCAGCAATATCACTACTGGTAAGGTATATTCTAGTGTCATTCGGAAGGAACGTCGTGGTGACTATCTTGGTGGTACGGTTCAAGTTATACCTCATATTACAAATGAAATTAAAGACCAGGTTTATCGAGCAGGTGAAGCTACAGAAGCTGACGTTGTCATTACAGAAATTGGCGGAACTGTTGGAGATATCGAGTCATTACCGTTTCTTGAGGCGATTCGCCAAATTAAAAGTGATGTTGGTCGAAACAGTGTCATGTATATACACTGTACCCTTGTTCCATACATTAAAGCAGCAGGTGAAATGAAGACAAAGCCTACACAGCATAGTGTAAAAGAATTACGTTCCTTAGGGATTCAGCCAGACGCGATTGTATTGCGTACGGAATTACCAATTAGCATTGAAATGAAAAAGAAAATTGCGCTATTTTGTGATATCAATGAAGAAGCTGTTATTGAAATGCGTGATGCGGATACACTTTATCAAGTACCGATTGCACTTCAGGAGCAGAATCTAGATCAGTTGACATGTGATCATTTTGGTCTTGATTGTGGAGCAGCGGATATGAAGGAATGGAAGAAACTTGTATCCAAAGTAAGAAATCTTTCTAAAAAAGTTGATATCGGTCTTGTAGGTAAATATGTTGAACTTCCAGATGCTTATATTTCTGTTGTGGAGTCATTGAAACATGCAGGTTTTGATTACGATGCAGATATTACCGTACATTGGATTAATTCAGAGGAGCTAGATAAAACAGCGATTCATTCTGAGCTTTCTCATGTAGATGGAATTATTGTACCAGGTGGGTTTGGCGATCGTGGTATTGATGGAAAAATTGAAGCAATTCGCTATGCGCGTGAAAACAATATTCCTTTCTTTGGTATTTGTTTAGGAATGCAATTAGCTTCTGTAGAATTTGCTCGAAACGTTGTTGGCCTAGAAGGGGCACATTCAGCAGAAATTGATCCAAATACAGCCTATCCAATTATTGATTTACTCCCAGAGCAGAAGAACGTTTCTGATCTAGGTGGCACATTACGTCTTGGATCTTATCCTTGTAAGCTTAAAGATGGAACAAAAACAAAAGCAGCTTATGATGGTGCGGATATGATTGAAGAACGTCATCGTCACCGTTATGAGTTTAATAATGACTATCGTGAGCAAATGGAAGAGCATGGTTTTATTTTCTCTGGTACAAGCCCGGATGGAAGATTAGTGGAAACGATTGAAATCGACAATCATCCATGGTTTGTTGCATGTCAATTCCATCCAGAATTTACTTCCCGTCCTACAAGAGCACAAGGCTTATTCAAAGGCTTTATCGGTGCTTCTGTAGAACAGAGCAATCAAACTAATTAAATTAAAATTGCAACTTGAGATTGTTTCACCCCAAAGGTTAACTTTTGGGGTCTTTTTTTCTTGTGTTAATAAACTTTGGTAAAATATAGTTTGATTGTTTTTTTTCTAAAAAAAGAGGATTTAGCCATCTTTTGTTGAATGAGTTTAAGAGTACTTTTTATATAATAAAGTAAATTGGGAAATTATAAGCTACCATTCTATATTCTAATGATACTAAATTTTGAATAACAGCACTCGATAAAGTCTACTAGTATGTTTACGATAGGCAACAAAGTACGTCGTTTAAAAACTGTTATTTTGATAACTGGGAAATCAATAAAAGAGCAAACAATCCCTTTATCTTGTTATCGTTCATAAGGAACTATCTGAAAAGAGGATGGGACATAACTAAAGTGTTTAACATGAGAGACGAACAATGTACAAACTTAGCGGAGGAAGTATACGTAGAATCCTGTGGGAGGCTCACCAGCCGTCTCTGGATGCGCGCATTATATTTTCGGAGCTGATCGTTCGGATTTTCCCTATGTTAAAACAGTGTTGTCCCAGCCTCTTCCAATTTCGTCACCATTTTTTATTATAATTCCGTGCCTTGGTGCCCCAACTACCATACGTGCTGTTTTAACTCATTTTGGCTAGTCGTAAAAATTTCTGTGTTAGCTTTAAAAAATCCAATTGCAATTGTTTGTACTTCAATTATTCATAAACCTCATTTAACACAATTGATAATTCATGAACAATCGTAAGATAAAGAAATACGACAGTGTATAATTTATTTCGTATTTTCTTATATGCACGTTATTAGAGATGGAGTTGAATCGAAAGGTTATGAAACAAACAGAATTTTCAGGAAAAATAAAAAGGAAAAACACCTATTGTATAGAATTATAATTATAGTAGAGATATTTGTTATTAGGGGGATTAGTGGAGATGCCAAAGGAGATATTAGTAGTTGATGATCAGCCAGGTATCCGTTTGCTTTTAACTGATATTTTAACGAGTGAAGGTCATCGGGTGACTATAGCTTCTACAGGGAAAGAAGCGTTGGATAAAATCCATCAAGCGTCATTTGATTTAATCATCCTGGATTATAAACTACCGATCATCGATGGGGGAGAGGTCTTAAATCAATTAGAAAATGAAGAAATAAAAACACCGGTAATTGTTATGAGTGGTATGGCTGAGAGTATTATTGGAGAAATGGAAACAAGGAGAATAGTGAAGAATACGATTGCAAAACCTTTTAATGTAATGGATTTATGTGCAAGGGTGAAGGAAATATTTATGTAAGCGGATTAATAATAGTTTGGACGAGCTTTCAGGTATTACTTGTTGCGCAAGAGGACGTGAGTTGGTATTCTTATAGTGTACGAAAGTAAATAACGATGTTTGAGTTAATATAACTTAAGGAGGATATTTTAATGCCATTAGTATCTATGAAGGAAATGCTTGAAAAGGGTAAAGAAAATGGTTATGCAGTAGGTCAGTTTAATATCAACAACTTGGAGTATATCCAAGCAATCCTACAAGCAGCAGAAGAAGAAAAGTCACCAGTGATACTTGGTGTTTCTGAAGGTGCTGGGAAGTACATGGGAGGATTTAATGTTGTTGTAGCAATGGTTAAATCATTAATGGAATCCTACGGTACGACTGTTCCAGTTGCAATCCATTTAGACCATGGTTCAAGCTTCCAAAAATGTGCTGAAGCGATTCATGCTGGATTTACATCTGTCATGATCGATGCTTCTCACTCTCCAATCGAAGAAAATATTGCAACGACACAAAAAGTTGTAGAGCTTGCTCATATTCACGGTGTATCTGTTGAAGCTGAGGTTGGTACAGTTGGTGGAGAAGAAGACGGCGTTATTGGTGGAATTCAATATGCGGATAAAGACGAGTGTAAACGACTCGTTTCAGAAGCTGGGATAGATTGCTTGGCACCAGCATTAGGTTCTGTTCATGGCCCATATGAAGGAGAACCAAACTTAGGTTTTGCTGAAATGGAAGAAATCCTAAACCTTGTTCAAGTTCCTTTAGTATTACATGGTGGAACAGGAATTCCATTAAAAGATGTTCAAAAAGCGATTTCACTTGGTACAGCGAAAATTAATGTAAACACAGAGAATCAAATGGCTCAAGCAGAAGCAGTGCGTAATGTGTTAAACGCTAAACCTAATTTATATGATCCGCGTAAATATCTTGGACCAGGTTCAGAAGCAATTAAAGAAACGGTAAAAGGTAAAATGCGTGATTTTGGTTCATCACAACAAGCATAAGAAAATAGGCTTATTACATGAAAATTGGACAGGCTGTTCCTTCGGGTTCAGCCTACCAGTCTATAGAAAATAATGGGGAAGGTGCAATAGATGAAGTTTTTTATCGATACAGCGAACATTGAAGAAATTCGTAATGCGAATGAACTTGGTATTTTAGCTGGTGTAACAACGAACCCAAGCCTTGTGGCAAAAGAAGACGTTTCCTTTCATGAACGCTTGCGTGAGATTACAGATGAAGTGTCCGGATCCGTAAGTGCAGAAGTCATTTCTGAAGATGCTGAAGATATGATTGAGGAAGGGAAAGAGCTTGCTGCGATTGCGCCAAATATAACGGTAAAAGTTCCAATGACTTTAGAGGGACTGAAAGCGGTTAAAGTATTTAGCGATTTAAACATAAAAACAAATGTTACGCTGATTTTTAATGCAAATCAAGCATTGCTTGCTGCACGTGCTGGTGCAACATATGTTTCTCCATTTCTTGGGCGTTTAGATGATATCGGTCATGATGGAATGACCTTAATTGCAACTATTGCTGAAATCTTCGATCGCCACAATATTAGTACCGAAATTATCGCTGCATCTATCCGCCATCCACTACATGTAACTGATGCTGCAATACATGGAGCACATATTGCGACTATCCCGTATAATGTATTGTCCAGTCTTGTAAAGCATCCGTTAACAGACCAAGGAATTGAGAAGTTCTTAGCTGATTGGAATAAACAAAATTAATTGCATGAAATTGGAAAAACTGAAAAAGATAGTAAGGATACGTTTTCAAGAGAATCAACTTATTCGTAGTGCTCGAAATTTTGAACGATCGTATGAAGTTTCGTGCGTCAGTAATACATAGAACAGGAAACCCCTGATTCCATGTAACAATAATTAATTGAAATGAAGTGTGTTCAAATATTTTTTGGACAACCTCTCAGGAACGAGGTATTCAAATGCAAAAATTGTTAATTGAAGGTGGCCATGAACTAAATGGCAAAGTTCGAATTAGTGGGGCAAAGAACAGTGCAGTTGCATTACTGCCTGCATCCATCTTAGCTGATTCCACTGTAACACTTGAGGGACTTCCGGAAATCTCCGATGTTTACACACTTGGAGACCTTTTGGAGGAAATCGGTGGCAGTGTTTCTTGGGATGGGCAGGATGTAACAATTCATCCTGAAAAGATGATTGCGATGCCATTACCAAATGGCAAAGTGAAGAAGTTGCGTGCTTCTTATTATTTTATGGGAGCGATGCTTGGGAAATTCAATAAAGCTGTTATTGGTCTTCCAGGAGGTTGCTACTTAGGTCCACGTCCTATCGATCAACATATTAAAGGCTTTGAAGCGCTGGGAGCCGAAGTTACCAATGAGCAAGGTGCAATTTACCTGCGCGCCAAGGAGTTGAGGGGTGCCAGAATCTATTTGGACGTGGTAAGTGTCGGTGCAACGATTAATATTATGTTAGCTGCTGTCAAAGCAAAAGGGAAAACAATTATTGAGAATGCAGCTAAAGAACCGGAGATTATTGATGTAGCAACCTTGTTAACCAATATGGGAGCGAAAATTAAAGGTGTGGGCACAGACGTCATTCGGATTGAAGGTGTACCATCACTTCATGGCTGTAAGCATACAATCATTCCAGATAGAATTGAAGCTGGAACGTATGCAATTGCAGCTGCGGCACAAGGAAAAGAAGTGGTTATCGATAATGTTATTTCCCAGCATATGGAATCCCTCATCGCTAAATTACGCGAAATGGGTGTTACGGTCGAGGAGAGCGATGAGCAGCTGTATATTGCTAATCGAAAGCCATTGAAAAGTGTTGATCTCAAAACACTCGTATACCCAGGGTTTCCGACAGACCTTCAACAACCATTCACGTCATTATTAACGAAAGTAACCGGTGCGGGTATCATAACGGATACTATTTATTCTGCGCGCTTAAAGCATATTGATGAATTAAGACGTATGAACGCTACTATTAAAGTTGAGGGCGGATCTGTAATCGTATCTGGACCTACCGCGCTGCAGGGAGCAAAGGTAAAAGCATCCGATTTACGTGCTGGTGCCGCGCTTATTATAGCTGGCTTGATGGCGAATGGAGTAACGGAAATTACTGGTGTCGATCATATTGATAGAGGCTATGAAAAAATAACAGAGAAATTAACAAGCCTTGGTGCTAACATTTGGAGAAAAGACATGACCCAGAAGGAAATCACTTACTTTCAGAATTCCTAGCGGGTTGTGATGAAAAGTGCTGCATGCTGGACAAGTCCAATGTTGTAACATAACTCACATAGAATACGAAACGATTTCCGCTTTTCATAAATATGCTTTTTGGGATGAGTATATTTTAAAACAACCTCTAAAAGGGAGATGGAAATCATGGAAAGAAGTTTATCAATGGAGTTAGTTCGCGTTACAGAAGCTGCAGCATTAAAGTCAGCACGTTGGATGGGAAGAGGCGTTAAAGATGAAGCCGATGATGCAGCGACAACGGCAATGCGTACTGTATTTGATACAATTCCGATGCAAGGAACAGTAGTCATTGGTGAAGGAGAAATGGACGAGGCACCGATGCTTTATATCGGTGAAAAGTTGGGAACTGGTGATGGACCTGGAGTTGATGTTGCCGTTGATCCACTCGAAGGAACGGATATTGTTGCGCAAGGATCATGGAACGCTCTTTCTGTTATTGCAATTGCTGACAAAGGAACATTGCTACATGCACCAGATATGTACATGAATAAAATTGCGGTTGGTCCGGAAGCAGTTGGCATGATTGATATCAATGCTCCAACAATTGATAATCTAAAGGCCGTTGCCAAGGCAAAAAATAAAGACATAGAAGATGTTGTTGCAACCGTACTTGATCGCCCACGACATGCGAAATTAATTCAAGAGATCCGTGAATCAGGTGCAAGAATTAAGCTCATACCAGCTGGTGATGTTGCTGCTGCTATTAATACGGCCTTCGAAGATACAGGTGTTGATATTCTGCTCGGATCGGGTGGAGCACCTGAAGGCGTATTAGCAGCAGTAGCACTTAAATGCTTAGGAGGAGAGCTGCAGGGGAAGCTTGTTCCTTCGAATGATGAGGAAATTGAGCGTTGTATTCAGATGAGTATTACCGACTTAGATAAAGTTTTTTACATGGATGATTTCTGTAGTGGGGATGATGCTATTTTTGCTGCTACAGGAGTTACGGATGGTGAACTACTAAAAGGTGTACAGTTTAAAGGTTCTAAAGCGACTACACAGACGCTTGTTATGCGAGCGAAAAGTGGCACTGTACGTTTTATTGACGGGGAGCATAGTCTGCAAAAGAAGCCGAATTTAGTAATGAAGTCATAAATTGATTTGATCAACACCAGGAAATTTGAAGTGGGAGACTGCTTTCAGAAAAAGCGAAATAGAAAAGGAAGCCAGCTGTGGCTTCCTTTTCTAACACTATATGAAGCTATGAAATAATTTTGATCATACATTAATGGTCTGTAATGCCCGACCTCTAAGCGCGAGAAAAGCAATAACGTGAAAGTGGGCCACCCCACTGCATGAAGTTTCACTCTAAGTGTAACAAAGTTGTACTTGATTCTGTCTGTTTTCTTAAAAAATGATATTGAATATTAGTGATTAAAAGAGTAATATAATATATGTTTAATACAGGCATAACTTGGCTAATCTATTTGTACGTTGATTTTATATGAGATACGATTACCAACGGAGAAACTTGATCGATAGACTTCTATTAAAGCTTCTGTTAAACTCTACATTTCTTCAAGGACGATCCTACCATAAGAAGTGGAACCACCTGGAATTATCGAATTTATATTAGTTGATTGTTGTTGTGGAATACTTGCTATTTCGCAACAATTGTTTAAACGTAGTAAAATAAATCTCTCTATGAGAAGATGTATAGGAATAGGCATGGTGATTGAATGGAAGCATTAACAATTTCTAATTTAGAAACAATGACATTAAAAGAAATTTATGCTTTGGCAAGAGAATTTAAAGTTTCTTATTATGCAAAATTAACCAAAAAGGAACTTATTTTTGCTATTTTGAAAGCACAGGCAGAAAAAGACGGGTTTCTGTTTATGGATGGTGTTTTGGAAATTATTCCTTCAGAAGGTTTCGGTTTTTTACGTCCGATTAATTATTCTCCAAGTGCAGAGGATATTTATATATCTGCATCACAAATTCGTCGTTTTGATTTGCGAAATGGTGATAAAGTATCTGGAAAGGTACGTCCTCCGAAAGAAAATGAACGATATTATGGCTTATTACATGTAGATGCAGTTAACGGTGAAGATCCAGATTCATCGAAGGAGCGGGTGCATTTTCCGGCATTGACAGCACTTTACCCGAATCGTGTTATCAAACTGGAAACGGTAACGAATAAACTATCGACGAGAATCATGGACCTTATGACTCCAGTAGGTTTTGGACAGCGTGGGTTAATTGTTGCACCACCAAAAGCTGGAAAAACGATGTTGATTAAAGAAATCGCAAATAGTATTTCGAAAAACCATCCGGAAGCAAAGCTCATTATTTTGTTAGTGGATGAGCGACCGGAAGAGGTTACAGATATTGAGCGTTCCGTAGATCCAGATGTAGATGTTGTTAGCTCAACATTCGATGAAGTGCCAGAAAGTCATATTAAAGTATCTGAGCTTGTATTAGAACGTGCGATGCGTCTTGTTGAGCATAAGCGTGATGTAATCGTCTTAATGGATAGTATCACGAGACTGGCACGGGCATATAACCTTGTTATTCCACCAAGTGGACGTACACTTTCAGGTGGTATAGACCCAGCTGCATTCCATCGTCCAAAACGTTTCTTCGGTGCGGCACGAAACATCGAAGAGGGTGGTAGTTTTACCATTTTAGCAACAGCTTTAGTTGATACAGGATCACGTATGGATGATGTTATTTATGAGGAATTTAAAGGGACAGGTAATATGGAACTGCATCTAGATCGTCAATTAGCAGAACGAAGAATCTTCCCTGCAATTGATATTTTACGTTCAGGTACGCGTAAAGAAGAGTTGCTTGTTAATAAAGGTCATCTTGATAAAATGTGGGCAATCCGCAAAACAATGCAGGATTCACATGACTTCCTCGAACGTTTCCTAAAACGATTGAAAGCTTCAAAGAGCAACGAAGATTTTCTACAATTAATGGATGAAGAAATGAAACGAAAAGGGATGATGAAATAAATTATATAAGTGCATGTTCAAAAGGATGATAAAAAGGAACGAGAAGTTCGACGTGTCATTTTTACCGTATTTTTTGAGCTGCCGCTATTGCAATCATTCCTTCATACTGTTATAATCTTTCTATGTGAGTTTAGAAAAGGCATATTGCCTATGACGGCTCTTGCAATAACTCTGTTTCCTCAGGACTCAGGGCAAAAAGGAGTGGAAGACATGAAAAAAGATATTCATCCAGAATACAGAAAAGTAGTCTTTCTTGATACAAGTTCAGATTACAAATTCTTGAGCGGTTCAACAAAAGGATCAAACGAAACGATTGAGTGGGAAGATGGTAACACATACCCATTAATCAAAGTTGAGATCAGCTCTGATTCACACCCATTCTACACTGGTAAGCAAAAAGCTGATAAAGTTGGCGGACGTGTAGACCGATTCAAGAAAAAATATAATATGAAGTAAAAAGCTGAAGTAACTTACTTTATCTTTATCTTTATAAAGGACAGGCAAAATGTCTCTATTTTGCCTGTTTTTTTACTTTCCTTTCTGTATAAGTGCAACTAAGGCATCTGCTCCAAAGGCATGCACACCAAAGTATAAGGCCTTCTAAGGAAGTAAAGAACGCTTTCGTAAGAATCCCTTTAACAAATGCTAAGTTTTCTAATATTATTTGAAATAAAGAGGTTAATTTTATCGAGTATAGTGGTAAACTATACACTGTACATAAAGATTAGCCAACGTGATGAGAGGAGTTCTCCTGCATGTATGTAATGAAGCAAAGTGGTTGGGTTGAAGTCATATGTGGTAGTATGTTCTCTGGTAAATCAGAGGAATTAATCCGCCGTGTTCGTCGGGCAACATATGCCAATTTGACCGTTCGTGTGTTCAAGCCTGCAATTGACGATCGTTACGATGATACAGCTGTCGTTTCCCATAATGGCGCTTCAACCATCGCTCGCCCGATTCATAAGTCTGTAGAGATTTTAGAACATATTGATGACCATGTCGATATTGTTGGAATAGATGAAGTGCAATTTTTTGATGCGGCTGTTGTTGAAATAGCCGAAGAGCTTGCAAATCGAGGAATTCGTGTGATTACTGCGGGGTTGGATACAGATTTCCGTGGGGAACCATTTGGTCCAGTACCTAAGCTCATGGCATTAAGTGAGTCCGTAACAAAGCTGAATGCTATTTGTCCTGTATGTGGCTCACCGGCAAGCCGTACACAACGTTTGATCGACGGCAGCCCTGCATCCTACGATGACCCAATAATTCTAGTGGGTGCATCTGAGTCGTATGAGCCAAGATGTCGCCATCACCATGAGGTTCCAAAGAAGCCTAAAGGTAATTTTAACCGAAACCTAGAAAATGCAATAAAGTAAACGAGAGCGCCCAAATGGGGTGCTTTTTGTTTGGAGTCATAAAAAATAGAGAGATGACGAATTAGTGTCAACTCTCCTTCATAAATCTTTTGTTATTCGACTACTTCAAAATTATAGTCACTATGCTCGTGTAAATCCTCATCATCTTCTACGTGTACATTGATCGTATATGTGCCGGCCTCATCAAACGTGTGTGTACCTAGATATTCACCAGCTTTACTTTCTGTTGCATCAATCCATTCTCTTTCATTTTCATTTTCGGTATTCCATATTTCATAGCGTACATTAGCATTCTCGAACGGTTCTTCATCCAGTTGTAAATGGACGACAAAATCTGCTTCCTCAGCAACCTTTACTTCATTTATATCCATTAAATGGATGACAAATCCCTCTGTGTCATGATGACCGTGATCATGGTTAGAAGCATCGTTTGATTCCGCATGTCCATCGCCAATTGTAATGGACTTCTTCGGCATTGTATGTAAATCTCTTGCTGTCGTATGAGCATAAATTTCATAAACTCCGTCTTCTTCAAATGTTACCTTTGCTGTATACGTGCCGTCTTCATGATTGGTTGACTCCACCATTGTACTGTCATCTTCATTTCCTGCTAACCAATGTTCAAATACGACTTCGTCCGCGTCGGTAACCATTTCACCGCCATATGTAACAGTAGCCTTTAATTCAACTGTTTCACCAACTTCTTCCTGCTCCGGCAATTCAAATTCAACATCCAATGACAGGAGTTCTCCGTCAGCGTCCACGCCTTCATCTGCTTGGTTATTTGACCCACAAGCCACTAATGCAAAAATACAAACAAACCAAAAGCTTCTTTTCAAATATTTTGGAATCATTTATTATTCAACCCCATTTTGATAGTTTTAAAACAATTTACAACTTCTAACAACAATCTACCAAGGTTTAAGTATATCGTCAATGGACAAGCCGTGAACAAATGAAGAAAACATCCTATCGCACCACGATTTGCTGAAAAAGCGCATATAGCACCATTCGCAAAACTAAGACACCATTTTGGGCGCATATAGCACCATCCGCAAAACTAAGACACCATTTTGGGCACATATAGCACCATTCGCAAAACTAAGACACTATTCTGGGCGCATATAGCACTATTCACAAAACTAAGACACCACCCTTGCCGCTTAAAGCACGATCCCCATCAAATATAACACTAACCCTCGCTTCAGATAGCTCCATTCCCAAAACCACCTGCCACTAATTGACCACGTACCCTCGGTTATAATATAATTAGACTGTTAATCAGAAAGAGGTGTACGTGATGTTAGATCGTTTACAAACATTAGAAGATCGTTACAATAAATTGAACGAGATGTTAAGTGACCCGGATATTATTAGTGATACGAATAAGTTACGTGAGTATTCCAAGGAACAATCAGGTTTAGAAGATGTTGTTCAAGCTTATCGTGAATATAAAGATGTGACATCCCAACTAAAAGATGCGAAGGAAATGCTTGACGATAAACTAGATGATGAGATGCATGAAATGGTAAAGATGGAAATTGATGAACTGAGTGAATCCAAAGCAGACTTAGAGGCTAATATGAAAATTCTTCTTCTGCCAAAAGATCCGAACGATGATAAAAACGTATTCATGGAAATTCGTGGTGCAGCAGGTGGAGATGAAGCTGCATTATTTGCCGGTGATTTGTACCGGATGTATTCTCGTTATGCAGAGAGCCAAGGCTGGAAAATTGAAGTCATGGAAGCGAGCTCTACTGGTGTTGGAGGATATAAAGAAGTAATCTTTATGATAAATGGTAATGATGTATACTCCAAGCTGAAATATGAAAATGGGGCACATCGTGTGCAACGTGTTCCAGAGACAGAATCCGGTGGTCGGATTCATACATCGACCGCAACCGTTGCTGTACTTCCAGAGGCGGAAGAGGTAGAGGTTGATATTCATGAAAAAGATATTCGTGTGGATACATTTGCATCCAGTGGGCCTGGTGGACAAAGTGTAAACACAACGATGTCCGCTGTTCGATTGACACATGAGCCGACAGGGATTGTTGTTTCGATTCAGGATGAGAAATCACAAATTAAAAACAAAGAAAAAGCGATGAAAGTACTTCGTGCGCGTGTTTATGATAAATTCCAACAAGAAGCACAAGCGGAATATGATGAAAACAGAAAATCAGCTGTTGGAACCGGGGATCGTTCCGAGCGTATTCGTACGTACAATTTCCCGCAAAATCGTGTAACAGACCACCGGATTGGTTTGACAATTCAAAAGCTCGATCAAATCATGCAAGGGAAATTAGACGAATTTATCGATGCGCTTGTTATGGAAGAGCAAACTAAAAAATTAGAACAAATTGGTGAATAAGATGACACAATTACAAAAACAATTCGAAGTCCTGCGTTGGGCTTCTCTTTTTTTAGAAAAGCATGGTCGTGAATCCCGTGTTGCAGAGATACTGTTGCAACATTATTTAGGCGTAGATCGACATCAATTCTACATGTTAATGCGAGAACCTGTACCAACTGAGGTTGTGGATACATTCAAAGCAGCTGTTGAAAAACACGCAATAACGGGCATCCCGGTACAGCATTTGACAGGGTATGAGATGTTTTATGGTAGGGAATATATCGTGAATGAACATGTACTAATTCCACGACCTGAGACAGAGGAGCTTGTTCAGCATATTACTCAGTCAACCGACACTTCAAGAGAAAAGCCGTTGACAATTATTGATGTAGGTACTGGCAGTGGTATTATAGCAATTACATTAGCGCTAGAAATTCCTAATTCCATCGTTTATGCAACGGACATTTCGGAGGATGCGTTAAAGGTTGCTAAAAAAAATGCCAAGCAGCTGGAAGCGAATGTACATTTTCTGCAAGGGGATTTTTTACAACCTGCAATTGAAAAAGGCATCCAGGTAGATATCCTTGTGTCCAATCCACCGTACATTGCAAAATCAGAAGCACCTGAGCTATCTGATACGGTGAAGGATTTTGACCCGGAACTAGCATTATTTGCGGAAGCTAACGGGCTTGCTGCTTATCAAGCAATTATTGATCAAGCACCAAAAGTTACAAAAACAAAAGCAACATTAGCGTTTGAAATTGGTCATGAACAAAGTGAAGCGGTTCATGCACTTATTCAAGAAACCTTTTCAGAAAGCACTATTTATACAATACAGGATATCAATGGCAAAGATCGCATAGTAGCAGCCAAAACAACAAAAAAATAAGAATTTGCTAGAATACTAGTTTAAAATCATTTTGTCCTGTCCATACTGGCAATTAATGAGTTGGAGAGGGGAATTACGAAATGAAAAAGCTAGTATTTTTTGTACTTATATGTTTTGTATTATATTTTTCACTGCCATTAAATGGTGTAAGTAGAGAACTGATGAATGAAGAGGAAGATTATCAAGTAATTCCTGATGAAGCAATTCGTTTGAGAATACTTGCAAATAGTGATAATGAGCAGGACCAAGCACTAAAACTTGAAGTTCGCGACCGTGTCAATGAAGTAGTAACAGAGTGGGTACAGCACATTACGGATATCGATGAGGCGCGTGAATTAATAGAATCGCGTATTCCGGAATTGGAACAAATCGTGAAAAGAACAATTGAAGAACAAGGCACAGAGAATGATTATAGTGTCGAATATGGAAAAAATATAACTTTTCCAGCGAAGCTTTATGGTTCCTATTTATATCCAGCAGGTGAATATGAGGCAATTTTAATTACATTAGGTGAAGGAAATGGTTCAAACTGGTGGTGCGTATTATTCCCACCGCTCTGTTTTCTCGACTTTGCAGGTGGTACGACAGTGGCTGAGGCGGCGGATGCAGACACGGTTGTGGAAGAAGAGATTGAAGAAGAAGATGAAACTGAAATCAAATTTTTCTTGTTTGAATGGTTTGGCTGGTCATAGTCTCTCTATTAAATGCATAGAATGGAAGAAAAGGTAAATCATAATTCTATCAAAAATTTATTCGTAGAGGTGAAACCATTGAAACTCATTCTAGCTAAAAACATGTCCTATGAACAACTGGAAACGTTTTTCACCAAGAACCCTAATGTGGATAAAAATAGTGTATTTGAAAAAGGCTATGTTGTTGAAATGAACAATATGGTCGAGGGCTGTTTTATTCTTGACCAAGTAGAAGAAGGTATTTATTGGTTAAAGCAATTGTATATTACACAATCAGAAGCTGGAAAGCTCCCGTTTTTATTAGAGGCCATCTTAGTACTTGCAAAGGAACGCAATGCAAAAAGTGTTTATGTCCATAGCCACCAACCTGTAGTAGATTTGTTACTAGAAGCATTGCAGTTTTATCCACAAACAACAAGCCTGTTTGAGAAAAAATATCCTGTGAAAAGTGGAAATTGGTGGGCATATAATGTTTCCTAATGATTATTCACATTATGCACAATCATCTGTGCATAAAATGTTGGGAAGATGTTAATAAGTCTATGGTTTTGTGGATAACATTCATTTGATTGTGTGTAAATTTCATGATCGAATGAATGTTATCCACATTTTGCGTAAATTGCCTCAATCCTCTAAAATAGGAGATAGAAATGAGGTAGCAAAAATGATAGAAACAAAGCGTTGGAATATACGAAATGACGAAACCTATAATAAGCAGGCAATGGATCAAGCTGCTGACCAGATAAAAAATGGACATACGGTTGCTTTTCCTACAGAAACAGTATACGGATTAGGAGCAGATGCGACTAATGAAGCTGCTGTAGCAAAAATATTCGAGGCAAAGGGACGCCCGCAAGATAATCCACTAATCGCACATGTTGCAACTGTAGAACAATTACGACGACTTGTGGATAACTTCCCGCCTTATGTTGAAAAATTAATCGATGTATATACTCCGGGTCCACTAACATTCGTTCTTCCAAGTAATGGAGCATGTGCGAAAAATGTTACAGCAGGGTTATCCACAGTCGGAGTTCGGATTCCGGATCACCCAGTGGCGCAGCAGCTTTTGCAATTAGCTGATGTACCGGTGGCAGCACCGAGTGCAAATCTTTCTGGTAAACCGAGCCCGACCAACGCAGAACACGTGTGGGACGATCTCTATGGGAAAATCGCAGGGTTATTAGACGGTGGTTCCACGGGTGTTGGTTTAGAATCGACGGTAATTGATTGTACACAGGATATCCCCGTTATTTTAAGACCCGGTGGGGTGACGAAGCAGCAGCTCGAAGCAGTTGTTGGAACTGTTATGATCGATCCTGGTCTCGCAAATGAAAAAGAAAAGCCGAAGTCGCCAGGGATGAAATATAGGCATTATTCGCCAGAGGTACCTTTATTGCTTGTGGCAGGTACGGTAGCCAGAATGCAAGCGACTATCGACGAGCGGCAAATAAAAGGAAACCGGGTTGGAGTATTAGCAAGTGAGCAAATAGCAAGGCAGCTGCACCACGTGGAAATTCGCAACCTAGGAAGCAATTTACACGAGGTTGCATCTAACTTGTATGATGGTCTACGTGCTTTTAAACAAGGGGATGTAGATGTTATCATTTGCGAAGCTTTTTCTGAAGAAGGAATCGGTCAAGCTGTGATGAACCGGTTGAAGAAAGCAGCTAGTGAAATCATTCGTTAAAGACATTCATATCTTCCCTTGGACATGCATATAGTTAACAAGCATGTCCAAGGGGGATTCGTGAATGTCTTTTTCAGGTGAAATCGTATCACTATTCGTTGTTGCCATTGCAATTGGCATGGATGCATTTTCGATTAGTCTTGGATTAGGACTGGTAAAATTACGTTTAAAGCGAATCGCTTTTGTTGGCATGACCATCGGTATATTTCATATCATCATGCCATTTTTCGGAATGGTACTTGGAAAAGCGATTTCCGAACAAATTGGTGATTTAACAACATTGGCCAGTGGTGCTTTATTGTTTTTTATTGGAGCGCAAATGTTTTTTTCTGCATTTAGTCATGAAGCACAAAAGCGAATGCAGCCAGTTGGACTAAGTCTGCTTTTGATCGCATTTACGGTTAGTTTAGATAGTTTTACTGTAGGGTTAGGCCTAGGGATATCGGGTGTTCGAGTAATTCTCACACTAATCTTATTTGGTGTTGCTAGTGCTTTTCTTGCGTGTCTAGGAATGCTGCTTGGTAGAAAAGTACAAGGCTATCTTGGTGTATATAGTGAACTACTCGCTGGCAGTATCTTATGTTGTTTTGGCATATATATGCTATTTGGATAATAGAAGATTTCAGTTGAATACTGGGGTCTTCTCTTTTAATTTGTACAAAACTTGAATACGGAAGCAAAAGTGCTTCATTTTGTCTAACACGTTCGTTGGAAATATGGTATATTTGTCGTAGAGTTACTAGATGGAGGGCGTTTCATGAATATATTATTTGTCTGTACTGGTAATACGTGCAGGAGTCCAATGGCGGAAGCGTTGTTAAAAGAAAAGATGCCCGAAGCAAGCACTCAATCGGCTGGGATTTTTGCGAGCCATAACCTTCATGCCAACGCGTTTGCAATTCAATCCTTAGCAGAACGTGGGATTCAGTGCGAGCACAGGTCACAACCAGTGACAGCGAAATTACTATCCTGGGCTGATGTTGTGCTAACGATGACCACCGGACATAAGCAATCGTTGATCATTGATTTTCCTGATTATCAGAATAATTTTTATACGCTAAAGGAATACGTATCGGAAGCCGATAAACAAGTATGGCAGGAATTACAAAAGGCGTATGCAGATTTAGAAGTAAAACGTGCTCTTTTTATCCAGCAACATGGGACTAAACTGGGCAAGCGAGAGCTAGAGCGACGGTTACAGGAATATCTAAGTCATGAGTTGGCAACGATTCGTGGACTAGAAACGAACCTAATCAATTATGATATCTCCGATCCGTTTGGAGGAAGCTTGGGAATCTACCAAGAGACGTTGAACGAACTGGAAAAACATATCGACCTGCTAATCAAAAAAATTAAGAAGTAGCCGGAGGAGAAAGGCATGAACAAAAGCTATAAGTTTAGTTTACGTTTGAAACTCGTAATCTTTACAACCATTTTGGCGATTATAACGTATACATTCAGTGCGATATTCATCTATTTACTTTATGATTATGTACAACCGTACTGGAATATTTCAATTGAATGGTATACGATTATCATTTTGTTACTTGGAGTTATTTGGTCTGGTATTCTAGCTTTTTTTGCAGCAAGAGTGATTACAAAGCCAATGGAAAGTTTAGAGAAAGTCGCATCCGAAGCAGCGAAAGGAAATTTAAATCAAGAAGTACATATTCCGAAGTCGCATGATGAAATTCGTGATCTTTCCATTGCGGTGGATACAATGCTGAACAACTTAAACGAAATGGTACATAACATTGATAAGCATTTTGAAAGTACGAATGTGACGGTTTTACAGATGAAAGAAGCCTCCCATTCGGCGGCACAGCATTCCGCTTCTATAGGTACTTCGATCTATGAAATTTCCAAAGGTGCGGAGAATTCCTCAGAAGCCATCCAGAATACCGCAGAGGCTGTTGAACTTGCTACGGAACTAGCTAAAAAGGTACAAGAAAAAGCACGGCAATCAAAAGTGAAATCTAGTGAAATGCTAGAGACATTAAACGAAAGTAAAATTGTCGTGAACCAGCTCGTAAAAGGTATTCAAAAATTAGCAGACGATCAAGAGCTTTCATTAAAAGACGTTGATCATCTAAAGCAAAACGCGATACAAGTGGAATCGATTATTACAATGGTTGGGGAAATCGCAGAACAAACGAATCTATTAGCATTAAATGCATCCATTGAAGCAGCCCGGGCCGGCGAGCATGGAAGGGGATTTGCCGTAGTTGCCGAGGAAATCCGCAAGTTAGCTGATCAAAGTGCTCAAGCAGTTCAGCGTATTTCTAGTTTGATAGAAACGATTCAAGAAGATGTGAATCTCGTTGTAAGAAAAATAAACGATAATGTTATGTATGCAAAAAAAGAAGCAGAAAATGGAGAAGGCACGAACAGAACAATTGAGCAGATGTCTGGTTCGGTGAATGATGTGGCATCGGAAATTGATATGATTACAAGTCTTGTTGATAAGCAATTAGAATCGATTCAAGATACAGTAAGACAGTCACAGGAGGTTGCTGCAATCGCTGAGGAGACATCAGCAGGCACAGAGGAAGTAAATGCAGCAATTCAAGAACAAGTATCAACGATGGAACAAGTAGATCAGTTAGCTCAAAAAATGGAAGAGCAGGCACAACGTTTAAATAAACAGATTAATCAATTCAAGGTTTTCTAATTTCTTATTGATGGTCATACGGCAATATTCTTTGTACAATTGGAATTGGATGAACATTTTTTAGGATGTAAACATAGGTCCTTCGATGCTTGACATAAACCAATGGAAGGTGAAGAATAAATGGCATATGAAAATATACAGCAAAATATGACGTCAATAGTAGCGCAATGGTTGGAAACGGACTATTTGCGAAATGGTGAATTATTTGTTGTTGGATGCTCAACAAGTGAAGTTGCCGGACAGCATATTGGAACATCTGGCAGCGAACAGATTGCAGCAGTTATTTTTAAAGAGCTACAAGCATTACAGCAACAAACTGGCATTCATCTTGTATTTCAATGCTGCGAGCATCTGAATCGAGCACTTGTTGTTGAAAGAGAAGCTGCAACTGCCTATCAGTTGGAAGAAGTTTCCGTTATCCCAATTCCTACAGCAGGGGGATCGATGGCTTCATATGCATATAAGCATATGAAAGATCCAGTTGTGGTTGAAGCAGTTCATGCTCATGCGGGATTAGATATTGGAGAAACGATGATTGGGATGCATTTAAAGCATGTAGCTGTTCCACTTCGATTTAACGAGAAATTTATTGGGAATGCGCGAGCTACTGCCGCAAGGACTCGTCCAAAACTAATCGGTGGTCATCGAGCAAATTATGAGAATACGAGATTAAATGGTAGCTGTAAATAAGTTATTAATGGGAGGATTTAACTCCCAATAATATAGTTTGAAAAGGAGGGTAAAAAGGACCGAGAAATTCGCCGTGTCATTTTTACCGGAATTTTTGAACAACCTTTATATAGTTTTAAAATATTCTTATACATAGGAGGCTTTACTTATGGAACATGTTAAACAAGCAGATGTAGAAATATATGAAGCAATTCAAGCGGAGAAAAAACGCCAGCAGGATAAGGTCGAACTGATCGCGTCTGAAAACTTCGTGTCTGAAGCTGTAATGGAAGCAATGGGCTCTGTGTTAACGAATAAATATGCGGAAGGATATCCAAATAAACGCTATTATGGTGGTTGTGAGCATGTTGACGTTGCAGAGGATTTAGCTCGTGACCGTGCAAAAGAGCTTTTTGGTGCAGAACACGTCAATGTTCAACCACATTCTGGTGCGCAGGCAAATATGGGTGTCTATTTCTCCATTTTAGAGCCGGGTGATACAGTACTGGGAATGAATTTGAACCATGGTGGACATTTGACACATGGAAGTCCTGTTAACTTCAGTGGAAAGCTTTATAATTTCGTTGACTATGGTGTCGATAAAGAAACTGAAAAAATAGATTATGATGCTGTTTTAACAAAAGCAAAAGAAGTAAAGCCAAAATTAATTGTTGCTGGTGCAAGTGCATATTCCCGTCATATTGATTTTGCGAAGTTCCGTGAAATTGCTGACGAAGTAGATGCTTATCTAATGGTTGATATGGCGCATATTGCAGGTCTCGTTGCTGCCGGGCTTCACCAAAATCCGGTTCCATATTCTGATTTTGTTACGACAACAACACATAAAACATTACGTGGCCCTCGTGGTGGAATGATTTTATGTAAAGAAGAGTATGCGAAGCAAATTGATAAGTCAATTTTCCCTGGAATTCAAGGTGGACCATTGATGCATATTATCGCTGCAAAAGCGGTATCCTTTAAGGAAGCATTATCCAACGAGTTTAAAGAATATGCGAATAACATTATTAAAAATGCGAAAGTCCTTGGGGAAGCATTGAATGAAGAAGGAATTCGTATTGTGTCAGGTGGAACGGATAATCATTTGCTATTATTAGATGTAACACCACTTAACTTGACTGGAAAAGTTGCTGAAAAGGCTCTGGACGATATTGGAATTACAACAAATAAAAATACGATTCCATTCGATACGGAAAGTCCATTTGTAACAAGTGGAGTCCGTATTGGTACCGCTGCTGTAACATCTAGAGGCTTTGGTGAAGAAGAGATGAAGGAAATTGCTGCCATTATTTCATTGACATTAAAAAATAATGAAGATGAAGCAGTATTAGAAGAGGCTGCAAAACGAGTAGCTGCTTTAACAGAAAAATTTCCATTATATACACAATATGCTTAAGTAGTAGACGAGGATACTCCGAATTCGGGGTATCCTTATTACGTTTTTGTAACAAGAATAAAACTAAACTTGAAAGCTGGCTTGTTTTTCAGTACAATTTTAAAGATATAACTAATCTGAAGGAGTGATCTACAATGGGAAATGTTTTTGTATTTGATCATCCGTTAATTCAACATAAATTAACGTACATAAGAGATAAGAACACAGGAACAAAAGAATTCCGCGAACTTGTTGATGAAGTTGCGATGCTTATGGCTTTTGAAATTACAAGGGATCTACCATTACAAGAGGTAGAAGTGGAGACACCGGTAACCACTGCAAAATCGAAAACATTAGCTGGGAAGAAAATAGGACTTGTTCCAATTTTACGTGCTGGAATCGGGATGGTTGATGGCGTACGTAAGCTTATTCCAGCAGCAAAAGTTGGACATGTTGGTCTATACCGTGATCCAGAAACATTAAAGCCTGTGGAATATTATATTAAATTACCTTCGGATATTAACGAGCGTGAGCTGATTGTTATTGATCCAATGCTTGCGACTGGTGGCTCAGCAAATGACGCTATTCATTCATTGAAGAAGCGTGGTGCGAAAAACATTCGTCTTATGTGTATTATTGCTGCACCAGAAGGCGTTGAAGTTATTAAGAAAGATCATCCAGATGTTGATATTTATTTAGCGGCTATGGATGAAAAATTAGATGAACATGGCTACATCATCCCAGGACTTGGAGATGCAGGCGATCGTTTATTCGGTACAAAATAAGTACTGCTACAATGTAATAAATAAACAACAAACGGAGAATGCAAATTAAAGTTGCATCCTCCGTTTTTGAATTAATTTTCTAGCAGCTTTACCATATTCGCCATTTCAATAGCAGATATAGCTGATTCAGCTCCTTTATTTCCAGCTTTTGTCCCAGCACGCTCGATTGCCTGTTCAATCGATTCTGTCGTTAGGACGCCAAAAATGATTGGTTTACTCGTCTGAAACGATACGTTGGCAACACCTTTTGCTACTTCATTACAAACATAATCAAAGTGTGGGGTAGATCCACGAATAACCGTTCCTAACGTGATAATAGCATCATACTTGCTGTTAGCAGCCATTTTTTGTGCGATTAACGGAATCTCAAATGCACCTGGTACCCATGCTATATCAATATTATCTTCAGCAACACCATGTCTTTTTAGAGCATCACGTGCACCATCTAATAATTTTGACGTAATAAATTCGTTAAATCGAGCTACTACAATCCCAATTTTTAAATCTGTACCAACTACGTTTCCTTCATATGTTTTTCCCATTTCTCCTGTCTCCTTTACGAATGAACAATCATTGTTTTATTTGTTTTACGATAGGCAATTAAATCTGCTATTGAGATAACTTTTAGATCAAATTTTTCAGCCATGATTTCAAGATCTGGTAGTCGTGCCATTGTACCGTTATCCATAATAATTTCACAGATGACACCTGATGGAAAGGCACCACTGAGAAGAGCTAAATCAACAGCTGCTTCTGTATGACCGGGGCGAGTTAACACACCACCATCTTTAGCAATAAGCGGAAACATATGACCTGGCTGTTTGAAATCACTAATATGTGCGCGAGGCTCTGCCAAAGCCAGAATAGTGTTTGACCTTTCTTCGGCGCTAATACCAGTAGTTGTATTTTTATGGTCAACAGATACTGTAAAAGCAGTACCATATGGATCCGTGTTCTGATCGACCATCGGTGACAGCCCGATATTTTTCGCATGTTCTGCTGGAAGGGAAACACAAACGAGTCCTTTTCCATGTGTGATCATAAAATTAATTAAGTCAGGTGTTGCTTTTTCAGATAAAGCAACAAGATCACCTTCATTTTCTCGATTTTCGTCATCGACAACAATAATTGGTTTTCCAAGCTTTAAATCAGTAATTGCCTCTTCAATGGTATGCATGATCATTTAACCTCCTATATAAATCCGTTTTTTTCAAGAAAAGTGTGATTAATTCCTGCATCTTGCTTCATGCTTTGACTATTGAGCATATTTTGAACATACTTCGCAAGCATGTCGCATTCGATATTCACGATATCCCCTTTGCCCTTTTCACCAAGAATTGTTTCTGCTGCGGTATGGGGAATAAGGGAGATGGTGAATTGATTTTGCTTTACTTCGAAAAGGGTCAAACTGATTCCATCAACTGTAATGGAACCTTTGTGCATTAAAAATGGAATAAGATCCTCAGATATTTCGATGTCGTAATAAATAGCATTTTCATTTCGATACACATGGACGATTTGACCTGTACCATCAACATGCCCAGATACAAAGTGTCCGCCAAATCTTCCATTTGCAGCCATTGCTCGTTCTAGATTTACCTTAGAACCAGGTTTTAAAGCTTGGAAGGAGGTGGACTTTATCGTTTCCGGCATAGCATCCACTTGAAAGCTATTGGAGCTATAGCTAGTCACCGTAAGGCAAATGCCATTAACAGCAATACTGTCTCCAATAGCAACATCCTCCATTACCTTGCTGGATCCTATAGTCATTTGGACAGCCTGATCGGAAACCGTCAGCAATTTCTTTACGACACCTTTTTCCTCGATTAAACCTGTAAACATATACTTCACTTCCTTTCGTAAGATCGCATCCTTTGGAAATGAAAAAAGCCCCTGAGTATCCTCAGAGGCTTTGTGATTAGAATTTTAATAGTAAGCAATGGAAAAAATATGTAATACAACAAAACAGCATCCTGTTAATTGTACAAAAAGTATACAAATAACAGCACTCGCCAAAAGTATTACAAAGAGCGTGCCTACCTAAAATTCCTTCTCCCATCCAGACTTTAACTGTCGGTTCTGGTTTTGCACCAGATCCACCGCTTGGTTATAGACCTTAATAAAACCGCGCGGGTCACGGACTTAGAAGCTATGCTTCATCACCGTCGGTTGGGAATTTCACCCGACCCCGAAGGAATATGCGTATTCAATTTTGAAAATAGTATATCATTAGTTCATAGGAAAAAGCAACATTATGAATAATTTGCATATGGATACAGCAATCAATACTTATTAAAAGCCCCTTGAACTAGAAGGTTTCCATAACGATACTAATGTATAATATCTCATTCATTCCAAAAGCTATTACTAAAAAAGGAGCAAGCATCTATGCGGATTTTTAGTATTCTTTTACTGTTATTATTTCTATTTATTCCACCAACCCCGGAACTTCATGCGGAAGAAGAGAGGGAGTCTATCATTATCGAAGTGGAAGGGGATCCGGAAGTACATAAAGAATACTTGGAAACGTATCATCCGTTTATCGAAGTTATTGCGGTCTATAAACAATTATTTAACGGAATTGCCTTACAAGGGGCTCCTGCAAACTTGCAAAAGATAGAGTCGCTCCCATTTGTCCAAAGCATCCACATGGTACAGCATTATGAGTCACTTCCATTAGAAAACCATGGTGAAACGGGCAGTGAAGTATATCCATCTCATTTAAATACGACCTCATTCACTGGAAAAGGGATAAAGGTTGGAGTTGTTGATACCGGGATTGACCATGATCATCCTGATTTACAGAAAAATTACATCGGTGGATATGACCTCGTTGACCTGGATGAAGACCCAATGGAGACACTTCCAGAACAAGGTATACCAACATCTCACGGCACCCATGTTGCAGGGATTATTGCAGCCGACGGGGAAATGAAAGGAGTTGCTCCAGATGCAGAAATTTACGCCTATCGCGCGCTCGGTCCTGGTGGTGCAGGAACATCGGTACAGGTCATAGCTGCAATGGAGAAGGCGATTGAAGATGGGGTAGATATTATCAATTTATCACTTGGAAATAATGTAAACGTTCCTGACTTTCCAACAAGTGTAGCGGTAAATCGAGCTACCGAACTAGGCGTACCAGTAGTTATAGCAAATGGTAATAGTGGTCCTGGGGATTGGACTGTAGGATCACCAGCAACTGCTGACAAAGCTTTATCAGTCGGTGCATCCACTTCACCAACAGAAACTCCTTCCCTCTATGAACCGATGGCTGAGCGAACAATCCCGCTTACTGAAATGGTAGGTTCTTCTCCGTGGAATTTGACAAAGGACTATCCAATTGCAGATGGTACAGAGGAGAATGGATCGTTAAACGGGCACATCGCAGTAATGAAGCGTGGAGACATACCGTTCTATGAAATGGCGAAACGTGCAGAAGAAAGAGGGGCGGTAGCTGTGGTAGTCTATAATAAAGAGAAAGGAACGTTTCAAGGGTCCGTTCAAAATAAAGAAGCTCCGCTAAATATACCAGTCGTATCGATAACTATGGAAGATGGTATATGGCTGAAAGAGCAGAGTGCAGGGAAAAGTATTTATTTGGAAACTGCTTACGAACATGAAGAACGTACAATAGCTCCATTTAGCTCCAGAGGGCCAGTTACCATTAATTGGAATATCAAGCCAGACGTGGTTGCGCCAGGGACGAATATTTTGAGTACGGTTCCAGGAGGTTATGAGCCACTTGATGGAACAAGTATGGCTGCACCACATGTTACTGGTGCTATTGCATTAATTAAAGAGGCGCATCCAGATTGGACGATCCAGCAAATCTTCGGTGCTCTAAAAACAACCGCACATGTAATCGGAGAAGATAATGTCTTAGCATCCACGATTCAAGGAACGGGAGAAATTCAACCGGAAAAGGCAATTGAATCGAAAACAATCATTCATAATCCACAACTCAACTTTGGACAAATAAGTGGGTATAGAGAAACAAGTGAATTTACATTAACCATTGAGAATATGACAGATGTTGCACAGACATATACCTTTGATTATCCAAAGCAAAAGAACGGTGTTAATTGGAAGCTGCCAATGTCTTTTACAATCGAAGCAAACCAGAAAAAGACAATCCCAATTGAGCTTGGTATAACAACCGCACGAATGGAGGAAGGTGTTCATCAAGGGTGGATCACATTATCCTCTCAGGATGAACAATACAACTTACCATATATTTTTGTGAACCAAAATGCTAATCAACCAAAAACAGCAGGGTTTGAGTTTGCGATGAAGACTCTCACGGAAGAAACATATGAATATCGGATATATCTAACAGAACCTGCAAGACGGGTAGAAGTTGATCTTTATGATCCTGAAAGTCTTGTATTCAAAAGACGACTATTAGAAACGGGAAATGTAAAAGAAGGAGAACATCAAGGTGAAATAAGTAAAAAAGACGCTGGTGAATCAGGCTACTATCTCGCGGTAGTAACCGTATTTCTCGAAGACGGAACTTATGAAAGCACACCAACTATTGTATATATAGAATAATTCATTGTTCATATGAGACAAAAAAACCAAAAAAAATCAAGGGAGTTCACAGAAGTGTCACATAAAACGACCCAACTTTCATTTATAATGAATGTTGGGTCGCTTAATAGTAATTTACAGACAAGAAAATGCCACATATTGTTCCGATGATAAATGGTAAATATAGTATTTTTATAGATCTTTTAAAATTACAATTTATCTCCGTGTTCCAATTGACAATAGTGGTCAAGCTGTTGTAAACTTGCTAACTGTGGGGGAAGGTATATTTTATACAATCTGTAAGTATTTTGTAAACTGATGTAAATATATTTTTTGCATCATTCGACATAGGAAAATGGCAGAGATAAATTTCCCTTCAAGCAACTTCTGTTACATAAGTATATCGGTGGTTTTGGCTGCGAAACAGGACCCATACTAAAAATAATGACTGAAAATAACCAACTGGTTGCATAATGAACCAATCTAGTTTGGAAGCGGATGCACGTATATTTTCAGCCCTTATTTTGTAAAAAAGAACATCCCCAATATTGTTTGAGTGTTTAGGAGAGTAGAGTACATGATGTCTGAATATGATTTGATGGTAACGAGGCAACGTAAGTGGATGCTCTTTCTTCTAGCAATCATCGTAATTGGTGCAGGGTTCTCACCGTATCCTCGAATTTTTAACGGTTTATTGTTAGGGAGCGCTGTAAGCTTCTACAATTTATGGTTACTGCAGCACAAAACAAAAGCACTAGGAAAAGCGGTTGTTGAAACAGGAAAGGTACGCGGAGGTTTGGGAACATTCTCAAGGCTCGCTGCAACGATGCTTTCCGTTTTGATCGCACTTCGATTTAATGAAACCTTTCATATTATTGCCCTAGTTTTTGGTCTCGTATCTTCATATATCATCATAGGAATTGATGTTACTTTTCGAATCATTTTCCAAAGAAAAAATATCAAGTAAACTAGTTGTACAGGCATAGTATGAATGGATTTTTAAGTAAGTAGTGTAAAGGGGGGAGAATTTTGGATCATACAGCTCCAATAGTTAATGACGTCTTTGGGATTTCCTGGCTCGACTTTAACTTGTCCAATGTCCTCATGATTTTCGTTGTATCGCTAATTGTGTTTGTTTTCTGTGTGTGGGGAAGCCGCAAACTGCAGATGAAGCCAACCGGGATGCAGAACTTCATGGAATGGGTAGTTGAATTTGTAAAAGGGATTATCAGCGACACGATGGATTGGAAGACAGGGAAGGTGTTTCTTCCGCTAGGCTTAACACTAATTTTTTACATCCTTGTTAGTAACCTAGTAGGTGTAGCGACTGTCGGAGTGGTCGGTCATGACTTATGGTGGAAATCACCAACCGCAGATGCAACTTTAACATTAACACTATCCGCTATGGTTATCGTCTTATCCCATTTCTATGGAATTAAAACACAAGGAACAAAAGCATATTTCAAAGGGTACGTTAGCCCTGTACCTTTAATGCTACCATTTAAAATTATCGAGGAGTTTACCAACACATTAACATTAGGTCTTCGTCTATTTGGTAACATCTATGCTGGGGAAGTATTATTAACCCTACTTGTAGGGCTAGCAATGTCAGGCTTCTTTGGATTCTTAGGAGCAGCAGTACCAATGCTGGCATGGCAAGGATTTAGTGTGTTTATAGGTGCCATCCAGTCTTATGTATTTGTTATGTTAACAATGGTGTATATGTCTCATAAAGTGAGCAGTGACCATTAAATAAAAAATAAATTAAGGTTTACTATAAAAGGAGGAAATTATTCAATGGAAGCATTAGCAGCAGCAATCGCAATTGGCCTAGCAGCATTAGGTGCAGGTCTTGGTAACGGGATGATCGTTAGTAAAACAGTAGAGGGTATCGCACGTCAACCAGAACTTAGAGGTGCTTTGCAAGGTACAATGTTTATCGGTGTAGCACTTGTTGAGGCGATTCCAATCATCGCAGCAGTTATCGCATTTATGGCTATCTTCATGTAATTGTATTTTTATTTTTAAAAACATAATGGCGAAGTTCGTTACCATAGAATCTTCGCCATTCCTTTATGTAACTTTCAGGTGATACGAAAATAAAATGAACCACCATAGGTAAATAGATGTGAAGTCACATTGAAAGGAGTGAAATCAGTGCATTCATACATTGACTTTATGACAATTGGAGCTAGTGTTGGAGGACTAAGAGTAGGAGACATGCTTGTCCAATTATTCTTCTTCATCGTGTTACTAGCATTAGTAAAAAAATTCGCCTGGGGACCCCTCATGAACAAAATGCAAGAGCGTGAGGAGTACGTAGCTGGAGAAATTGAAGCAGCTGAAAAAAGTCGTCTTGAGGCTGAAAAAGCTTCCAATGATGCTGCAGCGCAACTAAACCAAGTTAGAGAAGAAGCACAGAAACTGATTGAGGACGCAAAAGCAGCAGGAGCAAAGCAAGAGCAGAATATTGTGGAATCTGCACGTAAAGAAGCAGACCGTCTGATTCAGGCAGCTCAAGCTGATATTCAAAGCGAGAAGGAAAAAGCATTGCAAGCACTTCAAGATAAAGTTGCATCCTTATCCGTACTTATTGCAAGTAAAGTGATTGAAAAGGAAATCAGTGCACAAGATCAAGAGAAATTGATCAACGATTACATTAAAGAGGTAGGAGAAGAGCGATGAGTGAAGTTGTTGTAGCTAAACGTTATGCAGACGCTCTTTTCCAACTCGGCCTTGAAAAGAATACATTAGAACAGCTCGTGAAGGAATTCCGTGTTGTACAAGAAGTATTTAAACAGAATGAACAACTGGATACGTTCCTTATACATCCGAAAATCGATAATGTGAAAAAGAAACAGTTGATCACAGAAGTATTTCAAGGCTTACAGGCAGATGTTGTCAATACAATCAAATTGCTTGTTGAACGCCGACGTATCACAACTCTTGTCGCCATTATCGAAAGCTTCATTCAATTAGTGAATGATGCAAAAGGAATTGCAGATGCAACGGTCTATTCTGTACGTGAATTAACAGATGCTGAAAAAATTGAGTTGCAGCAAACATTCGCAAAACGAATCGGTAAAACTGCAATCAATTTGAAAAACATTATAGATCCTTCCATTATTGGTGGAATTAAAATTCGCGTTGGAAACACAATCTATGATGGAACAATTAGCGGGAAATTAGATCGTATTTCAAAACGCATTGTTTCTACTAATTAATGTGAAAAGGCAACGTACGTACAGACCAAAGTTAAGCATACATACTTGACATGGTCTTCTAAGATGGAAATGAATTTTATACATGCTTATTATGAACAAAGATGATAGGGGTGAAATGGTATGAGCATAAATGCTGAAGAAATCAGTACACTAATTAAACAGCAAATTGAAAATTTCGATACAGATATCGAAGTTAGTGACGTTGGAACAGTTATTGAAATCGGGGACGGAATTGCACGTGCACACGGACTTGATAACGCAATGGCTGGAGAGTTGCTTGAATTCTCAAACGGTGTTATGGGATTGGCCCAGAACTTAGAGGAAAGCAACGTTGGTATCGTTATTCTAGGACCTTACACAGGGATTAAAGAAGGCGATGAAGTTCGTCGAACAGGACGTATCATGCAAGTACCAGTTGGAGAAGAATTATTGGGACGTGTTGTAAACCCACTAGGACAGCCAATTGATGGAAAAGGTGCACTTGAAACATCTAAAACCCGTCCAATTGAAGCGCAGGCTCCAGGAGTAATGGACCGTAAATCAGTTGATGAGCCACTACAAACAGGAATCAAAGCGATTGATGCATTGGTGCCAATCGGTCGTGGACAACGTGAGCTTATCATTGGTGACCGTCAAACAGGAAAGACTACAGTAGCTGTTGATACCATTTTGAATCAAAGCGATCAAGATATGATTTGTATTTATGTTGCAATTGGTCAAAAAGAATCAACTGTCAGAAATACGGTAGAAACGTTCCGTAAATACGGTGCATTAGACTACACAATCGTTGTAACAGCAGGGGCATCTGATCCTGCACCATTATTATACTTAGCTCCTTATGCTGGTGTAGCAATGGGTGAAGAGTTCATGTATAACGGTAAACACGTACTTGTTGTATATGATGACTTGTCAAAACAAGCAGTAGCATATCGTGAACTTTCCTTGCTGCTTCGTCGTCCTCCAGGTCGTGAAGCATTCCCTGGAGATGTATTCTACTTGCACTCACGTTTACTAGAGCGTGCTGCTAAATTAAGTGATGCACGTGGTGGCGGTTCTTTAACTGCATTACCATTCGTTGAGACACAAGCAGGCGACATCGCTGCGTACATCCCAACCAACGTTATCTCGATTACAGACGGACAAATATTCTTACAATCTGACTTGTTCTTCTCAGGTGTTAGACCTGCGATTAACGCCGGGTTATCTGTATCCCGAGTTGGTGGATCAGCACAAATTAAAGCAATGAAGAAGGTAGCTGGAACATTACGTCTTGATTTGGCATCATTCCGTGAGCTAGAAGCGTTCTCACAATTTGGTTCAGATCTAGACAAATCAACACAGGCTAAATTAAATCGTGGACAAAGAACGGTAGAAGTTCTGAAACAAGGATTGCATAAGCCAATGGTTGTTGAGAAACAAGTTATGATTCTTTATGCACTAACAAGAGGATTCTTAGATGACATTGCTGTAGAAGATGTACTTCGTTTCGAGACAGAAATGAATGTATGGCTTGAAAGCAATCGCAATGAATTATTGACTACCATCCGTGAAACAGGTAACTTGCCAGATGATAGCGATATGAAATCTGCTATTGAAGCATTCAAGAAAACATTCTTACCAACGACAAATTAATTAAACGAAGGTGCAAACACCTGAAAAAGTGTTTCCCTTTGTCAATAGATTTCGAAAAGAGAATAATGGACCGGAAATGGCTGCTACTATAAAGTCTTTTCCGGCTCAACCTCTGTCAGGAAAGTGTGGTGAAAAAGCTTGGCATCACTTAGAGATTTGAAAGCTCGAATAGATTCAACAAAAAAAACAAAGAAAATTACCGGTGCAATGCAGATGGTATCTGCTTCAAAAATGAGTAAAGCAGAACAAAATGCTAAAGGATTTGTTCCTTATGCAGATAAAATACAAGAAGTTGTAGCTAGTATCGCTAATAGTAACACAGATGTATCCCATCCGATGTTGAATAAGCGTGAAGTGAAAAAAACCGCTTACCTAGTTATAACTTCAGACCGTGGATTGGTTGGGGCTTACAACAGTAATATACTGAGAAATTTGTTTCAAACAATTGAAAAGCGTCATAACAGTAAAGATGAATATACAGTCATTGCAGTAGGGCGTAAAGGCTATGATTTTTGTAAGAAGCGTGATTTGCCGATGTCAAATAGTATTATTGGAATGGCAGACCATCCAACATTTAACGACATCAAGGAACTTGCTTCAGAGACGGTACAAATGTATAGCGACGGAGAAATCGATGAACTAAATATTATTTATAATCATTATGTAAGTGCGATCTCACAAAAGGTAACAGCGAAGAAATTGCTACCAATCGAGAATTTGGACGCACATGCTGCCGTTAACAATGATTACGAATATGATCCTGATCAAGAGCAAATTTTAGAAGTTCTTTTACCACAGTATGCCGAAAGCTTAATATTCGGTGCTTTATTGGATGGAAAAGCAAGTGAACATGCGGCAAGTATGACTGCAATGAGAAGTGCAACAGATAATGCTGGTGAGCTTATTGATGACTTATCATTGACATATAACCGTGCACGTCAAGCGGCGATTACACAGGAAATCACAGAAATCAGTGGTGGAGTAGCAGCGCTTGAATAAGCTTCTTTAACCATGCCTGAAAGTAAGTTAGGAGGGAAAGCGATGAGTAAAGGACACGTTACACAAGTAATGGGACCGGTCGTTGACGTTAGATTTGAAGACGGCTCGCTCCCAGAAATATATAACGCTTTAGTTGTCCATAATGAAAATACAGATCTTACGTTAGAAGTAGCTCTTCATTTAGGAGATAATAGTGTTCGCACAATTGCAATGTCATCAACTGACGGTGTAAAACGTGGCGCAACAGTAGAAAACCTAGGGAGACCTATTTCTGTACCAGTAGGTGACGTCACATTAGGACGTGTATTTAACGTTTTAGGTGAAAAAATTGACCTAGATGAACCGTTGGCAGATGGGTTACGTTTAGATCCAATTCACCGCGAGGCACCTAAGTTTGAAAACCTGTCTACAGAAACAGAAATTCTGGAAACAGGTATTAAAGTAGTAGACTTATTAGCTCCATATATTAAAGGTGGAAAAATTGGTCTATTTGGTGGTGCGGGTGTTGGTAAAACTGTATTAATCCAGGAATTAATTAATAATATTGCTCAAGAGCACGGTGGTATTTCCGTATTTGCCGGTGTTGGAGAGCGTACGCGTGAAGGAAATGACCTTTACTATGAAATGAAAGACTCTGGTGTTATTGCGAAAACAGCAATGGTATTCGGGCAAATGAACGAGCCACCTGGTGCACGTATGCGTGTAGCACTAACCGGACTTACAATGGCTGAGTATTTCCGTGATGAGCAAGGACAGGATGTATTGTTGTTCATCGACAACATCTTCCGCTTTACACAAGCAGGATCTGAGGTTTCGGCATTACTAGGCCGTATGCCATCTGCCGTTGGTTACCAACCAACACTTGCTACGGAAATGGGACAATTGCAAGAACGAATTACATCAACAGATAAAGGTTCCGTAACATCGATCCAGGCTATCTATGTACCTGCCGATGACTATACGGATCCAGCTCCAGCAACAACGTTTGCACACTTGGATGCAACAACAAACTTAGACCGTAAACTATCTGAACAAGGTATTTATCCTGCGGTGGATCCATTAGCATCTACGTCACGTGCACTCGATTCAGAAATTGTTGGGGAAGAGCATTACAGAGTAGCGACAGAAGTACAGCAAACACTTCAACGCTATCGTGAATTACAGGATATTATTGCAATCTTAGGTATGGATGAGCTTGGCGATGAAGATAAGTTAGTCGTTTCAAGAGCACGTCGTATTCAGTTCTTCCTTTCGCAAAACTTCCACGTTGCAGAGCAATTTACAGGGCAAAAAGGGTCGTATGTGCCTGTTAAAGAAACGGTAGCTGGATTTAGCGAAATCTTAGAAGGTAAGTATGACCATTTACCAGAGGATGCATTCCGTCTTGTAGGACGCATTGAAGAAGTAATTGAAAAAGCAAAAGGCATGGAATAATAGATAATAGGTAGAAGAATATACTTCGGATTGATATCTCTGAAGAAGCTCTGATGTAAAATCAAAGCTTTCTTCTATCAAGTCTTAGGAGGGGTTACATTGAAAACACTGGAAGTGAGTGTTGTTACTCCTAGTGGTCCGGTTTTAGAAGGTAGTTTTGATATGGTTGTCTGTAAGGCTGAAACTGGTGAAATCGGTATTTTACCTGGACATATTCCTCTTGTAGCTCCATTACAAATTAGCGCTGTTCGTCTCAAGACAGGATCGGAGACGAAACAATTGGCAGTTAATGGTGGATTTATGGAGGTCAAACCAGATAAGGTGACGATTCTTGCTCAATCTGCTGAAAAGGCTTCAGAAATTGATATACAACGCGCAAAATCAGCAAAAGAGCGTGCAGAACGCCGTCTGCAGGCTAAACAAGATAATATTGATAAAATACGGGCTGAATTAGCACTCAAACGCGCAACAAATCGCCTGAATATAGGTAGCTAACTGTACGAAAATCTCTTATAACTAGATGTTGTAAGAGATTTTTTATTAGAAGAATACTACTTATTACCATTATTTACAGAAAATTACTTCTGTTATGTCGATATTTCCCGGGAAATGAGGAATTAAAATGAAGGAATATCGTAAATGACTTCACAAATCGACACATTCACTGTACGAATAATTCATTGACATTTTGTTCTAATCATGGCAATGTAACAATTAGCAATTAAACAAAGGTGGTCAATATGTTTTCAATTGGACAAATGGCTTTATTTAGCATCATTTCGCATTTACTCTTTATTTATATTACGTGGAGAATCATTCTTGCAATGAATTTTGAACCAATCATAAAAAAAGGCAGAACAACGGAAGGACGAATCTTTCTGCTGTTTCTGGCAATTGTCATTGGAACAGGGGTAAGTGGATTTTTCCTTGATATTTTAAGATGGTCTAGCGATCTTATCTATCTTTTTTAGTGTAATTTAGATCTCTTACAAGGTTTACATGTATTATTTTTCATGATAATCTATTGCAAATGTTGATTGTTGGATTTATCCGAAGCTAGAAAGCTAGTAATCTATTGTTTTGTCGTAATTTGTAAGGTATGTAATTTGGTCTCTCTGTCTAAACTAATGCTATTCGTTTAATACAGGGGGATTTTATTATGAGAAAAATATCCATTCTATTAGTGTTATTTTTGTTTATCACTGCGAAACCAGTAGCGGGGGGTATGGAGTCCGAGGAAATGATTGAGTTAGTTAACTTTACAATGAACAATGGAATCCCCATTGAAAGCTGGCAGGTTACAATAAAAGAGAATGTAACGATAAAGCAAGCTGAGGGGCAATTAGATAAAATGAAAAATGGTAGTTTAGTCACTAGGAGCGAAGATGAAAATGCTATAAAATATTTGCTTAGGGAAGACTATAAACAGGAAGCGATGGAGGTAACATATACGATTGTTATCCCCAAGGATACTGCATTAAAAGCAGAGTTAATTGCAGTAATAGAAGGCACGAAATGGGACGAGCAAATTGAAAAAAACTACCTTTCAATTAAGCGTACGATAATGGATAAATATTTAACAGAACCGTCAAAAATATTTGCTTGTCTGACGAGTGATTTTAGTGGTATAATAAAAGGCGATGTTCTTGTTAGTGAAATTATAAACTATTTTAATTTACAACATATTGAGACACAATTCGACACGATTGAAAATTTGACACATAAAAAAATCATATACGGGTATACAGATTTATGGAAACAACATTTTATGATTGAAGGTACCCCGATGAATTTGCAATTAGCTGTAGCAACGAATGAAAAAGACGAACTGCAATTTACGATAGGAACACCTATCCTAATACATGAATATTAATATAGTGAAATTGGATCTGAAGGAGATTTAAAAACATGGAGAAAATCATCGTAAGAGGTGGACAGAAACTGAATGGCACTGTTCGCGTTGAAGGTGCTAAAAATGCAGTACTTCCTGTGATAGCAGCAAGCCTTATCGCTAGTGAAGGAAAAAGCGTAATTAAAGAAGTCCCCGTTTTAGCTGACGTATATACAATTAACGAAGTTTTAAGAAATATGAATGCGGATGTTGATTTTGATGCTGAGAACAACACAGTATATGTGGATGCTTCGAAGCGTTTGGAGACAGAAGCACCATTTGAATATGTACGGAAAATGCGTGCCTCTGTACTTGTTTTGGGACCGCTATTGGCCCGTTATGGACACGCAAAGGTTGCGATGCCAGGTGGATGTGCGATTGGTTCAAGACCAATTGATTTACATTTAAAGGGTTTTGAAGCAATGGGGGCCGACATTCATGTTGGCAATGGCTTTGTAGAGGCAAAGGTAGATGGTCGTCTTCAGGGTGCAAAGATTTATTTAGATATGCCAAGTGTTGGAGCAACTGAGAACATTATGATGGCAGCAGCACTTGCAGAAGGCAAAACAATCCTTGAAAACTGTGCAAAAGAACCAGAGATTGTAGATTTAGCAAATTACTTGAATAAAATGGGTGCACGAATTGTTGGTGCCGGTACAGAAACAATTCGTATTCATGGTGTGGAAAAGCTGTGTGGAGTGGAGCATTCCATTATTCCTGATCGTATTGAAGCAGGAACATTCATGGTTGCAGCTGCAATTACTGGTGGAAATGTCTTAATCGAAAATGCAGTAAGTGAACATTTACGTTCCGTTATTTCGAAATTGGAAGAAATGAATGTAAAGGTTATTGAAGAAGAAGAAGGTATTCGTGTTATTGGATCCGATGATTTAAAAGCTACGGATATTAAAACTTTGCCACATCCAGGGTTTCCAACAGATATGCAGTCTCAAATGATGGCATTAATGCTTCGTGCGAAAGGCACAAGTGTAATTACGGAGACCGTTTTTGAAAACCGTTTTATGCATGTAGAAGAATTTAGACGAATGAATGCGAACATGAAGATTGAAGGGCGTAGTGTAATCATTGAGGGGTTATCTGACCTTCAAGGTGCAGAAGTAGCAGCAACGGATCTTCGTGCAGCAGCAGCTTTAATCTTGGCTGGATTAGTTGGCGATGGCCATACACGTGTGACAGAGCTTAAGCATTTGGATAGAGGCTATGTAGACATCGTTGGAAAACTGGCAGCACTTGGTGCAGATATTAATCGTATTGATGAAAGTAAAGAATCTGTACAACCTGTGCTTGATATATCAAATGCAAGAATAGCAGCTGAGTTTTAATCATAATTTTATAGTGGATATAAAAACAGGTGAAGTCTTGTCGGCACACCTGTTTTTTGATGCGTTTTTTTAGGTAATATGGTGCAGATGAGAACTTTCCTGTTTTATTTTGAAAAATTTGATTTTTAGTTGTGATTTACAAGCGTTAGACTCTAGAAAATTCAAACTTCTCTTTTTACTAATGATGTGTTAAAATTGAGAAAAAATAAACAATGAATGTTGTAATAGGGAGAAAACGATATGAAATTATACCTATCGGTAGATATGGAAGGGATTACAGGTATACCCGATTATACCTATGTTGATTCAAGCGAACATAATTATGAACGTTCACGAAGAATTATGACGAACGAAGTAAATACCGTGGTTGAGACAGGCTTTAAATTTGGCTGCCAAGAAGTTCTTGTCAATGATAGTCATTCAAAAATGAATAACATCCTCATTGATGAGCTTCATCCAGAAGCATCGCTGATTACGGGTGATGCAAAGCCGTTTTCAATGGTTCAAGGGTTAGATGATACATATGGTGGAGCAATGTTTATCGGTTATCATGCACGTGCTAGTCAGTTTGGTGTGTTATCTCATTCCATGATTCATGCTGTACGTCAAATTTATATAAATGATCATGAAATTGGAGAAATGGGATTGAATGCCTATGTTGCTGGTTACTATGGAGTCCCGATTTTGCTTGTGTCTGGTGATGATCAGGCAGCAAAGGAAGCGAAAGAGCTCATTCCGAATGTAACAACAGTTGTAGTAAAGGAAACGATTTCAAGGTCAGCAGTTAAAAGCATGACTCCCAAAAAAGCAGAAGCGCTTTTGAAATTAAAGGCGAACGAAGCATTAGAGAATCGAAGTCAAGTAAAACCGCTAGTCCCTCCTGAAAAACCATTGCTACGAATTGAGTTTAATAATTATGGTCAAGCAGAATGGGCAAATTTAATGCCGAAAACCTGGATTGAACCTGGGACAACAATTGTTGGTTTTCAAGCGGATGACATTCTTGAAGCCTACCAAGCTATGCTAGTTATGATTGAGCTTGCTTTGCAGACAAAGTTTTCATAGTAATGTAAGCGCTGTATTTGGTGTGCTATATAATACGTAACTATTAAATGGACGTATGACACGAAATAATAGAGAAGGAATTTATTCCGGGGGTGGAAAGGTCATGCTGAAGTATATACTTAAACGGTTCTTAATTATGCTCGTAACATTGTGGGTTATTATTAGCCTTACATTCATTCTAATGGTCAGTATACCTGGCTCACCATTTAATAGTGATCAGTCATCAAATGAAACCATTCGTGCTAACTTAGAAGCGCATTATAATCTGGATCAACCCTATCATATTCAATACTTCCTTTATTTGAAATCTATCGCTACATTTGATTTCGGACCGTCGATTAAACAACCGAATCAATCGGTAAATGATTTATTGTCAAGAGGGTTTCCAATCTCGTTTGAACTAGGAATCTTAACTATTATCGTCGCCGTTATTTCTGGAATTATTTTAGGTATCCTTGCTGCTTTACGACATAATGGTGTGATTGATTATTTAGCGATGGGGATTGCTGTGCTAGGCATATCGATACCGAATTTTATTTTGGCGACGTTGCTCATTCAACAGGTGGCTGTGACATGGGGTTTACTACCTACTGCAACTTGGTCAAGCCCAGCACATATGATTCTCCCAATTGCTGCACTTGCGACTGGGCCGATGGCGATTATTGCAAGACTTACTCGTTCGACAATGCTTGAAGTATTGACACAGGATTACATAAAAATGGCGAAAGCAAAAGGGTTATCCCCATGGAAAATTGTATTTAAGCATGCACTTCGCAATGCATTAATGCCCGTTATTACGATTATGGGGACCTTACTCGCAGGTATTTTAACAGGAACATTTGTCATTGAACAGATCTTTGCGATTCCAGGAATGGGGAAATATTTTGTTGAAAGTATTAACCAACGGGATTATCCAGTTATCATGGGGACCACTGTATTTTATAGTGCATTTTTAATTATCATGCTGTTTCTTGTTGATATCGCCTATGGAATAATAGATCCACGCATTAAGTTTCATCGAAAGGGAGGGGAGTAATATGAAAGCGACGAAAGATGGCAAGGCTATGCACTCCCCTTCTCAAATCCCAGATGAATGGTTTAAGTGGAAAGAAAAAGACGAAGGAGCAGCTGAGATAGTTTCAAGACCGTCGTTATCTTATTGGAAGGATGCATGGAGGAGGCTGCTGAAGAATAAACTTGCAATGTTGGGATTAGTATTTTTAGTGATTCTAGCAATTATGGCTATATTTGGGCCAATTCTATCTCCGTATGAGGTTAACCAACAGGATTTGCCTAATCAATACCAACCTCCTTCGGAAGAGCACTGGTTTGGGACGGATAATGCAGGTAGAGATGTATTCACGAGAACATGGTATGGAGCAAGAATCTCGTTATTCGTTGGATTAATGGCTGCGCTTATTGATGTTACGATCGGTATTATCTGGGGCGGTATTTCTGGCTATAAAGGTGGCCGTACGGATAATGTAATGATGCGTATCATTGAAATTTTATATGGATTACCGTATTTATTAGTCGTCATTTTACTGCTTGTCGTACTTGGTCCGAGTCTATCAACAATCATTATTGCACTTACAGTAACCGGATGGGTTGGGATGGCCCGAATTGTGCGGGGGCAGGTTCTGCAAATCAAAAACTATGAATTTGTTCTCGCTTCGAAATCATTCGGTACTAGATCTTCAAGAATCATTCGAAAAAATTTATTACCAAATACGATGGGGCCAATTATCGTACAGATGACATTAACGGTTCCTTCAGCAATTTTTGCGGAAGCCTTTTTAAGCTTTATTGGATTAGGGATTCAGTCTCCATTTGCAAGCTGGGGTGTAATGGCTAATGACTCATTGGGAGCTATTCTTTCAGGAAATTGGTGGACATTGTTCTTCCCAGCATTCTTTATCTCCTTTACAATGTTTGCTTTTAATGTATTAGGAGATGGCTTGCAGGATGCACTTGATCCGAAATTGAGAAAGTAGGTGAGCGCATGGAAAAAATCTTAGAAGTTACGAATCTTCAAGTGACCTTTACGACCTATGGTGGAACCGTAAAAGCCGTCCGTGGAGTTGATTTTCATTTAAATAAGGGAGAAACACTAGCAATTGTAGGCGAATCAGGTTGTGGGAAAAGTGTTACATCCAACGCAATCATGCGCTTGATTCCGAACCCACCTGGGAAGATTACAGCTGGTTCAATTGTTTTTAAAGGGAAGGATCTTGCCAAATACTCAGAAAAACGGATGCGTTCGATTCGAGGTGTTGATATTTCTATGATATTTCAAGACCCTATGACAGCACTTAACCCAACCTTAACCATTGGCACACAACTAATGGAAGGGTTGATTTCGCATCATGGTGTATCAAGTAAGGAAGCGAAGAAAAAAGCAATTGAGATGATGGATCTAGTTGGAATTTCGAACCCGGAAGAACGTCTAAAGCAGTACCCACATCAGTTTAGTGGTGGGATGCGTCAACGAATTGTAATTGCAATCGCATTAATCTGTGAACCAGATCTTCTGATTGCTGATGAGCCAACAACTGCACTTGATGTAACGATCCAAGCGCAAATTCTCGAGCTTTTTGAAAAAATTCAAGCTGCAACAGGTGTATCGATTATTTTGATTACACATGATCTTGGAGTTGTCGCAAAGATTGCCGATCGAATCGCAGTGATGTATGCCGGTAAAATTATTGAAACCGGAACAAAGCGTGAAATTTTCTATAAGCCACAACACCCTTATACACAAGGTTTATTGAATTCTGTTCCTCGTCTCGACTTAAAAGGCGAAAAGTTGATTCCAATCGATGGAACACCACCGGATTTATTCTCACCTCCTGCAGGATGCCCATTCACTGCCAGGTGCCCATTTGCGATGGAGGTGTGTGATAAAGTTTATCCCGCGAGTAAGGAGCTTACAGAATCACATCAAGTGAACTGTTGGTTACAAGATGAACGGGCTAAACAGCTATTAACTGCAGTACCATTATCTAAATAAAAAAGGGGGAAACAGAATGAAGAAGTTACTTTTATTTTTACTGGCACTGACAACAGTTGTCGTCCTTGCAGCATGTACAGCCAATGAAGATGCAGGGCAAGATCCGGAGGAAAGTGACGAAGGAGAAACAGAAACGGACACAAATGATGCGGAAGCGGTAGAGGAGGATCCAGGTGAGAAAGTACTTCGTTTAAACAATGGCGTAGAGCCGACATCACTAGATCCATCCATTGGTTTTGACGCTGTTTCATGGGATCCATTAAATAACCTCATGGAAGGATTGACAAGATTGGATGAGGATTCCGTCGCAGCCGGTGGTGTCGCAGAATCATGGGATATTTCAGAGGATGGATTAACGTATACATTCTATCTAAGAGAGGATGCAAACTGGTCAAATGGTGATCCAGTAGTAGCAGAGGATTTTGTATATGCATGGAAATATATGCTTGATCCCAACACAGCTTCATCTGCAGCATTTCTTGGTTATTTTATTGAAGGTGGAGAAGCATTCAATAATGGGGAAGGTTCAGCAGATGATGTAGCTGTCACAGCTGTAGATGACAAAACGTTAGAAGTTGTACTTGCAGCACCAACTGGATTCTTCCTGGATCTGTTAACAAATCCAGCGTTTTTCCCGGTAAACCATCAGGTCGCAGCCGATAACCCAAGCTGGCATGCAGAAGCAGATTCATTTGTAGCAAATGGACCGTTCATGCTGGAGTCATGGACACATGATACAGAAATGGTATTCGCTAAAAACACAGAATACTGGGATGCGGATGCAGTTAAATTAGATAAGGTACATTTTGCAATGGTAAATGATACGAATACACAATACCAAATGTTTGAAACAGGTGATTTGGATACTGCAACCATTCCACCAGAGTTATCGGATCAGTTAATTGATGGGGATAACGTATATATTGGAAATTACGGTGGGTTGGAATTCTTCCGTTTTAATATTACAGAAGAACCATTCCAAAACAAGAAAATTAGACAGGCGTTTGCATATGCAATCAACAGACAGGATATTGCTGACTATGTGGTGAAAAATGGTGTCGAGCCTGCTTATGGATTTGTTTCACCTGGATTCACGACTCCTTCTGGAGGAGACTTCCGCGATGGAAATGGCGACCTTGTATCCTTTGATCCAGATTCGGCAACGCAGTTATTAGAGGAAGGAATGGCAGAGGAAGGCTATGACGAGCTCCCTCCAGTTGTATTATCGTACAACACAAGTGATTTGAATAAAGCAGTAGCAGAAACCGTTCAAGGCATGCTAACCGACAGTCTTGGTATTGATGTGACATTAGAAAACCAAGAGTGGAACGTATTTGCCGAGGCGCAGCAAAACCTAGAGCTGCAATTCTCGCGTAGCTCCTTTATCAATGACTATAGTGACCCGGTTAACTTTCTAGAAAGCTTTATTACCGATTCCTATATGAACCGCACAGGCTGGTCAAATGCGGAATATGATGAACTAATTGCCAACGGAAAATCAGAAACTGATGAAGAACAGCGCTATGAGTATCTGTATGAGGCAGAAAGACTGCTTGCAGAGGAAATGATTGCAGTTCCACTTCGTTATTACAATACAGTTGTATTGCAAGCGGATGGTGTCGAGGGGATCCTTCGTCATCCGGTAGGATATTTTGATTTGAAGTATGCGGATAAAAATTAAAGAATAAAAGCGGAGCGCCCAGTTAGCGAGGTACCGAGGTGAGGGAGTCTCGCTACGGCTTTGGTGCTGGGCGTGTCAGGAGGGTGGCTCACTTACATTGTATGTGAGTCTCTCCCATTTTCATAGAAGCATATAGTAGTTTCATTTTAATAGTACATATACATAAGGAAAGGTGGGATTCAATGATTCATCCGATGCGCCTTCAAAAGGGAGATACAATTGGTGTCACTGCACCTGCTGGACCACCAGATCAGGAGAAGCTACAACGAGCACTTGCTTTTTTTAACGAGCTGGGTCTTCGTGTGAAGCTAGGAAGAAATATCATGAAAAAACTAGGGTTTTTAGCTGGCACAGATGAGGAGCGACTTAGCGATTTGCATGAAATGATGGCAGATACGAAAGTAAAGGCAATTGTTTTTGCGCGCGGTGGATACGGAACAGGAAGGATAGCAGATCGTATTGATTATGAACTGATTCGACAAAACCCAAAAATTATTTGGGGATATAGTGATATTACGTACTTACATACAGCAATCCGGCAACAAACAGGACTCATCACTTTTCATGGGCCAATGCTTGCCTCTGATATAGGGAAAAATGACTTTGATCCATTTTCAGCACAGCTATTTAAGCAATTATTTATCCCAACACAATTGGATTATACAGAGGTTATCTCCCCGTTAAAGGTTTATGCCCCCGGAGAAGCGACTGGCCAGCTAATCGGCGGAAATCTTTCGTTGCTTGTGAGCACGCTTGGTACGCCGTATGAGTTAGAGACAGCAGGCAAGCTGCTACTATTAGAAGATATTGGGGAAGAGCCATATCGAATAGATGGGATGCTGAATCAATTAAGGCTGGCAGGAAAATTACGTGATGCTGCAGGCGTTATTCTAGCTGATTTTGCTGAAGCAGATCCAACTGTTAACCCTTCATTAACGCTTGAGGAAGTATTTATGGATTATTTTTCAGCGTTTCCAGGTCCTGTTATGAGTGGGTTTAAAATTGGCCACTGCTTTCCTCACTTTTCCGTACCACTAGGTGTAAATGCAAAACTTTCAACGGCAGAAAAACGCTTACTGATAGAACCGGGGGTGAGATAGGCGGTAAGTGAATAGGTTGTAGAAAGGAACTATTGGAGGTGAGCGCTTTGAGAATAAAATCAATCGAAACATACCGAGGAGCAATTCCATTACATACCCCTTTTAAAACAGCATTACGCACCGTAACAGTTGCCGAGACGATTATTGTCAAAGTAACTTGTGAAGGTGGGATAGTCGGCTGGGGAGAGGCACCACCAACACATGTAATCACTGGCGAAAGTCTAGCAAGTATTGATTACGCGATTCAATCTATCTTTAAATCCCTACTAATTGGAGAAACGCTTCAAATGCGAGAAATCCTTTTTCAAAAAATAGAAAACAGTATGGTACGTAATACGAGTGCAAAGGCAGCAGTGGATATGGCACTTTATGACTGTATCGCAAAGCAGGCAGATCTCCCACTCTATCAACTTATTGGTGGGGCACATGAAGCGATTGAAACAGATTATACCGTAAGTGTGAACACGCCAGATGAAATGGTTCAGGATGCCAAAAATTATATACAAAACGGCTTTTCCGTTTTAAAAATTAAAGTAGGTAAAGACCAGATTGCAACAGATATCAAGCGGATTGAAGCAATCCGAAATGAAATTGGACCCGACATCCAAATTCGTTTAGATGCAAATCAAGGCTGGCAGGCAAAAGAAGCCGTTCGCGCAATTCGACGTATGGAGGACCTTGGTTTAGAAATTGAGTTAATTGAACAGCCGGTTATCGCGTATGATTTAGACGGGTTAAAATATGTGACGGAAAATACAGACACGCCGATAATGGCGGATGAGAGTGTATTCTCCGTCTATGATGCAAAGCGTGTTCTCGAAATAGGGGCGGCAGATTTAATTAATATTAAATTGATGAAGTCCGGCGGAATCCATCAGGCGATAAAAATTGCGAAAGTTGCTGAAGCTTATGGCGTAGAATGTATGGTCGGAAGCATGATTGAAACAAAAATTGGTATTACAGCTGCAGCCCATTTCGCAGCAAGCCAGCCTAACGTAACGCGTTATGACCTAGATGCACCTTTAATGTTAACAGGGGACATTGCCAATGGGGGAATTAGCTATAAACGTAATCAAATCAAATTAGGGAATGCAGCAGGTCTCGGGATACAAACGATTGAGGAGAAATATATTGTAGAAAAATCGTAATCTCGGGTGCGAACGCGATTACCACACACTACTCTAGAGAAGAAAGGAGTTTTTCAAATGACTAATCAAACGTTTGAACAATTTTCTGATGAAATGTGGGTTACTGCTGTTCAAGTAGCTACAGTTTGGACAGAACCGCAATCTGCGAGAACTATCGACCAAGCAGGAACAGCGAATCCAACAGATATTGATAATTGGCTCAGCCGTTTAAGTTATGAAGAAAGCCTTGCTCTTTGTAATGAAAATCGTGTACAAACGCAGGCTTTATACGGAGAGCTTGTAGAAATTATAGATATTCATGCGGATTGGGCTCATGTTGTAATACCTTCACAGCCATCACATAAAGATGAACGTGGCTACCCTGGATGGGTTCCATTAAAACAATTGAAAAAAGTAAATCAAAAAGATTGGCTCACCAATCAAATGGCAGCCGTTATACAGGACAAAGTGTGGCTCGAATCAGAAGCAGGAGCAAAAGGAATGAAGCTTAGCTATATGACAATATTACCTGTCAAATCAATAGATGGAATACGAACAAAAGTGGTAACGCCACATGGCATACAGTTTTTACCAACAGAAGCACTACATATTTTTCCATCCGACAAAGGAATTACCAAAGGAAGTGGTGATGAAATTGTTAAAGCGGTCGAACCTTTCCAGACACTTGATTATTTCTGGGGAGGAATGAGCTCTTTCGGCTATGATTGCTCAGGATTAGCTTATGCTGCCCATAAAGCAAATGGCTATCTAATTGCACGTGATGCTGGTGATCAGGCAAATGCAGGCGAACCAGTCAATTTTAATCAACTGCAGCCGGGGGATTTACTGTTTTTCGCATATGAGGAAGGGAAAGGAAGACTGCATCATGTCGGAATCTATTATGGACATGGCAGGATGTTACATTCCCCGCAAACCGGCAAAGGAATTGAAATCATTACTCTAACAGGAACGAAATATGAAAAAGAATTGTGTGCGGCAAGACGCTACTGGCGCAATGAAGGGGAGTAATCAACATGAAAGAAAAAATACTAGAAGTCAAAAACCTCAAAAAGTATTTTGATATGGGGAAAGGTACCATGCTACAGGCTGTAAATGATGTGAGCTTTCATGTGAATAAAGGAGAAACCTTTGGCTTAGTTGGGGAATCTGGTTGCGGGAAATCGACAATTGGCCGTACGATCCTTGGTCTATATAATAAAACCGCTGGAGATGTTATTTTTGATAATGAGAATGTTCATGCATTATCTGAAAAAGAGCGATTTCAATTTTACCGGAGAATGCAGATGATTTTTCAGGATCCTTATGCATCCTTAAATCCAAGATCGACGGTAAGGGAAGTAATCTCAGAACCAATGGAGGTTCATGGGTTATACAAAAACAAGAAGGCTCAGCTGGAACGAGTGTATCAGCTTTTAGAAGAGGTTGGCTTGAACCGAGATCATGCTAATCGTTATCCGCATGAATTTAGTGGGGGACAGCGTCAACGAATTGGAATTGCACGTGCCCTTGCATTAGACCCAGACTTTATTATTGCAGATGAGCCAATTTCTGCATTAGATGTATCCGTGCAAGCGCAAGTAGTCAATCTGTTAAAAGAACTACAAATAGAAAAAGGGCTCACCTTTTTATTTATTGCGCATGACTTGTCGATGGTAAAGCAATTTTCAGATCGTATTGGAGTGATGTATTTAGGAAATATGGTAGAGCTAACAGAAAGCAATCAGCTCTATGAAAATCCGCTCCACCCATACACACAGGCATTGCTCTCTGCAATTCCAATTCCAGATCCGGATATTGAAGAGAAACGAGAACGAATCATTTTAGAAGGCGAGTTACCTAGTCCAACGAATCCACCGAGTGGGTGTGTCTTCAGAACGCGCTGTTCGATGGCAATGGAGGTATGTTCACAAGTGAAACCGGTCTGGCAGGAGGTAGAACAGGAACATTTCGTCGCCTGTCATTTATATGATGAAACAATTAATAATAAAAAATCAATCAAACGCAATTCAGAAACGTTAACTGTTCATTAATCTGATCATTGCTTTCTCGAGCATTATAAAAAATGAAGGTCTATTTTAGCTCTGTGCTGTATAGATTTATTAGTAGAGGATGTTCAAAAAAGAAGATTTACGTTTATCTGCTTTTTTGAACAAGCACTAGTAGAGCTGATAGAATAGAACTCTACTTTAATAATTGCAAAGGGGGAGAGCTGTGAACAAAAGAAAGCACACCTATTATTCCAATTCTGTTCCAAAATCCTGGAAAAAGAAGAAATCATCATTGAAGAAGCAACTCATGAAAAAACAGCAAAATAAATTGGAATATACGAAAACACAACCTGCACCACTCAAAAAAATCATTCCTTTAAAAAATCGAAAAACACGATATTTCGATAATCGGAACCAATCGACATGGAAGTTCCCAACTGCGCTTTTATTTTCTGGGCTGTTATTATTCATTCTCGTAATCCCCGCAGTTATCGTAGCGATGTTTGGTGATGGGAAGCAGGAGGATATTACGACACATGAGAAGGAAATGGAAGCTACGGTTGAGTTTGGTGGGTCGCCATTTTCTGTAGCAGTGATGCGACAAGCGAATGATACGGTTGAGGACATACCGTTGGAAGCTTATGTAGCTGGAGTCGTAGCTTCAGAGATGCCAGCGACATTTGAATTAGAAGCGTTAAAGGCACAGGCTCTCGCTGCTCGGACATTTACGGTTAATCACCTGCTACATGGTGATGCAGAAGAAAATTATGATCTAACCGATACGGTGAAGCATCAAGTTTATAAGAGTGAACAGGAACTGAAACAATTGTGGGGTAAAAAATTCACAGAGAATATGAATAAAATAAAAGAAGCAGTTCAGGCAACAGAAGGGCAGATTTTAACGTATGATGACGCACCAATAAATGCAGCCTTTTTTTCTACGAGTAATGGGTATACCGAAAACTCAGAGGAATATTGGGAAAATGAGGTCTCCTATTTAAGAAGCGTGGAAAGTCCATGGGATCTTGATTCCCCTGAATACCTTGGTCGAGAAACGTTTACAATTGCACAAGTACAAGAAGAGCTTGCAATCGATCTACCTGAGGGAGCTCCATTATATATCGAGATGGAACGGACGGAAAGTGGAAGAGTCAGTAACATAGCAATTGAAGGAAATAGCTTTACAGGCAGGGAAATTAGAGAAGGACTTGATTTGAAATCCAGTGACTTTACGGTTACACAAAACAACGGTCATCTTATTTTTACAACGGAAGGCTTTGGTCATGGTGTTGGAATGAGTCAATACGGTGCTGACGGAATGGCTAAAGAAGGCAAAACCTACGAAGAAATTGTCAAACATTATTATCAGGATGTTGATATTAGTACAATTACTGAAACAGCACCAACCCTCGTCTCGAAATAGACGGGGGTTTTTATTGCGGAAAAGATATAAACTAATATAAGAAGAATCGACCGAGATCGAGGGTAATCAGTTGGTAGCACTCCAACCATAATTCCTTACTTTCCTTCATTTGCAAGGTAAAACAATATAAACCTGTGAAACATTCAGCTAAGTTACTACTTACACTGAACGGGAATTTGTCCAGCAATCTCTTACCTTTCCCCATTTCTACAAAAAAATCCACAAAGCAAATAATTTTTTTTAGAAGCAATGTATATATTCTCACTTTTCTGCTCACAATGGTTGCTGAGGTGATAAATTATGAGTGAAGAATTTAAAGGCGGTCCAAAAAATAAATGGAGTCGCATTTATCGCAAGAAGTGGTTTTTCCCAGCTGTCTATTTGACGATTGCAGCAGTTTTATTGTCGGTGGTTGTGTGGTATCAAAATCTAGATAATCAAGTCACTGATACGACGGAAACCGAAAACTTGTCAGAGGAGTATAGCCCAATTCCAAATGAAGAGGGTGCAGAGCCGGTTATTGAGCAGCAGGAACTGATTCAAATGCCAGTAGAAGACTTGGATCAAGCAGAAATCGTAACTAAATTTTTTGATTACAACGCAGAACAAGAAGATCGAGAGAATGCTTTAGTGCTCTACAATAACAGGTTCTATCAAAGTACTGGAGTCGATATCGCGTCTGCTGATGCAGAAACATTTGATGTTTTAGCAGCTTTAACAGGTACTGTTGAAGAAGTGAAAGAAGATCCGCTTCTAGGCAATGTTGTTATTCTATTACATGGTGAGGATGTAAAGACGTATTATGCCAGTTTAGAAGAAGTTAGTGTATCGGCTGGAGCAGAAATAAAACAAGGTGAAAAACTTGGTACTGCTGGAAAAAACATTTTTGGTAAGGATAACGGAACGCACGTCCACTTTGAAATTAGAAAAGACGGAAAAGAAGTGAATCCGGAAAGTTATTTCAATCAGCCTGTTAGTAGCCTAGGAAGTATTTCAGAGGAAGCTGAAGAAGATTCTGCTGAGGAATCAGACCAAGTAACAGATATGGATGATGTTTTAGAAGAGAATCCTGGAGATGTTCCAGATAATGAAGAAGATGATTCTGAAGAAGAAACAGATGATCTATTAGAAGATGAAAATGAATAACACAAAATACTCCGGAAAATAATTTCTGGAGTATTTTTTCTTTTGAGGTGAAAACCGGTTATTGAAAAAGTAGGTATTGATGCGCAAATTGTCGAACGATATTATATTTTCAATACAATAAATTGTGATAAAATATTATTGTTTTTAGAAATAAATTTCTTTGGGCAAAAAACTAATAAACATTTTCCTATTATAGGAAAAGGAGGAGTAAGATTGGTTCTCGCGAAGTTTATGACACCGTATTCGGAGCTTACAATAACAGAAATGATGAATATATTAAACCTGGAACAAGGCCCAGCGTCAGCAAAGGAATCGATGAAAGATATTTGCTTGCATTCAAAATCACAAAATATCCAAAAAAAGGGTATGGAATATTTGTATATGTATGGGTTTATACGGGAGCTTGAATTGTTAATTCAAAAAAACCTGGAGTCGGACAACCCTTCCAATCGGCTATGGGGGGAGATTTACCGTATTATGTTGGAGCAACGTGTATTTAAAATTAGTCCAATGGAAACGTTAGATCAATTAGCTTTTTTCAGAAGTCGCTATTCAACCAACGAACCAGAATTATTATTTTTAATTGAATTGATACAGGAAAGAGCTTATCAGCACCTTAACCAATTTGATAAAATTGGAAATTTGATGGTTACCCATCAACAATATTTTTCAGAAATTGAGGAAAGGTTACTTGTAGTATATTTTAAAATTAGATTATACCAAATTAACGTTGTTTACCACATTATGCGAAACGAATTAATCATGGCAAGAAAGTACGCCTATCGTGCACTAAATATGCTTGATAGTCCACAACTACATGCACATGTCCATACGTATTTAGGGTTGTCCTATACGCATGATACGTATGAAAGCGGCATTTACCATTTGGATAAGGCACTTGAAATATCGAAAGAGCATCATTTGGACTACATGATTAATATACTCGAAAATCATAATATTCCATTTTTATCTGCGCACTTCAACATGGTTGAGGATGTTTGTACAGTTGATAAAGGAGAACAAGCCCATATCGAATTAGCGAAAGGAAATAATGAAAAGGCAATCGATATTTTGAGCAACATACCAAAAAAAGGCCCCTTTCAACTTTACTATTTAGGGAAAGCAAAGCAGGATCAGGGGTTATTAATGAAATCTTATAATCATTTTATCAGAAAACGGAGTGACTACTTTTTTAGTAAGTTACCGTTAGATGCGATGAAGGAGTTGTAATGATTACATAATAGACATGATACCTTGTTCGTTTGAGTGAGGTATCATTTTTATTTAATAACGCAAATATCAATCATGTAACACGGACGTCTAACAGAAGGTATTTAAAAAAATACATCTTGTCCCTTTCATTTATCCCATAAATTTAATCATAAAGCATCCATTCTGCTAATAAGATGTTACAAACCATGCAAACGAATTGTCTGAGGTGAGAGCTTGTGTCATTTAGAAATCTTCCTTTTACTACACACTCCTCATGGAATATATATCCGATAACGGTTGTTTATTATTCATAAAATTGGTGGTACATACTCCATATTCTACTTAATATAACCTTTTCATTGATATCGATATCTCGTTGTAACGCCATGTCTCGACCCACACCTCGGAAGTAATCAACTTAGGGAGGCGAACGGTGTGCATGATTACATCAAAGAGAGAACGATCAGGATAGGAAGACATGTCGTGGAGACAAGAAAGACCGTCCGAACGATAGCAAAGGAATTTGGTGTTTCCAAAAGCACAGTTCATAAAGATTTGACAGAACGATTGCCGGAGATAAACCCAGAGCTGGCAAATCAAGTAAAGGAAATTCTCGAATATCATAAAGCAATTCGTCATCTCCGTGGGGGAGAAGCGACAAGACAAAAATATAAAATTGATGGGAAAAAAGTGCCGGAGGAAAAACCAACTGGGTGAAGAACCAACTTTACTGCAATGTTAAGATACGCAGGAAATTAGAAGTGCTTTGTCCAAGCAACATCTAAAAATCGAATGAAATCGTTTTAACGATCACACGCCCGGATAATCCATCCGGGATCTTCTATTATTTGCTCTCTATTTACACCTCAATCCCTTCTCAAACAATTGATAAAATCAATCATGACATGCGCGTAGAGATTTTTCTACTTACTTCGACAAACTATCCTTATTTTATACACAAAAAAATTTCACAAAGAGCAGTTAATTGTTGAAATTTGTGGTAAAATATTATACTAGTAGCATTGTGTCAAATTGACCGTGCAAGATAGTAACGCTAGGAGGATCTAGTTTCATGTTTTCTAGAGATATTGGAATCGACCTTGGAACTGCCAATGTTTTGATTCATGTAAAAGGAAAAGGTATTGTATTAAATGAGCCATCTGTTGTAGCAATGGACCGAAATACTGGAAAAGTATTGGAAGTTGGGGAAGAAGCGCGACGTATGGTTGGACGTACACCAGGAAATATTGAAGCCACTCGTCCATTGAAAGATGGAGTTATTGCTGACTTTGATGTAACAGAAGCGATGTTAAGACATTTTATAAATAAAATTAATGTGAAAGGATTGCTTTCAAAGCCAAGAATGCTTATTTGTTGCCCGACGAACATTACAAAAGTGGAGCAAAAAGCGATTAAGGAAGCTGCTGAGAAGTCTGGCGGAAAGAAAGTCTATTTGGAAGAAGAGCCAAAAGTAGCAGCGATTGGCGCTGGAATGGAAATCTTCCAACCGAGCGGTAATATGGTTGTAGACATTGGTGGTGGAACGACTGATGTAGCGGTTCTTTCTATGGGAGGAATTGTAACATCGGAATCCATCAAAATGGCCGGCGATAAGTTTGATATTGATATTCTTCAGTACATTAAGAAGAAATATAAGCTTTTAATCGGTGAACGTACGGCAGAGGATATTAAAATTAATGTTGCTACCGTTTTTAAAGGGTCACGTGATGAAGAAATGGATATTCGAGGTCGTGACATGGTAACTGGCTTACCACGCACGATTACAGTAGGTTCAGTGGAAATCCAAGAATCATTAAGTGAGTCTGTATCCCTTATTGTCCAAGCAGCGAAAACGGTGCTTGAACGTACACCGCCAGAATTATCTGCAGATATTATTGATCGTGGAGTTATTTTAACCGGTGGTGGTGCATTATTACATGGTATCGATCAGCTTTTAGCTGAAGAATTGAAGGTTCCTGTATTTATTGCTGAAGACCCGATGGATTGTGTTGCCAAAGGAACAGGGATTATGCTTGAGAATATCGATAAAATCGAACGCAGCAAAATTGGTTAATATGACATAAACATGAGGGTTATCAACCTGAGTACATATCTTAAATGATTTACTCGAAAGGAAAAGCAATACCCTGTGGAGGAGGAATTGAACATGTTACGAGGCTTTTACACAGCAGCCAGTGGAATGATTTCACAGCAAAGGCAACAGGAAGCTTTGGCGAATAATATTGCAAATGCGAATACACCAGGTTATAAAGCAGATCAGACAAGCTTACGTGCATTTCCTGAGCTACTGCTTAAACAAATGGGATCGCAGGAAAGTCTGCCAACGACACAGGGAGGATTGCAATTTCCAATACAGAAAACGGTTGGTTCAATCAATACCGGTGTTTATGTACAAGAAGCCATTCCAAATTTTGCCCAAGGTGATATAAGGGAGACGGGAATAGCTACAGATATCGCGCTTGTAGGTGGCACCATGCCTGATGAGACAGGCTCCTTGTTTTTTACGGTACAAAATGAAGCTGGAGAAGTTCGCTATACGAGAAATGGTAATTTGACCGTTGATGGCCAGGGCTTTCTTGTCACAAATCAAGGTTATTATGTACTTAACGATGCAGGTGACCCAATTCAAACGAACGGAATGGAGTTTACAGTCTCATCAGAAGGTATTTTACAAACTCCTGAACAAGCTGTCCAGCTTGGGATTGCATATGCTGCAGATGGGAACGGTATGGTCAAGGAAGGGAATGATCTCTTCACCGGCGATGCAGTACAGGCCCCAGAAGGAGCTACCTTCTCGATTCATCAAGGTTTCCTGGAACAGTCAAATGTAGACACCATGCAAACAATGACAGATATGATGAACGCTTATCGGATGTTTGAAACGAATCAGCGTGTGTTAAGAGCCTATGATGAAAGCATGGGAAAAGCAGTCTCCGAAATCGGCAGAATTGGATAGGAGCTTAGGGAGGTACATATATGTCTCAAATGGTGATACAAGCAGCTGTAACGATGAATCAGCTGCAACAGAAACTCGATATTATCGGAAATAATATGGCAAATAGCCAAACAACTGGTTACAAGAGTCGCCAAGCCGAATTTTCTTCGTTGCTCTTCAGACAGTTGAATAATTTATCTGCCCCGGAAAATGCTGAAGGACGTCTCACTCCAGATGGTATACGAATTGGCTCTGGGGCTAAAATTGGTGCCGTGGGTAATGATCTGACACTTGGCTCCGTTGTAGAAACAGGAAGAGCTCTTGATGCGGCATTGACACGGGAGAACTACCTATTTCAAATTCAAGTGAATCAAAATGGTCAGGAAGAGACGTTTTATACACGAGACGGCTCGTTCTTTCTAAGTCCGGTGAACAACGATCAGGCGGTTATGTTAACGACTGCTGACGGACATCCCGTACTTGGACAAGATGGCCCAATTGTGCTTGCTGAAGGATTTGATTCGATTGCTATTCGTGAGAGCGGTCAAATTGTTGTTACACGAGGCGGGCAAAATGCAGTTGAAGCACAGTTGGCAGTTGTAGAGGCTGTTCGACCAAGAGTGCTTGAATCAGCGGGCGAGAACATGTTCCGTCTTCCTGACCTTGAAAATCTTGGTTTTGAGATGGGAGAAATAATCGAGGGAATAGGCTTAAATGAAGATATGATACAAAGCGGCGCCCTTGAGCAGTCGAATGTGGATTTATCAAAGCAGATTACCGATCTTATCATGACACAACGTTCTTATCAATTTAATGCTAGAACTATTTCAATGGGTGATCAAATGATGGGACTGGTTAATCAGTTAAGATCTTAAACAGATTATCCCTTTCGTTAGATGATCATAAAGGATTATGTTACACTTCAAATAAGAAAAAAGCGTTTTGATTTGCAGGGGAATAAGGAGCAACAAACTATGTCAACAAACCAATCTGAAAAAAATTCTAGAAGAGCTCTGAAAGAAGAAAAGCATGCAACGAAGAAAACCAAAACACCTAAAGAGTCTCCCAAAGGTAGTTCAGCTTCAGAGAAGCAGTCTAGAAAACAACAAAAGCTAAAACAAAAAGAAGAAAAACGGAAAAATAGAAGACCTCGCCGTCGCATTTTTCCAATTTGGCTACGGATTATCGTTGTTTTAATTCTTACTGCTGCTGCATTAGTTGCTGGATTGATGATTGGCTATGGAGTTATTGGTGACGGTGTTCCGACCGATGCACTGAAAAAAGAAACGTGGCAGCATATCATCGATATCGTTACCAAGGAAGAATAATCTTACCCATTTACTATTATAAAAGTAAGAACGAAGGCTATCGTCATAAATCATGGCGATAGCCTTCGCTTTTCTAAAAAATAATTATGTGATTTTCCTGCCTGTCACAAGTCTAAATATTAAAAGAACCAGCGCAATAACGAGCAGTATATGAACAAGTCCGCCTGCTATTTCAAACGAAAATCCAAGTATCCAAAAAATGATAAGCAAGCCAATAATAGTCCAAAGCATAGCTAATTCTCCTTTCTGAAAATGTTCGTTAAGAATTCTTATATATCTTAATTACCTTTTATCGCTTTGTTTCAAACATATCTACTGATATAATGTATTAATATAAAGCTGATTACGTTTAAAGGAGAAAGATAGCATGTTAGACATAGAACAAATTAAAGAAATTATCCCTCACCGATATCCATTTTTATTGGTTGATAAAGTAACGGAAATGGAAGAAGGAAAACGCGTCGTTGGACTTAAAAATGTGAGTATCAATGAACCATTTTTCCAAGGCCATTTCCCGGATTATCCTGTAATGCCAGGTGTTCTAATTGTTGAGGCACTAGCACAGGTTGGTGCGATTGCCGTGTTAAACATTGAAGGAAACAAAGGGAAGATTGGTTTCCTAGCAGGAGTCGATAAATGCCGATTTAAACGTCAAGTAAAACCAGGAGACCAATTAAAACTAGAAGTAGAAATACTCCGTATGAAAGGTCCAGTTGGTAAAGGAAAGGGCATTGCAACGGTAGATGGCGAGCTAGCTTGTGAAGCGGAAATTACGTTTGCAATTAAATAAGGATAGCAACTGTCCGTTTGAAAAGTAATTCAGAATAGTAGTACTAGAACTTGATTATGCGTAACATCATGGTATTGGAATTTTTTATCAACAAAATCATCATTAATTCGTATTACTTCTTTAAAAGTGGTTAAGCTAATGTCGATAGTGAACATCTAAAAGGAGGAATTAATGATGAAAAGCAAATTGCTTATTCGATTAGGTGCACCTGTTTTAGCATTATCCTTAATCGCAGCTTGTGGGACAGGTAATGATCGCGATCCTGTTGAAGATGATGCACCATTAGATCCAACGGAAGAAAACCAGGATATTCAAGATGACATGATGGAAGAAGATAATCCTGATGGGGCACCGAATGAAGAAATGCCGAATGATGACTTACGTGATGAGGAAAGATAAGTAAGGTAGGAATAAAAGAATTGACCTGGTGTAGAGCAAGGTCACGTTCAATCTACTCAAATATGAATGTTGAATAATTGACTAACTGCATTATTCATCACCATACGACTTCATTACTTAAGCGATTAAAAAGCAGAACGAACCTTTCAAAGTCGTTCTGCTTTTGTAGTTTATTGCAACGGGACTGACGCAATAAGCTGCTAATAAGCTGTTTTGATTTTTCTACGGATAACTTCTATCGATAGGATAGAAAAAGCTTACAATGAGCTTCATTCGTCCGCATTTAGAGTTTTACATCAATTTGGATTCCTAATGTTGGGTGCGGAGGAGTGGAATCCTGTAACATTTCCATAAGCTGTAAACCTTGCTGTTCAGCAACATTCATAATATTATCCATAATTGCTATACTTGCATCGGTACGAACTTGATGATTAGCCGTTACGACAGACATAGCGGCGATATCCATATAAATCCCTCGCTTTTATCTTGAGTATGATGAAATGAAGTGTTTACTACACCAAGTATACCATAAATGGATACAGTTATTCAGTGTGTATGTTATAGTGGTCAACCCTTTATTTATCTTTGTCATTTTCATTCCCTTGTGCTTCTTTCATTTCCTCTGATTGCAATTGTGAGCCTTTTTCTGTTTCGCGGTCATCAAGTTGTATTTTTTGATCCTTTTTGTTGTTAGTCATTCACTTTCCTCCTTCATTCGCTTTATAGTTAACTGTACCCTTTCATCTAAGATTGAAAACTAAATCCATTACACGACTACTGCAAATTAACTTAAATACGATGCTGCTCTATTATGGAATAGTCGGATTTATTGATAATATAGTGTGCTTTAAGTGAAAAATTTTGATTTTTCTAGTAAAATGGTCTTAATCCATAATGTTTAGTTATATAGTGGGTAAAATGTTAAAAATAGGCGGTGTCAAAATGGGAAAGCTTTATATTATTTCTCCTGAAACAAAAGCAATTATGAGGAATAGTGAATCTTCATACTACCGATCGAAAGTATTAGAGGGCAAAGATGAAAAGATTTCCATACATAGACCAGAGCAGATTATTGACAATAGTTGTCTTCTTTATGGTTCCGATTTAAAAGGGAGAAAAGAAGCGGTGCAGAAAATTCTATGTACCACCTCCAAGTTACCAGTCCCCATTTCTCCAACTCGAGGCGTATTTATGTTTCCAACATCATCGATTAAAAATAAAGATTGTGTATGGATAGCCTTCCATCATGTGAAATTCTATGAACAACGAGATGATAAGACGTACATTGGCTTTATTGATGAAACAGGAATTTATGTAAATGTATCAGAAAATACGATTGACACACAGTATAAACGAACCAGTCAAGTTATCGTACATTACAACAGGAGGGTTTTGTTTGGTTTTGGAAAAGATATGTGGTAACAAAGGAGCTAGATGCTTTCTTGCATTCGGAGTTAGGTTTAATGTTTGTGAATCACGGCATTATTTCAGTCCATAAGTTATTGTGGATTGTATAAAGTACGGGTATATACTATACGATTAAAGAAGCATTAATGCTGAAACTATCCTTTTGTTTGGAAGTAGAGCTAGAAGCTACTAAAAAAATGAAACGTTTTGAGATGTAAAACGTATATAAAGTGAAGTTAATTATGTTAGAAGTATGTTCGGCATGCATCATTTTATGATGGAGAATGTGATTTTTGGATTGAGAATTCGGTTTACCTACTATTTTTATTTAGGCTATTTTTTGTTCCTGTTGCTCATACATTATTTGGTGATTTAAGTGCAAAATGAATAAGTGTAATGTAGGAAGTTCTTGGTTGAGCATAACGTGTCTTTGCTTTAAAAAAGGGAAAAGAAGTAAGAGCTGTATTATTATAAATTGAATGGAAGGTTAGGAGGTGGTAATCCATATGTCGTTATCTCGAATTTTTAAATGGATTACTGGAATTTTTGAAGGACTTTTAGGTATCCCGTTTCTTGGGGGATTGTACATTATTTCAAATGCTTGGACGCCACTTTTTGTTATGCTGATTCTCCATATTATTACATGGATACTCACAAAAAGAGACAATGGGTCTGGGATCGGAAGTATTTTTGGCATTATTACATCAGTCATTGGATGGATTCCAATTGTAGGCATGATCATGCATATCATCACAGCTTTAATTCTCATTCTCTCAGCATCAAGACCAGAGGGCAGACAGTATGTTTAACGCTTGAAGGTTCATATTTCGAACAAAAAAACTGCTATTGCAAGCATTGCATTAGCAGTTTCTATTGTAGCTAAATAGACCACCAGTGGAAGCCATCTTTTGCAAGCAGCTCATCTGCTGCATCTGGTCCCATGGAACCTGAGCGGTAGTTGGGAAAATCAGCGGTATTGTTAGACCATTCGTTAATAATTGTATCAACGAACTTCCAAGATAGCGCAACCTCATCCCAATGCGTAAAGTTTGTCGCATCCCCAATCATGCAATCATAGAGCAACTTCTCATAAGCTTCTGGTGTATTAATTCCAGGAACCTCATTATGATTATAGGCAAGCTGGATGGGCTCGGCGAGTGAACCAGAACCTGATTTCTTAGCATTTAAACAAAGTGTAATACCTTCGTTTGGCTGAATGTTAATAATCAGAAGGTTTGGGTGTCTGTCTTTGTCTTTTTTATAATATAAATTCATTGGAATGTCTTTGAATTCAATCACTATTTTCGTTGATTTTTCCGCTAATCGTTTTCCGGTACGGATATAAAATGGCACCCCGGCCCAGCGGTAGTTATCAATTAATAGCTTGCCAGCTACAAATGTTTCTGTATTGGAGTTTTCTAGCTCATCATCTTCATCGAGATAGGCTGGAACTGTCTCTCCATCAATTTTTCCAACGCCGTATTGTCCACGAACAAAGAAATTGTCTATTTCTTTTGGATCAATTGGACGAAGTGCGCGTAAAACTTTAATTTTTTCAGAACGAATTTCATCCGTTGTTAGCTTAATTGGAGGCTCCATTGCTAATAAAGCAACCATTTGTAGCATATGATTTTGAACCATATCCCTTGTTGCCCCAGAAGTATCATAGTAGCGAGCTCTCTCTTCCACACCTAACGTTTCACTCGAAGTAACTTGCACATTCGAAATAAAGCGGTTGTTCCACAAATGCTCAAAAATTCCATTAGCAAAGCGGATAACTTCAATATTTTGAACCATTTCTTTTCCTAGATAGTGGTCAATCCGATAAATCTGTTCCTCATCAAAAGCGGCACGCAACTGCTTATTTAACTTCCTTGCAGATTTCAAATCTGTTCCAAACGGCTTCTCAATCACAAGTCGTGACCAGCCAGCAAAATCCTTTAACCCATATTCCTGTAGTTTATTTGCAATTGTACCAAAGAATTCTGGTGCCATTGCTAGATAAAATACACGATTTTCCTCCGTTTGATAAGCGCCCTCTAATTCATTTATTAATGCATGTAATCCACTGTAGGAAGAATCATCTGTCACATCGAAGGATTGATAATAAAAGTGAGATATAAACTCTTCTAAATCCTCATTCGGTGAAACTGCTTCTTTGATGGAATTTGCAACATTTTCGCGTAAAATTTCATCTGTCCAAGGGCGGCGGGCCAACCCGACAACAGCAAAGTTCTCACTAATTTTACCACTTTGATAAAGGCGATATATCGAAGGGAACAATTTTCGTTTAGCTAAATCTCCTGTTGCCCCAAATATTACAATAACCACTTTTGGCTGCAATTCATTACTCATCATTCGTTCCCTCGCTTTTCTGAAAATATATATCTATTTTATCGGAAATAAAATATTAATCAAATAATGGGGACTAAAAACTTAAACTTTTTTCCTATTTTACTCACTTTGACAAAAGTTCCCCAAGAGAAATGAATGACACGTACTCTATTTAGCTATTACTTGAATAGTATACGCGATTTATTAATTAACTGATTGATAACTCCAGAAAACATCAGGCCAATCGCAATTCCTCCTGAGAGGAGCATGACCTGGGCGGAAAGCTGAACACCTGTATAATAATCATTTTCAACAAAATTCCGCATCGCATTATAGGCGATACCACCAGGAACAAGCGGGATAATTCCAGATACATTAAAGATAATAATCGGTTTCTTGAAAAGTTTGGCACAGGTATGGCTTAAAACGGCAACAAGCATTGCGGCAAAAGTTGTAGCTGGTATGGCATCCATTCCTACCTCAACCAAAATATAATAGAGAATCCAGCCAAACATCCCGACAAACCCGCATTGGACGAGCGCATTCCGTGGAGCATTGAACAATATTCCGAATCCGGCAGAGGCAATAAAGCTTGTAATAAGCTGCTGCATAATAATCATCCTATTTCAACCTCCAAAGTGAATATTTTCGTTTTTAAGCAAAAGCAAAAATAAGTGCAACGCCTGCTCCGATAGCAAATGCTGTCAGTAACGCTTCTACCCCTTTAGAAAGACCAGAAACTAAATGACCAGCCATCAGATCACGGATTGCATTGGTTATGTGTAAGCCTGGCACAAGTGGCATAACAGCACCGATAATGATCATATCCAATGCATTTCCGAAACCGTTGTAAATAAATAATAGGGCAGATAAGCCAATTAAAAAGGCGCCGAAAAACTCAGCAAGAAAACGAATTTCTACTACTCGCTCAAACCCAAGCATGCTTGCAAAGCCAAGCGTTCCTGCTATACAGCTAGGAATAAAGTCATACCATGACCCGCCAAACATAATTGCAAAGCATCCGCTCACAAGGGCCGCTGCAAGGATTTGTGCCCATGCTGGAAATGTTAATTTGGCATGATCAATTTTTTCTAGCTGTTCATGAGCTTGCTGAATATCTAATTCTCCAGCCGTGATCTTTCGAGAAATATGATTTACTTCTGCAATCTTATGTAAATCGGTAGACCGATTTGTTACACGGAGGAAATTTGAAGTTCCCGCGATATCTAACGAAAAGCTTATACCAGTAGGTGTAGCATAGCTCTGTGGATTTTTAACACCGAAAGCAGTGGATATTCGATCCATCGTATCTTCAACGCGATACGTCTCGGCTCCGCTGACTAGCATAATTTTCCCAGCTAAGATACACACTTTTTCAATGGTAATTTGTTCTGACATAAAATCACCAGCTCTCTAAAGCAATCGATTCGTTTATATTATAAGATGTTGCTGGAGGGAATGAAAGAAATAAAGCTCCTAAAAGTAGGAGCTCAAACAATATTTATAAACATTAAGACTAAAGCAATGATTGGAATCGCATTGGCAAGTGCAATAGCAATTATAGAAAACTGATTCACTGCTTGTTTTCGATCTTCTTCAACATCTACCTTTCGCTGCAAGAAAATAAAGAACATCGCAAATGCCATTAGGATAATAATAATAAATGCTGGAATATAAATTTCTTCAATTGGTAATGGTACTGCATGAATCAATGCAAAAACAATCATAATAAGAGGAAGGATCTCGATAATGGCAACACCGATGAAGAAGTTTGATTGTGCCTTAGCTACTTGCTCGGGATCTTCTTTAATTTTATCCAGGTTGACTTTAAAGACAATTAAGATACCGATGACAGCGATAATCGCAGCAGCAGTAAACATATACGGACTCAAGTAAGAACACCACCTTTAATTATAATCCTTTAATCAGATTATTTCTAAATACTCAATTATCGTAGCATAGATTGATAATCATGTCATTGGAAAGTTTGTCGATTGTCGGAATAACGATAAACCTGCTGGTAGATATCAATATAATTTGCTAATTGCTACCAACTTTCGTTATAATTTAAAGCGATTAGGGGATGTTCAAAAAGGAATAAATTCACGTACTACATCAGGAACTGTCAACAAAGAACAAGTAGGAGAATTCTATGTTTAATTATATTGATTTATTAATTGCATTTCTTATTGCATTCACTGCGGCTTTATTACTTACTTACCCAGTAAAAAAGTTTGCAATTAAAGTTGGTGCAATGGATAAACCGAATAGCCGTAAAATACATATCAATGAAACGCCTAGGCTAGGAGGCTTGGCGATTTTTATTGGTGCTCTATTAGGGACGCTTTATTTACAGCCATATCACCAGCACTTGCCTGAAATTCTAATTGGATCCATTATTATTCTAATTACAGGTGCGCTCGATGATCGCTTCACGATTAAGCCCATTTTAAAATTGACAGGACAATTGGCTGCGGCGTTACTTTTGGTGTCTTCAGGGCTGATCATTGAACGAATTACAATTCCGATATTCGGAGTTGTTGAATTCGGGTTTTTAAGTGTGCTTATTACAATACTATGGGTTGTTGGTATTACAAATGCGATAAATCTGATTGATGGCTTGGACGGTTTAGCTACAGGTGTTACAACAATTGCGATGACAAGTATATTTGTAATGGCACTAATTGATACACAAATAATCGTTGCATTTTTAAGTATCGCATTGATAGGGGCCAACTTAGGATTTCTATATCATAATTTTTATCCAGCAAAGATTTATATGGGAGATACCGGATCGAATTTCCTTGGGTATATGATTGCGGTTCTCTCGATGCTTGGATTGTTTAAAAATGTTACTTTTTTCAGTTTTATCATTCCGGTTATCATATTGGCAGTGCCAATATTTGATACATTGGTAGCGATTGTTCGTCGAGCTTATAACAAGGAGAGTATTATGGCTGCGGATAACAAACACCTTCATTATCAGCTTATTCAAGCCGGATACAGTCATCGGAAGGCTGTCATCATTATTTATATTTTCAGTGCTCTATTTGGGGTAATGGGAATCCTGTTTTCCAATGCCAGTCCAACCTTATCGCTAATCATAACGCTCGTCGTTATCTTGTTGCTTTATATTTTTGCTGAGCTTGCAGGCATTGTTATGGGGGGGAAACGTCCAATCGTTAGCTTCTTACGGAAAATTTTACGGAAAATAGAACGAGAACGATCATAGTAAAGAGGCTTCCAGCACTAGGAAGCCTCTTTACGCTTACAATATTTTCTTGAAAATTAATACATCGATTTTCTTTTTCTTCGGTGCTGCATATAGATTGCTACTAAGCCAATGAGGACTAGTGCCGCTCCGATTGCAAGATAATTATAAGTTGTTGTAGCAGTACTTGGAAGTTTTTTACCATCACCTGAGTCGGCTTTTGCATAACCGATATTCTTATTCGTTCCACTGCCAGGTTTGTTTCCGGTATTTTTACCGACACCTGAATAATCGCCATCAATCGGGTCTTGATCTTTAGGATCTTTCTTATCACCATTTTTATCCACTGGATCTTGATCTACAGGATCTTTATCATCGTCCGTATCTTCAAAAACGGCAAATTGAGTAAAGTGATCTACTTTAACTGAAACTTTCCCATCCTGATATACAGCACCAGGAATTAATTCCCATTCCTCTGTTTCTTCATTCAAGTAATACATGTTTAAAGCATCTGCATTGTTCACTTTATTCACATCAATCGTGAATAGGAGGGTTATCGGATCTTTAAACGTGTTGATTTCATCTTCGTTTGCGTAGATGGTCAAATCATATACGCGACTAACTGCTTCTTCAATATCATCTTGTTTTTTAAGATTAATTGAAATGTCTTTTCCATCCGGTAAATTTGTTAATGGAATTTGCATTTCAATATGATGATTTTGAATAATGAGTGTAGCTCCTTTAGCTTTTAATGCAGCAAGCTGATTCTCTGTCAGTTTTATTTGTACAGATTCCACTTCGTCTAGTTTAATGATGAGTGTACCACCATCCGCTAATTTTTCGATAGCGTCATTAGAAATAGTAGCTATTCCATTCACGATTTGTGGAGTTGCGATAACGGTCTCTTCTTTGGGTGCTGGCTCTGTAATATTTTCCACATGGATGGTTTGAACAGCTTCTATATCATTACGGTTCTTCGCATAAACAGTGTATGTTCCATTTTCGTGAACATCAAAAGCCTTCGTATGAAGATCAATTGCATGACCGTTTTCGGAAAAATCCACAGCTGTTTTATCACCTTGTAGCCATTTCATTGCAACCAACTCTGCTTCGCTGTCTGTTCCAACTGAGATGATCACAGGACCTTCCGTTGGCTCTGTAGTAGAAGGGGAGAGGGTTATTGTAAACTCCTCTTCAACAGGTTCTGTAATATTTGTCACGGCAAGGCTTTGAACAGCTTCAGCTCCGTTGCTATTTTTCACATAAACGGTGTATGTCCCATTTTCGTGAACGTCAAAAGCTTTTGCATCTAAATCGATAGCATTTCCTGATTCGGCAAAATCTTCGACAGAACGTTCGCCCTCAAGCCATTGTAATACTGTTAAATCTGCTGCACTGTCTGTATCAATCGAAATCGTAACAGGACCTTCTGTTAATGCTGTTGTTGAAGGCGTTAACGAAATTGTAATGACCTCATCACCAGGCTCGATAATATTTTCGATGGCAATGGTTTGGATAGCTTCTAATTCGTCATGATTGTTCGCATATACCGTATAAGATCCATTCTCTGTAATATCGAAAGTCTTTGTTGCTAGGTCAATATCGTTACCAGCCTCGATAAAGTCTTCAGCAGTTCTTTCACCTGGAAGCCATTTTAATGCAGTAAGGTCTGTTTCGCTGTTTGTTATAACGGAAATGGACACTGGCCCTTCTGTTGGTTCAGTTGTAGAAGGGATTAACGTAATGCTAAGCTCACCAGGTACGATGATATTCCCGATCGCAATAGTTTGAACCGCTTCGACTCCGTTACTATTTTGCACATAAACGGTGTATATTCCATTTTCGTGAACATCAAAAGCCTTCGTATTTAAGTCGATAGTACTCCCAGCCTCTGCAAAATCATCAGCTGCTTTGTCACCTTGTAACCACTTCATTGCAACCAGCTCTGCTTCACTATCTGTTTCTACAGAAATGGAAATCGGCCCTTCTGTCGGATCTGTAGTAGAAGGGGAAAGGATAATCGAGATTTCCTCTTCAACTGGATCTGTAATATTTTCTATTGTAATCGTTTGAACAGCTTCTATATCCTCACTATTTTGCACGTAAACGGTATAGGTGCCGTTTTCGTGGACATCAAAAGCTTTCGAATCTAAATTGATAGGATCTCCAGCTTCTGCAAAATCTTCGACAGTTTTGTCACCTTGTAGCCACTTCATTGTAACAAGTTCTGCTTCACTATCTGTATTCACAGAAATCGTAATCGGCCCCTCCGTTGGTTCTAAAGTAGAAGGAGAGAGGGTAATCGTAATTTCCTCTTCAACCGGATCTGTAATATTTTCTACAGTAATCGTTTGAACAGCTTCTACATCCTCACCATTTTGCACATAAACGGTGTACGTGCCGTTTTCATGAATGTCAAAAGCCTTTGTCTCTAAGTCGATATTATTTCCAGCTTCTGCAAAATCATCAGCAGTTTTGTCACCTTGTAGCCACTTCATCGCAACCAGTTCTGCTTCACTATCAGTCTCTACAGAAATGGTCACAGGTCCTTCTGTAGGCTCCGTAGTAGAAGGTGTTAAGGAAATCGTAAACTCCTTCACTGCTTCTGTTACATTCAGTGTGATTTCTTGTCCGGCGCTATTTGCAACGATATCATCAACCATTAAAGCTAGTGTGTTTTCCCCGCTGGTTAGTTCAGTTAATGGGATTGCAAAGGTACCATCTTGTTCAAGTGTTACGGCATTGCTTTCCAAAACATGACCAGTATCATCTGTTAATTCATACGTGGCAGTTAATTTTTCGTTTACATCATAAGGGATTCCAAAAATTCTTTTTACAGTTGTTTTGAAATCAATAAATGTATCATCAATTGATCCTGTTACAATATATTCTGATCCATCGATTTCATCATCTACAGGATCAAATTCAATTTCAGGAGTAGATGATTTAACATAAAGTGGTCCATCGTCTGCAAGTAGTGTAATACTTTGGTTTGCAATATCCCATGAATTGAAATCAACGGTATAGACACCATCTGGGATTGCTGTTTCTTCTTCGGTTTCCCAATCGTAATATGTTTCACCTATTGGGAGCTGCCATCCGCCAGCTGGTAAGGCTTGTAATGCCAAATATCCTAAGTAACCATCATCATAATAGCCACCATTTGGATTCGCAGCATCCCATAGTTCAATAGACATGAGCTCCTCATCGGCTAGTAATCCAAATTCCAATGTGGTTTGATCATGCATGCCATCGCCATTTGGTGAAATTGCGTATTCGGATAGTTCGAAGTAAGCTAGTCCACTCGGAACTTCAGTCGAAAATTCAACAGCAAAAGGCAATCCTAAATCTGTTGTCCCGTTTGTAATATGAACATACCCAAGTAGCTCATTTCCTGGCGCTTCTTCACCTGCTGGGATAGATAAGGTAACATCAAGGGTTTCCGTACCTTTTAAAGTAAAGGATGATTTGCTTACAGTAACGCTAGCATCAGCTAATTCACCAGTAGCCGCTTTCGTTACTTCAACACTCACATCATAATCACTCGAATTTCCAATTACATCACGTATCTCAATTTGTTTTGTAACGGTTATTTCATTTTCAGGATCTGGCGCAACTCTGCCGAATGTAATCGTTCCTTTTTCATAATCAAGTGATTGGTCATCGAAGATAGTTGTGTCTATTGCGTATGCCAAAGCTTCAGCATTTGCAGCTGCTAATGGCTGTACACGACCAGGTCCTTGAGCGAAGACATCGTATAGTTCCGTGTCCAATTGTTTAGCTGTGTTCGACAACGCAACTTTAATATCATACGGTGTCCAATCCGGATTTTTGGATAAAAGTAATGCTGCTATACCTGCGACTTGAGGTGCAGCCATACTTGTCCCTGTTTTCCGATCGTATGCTTGAGCATAATCTGCATCCTCGTAATCCTTGCCGTAAGCAGGAACCGTTGCCATAATATTTGTTCCTGGTGCGGAAACATCTGGCTTGATATCAAATACTGGCGTGGACGGCCCGCGTGAACTAGAAGGATTTATATGATCACCATCGGTAGAGTCAACCTGATAATCACTAAACGTAACCTTACCAATTTTGTCCGCTGTCAACGCGATTGCATCTCTTAAAGCTTGGCCGTCTGAAGTTGAAATATCAAATGCTGGAATAAACTCGAATGAATTTCCCAGCAATACATTTGCAGGTCCTTCACCATCGATATTGTTATGAATCAAGATACCAACAGCTCCAAGTTCCTTCGCGATATCTATCTTATCTACAAATGGAATCTCTCCACGTGCAACTAACGCAATTTTTCCATCAACGTTAATTCCTTCATAGTCAGATGCTGCTCCAATCCCTGGGACCGGTACAACATCGTATGTACCTGATAATGTATCCGCTGGATCTTCAGCAAAATTCCATCCCATTAATGCTGCGTCATATTGCTGCTCGTACTCACCAGCATGGGTTACTAGGTTTGCCTGAATTGTTTCCTCTGGTAATGTGGAGTTTCCAACTGAAATTGCCAGTGCTGCAGATGCAGGGTTTCCAACGGTGCCACGTCCAGGCCCACTATTTCCTGTTGCGACAATTGCTGTAACTCCAGCTAATGTTGCATTATTAATAGCAATTGCATCTGGGGCAGTTTGACTATTACTACCACCGCCTAATGATAGATTGATAATATCCATATCTTCTTCAACGGATTTATCAATCGCAGCAATGATTCCAGAAGTGAATCCGCTGCCATATGCTCCTAGGACTCGATACGCATACAGGTCAATTTTTGGTGCTATTCCTTTAATGCCATATTCATTGTTGCCTGTTCCAGCAATAATCCCTGCAACATGTGTCCCGTGTGATGTATAAAAGGAGCTGCCATTTGCATTGAATTCTGGCATATGCTCTGGACGATCTTCCGGAGTAGTTTCATAGGGATCTTCATTTTCACGTGGACGAGCATAATCATCCGTGTGTTCTATGAAGTTATGGCCGCCTTTATAAATCTCTTGAAAATCAGGATGATTATAATCAATTCCCGTATCCAGGACGGCAACTTTTACGCCTTGCCCTTCATGACCTAGATCCCAAAGTTCGGGAACTTCGAGGTGGGGAACGGTATCAACCATCATGGGTCCTACTTTATTATCACTAGCAAGTTCAAGGGCATGAACTTCTTCGTCAGGATCTACACTGACAACGCCATCCATTGTTAATAATTTATCAATATCATTAGCGTTCAATTTCAGTGACATCCCATTAAAAGCTTGGGTATACGTAAATCCTTTCTCGTAGTCGATATTGTCTGCTTTTAATAGATTTTCAAATCTTGCTTGCTCATTTATAACTTTGTTTTTAACTGTTGTTGCTTGTGTCCCGCTAAGCGTTTTTCCTTCTACTGTTTTCTTTCCTTGTTCTAGTGCTACAGGAGATTCGGATAATTGAACAATAACAGCTACTTCTTTATTACTAGATAAATTTTGTAAAGAGGAGTGTAAAATAGGCTCCTGATTTAATATTGCTTGTTGCTTTGAAACAACTTCTTTTAGCTGCGACATTCTTTCATCAACATTTAGTTGTTTCGTCGCTTTGCTATCTGTTTCGGCTGATATAAATAATGGATTAAATAATGAAAGAATAAGTGTAAAGATTAATAAACTAGTAAATAATTTCTTGAAATTCCTCCGCTTCAATCAAACTTCCTCCCATTCCTGTTTTAATCATTTTTTCTAGACAAACCGACTAATTTCTCATATAACCAATCCTTTCTATAAAATATTTAATTTTTTGACAATAATACAATTTTATAGTAGCACAGCTCTATTACAATAGAAATGAAATTTTGTAATATAATAGCAATATAAATAATAATTAGTTAATTTTAACTATCATTCGACATTATTTGATAATTGTTAATTGGGTCTTTTTATCTATAGTATGTAATAGTGAAGTGAGTTTTTAATTAAATAGTTCTAATTACACCTGGAATAAATAGGGGATCAAAACATATGGGGAATTGTTGGAGGTGCTTGTACAATGCTTTTAAGATTAGACAAAAAATGTTCTTTTGTTTTACAACGAAATAAGCGTGATATCTCCATCAGTTTTGATGGTAGATACCACGCTTAATTACTACATTTTTAGTTTAGTCTTCTTGAATAGGAAATAATATATTTTGTAAAAAAGTAGTGGTAAAATAAAACCTATGATTAAAATCCAAATTGTAAATTAAGGAGAAAAAGTATGAATGAGAGAACCACATTAGAGAAATCATTAAAACCACATTGGGTATGGGCAATTGCTTTAGGTTCAGCAATTGGCTGGGGAGCATTCGTTCAACCTGCCACGTGGATGTCTACAGCTGGTCCACTCGGAGTAATCATTGGTTTCGGTATTGGTGGTTTATTAATGATGCTGATAGCTGTCAGTTACGGTTTCCTAATCAAAAGCTTTCCTGTTTCAGGAGGAGCGTTTGCTTATACATATGTGAGTCTGGGACGTACACATGCATTTATATGTGGCTGGTTTTTAACGTTTGGGTATATTTGTATTGTGGCACTCAATGCATCAGCATTTGCATTAATGATTAAGTTTACGTTGCCGAAGCTTATTGAAAACATTTACCTTTACGAGGTTGCTGGTTGGAGTGTGTATGGAACAGAAATTATAATTGCAACGATTGCGCTTATCGTATTTGGTTATTTCAATATAAAAGGAACAGGGATGTCTGGTAGAATCCAGTTTATCTTTTGCTGCGTTATGGTTATTAGTATTGTTGTTTTAACACTATTAGTTGGGATACAGCCAGGTACTGGAATATCGAACATGCAACCATTTTTCCCAGTAGAAACAACTGCATTTGCAGCCATTATTTCAATTGTAGCAATTGCGCCTTGGGCTTATGTTGGATTTGATACAGTCCCACAGACAGCAGAAGAATTTAATTTTTCCTCTAAAAAAGCATTTAGTTTAATTATTTATGCGATATTCTTTGCGTTCTTATTATATAGCCTGATGATAATTGCAACGTCTATGGCTGAACCTTGGCAAGGTTTAGTTGCTGGCAATTATATTTGGGGAACGGGGACAGCGATTCAACGTTTATTAGGAATAGGTGGTTTGGCTATTTTAGTAGTGGCATTAACGATGGGAATATTCACTGGGTTAATTGGGTTTATTCTTTCTTCGAGTCGCTTATTATTTGCTATGTCGAGAGCAAAGATATTACCGGAAGTTTTTTCAAACTTACATCCCAAGTATAAAACGCCGTATATTGGTATTATATTTGTTGTAATTCTGTCGATGTTTGCCCCATGGTTCGGTAGGGAGGCATTGCTATGGGTGGTCGATATGTCATCTGTAGGAGTGACAATAGCTTATTTTTACACCTGCTTCACTGCTTTTAAGTTATTTAAGTGGAAAAAGGATGCTAATTTCAACGGAAAATTAAACACAGTTTCACCATCTAAAAAAGTTGTTTCCTTTATTGGATTGCTTACGAGCCTTGTGTTTCTAGGACTTTTGCTAGTCCCGGGTTCACCTGCTTATTTAGGTGTTGAATCAAGAATCGCATTAGTAGCATGGGTTGTTCTCGGTGTTATCTTCTATCTGATGAAACGAAAGCAATTTAATAAAGTACCTGAAAAAGAATTGAATTACTTGATTTTAGGTGAGGAAGACGTACACTTGAAAAAATAGGTTATAGTACAGTGAGTAACAAATAAAACGGGAACCATCTTCGGTTCCCGTTTTATTTGTTTACTATCAAATTACAAACTCCAATAATGATATCCTTTTGCTTGGGATTCTTTTCTGTCAAAGATACTTTTTATATCAATTAATACTTTTGTATCCGTTTTGTAAAGTTGATCGAGTGTATCTAGGCTGTAAGATTCCTTAAACTCTTTATGAGGCACAGCGAATACAATACAATCCAGTTCCGTTAATTCATCCTGATCAACTAAACGAATATTAAATTCATTATAAACTTCCTCATTCTCTGCAACAGGGTCATAAACAATTGTTTCTACACCATACTCTTCTAATTCACTAATGATATCAATAATTTTTGTGTTTCGGACATCTGGTACATTTTCTTTAAAGGTAAGTCCGAAAATAGCTACTCGTGCACCATCGATTTCTTGCTTTGCTTTAATCATTTTTTTAATGATATTGCTTGCAATATATTTTCCCATATCATCATTAATTTTTCTTCCAGAGAGAATAATTTGAGAATGGTATCCTAGTTGTTCTGCTTTATACGTGAAATAATATGGATCCACACCAATACAATGTCCGCCAACTAATCCAGGTGTGAAATTAAGGAAATTCCACTTCGTCCCTGCAGCTTCCAAGACAGCTTTTGTGTTAATATCCATTTTATTAAACACCATTGAAAGCTCATTCATAAATGCAATATTTATATCTCGTTGTGAATTCTCAATTACCTTAGCTGCTTCAGCAACTTTAATGGATTCAGCTTCAAATACTCCAGCTTCAATAATAGCACCATAGAGGTTAGCTATTTCACGAAGTGCAGGTTCATCCGAGCCAGAAACAATTTTCGTGATTTTCGTTAATGTATTTACTCTATCACCAGGATTAATTCGCTCTGGTGAATAACCGACTTTAAAGTCATTTCCAAATTCCAAACCTGAAACTTCTTCAAGGATTGGAATACAAATTTCTTCTGTCGTTCCTGGGTAAACCGTTGACTCATAAACGACGATGGAACCTTTGGTTAAATTCCTTCCAACGGTTTCACTTGCACCAATCACCGGATTTAAATTAGGTGTCTTATCGGTATTAATGGGAGTCGGAACAGCAACAATATGAAATTTGCAAGATTGCAAATCTTCCTCTTCACTCGTAAATTTTAGGCTTGTTTTTTTGAGCGCTTCGTCGCCAACTTCGTCTGTTACATCAATCCCGCTTAAATATTTATCCAATTTAGCTTTATTTACATCAAAGCCAACAACATCAAATTTCTTGGCTAATTCTATTGCTAGTGGCAGACCAACGTATCCTAGACCGATAACCGCGATTTTCTCTTCTTTTGCTTGTAATTTCTGAAACAATTCCATGGTATCGTTGCCTTCCTTTATCTGTTTAATTTAATTCAAATGTAGCTCTACTATATCAAAATAATGCTTATCAAAAATACTATACATCTATATAATGATCTTGTATAGCAATTACTATTATACAGATTTTGACTATTTATTGCATTATTTGTTCGAAAATTGGATAGTAACTGGTGATATGATAAACTAACATTAATACATGGTGAATTGAAAATGAACCTTAATATACGGCTATTTAATCTAATAGAAGGAGAGCATAAAATGAAAGTAACGAAGGCTATTATTCCAGCTGCAGGACTAGGGACACGTTTCCTTCCAGCAACAAAAGCGCAGCCAAAGGAAATGCTTCCAATTGTGGATAAACCGACGATTCAATATATTGTAGAAGAAGCAGTGGCTTCCGGGATAGAAGATATCATTATTATTTCTGGAAGAGGAAAACGTGCAATAGAAGATCATTTTGATAAGTCTTATGAGCTTGAAGAAACGTTGGCACATAAAGGAGACTTCCATATGCTAGAAGTGGTCAAGTCTATTTCGAATTTAGCCAATATCCATTATATCCGACAAAAAGAACCAAAAGGCTTAGGGCATGCAATTGGATGTGCACACAGCTTTGTAGGGAATGAACCATTTGCTGTTTTGCTTGGAGATGATATTGTGGAATCAGAAGTTCCATGTTTGAAGCAGCTTATCGATGTGTATGATAAACATCAATCCTCGGTAATTGGTGTACACGATGTACCAAGAGAGGATGTATCAAAATATGGTATCGTTAATCCGTTAACAATAGAAGATAACGGTTCTTTTGTTCGAGCGATTGAATCATTAATTGAAAAGCCAAGCCAAGATGAAGCTCCATCCAATTTAGCGATTATGGGAAGGTATATACTTTCACCGGAAATTTTTGATATTCTTGCAAAACAAGAACCAGGGAAAAATAACGAAATTCAGTTAACTGACGCATTAAATAAGTTAAACGAAAAGGAACAAGTACTTGCATATAACTTTACTGGTGAACGTTATGATATTGGTGGGAAATTAGGATTCGTGCAGGCGACTATTGATTTTGCCTTAAACCGACCAGACTTACATAACGAAATTAAGGCATATATGGAACAGAAGTTGAAAAGTTTAGATCGTTAATAGACCAACAGCCATTAAAGGATCTGCGTTTATCAAACCAGATCCTTTTTGTAATAGACTTTAAAACGTCAATTTCCATTATATTAAAATACCTTTACAATGAAAGGGAAAATGTAACATGAAATCGTACATAAGATACCTTAATTGTAATGATTTCGACAATTTATTTATTGTTGCCGCTATGGTATAATTCGTTCAGTGTATTTTCGGTCTATTCATGAAGTGAGTTGGATGTAACAGTCCGGTAAAAGATATACGTACAGCCAAATTTTATACTTTCTTTACTTTAAAAAGGATGACGATTTCGTGGAGAAGAAACGTGTTTTATTTTTTATTTACCAAATGGGTGGCGGTGGAGCTGCTCGAACATTATTGAACATATTAAATAATATCGATAGATCGAAATTCATGCCGTTACTCGTTACGTTAGATTACGATGGAAGCTATGAAAAATATTTAGATCAAGATGTGAAATTTATTAAATTAAAAACGAAACGATTAAGGTCAGCGATTTTCCCATTAGCAAAAGTAATTCGGGAAGAAAAAGCGGATATTGTATTTAGTACGATACCGAATTATAATACAATCGCTATTCTAGGAAATCTTCTTTCTTTTACTGGAGCGAAAAACATCGTGCGAGAAGCAGCTTTCTTGGGAGGCAGTCCTGCTGCTGATTTTAAATTAAGATTATACGGGCTTTTATACAAATTTTCCAGTCGTGTAATAGCACTTTCCAATGGTGTGAAAGAAAATATTGTGAAACGTTATAAGGTAAAACGAGAAAAAGTTAATGTTATTTACAACCCGGTTGATATCGAACGCATTCGAACCAATGTGGAAGAGGGAATACTTCCACAGGAACATAAAACCATTTTTGCTGGAAGTGAAAAAGTAATCATCACAGCAGGCAGGCTGGTTCAAGATAAGGATCAACAGACACTGATTAAAGCGTTTGCCGATGTAAGTCATCGCTTGGATGTGAGGCTTGTTATCCTTGGTGAAGGTGAACTGGAGGATGAATTAAAGCATCTAGCTGAAAGGATGAATGTAGCTGATAAAGTGTTCTTCCTTGGATTTCAGCAGAATCCATATGTTTATTTCGCACATGCTGATGTTTTCGTACTGGCTTCCAAGCGAGAAGGGTTTGGTCATGTCCTTTCAGAGGCTCTGGCAACAGAGATACCTGTCGTTTCAACGAAGGCATATCCTGGAGCTGGAGAAGTATTAAATGACGGTGAATACGGGCTAATGTGTGAGGTTGGAAATGCAGAACAATTGGCAGAAAAAATTTATGAAACATTAACCTGGACAGAGGACAGGCGTGAGCAGGTCATCCAAAAAGGGCTGGAGCGTGTGAATACATTCCATGCACAGACGATTGTTAAACAATATGAAGACGTATTTATGAAAACACTAAATAAAACGTATTAAAAGTTGAACAGGAGTTGAAGGAGTATGCATACTCCAAAACGTGTTGTTCAGTTAACAACTGTACATCACCCATACGATCCAAGAATCTATCATAAAGAATGTAAGTCATTGCAAAAAGCAGGTTTTGATGTGACGCTAATCGCTCAGTCAGGCGATCAGGATTCAAATACAGATAAACCGATCAAACATATACCATTAAAAAAATATAAAAGCAGATTAAAAAGAATGACAGTTGGGGCATTCGCAGCGTATAAGGAAGCAAAAAAATTAAACGCAGATGTCTATCATTTTCATGATCCAGAGCTTTTACCAATAGCGTGGCTATTAAAGAATAAAAGCAATGTCGTAATTTATGATATTCACGAAGATTATATTACAAGTATTCTGCAAAAAGATTATATATCGATGCCAATAAGAAAATTGTTTGCGGCAACGTATAGATTAATGGAACGTTTTTTTGCTCGTAACTTTGAATTATGTCTTGCGGAAAAATATTATCAGGATATTTACCCAACGGGGACGTGTATTTTAAATTACCCGACAGTTAATGAAAAGTTCTTGAACAGCAAACGTGAATCCCCCGCAGAGAATAAAGTCTTGTATACTGGAAATGTGTCCGTTGTACGAGGTGCAATGTTTCACGCTCGTATACCGGTAATTGATGAGCAGATCGAGATGCATTTTGTAGGTAAATGCCCGAGTGACTTGGCAGAAAAAATGTACGAAGCAGCTGGAGATAAGAAAGCAAACTTAAAAATAGAAGGAATCGATCAGTTTATTGAAAAAGAAGTAATCGAGGATCGCTACCTTCAAACAAATTGGTTAGCAGGAGTAGCTCTTTTTCCGCCAACGGAGCATTATATGAAAAAAGAGCTGACTAAGTTTTTTGAGTATATGAATGCAGGACTGCCGATAATTTGCTCAAACTTTCCTGTATGGGAAAAATTTATGGAAACCTATCAGTGTGGAATAGCTGTTGACCCATATGATGATGTGGCAATACAAAAGGCAATTTCTTATCTGAAAAATAACCCAGAAGAAGCAAAGCGTATGGGTGAGAATGGAAAAAAAGCTGTTGTGGAGGAACTAAACTGGTATACGGAAGAGAAAAAATTAATCTCCTGGTACCATGAATTGCTTCAAGTAGAAAATAAAAGTATGCGGGAAGAAGGAATCGGTGATTAAATGAAACAAAATCCACTTATATCGGTAATTACCCCTGCGTATAATGCGGAGCGGTTTATTGGAGATACGATTGATTCCGTTTTGGATCAAACGTACGCTAATTGGGAAATGGTGATTGTGGATGATCGTTCCACTGATAATACAACGTCGATTGTGGAAGAATATAGAAAGCGTGATAATCGCATCAAGCTAATTGTGCTTGAGGAGAATAGCGGTTCAGCTGTAGCACGCAATACAGCAATGGAGAATGCTAAAGGACGCTATATCGCATTTTTAGACAGTGATGATCGTTGGCTGCCAGAAAAATTGGACAAACAATTACGATTTATGCAAGAGAAGGACATCGCTTTTTCCTTCACAACGTATGTTCGAATCCTGGAGGATGGGACGAAAACGAATGCTATAAGTACCACCCCGGAATCCGTGAATTACGATGATTTAATGAAACGATGTGTGATTGGCTGTTTAACCGTTATGCTTGATCGAGATAAAGTTGGTCATTTGAAAATGGTCAATATTAGAACAAGGCAGGATTATGTTTATTGGTTAACGATTACGAAAAAGGGCTTCCTTGCTTACGGACTTCCCGAAATATTGGCCGAATATCGCCTTGTTGGCAATTCGATCTCAAGTAACAAGTGGAAAGCTGCAAAACGAAACTGGTATGTTTTCAGGAAAATTGAAAAGCAAAGCTTGCCGAAAAGTATTTGGTACTTTGCGCATTATGTAGTGAGGTCTATTATGGATCTTATCAGATGGAGAACGAAGCGATGACCTTTCATTCCGTTCGCTTCACGTTTAAATATTAGGCGGTGTCATAAATAATGAAAAATTATATGCAAGAAATGCTGAAAAGAAAAGATTTATTATTTTACTTAGTCAAGTCGGGGTTAAAAGCAGAGCATCGGAATAGTTACTTAGGGTATTTTTGGTGGCTGCTGGATCCATTACTGAATGTATTGGTGTACTACTTCTTGGTAGTAGTCGTACTAAATCGAAGCCATGATGATTTTTCTTATCCACTATTCTTAGTTATCGGATTAGTCGCTTGGCGTTGGATTAGTACAAGCATCAATTCATCATCAAAGTCCATCTTAAGATACAGCTCGATTATTAATCAAGTGTCCTTGCCAAAAGCGCTATTTCCATTATCGTTTACATTAACCCAATTATTTAACTTTGCATTTGGCTTAATTATAATAGCGTTATTCCTAGCAATTTATGGTGTTGTACCGACATGGCATGTGGCTTACCTGCCATTGCTTATTTTTATCCAATTAACGGTACATATGGCGTTGGGACTAGTTCTCGGGTTTATTACGATTTTTGTTCGAGATATTGAAAATCTAATGACATATATTACACGTGTTTTCTTCTATGCTTCCCCGATTATCTGGGAAGGTGGACGTTTAATACGAAGTGGCAAAATACCTGACTGGCTCGTACCATTGATTGAATACAATCCTGTAGCAATTATTGTTACAGCCTACCGAGATATTTTGATGTTCCACGAAACACCCAACTTGATTGGACTCGGTATTCTATTCTTGATCGCAATTATGATAGGAACGTTCATGCTCTATTATTACAGTAAAAACGAACATAAAATTATTAAGGCATTATAATACTGCCATATTTATAATAAATGAGGGGTAAACATGCAGGATCAAATGAAACATAATACGCACGAATCACAAGAAAATGTTATCGTTGCTAAAGATATAGGTGTTTCCTTTAATGACCGTGGCTATCAGGATGATATAAAATCACGTGTTTTTGGCATGTTCGCTAAAAAAGAGAAAAAGAAGAAAGAAAAAGTTTGGCCATTGAAGGATATTGATTTTACAGGTCACCAAGGGGAAATCCTTGGCATCATCGGTTCCAATGGAGCTGGTAAGACGACGTTAAGTAAAATCATTGCAGGAATTTTGCAACAAGATAAAGGGACAATGCAAGTTGACGGTAAGGTGACTGCATTGTTCTCATTTGGAATGGGCTTCAATAAAGAACTGACTGGAAGAGAGAATGTTTATTTAAATGGCATGATGCTCGGAGTTAGTAAATCATTGATTAATTATTATATTGATGATATCCATGAATTCTCAGATATCGGAGATTTTATTGACCAGCCAATGAAATATTATTCCAGTGGGATGAAAGCAAGATTAGGGTTCAGTGTTGCTGCTCATTTGGAGCCAGAGGTGCTTATCCTTGACGAAGCGTTGAATACAGGGGATGCACGCTTTAGTAAAAAAGCAGCTCTAAAAATGAAAGAGCTTGTTAAACAAGCGAAGATGGTAATTATTGTTACCCATAGTCTCAGATACGCGCAGCGAAATTGTGATCGATTAATGTGGATCAATCAAGGCGTGGTAAAGGAAATTGGTGATCCGAAAGAGATTATTGCTCATTATAAAGCAACGGTCCCTATGCCCCCAAAGCGTAAGCGAAGCCTGGAGTTAAACAAAACGCAAAGCTCGATTAAAGATAAAGCAATTGTTCGAGCAACGAATGTAGGGGTTTCCTATGAACTGAATACAGGTACATTCTGGGCGTTAAAGGATGTTAGTTTTGAAATTAAAGAAGGCGAAGTAGTAGGGATTATCGGGCATAATGGTGCTGGAAAAAGTACACTTTGTAAAGTGTTAACGAATATCCTGAAGCCAGACCAAGGTGATATTCAGCTGGAAGGAGAAACGTCCTCTCTTTTAGGATATGGTACAGGATTTAATGCGCAATTATCTGGAAGAGATAATATCTTCCTGAATGCGATGCTTCTCGGGATACCCAAAAAAAGAGTTCAAGCGAAATACGATGAGATTGTAGAATTTTCAGGCCTGAAAAAATCCATTGATAAACCAGTGAAACAATATTCATCTGGTATGAAATCAAGGCTTGGCTTTAGCATTGCCGCTATATTGAAGCCTGATATATTTATTATTGATGAAGCACTCTCAACTGGTGACATGGCATTTCAGCAAAAAGCGAGTGAACGAATCCAAGACATGATGTCTCATGCAAAAGCAGTTATTATCGTTTCGCACAGTATGAACTTTGTGGAAAAAGTATGCACAAGAGGTATTTGGATGGAGCGTGGACAGGTTCGCTTTGATGGAACGGCGGAAGAGGCCGTTGCTGCATATCGAGAATCACTTGGAATAAGTAAATCTGGAAATGCGAATAAAAAAGTTGTAAAACAAATAAGAAAACCAGTAAATAAACAGGAATCTCCAAAGAAACCTGTAGAAAATAAAGAATAATGGTACCGTTTGGTGGTGACATGAAGTGATTCGTGTAATGAAAAAGGTAGTCTTAGCTCCTGTTGACTGGGTTGTATATACCGTTTTAAATGAAAGGCAGAGAAAGGCTCTGACTGACATTTTTACAGAAGAACAGAAGCAGCAAATAAAACGAATACTGTCTGGGAGAAAACAGGCCCAGAGACAAAAGCTTAAACAAATTAAATATCATCTGTACAATCTAGGATTTACAGAAAAGGCGCTTGAAGCATTAGAAGATTATTATACCAACATGAAAGATCCACAGCTAAAACGCCTGGCTGCTTGGGAGCTAACGTTGTGGCACGCCAATCAATATACAAAAGAAGGTGCTGGAAAAGCTCTAGAATATATTGAAGCAGTAAAAAATGGCGAGAAGGATGCGGACCAATTACGGCGAATTGCTATTGTTCAAGCTGAATGCTATGAAACGTGTCATGAAGTAGAAAAAGGCAAAGAAGTTATTCATGGCATGCTTCCCACTCAGAAGCATGCCGACCTTTATCTTGCAGCAGCTAATTTAGAAGGCGCTCTTGATAAACGGATGGAATGGGTAAACAAGGTGATGGAGTTATATGGCTTACAACCGATCGGATTTACACAAACGGTTCGCTCTCCAGTATACGATGACTTGCAAACCATAGCTATGGACCGGAAAATAGAGGATGGACCAAAAGTATCTGTCATTCTTCCTGCATTTAAGGCGGAGGAAGGAATAAGGGTTGCCATTGAATCGATTCTTTCACAAACATGGCAAAATATTGAGCTTCTCGCAGTTGATGACTGCAGTCCGGATAATACAGCAAAAGTTATCGCTGAATATGCAGAAAAGGATTCGCGCGTTAAAGCTCTTTCAACCCCAGTAAACAGTGGACCATATGTTGCTCGAAATATTGCGTTAGAGCATGCAACTGGAGATTTTGTCACTATTAATGATGCGGATGATTGGTCACATGCTGAAAAAATAGAAATACAGGTTAAACATTTGATTGAGCATGAGCATATTATTGCAAATACATCCGAGCATTCAAGGTTAACGGAAGAAGAGCTGAAGCTATATCGTCGGGGTACGCCAGGAAAATATATCTTCCCAAATATGTCCTCTATTATGTTTAGACGCAAGCCAGTTCTTGAAAAGGTTGGCTACTGGGATAGTGTACGATTTGCTGCAGATGGTGAATTTAAGAGAAGACTGATTAAAGTATTCGGAAAAAATAGCTATGTTGATTTGAAAACAGGTCCCCTATCATTACCAAGACAGTCCGTTACATCGCTTACTGGAAGCTCTGCATTTGGTTATAATGGCTTTTTCATGGGCGTAAGAAAAGAATACGTAGAAGCTTTAGAGTATCATCATAACACAGCAGAGACACTACGTTATCCTTTCCCAATGACAACTAGAGTTTTTCAAGTTCCGGAGCCAATGTGGCCGAAACGAGAGGAAAAAGCAGAAGGCAAACGTTTCTTCGATGTGGTAATCGCGACTGATTTTCGAACAATTGATGAGGAACAAATCAGCTATATTAAGGAATTTTATGCGAGAAAAGATGGACGAATTGGTCTCGTGCAAATCAATCAATACAATGCAGGTTCATCTAAAACAATAAAAGAATCTATTCGCAATATGCTCGATGGTGATAGATTGCAAATGCTCGTATATGGTGAACAGATCCAAACAGATCAGCTGATTGTTTGGAATCCGGTTGTTTTAGAAGCGTATCAACGATACATACCTGCTGTTCTTGCAAAGTCAGTAACTGTTATTGTGAACGAATTACCAAGCGATGAAGGGTATCCTATTACTCATTGTTTAAAACACTTACAGGAATACTTTGACCATTCAGGAACGTGGTATCCCGCAACACTTGAAATTAAGAATGCCTTGATGGAACATCATACAGAAGCGTTGCATGAAGTCAACTTCAGTGAACGTGTATGGGAGAAGAGCTGGGTATATGATGAAAAAACAAACTGAAATGAATAAGCCTGAAGAAGAAAATACTGCATTAACTGATCAATTGGCTGAATTAGAAGCAGAGCTGGAAAAGAAATCAGCCGAGAAGAAGGCGAACCAGCAACGTTTGATGGAATATAAGCACGAATTTATGCAGGCACAGCACTTGATAAAGAATCTGGCGAAGTATAAGCGCGAAGGGAAATCCATTATAAGATCGATACCAGCTTATGTATTAGGCAGAAGGAATATCAAGCAAGTCTATAGCAAAGCCTATAAAAGAAAACATGCTGAAAATCAGCTTAAAAAATACAAAAAATATTTATATGATCTAGGGTTTATTGAAAAAGCATTATCCGATTTACAGCAGTTGTTCGTAACTACGAGTGATTATTATTTAAGAAAGGCAATCGCTTGGGAGCTAGCTTTATGGTACGCGAATAAACTTACGGAAGATAGTGCAGACATGGTTCTTAAATATATGGCTATTTCAATGGATAAAGAGAAAAACCAAGAAACACTCAGAAAAGCGGCGATACTAAAGGCTGAGAGCTACGAACTTCTAGGTGAACAAGAAAAGGGAATGCGATTCATTACAAATCTGCTCGTTTCAGATAAACATGCAGATTTGTATGTAGCTGCAGCGAATTTAGAAAGAACGATTGAAGGTAGAGTGGATTGGATTAATAAGTGCTTGCGTCTTTACCAATTACAGGAGATTACATTGTCACCTGACGATACCATGGATGCTTATTATAGATTAAGAACCAACCCGATTCAAAAGAAGCATGCAACGGGTGATGGACCGAAAGTGTCGATCATCATTCCTGCGTATAATTCTGAATCGGGAATTCGTGTAGCGATTGAATCCATGTTAGCTCAGACGTGGGACAACCTTGAAATATTGGTTGTAGATGATTGCAGTACAGATGATACAGCAAATGTGATTGCTGAATATGCCGAAATGGACGCAAGAGTAAAACAGCTCACTACACCAAAGAACAGCGGGCCATATATTGCTCGTAACATAGCTTTACAGCAGGCAACAGGCGAATTTGTCACTATTAATGATGCAGATGATTGGTCACATCCAGAGAAGATTGAAAGACAAGTAAACCACTTAATGGAGCAGAAAGATATAATTGCAAACACCTCTGAGCATGCTCGACTGACAGAAGAACTTAAGCCATATCGAAGAGGTATGCCAGGAAGATATATTTTCTCAAACATGTCATCGATTATGTTTAGGAGAAAGCCCGTGCTTGAAAAGGTTGGTTATTGGGATAGAGTTCGATTTGCAGCAGACAGTGAATTTAAAAATCGTTTAATTGCTGTCTTCGGTAAAGAATCAGTAGTAGATTTAAAAACCGGACCATTATCCTTTCCAATGCAATCATCTGGTTCACTCACTGCAAGCTCTGCTTTTGGATACAATGGATTTTTAATGGGAACCCGCAAGGAATATGCAGAGGCATATCGGTTGTACCATAAACAAACAGACACTTTTTATATGCCATTCGAACCTGAATCAAGGCTGTATCCCGTACCGGAGCCGATGTGGCCAGAGAGGGAGGAAAAACAACTCGGAAAGCGACATTTCGATATCGTCTTCATCTCGGACTTCCGGTCAAATCCAGATCAATATATCGTTCTACAAGTAAAGGCGTTACAAGAAATGGGAATGCGAACCGGACTTATTCAAATGGGCCAATATGATTTGAAAATGGCAAAGGCAATTGAGCCATCCATAAGAAAGCTGATCGATGGTAATCAGGTGCAGATGCTTGTCTATGGTGAATCAATTTCTTGTGATGTATTAATTGTAAACAACCCTGCTATATTTGAGGAAAAGCAAGTGTATGTACCGAAAATTCATCCAAAAGTTGTTCGAGTTATTGTTAACCAACCACCGTTAGGGAGTACAAGGACTAAAAATTACGATCTTCGTAAGTGTTCGAGACATATCGCTGAATATGTTCACACTAAATCGAAATGGTATCCAATTAACGAGAAAGTTCGCGATAACTTGTTGGAAAATCATCGTAAAGAATTAAAATCAATTCCATTATCCACTGAAAACTGGATGAGTGAAAAAACATGGAATCAAGTGTCATTTGCATCCTTTATAGAAAATTGGTTGGTGGATGAGAATCCATTTAAACTGGAATAAGGCAAAGGTGATGATTGGATGAACGAAGAAAATGATAATCAAATCGATGTGCAAAAAAGCCTAGCTTCAATCGAACGTGAACGTGACAATGAGGAATTAATCAAACGATTGATTAAAACAGAAGCGGCGATTAAAAAGGCAGAAGCTGATATTAAAAATAGCGAAAAACAGATACAGCATATAGAGAAAAGCAAGACATGGAAGCAAACTGCTTCCATTCGCAAAGTATTGCATACAAATCAAGAACCGCAAATAGCAAATCTGGAAAAAGAGATTGCATCTATTCACCATGAGTTATCCGGCGCTAAGGAAATGATCAATTCGCTTAAAATAGCAACTGCGAAACTGGATTATAATCATTTATGGAGAATGGCAAAGGAAAAGAAGGACGAAGGAACTTTAATTGAGTTAATGGAAGATGTCATTGAGCAAAAGCAAACGTATGATGAAAATTACAATCATCTATTAAAAGCAGCTGCTCGTTTATTTATGAATGAGAAGAAGGCATACAAGCAGCTCGTTTATCCTAAACTCCTATCCGGGCTAAAAGTAGAAGATATTCCAGAGTTCATGATCAGGTCGGGTCTTTCAGAGGAAGAGATCTCATTAAAACCTGCTTCCTCTTACCGTGCAAGCCTAAATATGCGCATGCGGGAGCATCAGCTAATCGGAACTTTACCAGAAATGCTGCTAGATGATAAAAAGCTTGCATACCGTTTTATGAATCGATTAAACATAAGAACACCAGAAGTTTCTGATAGATCGTATACCTTAGAAGAAATCCCAGAAAAGAATGGGATAGCAATCAAACCCATTGATGGAGCAGGCGCTCGTGGTGTATATCTCGTTTATACGAATAATGATATAATAGATATAAAACAATCCAAGACCATTGCTAATTGGCAAGTATTAAGGAAGAATATGGAGAGAGATATAGAATCCGGCCGAGTTAGTCGTAATGAATGGTTCACCGAAGAATTAATATTGGAAGACAGAGATAATAAAGTACCTGCGCGTGATATTAAGTTTTATTGTTTTTACGGAAAAGTAGCACTTATTTTAGAAATTGTTCGCTACCCGGAAATAAAGTATTGCTGGTGGACAGCATCAGGTGAACGGATTGGAACTGGAAAATATGATGAAAGCTTATTCAAAGGTAAAGGTGTAACAAATGCTGAGGTTGAGATTGCTAAAGCGATTAGTGCTGAAATACCCTCTCCTTTTATAAGAATCGATTTTCTAAGGTCTGATGAAGGCTTGGTGTTTGGAGAGTTCACACCAAAACCGGGTAACTATGATGAGTTTGATAATCCGACAGATAAATGGCTAGGAGATTACTTTATTGAAGCACAAGGTCGATTAACAAATGATTTGATAAATGGCAAGGAATTTATTCATTATACGAATTTAGAAGCTGATGTTCATACAAGGGATTGAAATGGTGAATTGTAGGAGGAAATCAAATGGAAGAGAATCGTGCAGAATGGTTATCACACCTTTCCAATGAAGTTGTTTCAGATGCACATGGAAACTTATTAGATGCTTATGTTGTTGCGCTTGAAGGATGGAGAAGAGGTCTAACACTTAGATGGCATGTAAAAGACTCCGAAAAATTTAATGAGATGAGAACATGGTTTGTGGATAAACCAGGGCAATTATTTTCCTTAAGTTCAAAGGATAGAACACATTATTTCTTTAGAACCCGAGGTGATAAAGTAACTAATGAAGCTGTCGATATTGGACGGGACAAGGAAAAGACAAAACAAGCATTACTCAAAAATGGGGTAACTGTGCCTGAAGGAAAGCAGTTTACAGAAGAATCTTCAAATGAGGAAATAGTTGATTACACATCTCATTTAGGTTTTCCAGTTGTATTAAAACCAACTGATGGCAGCTTCGGCAGAGGGGTTATCTCTAATATCACGAGCAGTGGTGAATTTGAACATTCATTGGAATATGTACGTAGTAATCTTGGTTACCAGGACGTAATTGTGGAACAATACATACCGGGTAAGGAGTACCGCATGTATGTTGTTGGTGATGAAGTGGTTGGAGCGATGAACCGGATTCCACCGAATGTCACAGGCGATGGGGTAAATTCTATCGGAGCATTAATTGAGATCAAAAATGAGGAAAGAAGTCTAAATCCTCGATTAGTAAGTTGTCCAATCCTTGTGAATGAAGAAGTGGAAGATTATATTGGCCGGAAAGGATATTCACTCGACACGATTCCGGAAAAGGATTTAAATATTGCACTTAGTGATAAAACGAATATTTCGTTAGGTGGCGATCCGATTGATGCATTGGATGAGTTACCTGAATATGTGAAAGAAGCAGCAGTTAAGGCATTGCATGCTGTGTCGGGTCTTGAACACGGTGCGGTTGATCTGATTTTACATCAGGACAATGCAAATGTCTATATTATTGAACTTAACCCAACTGCACAGCTTGGCGGCTTGCTCTATCCAATCCAAGGTAAATCAAGAGATATTCCAAAAGCAATTATTGATTATTATTTTCCAGAAACAAAAGATAACGATACAGGTGAAGTAAATACATTCTTTGATTTTCATGATGTCCTTGATCCATTGCAATCAAGGGATGCATTTGTCACCACAGTAACGCCGTGCCCACAAGAAAAGCTATTTGCAAAAAAATATATAGTTAGTGGAGATGTGCTCGATATAGGGTACCATCGAGGACTGCGTAAACAAGCCTTTGAACGTTATCTTCACGGTTATATCATGACGCTTGAAGAGGGCGATATTGAAATTGTTGTAGGTGGCACAGATCCTGAGATGGTAGATGATTTTAAAAACGCATTTTGGGAAGATGAAGAACGCGGACAAGTCTTTGAAATACAGGTAGAAGACTACGAAGAACCAATTAAAGTAGGCTTTGAAATAAAAACAGATTTAAAAACCCAAATTGAAGACTTGAAGATGTATAAGCAAGAGCTTGAAATTACTGAACGTGAACTTAAAAAAGCAGAATTGAAACGAAGAAAGTACTATAGTAGTTTGTCCTGGAAAGCAACGATGCCAATTCGATTAGTAGGATCAATCACAAAAAAATTAAAAAACTAACAGGATGCTACATAGGAGGAAATGGAAATGAAAGAGAAGCAGCTGGGAATTAGTTTGCCACAGCTTACAAATGATATTGTGAGAAATGCTCGAAAAACACGATTAGATGCTTTTGCAGTTGCACTGGAGGGCTGGCGAAGAGGATTGAAGCTTAAATGGTATACAAAGGACTCGGATCATTTCAAAGACATGATTATTTTTGGCGTAAACCCTCCAGGACGTTTGTTTTCATTAAGCTCAGAAACAAAAACACATTACTTTTTTAGAACACGTGGAGACCTCGTTACTAATGAAGCAGTTGAAATAGGTTCGGAAAAAGATGATACAAAGATTTACCTTGAAAAAGCTGGTGTGCCTGTTCCAAAAGGGAAGGGATTTGCTCCAGATGCAACGAATGAAGAAATCATTGCGTATAGTAAGGACTTAGGCTACCCACTTGTATTAAAACCAACGAATGCAAGTTTAGGTAATGGTGTGGTAACAAATATTCGAAATGAAGAGCAGTTAATAAAAGCAATTCATTATGTCCGTCACGAATTAGATTATGATGAAGTAATTGTTGAACAGTATGTGATAGGTAAAGAGTATCGTGTTTATGTTGTGGAAGATAAGGTAATAGCAGCATATAACCGAGTTCCTGCAAATATTACTGGTGATGGAGAGCACACCATTGAAGAGTTAATTGATCTGAAAAATAAGGTGAGAAAACAGAATGCGCGACTAAATAGTTGCTTAATTCATATCGATAATGAGATTTTAGACTTTATTATGGATGCTGGCTATACACTGGAAAGTATTCCGGAAAAAGGAAAATTAATCTATTTGAGGGAAAAAACAAATGTATCATCTGGTGGAGATCCGGTTGATGTAACCGATACATTGGCAGAAGAGTATAAACAGATCGCAATTGATGCGTTAAAAGCTATTCCTGATTTTCCACATGCTGGTGTTGATATTATTGTTAACGAAGGTGACGATATTACTGCATCCGCAGTTGTGATTGAATTGAACCCGACTGCACAAATCGGCGGTGCGCTGTTCCCAATTGAAGGCAAATCAAGAGATATTCCAGGAGCTATTATCGATTACTATTTTCCAGAAACTAGAGGAACAAATACAGAGAAATCAAGAATTTATTTTGATTTAATAACTATTTTGGAGCCTCTCGAAAATAGAGCGGCACTTGAAGTAGAGGTAGCCCCTGCACCGATAGGTAGGCTTTATTCTAGAAAATATACGGTTTATGGGGATGTACAACGTTATAATTTCCATAGATGGTTAAAAAAACAAGCACTTGACCATAGTTTACATGGCTATGTAAAGAGTAAAGTATTTGATGAAATCGAGATTGTTGTTGCTGGAACAGATAGAGAAACAGTTAGTGGCTTTAAGAAAATAATTGAACAGTATCCTCAAGGTTCTAACGTATTAAAAATTAATGAAGAGAGCTATGAGGAGCCAGTAACGGTTGGTTTTGAAATATCAGAGCAATATAATACGTCAAATATCAAATCTGTCCAATATGCTTTAAGGAAGATGGATAAGGATTTGCAGAGATTGAAGAAACAAAGGGATAGAATTGAGAAGGATAATAAACATATTTTGAGTAGTACGTCCTGGAAGTATACAGAACCAATTAGGAAAATTAAAGAAGCCATTAAGCAAAAATAACTTCTTTATTTCTAAAGTATCTGAATGACTTGCAAGCAAGATTTTGCCTGCCTAAAATAGTATAACTAAAGCTAATTGTTAAATATATTTTAGTGAATAGCTTTGGAATAAATGAAATAGAAAGGCATCAAAGGGGATGTAATTATGGATAATAATACAAGAAAAGTTACAATTGGAGCAACTGGTGATATTTTACTCCATGATCGGGTATATAATAAAGCGAAATTGGAAGATGGTAGTTATGATTTTACAGAAATGCTTGCAGCAGCAAAACCACTATTTAGAAAAGATCATTTAATTATAGCGAATCAAGAGTCAATTATTGGTGGAGCAGAACTAGGAATTTCCAGTTTTCCACATTTTAATAGCCCTATTGAAATAGGTTATGCATTAAAAGATCTTAATGTTGATATTGCAAATATGGCTAATAATCACGTTATGGATAAAGGGGAAGAAGGTATTCTGAAAGCTATTGAAAATTGGGAAAAAATTGACATGCCATATGTGGGTGCTTATAAATCCAATGATGATAGAAATACACTTCGAATTTTCCACAGAAATGGCTTGAAAATATGTTTCCTGGCATATACAAAATCAATGGGAACTGTAAAGAGACCTAAAGATAAGGAATACCTAGCCGGAAGTTTTGCTGATTATGGAGTTAAGTGGATTCGAAGAATCATAAATAAAATAAAAGGTCAAGGTCTTGCTGATATTGTTGTACTATCAATGCATTTTGGTAAAGAATATGCAATGCTCCCAACATCTTTTCAAGTAGAGACTTCAAGTAGTTTATCTGATACAGGTGCTGATATAATTATAGGTCACCATCCACATGTACTACAACCTCCTGCTAATATTGTAAACTCTAAGGGTGAAGAGACCTTTGTTGCGTATTCTTTAGGTAACTTCTTCTCCGGTCAAAAAGGAATTTACAGGCAGATTGGAGCGTATATGACAGTTGATGTAGAGAAACCAGAGAATAGTAAAATGACTAAAATCAGCAACCCTAAATATACTCTAACTTATGTAGATAGTGGAGATAAAAAGGACTATAAGCTTCATTTATTAAAAGACGTTGTTGATAGACAAAAAACAATTAAAACCGATGTTGGTGAGTTTGACTCACAACAAGTCTATGATCGGATGAGAAATCATATGCGACATTATATTCCTGATTTGGACATCTCTTAATTTACAAGATAAGTGGTAGATAAATTATGTAATTAGATAAATTCTCAAAGAAGGAAGGGTTTTTAATTCGATGAAAATAAAGAATTGGTTATCACATTTAGAAACCTCTATTCCTGAAGAAGCAAAGGGCTATACAGTTAGTATGTATAGTATTGCGTTAGAAGGATGGAGAAGAGGACTTACTCTTAAGTTTATCAATGAAAACAGAAGAAAATCTGAACTTCGTTATTCATTAGCATCTCAAGAGCGGGAACATCGTTTTGTAGTATCACGTGGTGATTTCACTTCGTTGTCAACATTGAAGATTTGTCGGGATAAGCATACGACTAAAGAGTATTTGTTAAAGGCAGGAGTTCCCACACCTGAAGGCCGAGTTTTCAAAAAAGAAGTACCTGATGAAGAAATATTATCTTATGCTAGATCACTTGACTTTCCGCTTGTTATAAAACCAAGCGATGGTACAGGTGGAGCAGGAGTTATCGCAAATATTAAGAATGAAACTGAATTCAAAAATGCATTATCTTATGTTAAATATGACTTAGGCTTTTCTGAAGTAATTGTTGAGAAATTTTTTAAAGGAATAGATCATCGAGTATATGTTGTTGGTGATAAGGTAATGGGCGCAATTATAAGGATTCCGGCTAATGTTGTAGGTGACGGAAAAAGCACAATACAGCAACTGATTAAAATAAACAATTCTGAAAGAGATAAAAACCCTGCGCTCTTCCGTAGATTAATTAAAATAGATAAAGAATTACTCGATATGTTGGCAGAAAAAGACTATAAGTTAGATAGTATTCCGAAAGAAGGAGAAAGGGTCTTTCTTAAGTCTAAAGCAAACATTTCTTCTGGCGGTGATTCGGTAGATGTTACAGATGAACTTACAGATGAAATCAAGAATATTACAATTCAAGCAGTAGCTGCAATACCAGGATTAAAGCATAGTGGTGTAGATATTATTGTAGATAAAGAAAATAATACAGCAACAATAATTGAAATAAATACACAAGCTAGTATCAATAGTCATTTATTCCCTATGGAAGGTGTATCAAGGGACATTCCAAAAGAAATCATCGACCTTTACTTCCCTGAAACAAAAGCAAACTATAATAAAGATGGTCAACTATATTATTTTGATTTTCAACATATGTTTGAAGCATTTCAAAATGGATATGCAGAAGAATATACAATACCCCCAATGCCTACTGGTAATATTACTACGACTAGATTTATTGTTGAAGGAAAAATACAGAATGTAGCATATGAGGTTTGGGTTCGAAATCAAGCTAAAAAGTTAAAATTACACGGCTATGTTAAAAACTTATTAAATGGAACAACATCAATTGTGGTCTCAGGGAACACTGAAAATATAGATGAATTTAGAAAAAAAATTAATAGTGCTGCGTCTAAAAGAGCTGTAGTATCTAATGTTAAAGAGCTTTCAAGAACGTCACCTGTTAAAATAGGTTTTGAAATATTAGCTCAAGGTACTAAAAACAATGAAAAAAGTTCAAAAACATCGCTACAAACAGGACAAACTTTACAAGAAGGCTATTTTCCTGTGAAAATTGATGACGTTCGAATTAGAAGAAAAAGAGTATCGAAATAATTAAGATAATATAAAGTATCTAAGTAATAAAATTAAAGGAAGACCTTTTTCCAAAAAAAGTAATATCATTGCTTGAAAGGAAAAGCGGTCTTCCTTATGGATTATTCAATGATATATATTTGGTATAACTAAACTTTGATATATTAAAGGAGAAAGTTATGAAAAAAAGCGAAGTACAACTATTTCCACATCTAAATCATGAAGTTGTAAAAGACATTTCAGGTTTTAAGTTATGTTCATACCTAGTTGCATTAGAAGGATGGAGAAGAGGGCTAGAGCTTAAGTGGTATAAAGACGAAACTGAATTATGTAAAATGGATAGACTAAATAGCAGTACGCAGGGAAAATTTTTTTCACTAAGTTCAAATGAAAAAAAACATTATTTTTTCAGATCTAGAGGGGACATCGTTTCTAATAAAACAGTAAGAATATGCCAAAATAAAGAGACTACTAAAGATTTCTTAAATGAAGCTGGAGTACCGATACCTCTAGGCACTGTATTAAGTAATGATAAAGAAATCATTGAATATGCAGAACAAGTTGGTTTTCCTGTGGTAGTAAAACCACTTAAAGGAAGTATGGGGAAAGGTGTCTATACAAACATTAATAATACGCAGGAATTAAATGATGTACTTGCAGAATTACGTTCAACTTTAAAAGATACAGAATTGATGATTGAGAAGTATTATCCAGGAAAAGAGTATCGAATTTATGTAGTTGGTGACAAAGTAATAGGAGCAACAAATCGTGTTCCAGCTAATATTGATGGGGATGGGATTCATTCAGTAGAAGATTTAATAAAAATAAAAAATAATGAAAGAAAAAGCAATCCTTATTTAGCTCCAAAACCAATAAAGGTCGATTTTGAAGTACGTAATTTATTGAAAAGTGTTGGTTATGATTTAAAAAGCATACCTAGAAAAGATGAAAAAGTATTTTTAAGAGATAAGAGTAATCTTTCTTCTGGTGGAGACCCTATAGAAGCTACTGACGAATTATCAGGTGAAGTTAAACAAATAGCTGTCGATACCTTAAAAGCCTTGCCTTCTATTCCACATGCTGGTGTAGATATTATTGTTGATCCACAAGATGATAGAAAAGGTGTAGTACTTGAAGTAAATGCAACGGCTGAAATTGGTTTTCATTTGTATCCTTTAGAGGGTAAAGCAAGAGACGTCCCTTCGGCAATTATCGATTACTACTTCCCAGAGACTAAAAATATGAATCGGTCTTCTTTCTATTTTGATTATCTCAGTGTTATAGAACCATTAAAACAATGGGCAGCTGAGGAAGTCAAAATTGCGGCAGCACCAGAAAGAAGCAAGTCCATAAAATATATTACAGTTACTGGGAAATTGAAAAAAGTAGGCTATATGAGCTATATTAAAAGACAAGCAATGCGAAGAGGTTTGCATGGATATATACAGCAAATTGATGACAACTCAATTGAAATAAAGTTATTGAATGGTAATGAACAAAACTTGAATGGATTTATTGAAGTATGTAAAAAAGGCTCAAAAAAATCGAAAGTACAAAACGTTTTAGAAAATGACTTACAAGAAAATGTGGAAATACCTCAGAAAATGGGTTTTCAAATTATTTCTATAAACTAAACGCAAATAGATCAACAGATCAATTATAATTTTATGCATCTAATTGAAAAGGGAGAAATAGTATGAGAGTTGGCTTCATGACAAATTTTAACACACCAACAAAATTAGCCAAAATCACATCGCTTATAAGTAAAGCATATGACATTGAAATGGTTTATTTGCGACCAAAAGATATAATGATGGAAGAGAACAAAGTAAAAGGGCAAGTATATATCAATAATAGTTGGGAAGAGAAAATACTAGATATTCCTCCTTTCATTGATGTAGTTCCTTATTGTTTTAAAAAAGAAAACCGGGAAATAATGAATTATCTAAAGGATAAAACATTCTTATCAGATGACCGTTCAAATGTCCTAAGCAAGATTCAATTACAAGACATTTTGAAAAATGATCAAAAATTTTCACAGCTAATAATTCCTACTCACAATGTGACAAAATCCGACGATCTCATTCATTACTTAAATGCATATTCTTCTATTGTTCTTAAGCCATTAAATGGAATTCGTGGAAGAGGAGTATATATCTTAAACAAAAATAACGATCATTATACTGTTGGTTTTAAAACAATTGAACGACAAATGGATGAGAATCAGATTGCTACTTTTTTTGAGGATGAGATAAAGGGAAAAAGTTATATCCTTCAAAAGTATATTCAATCTAGAACAGTATATGGAGATCCATTCGATTGTAGGGTTCATGTCGAAAAAGGTGAAGATGGTAAATGGCATAGTGCGAAAAATTATATTAGAATTGGAATAGGGCAAAAAGTAATATCAAATGTTAACCAAGGCGGAGGAGTAAGCGACCCAAAGCCATTTCTGAAAGCAAATTTCGGAGAAAAGTGGACTGAGATTAATAAAAATCTAAAAAAAATTGCATTAACATTACCATATAAGATTGAAGAACTAAGAGGTACACATATTATGTCCCTAGGTATGGATATTGGTATTGATAAAGATGGACAACTTTATTTATTTGAAGTAAATGATGGACCAGCCACTGCGGCTTTAATTTCAGAGGTTGCATACCTAAGAAGTAATTATTATAGCTATATTTTGAAGGGATTGCAGAGAACTTCAACTAAAAAAGAGTTGTATGAAAAATAATATGAAAGAAAGATGAATTAATAGTTCGTAGTACCGCAGGGAAGGTTACAATGTCTGTCCGACTAAAAAGACTTTTAATAACATTGGAATCCCAGCTGTCTCTATTAGTTTTTAAGTAAGCATGAAATTGTCTGCATCCAAATTGTGTGGACGACTACATGCTTACTTATTTTTTTGAACTAAGTGTAGCTATTTGCTATCGCATTAATGGATTACATTATTTTAGGGTAAAGTATAAAACTGTTAATCAAAAGCTATTGAAAAAAGGTCATATATTGTCGATACTAGAAAAGTAATCTAAATTAAAAGGAGGTGAAACTAAAGTGAAAATAAATAAGGTTATGATTCTAGGATTCTTACTATTTGCCTTTTTCTACTTTAGTCCACATACTGCAGAAGCAACAACAGATATAGATAACGAACAGTTAAATAAAGCTACAATTTCAGAAGATGAAAAAAATGAAAAAAAAGTTGTTTCACCGAATGAAATTGAAGATGAGCCTGTGTCTGAAATAGAAGACCCATTGGATAATGAAGAAGAGGAAAATGGCTTAGAGAAAGATATCCTAGAAGGTAAGAGCTCCGAAGAAGATAGTCCTAACGCTTCTACCGCAGAAGTAGAAATAACAGCAGAAGAAACTTTAAATGAGGAAGAGGAACTGCCTGAACACGAAGCTGAGGTAGAGGAGCCAACAAAAGAAGCAAATGAAAGCATAGAAGAAGATTTAGTAGATGCTGACCTAGTAGATGAAAATGAAGAAGATCAACTAGAAACTTTTTCAGTTCAAGTTGCAGAGGCTCCATTCCAGTTTGGCGATCGCCATAATGATATTGTAGATATCAAAAAGAAGTTGAATAAAGTGGGCTTCGGTGGCATTACAGAAACAACACTTTTCGGAAGTTGGATGGAGACGCGTGTTAAACAATTTCAATCTTATTATGGCCTATCTATAACAGGGGAGGCTGATGACGCAACACTAAAAAAGTTAGACGAAGTGTACAATAGTCCGTTCCAAGAAGGTAAGCGTCATAATGATACCGCGACTTTAAAAGAGAAGTTGAATCGTGTAGGATATGGCTATATTACGGTCACAACACTTTATGGTTCCTTTATGGATAAACAAGTAAGGAAGTTTCAAAAGGATTATGGACTACGTGTCAATGGAATAATGGATGAAGTTACGCTTAATAAACTGAATGCAGAAGTAGCTAATGCTCCATTCCAAAAGGGCGATCACCATAATGACATTGTAGAAATTAAAAAGAAGTTAAACCGAATTGGCTTTGATGGCATTTCGGAAACTGCTCTTTATGGAAGCTGGATGGAAACGCGTGTTAAACAGTTTCAATCCTATTACGGACTATCTGCGACAGGAAAAGCAGATGCAGCAACGACAAAAAAATTAGATGAAGTGTATAATAGTCCGTTCCAAGAAGGTAAGCGCCATAATGATATAACAACCTTAAAAGAGAAATTAAATCGTGTGGGGTATGGCTATATTACGATTACAACGCTTTATGGTTCCTTTATGGACAAACAAGTAAGGAAGTTTCAAAAGGATCATGGATTACGTGTCAATGGAATAATGGATGAAGTTACTTTAAAAAAACTGAATGCAGAAATAAGCAAGACACCATTCCAAAAAGGTGACCGTCATAATGATATCGTGGGGATCAAAAAGAAGTTAAACCGAATTGGCTTCGGTGGAATTTCGGAGACTACTCTTTACGGAAGCTGGATGGAAACACGTGTTAAACAGTTTCAATCCTATTACGGTCTATCTGCGACAGGAAAAGCAGATGCAGCAACGACAAAGAAATTAGATGAAGTGTATAATAGTCCGTTCCAACAAGGTAAGCGTCACAGTGACACGACAGAATTAAAGGAAAAGTTGAATCAACTTGGTTATGGTTATATTACGGTTACAACACTTTACGGTTCCTTTATGGATAAACAAGTAAGGAAATTTCAAAAAGATAATGGCCTTCGAGTAAATGGAATAGCTGATGAAGTGACTGTAGCAAAAATTAATAAAGCAGTTAAAAATAATGTTGTTAAAATATTTTTAGACCCAGGCCATGGAGGACACGATCCTGGTGGAGAAGGATATGGGCTTCAAGAGAAAAATATTGTATTAGATATAGCATTAAGAACTGCAGAGGTTTTAGCAAAGCATTATATTGGAGTAGAAGTAATGCTCTCACGTACGACTGATAAATTTATTGAGTTAACGGAAAGAGCTAGAATGGCTAATAACTGGAATGCGGATTACTTTGTCAGTTTCCACACGAATGCTTTTAACGGTGAAGCAAGTGGATTTGAATCCTTTATTCACAATGGAGAAGTAAGTAAGGAAACAAGAGATAGACATTCCGACATACACAATTACTTAGCAAAAAAATTACCAATTAATGATAGAGGAATGAAAGAAGCTAATTTTAACGTTTTACGCAATAGTAATATGCCTTCTATTTTGTTAGAGTATATGTTTATCGATAATAAGAACGAGAATTCTCTGTTAAAGAGTTCAAGTTATCGACAATCATTAGGAAAATTAACAGCGGATGCTATTGCAAATTCTTTTAACCTAAAAAGAAGATAATTACATTTTTGAAGATGAGGATTCTATTTCGATAGAGCCTCATCTTTTATTAATGAAAAATAACATTAATCAGCTTGAAAAATAGTAGAAATATGTCGATACTAGAATAGTAATCTAAATAGTAAGAAGGAGGTGAAACTAAAGTGAAAACAAAAAAGTTTATAATTCTAGCTGTCTCATTATTTACCTTTTTCCACTTTAGTCCACAATACGTAGCTGCAACATCAGATGAGGTTAAAGAACAGGTAAATGTAAAAAAAACCGATGAGCTTGATGCATCCAACGAATTACAAGATGAAACACAAACTGAAGATAAGGATGAGCAATCTCTACCTGAAGTAGATGAACCAACAGAAGAGATAGACAATGGTTCAGAAGAAGCAGATAGTATAGGGACAGAAACATCAGAAGAGGGAAACTCAGATAAGCCAGAAGAACTGTCCAAGCAAGAATCTGGTGAGAAAGAAACGCCAGCAAAAGAAGAGGCGGATGAGCCCGCTGAAGTGAAGGAAGAAGAATCTGTAGAAGAGGATTCAGTAGAAGAAAGTGAATCAATTCAACTAGAAACTTTTTCGGTTCAAGTTGCGGAAGCTCCATTTCAAAAAGGTGATCGTCATAATAACATAGTTGGAATCAAAGTGAAGCTAAATAGAGTAGGCTTTGATGGAATATCAGAAACAGATTACTTCGGAAGCTGGATGGAAACGCGCGTAAAGCAATTCCAAACGTACTATGGCTTATCGGTAACTGGAAAGACAGATCAAGCAACGCTCCAAAAACTTGATGAGGTATACAGCAGCCCATTCCAAGAAGGAAAACGTCATAATGATACGGTTGCTTTGAAAGAAAAGCTTAATCAATTAGGCTATGGTTATATTAGCGTAACAACACTTTATGGCTCTTACATGGATACACAGGTAAGAAAGTTTCAAGGTGATAATGGTTTACGTGTAAATGGAATCATGGATAGCATCACATTGAAAAAACTTAATGATCTAGCTGGACAGACAAGCTTCCAAAAAGGTGATCGTCATAATAACATAGTTGGAATCAAAGTGAAGCTAAATAGAGTAGGCTTTGATGGAATATCAGAAACGGATTACTTCGGAAGCTGGATGGAAACACGTGTGAAGCAATTCCAAACGTATTACGGCTTATCGGTAACTGGAAAGACAGATCAAGCAACACTCCAGAAACTTGATGAGGTATACAACAGCCCATTCCAAGAAGGAAAACGTCATAATGATACGGTTGCTTTAAAAGAAAAGCTCAATCAATTAGGCTATGGTTATATTAGCGTAACAACACTTTATGGTTCTTACATGGATACACAGGTAAGGAAGTTCCAACGTGATAATGGTTTACGTGTAAATGGAATCATGGATAGCATCACATTGAAAAAGCTCAATGATCTAGCTGGACAGACAAACTTCCAAAAAGGTGATCGTCATAATAACATAGTTGGAATCAAAGTGAAGCTAAATAGAGTAGGCTTTGATGGAATATCAGAAACAGATTACTTCGGAAGCTGGATGGAAACGCGCGCAAAGCAATTCCAAACGTATTATAGATTATCAGTAACTGGAAAGACAGATCAAGCAACGCTCCAGAAACTTGATGAGGTATACAACAGCCCATTCCAAAAGGGAAAACGTCATAATGATACGGTTAGTTTAAAGGAAAAATTAAACCGTGTTGGTTATGGTTATATTACAGAAACCACTCTCTATGGCTCCTTTATGGATACGCAAGTAAGGAAATTACAACGTGATAATGGTCTAAGAGTGAATGGAATCATGGATAATATCACACTGAAAAAACTTGATGACCTTGTGAAGGAAACACCTTTTCAATTTGGAGATCGTCATGATGATATTGCTGGGATCAAAGTGAAGCTAAATAGAGTAGGCTTTGATGGAATTTCAGAAACGAACTACTTCGGAAGCTGGATGGAAACACGCGTGAAGCAATTCCAAACATATTATGGCTTATCAGCAACTGGTAAGACAGACGAAGCTACATTAAAGAAATTGGATAATGTATATAATAGTCCATTCCAAGAAGGAAAACGTCACAATGATACGATAGAATTAAAAGAAAAGCTGAATCAATTGGGTTATGGCTATATTACAGTAACAACGCTTTATGGTTCATATATGGATACGCAAGTAAGGAAGTTTCAAAGTGATAACGGACTTAGAGTGAATGGAATAGTAGATGAAGTAACTTTAGCTAAGATTAATGAAGCTATTGCAAACAAAACAATTATCAACTATACACGTTACAATTTAACTTTACAGCAAGCCCTGAATATTCAAATGGCTATTGATAATCCACCACCGCAGACAGATCTATATCGTAGCTCACCTGCATATATCAGTAGTAACTATGTAGAGATTAGCCAATCTGGTGCTATATATTCAGGTGGAAATGTTAAGGTTCGAACTCTACCTAAACTTATAGAATCAACTTATAAATATACACTCACGCCTGGTACGAGGGTTACAATACTCGAAACAGTAAAAGGCGATGCATATAATGGAAGTACCGACTGGTATCGAATAAGATACAACGATCAAATATTATATGCACATACCCTTTTAGTGAACCCTCAGGCAACTATTGCAACAACTACAGCTAATTTGAATGTTAGATCTGAGCCGGGCAGTAATTCACATGTCTACGGGGTTCTTCCAAAAGGAACGGAAGTAAATGTAATTAGTAATACAGGGAATTGGTATGAGATATCTTATGGAACTTGGAGAAATGCAACCCAATCTGATACAGAGTTATATTTAAATCCAGATAATAATGATGAATTTCAACATTTAGATCTATCATCGACAGCTGGAGCAACTGTAGCAGAGTTAAATGCATTTTTAAAAGGAAAAGGTATTTTAGAAGGGTTGGGCCAAGCATTCATTGATGCAAGCAAAGCACATAATGTAAACGAGTTATACTTAGTATCGCATGCTTTGCTTGAAACAGGTAATGGTACTTCTAAATTAGCAACAGGTATTGAAGTTAATGGTAAAAAGGTTTATAACATGTTTGGTATCAATGCATATGATTCTTGTCCTCAAACCTGTGGTTCTCAGAAAGCATACGAAGAGAATTGGGATACCCCATATAAAGCTATTGTTGGTGGCGCAAAGTTTATAGGTGAAGACTATATTCATAATGCAAATAAGCAAAATACACTTTATAAAATGCGTTGGAATCCTTCAGCAATGGAAGCCACCGGAAAATTTGGTAGGCAATATGCAACTGATATAGGTTGGGCTGCAAAGCAGGTAACGAATCTCAAAAATATGTATAATACATTGAGCAACCCTTTATTTAGATTTAATATTGTACAATATAAATAATCTATCATTCTATGTGTCTAGCTCTTTAATAAGAGCTAGACTTTTTTATTTTTGATAATAAAAGTGTTCATTATATAGTGATATACTTTCTTATATTTTATGTTAAAATAAATAAGACTATATCAAACTACTAAGTAGGTGCACACTTATGTGGAACACAAGCGAATTGCTTATAGCATTTCTAATTTCCTGCGGGACAGCATTACTTGTAACGCCTTTAATTATAAAACTATCATTTAAATTTAATATCGTTGATAAGCCGGATAATAACCGTAAAATGCATAAAGGCGCGAAACCTAGTATGGGTGGGCTTGGTATTTTTATTGGTGCAGCTGCAGGTTTTTGGTATTTACAGCCTGTCAGTCCGGAAATGAATGCAATTATACTTGGTGCGTTTATTATGTTGATTACTGGTATAATTGATGACATTTTTGAAATAAGAGCGGCCTATAAATTATGTGGTCAGATTGCTGCTGCTGTAGTAGTTGTATCATCTGGATTAATCATAGATAAAGTAACCTTGCCGTTCACTGGAACTGTATTTTTAAATGAATATGTCGGGATTGCTTTGACGATCTTCTGGATTTTGGCAGCTTCCAATGCAATTAACTTAATTGATGGTTTAGATGGACTAGCTGCTGGAGTTTCAATAATTGCTTTAATAAGTATTCTAATTATGGGTGTAACAGATTTCCGCTTTATCGTCGTGGCTCTATGTGTTATTTTGATCGGAAGTTCTTTAGGTTTTCTTTTCTTCAACTTCCATCCGTCGAAGATTTTTATGGGGGACACGGGAGCATTGTTCCTCGGATATTCGATTGCAGTTGTATCAATGCTTGGATTATTTAAAAATGTAGCTTTCTTTAGTTTTATCATTCCGATAATTGTTATTGCCATTCCGGTATTTGATACATTGTTAGCTATTATAAGAAGAACGATAAATCATCAGGGGATTGCTAAACCAGACAATAAGCACATTCATTACCAGTTAATGAAAAGAGGGTATTCACATCGTGCTTCGGTTTTAATCATCTACGGTTTTAGCGTATTCTTTGGAATCATGGCGGTAATCTTTAATAGTGCGACACTATTATCTTCGTTAGCTGTATTCGCATGTATATTAATAGGTTTTCAGCTGTTCTCTGAAATAGCTGGGATAACGATTCATAATCGTCAACCAATATTACGTGGAATTCGCCAGCTAACGAAGTTACGAAAGCCTAATCGAATGAAATAAAAGAAGCATCTAATCTATAATACTAGATTAGATGCTTCTTTTTAATAGGACTCTGAAGTACTTTCTATCGTTGGATCTTGAGTATTCGCAATCGATGAATTGATTTCTAAATGATCCTGTAATAAGGCTTTTGTTTCTTCTAAAGACGGTTGATCAAGTGCCCAATAATATTTATTTGAAGGCTGATAATCGTACCCTTCTAATGTTAAAGCATTGACCTCGATGTTCTTTCCTTTTGTACCGTACGTAATAAATGTTTTCATATCACTAAACGTCATATTTGTCGTCATATTATCACCAACAGCTTCCAAAAGATCATCATAATTTAAAATGGAATTCAGTGACGTCGCTTTGTTAATTACTGCTTTCATGATTTCCTGTTGTCTTTTACCGCGCTCAATGTCATTATCAAGCTTTCTTGTTCTTGCAAGTGCAAGTGCTTCTTCTCCATCTACATCCTGAACACCAGGCATAAGGTGAATCGAATCACGTTTATCCATAGAATTGGATTCTTTGAATTCATATGGTACATCTACGTTTATTCCACCTAAAGCATCGACAACGTCTACAAATGCGTGGAAGTTTACTTTAACATAGTAATCTACTGGTATATCAAGTAAGTTTTCTACAGTTTCAATCGCTGCGGTAGTGCCGCCGAAATAATGTGCGTGATTGATTTTATCTTCATAACCAACTTCAGGAATGTAAACTAATGAATCACGTGGGATACTTACTAAATTAACGCTCTTTTCATCCTTATTGAAGGTCGCAAGCATTAAAGCATCTGTCCTTGCACTTTCAGCATTACCTCGATGATCATTAGCATCTATCCCCATAATTAGTATGGAGACATTATCAATACTTGGATCAACAAGTGCATCTCTTAACGGAGATTTTTCTCTTTCAGTTTCTACATAGGAGTCTGATAAAACAGTATCAGCTTTTATATACAAATAAGTGCCGTAACCTAGTATACTTACAAAGGCAATTATTATGGGTAGCAAGATAAAATATACTCTTTTACGTATTTTTCTTTTGTGTCTTTTAACGGTACGAGTTGTTGTAATTTTATTATTATCACGCATCTGTTTTCTCCTTAAACAATTCTATTAACCACTCATCAAAAAACGTGCTACAGTTCATTTTACTATGAAAGGAGCTATTCGTAAATTAAATTTTAATTACAAAATCAAGGATAAGTGGTCGACTTATTTATTAGACGTGTAACTTGCAAAAAGGATTCATGTTATTGGTTATTATTTATATTTTTTTTGATTCCCGATGTCGAAATACCTTCTGTTCTTGGAAAATATACGACTTCACAATACTCCAGCAGGAAATCAAAATGTCCCTTCCAGTCATCTCCCATAACAAAGGTATCAATATTGTAACGCTTAACATCATCAATTTTTTGATCCCATGAATGTTCGGGAATAACCTTATCAACGAAACGAATCGATTCTAGGATCATTTTTCGATTGTCAAAAGAATGATAAGCCTGTTTATTTTTTAGTTTATTAAATTCATCTGTTGAAATCCCTACTACTAAATAATCTCCTAATTCCTTTGCTCGGCGTAGTAAATTGATATGGCCTGCATGAATCAAATCGAATGTACCATATGTTAGTATATTTTTAATGGCTTACTCCTCCATTTTTTTAGGTGATGATTTCTTAATTATCATACCATAAATGTGAATCTAAAACTTACATAAATCGACTTTTTTAGTACAAATATGACAGATGAAACTTGATTGAGACAAGTCTGTAATTTGATGGATATAAAGCTTGTAAAAATTTCAATGAGTGCTGCGAAAACAATCTCGAAAAAACAGCCATCTAATTCAAGTAATACCGGATCATCCTCTTTAGCTCCATTCTCAGAAATATAGCACTATCCGTCCGCCGCCCCCGATCGCCATGCGGCTAAATCGAAATTAACATCAACATTCCTCTTGCCCCTTGCTAAATTGAAAAAAATCCGAGTACCGAATCGACTAAATCTTAATCTTCTCCCTACCACGGTGTAATCTACTATGTTATTTTAAATGTATGGATAAAAATTATTTATTATTCTATGAAACTGGAATAATAAAATAGGGAAGTTTGAAAGGTTGTTATTAGATGACAAGGGAATTAAATGCTGTGAACATAGAAGGAATTGAAGTAATAAATACAACAAAAAAAGATTTTTTACATTATCATCTATATCCTCGGTTGAACAGAAAACAGCAATCTTTTGTTGTTTTTGCTGACACAGCAACACTTATGCATGCGAATAAGGATATAACCTATAAACAAATCATTCAGTCAGCTGATTATGTTGTTCCAAATGGTGAAGGAATCGTAAGTGCTGCAAAATATAAAAAACAGCCATTCATAGAACGGATCGAGGCTTATGATATGATTCTTGATTTACTTAAATTTGCTGAAGTGCAAGGCTTAAGCTGTTACTTCTTAGGTGGGAAAGATTATATCAATGAAAAGACTGTGTTGGAAGTGGAGAAAAAGTTTCCGAGTGTTAGGATCGCTGGACATCATCACGGTGCAATTTCCATTGAAGATTCACATATCGCAGAGAATGTAAAGCAAGCAAATCCAGACCTTATTTTTGTGTCATTAAAGAAAGCCAAACAGGAACAATGGATTGCTACCTATAAAAATCAATTTCAAAAAGGAATGTTTATCGGAGTCGGTGACAGCTTTGAGCTATTAGCTGATGAAAGGAAGCAAACACCACGAAAGTGGAAAAGAGTAAATTTGGAATGGTTGTATCGTTTGTTGCAAAAGCCAACCCGATTTGGTCAAACAATAAGTAAAATTGGATTTGTCTTACATCTAATTTTTAAAAATAAGTAAGGCTAGCGTATGAGACGAATTCCCAAAAGTTAGATTTCAATTCTTACTTTTGGGGTTCAGTGCAATGACGCTAGCCTTTTTATATTGTTTTCAATTAAGCTCGGAATCTATTATCTATATAAATATTAGATAAATATATTCTGATTAATCATTTTATTATTAACCTTCTATTAAATATGTAAATCATTCGTTAATCATTTGTAAGAAATCAGTAAAAAACCATTTTTCTGTTTTTATTTATGATTAAATGAATGTTGTCACATGGTGATGTAGCTATGTTCTTGCAATCCTCTGCAAGCTCAAGACAGGTTATTGATAATGCTCCGTTTGAAGTAGGTATTACCTTCCTGCCTCATCCGGAAGATAAAGAACGACAAGGTGTTGTAATTGGTGGCGAAAGCCTTTGGATGGTTGATGGTAAAGGTTCCGCAGAATAGGATGCAGCATGGGATTTTATGAAATATCTATAAATTCCTGAAGTACAAGCGGAATGGCATGTTGGAACAGGATACTCTGCAATCAATCCAGATGCATATGAAGAAATGCCTCATTATAAAAGTATCAGTTGAACAGTTAAAGCAAAAACACGCTCTAACTCCTCTATTTAATAATTTAGTAAAGGAAGTGTTTCTATGTGTGAGACAAAGATTTACGGTCATCGTGGTTGTATGGGTACGTTTCCGGAAAACACATTGCTTGGATTTAGGAAAGCAATTGAGTTAGGTGTTGATGGACTTGAAATTGATGTACATCTGACAAAAGATGGTGAAATTGTTGTCATTCATGATGAAACATTGGATCGAACGACAGATGGATCTGGATTTGTTAAGGATTTAACTTTAGAAGAGGTTAAACAATTTAGCGCTGGCGTAAAATATACTCATTTTGAGAATTATGATGAAGCGGCTTGGACTATGGAACGTGTACCGACATTAAAAGAGGTGTTAGAGCTGCTTGGGCCATATCCAATTGATTTGAATATCGAATTAAAGACATACCGATTCCATTATGAGGGTATAGAAGAGAAGGTTCTTTCATTAGTAGAGCAGTATGGAAACCGATGTAATGTAGTTTACTCTTCTTTTCACTTGCCGACTTTATTACGTATTAAGAGTTATGATAAAGAAGCGAATATTGCATGGCTGTTAGATCAACCAATTACACATCCACTGGATTATATGGATATATTTGATTTGGAAGCATTGCATTTATCGAAAAGGATGACATTATCAGATCCGTTTGAGTGGAAAGGAATGCTTGATAAGCTACGTGTCTGGACAGTAAATGAAAAAGATGAATTGAAACAGTTATTAGATCTACGTGTAAATGCGATTATTACGGATTTTCCAGAAAAAGCCTTATTTTATCGAAGTGAAAGACTGACATTTTCGTAGAAATGTCTGTTACTAAATAGATAAAATAGGACATTTCGTCATACTGCCGTCTACTAGAATATGTGAGACTACAAAGTGCAATCAAGTAGAAATACCGACATTGGATGAAATTTTGCAAACCTTTGGTGCCGAATCAAACTACTACATTGAAACAAAAACTCCAGAACAATATCCCGATATGAAATGAATTAATTACGGTATTAAGGAAGCATAATCTTGTTGGAGAAGATGTATCAGAAGGCAAAATTAATATTTAATCGTTTAGTAAGGAAGGCTTATTAGAGGTAATGCAATTAGCACCATCGCTTCCACTGGTACAATTAGTAAGCTATAAAGAAAAGGCATATGTTCCGGAAAGCGAACTTAAGGATTTGAAAGAATATGCCGTTGGAATTGGAGTTAACTATACATCCTTAACGGAAGGGTTATGTTCAGAAGGTTAGAGATGCAGACTTGCTTATTAATCCATTTACGGTTAACGAAAAGGAAGATATGGAGCGGCTTATTAAATGGGCTGTGACAGGGAAGTTTACAGATTATCTCGATCGACTTAACGAAGTCTTGCAAGGTGACTAGGTAATTTAGGAATATAAAACTTACTAAAAACACCTTTGATTATGAATCCAATTTAAAGAATTAAAAGTGACCACAAGCATTTTATTCCTTATTATCAATACGTTAGCCTAGTAAGATATAAGTTGATAGTAGAAAAAGGTCGAAAATAAGAATCATTTCCCGGGAAATATCGACAAAATAGCAGGGCTAGAATATCCAGGATTTTTGTGAGATACGGCTAGTATCTCCGGTCAGCAATTAGTTGCTCCTCTCGGGGAGAGACAGCGCACGTAGGAATAGACCTCACATGGACTGGTAATCTCAGAGAGGTCTATTTTTTATGGTCGATGATCACTACAACAAGTGTTGCGACGGCAAAAAGTGCGCCGACCTCCATGAGAAAAAGCAACCATTGCATGTAATTATGATACCTTAACGTATCATAATTCAAAAAGAACGAACCTTCTATTTAAGCTGCATATTTGTTATATAATCCAATACGAAAAGAGGCTTTACCAAATGTCCAGCACTCCTCTCTTCAAACCTACTATACCCTTTTCACAGAAATAGCCTGAGAATAACTTGCCACTCTACACCCCTCTAAATCTTCTTCACGAAGCAGTCCCAGTTCAATTGCAGCTTTTACCTTCCCATCATCAGGCTTTTTCACAACTTGAATGAGGTCATGCATTTGTAATTCTTCTAGTCGCTCAACCGTATCCATCTCTTTAAACTTCTCTGTTTTTCGAATCTGTCGCAGAAGTCTGTAGTCACCTTCGATAAACTCTCCCTTTTTATTAGGTCCACTATATTTATCCATATGTGTATGGAAAGAGGCTTTCAATTGACTCATCTCTAATTCAATTTCTTTCTTTAGCTTGTTCAAATCATAATAACGGGCTAGCATATCCTCTGTTAACAGCAAATTCTCTATGTTCATTATACCCCTCCAAAAAATACTGTTTGTAGAGTTTATTGAAAGGATAGATGAATTATTACTTGTTTTGGTGGAGGTTTTATTTATCTGTTCTATAACTATAGTGGTATAGACATGTATACTTTTAAATAATATAATGACAATAATAGGGGATAAATTGGTAGGCATAATTGAGAAAATGTTATTTAGGTGAAAAGTTTAAGAAAGGAGCGTTCAAATTGCTGAAAAACTATTAAAGGCAAAAAGGAAGACCTTTACGGAACAGCAAGACATACGTGAAGAGGACGTTGTAATTGTTGTGTCTACATCAGGAAGGAATCCAGTTCCGATTGATTCTGTTTTAATTGCAAAAAAAAGGTGTATTTGTTATCGGGATATCATCACAAACATACGCTAATTATCAACTATATCGGCATGTGTCTGGTAAATTTTTGCATGAAGTGGTTAATTTAGCAATTGATAATCATGTGCCTTATGGAGATGCACTCCTAAATGGTGAAAGGTTGCAGTAAAGTTTGCACCAAGTTCAACGGTTATTGGAGCTCCTATTGTAAAAGGTGTTATTGGACAATCTGTATCAGCAAAGGAAGATAGAGGCGTTAATCCGCCAGTGCTTTTAAGTGGCAATGTTGATGGAGCAGATCAACATAATAAGACATTACTAGCAAAATATGATGGAACGATTCCATTAACGTAATGGTATGGACAACTATAATGTCAACTGCTTTTATTTATGCTTAATAATGATAGCGGTACCAATTATAGGAACAATTTAGGTAAGAAGTTAATACCGAAAAGATTTTTAACGAAATAGATATCGTTTCATCTAAAAATTATACATGAAATAGGAGGTAATTCTGATGATGAAATATCTGCAAAACCTTGGAAAATCGCTGATGCTGCCAGTAGCTGTATTACCTGCTGCTGCTATTCTAATGGGTATTGGCTATGCAATTGATTCAGATGGCTGGGGTTCTGAAAATGTGTTTGCTGCCTTTTTAATTAGTGGGGGAAGTGCAATTCTTGATTTTATTCCAATTTTATTTGCTGTAGGGGTAGCTATTGGGATGACGAGGGATAAAGATGGACCTGCTGCACTTAGTGGTTTAGTTGGTTATCTTGTTATTACGACCGTTCTTTCTTCTGAAAATGCTGCGAATCTGCTGCAAATTTCAAGTGACGCAGTAAACCCTGCGTTTGGTGCTATTCAGAACGTATTTATTGGTATTTTATCTGGAGGAATTGCAGCTGCCTTGTATAATCGTTTTAGCAATGTAAAGCTACCAGATGCCCTTGCATTCTTTAGTGGGAAAAGGCTTGTACCAATTCTTACTGCAGCAGCAATGCTTGCAGTCTCAGTAGTGATGCTGTTTGTTTGGCCTGTTCTTTATTCAGGGTTAGTATCATTTGGTACATTTATCAGTGATCTAGGGGCGTTAGGTGCAGGGTTATATGGATTCTTTAATCGTTTATTAATTCCGACAGGCTTGCATCATGCACTAAATAATGTATTCTGGTTTGATTTAGCAGGAATTAATGATATTGGAAACTTTTGGTCTGGAAATGGTGAAAAAGGTATAACAGGAATGTATCAAGCAGGGTTTTTCCCAATTATGATGTTCGGACTTCCTGCTGCCGCTCTTGCCATGTATCATACTGCTTTAACAAAAAGAAAAAAACAAGCTGCATCATTATTAATGGCTACAGCATTTGCTTCTTTCCTTACAGGTGTTACAGAGCCGATTGAGTTTGCTTTTATGTTTCTAGCACCTGCGCTGTATGTAGTTCATGCTGCATTAACGGGTATTTCACTGGCTGTTGCAGCTATGTTTGGGTGGACAGCAGGGTTTAGCTTTAGCGCGGGATTAATTGATTTTATCCTGAGCTTTCAGCTGCCATTAGCCAACCAGCCGTACATGCTGCTTATACAAGGACTAGTAATTGCCGTCATTTATTATTTCCTGTTTCGTTTCCTCATTGTTAAATTCAATATGAAAACTCCAGGACGTGAAGATGACGATGTGGAAGAAGTACTTATTGGAAATACTGTGAATTCATCAGAAACAGGTACAAGTACCACAGGGAAAGATAGATTTGCTATGATGGCTGAAAAAATTTATGATGGACTTGGTGGTGCTTCAAATATCCGATCCATTGATAATTGTGCAACCCGTCTTCGATTAGAAGTAAATGATATGGATGCTGTTGACCAAAATAAAATCAAAACAGCAGGCGTTCCAGGGGTAAATGTCGTAGGTAAACACAGTATTCAAGTTATTGTCGGTACACAAGTCCAATTTGTTGCTGATGAAGTGAAAAAATTACATGATGAAAAATAAATAAAGGGGCTAGTGTCGTTCATGGACACTAGCCTCTTTAATGTTAGGGTTATTAGTATGTCTCGTACAGTAAATTACTTGCTAACTTATAAACTAATACGGCACTGCTACAAAGTGCAGCACCGTATTACTCCCGTTTCATTTGCATTTTAAATATGTACTTATCGGAGCGATATGCTGATTTGACATATTCAATGGGTGTGTCTAGTTGATCCTTTAAATAAGTTGTTCGCTCCATGAGTAGAATAGGATCACCCTTCTTAATCTTTAAATTTTCAATCTCCTCTTTTGTCGCGAGCGCTGACTCAATCGTTTGTTGCCCGAATGCTATTTCTAATTGAAGTTCCTGCTCTAAGTAACGATAAAAGGAGTGCTCTATATCTGCATCTTGTATATTTCCAACTAGTTTTTTCGGTGTATAAATCGTTTCTAATGCCATTGGTTCATTGTTAGCTAAGCGGATGCGTTTCATCTCATAAACCGTATCGGAGAGGTTTATTTTTAGAATGGATGCGATTTTATCATTTGGGGAAATGCTATTCAAGCTTAATAATTTATTGGAGGGAGTGAGACCACGGCTTTTCATATCTTCACTAAAACTGGACAAACCAGATAAATCCTGTTCAATTTTCTTTTCTGCTATGAAAGTTCCTTTTCCTTTCTGCCGGTAGATAAGCCCTTCTGTTACAAGATTATTGATGGCTTGCCTTACAGTCATTCTGCTTATGTCATATTTCTCCGCATATTCACGTTCAGAAGGTAACAAATCTCCTGGCTGCAACTGTTTAGATTGAATTAAATTTCTAATTTCCCCTTCTAATTGAAAATAAATAGGTATTGGTGAATTTTTGTCAATCATTGGTAAGCCCCTTTTCCTAATAGATGATTAACTCTGAATTTGTCTAATTTCTTCATTTTAACAAATAGCTGATAGCTTGTATACATATACAAAAGTATAGACAACTATATAAATTTATTACAGAAATAGTTTCGTTTAGGATAGCTATTCAATGGAGTATTACTATTCTAAAATAAAGAAGAAGTAAAGAGTTTCATGAATAATAACTGATATCCAAATACAAAAGGCTAGTGTTCATCTGAACTGCTAGCCTTTTGATTAACTATATTTATGAATAGCTTCTAGTGTTTTATTGCGAGCATGCATTAATTTTTCATGGTTTAGCAATTTATAGGTTAATAAATCAAGTAAAAATAATCCTGGTAATTGAGAATTAATAAACCTCGTATCATCAATGTATTTATAGCTTGATATGAGAACAACCTCGTCTGCAAGCTCCGTTAAAGCTGTTTGCTCAAAATTGGTTACGACAATAACGGTAGTCTTATTGGCTTTTGCTATTTTAGCAGAGTCAATAACCGGTTTCGTTTTACCGGTATTAGAGAAACAAACGAGCAAATCATTTTCTTGAAGGAGGCTACTTTTCATTAATAAATCATGTGCATCCGTGACAGATTCCGAAGCGATCCCCATTCTGTATATTCTGCTGTTAAACTCATGAGCAACCAATCCGGAGTTGCCAATGCCACAAAACAGGATTTTATTCGTGTTTAAAATGAGATTTACAATTTTACTCGTTTGTTCTTCACTGAAAAACTGTTGAGTAGATTTGATTATTGTTTGGTAATAGTTGTAAACTGTTTCGAATGTTTCATCATTTTTCTTATTTTCTGTACTGCTTCCAATTAAGGAAAATTTCATTTGCTGGAATGTGTTGAAATCAATTTTTTTGCAAAACCTGGTTATACTAGCTGGAGATACTTGAATTTCTTCAGATAAGTCGATAATGGTTTTATCACGTATGGAAGCTTTATTGGCGAGTAAATATTTGGTTATTTTTTTATCATTATCGGTCAATGAAGAATTATATTTTTGAATCCTATTCTTAAAATTCACCGGATTCATCTCCTTTCTTAATTCTAATTAATTTTATCATACCACCAAATATTATATTGACATAGATGAAAGCGTTTGTTAATATTTTTATGAAAATAATTTTCTGGAGGTGTAGTATTTATGAAAAAGTTTTTCGGTAAAGCGCAGCAATTTGGAAAATCGTTTATGTTACCTATTGCTATACTACCTGCTGCAGGTCTTTTGTTAGGAATAGGGGGCGCTTTATCCAATCCAAATACAGTTAATGCGTATCCAATCTTGGACCAATTCCTGCTCCAAGCGATTTTTACGATAATGAGTTCCGCTGGTAATATTGTGTTTGCAAATTTACCAGTAATATTTGCAGTTGGGGTTGCCATTGGGCTAGCCAGATCAGATAAAGGTACAGCTGGCTTAGCTGCTTTAATTGGTTATTTAGTAATGAATGCAACGATAAATGCTATTTTAATTATTACAGATAGCCTTGCAGCAGATAGTCTTTCTGCAGTTGGACAAGGTGTTACGTTAGGAATTCAAACATTAGAATCTGGCGTTTTTGGTGGGATTATTGTTGGGATTATGGCAGGTTTACTGCATAACCGATTTAATAAAATTGAGTTGCCACAATTCTTAGGGTTCTTTGGAGGATCGCGGTTTGTACCAATTATAACTTCTTTTGCTGCGATCATACTCGGAACAGTTATGTATTATGTATGGCCAATGGTTCAAAATGTCATTTTTAACTTTGGTGATATCGTTAATGCAACCGGTTATATCGGTACATTTTTCTATGGATTCATCCTGCGTATGTTAGGACCATTTGGTTTGCATCACATTTTCTACCTACCTTTCTGGCAAACAGGCCTAGGGGGAGCTTTAGAAATTGGTGGGCAATTAATACAAGGAACACAAAATATATTCTTTGCACAGTTAGGTGATCCAACAACGACAAAATTCTTCGAAGGTACATCACGTTTTATGTCTGGACGATTTATTACGATGATGTTTGGTTTATTAGGTGCAGCTTATGCCATTTATCGTACTGCGAAGCCTGAGAATAAGAAGATTGTTGGAGGATTAATGTTATCTGCTGCGTTAACTTCCTTTTTAACTGGGATTACAGAGCCATTGGAATTCTCATTCTTGTTTATTGCTCCATTACTCTATGTCATGCATGCAATTTTTGATGGTTTGGCATTTATGCTAGCTCACATTTTCCAAATAACAATTGGGCAAACATTCTCTGGAGGATTTATTGACTTCATCTTATTTGGAGTATTACAAGGGCAGGCACTAACGAACTGGATGTACGTTATCCCAATCGGAATCATTTGGTTCTTCTTATATTTCTTTACATTCACATTCTTAATTAAGAAATTTAACTTTAAAACGCCTGGACGTGAAGATAAGAAAGCAGAAAATGATACTACTGTTCAAACAGCTCAAGGTTCTGGTGAAGAACGACCACTCGCAATTATCCAAGCATTAGGTGGAAGAGATAACCTGGTTGATGTTGATAATTGTGCAACAAGATTGCGTGTCACGGTTAAAGATGGGGAAATGGTAAATGAAGCTGCTTTACAACAAACAGGCAGTAAAGGTGTTATTGTTAAAGGTGAAGGAGTACAGGTAATTTACGGACCTCAGGTATCAGTTATAAAAAATGAAATTGAAGAAGAATTAGAGAAATAATAGGAGTTGAACGTTTTGAAATTACCAAACAATTTAATTGTATCGTGTCAAGCACTAGAAGATGAACCACTTCATTCATCCTTTATCATGAGCAAGATGGCGCTTGCTGCTGCTCAAGGTGGAGCAAAAGGAATTCGAGCTAATTCAAAAGAAGATATTATCGAGATAAAGAAAGAAGTCTCGCTTCCTATTATTGGAATTGTAAAGCGGGACTATCAGGGGTCAGATGTCTATATTACTGCAACAAGTAAAGAAGTAGACGAATTAATTGAAAGTGGCTGTGAAGTTATTGCGATGGACGCGACCATTAGTGAAAGACCAAAAGAGTCATTAGAAGAATTGGTTAACTATGCGAGAGAGCAGGCGCCGGATGTTGAATTAATGGCGGATATATCAACCATTGAGGAAGCAATTATTGCTGAAAAACTAGGCTTTGATTACATTGGAACAACATTGCATGGTTATACAAATCATACAAAGGGTAAGAAATTATATGATCAAGATTTTGCCTTTTTAAAAGAAGTATTGCAAGCAGTGGAAAAACCAGTAATTGCTGAAGGAAATATTATAACACCAGATATGTTGAAGAAATCCTTTGAATTGGGAGTATATGCTACCGTTGTGGGTGGGGCAATTACAAGACCGAAAGACATTACAAGTCGATTTGTTCATGAAATCAAAGATATGCTTTAATAGAAGATAGTGATTAACTAATATAGGAAGGAATTTAACTATGTTTAAAAAACTGTTTAAGCAAAAAAAGGAAGAAAATATAGTTGCACCATTAAATGGAAAAATCGTACCTATAGAAGAAGTTCCTGATCCTGTCTTTAACCAAAAAATGATGGGAGAAGGAATTGCAATTGTTCCGGAAGAAGGAATGGTTTATTCCCCTGTTAACGGTAAGATTGTTCAGCTTGCTGAGACAAAACATGCGATTGGAATTGTTACGGATGGTGGGGTTGAGATTCTTATCCATATCGGACTGGAGACAGTTGGGTTAAAAGGAGAAGGATTTGCATCAAAAGTAAATGTAGGGGAAGAAGTATCAGCTGGCCAGCTTTTAATGGAAGTAGATTTGGAATATATTGGTGAGCATGCATCGGACACAATCACACCAATCGTAATTACAAATAGTGCGGAAGGTAATAAAACGTATCGCTTTACATCTGAAAAAATAGCTAAAGCAAAAGAGACGGTTATCATTACAGCTGAAGATAAATAAATGTGTAGTAGAAATAGGTGGAGGGGAAGCGAATGATAGAAGGAACTTGGTCAATGTTTATTAAGAATGTGAAGATCTATTTGGAAGATAAGACGATTCCAAATAGTGGAATTTATATCGAAAATAACCGTGTTCAGTCTATTCATGAAGGTAATGATCTGCCGCATGACCTTGACCAAAACGCTCACATCATCGATGCAACTGGCCTAAACGCCATCCCAGGTTTCATCGATGGACATATTCATGGTGCAAATGGTGCGGACACGATGGATGCAACGGAAGAGGCACTGGATAAAATTGCATCGCTTTTACCAATGGAAGGAACGACGAGCTTTCTCGCAACGACGATTACACAATCACACGACAATATTTCTAAAGCCTTAGAAAATGCTGCCCATTATTCAAACAAACCAGGACAGGCAGAACTGGTTGGAGTCCATTTAGAAGGCCCTTTTGTGGAAAAAACAAAGGCAGGCGCGCAACCAAGAGAGTATATTATTAAACCGGACTTGCAGCAATTTAAGAAATGGCAAACGCAATCGGCTGGAAAAATCAAAACAGTTACGATGGCTCCAGAGCATGATGAGAATGGTCAATTTATTAACAGTCTAGCAGAATCTGGAGTTAATGTATCGGCAGGGCATACAGACTGTGGATTTGCTGGAATTGAGAAAGCAGTGGCACAAGGGGTGAGCCAGCTAACACATCTATGTAATGCAATGAATGGTATTCATCACCGTGATATTGGCGCGGTCGGTGCCGCATTTCAATTGAAGGAATTACGTGCAGAGCTAATCGCTGATGGAATTCATGTTGCTCCTGAAATGCTGCAATTGATTTATAATAATATGGGTAGTGAGCGGATTATTTTAATCACGGATGCGATGCGTGCTAAAGGACTACCAGATGGCGATTATGAGCTTGGCGGTCAACCTGTTAAAGTAGAAAATGGGAAAGCTGTATTAGAAGATGGAACACTAGCTGGGAGTATTTTGAAGATGCATGAAGGTGCGAAGCAAATGTTGAAGCTAAACGGTGTCTCTATTCGTGACATTGTTAAGATGGCTTCCGTTAACCCAGCAAAACAAATTGGCATTTACGACCGAAAAGGCAGCATTTCACTTGGGAAAGACGCCGATATTTTGTTGGTAGATGATGAACTTAATATAAAATTTACCATTTGCCGAGGGGAAATTTCATTCCAATAAACACTTTGTAAATAATTCGTGTTATTATCAAGGTGTATACAAAATTTGACAAGATTTGTAGAAGTTTTTCATTTGGAGGAGATTGGAAAGTGAACGTTATCAAAGTAAAAAACTACGATGAGATGAGCGAAAAAGCAACTGAACTTATCGTAAATCGTATCAATACCTTAGAGAATCCGGTTCTTGGTCTAGCAACTGGTTCAACACCAGAGGGTCTCTATCAACGAATTATAAAAAAATATGATCAAGGCGAAGTATCTTTTAAAAATGTAACTACTTTTAATTTAGATGAGTATGTCGGATTAGATAAAGATGATTCAAATAGCTATTATTATTTTATGAAGGAAAAGCTATTTCGTCATGTAGATATTGCAATGGATCATGTTCACGTTCCAAATGGTGTAGCTTCAGACTTGGAGAAAGAATGTGTAGAACATGAACGTGCAATTGAACAAGCAGGTGGAGTAGATGTTCAAGTATTGGGAATTGGTGGCAATGGCCATATTGGTTTTAATGAACCAGGAACTCCCTTCTCTAGTAAAACACATGTTGTTGACCTAGATCAGTCTACCATTCAGGCGAATGCACGATTCTTCAACTCCATTGATGAAGTGCCAACACAGGCGGTTTCAATGGGAATTGAAACAATCATGAACAGTAAAGAGATTCTTCTGCTTGTTTCAGGTGAAGCAAAAGCAGATGCAATGGCAAAATTGCTAAATGGCGAAGTGTCTGAAGACTTCCCAGCTTCTATTTTGAAACAGCATGATAACGTAACAGTTATTGTTGATGAAGCAGCATTGACTGTTGCAGAAGGTAAATAACTATTCCAACAAGCGCTCGTATTGAGCGCTTTTACTTTTTTACTAGCACCATCCAGGTTGGGAATGGCACCATTCCGTGCAACTAAGACACCATTCGTAAAACTAAGGCACCATCCCGTGCAGCTAAGACACCATTCGCAAAACTAAGGCACCATCCCGTGCAGCTAAGACACCATTCGCAAAACTAAGGCACCATCCCATGCAGCTAAGACACCATTCGCAAAACTAAGGCACCATCCCGTGCAGCTAAGACACCATTCGCAAAACTAAGGCACCATCCCGTGCAGTTAAGACACCATTCTCAAAACTAAGGCACCATCCCTCGCACCTAAGGCACCATCCCTCGCACCTAAGGCACCATCCAACCCCCAATAACTCCACCAACTAGCATCTGAACTCTCATTATAATTCGTGATTAAGATAGAAATAAACAGGGTACAGTAAGAAAAGAAAAATCAAGCTTGAAAAGAGGTGTTAATTCAAGCTCTTTCCTTATGCATGATTTAAATTCCCACCCACCTTATTAAATTATGTCAACAATAGTTATGCCAATTTGTCGCTTTCTTTTGATTGAATAACCAACCATAGTCGCTTACGATTAATAATGATGCAATTATGAAAGGAGAATATTAAATGGCTGAACAAAAAGGACTCCGTGCTAAAGTACAGCGCTTCGGGAGCTATTTAAGCGGTATGATTATGCCGAATATTGGTGCTTTTATTGCATGGGGAATAATTACAGCTTTATTTATACCGGATGGCTGGCTGCCAAATGAAGATTTGGCAACATTGGTTGATCCAATGCTTTATTATTTATTGCCACTTTTAATTGGTTTTACTGGTGGACGTATGGTTTATGATTTGCGTGGTGGAGTTGTCGGTGCTACTGCGACGATGGGGGTCATTGCTGGAGCAGATATTCCAATGTTCTTAGGTGCAATGGTTGTCGGTCCGTTAGCTGGTTATTTAATGAAGAAAATTGACCAGGTACTGCAGCATCGAGTTCGTCAAGGATTTGAGATGCTTTATAACAACTTCTCAGCAGGGATTCTTGCTGCGCTTTTAGCAATTGTAGCTTTACTTGGAATTGGACCAGTAGTAGGTGCATTGAACAAAGCCTTAGCTGCTGGAGTTGAAGTTATTATCAATGCTGGATTATTGCCACTGGCAAATATCATTATTGAACCAGCGAAAATACTATTTTTAAATAATGCAATCAATCATGGAATTTTAAGTCCAATTGGAGCGGATCAAGCCTCACAATTTGGGAAATCAATTCTATTCTTATTGGAAGCGAATCCAGGACCTGGTTTAGGTATCCTGCTTGCCTTTATGATCTTTGGAAAAGGTGCCTCAAAAAGCTCTGCTTCTGGTGCGGCAATTATTCAATTCTTTGGTGGGATTCATGAGATTTACTTCCCGTATGTGTTGATGAAGCCAGCATTAATTTTAGCAGCTATCGCTGGTGGGGTTAGTGGTGTGTTTACTTTCCAACTATTTGATGTAGGACTAAGAGCTCCTGCTTCACCAGGTAGTATTTTTGCCGTATTGGCGATGACAGCACAAGATAGCTACGTTGGAGTTATTCTCGGTGTGATTATTGCAGCTGCGGTTTCATTTGTTATTGCTGCTATCATTTTGAGAACAAGCAAAGACAGTGAGAAGGATCTTTCTGAAGCTACAAGCAAAATGGAAGCGATGAAAGGGAAGAAAAGTTCTGTTGCTGGATCATTGAATCAAACTGCAGAAGAGCAGGCTGAAGAAGCAGCTGATGAAAGCAAGCAGGCAGAAGATGTGGACAGAATTATTTTTGCTTGTGATGCTGGAATGGGCTCCAGTGCAATGGGTGCTTCCTTATTGAAAAATAAATTTAAAAAAGCAGATATTGATATTTTTGTGACGAATAAAGCGATTAATGATATTCCAGATGATGCAGATATCGTTGTTACGCATAAGGATTTAACGGATCGTGCAAAAGCGAAGGTTCCAGCAGCTGAACATATATCCGTAGAAAATTTCTTAAATAGTCCAAGATATGACGAGCTAGTAGAACGTCTAAAAAAGTAAGATAAGGTGGTGAATGGTTCTGAACATTTCTAGTCGTGAGCGTAAAATCTTTGAAATTCTATTGGGAAATCCTGATGGTATAACTGTAAAAGAAATTGCCAAGGAATTAGAAGTAAGTGCACGAACCATTCATCGTGATTTAAAAAATACAGAAGAAATTACGAATCTCTACAACTTAAAGTTAGAAAAAAAATCTGGTGTTGGCCTTCGGTTAGTTGGTATGGAGCAGGATCGGAAACAACTCCGTCAAGCATTAACGAATGTAACTGTTATTGACTTCACACCAGAAGAAAGACAATCGATTATTTTGGCTACCCTTCTTGAAATGAAGGAACCAATTAAGCTGTTCACCCTAAGCGCTGAATTAAAAGTAACAGAAGCAACGATAAGCCATGATCTTGATCAATTAGAGAAAGAAATAGCAGCCTATCGTCTTATTATAATTCGAAAAAGAGGGTATGGAGTTGAAATTGCAGGGGAAGAAGCAAATAAACGTGCTGCATTAAGTGATCTCATTTCAAAGCATATTGATCCATTCGAATTCGTGACATTGATCAAGGATAATATTCAAAAGAATGCACAGGATCAGTTTTCTGCAATATCCAATAGACTGTTGGGGTTAGTCAATCCAGAGCATTTAATTGTAATTCGACAAAGGGTAGAACAGGCCAGAGAAGAATTGCCATATGAATTAGCAGATAGTGCATTGATTGGCTTGGTCGTTCATTTAGCGTTAGCGATTGAGCGACTGCAAAAGGGTGATACGATCCAATTTGACCAAGCACAGCTAAAGCAAATGGAAGGTACAAAGGAATATCGCATTGCCGAAAAAATGATACGTGATTTAGAATCCCCCCTTGGAATGGACATCCCAGATGATGAAATTGGCTATATAACGATGCATTTAATGGGTGCTAAATTGCGCTTTGATTCGAATTATATTCATATGTATCCTGATGAGGACATCGTTTTTTTAGCAAATCAATTAATTCGCTCTGTTAGTTCGCATATCAATGTACCTTTGATGAACAATAAGCAGTTGCTAAATGATTTAGTAGCTCATTTGAAACCATCCATTTACCGGCTAAAGCAAGGGATGACAATAAAAAATCCAATGATTCAGGAAATCAAACAGGACTACGATGAGTTATTTCATATGATTGCAACAGCTGTTGAGGATACGTTTCCGAATATGGAATTTCCAGATGACGAAATTGGTTATCTTGTCCTTCATTTTGCAGCGGCATTGTTAAACAATGAAAAAGCAGTAGACTTACAAGCGTTAGTCATCTGTTCGAGTGGAATCGGTACTTCAAAGATGCTAGCAACAAAGCTGGTGCAACGTATACCAGAGATTAAGCATGTTGAAAATGCATCAATTTTTGACTTAAATAAATTGGATGTGGAAGCTTATCATGTTATTGTGTCCACGATTCCATTAAAAGAATTTGACCACGGTTATTTACTAATTTCTCCTATGCTTACTCAATCTGAGATTCATCAGGTGAAAAAGGAAATAAAGAAAAGAAAACTTACGGTTCGTTTGAATCGCAAGGAGCAACCAGTGTTCACAGATAGCAGTAATTTTATTGTTCGCATGGAAGCACTGCAAAACTATTCACGCACAACACTTAATCTGCTCGATTCCTTTCGAGTTTATGATGTCACAGATAATTTAACAATGGATTCGGTATTACGTTTAGCTTGTAAAACGTTAGCAGAAAAGAAAATCATACGAAATGAAGAAATTGTATTTAAAAAGCTGCAATTAAGGGAACAGATAAGTGGATTAGGAATTCCAGCTACGTCCATTGCCCTTTACCATACACGATCCAATGCAATTCATAAGCCGACGTTTTCTATTTATAAATTAACCTACCCACTCACTATCCGCGGGATGGATGGCAACCAAATGAAAATGGATACGGTAATCGTCATGCTGGCACCAGAAATAATACATCAGGAAGTACTAGAGATTTTAAGCTTTTTAAGCAGTTTGATTATCCAGGATCAGACAAGTATTTCCTTGTATGAATCTGGAGACGAAACAAGGATAAAACAGTATCTTTCCGAACAGCTAGAGCAGTTTTTACATGAAAAAGATTTAATTTAAGGAGTGAGTTTTATCATGGCAAAAGAAATTTTAAGCAAAGATAACATTCAATTAGACACAAAATTAGCTAACAAAGAGGAAGCAATCCGTTTCACAGGTAAGATCCTCGTTGATAATGGGTATGTTGAACCTGCATATGTGGAAAAAATGCTTGAACGTGAAGAGCTGACTTCAACATTTATGGGAAATAGTGTTGCTATTCCACATGGTACAGAGGATGCAAAGGAATTAGTTAAAGAAACAGGGATTTCAGTTGTTATTGTACCAGATGGTGTAGATTTTGGTGACGGAAACACGGTGAAAATCTTGATTGGTATTGCTGGTAAAGGTGATGACCATTTGGAGGTCCTATCAAAAATTGCGATTGTACTTTCTGAGGAAGAAAATATCCAAACAATCGTTAATGCAACGACAGAAGAGGAAATCATAAGCATTTTTGATGAGGTGAATTAAATGCTGGCAGTACATTTTGGAGCTGGAAACATTGGCAGGGGCTTTATTGGCGCCCTGCTTTATCAAGCGGATTATCATACAACGTTTGTCGATGTTAATGAGGGCATTATTAATGAAATAAACGAGAAACAGCAATACAATGTCGTTTTAGCTGCTGAAGAAAGTGAAACGCTAACAGTAAAAAATGTTTCCGGAATTAATAGCATTACAGATCCAGGTAAAGTAATTGAAGCAATTGGAAAAGCAGACCTCATTACAACTGCAGTTGGCCCTAACATTCTAGCCATCATTGCCAAGTTAATTGCAGAAGGTTTGCAAAAACGAATCAAGACAAATGATAAATCCTTAAATATCATCGCTTGTGAAAATATGGTCGGCGGGAGTGCTCTGCTTAAAGAACATATTTACAAACAAGTAACAGCAGATGAACAACAACAGTTTGATAAAGTGTTTGGATTTCCAAATGCAGCAGTAGACCGGATTGTCCCTAACCAAGTAAATGAAGACCCATTATTAGTCTCTGTTGAACCATACTATGAATGGGTTGTTGAAAAACCAGCATTTAAAGGTGAGGTACCTGCAATTGATGGTGTCACATATGTCGAGGATCTAACGCCATACATTGAACGGAAATTATTTACGGTAAACACTGGACATGTCGTGCCTGCCTATATTGGTCGTTCCTTAGGATACGCAACCATCAATGAAGCAATGCATGATGAAAAAGTACAGGAAATCATTAGGGGTGCTTTAAATGAGTCTGGTGAAGCGCTGATTCAAACCTATCATTTTGACCGCACCGAACATCAAAACTATATCGATACAATTATCGGTCGCTTTATGAATCCATATATATCAGACGAAGTAACACGAGTTGGACGTGGCCCAATTCGCAAGCTAGGACCACGTGATCGGATCATTCGTCCAGCAAGCTTGTATATGGATGTAACAGACAAGGTACCAACCTATCTCGTCCAGGTAATTGTAGCTGCATTACAATACAAAAATGAACAAGATGAAGAAGCAGTGAAATTACAGCAAATGATCGCTGAGCAAGGCTATGAAAAAACGCTACAAACTGTTTCGGAACTGGATACCCACCCGTTGATTGCAGCAGTGATGAAGGAATTATAAGCTTAAGAGACACGTGGGTGCACGTGTCTCTTTTCTACTCCCCTCGCCAAGACTACTTTTATTAAAAATAAGACGCCATCCCTCGCAGCTAAGACACCATTCTCAAAAATAAGACACTATCCCTCGCAGCTAAGACACCATTCTCAAAAATAAGACACTATCCCTCGCAGCTAAGGCACCATTTTCAAAAATAAGACGCCATCCTCCGTAACTAAGACACCATTATTAAAAATAAGACGCCATCCCTCGTATCTAAGACACCATTCTCAAAAATAAGACGCCATCCTCCGTAACTAAGACACCATTATTAAAAATAAGACGCCATCCCTCGCAGCTAAGACACATCCGTAGAAAACAGCACCACCCGTCGCTAACATATTTTGATTTTAAATTAGAACACCTATTTAATTTTTGCTATACTAATGAACATAAAGGATTAGAACAGGAGAAGTTGACATGGCAACCACATTACTAGCTAGAATTAACGAACGGCTTCACCAATTTTCCAAAACGGAGAAGAAAATTTCTACGTACATATTAAATCACGCAGAGCTAATTCCAAACATGACAACGAAGGAATTGGCGAATAAGGCAGATGTAAGTGAAGCAAGTGTTATTCGCTTTGCGAAAACAATTGGAATAGGAAGCTTTAAGACATTTAAAATTTCCTTAGCACAGGAATTAGCTGTAAAGGATGGATATATCACTGACTTTTCAATTTTGCAGAAAAAAGATTCCCCATACGAAATGTTCCAGAAAGTTGTCCATGTGAACAAGAATGCGATTGAGCTGATAATGGAATCCTTAGATAAAAAAGAGCTAGAAGATGCAGTCAACGTATTAAAAAATGCGCGAAAAATTATTTTTTATGGTGTCGGAGGATCGTCGATTGCTGCGATGGATGCATTATACAAATTTACGAAGCTCGGATTTCAAGTGGAGTTTAATTTAGACTTTCATTACATGCTATCAAAGGTGCCGCATTTTAATAGTGAAGATGTCTTTGTTGCGATTAGTATGTCAGGAAGGACGAAAGATGTTCTGGACCTAGCACGATTGTCGCAAAAAAAAGGAGCCAAGGTGATAGCAATTACAAATATAAACAAGTCACCACTGTATAAAGAAGCAGATATTCGATTAGCTACACCAAATGTAGAGCAGGACTTTCGGATTGGCAGCATTACATCAAGAATGACCCAGCTGACAATTATAGATAGTTTATACATCAGTATTTTTAATAGCATTGGTGAGAATGTGCTGGACGAATATCAAGAAGCGAGAGATCATGTCGTGAAATTAAGAAGATAGCTTCTTTTTTTACCTAATATGAAATTTAATTTCATATTATTTATAATTTATATTGACTTTTAATTTCATAAATAGGTAAAATAGAGGTGTAAGAAAGTAGAGGAGGCTGAAATTATGCTTGAAAAATTAACAACCGAAGCGCGAAATCAACACACGATGCATTTAGATGAAATGAGTACGATGGATATTTTGCGCACGATGAATAAAGAAGATCAACAGGTTTTAACAGCGATTAAGGAACAACTTCCACAAATTGAGAAAGCTACGCAATATGCAATAGAATCATTTAAGAAAAACGGAAGACTTATCTATGTTGGAGCTGGTACAAGTGGTAGATTAGGAATTTTAGATGCTGTAGAATGTGTTCCTACATTTGGTACGTCTCCAGAGATGGTGCAAGGAATTATTGCGGGTGGAATGAAAGCGCTCTATGAGGCTGCCGAGGGAGCAGAAGATGATCCAGAGCTTGGAGCAAACGATTTAAAGAGCATTCAGCTGTCCGAAAATGATACGGTAATTGGAATTGCTGCAAGCGGTCGTACTCCTTATGTTATCGGAGCATTACAATATGCGAATTCGAAAAAAGCGAGTACAGTAAGTATATACTGTAATAAAGACGCAGTAATGAGTCAATACGCTTCGGTGGCGATTGAACTTCTAACAGGATCTGAGGTACTAACTGGTTCTACTAGATTAAAGGCTGGAACTTCTCAGAAAATGGTCTTGAATATGATTTCAACAGCATCGATGGTGGGAATTGGTAAAGTATATCAAAACTTTATGGTAGATTTAAAGCCGACGAATGAGAAATTAGAAGAAAGGTCCAAACGAAATATTATGGAAGTTACTGGTGTTGATTATGAAACTGCAGCCTCTTATTTTGAGAAATCGAAGCATCAGGTGAAGATAGCAATCGTTATGATTTTATTGCAATGCTCCTATGAAGATGCTATTAACAAGCTTAAGAGCTCTGACGGGTTTGTTCGACGCGCATTAGCTAAATAGAAAGGGAGGGGTCAATCATGAAGAAAGAACAAAAAATGGCCACGGATATTTTAGAACATGTTGGTGGAAAGGACAATATTCAGCGAGTCGCTCATTGTATGACAAGGTTACGTTTGTCATTAAAGGACGATTCCAAAGTGAATATGACTGACTTAAAGCGTGTAGATGGTGTGATGGGCGTTGTTGAGGATGAAACGTTACAGGTCGTTATTGGACCTGGAACCGTAAATAAAGTTGCAACGGAGATGAGTCAACTAACCGGATACGGTATCGGAGAAGATGCAACATCAGATGATTTAACATTTGAAGAAAAAGCAGCGCTTGATAAACAAACACTCAAAGCGAAGAATCGAACACCATTTAAAAACTTTTTACGTAAGCTCGGGAATATTTTTATTCCACTTATTCCAGGTTTGGTTGCTTCAGGGATCATTAATGGAGCAGCTAACTTTGCAGTAAACGCAGGTGTAGATAGGGAACAGACATGGATGCAAATTTTACTCTTGCTTGGAAGCGTTGTCTTTGCTTCGTTAGGAATATTAGTTGGTTGGAATACAGCAAAGGAATTTGGTGGAACGCCTGTATTGGGCGCAATTGCAGGTATGTTCCTATTTAGTCCGCTTCTCGCAGATATTACGATTTATGGTGAAGCGTTAACCCCTGGCAGAGGCGGCTTATTCGGTGTTATTTTTGCAGCTTGGTTAATGACATTTATTGAGAAAAACGTTCGTAAAGTAATGTGGGATGCAGTAGATATTATTTTTACCCCTCTAATCACATTACTCGTTGTCGGATTTGCATCCTTATACGCTGTTATGCCAGTAGCTGGTATCCTGTCAGACGGTATTACGATGGGACTTACTGCTTTAATTGATACAGGTGGAGCGATAGCAGGAGCAGTTCTAGCTGGATTTTTCCTACCATTAGTTATGGTTGGTTTACACCACGGTTTAACACCGATTCACCTTGAGTTAATTAATGTATATAATGAGACTGCCTTGTTAACAATCTTAGCAATGGGTGGAGCTGGACAAGTTGGTGCAGCGATTGCGATTTTTGTAAAAACAAAGAATACGCGTCTGCGAAATATTATCAAAGGGAGTGCTCCAGTAGGGTTTCTGGGAATTGGCGAACCGTTAATGTATGGAGTAACATTACCACTAGGAAGACCGTTTTTAACAGCTTGTCTGGGAGCTTCCGTTGGTGGAGCATTCCAAGCAGTTATGAGTACAGCATCATCAGGAATTGGCGTTTCTGGTTTATCTCTAATTCCACTCATAACAAATGGACAATATTTAAGTTATTTTCTTGGACTCGTCATTTCGTATGCGTTTGGATTCCTATTTACGTATGCATTTGGCTTTAAGGAAAGCATGGCAGATGGAATTTAATAGATATTAAGAATAGGAGGTTGCTTTAACCTCCTATCTTTGCTTACATCATCAGGAAACAATAAAATTTGAATGCTGTGGATAACGTGGTTACCTAAACAGCCACGTCCAGCTCCAGCGCCCAACGACTAGCGAGACTTCCCTCACCTCCGTACGATAAGTCAACATCGGCTCCCTGCGGTCGCCGTGTTTCCTTTATCTCCTCCGGATCAGTCCAGTCCGTACGTCGTTACCCGGGCGCTTGCGCTTTTGTACATCATAATTAAATGGAGGGAATCAGTGTGTTAGGAATTTCTGTTTATCTAGGGAATGGGTCAATTGAACAACAGACTCCCTATATTCGTAAGATGAAGGAAAGCGGATTTCAGTCGATTTTTACATCGCTCCATATTCCTGAGGACGATCACTCGATCTATAAGGATCAGCTTCAGGCACTTGGAAAAGTAGCTACTGAGTTAGATATGGAATTGATGGCAGATATTTCACCGAATTCATTACAGGCATTAGGATTTAATTGGGAAAATGCTGATGAATTACTGAGTTGGGGGCTTTCAGGCCTTCGAATCGATTATGGTGTGGACGAGCAAACGATTATTGATTTGTCTCACAAAATGCGAATCGCATTAAATGCAAGCACCATTACAGCGGATTCGTTAAACGATATGAAAGCAAAAGGGCTCAATGCTGAGGCAGTTGAAGCTTGGCATAATTATTACCCACGACCAGAAACCGGACTTGGGCTAAGTGATTTTATCCAAAAAAATAGGCTATTAAAATCAGCAGGGATAACTGTAATGGCATTCATTCCTGGGGACAAGCGATTAAGGGGACCGTTATATGAAAAATTGCCAACCTTGGAACAGCATCGCAAGCTTTCCCCGTTTGCTGCTTTTTTGGAATTAGAAAAACTGGCTGAGCTAGATAAAATTGTAGTTGGTGATGTTGAAATAAGTGATGCTTCACTGGAACAATTTCGTGTCTACAAGCAAAATGAAATAGTAGTACGGGCTACCCCTAATAAACTGACAGATATTGAAATACTTAATAAATCAGCGAGTCCGTTCACCAATCGAGCAGATAATGCGAGAGACTGTATTCGTGCAGTTGAATCGAGAGGCTATGCACAATTTGGAGAATCAGTTGTTCAACCCCGCAACTGTGTCGAGCGGTTGATTGGATCCGTTACGATCGATAATGAAAAATATATGCGCTATCAGGGAGAAATTCAAATCACATTAGCCGATTTACCAGCTGATGAAAAAGTAAATGTGCTTGGAAAAGTCATTGACGATGATTTACCATTGCTTCCATGGATTAAGGGCAACCAGAAGTTTAGAATCAAATGGGTGTAATCACGCTATCCATGGTAGAATGTCAGAAACATAGGAGGGACAGGGATGATCATTAGAGCAATTGCGGAAAGTGATGCAGAAAATTTATTAGAGCTTAGTAAAGAAATTGATGCGTCTGGCTTTATGTTATATGAACCAGGAGAGCGAGATACAACTGTCGAGCAGCAACGAATATCAATCGAACGAATCCTAACTGAAAAAAATACAGCTTTTTTTGTAGCTGAAGATGATGATAACAAATTGATTGGACTGATTGGAGCAACAGGTGGCACGCTGAAAAGAAATCAGCATTCTGCACACCTTTTTTTAGGTGTTCATGAAGCATATCAAGGACAGGGGATAGCTACGAAATTATTTCATCAGATATTTGAGTGGGCAAAGAGCAGAGGAATATCAAGATTAGAACTAACAGTTATAAAAGACAACATAAAAGCATTTAATTTATACCGAAAAATGGGGTTCGTTTTAGAGGGGGAGAAAGTGAATTCCTTGATGATAAACGGTAAGCCGGTTAATGAGTATTATTTATATAAATTGATATGACCGTAGATTTCCTTCAAGGGGGAGTTTTTTTTCTACATAAAAAAGAAGCTAAAAGTCTAAGTAGATTAGATAATTAGCTTCCTTTTTATGGATTACAGTAGTTTCATTGTATTGAATTAGCACCTAAACGAGATTTTTTATGGTAGCTTCATCATCCAAATTGTAAATTCTTTTCTTAAAGGGCATAATCCATGTATTTTTTATAGAACACCGCCTTTCCTCCATATTCAAAACCAACTCGAATCTAACTAATAATCAATTTTTCCCTAACATATAATCTAATAGATAATCAACCTAATAAACAGTGGTGGAGGCTAGTTATTATGTACGTTTTAGGAATTGATGGTGGTGGCACAAAAACGAAGGGCGTCATAGCAAAGTCCAATGGAGAAATAATTGCCGAAGCAACAGTAGGTCCGACCAACCCGAATAGTGTAGAGAAATTGGATTTGAAAAAAGAGTTGGAGAATCTAGTTACTTTATTAAAACAACAGTGTAATTCTTGCTTTTCCCAATTAAAACATGTATTTGCAGGGATGTCAGGTGTTGGCCATCCAACAACGAAAGAGATGGTGCAAAAGTTACTTACCGACTTATTACCTGATCATGTGCATGTAACAGTAAATACCGATGCTATTAATGCTCTCTATTCAGGAACCCTAGGAAAACCGGGAATTGTACAAATTGCCGGCACAGGATCTATTACATTTAGTATAAATCATGACGGTTTATCTGATCGTGTTGGAGGATGGGGTTATTTAATTGGAGAGATGGGGAGTGGTTTTGCGCTTGGTCGTGATGCTTTAGAGGCGGCTTTCTTAGCTCATGATGGATTAGGGAAGCCAACAACAATCTGTAGTTTACTTCTTGAATACTTTCAAGCGACTGCACTACCTGATATTATCTATTCTGTATATCAGGGAAAGAACCAGAAGCAACGTGTCGCATCTTTAAGCAAACTTGTAATGAGAGCTGCTGATACTGGTGATCCGGTTGCTCAAGAAATCATTCGAAAAAATGCTGTACATATCGGAAAGTCCATTGCTTGTTTACAAACAAAGCAATTTTCAAAAAAGGATAAAGTTCAGGTTGTGCTAACGGGTGGAATTTATAATCGACTTGACCTTTTCGAAGCAATAATCGAAGAAGAAATTTGTCAACATCAATTGGAACCAATGCTCACTGTACCTAAAATGGAGCCTGTTGGAGGTGCAGTTGTTGCTGCCTTGAGGGAAGAAGGGATTATGATTCATTCTAGTTTTGTTGAGGTTTTTATGAGATAAGCAGGAGGTTAATCGTACTTGAATCAAGTCTTTTTACCTGTTGACAGATTTTTTTAGGTACATTCGTTTATTTGTTTATTTCTAATAATTGAAACTTGTTTAGCATTTTGGTTTAATGTAGAATGAAACTGCAATCGCGCGATATGCTTAAAATTTAGTTCCTATCACAAGAGTTTATAATATCAGGGAGGAATTGAAGTTGACCAAAATGAATCTTGAATTGGCGAAGAAACTAATTGAAGGTGCTGAGCAAGAAGCAGCGAATGTTGGAGTTTCAATGGTTATATCCGTTGTTGATGAGGGTGGAAATCTAATCGCAGTACATCGTATGGATGACGCATGGTTAGCTAGTGTTGACATAGCGCAAAATAAAGCATGGACTTCTGTTGCATTAAAAATGCCAACATCAAATTTAGCTGAAGCTACTGTTCCTAATGCTGAGCTTTATGGTTTAAACACGACTAATAACGGGCGAATTGTTCTCTTCGGTGGAGGAATTCCATTAGTCGAAAATGAACAGGTTATAGGTGCTGTGGGCGTAAGTGGCAGCTCTGTAGAACACGATGTTCAGGTAGCTGAGGCGGCAGTGAATGCTTTTGAAAGATTAAAAGTATAATTTAATAGAATAAGTGCAGTAGACATAAAAAAGCAGTGAATGAAAAAATCATTCACTGCTTTCACTTATTGCAAGTACATATAGATTATTTAGTTATACTAGAAACACCGTCCGCTTTTCCAACAATAACTTTATCAGCCATCCCTACAAATAGACCTGTTTCAACAACACCTACAAGCATTTTCAAGTCCTTTTGTAATGCTTCTGGGTCAAGAATTTGATTAAAAGAGCAGTCAAGAATGTAGTTGCCATTGTCGGTAACAAAGACTTCCCCATCTTTATGGCGTAATGTTGGTGTGCCTCCTAGATCAGCAATACTCACTGAAGTTATTTCCCAACCGAACGGCGTTACCTCTACAGCTAGCGGAAATGCTCCCAGATGAGATACAAGTTTAGATTCGTCAACAATAACAATAAACTCTTTTGCAGCAGCTGCAACGACTTTTTCGCGCAGTAATGCTCCACCGCCACCTTTAATAAGCTGCAGGTTTTTATCTACTTCATCAGCACCATCAATTGCTATGTCCAATTGCTGTACCTTTGAGAAGTCAGTAAGTGGTACACCGAATTCGACTGCCCACTTGGCTGTCGTGTTGGAAGTAGGAATAGCTGTAATATTAAGTCCATCTTGGACACGTTCTCCTAATCTTTTCACCATCCAGTACACTGTAGATCCAGATCCTAGGCCGACTTTCATGCCGTCTTTAACTAAATTTGCTGCCTCTTCTCCAACTAACTTTTTTAACTCATCTACATTTTGCATCCTGCAACATCTCCTATTCGTGAAAAAAATTATGAAATAACTTCCACGTTTAATACAGATTCAACATGCTTAACTACATTCTCAACAGTAAATCCATACGCTTCAATTACTTTATTTCCTGGTGCTGATGCTCCGAAAGTGTCAATTCCAAGAATTGTACCTTGTTCACCTGTATAACGTTCCCAGCCAAAAGTGGATCCCATTTCGATTGCAACACGTGCTTTCACTTGAGGCGGAATAACTTCATTTTTATATGCTACATGTTGTTGATTGAAGCGATCCCATGATGGCATGCTAACAACGCGTACATCAATTCCTTTTTCTTTCAATTCTTTCTGGGAAGCAATTGCTAGTTGAACCTCTGATCCAGTAGCTAACAATAGTGCATCTGGGGTCTCTTTTTCAGAGTGACTAACGATATAGGCACCTTTTTTAACACCCTCGTAGGCATTTTCTTTTGTTGATTCCAATGTTGGTAAGTCTTGTCTAGTTAAAACGAGTGCTGTAGGTTGATCTTTTGATTCTAATGCTAGACGCCATGCAGCAGCGGTTTCGTTAGCATCAGCAGGACGAATCATGGATAGTCCAGGAATAACACGTAATGCTGCTAAATGTTCAATTGGTTCATGTGTTGGGCCATCTTCACCAACAGCAATAGAATCATGGGTAAATACATAGGTAACAGGTGTTTTCATAATTGATGCTAGGCGAATAGCTGGGCGTAAATAGTCATTAAAGACAAAGAATGTACCACCATATACTTTTAATCCACCATGTAGAGCCATTCCGTTTAAAGCAGCTCCCATTGCATGTTCACGTACACCAAACCAAATATTTCTTTCTTCGTAAGTATTCCGTGAAAAATCACCTTCACCATTTATCATTGTCTTGTTGGAGCCTGCTAGGTCAGCACTTCCGCCAAAGAAGTTAGGTACTGCTTTTGCAATAGCATTTAAAACTTTACCAGAAGATGCTCGAGTAGCAAGTGTGTCTTGCCCAGCCTCAAAAACTGGTAAAGATTTCTCCCAATCTACCGGAAGTTCATCTTGAATTGCTAGTTTAAGCTCTTTTGCAAGTTCTGGATATTTTTCATTATAAGCTTCCATTAATTGATTCCATGTTGCTTCTTTTTCTTCCCCGTTTTTACCAATTTTTTCGTTGAATTCGGCATATACCTCTTCTGGAACATGGAAGGCTTCGTGTTCCCAACGGTAAAATTCTTTTGTTAGCTTTGTTTCCTCTGAGCCAAGAGGTGAACCATGTGATGCAGCAGATGCAGATTTATTTGGTGAACCATAGCCAATTACAGTTTTGATTTCAATTAAAGTTGGTTGTGTGTTATTGGCTTGAGCTTCTCTTATTGCTTTTCTAATTTCATTGATATCGTTTCCATCTTCAACCCGGAGAACCTGCCATCCGTATGCTTCAAAACGTTGCTCGGTATTTTCAGAGAAGGATTTATCTAAATCACCATCTAAGGAAATATCGTTAGAGTCATAGAGTGCGATTAATTTGCCTAAACTTAAGTGGCCAGCTAAAGAAGCAGCCTCATGGGAGATTCCTTCCATTAAATCACCGTCACTCACAAGTGCATACGTATAATGATCCACTACAGAGAGATCTTCTTTATTAAATTTAGCAGCTAAATGTGCCTCAGCCATTGCCATCCCAACAGCCATTGCAATCCCTTGGCCAAGTGGACCAGTAGTTGCTTCTACTCCATCAGTATGATGTACTTCTGGGTGTCCTGGAGTTTTTGAGCCCCATTGGCGAAACGCTTTCAAATCGTCCATGGATACGTTGTACCCAGATAAATGAAGTAAGCTGTATAAAAGTATTGATCCATGACCTGCTGAGAGAACGAAACGATCACGGTTAAACCATTTAGCGTTTTTTGGATTATGGTTCATGAAATCCGCCCATAGCGTGTATGCCATTGCAGCAGCTCCCATTGGTAAACCAGGATGTCCAGAATTCGCCTTTTCGATTGCATCAATTGATAATGTGCGAATGGTATTAATGGATAAGTTCTCAATGTTTGTTGACATTAGTAAACGCTCCTTTATTTTATATTGTTATATGTTTCACATAACTATCGTATAATGAACCGTTTTCAAAAACAAGCATTTTATTGTACGTAATTGTGAATAATATATGTACAAGTTTGTATTTTCTGTGTAAATCACAACATTGTACATTTGATGTCCTGCTTTTTGGGATGAAAACGAATTCAAAATATGTATAATAGATGTTAGTATATAGCTAAAGGAGGATTACGAGTGGTACTAAGCGATCGCGACAAAAGGATCTTAAATGATTTGATAAGTAATCCAAGTATTACAAGTATGGCATTAGAAGAGAAACATGTATTAACAAGAAGGCAGCTTGGTTATAGCTTTACGAAGATTAACGAATGGTTAAAAATAAATAGCCTTCCAGCAATAGAAAGAACCAGGAAAGGTCAATTTGTTATCGATCAGGCTATTTTTTCAAAACTTAATAGTAGTTATGAAGGTGCTGTTTCCTCAGCAATATTTACGGAAGAGCAACGTGTTCAATTAATTATTTTAATGTTGCTAAGTTCCGAGGAAGAGCTGTCGCTAAATCATTTTACAATCGAACTGGAAGTTAGTAAGAATACAATTCTTAATGATATGAAACAAGCCCAAGTATTTTTAGATGATTACGATTTGGCGATCCGTTATTCAAGAAAACATGGATATTTGATTGAGGGTAATGAGTTTCAAATTCGCAAATTACTCATCCACATTACACATCAAGTACTGCAAATGAGTAATGGGAAAAATAGATTAGAAGATTTATCTGGCATTCAAAATGATTTGTTAGATGAATTTAAAAGGCGTATTGAGAAAGTGGAGAATAAGTTAAATTTAAAATTTACTGATGAAAAATTGGTAACGATGCCATACATTTTGATTTTAATGTTAAGAAGGATACAAAAAGGCTATGAGATTAACTCGTTTTCCATTCGTTATGAGGAATTATCGGATACGAAAGAGTACCAGGCTACAGAGGAAATTTTATATGATTTTAATGAAATCACAGTAACCGAGCGCCTATTCATCACATTGCATCTTTTGACGACAAATGTATATTGGTCTGAGTACATTAATGAGGAAGCAATACCAAATCTAGTTCCAGCTATTAACGATATGCTTAGACAATTTGAGAAAAGTGCTTGTATTTATTTACAGGAGCGTAATCAGCTATTAGACAAGCTTTTACAACATCTTCAGCCTGCATATTACCGAATAAAATATCATCTTACAGACACGATCAATTTTCAAGGATCTTTGAGTAAAGAGTTTAAGGAACTGCATCATCTCGTAAAGCGTTCCATTGGACCACTAGCAGAATTAATCGGTGATGATATTCCTGAAAGCGAAACCACTTATATTACGATGCTTATTGGTGGGTGGATGAACCGACAAGGTGAAAGTATTGAAGAAAAAATAAAAGCAGTTGTCGTTTGTCCACAAGGCGTATCCGTTTCGAAATTAATGTTTAATGAATTGAAAGAGTTATTTCCGGAATTCGTGTTTTTGGATTCCTTGTCTGTACGAGAGTTTCTTGACTATAAGTTAGATTACGATATCGTATTCTCACCAACCCAATTGGAAACAGAGAAAAAATTATTTATCTCAAAAGTATTTCTGGGTCAAGATGAACGTTATCGTTTAAGAAAGCAAGTGATGCTTGCAATTCATGGGTATATTCCAAATGATATTAATGTTGATCATGTTGTAGACATCATTAAAAAACATTCTGCAATCAAAAATGAAAAGGCTTTAATAGAGGATTTGGAGCAATACTTTAATCGAGATGATGATTCAGCTGTGGTAAGACAGAACGCTACACAACGGGAAATCGATTTAGATGAATTAATTGTGCCAGATAATATCACGTTAAGAGATTCCATTGGTTCTTGGGAAGAGGCGATTCGTATAAGTGCCGAACCATTGATTAAAAAGGGCAAAATACTTCCAGAGTATGTGCACGCTATGATTCACCATTCGCTGGATGACCCGTACATCGTAATAGGTTCAAATATAGCAATCCCACACGCTGCCCCAGAAGATGGCGTTAAAGAGGTTGGCATGACTTTATTACGATTAAAAGAAGGTGTTCAGTACGGCCCGGATTATACGATTAATCTAATTTTCGTTATTGCTGCAGAGGATAAAAAGCAACATATACATGCTTTAATGCAATTAATGAATTTGGCAGGATCTGAAGAAGATACGAACAAAATAATCAATGCGAGTTCTATTGAAGAGGTTCATGAAATTATAAAATATTATAGTTCTGACAGAAGTTAGTAAGACAGAAGTAAAGAATAGGAGTGCAAAGAATGAGTGAATTATTTTTCAATGAATCTGTCATTCTGCTAGATGTGGAAGGCGACAATAAAGAAGAGGTATTAGCAACAATAAGCAATAATCTAGTGGAAAGAGGTTTAGTGAAAGAAAGCTTTGTTCCTGCGATTATTAAACGAGAAGGTGAGTTTGCAACAGGACTTCCTACAGCAGGAGTATCTGTAGCAATTCCACATACAGATGTGGAGCATGTAAACAAAAAAACGATTAGTATCGCTGTTTTAAAGAACCCAGTTGATTTTGTGATCATGGGAGACGATAGTGAGACTACACCTGTACAATTAGTTTTTATGTTAGCAATGGATGAAGCGCATTCACAGCTTTCTTTACTCCAAAAGTTAATGCAAGTTTTCCAAGAAGAGGATACATTGAAGTACCTAGTAAACCAAAAAGACAAAACAAAGATTAAAAGTCTTTTGGAGGAAAAGCTAGATTTTGTAGCACTTAAAGGAGGTGAGAGATAATGGCGAAACAAGTATTAGTAGCATGTGGAGCAGGTATTGCAACATCAACAGTTGTAAACAGTGCAATTGAAGAATTAGCGAAGGAAAACAACCTTAAAGTTGATTTAAAACAAATCAAAATTGCTGAAGTTGGTGCTTATGTAGATACAGCTGATCTATTAGTTACAACTGCAATGACGAAAACAGAATACCCATTCCCAGTAATTAACGCACGTACATTTTTAACTGGTATTGGTGTTGAAGATACAAAAAAACAAATCTTAGAAGAACTTCAAAAATAAGTAGCAAGACATAAATCTCGATAAGCTCGTAACGTGATATCGAGATTTATGTTGAATTTGTTAGGGGGCATCATGATGCAAGCATTCGTAGATTTTATTCAAGGTTTTTTAGGTTTAGGAGCAACAGTTATACTGCCAGTAGCAATCATGATTTTAGGTCTTGTGTTTGGTCAGAAGCTCGGTAAAGCGATTCGTTCAGGTTTAACAATCGGGGTTGCTTTTGTAGGTATTTTCTTAGTAATTGACCTGTTAACACTCAACTTAGGTCCGGCAGCACAAGGGATGGTTGAGCGTTTAGGGGTAGATTTAAATGTTATTGATGTAGGTTGGCCAGCAACATCGTCAATTGCTTGGGCATCTGTTGTAGCAGCATTTATTATTCCGTTGGGTCTAATTGTAAACGTTGTTATGCTATTAACGAAGACAACGAAGACAATGAACGTTGACATTTGGAACTACTGGCATTATACATTCATGGCAGCAGTTGTGTATACGGTGTCAGGTAGTATTGTCCAAGGTTTAATTGCGGCCGTCTTATTCCAAATCGTATGTCTTAAAGTTGCGGACTGGACACAACCGATGGTTAGTGATTTTTATGAATTGCCAGGAGTTTCCGTTGCAACAGGAAGTACAATTTCCTATGCACCTTTCATTTATTTAGTAAAATTAGTACAAAAAATCCCTGGATTGAAAGATTTACATGCTGATCCAGATTCAATTCAAAAACGTTTTGGTATCTTTGGGGATTCCATGGTAATTGGTTTGATTTTAGGTGCAGCAATTGGTGCATTAGCAGGATACAGTGTTGGAGATGTTATTAACATTGGTATTTCAATGGCTGCTGTAATGGTCCTTATGCCACGTATGGTTAAGATTTTGATGGAAGGGTTAATGCCTGTTTCAGAATCAGCACGTGAATGGTTAAATAAACGTTTTGGTGATAGAGAAATTAATATCGGGCTGGATGCAGCTGTGTTGTTAGGACATCCTTCTGTAATTGCAACCGCTCTTATTTTAACACCAATTACAGTTCTAATTGCAGTTGTATTACCTGGTAATGCTGTTCTGCCGTTTGGTGACTTAGCAACAATTCCGTTTGTTGTTGCATTCGTAGTAGGTGCAGCTAGAGGAAATATTATACACTCGGTTATTGTTGGTTCGGTTATGATTGCACTTTCACTATATATGGCAACAGACATTGCACCACTCTTTTCTGAAATGGCTTCAACTGCAAGCATTAATTTACCTGAAGGCTCAGCAATGGTTTCAAGTATTGACCAAGGTGGTAACTTAGTAAACTGGATTATCTGGAGAATATTTGAGATTTTTAACTAGAAAGAATCATTCTTTATAAAGTTAAACAGTGTCTAATTGTGAATTATTTCACTTAAAAGCTATTTGCAATTAAATTGATCGAGTTAAACGAAAGCAACAGGAGGAATTCATAGTGAAAGCATTAGTAAAAACAGAACTCGGATTCGGTAACCTAGAAATTCAAAATAGACAAGAGCCTCAGGTTGGCAAAGGCCAAGTGAAAATAGAAGTTAAATATGCGGGTATCTGTGGATCTGATATTCATACGTATGAAGGACATTATAAAGTTGCAACACCTGTAACACTCGGACATGAATTTTCTGGTGAGGTAGTTGAGGTTGGAGAAGGAGTAACGGAATTTAAAGTCGGTGATCGAGTTACTTCAGAAACTACTTTCTATATTTGTGGTGAATGTGAATACTGTAAATCGGGTGACTATAACCTTTGTAACCACCGAAAAGGTCTTGGTTCACAACAAGATGGTGGTTTCGCCAAGTATTTAGTAGCCCGTAAAGAGAGTGTTCATCATTTGCCGGAAAATGTTGACTACCAGTCAGCGGCAATGACAGAACCATTAGCATGCACATACCATGCAATTGAGAAAACAGAAATTAATGCAGGGGATCTTGTTGTTGTGATTGGTCCGGGCCCTATAGGATTGTTAGCAGCTCAGGTAGCTAAAAGTAGAGGTGCTACGGTAATCATTACAGGACTGACAAATGATAAAGTTCGTCTAGATAAAGCAATTGAAGTAGGTATTGATTATACCGTTAATACTCAAGAAAAAGATCTAAAAGAGTTTGTCAATAAATTAACAAATGGTTATGGTGCTGATGTAGTATTGGAATGCTCTGGTGCTGTACCAGCTGCAAGACAAGGTCTAGAAATTCTTCGCAAAAAAGGACATTATGCACAGGTAGGTATTTTTGCTCAATCTGAAATTCAATTTGACCTTGAGAAAATTATTCAAAAAGAAATTCGAGTTGTGGGCAGCAGAAGCCAAAAATCAGCTGATTGGGAACCATCACTTGCATTAATGAATGATGAAAAAGTAAATGCAAAGGCTTTGGTAACACATGAGTTTAACATTACCCAATGGGATGAAGCATATCAAGCGATAAAAAGCGGAGAAGCAATTAAAGTTTTGTTAACGCCTGTGGAGTGATCATAAACGTAGTAATCTTCCAGCGCAAACGTCTGAATTACATTATACCTTGTTTCAAAGGTGAGGGGGAGAAAGAAATTGGATAAGCAACAACTAATTGACATGATTGATTATACACTATTAACTCCAACTGCAAGTAAAGAGGATATTAAAGCATTCTGTGAAGAAACAATCGAATATGGCTTTAAAACTGTTTTTGTGAACCCATATTATGTATCTTACGCCCATAGTCTGTTATCTCCACACAATATTAAAGTAGGAGTACCAATAGGATTCTCACTTGGTGGTGCAACAACACATGTAAAAGTGGAAGAAACAAAAGAGGCAATCAAAAATGGTGCTGAAGAAATCGATATGTTAGTTAACTTGGGAGCTCTTAAATCAGGTGAATATGATGTGGTAAGAAATGATATTGCAGAAGTTGTTAAGGCATCTCAAGGATTAACAACAAAAGTTATTATCGAAACAGCATTATTAACAGATGAAGAGAAAGTAAAAGTAACGGAATTAATCATCGAAGCGGGAGCTGATTTTGTTAAAACAGCAACTGGCTTTAATGGTGGCGGAGCAACCGTTAAAGATGTTAAATTACTTCGTTCTATAGCAGGTGACAAAATTGGCGTGAAGGCTGCTGGTGGAGTTAAAACGTATGAAGATGCAGTAAATATTGTCGCTGCTGGTGCGAACCGTATTGGTGCAAGTGGGGCAGTAGCAATTATCAGTGGCGGGGTTTCAGAGGCTTCATATTAAGAATATCGTGCCTAAACGGTTAAGTATATTACTTAATCGTTTTATCACTTTTCATAGAAATGAGGGTTAGTATGGTAGACACACTTTTAGACTTTATGTTAGGCCCACTGAGAGGGATAAGTGAATTCTATTTTGAATACCAATTAATTTTTAACACGATTATCGTTGGATTCGCAGCATATAAACTATTTTTTAGCAAAAAAAAAGAAGTAAAAAATGAGTCTGCAAATTAGTAAGAGTGAGGGTGACTGAGATGAAATCGTTAAATCTTTATGGTGTACAAGATCTTCGTTTTGAAGAGAATACACCAGTTCCAGTAATCGAAAATGATAATGATGTTATCATTAAAGTAAAATCAGTTGGAATTTGTGGATCCGATACATCTAGATATAAAAAACTCGGTCCATATGTAGAGGGAATGACGTTTGGCCATGAATTCGCAGGTGAAGTAACAGAGGTTGGTCCAGAAGTTGAAGGAATTAAAGTTGGTGATCGTGTCGCTGGATGCCCAGCTTTCGTTTGTGAAAAATGTGAGTATTGCTTAGGTGGCGAACCAGCACGCTGTGAAAACCTAAGTGTAATTGGTGCACGCCGCCCCGGCGCGTATGCAGAATATACAAAATTACCTGCTACCCACATCGTTCCCCTTCCAGATAATGTTGATTATGATACAGCTGCATTGGTAGAACCCTCTGCAGTAGTTGCACATGGTTTTTATCGTACTAAAATCCAACCAGGTGCAGAGGTTGCAATTATGGGAGTTGGAAGTATTGGACTTCTAGCTGTACAATGGGCAAAAATTTTCGGCGCGAAAAAAGTTTATGCAATTGATATTGATGATAAGAAACTACAAATTGCTAAGGAGCTTGGTGCTGATGTAGCAATAAACTCATTGGAAAAGCCCGCACATGAACAAATTATGGAGTATACAAATGGGCGTGGTGTTGATCTGGCTGTTGAATCTGCCGGCTCTCCAATTACATCTGCTCAAGTATTAGCCTTACCCAAAAAAGGCGGGGAAGTAGTATTCATGGGAATTCCATATGCGGATATTAATATTGAACGTTTCTATTTTGAAAAAATTGTCCGTAACGAATTGACCATTTATGGATCATGGAATGCAATCTCTGCACCATTTCCTGGAAAAGAGTGGACCTCAACAGTTCACTATATGAGTACTGGCCAAATCAATGTTGAACCAATGATTTCTCATAAGTTATCTTTACAGGAAGGTCCAGAAGTATTCCAAAAAGTTATTAATAGAGAGATAGATTCAGTTAAAGTTATTTTTAACCCGGAAAAAACGGAAGTATCTGGGGAAATAAATAATGTTGAAGAGGTTCCGGTGGGAAATTAAAATACTCTATAATATGTAACCTATAAAAGCTTAATGAATTTTAATTAATGACCAAATCAATTTCAAATAAATCTTTGATTGAAATAATTGAGGATCACTACTATACAGGAGGCCTAAAGGTATCTTGTATAGTATTTTCTGTTATTTCGAGGTTAGTTAACATGTGAATAATTATTACGATAAATTGGTTTATTTGGACAACAAACAAAATATCTGTTTATATATAAATATAGAAATAACTTAGAAAAATAACTACTTGGATGTGTTGTAAATGATGAAAATAGGAGTATTAACAAGCGGTGGGGATGCGCCTGGTATGAATGCTGCAATTAGTGCCGTCGTTAAAGCAGCCAATTATCATAACATTGATGTGATGGGAATTAATTATGGGTACAATGGGTTAATAGAGGGTTCTATTTATCCGCTAAATGCATCTGATTTGGAAAATATTACAGATGCAGGCGGTACAATCTTAAAGATAACAAGAAGTCCGGAATTAAACGAAAAAGAGGAATTAATAGTTCGAAATAATTTAGAAAAATTCGAAATAAATGCTTTAGTTATAATTGGGGATAATAAATCTTTTGAAGTAGCCAGGAAATTACAACAACTAGGTGTAAAGGTAATTGGTATTCCTGCAACAGTTGAGAATGAAATGATCTATACAGATTATTCTATTGGTTTTGATACAACTGTAAATACTATTTTAGAGTGTATTCATAAGATTAAAGATACAAGTCTTTCTCATGATAAGACAACTATTGTTGAGGTGATGGGAAGAAATTGTGGAGATTTGGCTTTATTTTCAGCCTTAGCAGGCGGGGTAGAAATTATTTCTACACCTGAACGGAAACTGGATTTAGATACAATATGTTCCACATTAGCTACGAGAATAAGTGATGGAAAAAGAAACAATATGATTATTGTAACAGATGAATTGCATGACATACAGGAATTACAAAAAAGTATTGAAGAAAAGCTAAATATATCTGTAAGAACATCTACATTAGGGTTTTTACAAAGAGGAGGCAACCCATCGGCCTTTGATCGGGTGCTTGCAAGCAGGATGGGCATTGCTGCAATAGAATTATTAATGAACGAGCAAACTGGCAAAGCGGTAGGGATTAAAGAAAATAAAATGATAGATGTTGATTTTGATATGGTAGATATTGACGAAGGAAGTAAACTGGAGAGTTATCGTTTATTAGAACCCCTTCTTAGTACTTGACTTTTACTGTACATTTTTGAAATGCAAAGGCCATAATGGCATTTTAACTTTTCAAAGAAAAAAGCCTAGGCAGACAGAAACACTATGTTCTGTCGACTAGGCTAATCTGGATTAATACCTGCATCGCTATAAGATGGTTCATCCTACAAAACCAAATATGTTATTTTACTAAATTCTTTAAACTTGGTCGATCCAATTTAAAGATCGAGATATCATGATCTGTTTCACCAGTTAACGCCAATTGAGATAAGATTTCACCTATGACACTAGCAAATTTGTATCCATGTCCTGAACACGTAGCAGCAATTGAGATGTGAGGATGAACTGGATGCTTGTCAATGATAAAGTGACCATCTGGGGTTCTTGTATACATGCAAATGACCCCCTTCTTTAATGCGCCGGATGCTTCTGGCATGAATTGATCCAAAAACTCACGGATATGACCTTCATCGTTTTCGTTTGATCCGAATTCACGGTCCACTGTATTTGGATCAATATGATCTTCATAATCATGTCGACCAACTTTTACACCACAGCCATCAAAAGTTGGGAATCCATAGTAGATTGCTCTTGTATCACCCTGTGGAACTTCTACCATGAACACAGGGAATGCCTTTGTATTAAATAATTCCTCATTAGCTTCGAACCAAGCGACAGGCTGACGAGTTGGGTATAGTGGTAGATTCAAGCCTATTTTTTCAGTTAACATTCCATTCCAAGATCCAGCGCTAAGAATTAACTTATCCGAAGTAAATTCTCCGTTTGCTGTTACCACTTTTACTGAATCTTCATATGCCTCGATGTCGGTAACTGGATTGTTAAATGAAAGCTCTGCTCCGTGGTGCACTGCTAGCTCTTTGTATGATTGGATAGCATTTTCGCTAAATAAGAACCCTGAATCAGGCTCAAAAAAAGCATTATAATCATCTGGTACTTGCAACCCAGGGAACCGCTCTCTCATCTCTTCTCCAGTAAGCTGTTCTACATTTAAATTATACTCTTTTCCACTAGCAATCGCTTCATCGATAAATGGTGCATTACCTTTAGGGCCAAATCCCATTGCACCAACCTGTGAGAATATTTTAAGATGTGATTTCTTTTCTAATTCATTCCAAAGTTCTTGTGATCGTAGAGCTAGTGGAACATACTCTCTACCTTCCCCGTATGCATGGCGAATAATTCGAGTTTCGCCAAAATGGCTTCCTTGATCATGTGGTGGGTTGAATGCGTCTATCAATAAAACTTTTACCCCTTGTCTCGCTAAATAATAACCAGCAGCCATACCCATAGATCCAGCGCCAGCTACAATCACGTCATAATGTTTTGTCATATAAAATCCCCCTTTTTGGAATTTTGGTGAATATATTAATTTAAATTGTTAAATTGTGTACGACATATTCCGTGTAAACGATACATTAGTGATCTGTCGTTAATGATGGTAAAGTAAGAAATCCATCTCTTTTAGTGATATAATTCCCATGAAAAATGATAAAACTATTAAAATGAAAACCATGGCAATAATAAAAGATGGGTGTTCATATCGATAACTGAACACCCATATGAAAAAATGAAATCAATTATTTTTTGATAATGTTATGCTCTGGTCCGTAAGGGAATTTCGTGATATTTTCTACCACTCCATCTTCCCCAATAACGAGAATATCATGCTCACGATACCCACCAGCACCAGGTTGACCTTCTGGAACCATAATCATTGGCTCCATGGAAACGACCATTCCTGGTTCTAAAACAGTTTCAATATCTTCACGAAGTTCCAGCCCTGCTTCACGTCCGTAATAATGTGAAAGAACTCCAAATGAATGTCCATAACCGAAAGTCCGATTCGGTAAAAGATTATGTTCTATATAAATTTCATTCAATTCAGCAGCAATATCCATACATTTCACACCAGGCTTGATCAACTCAAGACCTCTTTCATGTACTTTCACATTGATCTCCCATAATTCAAGATGACGATCTGGTACTTCTTCTAAGAATAAAGTACGCTCAAGTGCAGTATAGTAACCTGCAATCATCGGGAAGGAGTTCAGGCTAAGAATTTCGCCACGTTTTATTTTTTTGCTAGTTGCCCAGTTATGCGCACCATCTGTATTAATTCCAGATTGGAACCATATCCATGAGTCTCTTAGCTCAGCATGTGGGTAAGTACGAGCGATTTCCCGAGTCATTGCTTGCGTACCGTGTAAGGAAACTTCATATTCTGGTACACCTTCAGCAATTGCTTCAACTACTGCAGCACCACCAATATCAGCAATTCGAGCTCCATTTTTAATTAACTCAATTTCTTCCTGAGATTTAATCATACGTTGTTTCATTGTTACTTTAGAGACATCTACAAGTTCAGCATCCGGGAAAGCTTCTTTAACCTTTTGACGCATTTCAAGTGTCAAATGATCATCTTCGACACCAAGACGCTTAACCGAAGTTCCGTTTAACACTTTCTTCACTGCGTACAAATAATTATCTCTTTTCCAATCGGTATATACGATATTATCTTCATAACTGCGACGCCAAGGCTGACCACCATCAATATTTGCACTAACTGTATAATGTTTATCACCAGTTACAACAAGTGCATAAGATCTACCAAATGATGTATAGAGGAAATCGCTATAATAATTAATATTGTGATAGGATGTGAATAATACAGCATCGATATCTAGCTCAGCTATGTTTCGGCGTAAAATTGAATTGCGATTTTCCATCTCCTGCCTAGAAAAGGTTGATGTTACTTTTTCACCATTTTCTATGATTTTAGTTCTTTCCAATTCGGTTACGTTTTGCATGTTCAATTTCCCCTTTCTGGTATTCAAATTATTTAGTAAGAATCATGCATAAAAATCGAATACTAATATGCATAATCACTTAAACTCTATTGTTCTTGCTAATATTTGAATGCGTTTTCAATATATGGAGTGAAATCTTAATTTTATTGTATTGGATAAAAAATCTTTTGTATAATAGTTAAAAATGATGTGTGTATCATTTTTACAGATTGATTACGGTTTTAAAATAAAATATCACCTAGAATTTGACAACTATTTACACAATCTATTTATTTATACTTGAATTCGTGACATAGATTTCCTTTCGTTCGACAGTAAACTCCTTCTTCAAAAACGAAATAATATTAGTGGACACGTTCTCTACAATTAAACGGCCTTTTTCAGCTGTACTAGATTTTCCAGTATATAGACATCCCGAAGCTGGAATTAAATTCTTTGAAGGTGGAAATCGTTGATAGGTTGGTGCGTTTTCAATACCATCATCTGTAATCAGGTCTTCATGAACAAGATCTGGAGTAAAATACATCATCATCGATGTTTCCGTAATAGCAGCATGCTCCATTGCCCATCCTTTAAATTCTACTTCATCAAAAATTGTTGGCAAAAGTTCAGGTGAAATATTATCCCACCAATTTGATAAAAGAATTTTAGGAAATTCCTCTTTTTGATCTCTTAATAATAGATCACAAGCTTCCGCTAGAAAGGCATCATTTTCATAATGCCCACTCATAATTAATATATTTTTCCAGCCATCAGCAATAAACTCTTTTAAAACATCATAGATTAGCGATGTTAACGTTGATCCGTTTAGATCAACCGTACCAGGGAATAAAGGACCGCCACCACTTGCAGGTTGTGACTTATAGCCATAAGTAATTGTCGGAGCTATAACTGCCTTTACTTTCTCTGCAATAGACTCACTGTATTTTTCCGCTATGATACAATCAACACCTAATGGTAAATGTGGTCCGTGTTGTTCAGTAGATCCAACTGGTAAAATTAAGATGTGGTCCTCCACTTTGGCTTGATATTCTTTCCATGTCATGTTTCTTGCAAAAATTTGACTCATTAGATTTATCCTCTCTTTTTATATTTTTTAATACTTAACCACTGATTTTAACGTCCTCTGTTTTACTTGGAGTTTTATGTTGATCATCGATACCTAATAAGTTATAGATTTTTTTCATAACATAAACCAATCCAATTCCAAGTAGTATTCCATTAAGTGGTGGTAGTCCTATTTCAAAAACAGAACTTAAATATGCACCTAATGTGGCAAATATATAAGCAATTAAATTCGAAGATCGAATCACTCTAAAATTCATTTCTTCAATTCTTGGCATTGACTTTCTCCAGTTAAATAGATAATCACCGATAATCAATCCACCAAGAGATGGAACGAAAATACCTAAAAATGTTAAGAATGAAATGAACACTTCATAGATTCCGGTTACAGCCATAATCGTAGCGATGATAAGTCCTCCAATTACAAATGGGACTTTATTCGGCTTATTGAAAAATTCAGCACCAGCAACGCCGAAGGAATAGGCTGCAGTTGTGTTTGTTGTCCAAATGTTAAAAATTAATATGAACATGGCCCATACAATAATACCCATTTGTAATAAAACATTAACCATATCCTGTTCTTGCATAACTAATCCACCTAGCATACCGGATATAGCCATGACAATATTACCGATTAAGAAGGCTAAAAATCCCACTGAAAATGCTGTTTTTGGAGTTTTTGCGAAACGAGCCCAGTTAGGGGCCTGTGTACCCCCAGAAATGAAAGCTCCTATAATGATTGTAATAGCTGCAGCAAAAGTAATGGTTGTAGTAGGTTCGATTGCAAAAAGCTCACGAACACCTCCAACAGTCTCTATACTAATTTGAGGAATCTTGTAAGCTAAAAAGAGAAATGGTGGAATTGATAAGTAAGCTACTATTTCCATTCCTCTCGTTCCCCAGATTGCAAAAGCGCCCATGAAGAGTGACCAAAACATGGTTACTGGAACAAAATAAGTTTCCCAACCGAGAGCTGCAGTAAATACTTTTCCCATATAGGCAGCCTGGAATGCATACCAGAAGACCTGTGTTCCACCCAAAATTATACTTGTCCACTTTGAGCCAAATTTCCCCAATGTGTATCGAGCTAGAAGGATTGTATTTAAACCAGTTTTTGCAGAAATCCAACATAATACACCAACATAGGTTGAAAGAATTATATTGCCTATCAATAATACTGTAATTAAATCACGAAGTGGCAGTGACGTTCCGAGGTTTGCTCCAGCCGCCATCGTGGTAACGATGAAAGTGAATCCTAGCAGAACAGCAAATATGGGTATCCAGCTTTTTCTAGCACTTTTCGGAACATGAGTTAAAGTATAATCAACATCAACATATTCTTTTGATACTTTCTGGCTCAATACTAACACGCCCTTCCGATAGAATAGGTTGCTCAATCAATCCCTTTTGCTTATTTTAAGGAATATCCATAAAGTAGATTTCAACTATACATATTCACCTCCTCAAATGTCGCGACGTTTGGAATTCATTCTAATCCAATTGAATCCGCTTCTATTATGGGGCTGATTTTTTTCCGTTTCAGATTCTTCTATTAATACCTCCGTTCCTTTTATCTCTGAAAGTGAAATATTTGTCGTTTCTGTCGTTTTAAGCAGGGCAATCAATGCGATAATTGCTCCTGCCATGAGATAAAAAGCGGGTGCAAAATTGTTGCCAGTGGTGGCAATTAAAAAAGTTGCGATATAAGGTGCAGTCCCACCAAAAAGTGCATTTCCTGTATTAAAAGATAATGCAAATCCACTGTACCGGACTTCTGTTGGGAACATTTCAGATAAAAATGTTGCTAATACACCATCATTACAGGCAAGAATAGCTCCTAAAATAATCAATGACAATATGGTGAAAATACCTCCCATAGACATCAAATAAAAAATCGAATACGTAAATAATATAAAGAAAATACAAGCAGTTATTAAGACTGGTTTTCTGCCAACTCTATCGGTTAAGCTACCAACAATTGGTAAGAAGATGTATGTGAGCAAGGTAACGATCGTCGTTAACGTGCTTTGCAAATGATCGAAACCTAAGGCTGTTGTAAGGTAGGTTGGCATGTAGGATAATATGATATAGAATCCAACAGCGTTGAGAGAGATGACACCCATAGCAATTAATATTTTTTTAAAATTCTTTTGAATTCCTTCGATAATCCCAAGCTGTTTAATCTCCAGTTTTTCTTTCTTTTCTATCATTTCGTTATACACAGGCGAGTCTTCCATTTTCAGGCGAATATATAAGCCGATTAATCCTAGTGGCAAGGACATTAAAAAAGGGATTCTCCAGCCCCAACTGTATAGGGCTTGGGTATTCAAGCTGAACTCCAAAATGGCAGCAACACCAGCTCCTAAAAGCATTCCTGCAGCAGTACTTGCTGGTATCATACTAACCATTAGTCCTCTTTTTTTCGCAGGTGCATGCTCAGCAATCATGAGGGCAGCACCTGCATATTCTCCTGAAGCAGAAAAACCTTGTATGATTCGACATAACAATAATAAAATAGGGGCAAATACACCGATGGTTTCATAGTTTGGAATAATTCCGATTGTAAAAGTTGCTAGTGACATCATACACATGGTTAGAATTAATACTTTTCTTCTTCCAATCCGGTCACCGTAATATCCCCAGACAACACCACCAATTGGTCTAACGATGAACGATAAGGCAAATATTGCAAAGGTGTTTAATAGAGCAGCAGATTCATTTCCAGGTGCAAAAAAAACAAAAGCAATTACTGTAGCTAAATAACCGTATGTGGCATAGTCAAACCATTCGATCATATTACCATAGGCAGAACCGCCTATGATTTTTTTTAATCCTTTTTGTTTGTTTTTTTCTATTATTGTAGATGTCATCTTTTCAACTCCTTAGGTTTATTTAAAAAAGTAAAGGATTCACTTGTAACGTCAATCTTCTGTTAAGGAAAGAAGGCCTATTATTTTTTGGTGTATTTTGAATAATTTAAACCTTGTTTAATATTAGATAATATTATAAGATGAAAGCGCGATCATGTATAATGATAAAAAAAGATGGCTCCCATCAATACTACTGAAGGAATGAAAAAGTCAAGGAGGCTACGCATGGAAATTAAAGATCTGTTAATATTTCAAAGTGTTGCTCGAAATGGAAGTATTAGTAAAGCTGCAGATGAACTTTGTTATGTTCAATCCCATGTTACAGCTAGAATTAAGTCATTAGAATCGAAATTAAAGACGCAATTATTCGATCGTCACAGTAGAGGAACAACGTTAAATACGGAAGGGAAAAGGCTTCTAGTTTATACGGAAAAAATTTTATTCTTGATCGAAAAAGTGAATAAAGAATTTCAGGATTCTGCCAATCCTTCTGGGGCCCTCGAGATTGGAACAGTTGAAACTATTATGAAGCTACCAATGATTTTATCTACCTATCATAAAAATCATCCAAATGTAGATTTAACATTGAAAACAGGGGTTTCTACAGACCTCATTAATCAGGTATTAAAACGTAAGCTGGATGGTGCTTTTGTTACAGGATTTGGTAATCATCCTGAAATTGAAAAAGTTGAGGTTTTTCAAGAAGAATTAGTTTTAATATCGGGTAGCAAAAGAATTAGCTATGACAATTTAAAAAATAAACCCCTACTTGTTTTTAATTCTGGTTGCAGTTACCGTGCGCGATTAGAAAACTGGTTATATGATGAGGGAATAATAAATGCAAAGGTTATGGAATTCGGAACACTGGAAACGATATTGGGAAGTGTTACAGCTGGGCTTGGAATTAGTCTAGTCCCTTATTCGACAGTCAGTCACCTAGAGGCTGATGGAATTATTCAATGTTATCCAATACCCAAAAAATATAGTGACATATCAATTGTTTTTATTAGACAGGTGGATGATTATTTAACAAGTACAATGAAGAAATTTATTGATACCATTAATCAAGTCACAAATGAACCTCATTTAATGACATTGAAACCAATTATAAATGTTTTTGATCACGAAAAGTACCCAGTAGAGAATTGATCCGGAATATGGGTTATAAAATAATAAGCAAACCACACGAATAATGTACTATTTTTTACGGTTAATGCTGAAATAATTGGACAAGCAGGGCTTTGATAAAGTGACGAAAAGAAAAATCGCTGATTTAGCAGGACATTCTAGGGGCATGCTCACTCCAATCTCTTAGAGAAAAAGATTCTAGTCGAAGACCTTCATTCTTATTATGTGACATTTCTGCCCTTCGTTTTAAATAACCAGGTGTTCCTATGCATTAGCTACCTCTAAACTACCAACTGGATAAATAGAAGGCTGTTCTTTGTCACTTAATTTTGTAAAAGTTTTATTGGCTTCATTCCCGTTCATATTGAAAAGGGTGTTGTTAGGGTAATTCATAGAATGTTTGCTGATATACTCCTCTTGAACAAAGAAGTAAGTTGTTTAAAGGGGAATTTTTTGTGTGCGGAAAAAAAGGGGAGGGAAATCACCACTTCTGCTGTATCTTTTATCATGCAATTTAAATCTAGTATATTGTAATCATATTACAATATCTGAATTTCTACAAAATTCTACATAAGTTGAGGTTGACAATCTAATTATTCCGCTCTATAATGAAAGCGTATTCTAACAAATGACACAAACTGTAACGAATGTTATAAAAATAAGCTTTATTTACATCCTGTAACAACTGTTAATAAGAAGAAACTTATTAACGAAGGTAAGTTAATTATGTATACACTTTTATTTCAGAAGATTCAGAGGGGGAAGTATAATGTCAATTTATCAAGAACTTCAATTAAGAGAACGAGAAAATAATCCAATCAAAGTAGGAGTTATTGGTGCTGGCCAAATGGGATTTGGTCTTATCACACAAATATCTCGTATTCCAGGAATGATTGTTGGTGGCGTTTCAGACGTAAACGTTGAAAGAGCTCAAAAAGCAGTTGATTATTATCAATCTCAAGAAAATAAAAAAGTGAATACATTGGTATCTACTGACTACCGAGAAGTAATCCAGTCCTCGAATGTGGAAGTAGTTGTAGATGCTACTGGAGTACCTGAAGTTGGAGCGAACATTTCATTGGAAGCATTAAACTCAAGAAAACATCTTGTATTACTGAATGTAGAGGTTGATATAACAATAGGTTCCTATATGAATTCATTATTTAAAAATGCTGGACTAGTTTATTCAGGATCTGCTGGAGATGAGCCAGCTGCAATCGTTGAGTTATATGAATTTGCTAAGACGATGGGAATGGAAGTCGTTGTTGCTGGTAAGGGGAAAAATAACGCATTAAAAACGACAGCTAACCCAGATACTGCAGCAGCAGAAGCAAAAGCTAAGAACATGAGTCCGCATATGTTAGCAGCATTCCAAGATGGAACAAAAACAATGGCTGAAATGAACTTATTAAGTAATGCAATCGGTTTAGTGCCAGATAAAGTGGGGATGCATGGCGTGGATGCTAATCTAGATGATGTTGCACAAAAACTGGATTTAAAGGAAAACGGCGGCGTTTTAAATAGCTTAGGTGTAGTAGAATATGTTAACGGTTTAGCACCAGGCGTATTCGTTATTGTTAAAAGTGATTTAGAGCCTGTTGATGAAGAGCTACGCTATTTACTAAAAGTAGATAAAAGTCATGGTAATCATTATACATTGTATCGTCCGTATCATTTAGCTAGTTTAGAAACACCAGTTACAATTGCAAAAGCAGTATTACAGCATGATACTTCAATACACCCACTTGGTGCACCAATCTCTGAAACAGTAACGGTTGCTAAAAGAGATATTAAAGCTGGTGAAAATCTAGATGGCATCGGTGGTTACTCTATTAGAGGTATTCTAGAAACACATCAAGATATGGAAACGAATGGACATATTCCTATTGGTTTAATTAGTGGAAAGGTTGTTGCTAAAAAGGATATCAAAGAAGGTCAATTTTTAACACATGATGATGTAGAACTTGACCCTTCAACAACAGTATGGAAATTAAGAGCATTGCAGGATCATATGTTTCGAGTTAAACAAGATTAGATGAAATCGCTACTATTGGCCGCACGATGTTATGAAAATGATTAAGTTACAAATTGATAGCACTAGGAGGAGAGATCTATGATGAAAACTAAAGTTCTAGAAATTGGAGCACTTGTACCAGATTTTAAGGAGGAAAGCTTGTTAGTACTTTTTAATGAAACAGCTCCCCTTGAATTAAAGGATATTTCAGTAATTCACCGTTTTGAAGAACAACCTAAAAATGCTCTGCAACAAGGAACAATACTTGTAATAGGAGATAAAGAATATACGATACAAAAAGTCGGAGAGGAAGCAAATCCAAATTTTGAAAGCCTTGGTCACGTTTCGATTTATTTTAAAGACGATGAAACGGAAGAAATCTTACCAGGGGCAGTTTTAGTAACACCAAGTGATTTTCCAGAGTTAAATATTGGTGATTCAATTGAAGTGAAATAATGTGGATACGCCCTTAAAAGGCATTTCCCTCTATATATTACGTTATACGAGAGGATGGAATTAATATGGATTTTATGATAGCTATTGCTGATGGCTTTATTGGAATGTTTCAGGCGGGTGCAGAAGTATTTATGGGGTTTATGACAGGGATTATACCGTTATTAGTCACATTGATCACAGCTGTTAATGCGTTAACAAAGATGATTGGAGAAGAAAAAATAAACCGATTCCTTCAAAAAATTACGAAATATGCTTTGTTACGTTATACGGTTGTACCACTTATAGCTGTTTTCTTCTTCACAAACCCGATGTGTTATACAGTTGGGCGCTTTATGCCAGAAAAATATAAACCAGCATTTTATGATTCTGCGGTGTCATTTGTGCATCCCATTACCGGACTTTTTCCACATGCAAACTCCGCCGAGTTATTTATCTGGCTAGGAGTCGCAACAGGGTATGCAACGGCAGGTGGTAGTCAAGCGCAATTAGGTCTTATGTTCTTATTAACTGGTTTACTTGTTATTTTAATGAGAGGTCTTGTAACTGAACGAATCAGTGCCTATATGTTTAAAAAACAAGGTTATGAACGAATCCTTAACGAGAAATAAAGTAGAAGCGTAGAGGGGGAAATCTTATGGCTAACCATAAGACGGTAATAGTGTCTAAAGGAAAAAATGGCTGGGGTGGACCATTAGAATTAACACCAACCGAAGAGAAAAAATATGTCATCAGTGTTACTGGGGGAGGGATTCATCCGGTAGCAAGAGAGATTGCAAGACTTTCAGGTGCAGAAGTAGTTGATTCATTTAAAAATCCAGTAGCAAAAGAGCAAACATTGGTTGCGGTTATTGATTGTGGTGGAACAGCAAGATGTGGAACGTATCCAAGATTAAGAATACCTACGGTTAACGTCAAAGTGATGAGTCCATCTGGACCACTTGCAAAATTTATGACAGAGGATATTTTTGCCTCTGGTGTAACAGTAGGTGATATTGAGCTCGTTGATAGTGAAGCTGCCGTTGCAGCAGCACAAAAAACAGAAGCAGATGAAGCTGTGGTAAAAAATAATGAAAAAATCAAAGAAACGGTTGCAGCTAAAGCTGAAGCAGTAGAAGATAACAGTGAAAACAATGGTTATGGGGAAAAGAAAGGTGTCATGGGAATCATCGACAAGATAGCCAAGGGTGCGGGAACCTTTATGAATATCATGTACCAAGCAGGTCGTGATACCATCGACACAATCATTAAAAATATAATCCCATTTATGGCGTTCGTTGCAACTTTAATCGGGATTATCAACTATACAGGTATTGGGGAAATATTAGCAAATGTATTGGTACCACTTTCAAATAATATTGGTGGGCTAATTATTTTAGGTGTTATTACCTCGCTCCCATTCCTGTCACCACTACTTGCACCAGGGGCTGTTATCGGTGCGATTATCGGGACATTAGTTGGGAATGAAATTGCAAACGGTAACATTGATATGAGCATTGCACTTCCAGCATTATTCGCGATTAATGCTCAGGTTGGAACTGACTTTATTCCGGTTGGCTTAACGTTAGGTGAAGCAAAGCCTGAAACAATTAGTGTTGGAGCACCAGCGATTCTTTTTTCTAGAGTAATCACCGGACCACTCGCGGTTGTTATTGCTTACTTTATGTCGTTTACGTTATAGAAAAGATGATGAAAGGAGGATCAAGATGCTACCAGATTCATTTCGATTTGGAGTTCTTCTAGAATCAGGAAAAGCTGAAATAAGAGAAGAAAGGCTGCCTGATTTAAAAGATGATGAAGTGCTGATTATGCAGGAAGCATGTAATATCTGTACAACCGATTATCAACAATGGCAAGGAAAACGTGAACATCAAGGATACCCCATGGCAGGTGGACATGAATGTTCGGGGATAATTGTAGCTAAGGGAGTAAAAGTAAGTAACTCTTTAAAGGTTGGAGAGCGTGTCAGTGTGTTGTATGACTACTGTGGTGATTGTGAGAAGTGTAAAAAAGGTGACATTACTTCTTGCAAAAACATAAAACAATTTGGGAAGAACTATTCGGATCAATACTTTGGTGTTTTTGGATTTGCGAATTATTTTATTCGAAAGTCAAAAAGTGTTGTGAAAGTCAGTAATGATTTATCTGCTTCTGAGGCAGGATTTGTCGAACCACTATCATCTGTATTAAAAGGAATACGAAAACTTCGTATTAACTCAGGATTTGACACTGTAGTAGTTATTGGTGGCGGTACAATGGGATTGCTTAATGCAGCTGCTGCTCAAGCAATGGGGGCACGAGTCATTGTATCGGAACGTAATCCAAAAAAAGTAGAGAAAATTAAACAAATGGACTTAGAATTAATTGATGCTGGTGAAACGGATCCAGTGGAGGAAGTAAAGAAACGAACAAATGGAAGCGGTGCAGATATCGTGATTGTTGCAGTCGGTACTTCTTCTGCAAATGAACAAGCTTTGAATATGATCAAAGATGATGAAGGGAAGGTTCTATTGTTTGCAGCGGGTTATCCAGCACCAGAATTAAATGTAGATTCCAATGAAATTCATTACAAGCAATGTGAGCTTATCGGTACGTATGGCTCAAGCCTCGAAGATTTCAATAATGCAGCAAAAATGCTAAGTGAGCGCCGAATCGATGTTAGCCCTTTAATTGAAGAAGAGGTTCCATTAACGAGAATTCAAGAAGCCTATGAAAAAGCAAGTACTCGTGGAAATTATCGTATTTCTGTTTTGCTTCAAGGATAAGCTTTTAAATGGAGGGTAAAAAAATGAAGTGTTTAGCAATCGCTGATTTATTTATTGATAAACAAATGATGGAAGACGGGCTTAGTAGTTTAAAAGAGTTAGGTGTTGATATTACCGTAAGAGAATGGATGCATAAGGATTTGGAAGCCTTACAAAAGGATAATATTAAATTAGAGCATGAAGGTAGTGAAGCAGTTGCGCTTTCCTCTGAACTAACAGAAGGACTAGAAGACTATGATATTATCATTACTCAGTTTGCACCAATTGGAAAATCTGTCATTGACCAAAGTAAAAATTTAAAGGTGCTAGGCGTACTTCGTGCAGGGATTGAGAATGTGAATAGGGAATACGCCGAATCAAAAGGTATTACGGTTTTGAATACACCAGGACGTAGCATTACAAGTGTATCCGAGTTTGCTGTTGGAATGATTCTAAGTGAAATTCGTAATATTGCTAGAGCTAACTTTAAATTAAGGAACGGTGTGTGGGAAAAGCATTATCCAAATGGTGTGCTTGCTCCTGAACTAAAGGAATCAACAGTAGGTTTGATTGGATATGGTGCTATAGGTCAACAAGTTGCAGAATTAATTCGCCCTTTTGGCAGCAAAGTTTTATTCTTTGATGAGTATTACCAAGGTGACACATCAGACACTCAAGTTGAAACATTGGAAGAATTAGTAAAGGAAGCGGACATCCTTTCGATGCACTATCGCTTAACCGAAAAAACAAAGAATATGATTAATAAAGAACATTTTAACATAATGAAAAATAATGCAGTGTTCATCAATACGGCTCGTTCTGGATTAGTTAACGAACAGGATTTGGCAGAAGCATTGCGTGAGAAAAAGATTGCTGGTGCTGCAGTAGACGTTTATAATGTTGAACCATTGCCAAGCGATCATCCATACAACAGCCTAGATAATATTACAATTACGCCACATATTGCAGGCTCAACAATTGGTAACTTTGCTAATTCACCAATTATATTAAGTGAACGAATTATCGAAGCTTTAGAGCTGACAGTTCATTAAGCCGAACAATGGATGAACGGTTAAAATCTTCATCCATTGTTCATCAACCTAATTCTCAGTCTATTGTATAAGTAACATCAATCAGAATAGGAGGAAAAAAGATGGATCCCTTAGCATTCCTAATGTTATTAGTCGTTGTTCTTGTCGTACAGGCATTTACGGGGATTTTACATGTGAAATATTATCAAAAAAAGGTAAAGAAAATTACCCAACAGTATAGTGAAGGGTACCTTGGTGTAGGGATGACGAAAAAAATGTTCCGCGTTGGAAAGGTAGCTATTGTCGTTACAGATAAAAAAGGAACCATTCAGGAATGTAATATTTTATCAGGACTTACAGTTCTTTCAAGATTTGCAAAGTATAAAGAGTATGTTGGTGAAAATATAAAAGTCATTGATTGGGAAAAGAAAAAGCATAAGTTAGTCGTTCAAGACGCTGTTAAACGAGTAGAAGAGCAAATGAAACGAGAAGCAAAGGTAAGTTAAAGGAAGCAATTAAAGTTAGAAATGGTTCGTTGTAAGTGTTAAAATTAGAAGTTTTTGTAAAAACAATGTAAACTGGGTACTGGAAAAGAAGTGATATTGAGGAATTTTGATATCGCTCTAAGATAAATGAATGTGGAGCAGCATTTGTTTTATCGAATTAGCTTTCAATTAAAACAGTAACCTAAATAATTTTCAATGAGAACAGGGTGTAAGAAAATGTCCTATCTAGACGATCGGAGATTAATGGTTAAAATTGCAAATTTATATTATGAAGCAGGAGAAACCCAATCAACTATCGCCAAAAAAATTGGGGTAAGTCGGTCATTAATATCAAAGTATTTATCAAAATCAAAGGAATTAGGTATCGTTGAAATTATTATTCATGATGAAGATTATAGTACCGTATCAAGTTTAGAGACGAAGTTAGAAAATCAATACGGATTACGTGAGGCAATTTGTGTGCCTGATACGGAACAAAGTAATTCTAAAATTCAGTTGGGAACGGCGGCAAGTAAATACTTGCATAGAATGATCAGGGATAATCAGGTTGTTGGGGTGTCTTCAGGAACAACTTTATATGAGGTTGCAACTGCAATGTCAACTAATCAGCATTTCTCAAATGTATGCTTTGTTCCTATAGTTGGGGGAATGGGAGACGAACGTGTAGATATACATGCAAACCATATTGTTGCAAAGCTTGCGGAGGCATTAAAAGCAACTTACCACCTTTTACATGCTCCAGTTGTCGTTGATTCTAAAGAGACAAGGGAAATAATACTGAAACAACCGTCTATAAAGAATACATTGGAATTGGGGAGCAAGGCAGATATTGCGATCGTAGGAATAGGTGGAACACCAGAGCATTCGACTATGGTTCGATCGTATATTAATTCTGGCATAACAGATGATTTAAATTTTGATGAAATTGCTGGTGATATTTGCTATAACTTTATAAATGAAAATGGAGAAGTAGTAAACAACTCCTGGAATGAAAAAACGATTACACTTGAACTGAATAAGTTAAAGCAAATCCCTCTAGTTGTTGGAGTAGCTGCTGGAGATGAAAAAGTGAATGCTATTAAAGCAGCATTAAAAGAAGATTTAATTGATGTATTAATTACCGATGAAAAAACTGCTAGATTATTATTGTAACGGGTTAGTATCATTAGGATGCTGACCTTTTTTCTATTTAGAAGTAATCTTGACAAAAATCGATTTCTCTCATACAATTGTTTTGGTTAGGAACAATTGTAAATAAATGACGTTTGACTAGAATGATAAGTTTGTTATATTTTTCAAGAAAAATAACCGAAGATGTAATTGTTATCTAATTTACGAAAAGGAAATGGTCTAATGTTAGATTGGGAAGAACGACGATTAATGGTAAAACTAGCAAGATTATATTACTTTGAAGGATGGACACAAGCACAAATAGCAAAGAGACAAAATGTTTCTCGTCCAGTTATTTCTAAGCTCTTAAATAACGCAAAAAAAGAGGGAATCGTTGAAATATATATAAAGGATGAAACGGTTCTCACGGTAGAATTAGAAGATCAATTGGAGAAGAAATATGGTTTAGAAGAGGTAGTGGTTGTATCTACTTCTAATTTTACTCGGGAGAAGTTAAAGCAACAGCTTGGTAAAACAGCATCTTCTTACCTATCTAAACATCTAGATGGAGTTGAAAATCTTGGTATTTCTTGGGGAAGTTCACTTTTATCATTAGTTGAAGAATATCCATATGAGCGAAGAAATGATCTTAATATCATTCCGATTATCGGTGGGATGGGGAATGATTATGTACATTTACACTCCAACCAACTTGCCTCTCAACTAGCACAAAAAATGAACGCATCCTGCTCGTATTTATATGCTCCAGCAATGGTAGAGACGAATGAATTAAAAAATAACCTTATTCAGATAAAGGAAATAGCACATGTGTTGGAAAAAGGGAGAAATGTGGACATGGCCTTAGTGGGGATTGGCAACCCATTTAAAGAATCAACACTAGAAAAAATGGGTTATTTAGAAGAAAGCGACTTAAAATCTTTACGCGAAGCTGGAGCTGTAGGAAATATTGGTTCATCCTTTTTTGATGCAAAAGGAGAAGAGATAGATCACCCACTGAATGATCATTTCATTGGACTTAATATAGAAGAAATTAAAAATATCCCTCATGTCATTGGAATTGTCGAAGGAGTACACAAACTGGAAAGTATTGATGCAGCGCTTAAAGGTGGGCATTTAAATGTTTTAATAATAGATGAACACACCGCACAAGTATTAATTAATGAATAACGAAGTAACCTCGCTTTTTATGAAAAGCGAGGTTTTTTCTTTTATGAGAGGAACTTTATCTGCAAGTCTATAGTTTACCTGTCAAAACGGCTTGTGAAAGACAAAGTTTTCTAATAATACCTTGACGAAATCCTTAAAAAGGGGTACACTTATTACAAATGTAACTAGTAAGAACAAATGTAATAGGTGATATATAAACATGATTTGTTCAATAGTTCTACATTTTATGATAGCGATTGCAAAGCATTTATAATTACAAATTTTATATAACAGAAAACAATTTAAAGGAGAGTGAACAAAATGGAACAAACCAAAACATTAAAACTCGTTCCAGAATTATCAGATGAAAAATTGAAAGGGCTTTACCAACAAATGTGGTTAATCCGCTACTTTGATGAACAAGTTGATCAATTCTTCGCAAAAGGATTGATCCATGGAACAACTCACTTGGCGGTTGGGCAAGAAGCAACTGCGGCAGGTGCATGTGCATTGCTTTCTGATGAGGATAAAATTACAAGTACACACAGAGGACATGGTCATAGTATCGCAAAAGGCGGTCGTGTCGATAAGATGATGGCAGAATTATTTGGAAGAACGACAGGATATTGTAAAGGGAAAGGCGGTTCCATGCACATTGCGGACTTGGATAAAGGTAACCTTGGAGCAATGGGGATTGTCGGTGGCGGAATACCACTTGCTGTTGGCTCGGCACTTACAGCACATATGAAGAAGCTTGACTATGTAACGGTTTGTTTCTTCGGTGATGGTGCATCGAATGAAGGTAGTTTTCATGAAGCGGTCAATATGGCTTCGATTTGGGATCTGCCGGTCGTGTTTTTCTGCGAAAATAATCAGTATGGCATGTCGGGTAATGTAAGTGAAATGACGAATGTGGAACATATTGCAGATCGTTCTGCTGCATATGGTATTCCTGGCGTGGTCGTTGATGGAAACGATATCATCGAAGTCATCAATGCTACGTATGAAGCGACAGAGCGTGCCCGTCGTGGTGAAGGACCAACATTAATTGAAGCAAAAACATATCGCTGGAAGGGTCATTCGAAAAGTGACGCGAAGAAATACCGTACACGTGAAGAAGAAAAAGATTGGAGAGATAATCGAGATCCAATCAAACGATTCAAGGAAGACTTATTGGAAGCAGGAATTGCAACGGAAGATGAGTTAGAAACGATTAAGCAAGCAGCTAAGCAAGAGATGGATGAAGCGGTTGAATTTGCGCAGAATAGTCCAATGCCGTCACTGGATGAATTATTAACGGATGTATATGCATAGGAGGGGATTTTAATGAGAGAGATAACTTATTTAGAAGCTGTCAGAGAAGCAATGAGTATCGAAATGCGAAAAAATAATGACGTATTTTTAATGGGTGAGGATATTGGTGTATATGGTGGTGCATTTGGTGTGTCACGCGGGATGATTGAGGAATTTGGTCCTGAGCGTATCCGTAACACACCGATTAGTGAAGCAGGAATTGCAGGTGCAGCAGTCGGTTCTGCATTAACAGGAATGCGCCCGATTATGGAATTGCAGTTCTCCGATTTTATCACAATTGCACTAGATCAGATTGTGAACCAAGCTGCAAAATTACGTTATATGTATGGTGGAAAAGGGAAAGTGCCAATGGTTGTTCGAACACCAAGTGGCTCTGGAACAGGAGCAGCAGCACAGCACTCACAAAGTTTGGAGGCATGGGTTACACATATCCCAGGGTTAAAAGTAGTACAGCCGTCTACTGCATACGATGCGAAAGGGCTGCTGAAAGCTGCAATGGATGATGATAACCCAGTTATTTTTTATGAACATAAATTATTATATAAAACAAGTTCGGAAGTGCCGGAAGAAGAATATAGCATTCCATTAGGTAAGGCAGATGTGAAACGCGAAGGAACAGACATTACGATTGTCGCTACTGCTATTATGGTTCATAAAGCGCTAGAAGCGGCAGCAGAGCTAGAAAAAGAAGGAATTAGTGTTGAGGTTGTTGACCCGCGTACGCTCGTTCCATTAGATACAGAAACTATTATCGAATCGGTTGCCAAAACTGGTCATCTCGTTGTCGTGCATGAAGCGGTAAAACGTGGTGGATTTGGTGGAGAAATTGCCAGTATGATTGCTGAAAGTGAAGCATTTGACTATTTGGATGCACCGATCAAGCGATTAGGCGGAGTAGAAACACCAATTCCATATAACCCTGAATTAGAAAAAGCAGCCATTCCGCAGGTTCCAGATATTGTAAATGCTGTAAAAGAAACGTTAACGAAAAAAGCTGTAGCCAAGTAAGGGGGAACAGACATGTTAAAAGAAGTGTTTATGCCAAAGTTAAGTAGTACGATGGAAGTTGGTACCTTACTTGAATGGTTTAAAGAAGAAGGAGAGTCCGTTGAAGTAGGGGAACCTTTATTCGAAATCATGACAGATAAAATCAATATAGAAGTAGAGTCCTATGATGAAGGGATTTTGCTGAAAAAATATTATGATGTGGAAGATGAAATTCCGGTAAATGAGATTGTCGCATTTATCGGTGAATCAAATGACAAAGCACCAGATACTCCGCCGGCAGCAGGTAATGTTGAGCAGTCTGAGGAAGAAGTAGTAGCAGAAGAAGTAGTTTCACAAGAGGAAGTTACAACTAGTGAAGAGTTTAATGGTAACGTACGAGCAACTCCTGCAGCAAGAAGAGTAGCTCGAGAGAATAATCTATCCATAGCAACCGTTCAAGGAACAGGGGAAAATGGTCGTATTCATAAACAGGATGTTGTAGATGAGCTAAACACGAAATCTAGTAAACTCGTAACGCCTTTAGCGGGAAAAATCGCAGCAGACCAAGGTATCGATACTGGTTCTATTCAGGGAACCGGAGCTCGAGGAAAAGTCGTTAAACAGGACGTGTTAGGTCAACAAACCTCATCAGTTCAGGAAACAGTAGAATTAGAACGAATCAAACTAAAAGGTCTTCGTAAAGCTGTTGCAGATAAGATGTTACAAAGTGCAAGCTCTATTCCGCATGTAACGTTAACAACAGATGTCGATATGTCAAAAGCCATCGAGGTACGCAAGGCATTACTACCAACAATCGAAGCGCAAACTGGATATCGTGTATCCTATACAGAAATTATTATGAAAGCTACTGCATGTGTACTGAAAAATCATCCAAGAGTGAATGCATCCCTTATTGATAATGAAATTGTTATGAATCAAGCAATTAACCTTGGATTAGCAGTTGCTGTAGAAGATGGATTAATTGTTCCTTCTGTACCAAACGTTGACAAAGCAGGCCTGGCAGAACTAACAACGGTTAGTAAAGAGCTTGGTGCGAAAGCAAGAAATAACAAGCTAACACCAGATGAAATGCGAGGAAGTACGTTTACCATAAGTAACTTAGGAATGTATGCAATAGATGGCTTTACCCCAATTATTAATGCACCAGAAACAGCAATTCTAGGTGTTGGTAGAATCGTAGAGAAAGCCGTTGTGATTGAGCATGTTGTTGAAGTGCGACCAATGATGGTATTGAGTCTGTCTTTTGATCACCGAGCAATTGACGGTGCACCAGCTGCAGCCTTCTTAACAGAACTAAAAGAACGTTTAGAAAATCCATGGACATTATTGGTGTAGGAGGCGGTTAGCAATGCAAAAGTTTGATGTAGCAATCGTTGGTGGTGGACCTGGCGGATATGTGGCAGCCATTCGTGCAGCAAAGGAAGGGCTAGCTGTCGCACTAGTTGAAGGTAGAGATTTAGGTGGGACGTGCCTTAATAGAGGCTGTATCCCTTCAAAAACTCTATTAAAACACGCAGAAGTACTTGAGCAAATTAAGAATGCACAGGCGTTTGGCATCACCGTAAATGATGTTTCCTATTCGATTGAAGCAATGGTAGAAAGAAAAAATACGGTTGTAAACACGTTGAAAAATGGAATCAAAGGATTGCTGAAACAAAACAAAATTAAAGTTTTCGAAGGCTATGGTGTCGTATCAGAAAACAAAACAATAACTATTTCTTTAGCTAAAGAAAATACGACCATTCAAGCAGAAAATATTATACTTGCAACTGGATCCAAGCCATTTGTACCTCCGTTACCTGGTTTAGATAACGTTTCCTATCATACAAGTGATACGATATTTGATATAGAAGAGGTCCCATCTAAGCTGGTCATTGTCGGTGGAGGAGTAATTGGATTAGAAATTGGATGTATTTTTAATCGATTAGGTTCGGATGTAGAAGTTGTAGAAATGGCTGATCGGATTATCCCGAACGAAGACGAAGATGCAACAAAATTTCTTGCAAAGCAATTGAAAAAAAGCGGCATTTCCATTCATACAGGAACAAAGATTACGGGTTTCAAGCTGGATAATGGAAAAACAATTGTAGAGATGGAAAAAAATCAGGAGCAACAAACAATCGAAACAGATAGCGTTTTAGTTGCCGTTGGGAGAACACCAAACGTAACAGGAATCGAAGAACTCCCGGTTACGTTTGATGGGAAATTTGTAAAAGTAAATCAATCCATGGAAACATCGATATCAGGAATCTATGCGATTGGTGATTTAGTTGGAGGGCACCAGTTAGCCCATGCTGCAAGTGAAGAGGGAATTAGGGCAGTTAAACAAATCGTAGGACAGGAAGTTCACGGAGAATCACTTATCCCGCGTTGTGTCTATTCATTCCCAGAAATTGCGAGTGTTGGCTTAACGGAAGCAGAAGCGAAGAAAGCGGGCTACACTGTCAAAGTGAAAAAGGTCGATCTTGCTGCAAACGGGAAAGCTATTACTGCTAACGAAAACAGCGGTTTCGTAAAAATAATTGCTGATGAAAAATACGGTGAAATTCTTGGTGTTGTAATGGTGGGTGCTCATGTAACAGAAATGATTAGTACCGGTACTGCATTCATGCATCTAGAAGGAACGGTAGAGGAAATTGAAAGTATGGTTTTCCCACATCCGACCGTTTCAGAAGCATTGTTTGAAAATGCGGCAGCGTGGATGGAGAATGGCATCCATTATAATTAATGAATAAAAACTGATAATTCAAAGACTAGCAATTCATTTCTGCTAGTCTTTTTGGTATAGTAGTTCAATAGGGATCTATCTACATAAAATGGACGTCAAAAGGGGATGGATGTGTTGAAGGAGAAATTCTTAGACTTATTGGCACAGAAATATGATAGTGAAGAAAAAGTAGTTACGGAGATTATTAATCTGGAGGCCATCCTTGATTTACCAAAGGGAACAGAGCATTTTGTAAGTGACTTACACGGGGAATACCAAGCCTTTCAGCATGTGTTAAGAAATGGTTCGGGAAAAGTGAAAGAAAAAATCAGGGACATTTTTAAGGATGAACTAACGGAGGAAGAAATTAATGAATTCGCGACATTAATCTATTATCCGGAAGAAAAGCTGCAATTAATTCGGAATCAATTTGACAATAATCAGGAATTAAATGAATGGTATGTAAAAACAATTGACCAGATGATTCGGCTCATCCCTTATGCATCATCCAAATATACACGTACCAAGTTACGGAAAGCATTACCGAAGCAATTTATATATGTTATAGAAGAGCTGCTCTACAAAACAGATGAATATACAAATAAAAAACATTACTACTCCAAGATTGTCCAAAAAGTAATTTCACTTGGTCAGGCGGATAAACTCATTATCGGTCTCGCCTATACGACTCAACAATTAGTTGTTGACCACCTTCATGTAGTGGGAGATATTTATGATCGGGGGCCTGAACCAGATAAAATTATGGAAGCGCTTATCAATTATCATTCTCTGGATATTCAGTGGGGCAATCATGATATATTGTGGATTGGTGCTTTTTCGGGATCCAAGGTTTGTCTAGCAAATATTATCCGAATCTGTGCACGCTATGACAATTTAGATATTATTGAAGATGTGTATGGCATTAATCTTAGACCGCTTTTGAATCTTGCGGAGAAGTATTATGAGGACAATCCTGCATTTAGACCAAAAAGGCATTCCAATAAACAGCAATCCGAAGAAGAGCAATTACAAATCACCAAAATACATCAAGCAATTGCTATGATTCAGTTCAAGCTTGAAATGCCAATTATAAAGCGACGTCCATACTTTAATATGTCGAAGCGGCTTTTACTCGAGAAGGTCGATTATGAAAAGAATGAAATTACAATCAATGGAAAAACATATCCACTGGAAAACACCTGTTTTACAACTGTTAATCCAGACCAGCCAGATGAATTGTTGGAGGAAGAAAAGCAAGTAATGGATAAGCTATTATTTTCTGTCCAGCATTCAGAAAAGCTAGCAAGACATATGAAATTTTTATTAAAAAAAGGAACACTTTATTTAAAATACAATGGGAATTTATTAATACATGGCTGCATTCCAATAGATGGAAATGGAAATATGGAAAAGTTGGTTATTGAAAATAAAGCATATGCAGGTCGTGAGCTGCTTGATATTTTCGAGCAATATTTACGACATGCTTTTGCAAATCGTGAAGAAACAGACGACCTTGCAACAGATATGGTTTGGTATTTATGGACTGGAGAGTATTCCTCCCTTTTTGGGAAAAGGGAGATGACCACCTTTGAAAGGTATTTTATTAGCGATAAGGCGACACATAAAGAGAGAAAGAATCCATATTATTATTTACGAGAAAAAGAAGAAACCTGCCGGAATATTTTAGAAGAATTTGATCTTGATCCAGATCAGGGCCATATCATCAATGGTCATACACCAGTCAAAGAGATTGACGGCGAAAACCCAATCAAAGCAAATGGCAAAATGATTGTCATTGACGGTGGCTTTTCGAAGGCGTATCAGTCAACAACAGGGATTGCAGGCTATACGTTATTATATAATTCATTCGGTATGCAATTGGTTGCCCATCAGCATTTTAGCTCGAAGGAAGATGTTTTGCGAAATGGTAATGATGTGCTATCTGTAAGAAGATTAGTAGATAAAGAGCTGGAGAGAAAAAAAGTTTCCGAAACCAATGTTGGAGAGAAGCTGATACAGGAAATTAATATGTTGAATAGTTTGTTGAAATATAGGTATATGAAGTGAAGGTAAATCTTACAATTATATGCAAGTGCGTAAAGATAACTCACATGTAGTACTTAAAAAAGAGAGATCGGAAGTCACACCCTTCCGATCTCAAATTGTATTAGTTAATCCGTTTAAACAACACATTATTTTCTAAGTGAACGTGTTGGAATGTATCGGATTCCAACTCAGCTAATCGTGCATACGTTATTTGATAGGAGTTACATGCTCCAGCTGGCGGGATGAAATCATTTGTAATTTCTCGCATTCTTTTTAAAATGTTCCCCTGTGATTCGTGTTCATCCTCTAAACTACCATTTGCTACATGAATACGCGCTGCAAGATCTTGATTTGGATTTTTTTCATATTCCTTTATCAATGGAAATACTTCATTTTCTTCTTTGACCATATGTGCTTCCATGTCCACTTTAAAATCATTATATAATTTGTGCAGTTCTTGAAGATGCGGATGATCTGCACCATGTACTCGGAAAATCTTCGTTACAAACTGCCCTAATGGAGAAAGTTCTTCATTTAAATAGGTATGGTGTTTGTGGACGATATGATCCACTAATTCGGAAAGTGGCACCCGGTCCCAATCGATAACTTCATGATCTTCCTTGCTCCAGCTTTCATATGCTGTATTCAATTCTGATAGAATAGCAACTTCATCCATATCTTTTTCAGTAAATACTGTACCTAGTGGGCGATCCCCACCACAGCAAAAGTCGATACGGCGCTTTTTAAATAAATCACTTGCCTTTGGAAAAACCTTCACAATTTCTGCTGGTGTATGTTCAATCGTAAATGTATTCATGACATGACCTCCTATTTATCAATCTATCTTCATGATAAAGGAGGTTGTTCGTTTTTTCTGTGATGGAAATCACATGGAAGGGCGCTTATTTGAGAAATTGAAATGGTCTATGGCTTATTCCTACGAACATGGATGTTTATGTAGTTCAATTTATATAAGTTAAAGTATGCACGTTCCTCTTGTTGATAAATTTAAATATTTAGTTTATATATATTTTTTGAATTTCTTTATCTATTGTTCCGCATAGAAGAACTTACCTCTTTTTGATTAATAAAATAGTCTCTATAATAAAAACAAGCTAAACTGATAGTGCAAATAAACATAAAAATCACTGTTACAAAAGGAGGAACAGGAAAATTTATTTTAAGTTATAAATACAATGAAAAAATGTTGTGAACATGGCATCTAAAAATATGGAAACAGAAACATTTTTTTTAATAAGTAATTTCAATAATGGGATTTTACAACTTTAAAATGTAAGCGATTTCTATTATTGGAATATTTCATGAAAATAATCTGCAAATTTTAGGGGGAATGAAAAAATGGCAATACTTAACAAAAGGTTTAAAGAGGTTGAGCTAACGGAATTAGATCTTAAATTATCGGGAGTTGCACACATCGGGCATGCTTCTATTGATGTAACTAATTTGGAAAAGTCACGATGGTTTTTTACAGAGGTATTGGGACTGCATGTGACTGCTGAAGAAAATGGAAAGGTATATTTAAGAGCTTGGCAAGACTGGGATCATCATACATTAGTACTAAATGAATCTGAAAATTCAGGGCTTGATCATTTCGGATGGAGGGTAAACTCAGAAAAGTCTCTCTACGCGTTTGAAAAAACACTTATCGATTTAGGACACGATTATCAGTGGATTGAAGGAGGAGGGGAATTAGGTCAGGGAGATGCAATTAAATTTTACAGTCCATCCGGGGTTCCTATAGAGCTATATTGGGAAATGGAATCTTATTCTAATGAGTTTACAGCATCTAAACTGCCAAGTCATCCGATGAAGTATAGTGGAAAAGGTGCAGCCCCACGTCGCTTTGATCATGTTAATGTAATGGTTAATGATGTAGCAAAAGAGCAGGAATGGTGGACGGATTTTCTTGGAATTCATCACCGTTATTATATCCAAAATGATGAGGATATTCGTCTTGGCTCATGGTTAAGCAAAACGAATATAGCTCATGAGATTGCCTTTATGCGTAACAGTAATCAGACAGGCTCTCATTTACACCATGTGGCTTATTACCTGGATACACCAGATGAATTATTCCGAGCGCTAAACATTATGGCTGAAAATGATATTAAAATAGAATGGGGACCAGGAAAACACGGTACAAGTGGTGCACAATTTCTTTATGCATTTGAGCCTTCTGGGAATAGAATTGAACTTTGGACTGGTGGAATGCTTATTTTTGCACCTGATTGGAAAGCGATTGAGTGGAAATCGGGAACTGGACAATTTGGACTTGATATGTGGGGAAGTACACCACCTGAAAGCTACTTGACCTATGGAACTGAAATCAAATAGCATTGTAAATATTTTATAGAAAGGTGGACCTTTTTGGTGGTAAAAAAATTACGAGTCGATTTTCATACACACATTATTTCTGAAGATTTCCCGAATCTAGCAGAAAAGTATGGGGATGATCGCTTTCCGATACTTCAAAATAACTGTAGCTGTGGAGCTGAAATTTTGGTCCAAGGAAAAACATTTAGAAAAATAACGAACCCAACCTGGGATCCGATAAAAAGAATGGAAGATATGGATAAAGAAGGTGTAGATATTCAAGTTTTATCACCGATCCCAGTAACATTTTCTTACTGGTCTGATTCCCAATCAGGTTTGGAGCTTGCAAAGTCTCAAAATAATTTCATCGCTTCAGTAGTAGAAAAAAATCCTGATAGATTTATTGGAATGGGGACAGTTCCATTGCAGGATGTTAAGCTGGCGATAGCTGAAATGGAAAGAGCAGTAAAGATACTTGGGTTAAAGGGAATACAGATTGGCTCCAATGTTAATGGACTAAATTTGGATGATAGTTCTTTATACCATTTTTTTGAAGCGGCCGCAGAAATAAATGTTCCTCTTTTTGTACATCCTTGGGCAATGTTGGGAAGGGAAAGGTTACAAAAGTTTAATTCGATGTACACGATAGGAATGCCTTCCGAAACAGCATTGGCAGCAGGAAGCATAATTATGAGTGGGTTAATGGACAAGCTTCCAAATTTGAAGGTGTGCTTTGCGCATGGGGGAGGATCGTTACCATACGTCCTACCTAGAATGGATAAGGGGTGGGAAGTGTGGCCAGAAACAAGACAAACGGAAAAGCCTCCAAGCTTTTACGCGAAAAAGTTATACTATGATTCTCTTGTATATGATCCCGTTAATTTGAAGTTCATGATTGAACAATTTGGGGCAAAACAGATTATTGCAGGTTCCGATTATCCTTTCCTGCTTCGAGAAACCCCTGTTGGCAGGGTGATTGATAATCTTGAGGGTGTTGCTGAGGATGATGTTCGATTAATGCTCGGACAAAACGCTTTGGGCTTTCTTGGTTTGCATGAATTGACGAAAGCTTAACTCAAAAAAGTAGAAGGAGGAAAATCTGTGAAAAATTCAAAAATATTGTTTTTCCTGATTTTGATAACAACTATACTTTTCCTAGGTGCGTGCGGTGGTAACAGCTCTGCAACAGGTGTTTCGGGAAAGGAAGGAGCATCATATGATTTTAAAATATCCTATGTTACCCAAACTGGACATAACTGGCATGCATTTGCAGAAAAGTTTCGTGATGAATTAGATACGAGATCTGATGGACGAATGAAACTGGAACTTTTCCCTGCAGCACAATTAGGGCCTGAGGCTGATATGGTGCAGCAATTATCTACTGGGTCGCTTGATTTTGCCTTACTTACTGTTCCATATTTAAGCACGCGTTTTCCTGAATTTGATGCATGGAATATGCCATTCCTATTTGAAGATTTAGAAGCTGGTATTATAGCATCAGAAACAGAACCTGCACAAGAAATGTTAGGATTACTTAAAGAGCAGGGTCTTAAGGGAGTTGGATATTTGCATACTGGAACTCACAGTCTACTTCTAAAGGGAGATCCGGTTAAAACGTTGGAAGATGTTAAAGGGAAGAAATTACGTTTTACTGGTGGAGCCTCTATATTGGACTTTTGGGAAGATATTGGTTCAAGTCCAATAGCTATGGGATTGCCAGAAGTATATAATGCTCTGCAGACAGGTGTTATTGAAGGTGTTTCAGTAGATACAAATGCACTGTTATCAGAAAAGTATCATGAGATATCTGAAAGCTATGCATTGACAAAACATATGGTTTTCGGCGGTGTGGTTACTGCTAGTTTGACGAATTACGATAATATGCCTGAAGGAGACCGAAAAATAATCGATGAAGCGATGGATGCTTCAATTGAATGGGGTAACGAACAGTTACTAATTAATGATGTTGAAGACTTAAATGAAGTGGCTGAGTTGGTAAATGTTGTAGAGTTGGATAACCGTGATGAGTTTGTTGAACAGGCGAAACTGGTGCATGAAGAATATTCGGGTAAAAATGAACTAATTAAAGAATTTATTGAAGCTGTGAAAGAACAACAATAAATATAACTTATAAAGAGGTTGTACAAAATAGGAATAGATTCCTTTGGGAAACAACCTCTTTCGTTACAATATGGAGGGCTATTATGGCAGGGAAATTAAAAGGAAAGGTAGCGCTAATAACTGGTGCTTCTAGTGGGCTCGGATTGGCAGATACAATCGAGTTTGTAAAAGAAGAAGCTGACACAGTTATTATGGTAAGCAATAATAGTAACAAGTTAAATAATGCAGCAGAAGTAGTAAAAAGATACGGAAATTCAACCATTCTTACTTATCAGCTTGATGTGGCCAGTGAGTCGGAATGGAAAAGGTTCAACCAGCAAATCATTAAAAAAATAGATAGATTGGATGTGTTAGTTAATAATGCAGGTGTAAACAAACGAGATACTTTTCAGCAGTGTACACTTGAAGACTGGAATCGCATTATTGCAGTTAATCAAACAGGTGTATTTCTTGGAATGAAATATTGCCTGGAACTTTTAAAAAAATCCGATAGCCCTTCTATTATTAACTTATCTTCCATAACTGGCTTAACTGGATATTTTGCTGTAGCATATACGGCTGCTAAGTGGGCAGTTAGGGGGATGACAAAATCAGCTGCCGCAGAATTTGGTAAATGGGGAATCAGAGTAAATTCTGTACATCCTGGATTTATTAATACTCCATTGAATGAATCCATACAGAATCTTATCAAGGTATCTAATGAAATGAATCCGCTGGAAAGAGCGGGTGAATCTTTTGAAATTGCGAAAGTAGTTACGTTTCTTGCCTCGAATGAATCTTCCTATATGACTGGTTCTGAAGTAGTTATTGATGGAGGCTTAACCTCTGGGGGCCAATTTAAGCCAATTGCTCATCAATTTAATATCTATTAAAGGTGGAGGACGATAGTGAAATATACACAGACAGTAAGTGATGTTATATATAAATTGGAAAAAATACTGGTTGTCCTATTAATACCAACGATGTTAATTGCAATGGTATTTGATGTTATTTTCCGTTACTTTTTCAGTGCTCCTATAGTTTGGGGGCAAGAGGTGGCTCTTTATACCTTTATATGGTCAAGCTTTATCGGTGCCAGTATGAGTATAAAATCTAAAGAGGCGGTAGCTGTTACACTCTTTGTTGATAGGTTAAGTAATCAAGTTAGGAGTGTTATGATAACTGGTGGATTACTTGTTTCTACTATATTTTCTTTATATATTTTATATTTATCGTTTAATTGGATTATAAATCCCAATATTCTATTACAAAAATCCATTACAACACAAACACCAATGATATATATGTATCTATGTATCCCGATTAGTTTACTCTTTATGTCTATTCATTTTATTAACTTATCGTTTGAAGCGCTAAAGCTTACCAAAGCTGGGAAGGTGATTGAATGACACTTACGCTTACAATATTTGCATTATTGCTTATTATTAGAATTCCGATAGCTATTGTACTTGGAATATCGGGAGTTTTACTTCTATTCATAAGTGATAATACAGGAATGCTTATTAATGCGCCACAGCGGTTATTTTCATCTCTTGAAAGCTACAGTTTGTTGGCGATCCCTTTATTTATGCTTGCTGGAGAAATCATGAATGCTGGTGGAATTACGTCTAGACTTATCATTTTCTCACAAAAGTTTGTTGGGCATTTCAGAGGAGGCTTGGCCTATGTAAATATTGTGGCTAATACCTTTCTAGCGTCTATTATTGGGTCAGCTGCAGCACAGATCGCAATGATGACAAAAATTATGGTGCCTGCAATGGAGAAGGAAGGCTATAAGAGAGAATTTGGTGCAGCTACCACAGCATCGGCTGGAATGCTCGGTCCGATTGTTCCTCCTAGTATGCTTTTCATTATTTATGGGGCTACCTCTGGTTCATCAATTGGTGATATGTTTCTTGCTGGTATTATTCCAGGAATTCTCATTTCCCTAGCCTTTATTATATTGGTTGCTTATATAGGATATAAACAAAATTTTCCTTCAAAACCCAAAGCAACCTGGAAAGAAAGAGGTAAATCCTTTATTTTGATTATCCCTGCATTATTGGTTCCCGGAATTCTGATTTGGGGAATTGTCACGGGTGTCTTTACTCCAACAGAATCAGCAGGAATAGCGTGTATAGTTGCATTAATAATCAGTATCTTTATTTATAAAGATATAAATTTAAAAAAGCTACCTAATATTATGGTGAACACGGCGATTTCTACTGCGATTGTAGCATTACTTATTGCTATGGCAAATGTATTTGGCTGGGCAATGACATTTGAACGTATTCCACAAACAATTGCCGAATGGATGACGACGATTGCGAGTAATCCAATTGCTTTTTTAATTCTTGTAAATATTTTATTTCTGTTATTAGGAATGGTGATTGAGGGTATTGCTTTAATTATTATATTAACACCTATCTTCGTCCCAATATTACCGACATTTGATATTGATCCTATTCATTTCGGCGTACTCATCTGCTTGAATGCAACGATTGGAATATTGACACCTCCAGTTGGATCAGGGTTATTTTTGGCAACATCTTTAGGTAAGGTAAAAATAGAGGCTTTTGTTAAAGCTGTTTGGCCATTTGTTTTAGTGGCAATAGTAGTCTTACTTCTAGTTACATTTATCCCGCAGTTGACATTATGGATTCCATCTTTTGTTGAATAAATGAAGTTTATTATATGGAGGGGTAAAATGGAATTAAATGGTAAAACTGCAGTAGTAACCGGTTCTGCTAAAGGAATTGGGAAAGCAATCGCAGAGAAGCTAGCTATTCAGGGCGCAAATATTGCAGTAGTTGATATGGATGAGGAAAGTAGCAGAGATACCGTATTACAGTTGAAAAATTTTGATGTGAAAGTAAGCGGATATTTTTTGGACTTGAAAGAGGTAGAGAGGATAAAGAAGTTATATTTATCAATTATCGATGATTTTGGTTCGTTTGATATCGTTGTAAATGCTGCGGGAATTATCAAAGTGAATAAATTTTTAGAAGTAACACCAGATGACTGGGATGTTGTGATGGATTTAAATGCAAAATCACTGTTTTTCAGCATGCAGGAAGCCGCTATAAATATGATCAAGCATGGTAAAGGGGGAAGAATTATAAATATTTCGTCCATTACTGGTAAAGCAAGTCGACCCGATTACCCTGTTTATGCAGCTTCTAAAGCTTCGATTATAAGTACTACACGTTCAGCGGCTACTGCACTGGCAAAATATAAGATTAATGTAAATGCAGTTTGTCCTGGATATGTGCATACCTCGATGTGGGATCACATTGATGATCACTATGTTAGTAAATTTAATCGACCAAAAGGAGAGGTTATAGAGAAAATGCTCAATAGTATTCCCTTACAAAGATCCGGGGAGCTTCATGAAATTGCATCCCTGGTAGCTTATCTCGCTTCCTCGGAAGCGAGTTACATCACAGGGCAGGCGATAAATGTGGATGGTGGAGCAATTATGTATTAATGTTGGGCTTTGCAGTTTTTAATGTTATATTTTGTCTACTTAAGACTCACTATCGAATACGGTAGTGAGTTAATTATTTGATTCCTAACTATAATACACTGACTTAGCTAAAAATTATGATAAGCTATTCAAGCTTATATGCTTCATTTTACCGTTCACTCCATACTTAATGTTTGATTATTTTTCCCATCATATCATCATTACATTATTCTATTATAAGATAAAATTATATAATCCCTTGTAAAAGGCTTACAACTATTATATACTTTTACTAAATCGGTTTACTAAATCGATTTAGTAATAAACTTTAGGAGCAAACAGATGAAAAAGACGACAATAGCAGATGTTGCAAAACATGCAAACGTATCAAAAAGTACAGTATCCCAATATTTGAACCAGCGCTACGACTATATGGGGGAGCAAACAAAAGAACGGATTGAAAAAGCAATTGCGGAGTTGAAATACAGTCCTAACATTTTGGCAAGAGGGTTGAAACAAAAATCTTCTACAACAATTGGTGTAATTGTAGCGAATATTTTACACGTGTTTTCCACTCAAGTTATCCGAGCTATTGAAGATTTTTGTAATGAAAAAGATTTCCACGTTATTGTTTGCAACGCAGATGATGATCCAGTTAAAGAAAAACGATATATTGATATGCTTCGAGCCAAGCAGGTAGATGGAATCATCGCATTTCCTACTGGAGAAAACGTCGAATTATATAAAGGAATAATGGAAGAAAATTATCCAGTGGTATTTATGGACAGATTGATACCTGGTATTACCATTAATACAATTTTGTTGGACAATGAACAAGCAGCATTTCTAGCTGTTAATGAATTTGTAAAAAAGGGACATGAACGTATAGGAGTAGTTTCTCCACCGTTAACTCAAAAAGTTACACCAAGATTTGAACGTATGGAAGGCTATAAAAAAGCTTTGGAGCACCATGGTATCGAGTTTAATCCAGATTACATTCTAAGTGGAGAGATAGAGGAAATGCATACAAAATTAAAGAAAATGATGCGCTTGCCTGTTCCGCCAACTGCGATACTTGCCATAAATGATCGTACGCTAATTGAAATATTAACGTACACCAAAGAAGAGCAGGTGCGGATACCAGAAGATTTGGCATTAATCAATGTCGATGATGTATCTTTTGCGAGTATTTATAATCCAGCTCTGACAACAATTGCTCAGCCTGCATTCGAAATGGGGAAAAAAGCAGCAGAAGTTCTTTTTGATTTGATACGTGACAAAGGTTTATCTGCCGACGTAAAAGTATATCGTTTTAAACCTGAGCTAATTGTAAGGGAATCTAGTTAAAGGAAGGTTGATCAGTTATGAAAAATATAATTAACACAGTTGCATTAGAAGTGAAAGAAGTATTGGAAAAAGCCGATTCCAATGAAACTATCAAACTAGCAGAAGAAATCGAGCGTGCAAGTCGGATATTTATAGCGGGAACAGGTCGATCAGGGCTAATTGGTAAAGTATTTGCGATGCGATTAATGCATAGCGACTATCCGGTCTATGTTATTGGTGAAACAATAACGCCAAGTATTGGTTCGGATGATTTACTGCTCATTATATCCGGTTCGGGAAGCACCAGTTCACTTATAAATTATGCTGAGAAAGCAAAAGAGATTGATGCCAAAGTCGCATTAGTAACCACAAATAAAGAGTCGAAGATAGGAACTATAAGTGATTATCTCATTACAATTCCAGCAGCAACAAAGAAACGTTTGGACTCTGAACCAGCTACAATCCAACCGCTTGGAAATCAATTTGATCAGTCGGCACATTTGCTGCTTGATGCAATCGTAGTATACCTTTTGGAGAATAATCCAGATAGAAACAGCCATGCAAGCTTGAATCAAAAACATACAAATTTAGAATAATAGGGAGTGCTCATTAAATGAATTTAGTAGAACAAATTCAACAACATAGAATAGTAGCTGTTATTCGAAAAGCAGATGAAAATAATATCGTTCCAATTCTTAAAGCATTACACGAAGGGGGGGTTCAATCTGTCGAGATTACTGCAGAAACTCCAAATGTTTTGCAAGTAATTGATACCGCTGTCAAACATGTGGGAGATAAAATAAATATCGGCGCAGGAACAGTACTTGATCCAGAAACAGCAAGATCAGTCATCATGGCGGGAGCGAAATTTATCGTATCCCCTACACTGAATATCGAAACGTTAAAGTTAACAAATCGCTATGGAATTTTAAATATCCCCGGAGTCTTGACTCCAATAGAAATCTTGACTGCTTATGAAAGCGGTGCCCAAATGGTTAAGATTTTCCCGGCAGATGCATTTGGACCAAATTATGTAAAAAATATTCTCGGTCCATTACCACATGTGAAGGCGATGGTTACTGGTGGAATTACGCTTGAGAACATAAATGAATACCTTTCCAAAGGAAGTGCAGCGGTTGGAATTGGAAGCAATCTTGTAAATGCAAAACAATTAAAAACAGATGAAGACTACTTCCATTTAATACAAACAGCAAGACAGTATGCAGAGAAGGTAAATGAGCTTGAAGGGTGAATATCAATATTTATAAGGAGGCTTATCACATGACTAATCGTAACTATACTTTTATCATGATCATTTTTATATCAATTATTGCTCTATTGGCTGGTTGCAATACGGATGATGTCGAGGCAGAGGCTGACGGGAAAATTAAATTAATTGCAGCTCATAATCAAACATCACCTGATAATCCGTACCAAGCTGGTTTACTGAAGTTTAAAGAGGTTGTTGAAGAAAAATCAAACGGAAAGATTGAGGTAGAAGTACATGCAGGAACGATTGGTACGGAAGAATCACAGCTAGTTGAAAAGCTGCAACTTGGTGCAGCGGATCTCGTTGTTGTTTCACCTGGACTTATGACGCAAACGGGTATTCGAGAAGTAGATTTATTTTCTGCACCATACTTGTTTACCAGTTATGATCATTGGTTACGAGCGGTCGATGGAGAAGTTGGAGAAGAGATGGCAGCCATCATTAATGAAAAATCTAATAACTCATTTAAACTATTAGGCTATTGGTCCGCAGGAGTTAGACATTTCTATGGGAAAATCCCGTTGGAATCCGTAGATGATTTAAAGGGAGTTTCCCTAAGAACGCAAACATCTGGGGTTATATCTGATTTCTGGCAAACGACTGGAGCAATTCCTTCATCTATATCATGGGGAGAGCTGTATCAAGGATTACAGCAGGATGTTGTTGACTCTTCAGAAAACGCTTACCCGTTTTTTGTGCAACAAGCACATCACACGACTTCTAATGGAAAGTATATAACGGAAACAGCTCATGATTATACAACAAGACTTGTCTTATTTAATGGAGAAAAATTTGATAATTTCCCAGAAGAATATCAAGACATTATTTTAGATGCAGCTGAACAATCTGTAGTTGCTGAACGTGAAGCAACGAATGCACAAGATATTGAATATAAGGAAAAGGCTATAGCTGACGGAGCTATCATCAATGAGATTGATAGAGAGCCATTTATTGAAATTGCCAGGCCGATCCTGGATGACTTTGTAAAAGAAATTGAAGCGGAAGAATTATTGCAGAAAATTAGAGATTTAGAGTAAATAATATAGGAGGTTATATCATGAAGCGTTTCGTAAACGTGCTTGAAAAGATACAGATTATTACCGGTGTCACATTTCTATGTGTATTCTTTATTATTATTATGCTGCAAATAGTTACTAGACATCTTGGTATATCCGTTATTTGGACAGAAGAGGTAGCGAATTATTCCTTTATTTGGGGAATCTTTATGGGTGCTGCAGTAATGGTGAATCGTAGAGAACATTTTAATTTTGATTTCTTAATCCGAAAATTACAAGGGAAAAAAAGAATGTCTCTAAGTATAACTAATGATTTAGTTCTAATTGCTTTTAATATTTGTATATTATTGCTTGGTTTACAAGTCGTAACAGAATTTTGGAATTATACATGGGCAACGATACCAGAAATGAAGATGGGATATGTCTGGATTGCTATTCCAATCATGGCAGGAACGATGATTCTTTATTCTGTTTCACATTTGATTGATCATGTCCAGGCAGCTAAAGTGAAGGAGGTAAGTGAGTAATGGGGTTTTTATTAATTGGTTTATTTCTTATATTAATGATTCTCGGTGTTCCAATAGCGTTTGTTATCGGGATAGTCGCATTGTTAGGTATTTTTGGAATCCCTTACACGCCTGAGGCTACTGTACCGATGTCCATGGTGAACGGTTTAGACTCGTTTGTATTGCTTGCTGTTCCTTTGTTTATATTAGCTGCGAATTTAATGAATTCAGGTAAAATATCTGAGAAATTGATAGACCTTGCTTTAGCAATTGTTGGCCCAATACGTGGTGGATTAGCCCATGCGAATGTTCTTGTATCCATGATGTTCGCTGGTGTTTCTGGTGCAGCACAAGCAGATACAGCTGGGGTAGGAAAAATACTGATTCCGAGTATGCTGCGAAAAGGATATGATAAGGAAACGTCTGTTGGAGTAACAGCAGCATCATCAACAGTCGGGGTAGTTATACCGCCAAGTATCCCAATGATCATTTTTGCTGGATTAACCAATGCATCAATTGGAGCGTTGTTCCTTGGTGGAATTGTCCCTGGAATTCTAATTGGGTTAGGAATGATGGTTTTTATTTACTTCATGGCAATTAAGCGGAATTATCCGAGAGATACACGGGTTGAGATGAAGAAGTTTATGAAATTATTAGTACAAGCTATTCCAGCGCTGCTAACTCCTATTATTATCATCGGAGGTATTATTACAGGGTTCTTTACTGCTACAGAAGCAGCCGCAGTTGCTTCATTATATACACTGCTTGTATGTATGTTTTACTATAAAACATTACGTGTAAAAGATTTACCAGGTATTCTAATGGATACCCTTGCATTAAGCTCCTTATCCTTGTTTGCATTAGCAGCAGCAAGTGCACTTGGAGAATTAATGAGTTATTATCAGTTGGGAACGATTGCACAGGAATTCTTTACGAATAATATAGGAACAGAATGGTTATTTATTCTGATTGTAATCGCATTCTTCCTATTCGTCGGAACGTTTATGGATGCCATCCCAGCCATGATTTTATTTGTGCCTGTTATTCTTCCGACAGCATTGCAATTTGGAATTGAGCCGGTTCATCTAGGGTTGATCGTTGTTATTACATTAGCGATTGGATTGATTACACCACCATATGGACTTTGTCTATTACTCGCAGCAAAAATTGGAAATATGTCAATTGAAAGGTCGTTTGTTGCAGTAATTCCATACATTGCAATTATTTTGGTAGTATTACTGTTTGTCGCGTTCTTCCCGGAAATTGCATTTTTTATTCCGAAAATGATTAATCCAGGATTATTTTAATTAATTGCTTGTTAGGAGAGATAATGATGGAAGATAAACGAATGGCTGCTGAAGCGTCTATAAAATATATAAAAGATGGGATGACGGTTGGACTCGGTTCTGGCTCCACCGTCAACTTCATGCTTGAACAGCTTGCTGAACGTGTTAAAGAAGGGCTCAAAATCAAAGGTATACCTTCTTCATTAAAAACAGAACGATATGCAAAACAATTAGGAATTCCATTGATTGATTTTTCTAAAACGACAAAGATTGATATTGCGATTGACGGGGCCGATGAAGTGGATCCAAACCTCCACCTCTTAAAAGGTGGGGGTGGGTCACTTGTCAGAGAAAAAATTGTTGATCGAGCAGCTGATAAGCTTATTATTATTGCTGATTCATCAAAGATTGTATCTAAATTAGGAGAATTTCCACTCCCCGTTGAAGTGCTGCCATTTGGGTTTGAGGTGACAACGGAGCAAATTGCAGCAGGCGGTTGTACCCCAGTATTGAGGAAAAAGGACGGGCAACCATTTGTATCAGATAATGGAAATTATATTTTAGATTGTAAGTTTAACAGTATTGAAGATCCACTAGCACTACATGAAAAATTGAAGTGCATAACAGGAGTTGTCGAAACTGGTTTATTTCCACAGATGGCTCATAAAGTGATTGTTGCAAGAGATGGAAGGATTGACATTTTACATAGGTAACTGTCAAAAGGAGGTAGCTGAAATGAATGATGTGATTACAATTGGCGAAGCAATGATTGCATTTAGTCCGCAATCAACAGGGCCAATGAAATTCGTAAATATGTTTGAAAAAAAGGTTGGCGGAGCAGAGTTAAACCTAGCAATAGGTTGTTCACGATTAGGTTTAAAAGCTGGTTATATTAGTAGATTAGGTAATGATGAATTCGGTAAATATATTTATAATTTTGCTCGTGGTGAAGGAGTAGATATGTCACAGGTTCAACTTGTCGACGGCTATCCTACATCATTAAATTTTAAAGAAATTATGGATGATGGAAATGTACGGACATTTTATTATCGTGATAAATCTCCGACATTAGCAATGCATCCCGAAGATTTGGATGAAGATTATTTTAAAGATGCGAAAATACTCCACATAACAGGGATTTATCCGGCAATCGGCGAAATTCAGATTGACGTTATCCATAAAGCGATTGAATTAGCAAAGAAAAACAACCTGCTAATTTCCTTTGACCCAAATATAAGACTTCGAATGTGGAGTAAGGAAGAAGCAAGTCAAGTGTTGGCTGAAGTCCTCCCCCATGTTGATATCTTATTAGCAGGGGATGAAGAGATGGATATTATTATTGGTGAAAAGGATTCTAAAGCTATCATCGAAAAGACGAAGGAGATGGGAATTTCCTATATTGCTGTAAAGCAAGGTGAAAATGGATCTGTTGGATATTATAATGGAGCGACCGTGGAAGCACCTCCTGTTAAAGCCAGCAAGGTTGTTGATACGGTAGGAGCTGGAGATGGATTCAATGCCGGTGTGCTTTATGGAATCCTGAATAAGTGGCCGCTTGAAAAAACATTGCACTTTGCAAATACGATTGGTTCGATGGTTGTCAGTGTTGTTGGCGATAACGAAGGGCTGCCATATTATGAAGACGTACAAGGCAAACTTGGTGAAATTGAACGTATTGAGCGATAGAAAAGAGGTACAAATAAATGAAGCTGCAATTAGCATTGGACAGACTTACTAGACATGAATGTTTTCATTTGATGGAAGAAGTAAAGGATTATATTGATATTATTGAGATAGGAACAGGCGTTATTAAAGAATATGGCATGGCGATTGTAAAGGAAATGCGAGAACTTTTTCCAGATAAGCTGATCCTTTCCGATATGAAAACATGTGATGCTGGCAGACATGAAGCATACCAGGCCTTTAAAGCAGGTTCCGATATGACGACAGTTATGGCATTCTCTTCTGACTTGACGATAAAAGATACGCTCCAGGTGGCTGAAGAGATGGGAGCTAAAGTAATGGTTGATCTGCTCGAAGTACATTCAAAGGATCGAATTACAGACCTTGAACAGCTAGGTGTAAGTCTTGTTAGCCTCCATGTTGGAAAAGACAAGCAAGCAGAAGGTGGTTTTACAACCGATTTGTTTTCTCTAGTAAAGGAATCATCGTTTGAAATAGCGGTTGCAGGGGGAATCAATTTGGAATCACTACCTGAAATTATTCAAGAGGAACCAGATATCATTATTGTTGGAAGTGCGATAACAGCGGCAGATAATCCGAAGAGTGTAGCAGGGGAAATGAGAAGGATAATCAGCCAGTGAATTTTAATAGAGGATTCCAATATTACTCACGTTACTCTCTCCATCAGATTAAAAAGGAGCCATATCACCTGGCTCCTTTCAAGTTTTTAACGAACACTATACAGTTTTAGGCGTCAAATTAAAGCAACGTTTATAAATCCATACATAATCCTTTTCTTTTAAATCTCTTGGATTTCCGATAGTTTGTGGGTCTTTCATTGCTTCTTTTGCTAATCTATCAATCATGTCTGGTGAGACACCTTGTTCTTCTAAATTAGGAATATCTAAATCATCTGCAAGCTTATACATTTCATAAACTGCAGCTTTTGCAGCCTCTTCAGTTGTCATGTTGAATGTATTGACACCTAAAGCTTGTGCAATTCGTGCAAATTTATCAGGGTGACCTTTCCAGTTATATTCCATGACTGGTCCCATCATTGTTGCTACACATTGTCCATGGGCTACTGGGATGATACCGCCTAGTGTTTGTGACATCGCATGTGCAGCTCCAGCAGATTCACTGCCGTACGATAACCCTGCGAGCATCGCTGCTTGTGCCATTCCATAGCGAGCTTCGATATCGCCACCGTCAGCATATGCACGGCGGATGTACTTTCCAACATATTCAATAGCAAGTAGTGCTACTGCATCTGTAATGGGTTGTGCATAATGCATCGTATAACATTCAATTGCATGTGCAAGTGCATCAATACCAGTCATCGCGGTTACATGTGGTGGCATTGATACATGTAACTCTGGGTCAATAATCGTTAAGTGAGCAGCGATTAATGGACCACCAGTATTGAATTTGAATTCACGTTCTTCATCCGTGATAACAGCCCATTGGGTTACTTCAGAACCAGTTCCAGCCGTTGTTGGAATGGTCGTTAATGGTGGAATACGATTGGCTAAAGGCTTTTTCCCTTCAGCAGCTTCGTAATCCAATACACTACCTTCATGCGTTACTTCCACGCCGATACCTTTTGCGGTATCCATTGAGCTTCCACCGCCAACTGCAACTAAACCATTACAGTTTTCTTCTTTGTATGTTTTTGACCCTTCAGAAATAAGTCTTACTGGAGGATTCGGTTCTACCTTATTGAAAAGGACAATCTCGACTCCAGCTTCTTTTAAGTATTTTTCAACAGGGGCCGTAACACCAGCTTGATAGATACCTGGGTCTGTTACTAATAGTACTTTTGTAACTCCAAGATTTTTAACTTCCTCACCAATATGTTCAATGGATCCAATGCCATGCTTGATAGCTGTTGGAAGTACAAATTGGTGAAATTTATGCATATGTTCTACTTTCATATTTAGACTCATTATTTAATTCCTCCTGGTTTATTTCTTTTTAACTAATTAAAACCAATTAATTGGTTCTGGATTTAGGTTTTGGAAGACATGTTTTGTTTCCTGATATTCTTCTAAACCAAGTCTACCTAATTCACGGCCGTTACCAGACTGCTTAAATCCACCCCATGGTGCATGTGGAAAATAGATGTTGAAATCATTGATCCACACTGTCCCCATACGCATGTTGGCAACACAACGCTCTGCTTTAGCAATATCCTTGGTCCATACTCCGCCAGAAAGTCCATAGATGGAATCATTTGCAAACTTGATTGCTTCTTCTTCAGTATTGAATTTTTCCACAGTAATAACTGGGCCGAAGCCTTCATTTTGCACCACGTTCATATTTGTCGTACAATTTGTTAGAATCGTAGGTAAATAGAAGAACCCCTTTAGCAATTCCGGATTTTCAGGACGTTTAGCGCCTGCTGCAACCGTTGCACCTTCTTCAATTCCCATTTCCACATAATCAATTACTTTGTTTAAATGCTCCTGTGAAATAAGTGGTCCCATTTGAGTAGCCTCGTCAAAACCACTTCCAAGTTTAATGTTCTCAACACGTTTAACGAGTGCATCAACAAACATATCATGGATGCTTTCTTCCACGAGAATTCTTGTGCCAGCTGAACAGATTTGCCCTGCATGGAAAAAGACAGCATTTAAAGCTTGGTCAACAGCAGTTTCTAAGTCAGCATCCGCAAAAATAATATTTGGATTTTTCCCACCGAGTTCTAGAGCGATTTTTTTCATATTTATACTTGCCGATTGCATAATTTTTTTCCCAGTTTCAATACCGCCTGTAAAGGAAATGAGATCTACATATTCATTCTTAGAAAGCTCAGCACCAACTGTATCTCCAGCTCCTAATACAAGGTTCGCGACCCCATTTGGTACACCTGCTTCTTCGATTAATTCAAATACTTTTACTGTTGTAAGAGGTGTTATTTCACTTGGTTTCATGATTACTGTATTTCCAGAAACTAATGCAGGCGCCAACTTCCAAGATGCCTGTAATAAAGGATAGTTCCATGGTGTAATTTGCCCGCAAACACCAACTGGTTCTTTTACAACCTTACTTATTGAATTAGGAATCGGCGAATCAATAATTTCTCCGCCATCTTTATCTGCGATGTCTGCATAGTAATGAAAAACGCCAGCAATATCATCCATATCCCAGCGACTTTCTTCAACTGTTTTACCGGTATCAAGGGATTCTAACCTAGCAAGTTCTTCTTTATCTCTTTCAATCAATTCTGCGATTGTACGAACAATTTTGCTCCGTTCTGCAGTGGATAGCCTTGGCCAGTCACCGGTGTCGAATGCTTTTCTTGCAGCTGCAATTGCATGCTGTGCATCGGTTTCATCACTCTCAGCGACTTGCGCGATAACTTCCTGATTGAACGGGTTAATAATAGAGCGTGTCTTATTTGAGATGGAGTTAACCCATTTGCCATCAATAAAGTTTTGTTTGATGTCCAATTTAAAATCACTCCTATTTCGTTAAGTTTGTTAAGAAAAAATTTAACGTATTGAACAATATGAACATAACATGTAATATTTTCTTTGTCAAAATGAAAAGATAGTTTGCGTATCACTTCCATCTCTAGGAGCAAAAGAACTTTTTTGGGTTTGACAATTAAATTTCATGCGTTAAAATTAAATTTGTTAAGAAAAAATTTAATGGATTTAATTTAGTTGATATTTGAGGTGGAGAAATGAAAGAGAATAACGATAAATACGCAATCGATAAAATCGAACAAGCAAAAGAAGAGGTTATCGGTGCTATCTCGGAAACCATGGATCTATATGGAGTAACACCTTCTGCGGGCACATTATATGCAACCATGTATTTTCAAAATGAAATGAATTTAGACGAAATGCGAACAGAATTAGGGATGAGTAAACCTAGTATGAGTACAAGTGTCCGTAAGCTTCAGGATAATGGGATGGTAAAAAAAACATTTCATCGTGGTTCGCGTAAGCATACCTATATCGCAGAAAAGGATTTCTTTAGTTCCTTTATGTCTTTTTATTGTCGCATGTGGGAACGCGAAGTGAAGATGAATATGGAAGCCATTAAAATTGCGGAAAAAGATTTAAAGGAAATTGTGGACGATCAAGAAGTTTCTCAAGAAATTAGGGAAAAAGCAGAAGAACATTATAAATTGCTAGATAAATCAAAGGTCTATTATCGATGGCTTGAGCGGCTCACTGTAAGCATACAGAATGAAGAGATATTTGAATTTCTACCAAAGGAGTCGAACGAAAAAAATACAAAGAGAGGGTAATGCATGATTATTAAAAATACAAAAGTTTTTATTGTAGGACTATTATTTTTAATGGTATTAACGGCATGTAGTGGTGAAAGTGATGGAAAAAGTCAATCACAAGGGGAAGGTAACAAAACGATTGTAATGGGACAAATTAATTGGGCGGAGAACATTGCTGTCACAAATATGTGGAAGGTCATTCTGGAAGATAAAGGTTATGAATTGGATTTAAGAATGTTAGATATGGGAACACAAATGGCAGCATTACAAAGTGGAGATTTAGATGTCAGCACAGAGGTTTGGCTACCAATCCAGGATGCAAGTTATTTAGAACAATATCAAGAAACAGTTAACTTTTCAGAGGAAACGTGGTATGACAATGCAAAAGTTGGTTTAATTGTACCTTCCTATATGGAAGATATAAATAGTATTGAAGATTTGAATACCTATACAGAAGAGCTTGAAGGCACAATTACAGGCTTTGATCCAGGGGCAGGTACGATGGAAGTTACGGAAGAAGTAATTGCGGAATATGATCTTGACGTTGAACTTTTACCGAGCTCTGAACCTGCGATGATTGCAGCGATTGATCAAGCAATTAAAAATGGGGAAGCAATTGTTGCTCCACTATGGAGTCCACATCGGATTTTCTCAGAAATGGATTTAAAATATCTGGATGATCCCAAAAAGGTATATGGCGATGTAGAAAAAATACATCATGCTACTCGACAAGGATTTGAGGAGGATTTTCCAGAGATAGATAAGTGGTTGAAGAATTGGAAGATGGATGATGAAGCAATCGGACAATTAATGAGTTCTGTCGGTGAAGCAGAAGATCCACTAGATGGGGCAAGAGAGTGGGTCGAGGAAAATCAAGATCTCGTGAATGAGTGGATGGAATAGATATGATTGGGAAGAGGCTGGGATATAACGAAAAGTGTTTAAGGTAAAAGACGAACGATGCACAAACTTAGCCTAGGAAATATAAGAAGACTTCTACGGGAGGAAAGAGATAGGTGAGATACCGAAGTGCAATAGCACAAGGGAGCTCACCCTCTTTGTGATTTTATAGAATTTCAGTACGTAAACTCGGTAACTTCACTACCTGTTCTTAAATTTGTTGGAATAGTTAGCAACCGTTCCATCGTATTATATTGCATCAATAATCCTCTAGCTTTCGCTCCCCTATCGTAACTGCTAATAATATATGTATACCATCCAACTTCTATCCGTCCAGCATATTTTTATGCTATATTAGTAAACGTAAACACTTACAATTAATTATTTTACAATTTACATAGCTGAGTAGTTTAGCAGAAGGAGCTGTTACGATGGGTAAAATTATTAAGTCGGAATCTTTGCATTTACAGGCCTATCATTTGATCAAAGAAGCAATTATGGAAGGAAATTTAAAGCCTGCCGAACGTGTTGTAGAAGCTAAGGTCGCAAGTACGTTAGGGACCAGCAGGGGAACGGTAAGAGAAGCGATTCGCATGTTAACGCAGGATGGCTTACTAATATATAACGATGGTTTTGTAAAGGTGTATGAGCCAACAGTTGACGATGTTGTAGATATATTTCAGTGCAGGGAAAGTCTTGAAGTGTTAGCGGTTCGTCTTGCTATTAAGAATCTGACTGATGAAGTGAAGGAAAGTTTAGCTAATAATTTACAGGAAACGAAAAAAGTGAAACCGGATTCTCCAGAACTTGGTCAACTGGATCAGCAATTCCATACAATTATTACCGAAGCTTCCAACAACGGACAACTGATTAATTTGCTTGAAGTTATTAAAGTTAAAACGCATTATATGCGAAAAAGTATGGTCGGGGGATCATTTTACCCATCATTTATTGAAGACCATGAACAAATTTATGAAGCGATGCTTAGCGGGAATGAAGAAGAAGCAGCCAATTTAATGAGTGCTCATATTAAAAAAGCTTTGGAAGGTGTATTGATGCATATTGAATCTTAATCCAATCAAAAATGGATTAGGATTTTTTATTTTGTTTTAATTTTTGGTTGACAGTTAACTGTCGGGTGAATATAATTAGAGCTGTAATATTTTGAAAATAATAAAGATAGTAAAAAGTTAGATGTTTTTCCAACCTTATTATGGATGCTTTCAAACAAATATGCTGTCATTCATTGATTTAGAGAAAGGGTGAAAGAAATGAAGGAAGGATTGAAAGTAGGGGATTCAAACATTCTCGAAATAGAAGTGACTGAAGATATGTTTGCTCAATTTGGAGATGAGTTAGTACATCCCGCTTATTCCACCGCTTCCATGGTCTATCATATGGAATGGGTATCAAGGGACCTGTTACTTCCTTATCTGGGAGAACAAGAGGAAAGTGCAGGAGCCGCAGTAAAACTCAAGCATATTGCCCCGTCAGCACTAGGTACGAAAGTTAAGATGGAAGCTGTCGTAACAAGTATTACTGAAAAACAAGTAATAACGAAAGTTACTGCTGAAAATGAAAGCGGTACCATTGGAGAAGGTGAAGTAAAGCAGGCAATCCTGCCTAAAAATACGATGCAAAGCAAATTAGATGAACAATTGCAGTTAAACAAATAAATGGAGGTAGTTTTCTTGAAACAGCTTGAACTTGTCAAACCAATGGAGAAAAATACATTTGAAAAAATAGCTAACCATGAACAGGTGGTGTTCTGTAATGATCCGGCAACGGGACTTCAAGCAATTATAGCCATTCATGATACTACACTTGGTCCTGCATTGGGCGGTACAAGGATGTATCCATATAAAAGTGTTGATGAGGCATTGGAGGATGTCCTGCGACTGTCAGAAGGAATGACTTATAAATGTGCAGCTTCTGGTCTGGATTTTGGTGGAGGAAAAGCAGTCATTATTGGCAATCCCGAAAAAGATAAATCTCCAGCATTATTTCGGGCATTCGGACAATTTGTTGATTCTTTGAACGGACGTTTTTATACAGGTACAGATATGGGAACAACAACCGATGATTTTGTGGAGGCATTTAAGGAAACAAATTTTATTAATGGAATTCCTGAAGCATATGGGGGAAGTGGAGATTCTTCTATTACCACCGCCCGTGGAGTGCTTCATGCTTTAGAGGCAACCAATGAATACCTATTTAAAAATAACGATTTAGGAAGCAGAACATATGCCATCCAGGGATTAGGAAAAGTCGGTTATAAGGTAGCCGAACAATTACTGGAAGCTGGGGCGCAAATTTATGTCACTGATCTTAATCAAGATGTGTTGAGACAGATTAAAACAAAAGCAAAAGATACAAGCGGTGAAGTCCACGAGGTAGAGAGTAACGCTATTTATAGTACGAATGCAGATGTCTTTATTCCTTGTGCAATGGGGGCAATTATTAATGACCAAACCATTGGTCAGCTAAAAGTAAGAGCGATTGTCGGTTCAGCGAACAATCAGCTGCAAACTCTACATCATGCGAAAATACTGCATGAACAAGGAGTTTTATACGCACCAGATTATATTGTCAATGCTGGGGGACTGATTCAAGTTGCAGATGAATTATATGGTCCGAATCCTAAACGAGTACTTGTAAAGACAAAAGCAATTTACCATTCGCTTTTAGAGATCTATCAGCAAGCTGCAATGGATGCGATTACAACAGTGGAAGCTGCTAATAGAATAGTGTGCAGCGTATTGGATGAGCAGCGAAATCGAAACAATTTTTATTCTCGCAAGCGTAGACCGAAATGGAATATAAGAGAGTAATTCTCTAAACCTTTTATAGCATTAACATATAATCCCAAAATCTATGTGAAGGGAAAAATCTACTTATAGAATCTAAAAATAAGAGTTAAAGAGGTGATGGATATGAAAAGAGACATACAGGAAGAATTTCCAATGGTACAAATCATGGGCCAAAATGGAGAAATAATAGATAAATCATATCTTAATCAAATTGATCAAACATTAGCGCTCCAATTTTACAGACAGCTAATCTGTATGCGGGCATTTGACCAAAAGGCAATCAACCTGCAGCGCCAAGGCAGGATCGGTACGTATCCAGGTTTTGAAGGTCAGGAAGCAGCACAGGTGGGAAGTGCTCTAGCACTCGATGAAGATGATTGGATGTTGCCAACGTACCGGGATCATGCGGCAAGTATTACATTTGGAAAGTCTTATACTATTTTATCTGCATGGAATGGGAGAGTGGAAGGAAATCTTCCACCTGAAGGGAAAAATATTTTGCCGCCTTCCGTTCCAATTGCAACACAGCTGCCACTTGCAGCTGGAATAGCGATGGCAAATAAATATAAAAATTCATCACAAGCTGTTATTGCATATTTTGGAGACGGTGCAACTTCAGAAGGAGATTTTCATGAAGGATTAAATTTTGCCAGTGTATTTCAAGCACCTGTTGTCTTCTTTAATCAGAATAATCAATATGCTATTTCGACTCCAATCTGGAAACAAATGAATTCCAAGACGATTGCCCAGAAGTCAATTGCCTATGAAATTCCAGGTATTCGAATTGATGGGAATGACATTTTTGCAGCTTATTTTGAAACAAAAAAAGCATTAGAACGAGCGAGAAATGGAGAGGGGCCAAGTTTAATTGAAGCCGTAACATGGCGATATGGTGCCCATACAACTGCAGATGATCCAACCAAGTACCGTAATCAAAAAGAAGAAAATGAAAAACATCGCCAGAATGATCCAATTACAAGACTGGAACGATTTATGAAAGCACACGGTTTTTGGGATGAGACAGTCGCAGAACAGTTAAAAGAGGAAGTAAAGGAAGAAATTGATGGGGCGGTAAAAGGGTTGGAGACGATGCCACCAGCGGATGTAAATGATATTTTTGATTATATGTTCGAAAAACCGACATGGCCGATTGAACAGCAAAAGGAAGAATATATTAACCATTTGCGAGGTGTGAGATGAGATGATATCCATAACGAAAACGAAACAATTGACGCTTATTCAAGCTATCACCGATGGAATGCGTACAATGCTTAACGAAAAAGAAGAAGTCGTGGTATTAGGAGAAGATGTTGGGAAAAATGGTGGTGTCTTTCGGGCAACCGATGGCTTGCAGGAAGAGTTTGGGGAAAAGAGGGTTTTTGATACACCATTGAGTGAATCGGGAATCATCGGATCCTCAATTGGGATGGCAATAAACGGACTGTTGCCAGTAGCAGAAATTCAGTTTTTAGGTTTTATTTACCCTGCATACGAACAAATTATGACACATGCGACGAGAATGCGCTACCGTACCAAAGGTGCCTTTACCGTACCACTTGTGATTCGTGCACCATATGGAGCAGGAGTACGTGCTCCAGAAATCCATTCGGATAGTATGGAAGCATTATTCACCCATATGCCAGGGATAAAAGTCGTCTGTCCATCTAATCCACACGATGCAAAAGGACTTCTTATTTCGGCAATAGAGGACCCGGATCCGGTCCTATTTCTTGAGCCACTAAGATTATATCGTGCAGTTAGAGGTGACGTTCCAGAAGAAAAATATGAAATTGAAATTGGAAAAGGGAAGTATTTGCGAGAAGGGGACGATGCAACGGTAATTGCTTGGGGAGCAATGGTACCCATCGCGATGAAGGCAGCCGAACAAGCAGCAGAAAAAGGCATTACCTGTGATGTCATTGACTTACGCACGTTGTATCCGATTGATAAAGCTATTATCGCTGAATCTGTACAGAAAACCGGCCGCTGTGTCGTTGTTCATGAAGCTCCAGCAACCGGAGGATTAGGAAATGACATTATTTCGATTGTAAATGACACTTCATTTTTATATATGAAATCACCAATTGAACGTGTTACTGGTGCAGATGTTCATGTTCCTTTTTGGGCTCTGGAAGAACATAATATCCCGACACCGGCACGTGTATTAGATGCAATTCATAAAGTGATTAATTTTTAGTGGAGGTGGAACGATTGGTTGAAGTAAAACTACATGATATCGGAGAAGGTATGACAGAAGGAGATATTCTGACTTATTTTATAAAAAAAGGAGATCACGTTGAGGAAGATCAGCCGATTGTAGAATTGCAGACAGAAAAAATGGTTGCCGAATTAACAGCACCTGCCAAAGGGATTGTAAAAGAAATTTATATTGCTGAGGGGACAACTATCTCAGTCGGAACTACGATTTTGACAATTGAAGCAGATGGATCTATGGAAAAAACACAGTCTGCAGAAATACAAAAAGAAGCATACAATCAATCTGTACAATTAGCAGAGCGTGCTAATCCCAACATACAAACGAAACTGAAAAAAATAAACGGGCCAAAGCGAATCAAAGCAGCACCATATACGAGGAAGGTTGCTAGGGAAATGGATGTGGATATTGAATTAGTAGAAGGAACTGGTAAAGATGGACGCATTACCATAGAAGATGTTCAGCAGTTTGCTCAGAACAAAGAGAGCGCAGCAACAAAAGTCATGCCTGCAGTTAAACAATTACAAAATCAGTCTTTTCAGGAGATGGCAGAGAATCAGGGAGTCGAAGAGAAAGAGGAAGCAGCTATTATTCCATTTAAAGGCAGACGCAAACAAATTGCTAAAAAAATGACAACCTCCATCTTTACGATCCCACATGTTCATCACATGGAAGAAATTGATATGACCGAGTTACTACAGTTCAGAAAAGAGATTAAGCCTGATGCGGATGTGTCTGTAGTAGCATTTTTTATTAAAGCGCTGACGATATCATTGAGAGAATATCCAATTTTTAATGCCAAGCTTGATGAGAAAAAAGAGGAAATCAGATTAGAAAAAGGGGTTCATATGGGAATTGCAACGGACACGGAAGAAGGGTTGATTGTTCCAGTCATTAAAAACGCGGATAAAAAGTCAATCCTAGCTATTCATAAAGAAATGAAAGAACTGATGAAGAAAGCAAAAGAAAATACATTATCATTGAAAGAGATGACCGGAAGCACCTTTACAATCAGCAATGTTGGGCCAATGGGAAGTGTTGGTGCAACGCCAATCATCAATTATCCAGAAGTCGGATTAATGGCTTTTCATAAAACGAAAAAAATGCCTGTTGTAAACGATAATGACGAGATAGTAATCAGATCGATGATGAACATAACATTAACATTCGACCATCGAGTTACAGACGGAGGAAATGCAATAGCCTTTACGAATAGGTTCAAAGCATTGCTCGAAAAACCAAAACTACTTTTAATAGAACTTCGTTAATCTAACAATTTAAATTGAAGGAGATTCAATATGTTTCGAATTAAACCTGAGCAAATGCCGTCTTTGTCTGAGGCTATCCTTGTAATCTCAGCTATCATCGCTATTATCAGTGTCAGTATTATCTATTTTGAAGCTCCACCCCATATACCTTTAACGATTTCATTATTATTGTTAATCATTTATGGAATCATTAAAAAGATCCCTTATGAAAAATTGCAGGAAGGTTTTTCAGAAGGTGCTACATCTGGAATGGGGGCCGTCTTTCTCTTCTTTATGATCGGTATTTTAATCGCTGCCTGGATTTATAGTGGAACCATTCCGACTTTGATTTATGCTGGTTTTGAATTAGTGACACCAAGTTTTTATTATGCGATTGTTTTAATCGTAACCTCTGTCGTTGGAATTTGTGTAGGTAGTTCCTTAACAACGGTGGCAACAGTCGGATTAGCTTTTATCGGGATATCCCAGGCTCTTGATATTTCACTGGCAATCACAGCTGGAGCAATTGTATCTGGTGCATTTTTCGGTGATAAAATGTCTCCAATTTCGGATACAACGAACATGGCTTCCAGTATTCTGAAGGTCGATTTGTTTGAGCATATACGAAATATGATGTGGACAACAGTTCCTGCATTCCTGATTGGATTGGTTATTTTTGGAATTATATCACCGAGTATTTCAACTGCGAACTTCAGTGAAATGGAGTTATATCAGCAAGGGCTTTTGGATACAGGGCTGATTCACTGGTATAATGCGGTCATTCCACTTGCTGTCTTAGTTATTTTTTCTATCTTTAAGGCACCTGCATTATTATCGCTCACAGCTGGTACGATTAGTGCTATCCTTGTCTCGATTTTCCATACGGTTCCTTCAATTGGTGGCCTACTTGGAATCTTATATGGAGGCTACGTCTCAGAGACAGGTATTGAACAAATCGATTCCTTGCTGACACGGGGCGGAATGGAAAGCATGTTTTTTACGATTGCGATTATTTTACTTGCATTGGGAATGGGAGGGTTACTGTTTACATTAGGGATCGTCCCAAGGCTATTTGAATCTGTGGAAAGAATGTTACGATCCGTTAAGTCAGTAATTACCGGCTCCGCGCTAAATGCGATTGGAGTTAACTTGCTAGTTGGGGAACAATATCTATCCATTCTTTTAACCACAGAAACATTCCAGCCACAATACCAGAAACTCGGTCTTGCAAATAAGAACTTAGCAAGAGTGGCAGAGGATGCCGGTACGGTAGTAAACCCACTTGTTCCATGGAGTGTGTGCGGTGTTTTTATAACAAGTGTTTTAGGTGTACCGACTCTAGCGTATGTGCCATTTGCTTTCTTTTGCTTGTTATGCCCAATTCTGACGATTATTTTTGGAATTACTGGGAAAACGCTGACCTATACGGAAGCTGCTGTAGTAGATCCTGTTCAGCTTGAATCTGTTGAAAAGAGTAAGATGGGTTAATAGGTTTCAGGAAGGTAATTAAATAACTTGACGGGAGAAGTTCTGCTACCTCCCGTCTCTACAATACACTTAAAATTTACCAGCACTCTTTTAAATCGGTAGAGTTTTCCCCTATCTTATTCCTGAAACTATATCTAATTTAGGGACATTACAAATGAGACAGATTAAATAGATAGGAATGAGTATGAATGAATCATTTGCTTCTTCTTTTGGTTTAGGCCTTTATTGTAAAGGCCTTTTTGTAAGAACACTAATAAAATATTATGGATTAATGTTCAGAAAAGTTGTTTTTTTATATGTATTCTTCTATTATCTAATTAAAGCATACCAATTGAAAAGTTGACAGAAATCAATTTAAGAGATTGCAACAGGGGGATAAACATGATAAGTACAATAACAAAAATAAAAAAAAATGCGTTAAGTCTGTTTGTTGAAAAAGGGTACACTGCAACATCACTGTCTGACATAGCAGGGAGAGTAGGGATAAAAAAGCAATCCATTTACTCTCACTTTAAAAATAAAGAAGAATTATTTTTGGAAATTATGAGTGAGGTAGTTAGGGAAGAAATTGCTTTTTTAAATGATTATTTTGATCAATATAACAGTAAACCACTGGATGATGTGTTGTATAATTTTATTATTCAAATGGAAAAACGGTTTACATCCAATAAAGAAGATAATGTTAAATTTCTATTACGAATGATGTTTACTCCCCCCAGTGCGTTACAGGAAATTATTATTACTACTGCATTGGAATATTATAGCGAGTTGGAAAAACATATCGAACAAGTATTTATTTATCATGAAGAAAGTATAACTGCTACTGCAGAAGAAGCTAAAATTGCCTATCTAGCAATCTTTGATGGATTATTGGTTGAATTAGTTTATGTGAATGTTACCAATTTCCAAAAGAGATTTCAGGTAACTTGGGAAATTTATTGGCGTGGAATAAAAAGTTGAAAAAAAGTATTTTTATACTTGAAAATATTCAGTAATTATTGTATAGTACAACTAACGATCGATCGTAAGGTTATTAAAAGGGGTTCTCTTTATAGTTTTAAACGAAAACTGACGACCGTTCGTAAGTTTTGTCTGAATAACACCTTGAATGATTATTTTATAAGAAAGAGTTGAAAGGAGTGAATTGAATAAGTAGATAATTTAATGATTTTTGATTTAAATGTAAACGCTATCAAACAGTGGACATCAACTTGTTCAAGTAAAACAGCCTATATGGAAGGAGTGTTTATTTGGAGAGAAAAACAGGGTTTATCTCCCATGAAAGTTATTTCTGGCACGATACTGGAAACGGTGCATTGAGTTTGCCGCCAGGAGGATGGATTGAAGCTGACGAACACGGGGAGAGTCCTAAAAGTAAAAGAAGAATTAAAAACCTTTTGGAAAGAAGTGAATTTATCGAGAATCTGCAAATAATCAAACCAAAAGCAGCTGATAGAGAAGAAATAGAAAAGATTCACGAACCTTCCTATGTAGAAAAAGTAAAAAACTTAAGTGATGCAAACGGTGGGGATGCAGGATTAGCTGCACTTGTTGGCAGGGGATCTTATGAAATAGCCCTTCTATCAGCAGGAGGTACTATGGCTGGAGTCGATTCAGTGATGAAAGGAGAAGTACAAAATGTATATGCTCTAACAAGACCGCCCGGACATCATGCTGAAAAGGATCAAGGTATGGGCTTTTGTCTTTTTAATAATGTTGCAATAGCAGCTAATTACGCTCGTGAAAAATATGGTTTAAAACGAATTATGATTTTGGATTGGGATGTCCATCATGGTAACGGAACGGAGAATATTTTCTATAATGACCCTGAAGTATTATTCATCTCCCTCCATCAGGAATTAAATTTTCCTCCTAACAGGGGATTTATTGAACATACAGGGACTCAAGAAGGAGAAGGTTATAATGTAAATATCCCTTTGCCAGCTGGTACCGGCAATGCTGGATATAAATATGCTTTAGAAAAAGTTGTTGCTCCAATAGCGGAAGAATTTAAACCGGAGCTAATCATTGTATCGGCAGGTCAAGATGCAAATGTATTTGATCCACTTGCCCGGATGATGGTTACCGCAGAAGGCTTTGGTGAAATAGCATCACTGGTAAAAGGAATGGCTGAAACCCTCTGTGAAGGACGGTTGGTAGTAAGTCATGAAGGTGGATATAGTGCAGCTTATGTACCATTTTGTTCATTAAGAATTATTGAATCACTAACCGGATTAAAAAGTAAAGTAACAGCGGATCCTTATCAGGAAGTAATGGAAGGACTGCCCGTAAACATATTAAAAAATGATCAGAAAGTGGCTGTTGATGAAGTCATAGAACTGCAGTCCAAATACTGGAACAATCTTAAAGTTAATCATTACGGCTAGAATAGATCGAAAATTTAAAGTAATCAATATACACTGGAGGAATTTATGATGGCAAATGAAACGTTAACGAATATTGCGAAAGAATTATCTGACTTGGATAAAAAGCATTACTTACACCCTTTGACCCCACCAAAACTACAATACGAACAAGGTCCTCCGATTATCGTTTCGGAAGGAAAAGGTGTCAGAGTGAAGGATGTGAACGGTGGAACATATATCGATGGGATGTCCATGCTCTGGAATGTAAACCTCGGGCACGGGCAGGAAGAATTAGGAGAAGCAGCGAAGGAACAAATGACTAAGTTAGCCTTTAGTTCTTCTTTTAATGGCTATTCACATGAACCTGCTATTCGCTTAGCAGAAAAGATTACCACGCTTACTCCTGGGGATTTGAATGTTGTGTTTTTCACATCTGGCGGGTCTGAAGCAAATGATACTGCATTTAAACTGGCGAGGTATTACTGGAAACAAAAGGGTCAGCCAAACCGTAAAAAAATAATCAGCCTTAGTCGTAGTTATCATGGAGTAGCTCAAGGAGCCACAAGTGCTACTGGTATTAAGGAATTTAATAGTATCGTAAGTTCTAAAGCGCCAGACTTTCTGCACGCTGAGCCGCATCTATTAGAATGTGAACGTGGTGACAGAGATAATAAAAATTACGATAAGAGTGTAAGAGGTATTGTGGAGCAAGAAGGAGCAGAAAATATAGCGGCAATTATTTTAGAACCAATCATGGGAGCTGGTGGCCTCATGATTCCACCAGAAGGATATTTACAAGCGCTTCGTGATCTCTGTGATGAGAAAGAAATTCTAATGATTACCGATGAAATTATTTGTGGCTTCGGACGTACAGGAGAGCAGTTTGGAATAGATAATTGGAATGTTGTACCTGATATGTTGACGTTTGCTAAAGGGATTACGAGCGGATATATTCCACTTGGTGGCGTTGTTATGAGAGAGAAGATCCGGGATCAATTTGTCGAAACAGACGACGTTTTATTTCATGGATTTACTTATAGTGGTCACCCGACATCTTGTGCAGTAGCATTGAAAAATCTTGAAATTCTGGAGCGTGACAACGTTCTGGAAAATGTGAAGAAGATGGAAGAAGTATTTAAAGCAGAGTTAAAGAAATTAGAAGAAAACCATCCCCATGTAACAAAGACAAGAGCAATAGGCTTGCTTGGTGCATTTGAGTTATATGAAGATCGTGAAAATGAAAAACAATTTGATCCAGAAGTTGGTGCAGCATTTCAAGTAGTGAATGAATGCTTTGACCGTAAGCTTATCTTAAGGTTTATTAACTGGAATGGATCTAATATCGTTGCCATTGCACCTCCATTAATTGTAAATGAAGAAGAAATGAAAGAAATTTTTAGTATCATTGATGAAGCTTTGACCGTATTTGAAATTAGCTTAAAGTAAGCTTTTAATATTAATATCCTATTAAACAGAAACTAGGAAAATAAACGATTAATCAAAAATAAAAAAATCCTCCTAAGAACGTTTATTTCCCTAGTTTTTCTAGGTTATTTCCAAATAAAAATCAAGCAAATGGGAGGTTTTCCTTTGAGCAAAGGATTGATATTTATAGTCATAAGTATGATGTCGATTGGACTAAGTATTCCAATAGGCGGCGTTATGATGGAGCAATTTCCTGTATTTATTTTTAGTTTTATAACGATATTGATTGCCACTATTATTTTGGTTCCTTTTTCGAAAATCACCGAAAATACAAAGTGGACGAAGTTAGGTAAGAAAAATTATTTTGGTATGTTTATGCAGGCTTTGCTTACGGTAACACTTTACACTGTTTTTCAGTTGTATGGATTAACGTATGCAAGTGTTATTTCAGTTGGGATCATTACAAGTATAACACCCGCTGTCGTATTGATTTTATCTTTGTTCCTCTTGCGTGAGCGCTTAAGCTTAAAGAAATCCTTTGCTGTTGGATTGGCAATCGTTGCTGTCTTGGTTATGGAACTTTCTGGTGTACAAGGTGGCGGAGAGAACAGTATACTTGGAATTGTTTTTATGTTGTCTGCAGTAGTTTCACTAGCATTATTTTTTGTTTATGCGAAGAAATTTTCAGTGAAATTGCCCCCATTTACCTTAGCAGCTGGCTTATGTTTATTCGGAGCAATGCAAACGTTCCCAATGGCGATTTACGAATTAACGACAATCGACCTAGCTCTTTTCACTGAAGGTGGTACATGGCTTGGGATTATACTTTTTGCTTTGACAGGTTGGATAATTGCCTATTGCTTTACATTTTTAGCTTTACCAAAAATTAATGCAAGTACAGCAGGTATGGCAACAGCAGTGATTCCTATCGTTGCAACAGCAGGTGCAATTCTTTTCCTAGGTGAGGCATTACGTGTGGCTGACATGATTGGATTAGTTCTTGTCGTAGCATCCATTATAATTGCGGAATCCCAGGAAAGGTCTGTAAAATCAACTGTTGATGAAGGGTTGGTTATGAATAACGTGAAAGCGAAATAAATGTTTGGTACGGCTAGGTGTAATGATTACCCATATGGGTACTAGATTGATAGACTTAATAGATGATAAAATTTTAGGAATAATAAAATAACATTATAATTAAAGGGAGGAATTTTCAGGTGGCAAGCACATTAGACATTTCTTTAGTAAATCAAATAAGTAAAAGCTTTATCGGAGGAAAATGGGTAGAAGAAAAAAGTAGGAAAAATTATGAAATAACAGACCCGTATGATCGTTCTGTTGTTTCCACTGTGCAGCTTGCAAATAAGGGTCAAATTAAAGAAGCGTTCGAAGCAGCAAAAGAAGCACAGAAAGAATGGAAGAAAACAACTGTAGATGAAAGAAGAGAGATCTTAACGAAGGCTTTAAACTATTTAAAAGAAAACAAAGAGGAGATTGTTCAACTTATTACCCGTGAAACCGGTGGTACTAGATTAAAAGCAGAAGTAGAATTTGGCTTTGGTGTTGGGGATATAGTAGATACCATTCCAATGGTAGATGAAATCTATCAGCCCAAAGATTATACTTCCGGAACTCCAAACAAATTAAACCGTGTGTACCGTTTGCCGCTAGGAGTAATTACGTCGATTACGCCATTCAACTTCCCATTCAACATGGCAACGAGAACAATTTTCCCTGCGCTTGCATTAGGAAATGCAGTTGTCCATAAACCAGATGTACAAGTTGGTCTTGTTGGTGGTCAAATTTTCGCAAAAGCATTTGAAGAAGCAGGACTACCTGCTGGAATATTTAACTCTATTTTGACGGATGTGGAAGAAGCTGGAGACGAATTTATTACGAATCCAAACTCTGATTTTATCAGTTTTACTGGTTCCACTGCAGTTGGGAAGCATATTAAGGAAAAAACAGGTACGAGCATGAAGCGATTGGCACTCGAGCTAGGTGGTAATAACCCGCTTGTAATCCTTGAGGATGCTGATATAGACCAGGCGGTTAAAATCGCTACATTTGGTAAGTTTATGCATAATGGACAAATTTGCGCTATTACGAATCGTATTATTGTTCATGAAGCCATCTATGATGAATTCGTTAGCAAATACATTGAACGTGTTAAAAACCTAAAAGCCGGGGATCCGAAAGACCCAGCAACCATTATAGGGCCATTAATTAATGAAAAACAGGCAGATAAAGTGATGGGGTTAGTAGAGAAAGCAAAAGAAGAAGGGTTAAAGGTAGCACTGGAAGGAGAACGAAACGGCAATGTAATTTCTCCATATGTGTTTGTGGACGTGCCAAATAAATCGACACTTGCTTCTACAGAGGTTTTTGGTCCTATAGCACAAGTAATTCCGGTAAAAAGTGATGAAGAAGCGATTCAAGTTGCAAATGATACGGAGTTCGGTCTATCTGCAGCCATTGTAACCAGTGACCTAGAGAAGGGTGAACGATTGGCTCTTGAAATTGAATCAGGAACCACGCATGTAAACGATATGCCAGCGGTGTTGGAAGCAAATGTCCCATTCGGTGGAGTTAAAAATAGTGGTATTGGCCGTTTTGGTCATGAATGGGTAGTTGAAGAGTTTACTACAACAAAATGGGTATCGGTTCAAAAAGAGAAGCTGGATTATCCGTTCTAAAAAATTAAAAAATACGGGAGACTTGCTATTAGAGCATGTCACCCGTATTTTAATTACTCGTAAAAAGAAAACTCTATTTAATAGATTACCTGGTTGGCTCCTCAAACAACTCAATAAAACGTTGTTTACTTTTAGAAAGATAACGATCCTTCAGCCAAATAATCGCAGATTTTGAAATAATCGTTTCATCCTCAATGGCAAAACCTTTTATACCGTTAATAGAATGTTTTTTTAGAGTGGACGCTGGAACAATGGAAGCCCCAACTTCTGCGCTGACCAATTCAAGAATCATATCCACATCGGGACAAACTGTCACAATATCTGGAGAAAGCCTTCGCTTTTCAAATTTATCCATAATCAATTCATACTGACCAACACCACTGATTCGTCTTAATAATATTAAAGGTAAATTGGCAAGTTCGTTCATCGTAATGGTTTCGGCTTGATAGGATTTTGCCCACTGTTCAGGCATAATAGCTACATATTTTTCCTCTGGTAGAAAGAGGCTCGAATAAGGTTCCATATCAAGGGGAAGACGAACTACAGCCAAATCAATATTTCGGTTCTTAAGTTGCTCTGCAAGAAGGTAAGAGTCGCCCTCTCTTAATTCAAATGTTACGTTAGGATATTTTTCACGAAAAGATTTAATTCGTTGTGGTATATGAGAAAAAAGTGTCTTTACACAGCCTACAGTCAGTTGTCCCTTTAGTCCTTCTCCTGTTTCTTTCACTTCTGTAAGCGCTTCATCGAAAAACTTAAAAAAATAATCTGCTTTATTGTATAGCACTTCACCAGCATCCGTTAGCTCCATTTTTTTTCCGTTTCTTTCAAACAGCGGGACACCTATCTCTTCTTCTAACGCTTTCAAGCTTTGGCTCAATGGTGGCTGGGCCATATGAAGTTTCTTTGCTGCTCTTGTAATTTGTCCTTCTGTTGCAATCGTATAAAAGTAACGCAGTTGTCTCATATCCATCTTTCTCCACCCCGATATCTCTTATCTAAACGGTAATAAACCTAGTATATATAAAAAAATGATAGTATCAATTGATGAAGAAGTCAAAAAATTCACTTCACTACAAATTATATATAATAGTATATCTAAAATATATGGCAATCATATATTTTAGATATTTTTCATATATCCAATTGCGTGTTACTATACAAACAAGGTTGAATTATTAAAATGTTTTAAAAGCATATGCACGGTTTTTCTGTGACCACAATGATATGTAATCATTTTATTTTTATAACACATTATGAAAACGAATACATTTTGGCGGTCTTGAAAACAACTTGAAAAAATGGAAGAAAATCAGATGGAAACTAAAGGAGGATAAAGTTATGCCAGCTAAAACAGGACAGCAGTACATTGATAATTTAAAGAAAGCAAAGAACAACGTTTATATCCATGGGGAGCGAGTAGAAGATGTTACTACACATCCGGCATTTAAAGGTGCCGTCCAATCCATGGCAAAATTGTATGATTTACAATATGAAAAACCAGAAAAAATGCTTTATACATCTCCAACAACCGGTGATAAAGTTGGAAAGACCTTCATGGCACCGGAAACTATAGAAGACTTAATCGAACGTCGAGAAGCGATTATGGAGTGGCAGGGAATCACAAAAGGTTTAATGGGACGCTCTCCAGACTATTTAAATTCAGAAGTTATGACAATGGAAAAAGCATATGATTATTACGGCAAAGGTAATCCGCAATTTGCTGAAAACGCTAGAAAGTACGCAGAATATGCTAGAGAAAATGATATCAGTCTCACGCACACATTGATTCATCCGCAAGTAAATCGTGCGAAAATACAGGCGGAACAAAAAGATGCAAATGTTGCTCTGCATGTAGTGGAGAAGAATGATGATGGAGTTATTGTTGACGGTATTCGCTTACTTGCTACACAAGCTGGTATTACGGATGAAATTTTCGTTTTCCCTTCGACCGTAGTTAGAACAGGAGCAAAAGATGATCCTTATTCACTTGCTTTTGCAATACCAAATAACACGCCAGGATTGAAATACCTAAGCCGCGAAGGATTTGATTATGGTAAAAATGGTTATGATCATCCAGTAGGCTCTCAGTTCGAAGAAGGAGATGCAATTGTTTCCTTTGATAATGTACTTGTTCCTTGGGATCGTATTTTCATTCTGGAAGATTCTGAGATTTGTAATGGCGCATTCGCTGAAACAAATGCAGTGGTACACATGTCACATCAGGTTATCGCAAAAGATATTGCAAAAGTAGAATTTTTACTCGGTGTTGTGCTTAAGCTGATGGATTCAATTGGTATCGATGGATTCCAGCATGTGAAAGACAAAGGTACAGAAATTATGCTTACGCTAGAAAATATGAAATCTCATCTATACAAAGCCGAGTACAATGCAAAAATTGACAAATGGGGCATGATGACTCCAGACTTTGAAGCATTGAATGCTGCAAGAAACTGGTTCCCACGTGTATATCCACGTTTAGCAGAAATCTTAAGAATTTTAGGTGCATCTGGCTTAATGGGGATTCCGACTTATGATGATTTTGCTAGCGCAGAACTTGGACCAATCTTAAACAGAGCCATGCAAGGTAAAAACGTGGAAGGTTTCGAACGTGTTCAATTATTCCGTCTTGCATGGGACATGACAATGAGTTCATTTGGAAGCCGTCAGACACATTATGAGTACTACTTCTTTGGCGATCCAGTGAAAATGGGTATGGCTTACTTTGATAATTATAATAAAGAACCATATAAAGCAATGGTCGATGAGTTCTTAGAAAGCCAAAACATTAAAAAACCATCAATATTAACAAAATCAGGAACACAAACAGAAACTGTCTTAAAATAAAAGCATTTTAAACAAAAAATGTCATAGAAGTAATGAATGGAATTGAATAAGATGAATGTAGGCTAGAAAACAATGCAGCAGGAAGGAGAATTCTGTAATGGAAGTGATTAACTTGACTCACTTGGATGACCAAATATCTCAGAAACCTCATATCATGGCAATCGGATTTTTCGATGGGGTGCATTTAGGGCATCAAGAATTATTAAACCGTGCCAAGGAACTGGCGAAAAAGCAAAATGTCTTATTTACTGCGATGACATTTAGCCCGCATCCAGATGAAGTTTTAAAAGGGAATAAAAATCGTAAGTACTTGATGACATTACCTGAAAAAATTAAAAAAATGGAAGCCATGGGAGTTGATAAGTTATTTGTTATGGAATTTGATCGCACTTTCGCTTCACTCCTTCCGGCTGACTTCATCCAGAGATATATATTGAATTCAAATACGAAACACGTCGTTGTCGGTTTTGATTTCACGTTTGGTTTTAAGGCGCAGGGTAACACACAACTACTCCGGAAAGAATCGAAAAAAAGTGGGTTTGGTTTATCCGTTATCCCTAAAAAAACCTACTTGCAGGAAAAAATTAGCTCTACACTTATAAGAGGATTGGTCCAGGAAGGGAATGTGAATGTGGTGCCTTATTATGTAGGCTCGAATTATGAGGTGAGCGTTAACATTCTTCCATATAAAATCAATGGAAATATAGTTGTACAGCCAAGTGATAAATCTATTTTTCCGAGACCTGGAACTTATGCAGTGAAAGTGAAGCAAGGAACAAAAACCTTACACGGTAAGTTTCATCAATATTCTAATTCGAGAGCAGATAATGAATTGAAATTGAATGAACCGGCTCACGAGTTAGGTGATGTTTGTTCAATTGAATTTATTAGTAGGATCAACGTATCAGAGAGTCTTTCGGTATAATTTTAAAGGAGGAGTTTTAATGGATAGCAGAGAATTTCGGAATGCAATGGGGAGATTCGCTACAGGTGTAACGGTAATCACAACAAATGATGGCACTGATGCTCATGGAATGACAGCGAATGCATTTATGTCTATTTCACTAGAACCAAAATTGATAACGATTTCAATTGATAATCATGCAAATATGCTCAAAAAAATAAAGGCTTCAGGGCAATATGCAGTAAACTTTCTTTCGGATCAACAGCAGGACATCTCCATGAATTTTGCTGGGCAAAAGAAAAAAGAAGGCGGCGTTGATTTTGGTTCCATTCAAGGTGTGCCAGTTATTAAAGAATCTTTAGCTTCGGTTGTTTGTGATGTCGATCAAGAAATTGTAGTTGGTGACCATACACTGTTTATCGGTAGCGTAAAAGATGTAAAAGTAACAGATGGTAATCCATTAACTTTCTATTGCGGTAAATACGGAGATTACAGACAAAAAGAATACGCTTAAAGTACGTGTTCAAAAAGGAGGATAAAAAGTACCGAGAAGTTCGAGGCGGTGAAGCTTTGAGTACCGGAACGTATGCAATTAATACGTGAGGAACGGGCTTGCACAGGATGTGCTGACTTCTACGTTGCCCACAGGACGTGGGCGTTCTTAGTAGAAGTTCCTCTTTCGACAACGAAGAAATTCGATGTGTCATTTTTACCGGACTTTTTGAACAACCTCTTAAAGAGAACCTTTGACCAAATTCACCAATTCATATAATATGAAGACACTATGAATAATACTAAACGAGTAAGCAAAAAACAAAAAGCATATGATTATATGAAATCAAGAATTATGGAAGGTTTCTATGCACCTGGACAGCGGATTGTTATTAATCAGCTGGTCAAAGAATTAGCAACAAGTGCCATTCCAATTCGAGAGGCTGTACGTTCGTTAGAAGCAGAAGGTTTAATTGAATACCAGCAAAATATTGGTCCAGTTGTAACGCCGATTGATGAAAGCAAGTATACAGATACGCTTTCCACGTTGGCTGTCATGGAGGGATATGCTACAGCACTTAGCAAAGCATCACTTACTGAGGAACAAATTACATTCTTGAAGGACTTAAATCAGCAAATGAAGGAGGCTTTAACAGAGTTTGAGTTTGGAAAATTTGGAGATCTAAATCGAAAGTTTCATGACTTAACGTACGATAGCTGTCCGAATCAGTATTTGATTGAGTCCATCCGAAAGACATGGATGCAGCTGGATTCCATCCGTTTGACGGGGTCAACATTTAATCCAAAAAGAGCTAAAGAGTCTATTGATGAACATGAGCATATTATTCAGCTGTTAAGCGAGGATGCAGATTTTCAAGTAATCGAATTAGCAGTTAGATCGCATAAGTTAAATACAGTTCAATCGTTTCATGAAAGAAAAAGACAGCCAAATGGCACTACGTTTATATAGGGTGCCATCCTTGATATTTTATGGATAACAGTATTATGAAAAGAAATGAAAGCGCTAAATTTTGGGGGAACTGCAAATTTATTTTTAAAAATAAAGAATAACACTTCAAATCATATATGATTTAATATATAATCATAATAGAAAGAAAATTCAACTGAAGGAGTGGATCATGTGTCTGTAAAACATGAAGAATTAGTAAGCAAACACGAAGAATTAGTAAGCAAACACGAAGAACTAGCCAGCAAACTAGAAGATATTAAGCTATATATAAACGGAGAATTCGTTGATGCTGAAGATAAAGGAACGTTTGACAATATCAGCCCTTTTACGAATGAGAAGATTAATAGTATTGCATCAGGTCAAGCTGCAGATATTGATAAAGCTGTTCAAAGTGCAAAGAAAGCATTTAAAGGTGAGTGGGGAAATTTAAAACAAGCTGAACGTTTGGAGTATGTATATAAAATAGGTGATCTAATTGAGCAACATACAGATGAAATCGCTTTATTAGAATCATTAGACACTGGTCTTCCAATTGCTCAAACAAGAAAACAAGTATCACGTTCTGCAAATAACTTCCGTTTTTATGCAGATACAGTGAAATCTCAAATGTATGGAGAAGTGTACCAGGTAGACGATGAATTCATTAATTACACAGTACATTCTGCAGTTGGTGTCGCGGGATTAATCACGCCGTGGAATGCTCCTTTTATGCTAGAAACATGGAAAATCGCACCTGCATTAGCAACAGGTAATACGGTCATTTTGAAACCTGCAGAATGGTCTCCATTGACAGCTAATCGGATGGCAGAAATTATCGATCAAGCTGGACTCCCTGACGGTGTTTTCAATATTGTACATGGCTTTGGTGAAACGGCTGGAGATGCATTAGTTAAACATCCTGATGTACAGCTTATTTCCTTCACTGGGGAAACAACTACAGGATCTACTATTATGAAAAATGGCGCAGATGCGTTGAAACGTTTCTCCATGGAGCTTGGCGGTAAATCACCAATTATCGTATTTGAAGATGCTGACCTTGATAGAGCACTTGATGCAGCCACTTGGGGGATATTCTCATTTAATGGTGAACGCTGTACGGCAAACTCAAGACTATATTTGCATGAAAGTATTGCAAATGAATTTATCGAAAAATTAAAGGAACGGGTTTGGAATATTAAAGTGGGCGACCCGTTAGAAGACGATACACAAGTTGGACCGCTTATTAAAACAGAACATTACAACAACGTAAAAAACTATCTCAAGATTGCTGAGGAAGAAGGCTGTGAAATAATCAGCGGTGATATTCCTACAGAATTAAGCCGAGGCAATTACGTAGCGCCAACTATTTTGTTGAACGCTTCCAATGAAATGCGTGTGGTACAAGAAGAGATCTTTGGGCCTGTTATTGCAGTAATGACATTTAAAGAAGAAGCAGAAGTAATTGAAAAAGCAAATGATGTAAGATATGGACTTGCTGGATATGTATGGACAAACGATATCAAACGCGGTCACCGGGTAGCACATGCCATTGAATCAGGCATGTTATGGGTAAACTCCCAAAATGTGCGTGATCTAAGAACTCCATTCGGTGGTTCAAAAGACAGTGGAATCGGACGTGAAGGCGGACACTATGCATTTGAATTCTATACGGAACAAAAAATTATCCATGTAGCTATTGGTGATCATCATATACCGCAATTTGGAAAATAAGATCAAAAATGGAGAGGGGAACCTAAAATATGAACTTTGATATTAAACGTACAGGGCGTGCCGTCCTTCATGTTACAGACTTAGATAAATCAAGAGAGTTCTATGATGCACTTGGCTTAATCGAAACCGAATCAGATGATGAGAACATTTTCTATCGAGCAATTGAAGATCATAACCATCATTGCCTTTGGTTAAAAAAGAAAGCCGAAGCAGCTGTTGAAGTAATTAGCTATCGCGTTAATGCGGAAGCTGACCTTGAAAAGTTAGAATTATTCTTTCAAAGCCAAGGGACAGAAGTAAAGTGGATGGAAAAAGGTTCGCAAAAAGGAATTGGACGTACAATTCGCATTCAGGATATTTCAGGAATTCCTGTTGAATTTTATTTTGAAATGGATAAAGTGGAGCGTATGCTGCAGCGCTTTGACATTCACGTAGGTGCAAAAGTACAGCGAATTGATCACTTCAACTGTGCAGTACCTAATGTACAAAAAGCTTATGACTATTATATAAAAGAACTTGGTTTTGCTTGTTCAGAGTATACGACATCGAAAGGTGAAGATAATATTTGGGCAGCATGGTTACATCGTAAACCAGGAGTACATGACACTGCTTTTATGAATAGCATTGGACCAAGACTTCATCATATTGGTTTCTGGTTAAAAGACCCAATGAGTCTGATCGATGGCTGTGATTACTTAGCTGCAAAAGGATTTTCTGCATCAATTGAGCGAGGGCCAGGACGTCACGGATTGTCTAACGCATTCTTCTTGTATTTAAGAGATCCAGACGGACACCGTATCGAATTGTATAATGGCGATTATTACACGGGTGATTCTGACTTTGATCCAATCGAATGGGATTTAGATGATCCTCAACGTCAAACTTTCTGGGGACATGAAGCGCCAGATAGCTGGTTTGAAGAGGCATCAACATTCCTCAATGTTTATACAGGTGAAAAAGTTGAAACAAAACAGCCAACATTAGAAAAAAGAAAGCCAACTACAGTAATATAAATAATCTATATATTTAGCAAACTAACAGGAGGTTATTATAAAATGAGTAATAAATACGATACGATTAAAAAGAGATTAAGAGGGTCCATTGCACCAGTAATTACACCGTTTAAAGCAAATGGAGATATCGATTTCGAAAAGCAGTCTGAATTAATCGAATTTCAGATTGAAAATGGAACACATGCCATTTCTGTAACTGGTACTTCTGGAGAACCGAGTTCACTTACAACAGAAGAGCGCGTTCAAGTAATGGAAAATGCAAGCAAAACAATTAATGGACGAATTCCATTTGCTCCAGGAACTGGATCTACGAACCATGATGAAACCGTGTACTTAACGAAGAAAGCTGAAGAAATGGGTGCAGATGCTGCAATGGTAATTGTTCCTTATTATAACAAACCAAACCAGGAAGCCTTGTACGATCATTTCAAAACAGTAGCTGATTCTGTAGAGATTCCGATTATTATTTACAATATACCAGGACGTACTGCACAAAACATGGAAGTAGGAACGATGGCACGTTTGGTAAAAGATTGTCCTAATATTGTGGGAGCGAAGGAATCAAATAAAGACTTTGAACATGTTAATAGAGTATTGCTTAACTGTGGCAGAGACTTCCTATTGTATTCAGGAATTGAACTTTTATGCTACCCAATGCTAGCAATTGGAGGGGCAGGATCCATCAGTGCAACAGCAAACGTGGAGCCTAAGAAGATAGCAGAAATGCATAATGCATGGGAAGAAGGAGATATCAAACGGGCACAGGATCTTCACTTTGAATTAATGAATCTGAATGATGTGCTGTTTAAAGATACAAACCCTGCACCAGTTAAAGCTGCACTCGGCATGATGGGCATGATTGAACCAGTTCTACGTAAACCAATGGGCTTACCTTCAGAAGCATTGCAAAAAGAAATTCGCGAAACCCTGGTTGAATACGGGAAAATCGAAAAAATAGCTTCGGTTTAGATAAATAGTTTCATCGTATCTCTTATAAGAAGAAATTGAATGAAGACCAGTAAGCTACTGGTCTCTTTTTCTTCATGTGCATAACATAGCTTTTGAAATCAATCATGTTAAAGGAGTGTTGTTAGATGAGTAGAGTAAAATTTAAACATCAAGGGATTCAACAGATAAAAGAAGGAAATTATCAACCCGATCAAAACCTTTTAGAATTCGATGAAAAGCAGTGTTCTCCAGAAGAGTTGTCATTTGATGTACCTGTGTCTGGAACTGTTTATGGAACCCTACTAAACTATAAAGGTGAGTATGCCAAGTTAGAGCCTTCGATGAACGAGGATCCATACAAAGCCCCACCGAAAGCTCCTATACTATACATTAAACCTATCAATACACATATCGGATATGATGCGGTGATTCCTTTACCAGAAGGTTTTGAGGAAGTTTCGATTGGAGCTGCTTTAGGTGTCGTAATTGGTAAGTCAGCAAAAAAAATTAAGAAAGAAAATGCTTTGGATTATGTGGCTGGTTATACAATCGTAAATGATGTGAGCATACCACATGAAAGTTTTTATCGTCCTGCCTATAAAGAAAAAGCAAGAGATGGTTTCTGCCCAATAGGACCGTGGGTGCTTGACCGTGATGCTATCGGAAATCCGAATGAACTCGGAATCCGCGTTTTGATCAATGGCGAATTGAAACAGGAAAATACAACATCAAATTTAATCCGTTCAGTTGAACAATTATTGGAAGAGGTAACAGACTTCATGACACTTTATGAAGGAGATGTATTATTAGTAGGTGTGCCTGAAAATGCCCCACTAGCAAAAGAAAACGACAGCGTTAAAATTGAAATTGACGGCATAGGAACGTTAGCAAATAAGGTGGTAAAAGAGAAAGTAGTTGTAGGAGGCGGTATTGTATGAGACATGCACGTGTAGCGTATAATGGTTTAATTCAGAATGCAATGGATACAGAAGCAGGTATTCAATTAGAAGATGGTCGGATTGTCGAAGAATCAGAAGTTACGTGGCTCCCACCAGTAGAACCTAAAACCGTATTTACATTAGGTTTAAACTTTGCTGATCATGCTGCAGAACTTTCGTTTAAAGAAGCACCAAAAGAGCCATTAGTATTTTTAAAAGGACCAAACACGTTCATCGGCCACCGTGGAGAAACGGTTCGTCCGAGTGATGTAACATTTATGCATTATGAATGTGAATTAGCAGTTGTGATCGGTAAAACAGCTAAAAATGTTAAAAAAGAAGAAGCATATGATTATGTGCGTGGTTATACGGTAGCGAATGACTATGCGCTTCGTGATTATTTAGAAAACTATTATCGACCGAATCTTCGTGTGAAAAACCGTGATACATGTACACCAATAGGACCATGGTTAGTGGATAAAGAAGATATTGAAGATCCAATGAATTTACAATTGACTACTTATGTAAATGGTGAAATTACGCAGCAGGGTAGTACGGCAGATATGATTTTTTCTGTACCTCATTTAATTGAATATTTAAGCGGATTTATGACATTGAATTCAGGAGATATTATTCTGACTGGAACGCCAAAAGGATCTGTGGATACAAAGGTTGGCGATGAAGTAATAACAGAAGTAGAAGGAATTGGTAGACTTGTAAATACAATCGTTGGGGAAGAAGCCTTTCAAACGAATTAATTGAAGATAACTTTATTAAAGGAAGGGGGACTAACGATGCCACACCTGATTATTGAATACACCGCCAATCTCAAAGAAGAAACGGATATACCGGAACTTTTAAAGAAGGTTAATGATTCGCTGCTCTCCCATTCTACTATTATTCCAATCGGCGGTCTCCGTACAAGAGCAATCGAATTAGTAGACTATCGTGTTGCGGATGGAACGGAAGACGATGCATTTGTTCATGCCACCCTGAAGCTTGGCGGCGGTCGGACAGAAGAAGATAAAAAGGTACTTTGTGATGATCTATTTGCTACAATAAAAGACCACTTTGCGGATTTGTATGAAAAACGTTATTTGGCATTATCGTTGGAATTACATGAATTTACGAATCCGACTTATAAGCACAATAACATCCATACTCGGTATAAAAAGTAATATAAGGTAAGTCGCACTACTAATTATCCTAATGAGAGAGGTATGAGAATATGCAACAATATGAAATGTTTGTTGGTGGGAAATGGTTTGGAAGAGGTTTGGAACAGATTGAAGTTATCAATCCAGCTACAAATGAACCTATTGGAACCATTCCCAAAGGTGGAAAAGAAGAAGCAAAGCAGGCAGTGGATGCTGCACACGATGCCCTAAAAGAGTGGGCTGCAAGAACTGCAGAAGATAGAAGCAGCTACCTTGTGAAATGGCATGAGCTGATAAAAGAAGAAAGAGAAACAATCGGTAAAGTTATGACAGAAGAACAAGGGAAACCACTAAAAGAAGCAATTGGTGAAGTAGATTATGCAAATGGATTCATATCATGGTATGCCGAAGAAGGAAAACGGATATATGGAGATATTATTCCTGCATCTCATCCGAATAAACGTATTTTCGTGCAGAAACAACCGGTTGGCGTTGTTGCAGCGATTACTCCATGGAACTTCCCTGCCGCAATGATCACCCGTAAAGTTGGACCAGCACTTGCAGCAGGGTGTACCGTAGTTATTAAGCCTGCTACTCAAACACCTTTAACGGCATTTAAATTGGTTGAGTTAGCTGAGAAAGCTGGTATTCCAAAAGGTGTTATTAATATAGTAACTGGAAGCTCCAGTCAAATTGGAAAAGCGTGGAATGATGATAGTCGTGTTAGGAAATTAACATTTACCGGCTCAACGGAAGTTGGAAAACTATTGATGAAAGATGCTGCAGATACAATGAAAAAGATCTCACTTGAGCTTGGTGGTCATGCTCCGTTTGTCGTAATGGAAGATGCAGATCTAGATAAAGCGGTTGCAGGTGTAGTGGCATCTAAGTTCCGTAATGCTGGTCAAACTTGTGTATGTACAAACCGAGTATATGTGCATGAATCGATTAAAGATATTTTTCAAGCAAAGCTGACAGAGGCTGTGTCCAAGCTTAAAATTGGTAATGGACTAGAAGAGGGGACAGATATTGGCCCGTTGATCGACCAGGGTGCAGTAGATAAGGTAAATGAACAAGTTAAAGACGCAGTAAGCAAAGGGGGGAACGTCGCCTTAGGAGGGAAGAATTTAGAAGGATTATACGTTGAACCGACTATAGTTTTGGACGCAACAGACGACATGCTTTGTATGTATGAAGAAACATTCGGTCCATTAGTACCAGTTACAACCTTTAAAGACGAAGAAGAAGTAATAGAGCGGGCGAATAATTCCCCATTTGGCTTAGCTGCCTATGTATTTACAGAAAATATTGGCCGTGCAATTCGGATTAGTGCAGCACTTGAATATGGGATTGTCGGATTGAATGACGGAGCACCATCCACACCGCAAGCTCCATTTGGTGGATTTAAAGAAAGCGGACTTGGTCGTGAAGGTGGTTACTACGGCATCGAGGAGTTCCTTGAAACGAAATATATTTCACTTGCATTTTAATAAAGGGAGCTGAGACAGCTCCCTTTTATTTCTCAACCTATTAGCAATTAGGCAGGTGTCGAAAATGAGCTTAAATCAGAAAATGGATCGTAATAAAACAGATAACGAGGGAAGAATTTACTTAGATGATGAGCGGGTGATTTTAACCTCTTCAGCTGTCTTTGGAATCCTTCGTAAAGACCTGATGGACAATATATCCGAGGAGAGAATGAAAGGGTTTTTAATTCGGTATGGATGGAACCTTGGAAAAAATGATGCGAAAAATGTACTTAAAAAGCATCAATCCTCTATTGAAGAGCTTTTGAAAAAGGGACCAGAATTGCACATGATGCGAGGTTTTACAAAGGTCAAACGAGTGGATTTACAACTGGATTATGATGAAGATGGACAGATAGAAAGTGTTCACGTAGAAGGATTCTGGTCCGGATCTTATGAAGCCGAGGAATTTATCGAGCAGTTTGGTCATTCAGATACCGCTGTATGCTATACGCTAGTTGGTTATGCAAGTGGCTACTACTCTGAAATATGCCAAAAAACGGTTATATTTAAAGAAGTGGCATGTAAAGCGACAGGGGCTGATAATTGCTATTATGTCGGAAAAACAATACCTGAATGGAACGGTTCGATTGAAAAAGAATTAAAGTACTATTATGATGAACCAATTGTTCGGGAACTTGAGATAACCTATGAAAAATTGCTGGAGGAACGGAATAATTTTGAAAAAACGTTTACCATTCATGAGCGTCTTACGGCCGAGTTTACAAACGGGAATGACCTTCAAACGATTGCAGATGCGATCTACGAGGAGATAGGTATACCAATATTGATAGAAAATGCAGACTTATCACCACTGGCAGGTTCGGGACTTCCTCTCGACTTTTTCACAAATGGTTATTTGGATTTTAAGTCAGCGGTACATATTCAACGAGAGGAAAATTATTATCAGACGAGGGAAATTTCAGATGGAGGAAACCAATACCTTACAACTCCAATTATGCTGCAGCGAAAGTGCTTTGGTTTCTGTTCATTCATATATGAAGGAAATCAACCGGTAACGAAAGTGGACCTCATGATTTTGGAGAGAGTTGCTTCAGTCTGTTCGCTCTATATTTTAAATGAGAAAACAACATTTGAAGCAGTAGAACGGATAAAAGGGCACTTTCTTGATCAGATTATCGACGGAGGCCCTCTCTCAGAAAAAGAAATTCTAACAAGAGGGAAATATATACAAACAGATTTAAATGAACCTTATTGTATTGCTGCATTGAAATATGATAATGAAAATGCTGGTTCAGAAAATGGATTGCTTATACATGATCAAGTATTGAAAGTGTACAGCATTACTTTAAAAACCGGTTTAATGTGTTAATTGGACAGCGTTCAGGTCTACTTGTTCTTCTCATTCAAAAAGATCACAACAAGAAGACAATGAGAGAGGTTTGCCAGTCACTGCTTGATTATTTAAAAATGGAATTTCCAGCTAGTGTTTTTCGAATGGGGGCAAGTACCTTATCTGAAAGTATTCAGCACGCGAATGAATATTATAAAGAAGCAATGACAGCACTAAAAATGCCCCATGCAACAGATAAGATCATGTTTTTTAAAGACATCAGTGTCGCAGGTCTGCTCATACACTCCAAAGATAAACAGGCAGTGATACAAAAAGCAAAACATCTTCTTGGACCGATTTATGCGAAGAAAGATGAAAGCGCCGAATTAATTAAAACGCTATACGTATTTCTCGCAAACGGAGGAAACCTGGAAAAATCCATGGAGGAGCTGCGTCTTTCAATGAGCGGGTTAAGATATCGAATAAGAAGATTAGAAGAAATGCTAGAAAAAGATCTACGCCAGCCTGCTGTAACTTATGAACTTTTACTCACGTTACAAGTTCTTGATGCAGAGGGGGAAATCATTTTAAAGTAAAATGGAATTGAACACAAATTGTTCGTTTTATCCGTAGAGAATAAACACTAATTGTTGTAGAACGATAGTTGCCTCCTTGATAACCTTACCTTAAGGAAAAGTTATACCATATTATGATATCTATTATTTTGGAGGTTATATAACAATGATGAATGGTAAGGAGTATTTAGAAAGTCTACGCGATGGTCGTCAAGTATATTTGAACGGTGAAAAAATTGATGATGTAACAACCCACCCAGCATATCGCAATGCCGCAAGATCGATAGCTCAATTGTATGATGCAATGCATGATCCAGAAAAAAAAGATACGATCACAACAAAATCAGATGTTGGTGATTTTCGAACACATAAGTTTTTTAAAGCATCCACAAGTGCTGAAGAATTGCTTGAAGCACGTGATGCAATGGCGGAGTGGACGAGATACAGCTATGGATTTATGGGGCGTACACCAGATTATAAAGCAGCATTTTTAGGATCGCTTGGTCCATATGCAGATTTCTATAAAGGATTTGAAGACAATGCAAGAAGATGGTATAAAAAAGGACAGGAAGAAGTTCCTTTCTGTAACCATACGATTGTAAATCCACAATTAGACAGACATAAGCCACTTCATGAAAATAAAGATGTATTCGTACGCGCTGTAGGAGAAAGAGATAATGGCATTATTGTAAGCGGTACCAAGATGGTTGGAACTTCTGCAGCTCTTACCCATTATAATTTTGTTGCGAACTATTCCCCACAAGACTTAGGGAAAGGTGATCAAAGCCATGCATTGATCTTTTTTGTGCCAATGAATGCACCGGGAGTAAAAGTGATTAGTCGTCAATCTTACGAAGAAATGGCTGCAGCACAAGGCAGCCCATATGATTATCCACTATCAAGTCGTTTTGATGAAAACGATGCAATCATTATTTTAGATAATGTTCTGATACCATGGGAAGATGTTTTAACTTACAATAATGTGGAAATAGCAAATGGTTTTAGACCACAAACAGGCTGGCTGAACCGCTACACATTCCAAGGCTGTACCCGCTTTGCAGTGAAACTTGATTTTATGGTTGGCATGTTGCTTAAAGCTACTGAGGTTGCTGGGACGAATAACTTCCGCGGTGTACAGGCAAGAATTGGTGAAGTCATCTCCTATCGCAATATGTTTTGGGCTATTTCCACAGCAATGGCTCTTGATCCGGAAGATGGTCCAGAAGGGTATAAACTCCCGAATTCAACCTATGCAACTGCATATCGTACGTTTGCACCGACTGTATGGCCAATCATCAAAAATACATTTAACGAAGTGGTAGCAGGTGGTCTGATCTCACTTCCTTCGAGCACAAAGGATTTTCTTAACCCTGAGCTTCGCCCTTACATCGATCAATATTATAAAGGAACAGGTGTAAGTGCAGAAGAAAGAGTAAAGCTATTGAAAATGGTTTGGGATGCAACAGGAACTGAATTTGGCGGACGTAATGAACTGTATGAAATAAACTATGCCGGTAACAATGAAGGAATTCGTTTGGATGCATTGAAGATGGCTAATACAGCAGGCCAAACTGACAAATACAAAGCATTCGTTGATCAAGCAATGAATGATTACGACCTTAACGGCTGGACGAACGATACGTGGGTTAATCCAGATAAAGAAATACAAAAACTGTTTACTTAATAGAGAAAGAAATTCAATACGATACTTCCTTCTAGTATGGGGATCACCATATTAGAAGGATGTGTTTTTCAATAGTTCCTCCCATTCTATGAGATAAAAACCTTCTTATAATGCTCTTCATATGAATAGACTTAAAATGATAATCACTAATCAGCGAATATTAATATTCAGTTTTTTAAAATAAAATAAATAATTATTAAATTTGTGTTGTTTTTATATATAATATTATATATAATTTAATATATCTTATCTCAAATCATAAAATGTAAGCGATTTCTAAATGAGAGAGATATATTTTTTATGATTTAAATTAAATAGAATTAAAAAACGATCTAAAGATAGGGTGCTCATTTAAAGGTTGCGAAGAAGAGGAGAGAAAACTTATGCAAAATAGCCATATCAGAAAACGTATTCTGTTGGTAATGTTTTTATTGTTTGTGTTCGTGATGATGACTGCCTGTAATAGTACGCTGGCCATCAAACAAGAAAGTTCCGTCGAGGATTCTCATAATCTGATTGTTTCTCACTTTCAGCCTGGGAATCACCCAATTCAAACGAAAATTTTTGATGGACTTGCTTCTGATCTGCATGATCAGACAGATGGAAGAATTACGATGGAATTTTATCCATCGAATACATTGGGGGATGCTGGATCGCAATATGATATGGCTGTAACAAGGGAAGCGGATATTGCTTTGAGTGTATATGGTTACTCACCAGGTAGATTTCCGCTTGTGACAATTATGGAACTGCCTTTTCTAGCGGAATCTGCGGAACATGCATCGGAAATCCTAATGACTCTATATGAGGAGTTTCCAGAAATGCAGGAAGAACACGCAGATACGTATCCATTATTTCTGTTTTCTGCTGAACCTGCTCAGATTATAAGTAAGGATATTAAAATTGAAACTCCAGACGATATGAAAGGTCTGCGTGTGCGCTCTCCATCCCCGATGGCAAACAAAATTATTGAGGCATTAGGAGCAACACCAATCTCCATGCCGATGGGAGATGTTTATGAATCACTAGAAAGAGGCGTAATTGATGCAGCCGTCGTACCGTTTGAAACGCTCTACAATTATAGCTTCCATGAAGTAACAAATTATATTACAATTGGTGATTTCTCTGCTACGCCATTCTTCAGTGTGATGAGCCAGAAAACATATGAAAATTTCAATGAAGAGGACCAGCTGATACTCGATAATATAATAGGGAAAGAACTAGCGAAAGAAGCTGGAAGTGTCTATGATGTGGACGGAGAAATTGGTCTTGAAACGGCAATTGAAAGTGGAGCAGAAGTGACCCGATTAGAAGGTGATGCATTAATTGCATGGCAAGAAGCACTGGAACCGATGGTGGATGAGTGGATCGATGAAAGAACGGAAGAAGGTTATCCTGCACAAGAGATTTATGATCGAGCGATGGAGTTGAAAGAGGAACTGAGTGACAGAGAGGAGTAGTAAGGTGGAGAAGCTTATAACGAAACTGAATACTGGGCTCCTTTATGTTGCCCAAGTTGTTTTAATCATCATGGTATTCTTAGTTACAGCAGATGTACTTGGTCGCTGGCTATTCAGTCAACCAATTACTGGTGCCGTAGAACTTACAGAACTTGGTCTATCCATGGTTATCTTTTTAAGCATTGCCTACACCCATTTAAAAGAAGAGCATATTTCAATTGATTTTTTGGTAGAGCGACTGCCTGAAAAAGTTCAATGGATTGTGGAAGCGCTTATTAATTTAATTATTATGGTACTGATGGTGCTGATGGCTTTAAGCTTGTTCTGGTATGCAGAGCGCTTATTTACTTCAGGTACAGTAACAGGGGATTTAGGACTTCCAATCTATTTGTTCGCTGGAGTGTCAGGAATTGGAGCAATTGTATTTGCATTAACTGCTATATTGTTAGCCTTAAAATACGTTGCAAAGGTGGGTGAAAGATGAGCCCGGAACTGATAGGTTTTTTAGGAATTATTGCTATTCTAATATTGTTCTTTCTAAAAATCCCGGTAGCTATTTCTCTAATCATTGTTAGTTTACTAGGAACGACTTTAATTAGAGGCTGGGATGTAGCATTTGCCCAATTGGGGAGGACCCCTTTTGATACATCGAGTAATTACTCATTAAGTGTTATTCCATTGTTTATTCTAATGGGTATGATTCTATCCTATACAGGAATCGGCAAAGATTTGTACAGAATGGTGGACAGTTGGGTTGGTCATTTACGTGGTGGCCTTGCGATGGCGACCATTGGTACGGCTGCTATTTTCTCTTCCATTTCAGGTTCTTTAAATGCGACAACTGCAACCGTAGCAAAAATAGCATTGCCGGAAATGGAAAAATATAATTATAAAAAAGGGTTGTCTACATCAAGTGTAGCTGCAGGCGGTACGCTTGGGATTTTAATTCCACCGAGTGTTATTTTGATTTTATACGGTATCCTTACAAGGGAACCAATTGGCGCATTATTAATTTCAGGGATCATTCCTGGTATTTTACAGATCATTATTTTTATCATTACGATTTATATTCTTGTGCGTAAAGATTCTTCCATCGCGCCACCAAGAGAAGGAAAAGCAAGCAATTCTGAAAAACTATCTACCCTTAAAAATATTTGGCCATTTATAGGGTTGTTTATAGTCAGTATTGGCGGTATTTACTTAGGTGTTTTCACCCCGACTGAAGCAGCTGGGATAGGTGCATTTGGTGCACTTCTGTTTGCTTTTATCTCTAGAAAACTTACTTGGCAGAGACTGAAAGATTCACTAAATGAATCTGTTCGATTGACCGCTTTTATTTTCTTTATTTTAATTGGAGCCAACCTGTTTGGACAGTTTTTGGCAATGAGCAGAATCCCCGTTATGCTTACTACATATGTGGGAAATCTTGATTTGAATCCATATATTATCCTGGTAGGTATTCTTGTTGTATTGCTCGTGCTAGGTTGTTTTATTGAAAGTTTAGCTTTAATCGTTATCACATTGCCTATTCTGCATCCAATCATTACGGAATTAGGGTTTAACGGTATTTGGTTTGGCGTAATTATGATTATGGTTATTAATATCGGTGCATTAACACCACCACTTGGAATAAGTGTATACGTTATTAAAGGGGTAGCAAGAGATATTCCGCTGCAGACCATCTTTAGAGGAGTTGTTCCGATGATTATTGCAATGCTTGTATGTGTGGCAATTCTAATTATCTTCCCGCAGATTGTTACTGTATTGCCAGATTTGATGAATTAACCAGTACTAAATGGAGAATTGTACTGAAATATAAGGTTGAATGTCCGTTTTACTTTAATATGTTCATAGAAAGGATAGAAATACGCTGAGTCGTGTCTCTATCCTTTTTAATTATACTAAGCGTAGGCTCTCGTGGTTCTAGGAAACTGAAGGCCTAATGTCATTCGTGTTAGACACTAGAAACTTTTATTCAAAATGATTTTATATAACTCATTTTACTTTTAATTTGTATTTAAAAATGATTAAATATAAAATTATTAGAAAACTTTTGACTAAAATGATTAAATGTTTTATAATTACTCTACACCAAAATAAAAGAGGGAAAATACACAATGTTAAAAGAAATACTAGAATTGACAACACAAAAAGGGATTAATTTGAAGGAAGTTTATAATGTGGTTAGAAATGAAAGCGATTTAACAAAGGTGGAAATAGCTGAAAAAACAAATCTAAAGTTTAGTACCTGTGCTAGATTGATCGAAGAGTTGGTAGAAATTGGACTCTTGTACGAAAGTGGAGAAGCTCATTCGAGTGGAGGAAGAAAAGCAAAGAAATATGCGATTACTTCCACTACAAATTATGTAGTGGGTATAGATATATCTCGTACCTTTTCAAAAGTACTACTAATGACATTGGATTTAAATCCAATTGAAGAACAAAGATTTGAAATGAATGAAACAAGTACACCTGATGTCATGATTAAATTTTATATAAATACGATTCACACGATGTTGAAAAAAAATGGTATAGAAGAATCTTCGTTACTAGGTATTGGTATTAGTGCAATTGGACCTTTAGATACAAAAAACGGAATCATTAAAAAACCATTACACTTTCCAGCCTCAGGGTGGGAGGATATTCCAATTGTAGATAGAGTGAAAGAGTACTTTGATACAGAGGTTGTTCTAGATTATGGGGAAAACTCGGCTTTAAGCGCTGAACAAAGGCAAGGTGCAGCAAAATCAGATAGCAGCATCTTTCATATTAATAAGGGGGTTGGTATACGGTTAGGAATAATGTTAAATGGGGAAATACTTCGTCCGCGTGGTGGAGACAAAGGTGGGGCTTTTGGACAAGGACATATGGTAGTAGATATTCATGGAAGAAAATGTACATGTGGTAATTATGGGTGTATGAATGCATACTCCACTATTCCAGCGTTAGTAAAAGAAGTGAAAAATCATTTGAAGAGGGGGGCCGACTCCGTAATTCATGATCAGGTAGATAACGTATCAGAAGTTAGCTTTTCACATATTGTGTCAGCAATAGAGGAAAAAGATCAGCTATGTGAGCAGATTGTTAAAGATACGGCTTATTATTCTGGAACAGGACTTGCGAATCTAATCACTATTTTTCATCCAAGTAAAATAATTCTAAGTGGGCCGATGTATAGGGAACTCAAGTTATTTTATGATATGTCCATTGAAACTGCAATGAATAGATATAAGAAACTATTCCCAGATTTAGAAGTTACCTTCACACAAGGAGAGTTAGGTGAGAATGCTGCAGCTATAGGGGCTGGTGGCATAGTATTGGATTATTTGTTGTCGGTTTGAAGGGGAATTTATTGCACAAGGGTATGAAGTGGAATAAAGGATTTATAATCCATTAACCAAGCAATACCCGTGTATCCCTTTTGATTACTGAAAATTACAAAAAATAAACCGTAATAAGGGTTGCTTGTATAAAGTCATGTGATGATGGTGCATTGCATGGTAGTACTAGTTTAATAACTGTAATGGAGGGATTTAAAGTGAATGAAAATATTATTGAAGAAAAAGTAGACATTCAAAAATTAAAAAGCTTGGATAAAAAGTATTATCTACACCCTACGACGTCGATTCACCAACAGCAGGAAAACGGTCCTACTGTTATTTTTAAAGAAGGACAAGGAATCTACTTAACTGATGTATATGATGATGTATATATCGATGGTTTATCTTCATTGTGGAATGTCAATATTGGACACGGTCGACAAGAAATGGTCGATGCAGTAAGTACACAGATGGGCAGACTTGCTTATAGCTCATCATTTCAAGGTTTTTCCCATGACCCAGTTATCTGTTTATCGCAAAAAATTGCAACGATGACACCCGGAGATTTAAATGTTAGTTTCTTCACTTCAGGCGGATCTGAGTCGAATGAGACGGCATTTAAATTGATTCGAAATTATTGGAAATTAAAAGGTGAAGCAGAACGAACAAAAATAATCGGACTGAACAGAGGTTATCATGGTATTACGATGGGGGCAACAAGTGCAACGGGTATTGCTCAATTTCAGAATATGTCAACGGCTAATGCACCTGATTTTTTACATGCGAAGGCTTTTCAGTTAGATTGCGAGTTAGGCGATAAAAGTAATCCAAATTATAGAGAAAGTATTCGTGGCATTATCGAAAAAGAAGGAGCAGATACGATTGCGGCAGTTATTTTGGAGCCTGTTCAAGGTGCTGGAGGAATTAATATTCCGCCTGATGGTTACTTGCAGGCTGTAAGACAGCTATGTGATGAATATGGAATTCTTATGATTGCTGATGAAGTGATTACAGGGTTTGGTCGTACGGGAGAGATGTTTGGTGTAAATAACTGGGGAGTTGTACCAGACGTGCTGACAGTAGCTAAAGGGATTACAAGTGGCTATATCCAATTAGGGGCTGTCATTATAAGAGAAACCATTCGAGATGAGTTAGCTGAACTTTCAAGTGATATCTTTTTTCATGGATTTACGTACAGTGGACATCCGACTGCATGTGCAGCAGCTTTGAAAAACATTGAAATTGTAGAAAATGAAAATCTAGTTGTGAACGCAAAAAATATGGAAGCTGAAATTTTAAAAGGTTTTAAATACCTTGAATCCAAACATCCAACTGTTTCGAAGATAAGGGCTATCGGTCTGATGGGCGCATTTGAATTATTTGCAGATCGAGCTAATGAAGTCCCATTTGAGCCGTCACAAATGGTAGCGCAAAAAGTTGTACAAGAATGTATGAAAAGGAAACTAATTGTAAGACCAGTCATTTTTGAAGGATCGAATATTATTACCATTGCACCACCGCTAATTACAAATAAAGAACAAATAGGAACAATTATAGAAATTTTGTCAGAAGCATTAACGGTAGTTGAAAAAGAGTTGATTAGATAATTACACTGTTTTATACGAAAAATACTGTATAATTAGAAAATTTATCTTAAGGGAGAGATTCCGATTGTGACAAAAGATAATACAGCGGTAGCAAAGCAAATTGTAGGCACAGATGCCAAACAGGAAAAACTGGAATTAAAAAAGGTGTTGAAAACGCGTGATTTAGTAATATTTGGGATAATATTTATTTCACCGAATTCAGCACAGTCATTATTTGGTGGGTTAACAACAACTTCTCAAGGTCATGGATTACTTGCCGTTTTTATCGGTCTGGTTGCAATGATATTTACCGCTTTTAGTTATGGAAAGATGGCTGATGCGGTCCCGAAAGCTGGTTCTACTTATAGTTATGCTACTTACTCGTTAAATCCATCATTAGGTTTTATCGCTGGGTGGGCAATTTTGTTAGATTACTTAGTGTTTCCTATGCTGGTGTATAAATTAAGTTCAAGTTTTGCGATTGAACTAATGCCGTTTTTACCACTATGGTTAATGTTGTTAATTTTTATTGTTCCCATGACATTATTTAATTTTATGGGGATGAAAGTATCCTCACACTTAAACTTGATTATGCTAATTCTAAAGCTAGTAAGTGTTTTTGTGTTCGTAGGGGTAGCCATTTATGCATTAACGAATGGTGTTGGCACAGGAAATGTAATTGATTTTAAAGGAGTGTTTAATCCAGAGACCTTCTCTACAAATGCGCTTGTAGCAGGTGCTTCTATAGCTGTTCTTTCTTATATAGGCTTTGACGCAATTACTGCTATGTCAGAGGACGCCCAAGTTTCTGGGAAAACAGTAGGACGTGCGGCGATTGCAACTTGTATTATTAGTTCAGTGCTCATTGGTGTACAAGTTTATTTCGCAACACTAATTCACATGGATTTTACAACGTTTCGAAATGCAGATACTGCTTTTTATGAAGTAGCAATTGCTGCGGGTGGGAGTGGATTAGCTGCTGTAACAACACTAATTCTTATTATTACTGGTGGAGCGACAGCATTAGCAGGACAGGCATCAGGGTCAAGAGTTTTGTTTGGAATGGGACGTGACAATGTATTGCCAAGATTTTTGAGTCGTCTGCATCCGAAATTTAAGACACCAGTATATAGTATTCTACTTTTATCGGTAGTTGGATACATTGGAGCCCTTCTTATACCAGTCAGTGTTTTCTTTTTAATCGTAGTGTTCGGAGCTTTAGTAGGATTCCTGTTTGTGAATCTATCCGTTATTGTTGAATTTTTCATTAGAAGAAAAGAGCGAAAAGGAAAACATTTTTTTTCGAATCTAGTTTCTCCATTATTAGGAATGATCGTTTGTATCTATATTTTGCTTGGAATGGATGAGATTGGAAAAACTATCGGCTTGGCATGGTTGATCATAGGATTTGTCTTTTTACTCGTTAAAACGAGTGGATTTAAGAAGCAATTAAACTTAGACAGTGTAGAAGAGAATAAATAGGCAATTATTGTAAGCGTTGACAATAATGCGGTTGAGACTAATTTATTAGAAAGGAAGACGGATAAATTGAAAAAGACTGGATTTATTTGCGATGAAAGTTATTTTTGGCATTCGAATGGGGATAGCGCATTAATGCTTCCCGCTGGGAGTTTAGTAGAAAAGGATATTCATGTGGAGAATGCAGAAACAAAAAGGAGAGTGAAAAACCTTCTAGAACGTTCTAAATTCATCAAACAATTAAATTGTATTGAACCACGGGAAGCTACACGGGATGAACTAGAACTTAATCACAGCTCTAAATACATTACGAAGGTTCAACAATTAAGTAAAAGTGGTGGAGGAGACTTAGGTAACTTAACGCATGCGGGTCCAGATTCATATGAAATAGCTTCTCTAGCAGTTGGAGGTGCACTTACTGGTGTTGATGAAGTTATGGAAGGAAACGTGCAAAATGTTTATGCACTTACAAGACCACCTGGTCATCATGCTGAAAAGGATTATGGAGCTGGGTTTTGCTTATTTAATAATGTTGCAATCGCGGCAAAATATGCCAAAGAGAAATATAATTTAAAGAAAGTCATGATTATTGATTGGGATGTTCATCATGGGAATGGGACGGAGAGCTCGTTTTATGACGATCCAGATATACTATTCATTTCCTTGCATCAAGAATTTGTATTCCCAGCAGGTCGAGGAAATGTTGAAGATATAGGTGACGGTAAGGGCAAAGGATACAATGTCAATATACCTCTTCCAGCGGGGACAGGAGATGAAGGCTATTTATTAGCATTGAAAGAGATTGTTGTGCCAATTGCGAATCAATTTAAACCTGAGCTTGTCCTCATTTCTGCCGGACAAGATGCAAGCAGATTTGACCCATTAGGAAGAATGCTTATGACGGCAAAGGGATTTGCAGAAATGACAAAAATTATTAAACGTATAGCTGATCGTTATGCAAATGGCCGCATTGTTGCTTGTCATGAAGGTGGCTACAGTCAGGCTTATGTACCGTTTTGTACGTTGAAAATTATTGAAACACTTAGTGGTTTATCAAGTAACGTGAAAGATCCTTTCCCAGACGATGTTCATGGTGCGCCCATATATGACATTCAGAAAAGAGCAATTGAGAAGGTAAGAAAAATTCAATCTGCGTTCTGGGATTTATCACATTCTGTAGTCTAGAATAAGTGCAACCGAAGTTCTGTTACCTAAATTTAGAAACAAATGGAGGTTAGATAGTGCTAAAACATAACGTAAGATGGATCATGTTACTATTGGTTACTCTAATTTTCTTTATACAATTTGTGGATCGGGTAATTATATCTCTTGCAACAGAACCAATGATGGAGGAATTCGGATTCACTCCTTCTCAGTGGGGGATAATTTTAAGTGCTTTTTTTTGGGGGCTTGTTCCCTTTTCGATTATTGCGGGATTAGCTGCTGATAAATATGGATCCAAAAAGGTATTCCTTGTCGGTTCTGTTTTTTGGTCAATATGTACCGCTGGAACAGCTTTAGCATTTAACTTTGTCTCATTACTTATTGCACGAATTTTGTTTGGGGCAGGGGAAGGACCTTCTCTTTCCAACGGAGTACGGATTGTTACGAATTGGTTTAGCCCACGAGAGTATTCTTCTGCTTTAGGTGTTGCGTTTGCTGGAGTATATTTAGGACCAGCACTTGCCTCTCCTATTATCGTTTGGATGATAGCTTCTTATGGTTGGAGAACACCATTTTATGTAATGGGAGTGATTGGAATACTATGGGCTATTTGTTGGTATAAAGTCTATACGGACCGACCTGAAAAAAACCGATTCCTGAGCAATGAAGAAAAGGCCTGGATACTTTCAGAGCAAGGTGAGGTTTCTAAATCGAGTGATTCTGCAAAGAATAAATCACTTAAAGAATTATTAACGATACCTAAAGGTCTCCGTGGAACAATCTTTGCAAATTTGTGGGGATTCTTCTGTGTTGGCTATGCATTATTTTTTCTTTTAACATGGCTGCCAGGTTATTTAAGTATAGAGAGAGGATTAAGTCTGCAATCGATGGGGTGGGCACTTACTGTACCGTGGATTGGAGCTGCTTTTGGTCAAATACTTGGTGGTAGATGCAGTGACCTGATTTATAGTAAAACGAATAGCAGGAGAATAGCACGAGCATATTGGTCAGTCAGCTGGTTTGCAATTCTTACTGTGTCACTGATTTTTGTTGTTCAGATTCAATCTGTTCTGGGAGCTGTCGTATTCCTTACTATTTCGTCAATATCACTCGCCTCAGCAGCGGCACCACTTGGTGCAGTAATTGCTGAAACAGTACCTGAAAATGCTGGTTCATTTGGCGGGTTATCACAAGTTGCACAAACGATGCCGGGTATCCTTGCACCAATTATAACCGGATTTATAGTTGAATTAACTAGCAGTTTTAATATGGCTTTCTATTTAACAGCAATTATTGTTGGTTCAGGGGTTATCATTCTTGGATTATTTTCGAAGCCACCTGAAAAAAAGGTTGAAGATAGTGAAATCACTCCACGTATAAATGTACATTAATGAAGCAGTAATGTACTAACTTTTAATATAGCTGTTTGTATTGGAGTTTACAATTTTAGTGGAAGGTAGTGAGAATGTGAATTTTAATTTTAATGTTCCAAGCAAAGTGATTTTTGAAAACGGTTGCTCTATAGCTGTTGCAGAGGTTATTCATGAAATACAAGCAAAGCGTGTATTCATTGTGTATGACAAAGGGATAAAAAGTGCTGGAATCGCAGATAAAATTATTGCACCTGTTGAGAAAGCAGGAATTAAGGTTACTCATTTTACTGGAGTTCATCCAAATCCTTCTATTGAAAATGTAGAAGAGGGATATAAGGTTGCTGCTGTCGCAGATACCGATGCGATAATTGCAATTGGTGGTGGAAGCAGTATGGATTGTGCAAAAGCCATTAATATTTTATTAACCAATCCAGGTTCTATTAAAGACTATGAAGGAAGAGGAAAAGTAAAGAACAAAACGAAACCGCTTATTGCTATTCCAACAACTGCAGGAACTGGAAGTGAAGTGACTGCATTTACAATCATTACAGATACAGAAAGGCAAAGGAAAATGATCATTGCTGGAGAAAATTGTGGGGCAGACATTGCATTAGTTGATCCTGCATTAACGATTGGCTTACCACCAGCTATAACTGCAGCTACTGGTATGGATGCTTTAACCCATGCAATTGAAGCATTCGTTTCAAAAAATGCATCAATCCCATCAAATATTCATGCCTTAAAAGCGATGGAATTGATTGTTGGAAATTTAGAGGAAGCTGTAAAAAATGGTACTAATTTAAAAGCACGGGGGAACATGATGCTTGGCAGTCTCTTAGCAGGAATAGCATTTAATCAAGCAGGGCTTGGCCTAGCCCATGCGATTGCACATCCACTCGGATCTCGTTTTGGGGTTGCTCATGGAGTGGCAAATGCGATCGGTTTACCGTATGTCGTAAATTATAATAGTGGATTAGAAAGTGTAAAAGAAAAGCATATGGAAATTGCGTCTGCAATGAATATAGATACGGAAAAGAAATCAGTAGATGTTATTTCAGAAGAACTTGTCTCAACTATTGTTAAGTTGAGTAGTGCTATTGATATTCCAGCACTAAGAGGATTAGGAATTACAAAAGAAGATTTGGAAAACATTGCCGTGGAGGCATTAAAAGAAAATAGCATGAAATTTACACCTAGAAATGCATCTCTTGAAGAATTAAAAGAGCTTTTACTTAGCATTTATAATGAAGATCCGCTCATTGAAAAAGTATATTAAAAACTATTTTATAAAGAAATAAAAAGATACGATCACTTCGTTTATTTTACCTAAAATGTGAAGGAGGATGCTTTATAATGACAGTTTTACAATCGCAGAAGACTCATAGATTTTATATAAATGGAAAATGGTTGAAAGCTGAAGATGATGCAGTGATTGAGGTGATTAATCCCGCTACGAATGAATGTATTGCTAACGTAACTAGTGGTGGCGAGGCAGAAGCTAAATTAGCTGTGGAAGCCGCAGCTAATGCTTTTAAAGAATGGTCAAGGAAACCTGCTGTGGAAAGAGCTAATTTATTGTTATCTTTGTATCATAAAGTATTAGAGAATCATGAAGAATTGGCTTATCTTGTCACATTGGAATCAGGAAAGCCACTAATGCAATCTCGTATGGAGGTAAAGAATGGAGCAGAATATATTCGCTGGAATGCGGAAGAAGCAAGACGTATTTATGGTACAACAATCGAATCATCAGATTCACAAAGAAGGATGCAGATTAAGAAGGAAGCTGTTGGACCTGTAGCGGCTATAACTCCTTGGAACTTTCCTTTTGCAATGGTTGCCCGTAAATTGAGCCCGGCTTTAGCAGCTGGTTGTACAGTTGCTTTAAAACCGTCTGAAGAAACACCCCTATCAGCAATTAAGTTTTTTGAGATAGCAGAAGAAGTAGGATTTCCAAAAGGGGTTATGAATTTAGTGATTGGTAATCCTCAAGTAATTGGAGAGGTTTGGCTAACAGATAAGCGAATCCGTAAGATTACATTCACTGGATCGACAGCTGTAGGAAAGATGCTTTACCAAAAAGCAGCCAAACAAGTAAAGCGTTTATCCATGGAGCTTGGTGGGCATGCACCTATCATCGTTTTTGAAGATTGTAACGTTGACAAAGCTGTTCAACAAATTGTAAGAAGTAAATTTAATAATAATGGACAGACCTGTATTTCACCTAACCGAATTTACGTCCATGAATCTGTTATTGATCATTTTACAGAGGAAATGGGGAGAGCTGTAAAGAAATTCAAAGTGGGAGATGGAACAAACGAAGAGAGTAACGTCGGGCCAGTGATTAATCCAGATGGACTTAAAAAAGCAGAAAGTCATGTGAGGGATGCTATTGATAAGGGAGCTCAAATCGTAACAGGTGGTAAAAGATATGACGCAGAAGGTTGTGAAAAAGGATTCTTTTTCTACCCAACCGTGCTAAAAGATGTCAATGAAACTATGAAAGTAGCTACTGAAGAAACATTTGGCCCTATTGCACCTATTCTTTCGTTTTCTTCTGAAGCGGAAGTAATTGAAAAAGCGAATGATACGGATTACGGACTTGCAGCCTATCTTTTCACTACTGATTTGTCTCGGGCTCATCGTGTATCTGAAATGCTGGAATACGGAATGGTAGGTGTGAATGACACGGTATTGTCACAAGTAGAGGGAGCATTTGGTGGTGTCAAAGAAAGTGGATTTGGAAGAGAAGGAGGGCCTGAAGCATTAGAAGATTTTCTCGAAAAGAAGTTTATTTCTACCATTATAGAATAATTGTATATTCAAGAAGAGATGTATCCTAATTTTTATAGTAGAGGAGAATAAAGTATGGATCAATTTTATGTCAGATTACTTGGAACAGGAAGCCCTAAGCCAAATAAGGAAAGATCTGGTCCTGCACAAGTAATCATGATTGACGATACACCAGTGCTAGTGGATTGTGGAGAAGGGGTTACACGACAGCTATTGTATTCTGATATTAATCCAGTAGATATAAACAATGTATTATTTACGCATCTACATTCTGATCACGTATTTGGTTACAGTCACTTTTTATTAGGTGGTTGGTCACTAGGTAGAACAAAACTAACAATTATAGGGCCTAAAGGTTTAAAAGCTTTTCATGAAAAAGTATTGGACATGTTTGAGGAAGATATTCATTATCGTTGTTCAGCCCTAGGTATTTCTGGAGAAGGATTATTAGATGTTAACGTTATTGAACTACCGGATGAGGGAGGCGATGTTCCTTTTGAGGGTATTAATGTTAATGTAACGTATACGCCGGTTGTTCATAATGTAAAAACGTTTGGATTTAGATTTCAAAAGGGAGGTCAATCAATCGTTATTTCTGGAGACACAGCGCCAGTAGATAGCTTAGTTCAATTAGCTAAAAATGCAGATATTCTTGTGCAGGATGCAGCTATTGCTTCTTCCGTATTTAATAATAAATCATCCGATTCAAATATACGTCGTGTATGGGAGATTTTAAAAAAGGAGCATTGTACGCCTAAACAAGCTGCAGAAATTGCCAGTGAAGCCGGGGTAAAGTGCCTTGTTTTAACCCATCTTCTCCCGAATACAGACAAAGAAGAGATTTATAAAGAGGCAAGTGAGTACTTTAATGGAACAGTAATTGTTGGGGAAGACTTAGAGAAAATAAATATGAAGAGCAAGGTTTTTTAAGTAATCCACCTTACAAAGATGCTTCCAAATATAATGCAAATTGGCAGCATCTTTTCTTTTCTTTTTTATTTTATTCTATACAAGCTCTGAAAACTATTTTAATACGTGCTGTATCAATAAAATTTGTCCAACTCTGTTAGTGATCACGATGTTAGGGACAGGAAGCCCGCGTCCAGATTTAGAAAGATCGGGTCCTGCACAAGTATTACATATAAACAGTAATCCGATTTTGATTGATTGTGGAGAAGGAACGACCACCCAACTATTAAAAGCAAACATTCCACCAGAAAATGTAAACGTTTTAATGTTTACCCATTTGCATTCTGATCACTTCTTTGGGTATGGGCAATTTCTTTTAGGAGGATGGGGAAGAGGGCGTAGAAAACTTACTGTTGTAGGTCCAAAAGGAATAAGAGAGTTTCATGAAACGGTGATTAATATGTATAAAGATGATATTGCATATCGGGTATCGCTTGGCAGACCTGAGAATGGGGTTTTAGATGTAAAAATTATTGAATTCGATCAGGCTGGAGAAATTCATGTTGATATACCTGCGAAAGTTACCGCTAAAGAGATGGTTCATAATGTACCAACCTTTGGGTACCGATTTGAGATAGACGATATGGTCATTGTTTTTTCAGGTGATACAGCGCCTACTCCTAATATAGTTGAACTGGCTCGTGAAGCAGATGTACTTGTTCTCGATGCTGCCTTATCCAAAACTGGAGTTTACAGAGATACAAAAGACCCTGAACTTTTAAAAATATGGGAAAATCTACAAAAAGAACATTGTACACCGGAACAAGCTGGGAATATTGCTCAAGAAGCAGGTGCAAAAAAGTTAGTAATGACACATTTTCTGCCTAATGTAATTCCTGAAGAGGTTAAAGAAGAAGCAGAGGGACGTTTTACAGGAGAGTCGATTGTTGCGGAAGACTTAATGGAGATATATATCTAAAATATTTCACACTTAAATGTTAAAGAGCACGAAATAAAATAAACGGTAGTAAGGAGTGAATGTATTGGTTCGAAAGTTAAAACGTTATTCATTGTATCTGTCCATAGTTATCGCCACCGGAATATTAGTAGCTTGTGGAAGTGCATCAGCAGACCGTGATGAAGGTTTTATAAGCTTTGGAGCACATCAGTCTGGATCTGCTTATCATAGTGCAGCCACCGGATTAGCAAAAGTTGTGAGTGATAAATCAGATTTGAAATTGACTGTGAAGCCATTCTCTGGACCTAATGCTTGGATGCCTCTATTAAATAGCGGTGAAATTGACTTAGGGATTCTTGCGTATCCTGATGCAGGCTGGGCGTATGTGGGAGAGAATGGTTACCCTAAAAAAAACAAGAATATACGGACACTTGTAAATGGTAATGATATTTTGGTAAGCGGTTTAACGGTCAGGGTAGATTCTGGTATCAAGGAAATATCCGACCTTAAAGGGAAAAGAGTCGCTTCTGACTACACAGGAAATCAAATACTACCAAATATTTTAGAAGCGCATCTTGCATCTGCTGGTTTAAGCTGGGATGACGTAGTGAGCGTGCCGGTAACAGATATAAATACGGGGGTCAATGCATTAAGAGAAAACAGGGTTGACGCGATATTTGCAGGTACACCAACGGTCGGTATTTTTACAGAAATGGACACGACGAAAGAAATCGATGTCTTGGATTGGGCTGAAATATCTCCTGAAAACATTGATGATTTTCCAGAAGAAACGATAGAAGAAATGACCGAGCTTGTTCCTGGTATTTCTCCAGTCGCATTTGAAGGAGGAATACTAAAAAATGAAACAACAATAGTTAGCTACCCAATTATATTAGCGACGAACAGCCATATATCTGAAGATGTTGCCTACAATGTAGTCAAAACGTTATGGAATAACTATGAAGAGCTGCATAAGCAGTACATGTGGCTTGAAACTTGGAACCCGGAAAATATGTTCGATGATGAACCTGCAATCCCTTATCACTCAGGAGCCGTAAAGTTCTTCAAAGAAGTAGGTGTGTGGACAGATATAGCTGAAGAAAACCAGCAAGAATTATTGAACCAATTCAAATAAATTCAATAATTAGTATGGAATGAGGAGGGAAAATAGTGGATAAAAAAGGATTAGATAGAAAACTAAAGAGGAAAGAGTCTGGTACTTTTAGAGAGTTGCAAGGTGTCCCTTCTTTTATTTTAAGATTTATATTTTTTATGATTCCTCTTACTGGAATACTTTATATCTTAAGTGTTTACCAGTGGTTTGGAGTTGCTATATTTTTAGAGCAATATACTGGTTTATTTCTTGCTTTGATACTTGCAGGAGTCTATATAGGAGTACCAATGACGTCAACATCTCCCAAAGGAAGCGTTCCTTGGTATGATTGGATTCTTGCTAGTGCTGGTCTTATTTCCGGGTTGTATATTGCTATATTCTACCCAACGATTGTAATATTTTTTGGCTACGTAACGATGGATAGAGTATTATTAGCTGTTATGGGTATTCTTTTAATATTTGAAGCTTTACGCAGGCTATATGGATGGTCATTGGTTCTGGTAGTAGCAGCATTTTTAGTATACGCCTTTTTTCCATCTTATTTTCCAGGAGCACTTAAGGGAGATAGAATGTCCTTTGAGCATTTAGTAAATTACCTCTACTTTGATGCAAGTAGTTTGCTTTACATGTTAAATATAGCTTCGACGATAGCCTTAGCATTTATTTTGTTTGGTCAGATTCTTTTAAAGTTCGGTGGAGGGGAAATATTTAATAACTTTGCCTTTTCGGCTTTTGGTCGATTTCGAGGAGGTCCTGCAAAAGCTTCGGTTGTAGGTTCGAGTTTAGTAGGAAGTGTGTCTGGAGGGCCAGTATCTAATGTAATGTTAACTGGAAATATGACGATACCTTTAATGATAAAGAATGGATATACTCGCAGGCAAGCGGGAGCAATTGAAGCAGTATCATCAACCGGTGGAATGATTATGCCTCCAGTAATGGGAATTGCGGCATTTATTATTGCTGAAACACTTGGAATTCCATATGTTGAAGTGATGCTAGCTTCTATTATTCCAGCATTCTTGTATTACCTATGTTTGTTCGCACAGGTAGATCTAAGTGCAGGAAAAAAAGGCCTTCGTGGAATTAATCAAAAGGAACTACCTAAGTTTAAAGAAGTACTTACTTACGGCTGGGTTATTATACCAATCTTTGGAGTTTTACTTTACTTCTTATTTATTGCAGGCTATACTCCAACAGCTAGTGGAGTCTATGCATCTTTCTTTGCAATACCCATCCTATTATTACAAAGGTCTCAAAGAAAGGCTGTTTTTAGAAGGCTACTTGAAGCAATAATTGATACGGGAAGAAGCTTGATTAATATTGGGATTATTTTATCGGCAGCAGGATTGGTTATTGGTATTGTAGGAATTACAGGTTTTGGATTTAATTTGGCTCTCGCGCTTGTAGATGTTGGTCAATCTAATCTTTTATTATTACTAATAACTAGTGCAGTAGTCTCGATTATTTTAGGAATGGGTATGCCGGCCGTTGCAGCCTATGCGCTAGTGGCTACATTGATTGCGCCTGCCTTGGTTCAATTAGGTGTTCATCCATTGGCTGCCCACTTGTTTGTTTTTTATTTCTCTAATATGTCTAACTTTACGCCTCCAATTGCAGTAGCAAGCTTTGCAGCATCAACCATTGCTAAAGAGAGTCCTTATAAAATTGGATTTACATCAATGGCTTATGGAATAGTTGGGTTGACGATTCCATTTTTGTTTGTATATTCTCCAGCTATTTTATTAGGGGTAGGAGAGATTAATAGTCTAACAAGGATTGCAGTAATTCTATCAGTTACTGTTGGTTGTGTCGTTTTATCAATTAGCTTTGTAGGGTATTTTTTCAGAAATCTATCTATATTTAAACGTGTATTATTCGGAGTTTCTGCATTATTGTTATTTTCACCAATTTATGAAGGTGAAATGTATACATGGTTATTAAATGTAGTCGGGTTAATTTTATTTATTGGTCTCTCTGTAAGAGAATATAAGCATCGAAATACAACTGACTTGGTTAAAGTAGACGCTAGAAAAGTTGGGTCATTGTAGAACAGTATGTTATAGGTGTGGACTATGATTAGGAAGCACCTATTCATAGTTGTTCAGAAACAACAATATCTACTTCTGTCCAAAATGGTTAAAAGTGTTATAATGGATTAACAACGAATTTAAAGAGGGAGAATAATGATTACTCAATTTAAAGATCCAGGCTCACCGAAAGTTAGGAATATGAAACATGTTTATAATATTATTCGTAAACACGGTCCAGTTACCAAAAGCTCTATTATTGAAAAGACGGCTCAGAAACAAACTACCTGTGCAAGAATTATCGATGATCTTCTACAGGAGGGTTTAATCATTGAAAGTGGTATTGGTATATCAAGTGGTGGTCGTAAGCCGGTAATGTATGCTATTAACACCAATCAATTATTTAGCATTGGTATTGATATTTCCCGTACTTTTACAAAAGTGCTTTTGTTAGACTTGCATCTTAACGTGATAGATGAAGCAAGCTTTCAAATGAATAAAGAGAGTACTCCGAAAAAAACAATAGATTTTATCCAAAGCACGATAGTTCAAATGTTGAACAGTAGAAATATCGAGCAAGATCAGCTGATTGGTATCGGGATTGGAGCTGTAGAGCCGCTTGATAGAGAAAAAGGAATTATTGTTGATCCCGTAAATTTCCCTTCTGATCATTGGAATAATGTAAAGGTTGTCGAAGTACTTCAAAAGAAATACTCTACAAAAATAATACTGGACAGTGGTATTAATACGGCGGTTCTTGCAGAACATAAGCTGGGTTTGAATGAAGAAATTGGTAATCTTTCTTATATTATTGCAGGTGTTGGTCTACGAATAGGGGTTATGAATGACCACCGATTATTAAAAAGTGATGCTGATAGATTTGGGAAACTTGGAAGCGGACATATGGTCATTAATACAAATGGCAAAAAGTGCATCTGTGGTGACTACGGCTGTTTTCATACATACTCCACGATTTTATATTTAAAAGCAAACATTATCCACCAACTAAAACGAGGTCACCCTTCTATTCTAACAGAAGGGTTGGAAGATCCTGATGATATTACGTTTGAAGATATATGCACTGCATTAGAAGCAGGAGACGATCTTTGTGTGACTACAGTAAGAGATTTTGGATTTTTTACTGGAATTGCATTATCTAATATGATCACCATGCTACATTCCGATTATTTGGTGCTAAGCGGTCCGATGTTTAACCGGTTAGATTTGTTTTTCGAAACAGCAGTTACTACTGCCTCAAATAGAATTAGTAAACTTTATCCTGGCTATGATGTGAAGTTTAAAAAGGGACATCTTGGAGAAAACGCTGCAGCAATAGGTGCTGGAAGTATGGTATTAGACTATTATCTGGAATAGGTGGGGATCCGGATGGAAAAACGAAGGAAAGTAAAATTATTATGGGGTCTTTTCTTTACCTTTTTCAAAATTAGCCCAGTTTCCTTTGGGGGAGGATATGCGATGATTCCCTTGCTTGAAGATGCAGTAACTAAAAAAAATAAGTGGGTGAAGCGGGAGGACATTGCAGATGTTTTAGTAGTGGCACAATCCGTACCGGGTTCTATAGCTGTTAATACTGCTACTTTTATCGGGTATAGGCTGGTGGGAATACCTGGTGCTATTGCTGCAACTTTAGGTATAATTACGCCAACCTTCATAATCATTGTTGCACTTGCCTCTTTGTTTCTAAACTTTCAACATAATCCTATTGTTCAAACTGCTTTTATTGGAATTCGTTCAGCTGTCATTGCTTTAATTATTTTTGCAGCTTTGAAGATAGGCAAGACTGCTATATTTAATAAAACTACAAGCATTATTGCATGTGTTGCGTTGGTCATTTTTTTATTCGTTTCAATTCATCCTATTTTCATGCTATTAGTAGGTGGTATTGTAGGCATTCTTTTAAATATGAAACGTTTATTAGACAGAAAGAAGACGATTAATAACGATAAAGTAGAGAATATTCAGTAGGAGGGATAGGGTGTATTGGAACCTATTTCTGACTTTCTTTAGGATTGGTCTTGTTTCATTCGGTGGTGGATATGCCATGCTCCCTTTGATTGAATACGAAGTGAAGTCAAATAACTGGCTAACTACCCAACAACTTACGGATGCGATAGCAATTGCGGGGATGTCACCAGGACCAATTGCTACAAACAGTGCTGTATTTGTTGGATATAATGTAGGTGGTATCTTAGGTGCAATAATCTCAGCTATTGCAATCTCTTTTCCATCCCTGATTATTGTAGTATTAATTGCTTTATTTGTAAGTAAAGTGAAAAGTAATCATTCAATAATAAGCTATGTTTTCTATGGTTTGCGTCCCGTAATAACTGCATTAATTGTGTATGCAGCAATTAATTTTGCCATTCAAAACAACATTATCCAAGGTATAAGTTTAATCGATGTAGATTGGATAAGTATAGTGTTTGTTTTTATTGCACTTGCTATGCTCCTATTCACAAAGCTGAGTCCTGTTATAATTATTTTCCTATCTGGTTTGGCTGGAATTATTGTTTATTATTAGTTAGAAGTTTGCGTAAGTCTGCTGGCAGACTTGTATTTGTGCTTCTACAATTGAACAATTAAAAGCAGAATCTCTGATGACCCTTCTTTCCATTTTAGCAAGGGTCAATCATATGAAACTTGAAAGGAGATGTGCATGAGATTATTGCACATCTCTTCTGAAAAATATTAGATAACAAGGTAACATTCAGTAGTGTTGTTAGTAAATCACTTTCTTAACCTTATCCAAATAACTATAAATCGTAACCCTCGACGTATTCAATTTCTCAGCCACTTTATCAATAGCTCCTTTAATCAGAAAGATCCCTTTTTCATCCATAAATTTAACAATTTGAATTTTTTCTTTTCGTTTCAGGCGTTCAACATCGTAGCCTTTAATAATGGAATCAATAGTAATATATGGATAAAATTCTTTAGACATTAAAATTAAAATTACCCTAGTTTGAATCATATGATTTTTTATTGACTTGCATTAATTTTGTAGATAAAGTTATGTATATACTGTATTTTCAATTAATTACATATAAAAAATTACATGAAAACAAGTTGTGGGAGTGATCATGCATGAAGGTAAAATACAAATGCAGCCAATGTGGTGAAATTCATGATCCGCAAACGTTTATTTACAAATGTCCGTGTGGAGGATTGTTAGATATCACATCGTTTAATATCGATTTTCCACTTGATAAAATTAAACAACGAACACCTTCCCTCTGGCGTTATGAGGAAGCACTTCCGTTCAATAAATCTCAGCAGGTTACGTTAGGGGAAGGCTATACATCTATGGTTTCAACCGATGATTCTAATAACGTTTTCTTTAAAATGGATTATATGATGCCTACCCTTTCATTCAAGGATCGTGGTGCATCCATGCTTATTACAGCGGCGAAAGCGTTACATGTAAAGCGAATTGTAGCTGACAGTAGCGGGAATGCAGGAACAGCAATAGCTGCTTATGCATCCAAGGTCGGTATAAAGTGCGACATATTCGTTCCGGCTAGTACTTCGCCAAATAAATTAACTCAGATTAAAGCACACGGAGCACAATTACATTTGATACCTGGAACAAGAGAAGATACGGCAGAAGCTGCAATAAAGGAAGTAGAAGAAAGTGGAAGTTTTTACGCAAGTCATGTTTACAACCCCTTTTTCTATCAAGGAACCAAAACCTATGCATATGAAATTTGGGAAGAGATGAATGGGAATGTGCTAGATGTGATTGTCGTCCCTGTTGGAAATGGCACGCTGTTGTTAGGCGCGTACTATGGCTTTAAAGATTTATATGATAAAGGGTTAATTCCTAGTATCCCTAAATTTATTGCCATTCAAGCGGAAGGTTGTGCACCATTATTTAAAGCTTTCCAAGAGGGAGCGGAGCACATAGATCCTATTGAAACGAAAGAAACCCAAGCAGAAGGTATTGCAATTGCGAATCCAGCAAGACATCATCAAATCTTACAGGTCATAAAAGAAACTGGTGGAGAAATTATAGCGGCACCAGAAAATAAGATAGCAAAGGCGAGGGAAGAGCTAGCACACCAAGGTTTTTTCGTTGAACCAACATCTGCTGCAACGTATGCGGGCTATCTAGCTTATATTGAGCAAGCAGGCAGCCATATGAAAAATTTAACGACCGTTATTCCTTTGTGTGGAGCAGGTATTAAGGCGGTTAAGTAAATAAAAAGTGAATAAGCAGAAGCTGAACAAGCATTAGCCAATTTAGAGTTGGTTTTATGGCTCGTGGCTTAAAGCGAGAGGATGTTATTTTTTGCGGGGTATACACTCCAGATGTTGCATACTGGGACGAAATTAATAAGGTATATGCACAGTTTTTTGGTGACCATAAACCGGCGAGAGCGATTGTACCTACCAATGCTTTACATTTTGGCTGTCTAGTAGAGATAGAAGCGATCAGGGTGGAGAAATAGATGCATGAATTGATACACCTGTACTTTTGATTGATCAGGCTATTCTTATGAAGAATATTAAAGATATGCAAGCTTATGCGGATAAACAAAATATAAAATTACGACCATATACTAAAACTCATAAAATGCCAAAGCTTGCTCTGTTGCATGAAAAAGCACATTTAATTCAGGATGGAAAGGTTATGGATGAAGTAACTGTTGAGTGCAGAGGGAAGCTGCAATAGATCAGCTTAATTGTAACGTATCAGGTATGCATCAGCGATACTACTTTATAGATAAGGTGCAATTAGACGAGATTGTCTTTTATAAAGTAGTACGCATTATAAATTCACAGCTGTATGGAAGGCTTCTCGTTTCATTTGTTTTTTCGACGTACTTAAATAATTATCCCAGGAAATCAATACATTGCATGCACTAAGTTGCCGATTCAATTTATAAATATAGGCTTTTACTGCTTTACCGTTACCATTTGTTAGCGTTCTTACAACAGAAGCAATTGCTTTGTACCAAGTTCCTTCAATTTTTATTGAAATAGGATGGTTACCTTCAATAGGTAGTGGTATATCCGGATGAAGGCTTATGTCTGCAATTTGGTAATCCGCAAATTTCGTACGAATATTTTCACGAGCAATCGTACCTTGTGTTTGGTATACACATGTAAGACTTGTATCAAGGTTAGCCATTGATATTCCTCCTTTAGATTTTAATTGTGAAGTACATCACTTAATTCTATTATATATGAAAGCGCATTTATGTAAAGGTATTCACGGAATTTTATATAGTAATTATGTCTAATTTGTGAAGATGATAACATAATGTTAAGACCCTGCATGGAAGTACGAAGCTGAACCGTCTACAGATCCTTAGATTATAGGTACTTGGTCCTGTTGTTATTCAAAAAAGCAAACGGTATCATTAAGATTGATTGTTTACTATATTTAGGAGGAATCAGTTTCGTGGTTAGATGTAAACGTATATTAATTATGTTTTTAGCACTAATGATTTTATTTTTGGCAGCATGCAGTAATAGTGAAAATGAAGAACAAGGGGAAACAGACAAACAAAACAGTGGAAGTATACAAGCTGAGGAAACTGCAGGTACAAAGGTGGAAAATGAAGTAGAGACAGTAGATAATACGGAAGAGGTTTCCTTTGAAGTCAATCAAGTACAAGAGGCTCCAGAAGATCAAGGGGATTTAGATGTAAGGCTGGAAGGGGAATTTCAGATTGATAACAAGCTTGTTTCTGTAAAAGGCATGACCAATCTATTACCTGAGTCACAACTTGTTCTTTCAATTGAATCAGAATATGGATTGTTAGTTGGAGGAATTGATCGGACTAAGGTTAACGAAAATGGAGAATTTGAATTGGAATATAGTCTTCCAGATGAAGTAGAAGGAATCGTACATATTGAATTAAAATTTGAGCCAGCAAATCAGTATGGGGATATAAAAAATTATTATTTAAACCAGCTGAGTGGGAGCTTTGTACAAAACTATGCGAAAGCAAATGAAATCTATCAAAAAGTATCCTTCCAACAATCCGCCACCATAGATGGTAGTCAACATAATTTTTCGATTACGGAACCAAGCTGGGATTTGCCGGATGATTATGGAGAACCCTCGGTATGGATAGAGCCAGTAATCGAGAAACAAGAGGATTATGTTGTAGTAAAAATAAATAGTAACATTGTAGAAGATACATTTATTCTGGCAAGAGCAGACATTCCAAATTATATTACATCAGGATTTCAGGGATATAGCTACACGAATCCAGATGGCTCAACAGTTTTATATATTAATGATCCCGAAAAAGACAGTCGAATTAAAAATCTAACCGAATACGATATTATCATTACAATGAATCCATCCCATCATAATAATGGACCACATGTCACAGAAGTATACGGAGAGAATGGCCAAAATCTTGCAGGTGATTTAGTTCATGCTGAAGATGAAACCAAAGTAGTTGAGCAAACGATAACGATCACGGTGGAAGAATAGAATATGTTACAAGCAAAAAACACTATCTTTTAGGGGGGGAAGCACCGTTCTCTCTTAGTGATAGTGTTTTTTGGTGAATTTTAATGAATCAAGTGAAGGACATTAAATAAAGCTATATCAAGTTTCGTTGGTTAGTGACAAGTGGTTACTAGATAACTCTATGAAAAAAGAGGTAGTTATTTAGGGTGAAAAAAGTTTACTAGACTTTTACTAGCATGTAACTTCATTTAGACATCTTTCCATTACGCTTAAATTGTAGTAAAAATTTGAGAGGAGAGATTACGATGTTTAAGAAGATTGGTGCTGTTGTACTTAGTGCGTCCCTTGTATTGTCCGGTTTAAGTTTAGGAACGGTAGACGCCAAACCGGATGCTGTAGATAGAAAAGGGAAGAAGGTAGAAAATGTAATCTATATGATTCCTGATGGGTATAGTGCTAATTATGCGAGTAACTATCGCGTGTACAAGGGCGAAGATGCAGTATGGGATGATCATCTAAAAGGAATGTTCACAACGTATTCTGCTGATTCTGATATAACCGATTCTGCTGCAGCAGGAACAGCAATGTCGACAGGTGAAAAAACAAATAATGGTGTTATCGGTCTGGATACAGAGGGCAATGAGCTTGAAACAATCTTAGAAGCATCTCAGGAAGATGGCAAGGCAACCGGGCTTGTCGCAACCTCTACAATTACACATGCTACTCCGGCTGCATTTGCATCACATGTCGATGATCGGAATAACGAAACAGAGATTGCTAGACAAATGCTTGCGAATGAAGTAGATGTCATTCTTGGTGGCGGAAAAAACAATTTCTTACCAATCTCTCAAGGCGGGAATCAGGAAGAGCTTAACCTGATTGAACAAGCTGAGGAACAAGGATATGAGTTTGTTGAAACACGTAGTCAATTACTAGATAATAAACAAATTGCAGTTAAAAAGGGAGAAAAGCTTTTAGGTTTATTTGCAGATGACGCACTTGCTCCAGAACTTCATCGTGCTGAAACAGAAGAACCTAGCCTTGCTGAAATGACGGAAACTGCTATAGATATACTAAAAGAAGACAAAGGTGGTTTTTTCCTAATGGTGGAAGGAAGCCAAATTGACTGGGCAGGTCATGATAATGATGCTGGCTGGGCAATGTCAGAAGTTGAAGCATTTGAAGCAGCAGTAAAAGAAGCAATTGATTTTGCAAAACAAGATGGAGAGACACTAGTAGTTGTTGCAGCCGATCATGACACAGGTGGGATGACAACTGGTTCAAACGGTTCACTAGATTTAAATGCGGATCTATTAACCAATGTAACTGCTACAGGTGCTTACATGGCAGATCAATTAAATGAAGAACGCTCCAACGTAAGTGAAGTTCTAGAAACACATACTGGATTTGAGTTAACAGAAGAGGAAATTCAAGAGATAGAAGAAGCAGACAACGCTTCCCTTGCGATCAATAAGGTAGTAAGCGATCGTGCAAGCATTGGGTGGACAAGTGGTAATCATACTGGTGCTGATATTCCGGTTTATGCTTACGGTCCAAAGGCTGAAAAATTTGTTGGGTTTCATGATAATACGGACCTTCCAAAAATTATTGCTGAGGCGATGAAGCTGAAGTAGTGGGTAGTGAAGAATAGAGAGAATGATTCTTAGTAGCTAGATACTGTAGGGGAAACTTGATTGCCGTAGGGATTTTTGGCATAAATAGTAAACAATAATAGCATATTTAGTATAATAGAACCGCTTGAGGCATACATCCAAGCGGTTTTCATTTTATTCATAATGCAATTCAACAAATTGATTAAAGTCCCTTATTCTACTCAATGTGAGGTTCAATTGATAATCTTCCATTTTGAATAATGGAGTTCCTTTACCTATTATAATTGGTGCAGATGAGAGGAGGATATTTTCAAGTTAGAAATAATCGAGGAGACTTTTAAAAGTAATTACTATAAATAGCAACGTAATATTCTATTATAGATATAAGTTTCTCAATAATATTATTTGAATGAAAAAAACTACCATGTATAATATGATTAAGAGCTTAATCTAAAAATAGAAAGTACAATAAAGAATTGTTATAGTTGAAATCCAGAAATATGTAATTAAAGTATTAGTACTAGAAATAGAAAAGGGAATGATGGGTTTGAAAGTTACAATATATGATGTAGCAAAAGAAGCAAAAGTATCCATAGCAACGGTCTCGAACGTAATTAACAAAAAGGGAAGGATTGGTGAGAAAACGAGACGACGTGTTTACGATGCAATGGAAAAATTAAATTATGAACCAAATGTACTAGCATCGGCATTAATGGGGAAACAGACAAAAACAATTGGATTACTAATTCCTGATTTGGCAAACCCCTTTTTCTCCGAATTAGCTAGAAGTATTGAAGACCGTGGCCATGAATTGGGATACAGTATCGTAATTTGCAGTACAGATTATCAGGAGGAAAAAGAGAATAAATACATAAGTCTGCTAAAGCAAAAAAGAGTAGATGGTTTTATTTTTGCTTCAGGTTTTGAAAAGCAATCACGATTAGAAGAATTGATGCAAGAGGATATTCCAATAGCAATTGTGGCAAGAGATTACCCAAATTTCGCAGTTAATGCTGTAGCACTGGATGATTATATGGGTGGTTATTTGGCAGCTGACTATCTGATTAAGCTAGGACATAAGAAGATCGGCATTGTCGCACTCGATGTATATAGTAATCGAGAACGAATACGCGGATTCAAAGATGCTATGTCCGAGCATGGTTTAAAATTTATACACGATATTGAATTGATTGAGGATATTAAACAAAGTCATTTGGATGCAGGTAGAAATGTTGCTAAAAAATATTTACAATACGATGATAAGCCAACTGCATTATTTGCTTGTAACGACTTATTAGCAATTGGGGCGATACAAGCTGCGAGGCGATCTGGATTATATGTGCCTAATGACATTTCTATTGTTGGATTTGATAATACAAGTATTGCTTCCATTGTGGACCCTCCGTTAACAACGATGTCACAACCAATTCAATTAATGGGTAGAGAAGTCATGGACTTGATTATCTCCATTTTTAAGGGAGAACGGGATGATCATGTTCGTGTTACATTAGCACCAACTCTTGTGGAGAGGGATTCGACGAGGACAATATAATTGTGGAAGTATGAAAGATGAACGAATTTCTGAACCCGTTCATTTTTTATTTTCTTCTAGATGATAGTATCTTTAAAGAAATACTTAATGATATGAAAATAAAAAATATTGGAGATCAAATAAATCAAAAGGCCAGTAAAGAGTCGCTTAAATGAAAGGAAACTTAATTTGTAAACTCTGTCATTACAATAATTCATGAGGTAACTGGATACTTAAAATTAAATGATGATTAAAAAGTGTGATTATTGGAAGTTGGAAACAATTTTTTAAAAAATAAAAAACATCATTGACTTATTAGGAATAAGCGAATAGAATAATGTTATAAGTAAAAGATAAAGCGCTTAACCAATAAGTTAGGGGGATAAAAGTGCAGGGGAATAGTATGATTGTTCAATCAGGTGGTCCCACAGCAGTCATTAATAATTCGCTCATTGGTATTATTGATGGAATATCCAGCAATCCATTTACCGGAGAAATTTATGGAGCTGTCGGTGGTATATATGGTTTACTACATGAAGAATTTGTTCCATTAACAACCTTATCGATCAGTGAACGTTATCAATTGCGCTGGACTCCTGGTGCAGCACTCGGAACATGGCGTTATAAATTAAAAGAAACAGATCTCGAAAAAATAATTCATATTCTTAAAAAGAATGACATCCGTTATTTTTTCTATATTGGTGGAAATGGTTCGATGAATGTCGCAAAAATGATAGATGATGCGGCAAAACATGCCAATTATGAACTTACTGTAATCGGTGTTCCGAAATCCATTGATAATGATTTAGTCGGTACGGATCACTCACCAGGATATGGTAGTACGGCAAAGTTTTTAGCGACATCTGTTATTGATGTAAATATGGATATGGTTAGTTATCCAGAGAGTAATGGAATAACGATTATTGAAACGATGGGTAGACATACGGGGTGGCTTGCTGGAGCATGTTCCTTGGCAGAAGATGCATTGCAAGAAGACAGTCAACTGTTAATTTACATTCCTGAAGTTCCATTTCAATTTGACGAATGTCTAGCTAAAGTTACAAAATCACACCAAGAAAAAAGAAATACGATTCTCGTAGCGGCAGAAGGGATTCGTAAGCAAAATGGACAGTTAGTTTACGAAGACTTGGAGTATGATACGTTAGGTAGACCCAAGCTAGGCGGTGTCTCCTCATTTTTAAAAGAGAATATCGAGGAGCAGGCTGGTATTAAAACGCGTTACATGACAGCTAGTGTTTGGCAAAGAAGCAGTATGACACATGCTTCAAAAACGGATGTAGATGAAGCATATAAATTAGGATTACATGCTGTTTTACTTGCTAATTTAGATTTCACTAGTGTGATGGTTGGATTGAAAAGAGACCTAGATAGTAAAGACTATCATGTGTTCTATGAAACAGTAAAACTAAGTGAAGTTGCTGGGAAGGAAAAGCTTGTACCTAGGAACTGGTATAATGACAAAGAAAATACAATGACGAATGAATTTAAAGCGTATGCATTTCCGATTATCGAAGGAGAGATGGGTGTTCCAATGCAGAGGGGACTTCCGATTTATCAACGCGTCATATAAAAAAATTAACCTTTTAAGAAAGCGCTTAATTGAATAAGCCATTTTCAAAATTGACCTCGTAAAGGTAGTGATAAAGTGAGTAATGTTCGCTGTGCTGTTATTGGAGTGGGGAGACTTGGTATCGTTCATGCAAAGAATGTTGCAACGAGAGTGAAGGATGCCGAAATTGTTGCTGTTGTAGCATCAAGAGAGGAAAGTGCCAAAAGAGCAGCTGCAGAATTAGGTGTCAATAGATGGACGAACAATCCACAAGAAGTGTTTGAAGATCCGACGATTGATGCAGTAATTATTGTGACTCCAACGAAAACCCATGCCGACTTAATTATTCGAGCGGCAAAAAGTAAAAAGCACATATTTGTAGATAAGCCAATAACTGAAACGTTGGAAGAGGCGACTGAGGTCATCGAAGAGGTGAAACGTAACGGTGTCTTCTGTCAAGTAGGGTTCATGAGAAGGTTTGATCCCGCATATGCAGGGGCAAAACGAAGAATTGAACAAGGTGATATTGGAAAGCCGCTTTATTTTAAAGGTCTAAGCCGAGACCCAGGTTCTCCTCCAGAGTCCTATATTAAAACGAGTGGTGGTATTTTTCTAGATTTAAGTATTCATGATTACGATATTGCTAGATTTTTAATGGGAGATGAAGTGAAATCAGTGCAATCGTTTGGTGAAGTACTTGTTCATCCATTTATGAAAAAGTATGGGGATGTGGATCAATCGGTTACGGTATTAACGTTTCAAAATGGTACGACTGCACATGTGGAAGGTAGCAGAAACTCGACCTTTGGCTATGATATTCGTGGAGAGGTAGTCGGTACAGAAGGTTCCATTCAGATTGGTTCACTACAACATCACAACAATATTCTCTTAAAAAATAATAATAGCTATCATGACAATATTCCAGATTTTATTACGAAGTTTGAAGATGCCTTTCTTGAAGAAGTCGCTCACTTTATTGAATGTATACAAAATAATGTAAAACCACTCGTGGATGAAGTTGATGGAAAAAGGTCCCTTGAGGTAGCTGTTGCAGCAACAGAGTCTTTTAAAAAACAGGAAGTAGTCTATTTATAAAAAGTAGGGAGGAAATGAACGATGGAAGCGATCCGTTATGCAAATGAAAAAACAGAGACAAAAAAGAAAACGATTCGTTTAACGATGGCACAGGCTTTGTTGAAATTCCTAGACAATCAATACATTGAAGTGGATGGGAAAGAGAGAAAATTCATTAAAGGGATGTTCGGGATCTTCGGACATGGAAATGCAACTGGTTTAGCTGAAGCACTGGAAAGACAGGAAAGTGATATCACCCTTATTCAAGGAAAAAATGAACAAGGAATGGTACATACTGCTACAGCGTATGCCAAACAAAAAAATCGCTTAGAAATTTATGCATGTACGACATCAATTGGACCGGGTGCTTTAAACATGGTGACGGCAGCTGGAACGGCAACGGTTAACCGTATTCCAGTACTTCTACTTCCAAGTGATAACTTTGCTACAAGACAGCCAGATCCTGTTCTTCAACAAATTGAAGATCCAAGTGATTATACGATGTCTGCAACAGACTCTTTTAAAGCGGTGAGCAAGTACTGGGATCGAATTGTCAGACCAGAACAACTAATGACAGCAGCTTTAAATGCGATGCGAGTTCTAACAGATCCAGTTGATACAGGGGCTGTAACATTAGCATTGCCACAAGATGTGCAGGCAGAAGCTTATGATTATCCGGCAGAGTTCTTTAAAAAGCGTGTACATCTGCTGGAGAGAAGAAGGCCAAGTGAAGTGGCTATCGATCGAGCGGTAGAATTGATCAAATCCAAGAAAAAACCATTTATTATTGCTGGTGGCGGTGTTCATTATTCCCTCGCTACAGAAGAATTAAAGCAGTTTGCAGAAAACTTCCAAATCCCTGTTGGTGAAACACAGGCAGGAAAAAGTGCAATTGCATGGAATCATCCAATGTATATGGGTGGCGTTGGTGCAAATGGATCCAAAGCATCCAATGTTCTAGCTAAAGATGCGGATTTAATTATTGCTGTTGGAACAAGGTTAACAGACTTTTCGACAGCATCGAAAGTAGCATTCCAAAATCCAGATGTAGAATTTGTAAGCATTAATGTTAGTTCGTTGGATGCAATGAAAATGGAATCACAAATGCTTGTATCCGATGCGAAAGTAGCCTTAACTCTACTAGAACAGCAATTGAAGAAAGAAAATTACAAGGCTGCTCATGATGAAAAGGAACTTGAGTCTTTGAAAGAAGCATGGGATAACGAAGTCGATCGCTTGTTTAATTTGAAGAGTGAGGAAGGTTTGGAACAATCGCAAGTAATCGGTGAGTTAAACAAATTTATCGATGAAAAAGATATTATCACATGTGCTGCTGGGAGCTTACCAGGCGATCTCCTCAAATTATGGAGAAGCACACATCCGAAAACGTATCACATGGAATATGGCTTTTCCACGATGGGGTATGAAGTTCAAGCAGCACTAGGAATTAAAATGGCTGAGCCAGAACGTGAAGCATATGCGCTTCAAGGAGATGGTGGTTACCTTATGTTGCATTCGGAACTTGTCACAAGCCTTCAGGAGAATAAGAAGATTAATATTATCTTATTTGATAATCATGGATTCCAATGTATTCATGGATTGCAAGTAGGTCAGGGAAGTGAAGGTTTCGGAAATGAGTTTCGCTACCGTGAAAAAGAGACAAATCAATTAAGTGGTAACTATATGGAAATGGATTTTGCCGCTCATGCAAGAAGTCTTGGAGCGAAAGGATATACAGCCAATACAGTAGAAGAGTTTCGTGACGCATTGGCAAAGGCGAAACAAGATACAATATCAACTCTTATTCATGTGAAGACACTTCCGAGTAAGGTAACAGGATATGATTCTTGGTGGCGACTAGGTGTAGCCGAGGTTTCAAATAGTAAAACGGTACAAAATGCTTTTGAGAATATGGAAGATAAATTGAATCAAGCTAGGAAGTATTAGTATTCAAATGGAATTTAAAGATACTACGAGGAGGATGAACATGTCAGAATTACTTATAAAACCAAAGAAAACACCGGATCAAGATGGAAATATCATAAAAGTATCGCCAGAGGATGCTGGTTGGAAATATGTCGGCTTTGAAGTGTATCAGCTAAAAGCAGGGCAATCTTTTGAGAAAGAAACAGGTGATTTAGAAGTTGCAGTGGTACTTCTTACAGGGAGAGCGGACGCTTCTACAAACTCAAAATCCTGGGACAATATCGGGAAAAGAATGAGCGTGTTTGATGATTCACCAGCTTACACAGTCTATGTATCTTGCGATGATAAAGTAGCGTTAAAAGCCCTAACAGATTTAGAGATTGCTGTTTGTACAGCACCTGGAAAAGGAACATATGAAGCACGATTAATAACACCAGAAGATGTTGCTGTAGCAAGACGTGGGTATGGTAGTTTAGAGCGAGAGATCCATAATGTTCTTCCTGCCGATAAGCCAGCTGATAGTTTATTCGTCTTTGAAGTGTTTACACCAGAAGGTAACTGGTCGAGTTACCCACCACACAAGCATGATGAAGAGAACTTACCAAATGAAAGTTATTTAGAAGAAACGTATTATCATAAAACGAACTCACCTGAAAATGCATTTGCCATCCAGCGGGTGTATACAGATGATAAATCATTGGATGAAACGATTATTGTTCGAGATGGTGAATTGGTACTAGTACCAAAAGGATACCATCCAGTTTCAAACCCACCAGGATACAAATTGTATTACTTGAACGTGATGGCAGGACCAGTTCGGGAGTGGAAATTTACCAATGATAAAGATCATGAATGGTTATTAGCTAAAAATTAGAAAACATAGGAGGCTATCTCTTAGAAAACTTGGTATTCGCCAGGCATTCGGTGAATGTCTTAGTTGCACTTATGCAAATTGGAAAGTTTTATACTTTCTTATTAGTCAAGATTAAATCGCCCTTAAGGGGTAGCCTCATTCTAATTTCTTTACAGGGAAGGAAGGGTAAAGATGAGCTTAGAGCAAGTGTCATTTCAAGTAGGAATCCACCCAATTAATTGGGTTGGCGAAGATGTGTTAGAGCATGGTGATTTTTATACGCATGAACAGGTAATGGGAGAGATTGCAGCTTTAGGCTTTAAAGGAACGGAAATCAGTCGAAAGTTTCCTACAGACAAACTGGAACTTAAAAAAGCTCTAAATCACCATGATTTGCAGTTAACGACACAATGGAAATCTGTTCTTTTTTCGGATTCAAAAAGGCATAAAGAAGAACTAAAATCCTATCGTGCCCATGTTGAATATTTAAAAGAATTTGGATGTAAAGTGATTAGTACCGCGGAAATTGGTGGGTCGATATTAAACCAAGATCCAAGACGTGGTCAGGATGAAACCTATGTAAATCGACTAGACAGTGATGGATGGAAATACGTAGTTGAAGGACTAAATAAAGCAGGAGAAATTGCTAAAGAAAATGGTATGGATCTTGTTTATCATCACCATGCAGGTACGGTCGTGGAGCAGCCAGAAGAAATCGATCAATTAATGGAAATGACAGATAAGAATCTTGTCTCACTTCTCTATGATACTGGTCATGGATACTATGGTGGAAACGACCCAGTAAAACTTCTTGAAAAGTATATCGATCGTGTGAAATATGTCCATCTAAAGGATGTACGACAAGATGTACTCGAGAGAGCGAGAAAAGAGAAGTTTGGGATTAGAAAATCAATTCGAAGTGGTTTATTTACAGTACCAGGTGATGGCGTACTTGATTTTGAACCTATCTTTAAAACCTTAATCGAAAATAATTATTCAGGCTGGGCGCTAATAGAGGGAGAACAAGATCCGATCGATCATAATCCATATGAATATGCAAAAAAATCAAAGGAATTTATTATTGATACAATCGGGAAAATAAAAGCTGCTAATATGACAAAAATATAAAGAATAAGAGACTTGATGTGAGAAAGGAAGAAGACTATGCAAGAAGTAATCCGTTGTGCGGTACTTGGTCTAGGAAGACTAGGATACTGGCATGCTGAAAATTTAGCGCATAAAGTAAAAGGTGCAGAGCTTGTTACGGTCATTGATCCAATGGAAGGAAGAGCAGAAGAAGTTGCAAAAGAACTTGGCGTAGCTAATTGGTCCAGGGATCCGGATGTAGCATTCCATGATGATCAAATTGATGCAGTTGTCATTGTAACACCTACGGCTACACATGCAGAACTAATTAAACGTGCTGCTAAAAATGGCAAACATATATTTGTTGAAAAACCATTAACACAAGAACTAAACGATGCCGATGAAGTCATTGCTGTACTTCAACAAGAAAATGTATTCTGTCAAGTTGGCTTCATGAGAAGATTCGACCCTGCTTATGCAGAAGCAAAAAGAAGAATTGAAGCAGGAGACATCGGGAAACCATTATACTTTAAAGCTGCAAGTCGAGATGGAAATGTTCCACATGAGGAATTTATTAAATACAGTGGTGGTATTTTCTTAGATGTAGCGATCCATGATTATGATATTGCACGCTTTTTGATGAATCAAGATGTGACATCTGTTCAATCTGGAGGGAACATTTTACTTGAATCCAATCAATTTATGAAGAAATACAATGATGTTGACCAAGGCTTCACTTACCTAACATTCGATGGTGGTGCAACAGGCGATGTCGAAACGATGCGCATCGCTCCATACGCCTATGATATTCGAGGAGAAGTAGTTGGAACAGAGGGAGCGATCCAAATAGGTTCGATGCGATCTACCGATGTCAAATTACTGACACCTAATGGAAGCACACATGACTTAATTCAAGACTTCCCATCCCGATTTAAAAATGCTTATTTACTTGAGATGATTCATTTTATTGATTCTTTACTACAAGACCAGGCGCCACTATGTACGGCAGTTGATGGAAAAGCAGCATTAGAAATTGCTGCAGCTGCAACAGAGTCTTACTTATCAGGTAAGGAAGTAGAGTTGAAAAACAGTATTGAAAAAAGTGTTATTTAGTTAACTAAACGCAGATAGGAAAACGTAAACCTTTCCTATCTGCATATGCACAACAAAGCATCCGCCAACCAATTGGCGAATGCAAATTTGCTTAATTTGATTAAGCGCTTAATCAAAAAAGAACACCAACTTTAAGGAGGAGTTTTCAATGAGTGAATTGCTACTAGAAGAACGCAAAGATTTATTAACAAAAAAGTCAATCGAAGCTAGAAAGCTAGTTGTTCAAACTGTCCATCATGCAGGAGCTGGACATATCGGGGGGCCGATGTCTGCTATCGATGTGTTGACAAATCTATATTTTAATGAAATGAACATTTCTACCGAGGATCCAAATGGAGAAGACAGGGATCGTTTTGTATTATCCAAAGGACATTCTGCTATCGGGTTATATCCAGTACTAGCTTTACGAGGATACTTTCCTATTGAAGAACTAAAAACATTTGATGCCATCAATTCGCGCCTACAAGCACATCCAGATATGACGATCCTACCTGGACTCGATATGTCAACAGGATCACTTGGCCAGGGGATTTCAGCTGCTGTTGGAATGGCACTTGGAGCAAAGCTGCAAAATAAAAACTTCCGCACGTACTGCATGATTGGAGACGGAGAATCACAAGAAGGTCAAGTATGGGAAGCGGCTGACGTAGCATCGAAATATAACTTAGATAACCTTGTTGTTATTTTGGATAACAACAAGATACAACAATTTGGCTGGGACGCTGGAAATCAAACGCGTGAAATTCCTGCTTTTAACCCGAAAGCGCGTTGGGAAGCATTTGGATGGTATGTGATTGAAATTGATGGTCATCATCACGAAGCAATTACAAATGCCTTCAGTGAAGCACGGAATGTTACTGGTAAACCAACAATGATTATTGCAAATACAGTAAAAGGAAAAGGTGTTTCCTTTATGGAAAATACGCACAATTGGCATTCACGGGTTCCAACGGATGAAGAACTCAGACAAGCGATTCAAGAATTGGAAACGGAGGTATAACAAATGAAAACTATCTTATCAACAAAAAAAGAGACGATGAGAGACGCATTAAGCAAAACGATATTACGACTATCAGAAGAAGATGAAAACGTGTATGTTTTGGATGGTGATTTGGCAACATCGACCAAGGTTGATATTGTTGCCAATGAAAACCCAGAGAAATTTTTACAAATGGGTATTGCTGAACAGAATATGATGAGTGTTGCATCAGGTCTTGCGACAACAGGATTACAACCATGGGCGTTCACATTTGCAGCGTTCCTATCTAAACGAGCGATTGACCAAATCCAAGTACAAATTGCTCAACCAAATTTAAACGTAAAGATGGTTGGTGGCTATAGTGGATTATTAACAGGTTTGACAGGAAAAACACACCAATCTTTAGAAGATATTGCTATTTTTCGTACATTAGCAAATATGGTTGTACTCGCACCAGCAGATAGTACGGAAGTAGAAAAAGTAATGGAATTTGCGCATCAATATGATGGCCCTGTTTATATTCGACTTGCACGTGATGCATATCCTGTTATCTTTTCGGATGATTATCAGTTTGAACTTGGAAAAGCAGTTACCTTAAAAGAAGGATCAGATGTGACGATCATTTCCACTGGAACGCAAACAAGCCGTTCGCTTGAAGCGGCAGAAAAATTAGAATCAGAAGGAATTTCCGTTGCAGTTGTTCATATGCCTTCGATTAAACCATTGGATAAAGAAGCAATTGTCAAAGCAGCAGAATCTACTGGTGCGATTGTAACGGCAGAGGAGCATAGCATCATTGGTGGATTAGGAAGTGCTGTAGCAGAAACGTTAGTCGAAGAAAAGCCAGTTCCTATGGTTCGCGTTGGTGTAAGAGATCGGAATGCTGAGTCTGGACCAAATGAAGCGATGCTTCAGAAATACGAAATTTCTTCTGATTATGTTGCTGCTGCTGTTAAGAAAGTATTGAAGAAAAAATAAGAAGAAAGAATTAAAGGGGCAGACATCTGCGTATTGGAAAGCGTCTGCCCAGAATCACTCTTTCTCTAGATAAAATAATAGGAGTTGAGAAGAATGCAAAGTAACTTCTTAAAAGAAAGATTATTTATTGGTGGGGAATGGATTGAAACGGAAGACACACATCAAGTCTACAATAAATATACAGGTGAACTGTATGCTGAAATTGCACTGGCAGATGAAGAAATTGTTGATCGAGCGATTGAAAAAGCAGTGCATGCCCACAAGCAAATTGATTTTCCTGTAGAACAACGCTATGAAGTGTTAATGCGTGCAGCAGAGCTCCTGCAGCAAAATCAGGCATCCTTTGCAGAAACGATTGCGATTGAAGGCGGTAAACCGATTACAGATGCAAAAGTGGAAGTAAGTCGTTCCGTGTCTACGTTACAAATTGCCGCAATGGAAGCAAAAAATCTAGTTGGTGAAATCATCCCGAACTATAATGCGGCAGGGCGATTTCTGTATACGGTGAAAAAACCAGTAGGTGCTGTTGCTGCAATTACACCTTTTAACTTTCCATTAAATTTGGTTGTTCATAAAGTAGGCCCAGCATTGGCTGCTGGAAATCCAATTATTATTAAACCAGCGTCAGATACAGCAACAACGACTGTAAAATTATGTGCGTTGTTAGAGGAAGCTGGTGTTCCGAGTGGCTATGTGCAGTGTGTTGTAGGAAGTGGACGCACCGTTGGCGAGCAGCTGCTAAATGATGAGCGAATTGCTCATTATACGTTTACGGGTTCACCTGCAGTTGGAAAGCATATTCAACAGACGATTGGTTTACGAAAAGCAACGTTAGAATTGGGCTCTAACTCGGCAACTATTGTTCATCATGATGCAGATGTAGCAAAAGCTGCTACAAAGGTTGCGAAAATGGCAAACGTGAATGCTGGTCAAGTTTGTATCTCGGTACAACGTGTTTTTGTCCATGAAACAGTTAAAGAAGCATTTCTCGAGACATTAATCAATGAAGTTTCTCGATTAAAGGTAGGAAATCCTTTAGATTCAGAAACAAATGTCGGACCTATGATTAGTGAAAAAGAAGCTATTCGTATCGAACAATGGGTAGAAGAAGCTGTAGCAGACGGTGCCATTGTTCAAACAGGTGGAAAAAGAGCAGGAAATATCTTTTATCCTACTGTTCTTACGAATGTAAAAAAAGGTATGAAAGTTGTCGATGAAGAAGCTTTTGCCCCTGTGGTTTCTGTTTCTCCATACGAAACAATCGAAGAAGCCATTGCATTGGTAAATGACTCAAAATATGGGTTACAGGCAGGTATTTATACGTCTGACTTGAATTTGTCCTATCAAATTCCTTATTTACTCGATGTCGGTGGCGTGATTGTTAACGATACGTCTAGTTTCCGAGCGGATCAAATGCCTTATGGTGGTGTGAAAGAAAGTGGAAATGGTAAGGAAGGTCCTGCATATGCGATTCAGGAATTAGTTGAAACAGTGACAGTTGTGGTGAATTTAGAAGAATAAACTGTAAGACATAGATAGACAGGTTAATAGAGATAGAGATAGAGATAGAGAAAACGATAATACGAATAAAGCTGAAGTTTACATGTATGAAAGAGAAAAAGTCCTCTTTGAACACCGAGCTAGAAATTTAGTGAAGTTATTCTAAAGAGGCTTTTCCTTTAGTAATTAAGAAAGCGTTAACACTTTTCTAACCATAGAAGTGCTCTAGTGCTCCTGGAACGTATCAAATGGAATTGAATGTCCAAGTTTTCTAATCGAATTTACAACAGTTGTAAAAAATAGAGGAGGATGAAGAAATGAGTAAAAACGAAATCATCATTGGTGTTATCGGCGCAGGAAGAATTGGAAAATTACACGTGAACAACCTTAAAAATTTACAAAATGTACGAGTGAAGACGGTTTCTGATGTTTTTATCGACCATTTGGGAGAGTGGTTTGAAACCTCTGGAGCAGAGCACCTGACAAAGAACTATCAAGACATCATAAGTGATCCAGAGATTGATGCGATATTGATCTGTTCGCCAACAAATACACATACGACAATCATCAAGGAAGCTGCTGCAGCAGGGAAGCATATTTTCTGTGAAAAACCAATTAGCTTTTCGGATGAAGAGACTTTAGAAGCTTTTGAAGCAGTTAAAAAGAGTGGCGTAAAATTCCAAATTGGATTCAATAGAAGATATGACCACAATTTTAGCAAAGTAAAAAGCTTGGTAGAAGAGAAAGAAATCGGTGATTTACATATTTTAAAAATCACATCAAGAGATCCTGCTCCACCTACCTTAGATTATGTATCAACTTCTGGTGGCCTTTTTATGGACATGACCATTCATGATTTTGATATGGCACGATTTATATCAGGATCCGAAGTAGTGGAAGTCTTTGCACAAGGCGCAGCATTAGTCAACCCGAAAGTTAGCGAATTAGGGGATATTGATACAGCTATCATCTCATTAAAATTTGCCAATGGTGCGGTTGGCGTTATTGATAATAGTCGTCAAGCTGTATATGGTTATGATCAACGTCTGGAAGCATTCGGAACAAAAGGATCAGCAAATGTAAAAAATGAAACAGAATCAAAGGTCGAATTTTTATCAGAAGCAGGTGTAAAAGAAGATAAACCATTACATTTCTTCTTAGAAAGGTACAATGATGCCTATATCAAAGAAGTAAAAGAATTCTTTAAAGCGATTAAAAATGATGAAGCAGTTTCATGTACGTTTAAAGATGGCATTATGGCACAACGAATTGCCATGGCAGCCAAAGAGTCTTTCGATACTGGAAAGCCAGTTCAAGTTGAACTATTGGACTACGTTTCCATAAAATAAGAAAAAATAGAGTTGATTCCATAGCTGACAATAGATCCCATAATTCGTTTCTATTCGGAATATTAATTAATAAAAAACACCAATTTGGCAGAGTCGGAAATAATTAATTACCCATATGACCTGGCGAATGAAGAGAAATTAAATGAATTGAGGTGAGGAGAGAGGAAGATATTCTTTCTCAATCATTATGCAAAATAATTCGAACTTCTTTATTATCAGGGTAGCTTTAGTAGCATCACTAGGTGGTTTGCTTTTTGGTTATGATACTGCAGTAATAGCTGGTGCTGAACAATCTGTGCAACTATATTTAGTTGATAGTTTAGGATTCGGTTCCCTTGTTCATGGCTTAACTGTTTCTAGTGCATTGATTGGTTGTATTGTAGGTGCTCTATTTTCTGGGATATTGTCTAATAATATCGGTCGACGCAATACGTTAATCATAGCAGCTATATTATTTGCTGTTTCATCCTTTGGCTCGGCTTATCCTGAACTGTTTTTCTTTACTGTAGGTGAACCAAATGTATCTTTGCTTATTACTTTTAATATTTATCGGATAATAGGTGGTATCGGGGTGGGTTTGGCTTCGGCAATAGCCCCAGTGTATATTAGTGAAATGAGTCCTCAACATATTAGAGGAAGATTAGTAGTAATGTATAATATGGCAGTCGTATTTGGGCAGACAGTTGTATATATCGTCAATTGGTTAATAACTTTGGGGAGACCTAGTGCTTGGGTTCACGAAATCGGATGGCGTTATATGTTTGCTTCAGAAATTGTTCCAGCAGTGCTATTTTTCGGTCTATTGTTCCTCATTCCAGAGTCTCCAAGATATTTGGCACTAAAAAACAAGGAAAAAAGAGCATTAAATGTTTTGGAAAAATTGTATGGTACAAAACAAGCAGCCTATAAAACACTAGAAAATATTAAGGACACATTGCGTATTCAAAATGAAAACTTTAATATATTCTATTACGGTAAAACAGTTTTAATTGTTGGTATAGCTATTGCTATGTTACAACAGTTTATTGGGATTAATATTATCCTGTATTATGCTCCACGAATTTTTGAAAGTCTTGGTGCAGGGCAATCTGCTTCAATGCTTCAAACAGTCCTTGTAGGTCTCATAGGTGTTGTTGTTTCATTTATTGCAATGCGTTATGTTGATACTTATGGTAGGAAATTTTTATTACTTATAGGTTCTGCAGGATGTGCTATATGTCTACTTGCAGTGGCTACACTTTTCTTATCAGGAATTTATGGAATTAGTACGTTGATTTTCATTTTGGCCTTTGTTGCTATATTCCAAATGACTTGGGGACCTGTAACATGGGTAATGCTTGCAGAAATTTTTCCAAATAAAATCAGAGGACAAGCTATCTCTATTGCCGTCACACTTCATTGGGGGGCGAACTTAGCAGCATCGTCTACTTTTCCACCGTTAAACGAAGCATTCGGTGCAGGTTCATTTTTTATTTACGGTACGATCAGTATTCTTGCTTTCTTCTTCGTTTGGAAATTTGTTCCTGAAACAAAGGGTAAATCATTAGAAGAATTAGAAGACATTTGGCTTAACAAAAATGTTGAAACAAAAGAAGATAAAATTGCTACTGGCTCTTAGGCAGGTCAGTTAAATATCTAGTTAATTAATAAAAATAAAGCGCTTAATCTGAGATTAATATTGGAGGTAAACATTATGAAGGAAATAAATTGGGGGATACTTAGCACTGCGAATATCGCATTTGAACAAGTGGTACCAGCTATACGGCGATCAAATCGGGCATTGGTCTCAGCTGTCGCATCCCGAAGCAGAGAAAAGGCTGAGCGATTTAAAACATCTGTAATCTATGATTCTTATGAAGAGCTATTAAATGATTCATCGATTGATGCAGTATATATCCCACTCCCGAATTCCTTGCATAAAGAATGGGCTGTAAAAGCGATGAACGCTAAGAAGCATGTTTTACTTGAAAAACCAGCTGCATTAACAGTGGAGGATATGCTGGAAATAAAAGAAGCAGCAGATGCGAACAATGTTGTTTTTATGGAAGCATTTATGTATCAATTCCATAGTCAACACAGAAGAGTAAGAGAATTATTGGATTCAACTATTATCGGTGAATTCCGTCACTTGAAAGCAAATTTTTCCTGGATGCTTGATAACCCGAATGATATTCGACTTAATCGAGAACTTGGTGGTGGTGCGATGTGGGATGTAGGATGTTACGGGGTGCATGCTGTCACTCAGATTATTGGAATGAAGCCAATCAAGGTATCGATGACTGGTCACATTCATCCGGAATTTAATGTTGATTTATCATCAACCTGTGTTTTCATTGATGAACAAAATAGAACAGCAGAGGTTTCTGCTTCCATGGAACTACCTTTTATAGATCGATATGAAATTATCGGATCACAAGGTTCCATCTTGGTTGAGTCATCATTCCGCCCAGATGTTTCAGTTAATCAGCGTGGTAAAGTGAGTGTAAAAGATATGGATGGCAATATTATCTTATATGAAACATTTAAAGAAGATCAATATCTCAATCAAGTAGAACATTTTCATGATTGTATTTTGGAAGGGGAGAAACCAGTATACAGTGCAGAAAATTCAATTGAAATAACACGCTATATACAATCAAGCTATCAATCCCTGCATAACGATTCACGCTTAACGGATATTCCAACAAATAAATGCAATTTAAAAGTTTGAATAAGGTACCATCAAAAGATGCAACAATAGCAATTAGAGAGGGAGAAGGAAGGATGTATTCAATTGAAAATGGGGATTTGTGCATGGTCCGTTCCAATGGATGGACCATATGGAGTAAAAGTAGCATCAGACTATGGTTTTAAAGGAATGCAGCTAGATATTGGAGAGCCAGAAAGAGGTTTTCAGCTTTCCTATTCTCACGTACAAAAGGCTTATATGCAATTTGCAAAAGAACATGATATTACTTTTACGGCTATATCTGTAAGGTTATTCGATCGATATGGGATGACTAGAGAAAATGGAACTCCTGAAAAAGATATGGTGCTGGAAGGTATTGAAAAAGCTATCCAGGCAGCTGAAACGATGCACATTCCGATCGTTATGCTTGGAAGTTTTTTAGATGGCGAAATAAAGAACGACGAAGATTTTAATCGTACGACAGAATGTTTAGTGAAAGCTTGCGAAATGGCTGAAGGGAAAGGCATTATTATTGCGACAGAAAATTTACTATCCATTGAAGAAAATAAGAAACTTTTTGAGGTAGTAGATAAAGAAAACCTTAAACTTTACTTTGATACTCAAAATTACTATTTAAATAGAGATTATAATGCAGCTGAAATGGTAAGGGAGCTTTATGATTTTATTTGTGAAGTACATGTGAAAGACGGCATAGGCCATATAAGTGGATCACTTCTAGGCGAGGGAGATTCAAACTTTTTCGAAACAATGGAAGCATTAAAAGAGAAAGGGTATCGAGGCTGGGTTCTTATTGAAAATTATTATGATCAAAAACCATTATCAAATGAAAACGAAAATCCGCTAGAATTACTTAAAAAAGATGTAAATATATTGAAGAAAATAATGTAGATCACTACTTTATGATGATATTCGCAGCCCGAGAGGCAACAGCCTTAGCCTCTTCTGGGTTGAAAATACGTTATATAAAATCAAGCTACTAACCTAACGGATATCTAAATGGTAATTATATTTTAAAAATTTAAATATTGACTTTTTAGAAACTTTTAAATAAAATAGGATTATAGATTAAGCGCTTTACTATTGAGGTGATTAAAACTGTAGATGTTCTTTATGATGAAGCTATTCATTCAGAACTATATTTCAGTAACTAAGAGTATAATTGTAAGCGATTTCTTGCGAGAAAGGATTCGTAAGCTACAATTATTAAAAACACTTTCATTCGGTAAAGCGCTTAAATTATATGAAGTTTAATCTTAGGTAGATAGCAATAGAAATTGCCGCAGTATTAACGAAGTAATTAGCAGTTAGGAAAAACAATATAACTGTAAATGAGAAGGTACAAGTATGATTTAAAAAGGAAAGGAGCGATTTACTTTGCTTTTAAAAATGAAAGACGTCAGTAAATCCTTTTCTGGTGTCCAAGTTCTTCATGATATTAATTTGGAAGTAGAAGAAGGTGAAGTGCATGTATTGTTGGGGGAAAATGGTGCGGGTAAATCGACAATTATTAAAATTTTGACTGGTGCTTATACGAAAGATACCGGCCAAATCAAATGGGAGAATGAGATTTTAGAAGTGGCTGAACCAAAAGATGCGATTGACGCAGGTATAGCTACAATTTATCAAGAGTTAAACCTTATTCCAGAGCTATCCGTCATGGAGAATATCTTCTTAGGTCACGAACAAAAGAAAAGAAGTAAATTCTCCCTGCTAAATCGATCAGCGATGAAGAAAAGAGCAAAAGAGTTAATGAAGCGCTTAGGACAAAACACAGATCCAGATGAGCTAGTTCAAAACCTTGGGGTAGGTCAGCAACAGTTAGTGGAAATTGCGAAAGCGCTATCACTTAATGCCAAGTTAATCATAATGGACGAGCCAACTTCTAGTTTAAGTGGGAACGAGGTTGAACAGCTACTTCAAACTGTTGAACGATTGCGTAAACAAGGGATGACATTTATTTATATCTCACACCGCCTTGAAGAAATTAAGCGGATAGGAGACCGGATTACGATTTTAAGAGATGGTACAAAAGTAAAAACAGTTGATGTAAATAACACTTCGATTGATGAAATGATAACGCTTATGGTTGGTCGAACACTTAATAATAAGTTTCCAAAAATAGAATTTAAGAAAGGAAACGAGGGGCTCAGAGTAGAGCGTTTAAAACTTACTCCAGAGTCTCAAGAAATTAATTTTACTGCATATGCAGGAGAAATTTTAGGTTTCTCAGGACTTGTGGGTGCAGGTAGAACAGAGTTAATGCGGGGCATCTTCGCAGCAGATTCAATAGAGTCTGGTGACATCTATATTTTTGGGGAAAAGAAAAAAATTCGTCAGCCAAAGGATGCAATTAAAGAAGGTATTGCATTTATTACGGAGGATCGGAAAGAGGAAGGTCTTTTCCTGGATCAACCATTATACTTCAATAAAACGATTGCGAAATTAGAACAGGTGAAAAAGAATGGATTAATTAGTGTGAAAGGTCAAAAAAATATTGCGGATAAGTATGTAGAAAGTTTAAAAATCAGACCGAATAACATTAACCTTTTAGCTCGACATTTAAGTGGAGGGAACCAGCAAAAAGTAGTAATTGCTAAGTGGCTTTTTACACAAGCTAAAGTATTTATTTTTGATGAACCGACACGTGGTATTGATGTAGGTGCGAAAGTAGAAGTTTACAATTTAATTAACGAGCTAGTAAAGTCGGGAGCTTGTGTCATTATTGTCTCCTCCGAATTACCGGAGATTTTAGGAATGTGCGATCGTATTATTGTAATGCATGAAGGTGCACTTACAGGCGATTTTAATCGGGATGAAGTAGATCAGGAAATTATTATGAAAGCTGCTACAGGAGGTTGATTAAAAAATGGAAGAACGTATAAAAAATGTAGAAGAACAGATAGAAATTAAACAAGAGGCAGTTATCCCACCTGAAAAGGAAGGAAGAAAATGGAGCCCGAAGACGATTGTAGATAAATTTGGTGCTTTGTTTGGCCTAATCGGTTTATCCATTATTATGACCATTCTAGCACCGACTTTTATGACTGTTGATAATTTGATGAACGTTGCTAGGCAAGCATCGATCAATGCTTTATTGTCACTTGGTATGCTTTTACCAATTATAACAGCTGGTATCGATTTATCGGTAGGATCAATTTTAGCTTTATCTATCGTTATGGGTGGGCTCGTAACTGTAACGTGGGGAATGTCTCCAATTATAGGGTTGATAGCCTTACTAGTTATAGGGGCACTTGCGGGATTAATTAATGGTTTGTTATTAACAAAATTACGTCTGCCACATCCATTTATTTCTACACTTGGAACAATGAATGTATATCGTGGACTTGCACTAATAATTACAGGAGCTTCACCTATTTTTGGTTTTCCTTTATTAATGAACTATGTTGGCCAGGAAAGTATAAGCATTGTACCGGTTAGTTTTATATTAGTTATTGTTGTAGCTATTATCATGCATATCTTCTTAAATCGAACTGCTACGGGAAGATATATTTATGCTATTGGTGGAAATAAAGAAGCAGCGCGTCTGTCCGGTATTCCTGTTGATCGTGTTTTAATCATTGTCTACACAGTAAGTGGTTTTATGGCTGCGCTTGGAGGTCTAGTTCTAATAGGAAGAACGAACTCAGCATCACCTATCGCAGGACTGACCTATGAATTGGATGCAATCGCCGCTGTTATTATTGGTGGAGCAAGTTTCTTTGGAGGAGTAGGTACGGTAATAGGAACTTTAATCGGTGCATTAATCATTGCAGTGCTTCGTAATGGATTGAACTTAATTGGTACATCCTCTGATTTACAGACAGTTGTCATTGGTGTTGTTATAATTTTGGCGGTATTTGTTGATGTGTTACGTAGGAAGGGTGCCAAGAAATAAATCAGTTCGTCTTTTGAGAGGAGAGAGGTATTCGATAACTCTTTAGTAGAATGGCCCCTTAACTTCAAATTATTACAATCAATTTATTAAAAGGAAGTGAGCAAATGCTAACAGGTGTATTTAAAGAAGTTGGAAAATTAGAACTACAAGAAAGGGAAGAACCGAAGTTGATTTCAGAGACAGAAGTAAAAATAAAGATAGAAGTCGCTAGTATATGTGGTACGGATGTTCATATATTATCAGACCCCCCAGGTCATCCAGCGACTACAGATACAATATTAGGCCATGAGTATGTAGGGGAAGTAGTTGAAATTGGAAAGAAAGTAAGAAATGTAGCAGTTGGAGATCGAGTTATCGTCGATCCAACAACTACTTGTGGGGAATGTAACTATTGCAAAAATGGAATAGCGAATATGTGTGAAAACAGTTCAAGTATTGGGATTTTCGAAGATGGAGGTTGGGCACCTTATAGTGTATTGCCAGCCAAAAATGTGTACAAGGTTTCTAAAACAGTACCTCCAGAAATAGCTGTACTGGCTGAGCCGTTATCATGCGTTATTAATGGGAGTGAAAAAGTAAAAGTGCAGCCAGGAGATAGTGTAGTTATTCTTGGTGCAGGGCCAATGGGACAGCTATTTACGCAAGTAGTAAAAGCTGCTGGTGCAGGAAAAGTAATTTGCTCAGACTTCTCTGATTATAGGTTAAGCTATTCAGAAAAATCTGGTGCCACGCGCGTTGTGAATGCAAAGCATGATGATATCTTACAAATTGTAAAGGAAGAAACGGAAATTGGTGCAGATGTCGTGATTGATTGTGTAGGTGCTTTATTCGATCAAACTCTTGATCTTGTTCGCAAAGGAGGACAAGTTTTACTAGTTGGAATGAATGAACATGCAAGTCCAACCATCAGTCAATATAAAATTACTAGAGAAGAAATTACTGTTAAAGGTACTTATATACAAAACTATGATTTTCCAAAAGTAATAAAAATTTTAGAAGCCAATTTACTAAATCTTGAAACGCTCATTACTCATAAAATCACATTAGACCAAATACATGAAGGAGTGGAGACGATGAGGAAAGGAGACGCGATTAAAGTAGTTGTGTATCCAACATAATGGATTAAATTTAAGTTTTTATAAATTCTAATAGAAATTAGTACAGAAAAATTAGAAGAGTTAAAGGGATTGTTAGATGAATAATTTTTTTCATTACTCTTTCAGTCAAAAGAAGTCTGAATGAAAAAATAACTATTAATTAATCGTTAAGACGTTTAAATGAACTAGAAATCAAATAATTAAAAGTAGGAGAGATTTAGTGAGCATAGATAAGAAGCAAGTTAGAGTAGGAATGATTGGTTATAAATTCATGGGGAAAGCCCATAGTAATGCATATCGTAATCTTCCATTTTTTTTCGATTCAAAGGTTGTTCCAATTATGCAGTCGATCTCTGGTCGAGATGAAGCAGGAGTAAAAGAAGCTGCTCAAAAAATGGGCTGGGCATCTTATGAAACCGATTGGCGAGAGTTGATAGAGCGAGATGATATTGATGTAATCGACATCGTAACTCCAAATAGTACACATTTTGAAATGGCAATTGCAGCAGCTGAAGCAGGAAAGCATGTTATATGTGAAAAGCCACTTGCAATGAACGTTGATCAAGCGAAAAGGATGTATAATGCCGTACAAAAAAACGGGGTAATTCATATGATTTGTCACAACTATCGTTTTGCCCCGGCTGTTCAATTTGCGAAAAAACTCATAGAACAGGGTCGTATAGGAAAGATTCGTCATATCCGTGGTACCTATTTACAGGATGCTTATTTAGATCCGAAATCCCCGATAACTTGGCGAGCGAGAAAAGAAATTACCGGTTCTGGCGTGCTTGGTGATATTGGTTCGCATAGTCTAGATTTAGCAAGATTTTTAGTAGGTGAATTTCAAGAAGTTGTAGGTATGACGGAAACATTTGTAAATCAAAGACCAGTGGAGACCAATTCTCATATAGAACAAGTGGAAAATATGCAGATGGAAGATGTGACTGTAGAAGACTCAGCTGTAATAATTGCACGTTTCGAAAATGGAGCAATTGGAACTTTTGAAGCAACGAAACTTGCTGGTGGTAACCTAAATGGCAATCGTTTTGAAATAAATGGAGAAAAAGGATCAATACGCTGGGATTTAGAGAACTTGAATAATCTTGAAGTGTATTTTGCTGATGATGAACCTGGTTTACGAGGGTACAGGACTATTAATTGTACGGAAACATATCACCCGTATGCGAATGTATATTGGCCAGTGGGACACATCATTGGCTATGAACATACTTTTATTAATCTTCTGTCTGATTTTATGAACGGAATTTATGAGGGTATTAGTCCAAAGCCAAACTTTGAAGATGGTTTACGAAACCAAATCGTACTTGATTCAATAGAAAAATCAGTTCTACAAAAATCATGGGTTAGTGTCTCGGAGAATATAAGTAGGACAATAGGTAGAGATCTTGCTATATCTAAGAATTAAGTAGATCCATTTATGATTTAGCTAAAAGTTAACCTTTATACGAAGCCGATTGAGATCCCATGAAAGATAACTGATACTGAACTCTAGAATCTAGAGTGTGAATCTACTATTAAAACAACAAATATATTAAAGAAAAGGTAGTGGGGAAAATGAGAAAAATTAAATATCAATTATTTGCCATAATTTCTATAGCTTTATTGATTTTGGCTGGTTGTAATGGAAAAGGTGATGCAAGTTCTACAGGTGAAAACGATGGAAATGACGATGGTAAACCGAATATTGCAGTAGTGTTAAAAGGTTCTGATCAAGAGTATTTCAAGTTAGCTGAACAAGGTGCAAAACAGGCATTTGAAGACTTTGATGTGAATGGCACATTTCTTGCTGCTTCTACTCAAACAAATACGACAGAAATTATTAATATTCTAGAAGATCTATTAATTGAAGAACCAGATGCATTAGTGGCAATGCCAAGCACTGAAGAGCAAACCCCAGTCCTAAAGAGATATCATGAAAAAGGTATACCTGTATTGTTAATAGATACCGATCTTGACTGGGGTGACAAGACAACATACATTGGTACAAATAACTATACGGCTGGTCAAGAAGCTGGTAAATTTTTGGCCTCTACATTATCAGATGGAGATGAAATTGCAATTTTAGAAGGCGTATCAGGTGCTGCAGTAAGTGAGCAAAGGGTTAAAGGTGTTGAAGATGTAATGGAAGAGGAAGGAATTAAAATTGTTGCATCACTGGCAGCTGATTTTGACCGTGTAAAAGCTGTAACTACGATGGAAAATATTTTGACCGCTAATCCAAATATTAAAGGTATTTTTACAGCAAACGATGAAATGGCTATGGGTGCTTATGAAGTAGTAAAATCACGTAATTTAGATATACCAATTATTGGTATCGATGGAACTAGTGATGCACTGGAGTCAATAAGTAATGCTGGGTTAACTGCAACAGTAGCCCAAAGCCCTTATCAAATGGGATATCAAGGCGTCGAAAATGCATTGAAAGTTGTAAATGGAGAAACGATAGAGAAGGAAATTGACATTAAAATTGAAGTACTTACGGAAGAAAATGCTGGAGATAGTTTAGTAGAAATAAATGCTATTTTAAGTAAATGATTTTTTTAAAAAATGAAACTTCATTTTGTGTGGGTTTTACTGCCCGTAAATTTGGGATAAATCTATTAGTTTATTGAATTAGTATACTAGGAGCGACAAGATAATGGGAAAACAAGTCTATTTGAATTTAGGGAGGACTATTTTAATGAGAAATTATATGAAATATTTAGCTTTCTTCACTGTGATACTGTTGCTGGTTGCTTGTTCTGAAGCTAATTCAAGTGGAGGAGATAATAGCGCAGATAGCATAGGTGAAGAAAATGATTCGTATAAGTTTGCGACTGTTTTAATGACTTTAAGCTCAGAGTATTGGCAAATGCATAAAGCTGGTGCAGAAGATGCTGCTAAGGAGTTTGGGATCTCTTTAGATGTTTTAGGACCTGCTGATGAAACACAGTTTGAAGAGCAAGTTAAAATAGTTGAAGATCAAATTGCTTCAGGAGCTGACGCTTTAATCATTGCTCCAAGTCTCCCTGAGGCGATGTTGCCAATCTTAAACCAAGCAGATAATGAAAATATACCAGTTGTTCTCGCTGATGCAGATGTGGAAGAATTTGAAGATAAAGTAACATTTATTGGCACGGAAAACTATGATGCTGGAAAACTAGCAGGTGAATATATTAGTGAACAACTCGAAGATGGTGATAAGGTAGCAATTATACGTGGTCAATTGGGTGCAAAAGTCCATGATGAACGAACAAATGGGTTCCAAGATGCCTTGAAAGATAAGAATATTGAATTTATTGTACAAGATGCTCAAAGTGATCGTGTTAAGGCAGTAAATATTATGGAGAATGTTCTAACCAGTAATTCAGATGTAAAGGTAGTATTTGCGACTTCTGATGAAATGGCTCTTGGAGCATATCAGGGACTTGAAAACAATAATCGATCAGATCTTCCCTTAATTGGATTTGATGGAACACCAGATGGTCTGCAAGCTGTACAGGATGGAAAGATAATTGCTGATATCGCACAAGACCCGTATCAAATGGGCTATATGGCTATCGAAGCAGCCTATAAAGCTCTTCAAGGTGAGGAAGTAGAAAAAAGAATAGATTCTGGCGTAAATGTAATTACGAATGAGAATGTAGAAGAGGAAATAGAGAAAATTAATGGTTATTTAGGCGATTAAATGATTATTTCTATTTCAGAACACAAATATTCCTGTCCATTAAAGATCTTGGAGAGGGATATTTGTGATAAATGGAGGTATGTTAGATTGAACTAGTAATACAGTTATAGATATGAGAAAATGTAGAGAAAAATATGAAGTGAAGTTATCCATATGTAACCAGTAAGTTTAAATATAGTGGATTCAATAGCTTAGTGGGAAATGATAATATTCCTACTTTAATTACAGCGGATAATCCCTAACTAAATAATATAGAAGTTAGAAATAAGCTAGGCAGTTTAACGACAAAGTAATCGTTATCTATAAACTCTATACAGATTTCTTTATCTAGTTTGTATGACACTGCTTTTGTTATAAGGGGAATGAGAGTTAAAAAGCTAGATTGATTGGTTCAAAACCCTGATTTTTGCAATCTTGAATTATCTTACATATAGGTAAATCGAAAAAATAAAGGTTGTGTTAGCGTGGAAGCCATTGAGAAAAAACAACAAAAAAGTATCTTTTTAAAAGATCATATTATCTTTTTAGCAGCAATATTTTGCTTTTGGTTTGCGATTTATATCTACTCACCAGTTTTCGGTGTGTATTTACAGTCTAAAGGTTTTTCCTATTCAGCAGTTGGAATTATTATAGGTAGTTATGGAATTACACAAATTTTGCTGCGCTTGCCCCTTGGTGTGCTATCAGACTATTTGAGTAAATTACGGAAACATTTATTAGTAGGTGGGTTTGTCGTATCCTTAATTAGTTGTCTCATTTTAGTTTATTTTGATTCATTTTTTATGATCATGATTGCACGTTTATTTGCTGGTATTACTGCGTCGATGTGGGTCATGGCTACAGTTTTATATACATATTATTTCAGTGCAAACCAGTCTGCGAAAGCAATGGGAACCTTACAATTTGTCACAGTGGCTACTCAATTTGTGAGTATGGCAATCAGTGGCTTTATCGTTGAGCAGTTTGGGTGGAATTCTCCTTTTTGGATTGGTGCAGTAGCTTCCATACTCGGTATTCTATTTGCTTGGAATATTAAAGATGTACAAGTTGAGCGTCAAGCTAATGCACAGCAATCTAAGTTGATACAGCACTTACGGGTTATGTTAGCATTGCCCCGATTGAAAATGGTAACATTCTTGTCACTCATTGCGCATGCGATCTTGTTTATAACAATTTTTGGTTTTAGTCCAATTGTCGCTGCAGAAAATGGTGTATCAGAGAAATCATTTATTTGGCTAATTTGTGCTTTTTTCATCCCACATGCTCTTGCATCGTTAAGCCTAGTTTTCACGGACATAGATAGTCGTTATAATAAACGGATACTTTACGTTTGTTTCGGGTTGACAGTTATCTTTCTGTTCTTAGTACCATTTACTAGTTCACTTTTTTCTCTTAGTCTTGTTCATTTTGCAATTGGTCTCGCACTTGGTTTCGTATTTCCAATTTTATTAGATGAGGTTGTGAGGATTAGTCCCGGATATTTAAAGATGTCAGCTATGGGATTTTTTCAGTCTTTCTATGCACTTGGTATATTTTTTGGTCCACTTGTAGCTGGCGTGATTGCTGAAAATTTTGGTCTAGCTGAAGTATTTTATTTTACGGGGGTGCTTGGTGTGGTAGCGGTAGGTGTGGTTATGGTTAGGTTTCGGGGGGCGAGTAGCTATTGACGGAGGATATATAGTTATACTAAAAGTCGAGGAAACGTTCAGAACGCTTCCTCGTCTTCGTTAGTTTACGCATCTTTTGCTGCTTGAAGTGCTTTGTCGTAATCTGGATGATTCGTTACTTCACTTACATATTCCACGTAGGTAATTTTATTATTAGCATCTACCACAAAAATTGCTCTCGCTAATAGGCGAAGCTCTTCAATTAATACACCATAATTTTTACCGAAATCAGCATTGCGGTGATCCGATAAAGTATCCAATTGGTTTACGCCATTAGCTGCACACCAACGCCCTTGTGCAAAAGGTAAATCCATACTAATCGTTAAAATTTGCACATTTGGAATCGTGTCTGCTTCTTTATTAAAGCGAATCGTTTCTTCAGAGCAAACACCAGTATCGATTGATGGAACAGCAACAATTAATTTTACTTTCCCATTATAATCATCTAATGTTACTTCTTGTAAATCATTAGATAATACAGTGAAATCTGGAGCTGTATCACCAACCTTAACTTTATTTCCTAGTAATGTTACTGGTTCTTGATTAAATGTAATTGCTGCCATAAAAACTTCCCCCTATAAAAAATTTATATGTAAAAGTATTTAATTTATTTCTTGGTGTTATTCTATTGGAGTGTAAAATTAAATAACTTTACTACAGATTTTAACATCCACATGATTTCCGGATTAACATGGAAGGTGGTAACTCAATATGACTCATGTAATTCGGATTATTAATTTTATTTAACAACACATCAAATGCTGTTCTTCCAATTGTTTCAGGCGGTAAGAGAATATTGGTTACTGGAGGCTCGATTATATGAGATGATGAAAAATCACCAAATCCAATAATTGCAATATCATCAGGTATACTTAAATTTAATTCCTTGATCTTGCTTATTGCACCAATCGTCATTAAATCATTTTGAACGAACAGCGCAGTAATTTGATCATCTTTTGCAAGTAACTGCTCTGCAGCAGTTGCTCCTTCTTTAACCTTCGCATAGCCTTGGACAATATAATCATCGTTTATCGGAATGTTATATTGCTTCAACGCTTCTTGGTAACCTCTAATCCTATCATTTGTTGTTGAAACATTTGGATACGAGTAGATGAATCCTATTTTTTTGTGTCCATGTTTAAGAAGATGCAATGTAGCATCGTAACCCAATTGGAAATTGTCCCCGGTTACCCTCGGGATATTTTCTATTGTAGATTCATAACGGTTTACCATCACAATTGGAAAATTATCGTTTGTATAATTTTGTAAGTATTGAATATCACCTGAAGTTGGCGAAAGGATAATACCATCTACCAGCTTCGAATGGAGTAAATTTATTGTTTTTTCTTCATAATCACGATCTTCATTTGTATTAACTAATAGCAAATTGTATCCCATTTCTTTTGCACGTTCCTCGATAGCGAATATCATTTCAGTTACAAAGGAATCTGGGAAACTGGACACAACTAATCCTGCTGTCTTTGTTGATTGCTGTCTCAAGTTCTTTGCCGCAGAGTTAGGGACATAATTATACCTTTCAATGACTCGCAATACTTTATTTCGAGTTGTGTCGGAAATGTGTTTCGTATTGTTAATAACATGTGAAACGGTTGCAACAGATACCTCGGCCTCTCTTGCAATATCTTTCATCGTGGTTACTTCTTTCCTTACAGTTTCTTTTTTCATGTTATCTCCTCTTAGTTAAACTATTAACCTGTACGAACTATTAGTTTCATCTTACCTCAGTTTATTCGAGTCTTCAACCATTATACGTAAATATAGAGAATGCAATATTTGTGTTGACATGTTTTCGCTTACATTATATAATTCATTCAAGTTGGTTAATCGATTAACTAAATATTTAGTGCCTCCATAAAATACTGATTTTTATCCTGAGTTAGTGAGGTAACGAATTTTGTATTAGAGTAATAAAAATCACAATAGAGGTGACAAGAATGGATAGTATGACAGTTGAAAGGTTAAAGGAGAAAGCGATTCAATTAAGAGAAACGGCAGTAACGATGGTATATAAAGCACAATCTGGTCATCCAGGTGGGTCACTTTCAGCGGCGGATTTCGTAACTGCTTTATATTTTAAAGAAATGAATGTTAATCCTGAAGATCCTAATTGGGCAGAACGTGATCGCTTTGTTCTCTCAAAAGGGCATGTAGCACCGATTCAATATGCTGCATTGGCGCATAAAGGGTTTGTTCCGCTAGAAATGATTAATACGTTAAGAGAATATGGTTCTCCATTTCAAGGACATCCAGATTCTAAAAAATGTCCAGGCGTAGATATATCTACGGGTTCTCTTGGGCAAGGTCTTTCCTGTGCTGTTGGAATGGCTCTTGGAGGAAAGTTAGATGAAAAAGCCTATCGTGTTTTCGCTGTTGTAGGAGATGGAGAATGCCAAGAGGGACAGATCTGGGAAGCTGCACAATCAGCTGTGAAGTATGAATTAGATAATTTAGTTGTATTTATCGATGATAATGGTCTGCAAATTGACGGAACGACAGAAGAGGTAATGCCCAACCATGATTTAGAAAAGAAATTCCAAGCATTTGGCTTTGAAACGAAGCGAATTGATGGTCATTCGATGGAGGAAATTGTAGACACATTGGATGAAGTGAGAGAAGCGAAAAATGGAAAGCCGAAATGTATTGTTTGTAATACAGTAAAGGGAAAAGGCGTTTCCTATATGGAAAATGTCGTTGGCTGGCATGGAAAAGCACCGAACGAAGAGCAGTACAAACTAGCTATGGAAGAATTAGCAGGGGGGTTACATGCATGACAGTTTTAGATTTGAAAGCTACGGAACAAATCGCAACACGGGAAGCCTTTGGCGATGAGATTGTAGAATTAGGTCGTAATAATAAAAATATTTTAGTGGTAGACGCTGATATCGGTAGTTCATGTAAAACCACAAAATTTATGAACGAATTTCCTAAGCAGCATATTAACGTTGGTATTGCAGAACAAAATGCAGCAGGATTAGCAGCAGGACTTGCGACAACTGGTAAAATTCCTTTTGTAAGCACTTACGCAGTATTTGGCTCTTTACGAATGGCAGAACAGATTCGTCAAGAAATTTGCTATCCGAACCTGAATGTGAAAATTGCTTGTTCGCATGGTGGGCTAACTCCTGCTAATGATGGTGGAAGTCACCAAGCTATCGAGGATATGGGAGTACTCCGTACAATACCAAATATGACAGTGATCATGGGTGCAGATTATTATTCAACTCGAAAGCTAGTTAAACAAGCATCAGAAATGCATGGTGCGGTTTACCTTCGTTTTACACGAGATAAGGTTCCTGTTATTTATGATGAGAATGAAACGTTTGAAATTGGGAAAGCTAAACAATTAAGAAATGGAAAAGATGTGGCGCTGATTGCAAATGGAGATACGGTTCATTTAGCATTGCAAGCAGCGGAAATTTTAGAAAGTAAAGGTGTTTCAGCTCAATTATTAGATATGCATACCATTAAACCGATTGATAAAGAAGCGGTATTAGAATGTATTGAAATCGGTAATATTGTGACTGTGGAAGACCACAACATTATTAATGGTTTAGGTAGTGCAGTAAGTGAAATAGTAGCTGAGCAAGGAAAAGGAAAAGTAAGACGAATTGGTGTACAAGACCGTTTTGGAGAATCTGCACCATATGATAAACTTTTGGAGATCAATGGAATTACCGTTGAAAATATTGTGAATACAGCTGAAGAAATGCTTTGAATTGCACCCATTTTGGTGGCCTTATCATGAGTCAAAAAGTAGAGGAAATGAATCATGAAAAATTTGGGATCATCATTTGTAAAAAATGTGGAACAGAAATGGAGAGCTTCCATTCGCAATGAGTTGTTACACAATATGGAATTTGTATGAAGTGTAAAAACAAATAATATATAAATGACGTTTTCATTAGGTTGCCAATGAGGAGCTTGTAGAACTCATTGGTAACTTTTTTCTAAAAATTGCAAAGGTAATAAATGGAAAATAGTATTATCGAGCGGTAGAAATACTACTTTTTAGTAAATGGTTTTACTAATAATTGTAATCAATATAGAATCCAAATATCTCCATATTTGTTGCATTAAATAGATGTTATATAACGTTTTTAATTATTCTATTGACATAGAAACCGTTTACAATATATAATCGTGTTAATCGATTAACCGAATAGAGTTATATTGTCAGATCAATGTATATCACCCAATTTTTCTATAGGAATCTAATTGTTATTTTGAAAAAGACTGAGACATCAGGGCGGACAGGGAGGAAAAGAATTGAATAAACTTCGAAATACAGTCGTGTTTATAATTGTCGCTTTAGCAATAGGGGTAGCAGTAGCTTTCTTTACAACAGGTAATGCGCTTACTGAAGAAATTACGACAATTCGTTTTGGGCATGGCTCTGCCGAAAGCAATGAAAGACACATTGCTGTTATGCATTTCAAGGAATTGGTTGAAGGAAAATCTGATGGTCAGATTGAAGTGCAGGTTTATCCAAATGAGCAATTAGGATCGGAAGCAGAAATGATAGAGAGTGTTACATTTAATGATCTACAAATGGTTGCTGCAAGTGCATTTAGTCAGTATGACCAACGAATAAGTGTATTTGAACTTCCATATCTATTCGATACCTATGAAGAAGCGTGGGATGTTCTCGATGGGGAAATTGGAAAAGAAGTAGCCGCACCGTTCTTAGAAGATAATTTGAGAATAATTGCCTATTTTGAAAACGGTTTCCGTCATATTACAGCCAATAAGAATATTGAGAATCCGGAAGATTTACGAGGACTAAAGATTAGAACACCAGAATTTCCGATATCAATAAGTACCTTCTCATCTTTAGGAGCTAACCCAACACCGATGGCTTTTGGTGAACTATACATGGGACTTCAGCAAGGTACTGTAGATGCACAGGAAAATCCAATCGCTAACACGTATGCAAGCAAATTTAATGAAGTTCAAGATTACTTGATTATGTCAAGCCATCAATATATGCCATTGCCTGTTGCAATAAGTGAAGAGTTTTGGCAATCACTTACAGCTAAGGAACAAGCAATTATTGAAGAAAGTGCCTTAGAAGCGGCACAATTTCACCGAAATTTATTAACGGAAAACGAAGAGAAAATGATTGAAGAATTAGAAGAAGCTGGTATGACGATTGTTTATCCTGATACCGAATTATTTAAAGAGAGGATAGATAGAGTCTATGAAGCTTTCAAAGGAAGGTTTGGAGATGAATTCGTGGATCAAGTGATACAAGCGGCAGAGTAATCATTTTATACGACGGGGGGACAAGCAGCTAATGAAAATACTTAGATGGTTGGATGAGCATTTTGAAGAATATATCCTCGTATTCTTAAGTGCTTTTACAGTAATTATTATTTTCCTTCAGGTTGTCATGCGATATGTGTTTGGTAGTTCTTTAACCTGGTCAGAGGAAATTGCACGATATGCGTTTATTTGGATGATTTATATCGGAGTAAGCTACGGAGTAAAGAAGAAAAAGCATTTAGGTGTTGATGCTTTGGCAATGTTGTTTAAAGAAAAGGGGAAATTAATAGTTGGCATTATTGCGAATGTGTCATTTCTCTTATTTGCTATTGTCATGACTTACTATGGTTTAGATATTGTTTTAAGGGTTACGAGGGAATCGGCAGCCTTACAACTACCACTAAGTTGGGTATATGCAGCTCCAGTTATGGGGATGGCGCTAGCATCAATTCGATTGCTCCAAAACATTGCATTAGAAGTAAAAGAATTGAAAGCGTTAAAATCTGATGGACAGCATGATTCAAAAAATAGTGCAACAGAGCAGATTGTTAACGGACAGGAGGAAATTGTATGACGACTTTTGTGTTATTTGGAAGTTTCTTTCTGTTTATGGCGTTAACGGTACCTATTGGGATTGCATTAGGGATTGCTGGACTTATCACAGCCATCTATTCACCGAATATATCGATTACCTTTTTGTCACAAGGGTTAGTTACATCCACGGATAATTTTGCCTTGATGGCAATTCCATTCTTCATACTTGCTGGAGAAATTATGGGGAAAGGTGGTATCTCGACACGGCTTTTTGACCTGGCAAATGTATTCGTCGGACGATTTACTGGTGGATTTGCAATGGCTGCAGTTATCACTTCCATGTTTTTTGCAGCGATTTCTGGTTCAGGGCCTGCAACAGTAGCTGCAGTTGGAGGGATTATGATACCAGCAATGGTTGCAGAAGGATATGACAAAAAATTTGCTACTGCGCTTATTGCTTCTGCTGGTTCATTAGGTATTATTCTTCCGCCGAGTATACCAATGGTGTTATTCGGAATATCAGCAAACGAGTCAATTGGTGATCTATTCTTTGGAGGAATTCTCCCAGGGATTTTAATCGGACTGTTTATTATGGTTTGGGCATATATACATTCGAAAAAAATGGGTTACACAGGGACAAATGAACAATTCAGTTGGAAAAAGTTATTCCAAGCGATTAATAAATCGAAGTGGTCTTTACTTGTACCAATCATTATTCTTGGTGGTATTTATGGAGGGATTTTTACACCAACGGAAGCTGCTGTTGTAGCAGTAGTTTACGCTTTATTTGTCAGTGTTTTCCTACATAAGGCTATTAAGTTCAGCGATCTACATGCAATTTTTAGAAACGCAGCTCTAAGTTCTGTGGCGATTTTAATTATTATTGGAACAGCAAATGCATTTGGAACAATTTTATCAATGGAAAGAATACCTCAAGCATTTGCAGAGGCATTCCTATCAGTTTCCCAGAACGGCATTGTAATTCTAATGCTTATTATATTGATGCTATTAATTATAGGTTTATTCATTGATACATCAGCTGCTGTAATTATATTTACACCAATTCTATTTCCGGTAGCCCTGGAAATTGGAATGAATCCAATTCATTTTGGAATTGTTATGATTGTAACACTAGCAATTGGATTTATAACACCACCATTAGGTGTCAATTTGTTTGTTGGATCTGGAATATCTGGATTAAGTATGCCGGTATTGGCGAAAGCATCTATTCCATTCTTCTTTGTCATTTTAGCTGGTTTAATCGTTATTGCTGTTATACCGCAACTTACACTGCTTTTCTTATAAAAAATAATGTAGGAATACGATAAACTATCGTATTCGAATAACAACTAGGGGGAACAAATCATGTTTAAATTAAATAATAAAGTGGCAATCGTAACTGGAAGTGGATCACCAAAAGGAATCGGAAGAAATATTGCTTTAACATTAGCAAAGCAAGGAGCGTCTATTGTCGTAGCGGACTTAAATGTGGAAGGTATTGAAGACACTGTAAGAGCGGTAGAGGAAGCAGGAAGTAAAGCTCTAGGAATAGAGTTAAATGTAACAAGTAAAGAATCTGTAGATGCGATGATAGAGCAAGTACTAGCTGAATTTGGAAGAATTGATATTCTGGTTAATAATGCAGGAATCTCTCAAAAGGTAACCGTTGAAGATATGACGTTAGAGGATATAACGAAAGTGTTTAATGTAAATATGTTTGGTTTATTCCTTTGCACACAAGCAGTATTGAAACCAATGAAGGAGCAACAATTTGGAAGAATTGTAAGCCTTTCATCTGTATCTGCAAAGAGAGGTGGCGGCGTGTTCGGCGGAGCACATTATTCTGCTTCAAAAGCTGCAGTATTAGGATTCTCCAAAAACCTTGCCCGTGAAATAGCGACAGATGGAATTACGGTTAACTGTGTAGCACCAGGTCTTGTGAACACGGAAATTTGGAAGTCACTTCCTAAAGATGATGCACGAAAAGTAATTGACGGTATCCCTGTTGGTCGCCCTGGTGAAACTGATGAGATTGCATCAACAATTGCATTCTTAGTTTCAGATGAAGCTTCTTATATAACTGGTGAAGAGATTGATATTAATGGTGGGTCGCATATGGATTAATACGTCAGATATGCTTGAAAAGTAAGTTTATTCTAGATTAGAAGAAGATATTAATTAAGTTACTAAGAAGTAAAAGAATAATTTCTATCAGTAATTAACAAAAAGATATAATTCCAGAGTGTGGGGATTGTATCTTTTTTATGTGCGCCCTGCATGGGTCGGAAAACTTTGTGGTGAACATCTAATACAGGCTATGCAGTTGCAACTGTTAGCGGAAGGCAAAGTGGCTATCGTGAGGTAGTGGCTAAAGGAAGATTTACGCAAAATTATTTAGATTGGATAATGAGATGTATAAGTTTTACATGGATATCGACAGTATTAGCGATAATGGCTTTGTGTTTTAGAAAACAAACACTACTTTATACTTAAAAGGGCAGTGTTTGTATATGTATGCATAAATATTGTGCTATTGCATCCTGTTGTATACATAATAGGTCTATTGATGAGTAAAAATTATGAAATAAATTGAAAGAAAGCGATAACAATGATAAAATAAAACCAAAAGTTAATCAATATGTAGAAAAAAGTTCTATAACATTTTGAAAAAAGTTATTTGATGTACAAAGGACGGATGATCGTGTTAAAAACAAAACGATTGGATAAAATTCAAGAATATATCAATGAACGTGGCACTGTGTCATTGGATGAGCTCGTAGAGAAGTTTAATGTATCTAAAAATACAATCCGAAGAGATGTACAAGATTTGATCGAAGTAGGAGATTTTAAGAAGGTTTATGGTGGGGTAGCCGTTGATAAACCTTCTTCAACTGTACCATTTCTGGATAGACAAATACGTAACTTTAAAGAAAAACAGAAAATTGGTCAAGCTGCAGCGGAATTTGTAGAAGACGGTGACATCATTTTTATCGATTCTGGTACAACAACAGTTGAAATGGTTGAGTTTATTAAAGACAAAGAGTTAACCATTATTACAAACAATGTGGACTTTATTGTTAAGGCGCTTCCTTATGATAATTTAAACATTTTTTCAACGGGTGGAATGTTGGAGAGGAAGACAAATTCTTTTACAAGTGCAGATAATGATGAAATCATTCATTCTTATAATATCAGAAAAGCATTTCTAGCATCTACCGGTCTGTCGATAAAAAGTGGTGTTACGAATTCATTGCCGTTGGAAAGTGGGTTAAAGCGATCCGTTGTCCAGCGCTCTGCAGAGTCATTCTTATTAGTTGATCAAAGCAAATTTGGAAAAGTAGCATTGACGACCTATTGTAATTTAGATGATATTGATTACTTAGTAACAGACGCAATACCTGATAAATACCAGGAATATGCAAATGACAATGAAATAAAAGTAGTGTTAACGAAAAGTGAGCTATAAAGAAGGCTCACTTTTTTTCTTCTCATTTAAAATTCACCTTTACCATACTTCTGAAAAAGCAAATCCATTTAATTAAATTAGCCAAAAAAATAAAATGCATTTATAAAATTAACCAAATGATGATGAACTCTTGGTTAAGTTATGGTATTATAAAAGTGTGAAAGATGTACTACTTGTTGGGAGAGGGGGGGATAATAATATGCTAAAAACAGAAAGAGTAGGTGAAATTAAAGAATATATAGAAGAACATGAAACGGTATCATTGGATGAACTTGTAGCGAAATTTAATGTATCCAAAAATACGATCCGTAGAGATGTTCAAGAATTGGTCGATAGTGGAGACTTTAATAAAATATATGGTGGTGTATGTGTTAATCGTTCAACAGTTGTACCATTTAATGATAGAAAGGTACGAAGCCATACAGAGAAACAAGAAATTGCCAAACTTGCAGCGGAATATGTAAAAGATGGTGACATTATATTTATTGATTCAGGAACAACGACACCTAAAATGCTTGAATATATCAAACATCTGAATTTAACAATCGTAACCAATAATATCGATTTAGTAATTAATGCACTTCCATATGAAGGAATTGATGTCTTTTCTACAGGTGGAATGCTTGAACGTAAGACCAAATCACTAACCAGTATGGATAACAAAAACTTAATAAATGGATACAACATTAATAAGGCCTTCCTCGCTTCAACAGGTGTTTCCATAAATAATGGTGTAACCAATTCGCTACCGATTGAAAGTGAGTTGAAGACATGTGTCGTCAAGCGAAGCGAAGAGGTGTTTTTATTAGTTGATCATAGTAAGTTTGATGAATCTTCATTAACGACGTATTGCGGTTTGGATGAGATTGATTATCTCGTCACAGATAGATTGCCGCATCATAAATATGTTGAGTATGCAAAGAACCGCCAGATTAAATTGCTAACTCCGCAAACTAATACAACTAAAAATTAAGGAGGAACAATACATGCCATTAATACGATTTGATGTAATTGAAGGTAGAACGGATGAAGCATTAAAAGTGTTGCTAGATGCTACACATGATGCAGTTGTTAGAGCGTTTGGTGTGCCAGAAAGGGATCGTTTTCAAATTATTACGCAACACAAGAAAAATGAAATGATTATTCAAGATACAGGGTTAGGTTTTGAGCGAAGTGATCAAGTAGTTGTGATTTCTATTCGTAGCACTCAGAGAAGTGACAAAGCTAAAAAGGAATTCTATCAGATCCTAGTCAAGGAACTAGGAGAAAGATGTGGTATTGAACCACATGATGTCATGGTTTCCATTGTAACAAATGGAGCTGGAGAATGGAGTTTTGGCTTTGGTAAAGCACAGTTTTTGACTGGTGAGCTTTAGGTATATGTAAAAATCAATGTGATAGTCCGATTCTTCATTTATGAGATTAAAAATAAGAAGATTTTAGAACCTATTAAAATGAATTGAAGCCTTCCTTTTATTAATTGTTGCCTATAGTTTTTTGATGATATTTAGTTTTTCTTCAATCCATTAAAGGGAAATCCAATTACTTTATTAGAAGTTTGATTATATAGGCCTTTGAAAGAAAGATTTCAAAGGTTTTTCTGTTTTATTAAAATAATAAACCTACGAATTAACCCAAAACGCTCTATTAACTCTTGTTAAGAATCCTGGAATTTGACTTATTTTTGGTTGTTTTGATAATAGTTGATAAAAAGTTAACAATAAAGTAACAGTAAAATGTTGACTGAAAGCGATAACAGTATTATTATATAATCATAAGGTGTTTAAAGAACTAAGAAATGGTGAGTTTCACTAGAAGATAGAAACCACTAGTAAAATATAGGGAGGAAATAAACATGACTGTATTAACAAAAGTAAGAAAGTTAAAGAACTTTATCAATGGAGAGTGGGTAGAAAGTAAAACTACTCAATATGAAGATGTATATAACCCAGCGACGAAAGAAGTAATTGCACAAGTTCCTCTTTCAACAAAAGAAGAAGTGGACTTTGCGGCAGAAGTTGCTCAAAAGGCATTTGAAACCTGGAAAAATGTACCGGTTCAAAAACGAGCAAGGATTCTATTTAACTATCAACAATTATTACAAAAAAATCAAGAAGAGTTAGCTCGTCTAATCACACTTGAAAACGGTAAAAACACAAGCGAAGCTTTAGGTGAAGTTGGACGTGGAATTGAAAATGTTGAATTTGCTGCAGGCGCTCCAACACTAATGATGGGAGATTCACTTCCAAATATCGCGACAGATGTAGAAGCGACGAACTATCGTTATCCAATTGGTGTCGTAGGTGGAATAACGCCATTTAACTTCCCGATGATGGTACCTTGCTGGATGTTCCCGATGGCCATTGCAATGGGTAACTCATTCATTATGAAACCATCAGAAAAAACGCCATTATTAACTGAAAAACTAGCAGATTTATTAGCTGAAGCTGGTCTGCCAAATGGAGTATTCAATTTAGTGTATGGTGCGCATGATGTTGTAAACGGTATCTTGGATCATCCGAATGTTAAGGCGATTTCTTTTGTTGGTTCTCAACCAGTTGGAGAATATGTTTACAAACGTGGTAGCGAAAACCTAAAACGTGTACAAGCACTTACTGGTGCGAAAAACCACACAACTGTACTAAAAGATGCGGACTTAGATGCTGCAGTTAAAGATGTTATCGCTTCTGCATTCGGTTCAGCCGGCGAACGTTGTATGGCATGTGCAGTTGTAACAGTTGAAGATGAGGTTGCCGATAAATTTATGGCAAAATTAAAAGAAGCTGCTGACAATGTAAAAATGGGTAACGGTTTAGATGATGGTGTATTCTTAGGACCAGTTATTCGTGAAGAAAATCAAAAACGTACGCTAGATTACATTGAAAAAGGTATTAATGAAGGTGCAACGCTCGTAAGGGATGGTCGTAAGGACGATTTAGATGGCGGATTCTTTGTTGGGCCAACAATCTTTGAAGGTGTAACAACTGATATGACGATCTGGAAAGATGAAATTTTTGCTCCAGTATTATCTGTAATCCGTGTAAGTAACTTGAAAGAAGCGGTAGAGCTAGCAAATCAATCTGAATTTGCAAACGGTGCTTGCTTATTCTCAACGAATGCTTCATCAATCCGTTACTTCCGTGAGAACATCGATGCAGGAATGCTTGGAATTAACCTAGGAGTACCGGCTCCAATGGCGTTCTTCCCGTTCTCAGGCTGGAAGTCTTCCTTCTACGGTACGTTACACGCAAATGGTAAAGATGGTGTTGATTTCTATACACGTAAAAAAGTGGTAACAGCACGTTATGCAGCACCAAAATTTAACTAATACCTAGAATTGAAGAAAAGGGAGAGTGATTCTCTCCCTTGTTCAAAATTTTGACCAAGGAGGATTTTTAGAATGAGTAAATTACTCCGTAAAACTATGCAAGAACAGATAGGAGAAGGTGTAACACTAGTACATGAAGTAACCCAAGAAAATTCGGGTCTAAAATATGTCGGTTTTAAGGTTATTGATCTTATACCAGGCGCTAATTATGAAGAAGCATTAGGAAAAGAAGAATGCTGCATTGTTGCATTAACTGGAAAGATTAATGTAACAGAAGGTGATCGAACGTTCGGTAATCTAGGTACGCGTCAAAGTGTTTTTGAAAGGAAACCGACTGATAGTATCTATGTATCAAATGACAGTAAGTTTCAAGTGGAAGCGGTGTCTAATGCAAGAGTAGCACTTTGTTATTCCCCATCTGAGAAGCAATTGCCTACAAAATTAATTAAAGCAGAAGATAATGGTATCGAAAATAGAGGGAAGTACAGCAACAAACGTTTAGTGCATAATATCTTACCGGATTCGGATCCTTCTGCTAATAGTTTACTAGTTGTTGAAGTATTCACCGAAACAGGAAACTGGTCAAGTTATCCGCCACATAAACATGATCAAGAAAACTTGCCACATGAATCATTTTTAGAAGAAAGCTATTATCATGAAATGGATCCACCACAAGGGTTTGTATTCCAACGTGTATATACAGACGATCGTTCGATTGATGAAACGATGACCGTTGAAAACGGAGACGTAGTTCTTGTGCCAGCAGGTTATCATCCAGTAGGCGTTCCGGATGGGTATAGCTCTTATTATTTAAATGTGATGGCGGGACCAGAAAAAGTCTGGAAATTCTATAATGATCCGGATCATGAATGGATTCTAGATCGAAAATAACGTCAACCGAGAGGGGTTAAATAAACATGAGTTATGAATTCAACAATAATCGAGAATACGATATTATTGCAATCGGTCGTGCATGTATTGACTTGAATGCAACGGAATATAACCGTCCAATGGAAGAGACGATGACTTTTTCTAAATATGTTGGTGGCTCTCCAGCTAACATAGCGATCGGAAGCTCTAAATTAGGACTCAAGGCTGGATTTATCGGAAAGATTCCAGATGATCAACATGGGAATTTCATAAAAAAATATATGTCAGATACAGGAATTGATACTTCCAATATGGTTGTAGATACAGAGGGACGTAAAGCTGGACTAACATTTACAGAGATTAAAAGTCCAGAAGAATGTAGCATTCTAATGTATCGTGAAGAAGTCGCTGACCTTTACCTACATCAAGATGAAGTACATGAAGATTATATTAAACAAGCTAAAGTCTTATTAGTTTCTGGAACCGCTTTAGCTCAAAGCCCTTCTAGAGAAGCTGTTATAAAAGCAGTTGGACTTGCAAGAAAGAATGATGTAAAAGTAATTTTTGAATTAGATTATCGTCCATATACATGGAAATCGAAAGAAGAAACGGCTGTCTATTATTCATTAGTTGCGCAGCAGTCAGATGTTGTGATTGGTACACGTGATGAATACGATATGATGGAAAACATAGAAGAAGGCGAAGGAGACAACCAAAAAACGGTTGCTCATTTATTTAACCATCAATCTGATTTAATTGTCATCAAACATGGTGTTGAAGGTTCTTATGCCTATACAAAAGCTGGCGATATTTATCGCGGTCACGCATATAAGACAAAAGTGTTGAAAACCTTTGGTGCAGGCGATTCTTATGCTTCAGCTTTCCTATATGCATTAATTAATGGGAAAGATATTGAAACCGCATTAAAATTTGGTAGTGCTTCAGCTTCAATCGTTGTTTCTAAACATAGCTCTTCCGAAGCAATGCCTACTGTAGAGGAAATTGAAGAATTAATTGCAGTGAATGCTTAATCATACTTCCTAGTAATCGTAAAGGGAAAGGTCGGATATCAGATGGAAAACAAGATAAGACTAACAACCGCCCAAGCATTAGTAAAGTTTTTAAATCAACAATATATCTATGTTGATGGGAAAGAGTTCCCTTTTGTAGAAGGTGTCTTTAACATTTTTGGACATGGAAATGTACTTGGAATAGGGCAAGCCCTTGAACAAGATCCTGGACATTTGAAGGTATTCCAAGGAAAGAATGAGCAAGGGATGGCACATGCGGCTATTGCTTATAGCAAGCAAAAGCTTCGTCAAAAAATTTATGCGGTAACGACTTCAGTAGGTCCTGGTTCTGCTAACCTTGCAGCTGCTGCAGGAACTGCTTTAGCGAACAATATTCCAGTATTATTTTTGCCGGGCGATACATTTGCATCAAGACAACCGGATCCAGTCCTGCAACAAGTAGAACATGAACATAGTGCAGCAGTAACGACGAATGATGTATTACAACCGGTTTCTAGATATTGGGACCGTGTTACTCGTCCAGAACAATTGATGTCAAGCTTACTTCGTGCATTTGAAGTTATGACAGACCCGGCTAAAGCAGGTCCAGCAACTGTATGTATTTCACAAGATGTAGAAGGGGAAGCGTTTGATTATGATGCGAAGTTCTTTGAAAAACGCGTTCACTATTTAGATAGGAAAGCACCAGTGGAACGTGAATTAAATGGAGCAGCTGTGTTAATTAAATCAAGCAAAAAGCCTGTCATCGTAGTAGGTGGTGGGGCTAATTATTCGGAGGCACGTGAAGTTTTAATAGAAATCTCTGAGAAACATCATATTCCATTAGTAGAAACACAAGCTGGTAAATCTACTATTGAATCTACCTTTCCAAATAATTTAGGTGGCTTAGGGGTTACAGGTACGCTAGCAGCAAACAAGGCGGCTAAAGAATCCGATTTAATTATCGGTATTGGAACAAGGTATACAGATTTTGCTACCTCCTCCAAAACTGCTTTTGATTTTGAAACCGCTAAATTTTTAAATATTAATGTTAGCCGGATGCAGGCATATAAACTAGATGCATTCCAAGTAGTCGCAGATGCAAAAGCTACACTAGAGCAACTTGTTCCATTACTGGAAGGTTATTTAACGGAGTTTGGCAATACTATTTCGGATTTAAAAGAAGAATGGTCAGCTGAACGTAATCGTTTAGGAAATGTTTCATTTAAACGTGATCAATTTGATCCAGAAGTAAAGGATCACTTTACTCAAGAAATATTAAATGAATATGCAGATGCACTGAATACAGAATTTGCTCAAACTACTGCATTACTAACAATAAACGATACGATATCACCCAATAGTAATGTGGTTACCTCGGCAGGTTCGTTACCAGGTGACATGCAACGGATCTGGAATCCAACTGCAACAAATACGTATCATGTTGAATACGGTTACTCTTGTATGGGATATGAAGTTTCTGGTGCATTAGGTGTGAAATTGGCCGATCCAGACAAGGAAGTATATTCCTTTGTTGGGGATGGAAGTTTCCTTATGATGCACTCTGAACTGATTACAGCTCTACAATATAATAAAAAAATAAATATATTGTTATTCGATAACTCTGGTTTTGGCTGTATTAATAATTTACAAATGGGTCATGGTAGTGGAAGTTATTTCACCGAATTCAGGACACATGACAACCAAATTTTAAATATTGATTATGCAAAAGTTGCAGAAGGGTACGGAGCAAAGGTTTATCGTGCGAATACCGTAGAAGAATTAAAAGCTGCCTTAGAAGATGCGAAAAAGCAAGAAACATCTACGCTTATTGAAATGAAAGTGTTACCAAAGACCATGACAGAGGGCTATGAGAGCTGGTGGAATGTAGGTGTAGCTGAGGTTTCAGAAAGTGAAAAGGTTCAGAAAGCATACGCAGAAAAGGTAGAAATGAGAGAAAAAGCAAAACAATACTAACATAGTGAGGAAGCTTAAATTACTATTCCAATTTAAGCTTCCACATAACTATCAAACATCAGTGTAGCGCGGAGGTAATAGAAAATGAGCGATATAAAATTAGGAATTGTTGGACTTGGTAGACTAGGTAGAACCCATGCTATGAATATAGCAAACCATATCCCTGGGGCTACATTAACAGCCGCTTGTAGTATTGCAGAAGAAGAGTTGGAATTTGCTAGAGTTGAACTAGGTGTTGAAGAAACTTACTTAACATATGAAGAAATGGTAGATAGCCCAAATGTGGATGCTGTTTGTATTGTATCTCCTTCAGGGTTTCATACAGAACAAATTCGTTTAGCTATCGAAAAAGGATTACATGTATTCAGTGAGAAGCCGCTTGGTCTAGAAATAGAAGATATTGAAAAAACCGTTGAAATCATAAATGCTCATCCTGAACAAGTGTTCCAAATTGGCTTTATGAGACGTTTCGACGAATCCTATCAATATGCAAAAGAAATGGTTGATAATGGAGAGCTAGGTGAACTTACATTAATTCGCTGTTATGGAATTGATCCGAGTTCGGGGCTTGAAAGCTTTGTGAAATTTGCTGGTGCAAGTAATAGTGGTGGACTATTTGCAGACATGTCGATTCATGACATTGATTTAGTGAGATGGTTCTCAGGTAAAGAAGTGAAGCGAGTATGGGCATTGGGTAAAAATGCGGCATATCCAGAATTGGATGAAGTGAATGAATTAGAGACAGGTGCTGCAATGATGCAATTAGAGGATAAAACAATTGCAATGCTTGTTGCAGGACGTAATGCGGCACATGGCTATCATGTAGAAACAGAACTAATCGGGACAAAAGGCATGCTACGTATCGCTGCTATTCCAGAAAAGAATTTAGTGTCTGTATTTAATGAGCATGGTGTGGTTCGCCCAACATCTCAACATTTTCCTGAACGTTTTAAAGAAGCTTTTATTAATGAAATGAAAGAATTTATAACTTGTATTAACGAGAAACGTCAGCCAGGTGTAAGTGCGTTTGATGGTTTACAAGGTACTAAAGTTGCAACCGCTTTACAGAAATCCATTGATACAAATGAAATCGTTGACATACCATCATTAGAAAGTATAAGGAGCTAACTTATATGACTACAAATGAAAAAATCCAATTTGGATGTGCACCCATTGCTTGGACAAATGATGACATGCCAGAATTAGGTAGTGAAAATAGTTTTGAACAATGCATTAGTGAAATGGCACTCGCACAATATACTGGAACAGAAATCGGAAATAAGTATCCGAAAAACCCTAATACTTTAAAAAGATATTTAGAACCGAGGAATCTTCAAGTAGCAAGCGCGTGGTTCAGTGCCTTTTTAACAACAAAGCCATTTGAAGAAACCGAAAAAGAATTTATAGCCCATCGAGATTTCCTATATGAACTGGGAGCAAAGGTGATTGTTGTCTCAGAACAAGGTCGCAGTATTCAAGGGAATATGGACACTCCACTTTTTAAAGAAAAACCTATTTTTACGAATGAAGAATGGGACAAATTAATAAGTGGTCTGCACAGACTCGGTGAATTGGCTGGGGAAAAAGATATGAAAATTGTTTATCACCACCATATGGGTACTGGTGTACAAACAACGGAAGAAATTGATCGACTGATGGAAAATACAGATCCTGACAAAGTTTCATTACTTTATGATACCGGACATCTCGTTTTTTCTGGTGAGGATTTGGATGGAGTTTATCAAAAACATCAATCTCGTATTAAGCATATTCACTTTAAAGACATCCGTGAAGAGGTTTTAAAAGAGGTCAAAGAGAATAATGATAGCTTTTTAACAGGTGTTAAAAAAGGTGCTTTTACCGTGCCAGGAGATGGTATGATTGATTTTACTCCAATAGTAAGGACAATCTATGAAAGCGATTACGAAGGCTGGATTATCGTTGAAGCAGAACAAGATCCTGCAAAAGCAAATCCCTTTGAATATGCATTAATGGCAAAAAAATATATGGATGGGATTATACCACAAAAAAATTTCGTTTAATTAATTTTCAAGTGGGTTGCTCTTTTGTTGATAGATTGCTTAAAAATATTAAAACAGAGCAGGTAATTCTTTATCCATCTTAGGGAGGTAACACCATGAATATCTTTGTTCTCTTCAGTTTCATTTTAATTGTTGGTGGTATTGGGATTTACGGATATATAAGAAGTCGGGCAGTTAACAATAAGACAGCTGAAGGTTTTTTCCTTGGAGGTCGAAGCTTAACAGGATTTACAATTGCTGGGACAGTTATCATGACAAATCTATCAACAGAGCAATTAGTTGGCCAAAATGGTCAAAGTTATGTAGCGGGAATGGAAGTAATGGCTTGGGAAGTAACTGCTGCGATTGCTTTAGTATTCTTAGCACTCGTTTTCTTACCAAAATATATGCAATATGGTGTAGATACAATACCTGACTTTATCGAAATTCGTTATGACACCATGACAAAAAGAATCGTTTCATTTCTATTTATATTTACTTATGTGACAGCATTTCTACCAGTTGTTTTATACTCGGGGTCACTTGTTTTTAATAAAATTTTTCGGGTGGACGAATTACTGGGTGTTGAGCCATTAGTGGCAGTTGCGCTTATTTCTGCTGTCATTGGTGTCATTGGTCTCATCTATTTACTCGTAGGTGGTTTATCATTAGCGGCATTCAGTGACTCTATTTATGGTGTAATGTTAGTTGTTGGAGGACTCTCGATCCCTGTTATTGGTTTAATAATAATAGGTGATGGCAGTTTTCTTGAGGGACTTGATTTTGTGAGAATAAACTCACCAGAATTATTAAATGCAATTGGACCAGTGGATTCCAATATCGTTCCATGGCCAACACTTTTCTTAGGGATGTTTTTTAATAACCTATACTTTTGGTGTACGAACCAAATGATTGTACAAAAGACACTTGCAGGTAGAAATCTTAAAGAAGGTCAAAAAGGTGCTTTATATGTGGCATTCTTCAAAATTTTCGGTGCCTTATTCCTAGTGTTTCCAGGAATTGTTGCGTTTAATATGTTTGGGGATTCTATAGGTAATCCTGATAATGCCTATCCAACATTAATTACTGCAGTGTTACCAGAATGGGCTTATGGTATTTTCGGAGCTGTTATTTTTGGCGCAATCTTGAGTTCATTTGTAGGTTCTTTAAATGCGACAGGAACATTATTCACATTAGACTTCTATAAACCAGTATTTAAAAAGAATGCAACCGACCGTCAAGTTGCTAGAGCAGGGAAAATGGTTACAGTTGTTGTAGGGTTGATTTCAATTATTATTGCACCATTAATCTCGTTTGCTCCATCCGGTTTATACGCGCTTGTTCAACAGTTTAACGGTCTTTACAGTATGCCATTACTTGCAATAGTTGTGTTAGGTTTCTATTCCAAATATGTTACAGCACGTGGAGCCAAAATAACTTTTATTTTCCACATTATTGCCTACGGATTTGTAAGTTTCTTTTTACCAGAAATTCATTATTTATATACATTAAGTATTTTGTTCCTACTAGATGTATTAATCCTTTGGTTAGTTGGTAGAATCAGCCCATTGACTACACCATTTACATTTAACCAAGAGTTAAATAAAGTTGATTTAAATCCATGGAAACATCGAAAATTAGTGAGTGCTATCGTTATTATTGTAATGATTGGTGCGTATGTTGTATTCTCACCACTAATACTTGCTAAATAAATTAATTATTCGTAAATAAAGATAAAGGGGTTTTAAAAATGCTGGAAAAAGAAATTATAGTTGGAGTTATAGGAGCAGGAAGAATTGGAAAATTACATGTGAGTAATCTAAAAAATTTACCAAACGTCCGTGTTAAGACGGTTTCAGATGTTTTTATCGATCATCTGGGAGAATGGTTCGAAACTTCAGGAGCTGAGCAACTAACGAAGAGTTACCAAGACATTCTAAATGATCCAGAAATCGATGCCATTTTTATCTGCTCCCCAACGAACACGCATATAGAAATTATCAAGGAAGCGGCTATTACGGGAAAACATATTTTCTGTGAAAAACCAATCAGCTTTTCCGATAAGGAAACGATGGAAGCATTTGAGGTGGTTAAAAAGGCTGGTGTTAAATTCCAGATTGGATTTAATAGAAGATTTGACCGAAACTACAGCAAAGTACAAGGATTGGTAGAAGCGAAAGAAATCGGTGATTTGCATATTTTAAAAATTACCTCAAGAGACCCTGAGCCACCTTCCTTAGAATATGTTTCAACCTCAGGTGGACTATTTATGGATATGGCTATTCATGACTTCGATATGGCACGTTTTGTTTCAGGTTCAGAGGTAGAAGAAGTTTTTGTTCAAGGAGCTTCATTAGTAAATCCTGAGATCGGGAAAATTGGAGATATTGATACAGCAATTATTTCATTAAAGTTTGCAAATGGAGCTATTGGTGTAATCGATAATAGTCGTCAAGCTGCATATGGCTATGATCAACGTTTGGAGGCATTTGGTTCTAAAGGTTCTGCAAATGTCAAAAATGAAACAGAATCGAGAGTAGAATTTTTATCAAAAGATGGTGTAAAAGAAGACAAGCCATTACATTTCTTCCTAGAAAGATATAATGATGCATATATCAAAGAAGTTATAGAATTCTTTGAAGCTATTACAAATGATTCGGAAGTTTCCTGTACGTTTAAAGACGGGATTATGGCACAAAGAATTGCAATGGCAGCAAAAGAATCTCTAGAGAGTGGTAAGCCGGTTAAAGTGAAGCTGTTGGAAAAACTAACTATAAATTAATGTGAGCAAATTTCACTAAAATTAGAAGAGGGAGGAGTGATTGAATGTTTGTATCGATGAAAGAAATACTCAAAGAAGCAAAAGATGAACATTATGCAGTTGGCCAATTTAATATGAACAATTTTCAATGGGTACAAGCCATTTTAAAAGCTGCAGAAGAAGAAAATTCACCGGTAATCATCGCTTCTTCAGATAGAATCGTAGACTATTTAGGTGGATTTGAATTAATTGCTTCTACCGTAAAAAAAATGGTTGCAGAAATGGACATTACTGTTCCAGTTGTGATGCATTTAGACCATGGATTAAGCGTGGAAAGCTGTAAGAAAGCAATTGATGCAGGCTATAGCTCGGTCATGTTTGATGGCTCCAAATTTTCGATTGAAAAGAATGTTGAGTTAACAAAAGAAGTTGTTGCATATGCACATGCTAGAGGAGTTTCTGTGGAGGCTGAGGTAGGGTCAGTTGGTGGAAATGAAGATGGCATTATTGGTGGGGTGAAATATGCAGATCCCAAAGAATGTGTTCGTCTCGTTAATGAAGCGAATATTGATGCGCTAGCTGCTGCACTAGGATCTGTTCATGGCCCATATCAAGGTGAACCGAAGCTTGGGTTTACTGAAATGAAGGAAATATCAGAGCTTACGGATGTACCACTTGTATTACATGGTGGTTCGGGTATTCCAGAAAATCAAATTAAGAAATCAATTGAACTTGGTCATGCGAAGATCAATGTTAATACAGAATGTAATCAGGCTTGGGCTAACACGGTTCGAGAAATTTTAGAAAAAGACAAGGATTTATATAACCCACAGTCCATCCTTGTACCTGGAATGGATGCGATAGCTGAGGTTGTAAAAGAAAAGATGAGACTGTTTGGTTCAAGTAATCAGGTGCGTGTAATTAATAAAGTTTAACAAAAAGGATGAGTATTTCATCCTTTTTGTCATAGTATTTAAAATTGACTTTAATGTGAGATAAGTATAGTTTTGCATGTAAAGGTTTAGATTAAACCATCTGACGAACGCTTATTAGTAATGGTTAAGGGTAATGAAAGAAGGGAAATGGATGAGGAATTCGCTCATGTATGGGCAACTCGTTTTTGTAATGGTCATGTGGGGATTTAATGTTGTTGCAATTAAGGTGATTGTGGGACAATTTTCAGCAGTGACGATTACTTCTTTACGGATTTTCTTAGCGGCTATGGTTGTCTATTTTATTCTCTGGGGTACGAAACAAGTTCGATTACCTAACAGGCAAGAGTTCTATTATATTTTCCTTATATCGCTTACTGGAATAGCCGGCCATCATTTCTTTCTGTCGGTCGGATTGACACAAACAACGGCTTCTAATGCTGGTTTGGTTTTAGGAACGGTTCCACTCTTTACGTCCATCCTTGCAGTTAAGATGTTAAAAGACCAGCTTTCGGTTTTGAGAATAATCGGCATCATTTTTGGATTAGTGGGTGTTTCCTTTGTTATTCTTGTTGGAAACATAAATGGCTTAGCATTGAATGCTGGTGATATTTATATATTCCTTGCTGTTCTTTTCCAAGCAATAAGTTTCATTTACATTAAAAAAGCAACGGAAACGATGGGAGCTAGATTAGTTACAGGATCTACTCTACTGATAGGATCCTTGTTGTTATTTATTATCAGTTTGGTGATGGAGCCGAATGGAATTGCTAGTTTGCAAAATGGTACGATACTGGGCTGGGGGGTTTTTCTCGCTTCTGCAATTTTTGCTACAGCAATTGGTCAGTTCCTATACAATCATGCGATTCAATTTATTGGACCAGGGAAATCATCTATATTCATGAATTTATCGCCTTTCTTTGCACTGCTAGGTTCTTTCTTGTTTCTTGGAGAGCAAATTTCCATCGCTCATTTCTTTGGTTTTATTCTAATTGTCATGGGAGTTATTTTAGGATCGGGTATGGGAGACAGGCTTATTTACAAAAGAAGGTTGTACGAGAGATAGTTTCATATATAAATTTGGAGGTGGGTAAATATAATGAAGGCATTAATCAAAAAAGGACTAGGAGCAGAAAATATTGGACTTGACGATATAAAGTCTCCAATAATAAAGGAAAATCAACTTAAAGTAAAAGTACATGCAACAGGTATTTGTGGTACAGATGTACATATAGTAGAGGATGAATATCCGGCAGATTACCCTGTCGTTTTAGGTCATGAATACTCTGGTTATGTGGAAGAAGTTGGGGATAATGTTGCAAATTTCAAAAAAGGCGATCGAGTGGTTTCACATACTGCTGCAGTTACTTGTGGGGGATGCTATTACTGTAAACATGGACTGCTTATGTTGTGTACGGACAGAAAATCAATTGGATCTGGTGTGAACGGTGCGTTCGCTGAGTATGTAGCAATACCTGCAGAACTTGCTTATAAAGTTCCAGAAAATATTAGTATGGATGAAGCTGCACTTAGTGAACCATTAGCTTGTATTGTCCGAAGTGTGATTGAAAGAGCGACAGTGAAAGCGGGAGATAATGTAATAGTGTCAGGACCCGGTACAATTGGACTTTTAACATTACAGGTAGCTCAGGCAAGTGGAGGAAATGTTGTTGTAGTTGGAACCACTCAGGATAAAAGTAGATTGAAACTTGCTTTAGAGCTTGGAGCAAAAGATACCATAGTAGTTGACGACGAAAAGGATCGAGAAAAATTAAAAAGCGTGATGGGAACTTATGACGTTGCATTCGAATGTTCAGGTGCAGCACCATCAGCGGATAACTGTTTACATTTGTTGAAGAAAACGGGTCTTTACGTACAAGTAGGATTATATGGGAAGAAAATTGAATTCGATCATGATTTAGCTTTAATGAAAGAAATTAATATAACGAACAGCTATGCTTCTGAACCGACATCATGGGCAAGAGCGCTTCAATTATTGGAAGCTGGACAAGTGAATGTTCGTCCGTTAATTTCTAATAAACTCCCATTGGAGGAATGGAAAAAAGGTTTTGAAATTGTGATGAATAAGGAAGGGTATAAGGTGTTGTTGGATCCTCACTCTACAAAATAGTGTAGGGGAGTTTAATGTCTAGATGAATATGTACTTTAACAGATATAAGTGCAAGGAAATAACTCCAGTATAGATCTGGAGTTATTTGTTTTAAACAAACATATTAAGAAAAAAGTATCAGAAAATAAAGAAAAATAACTTAAAAAAATAAATAAAAAATATTTTTACATTTACAAAAACAAAAAGATCGTTTAAAATAAAAAAAAGTAAATAAAAGAAAGCGTGAGAAATATGTTTGTAACAAAAAGGCAACAATTAATGTTTAGTTATATTAAGGAAAAGGTTGTAGTTAGCATTAACGAAGTTGCAGATACATTCAAGGTTTCTGTTGTTACCGCAAGAAAAGATATAGAAATCCTTGAAAAACAAACTGCAAATATTAAAAAGGTGCATGGGGGGGTCATATGGAAAGAGGAAGACATTGAAGAAAAGCAAGTGCAACATGATTCACTTACTTACTTAAATGAACGTTTTTCGGAACGAGTTAAATTAAATCCCACAAAAAAGAAAGCGCTTGCAAATAAAGCTATAACTCTAATTCAAGATGGTGAAAGTATTTTATTAGATGCAGGTTCAACCATATATGAGTTTGCTAAAACAATCCCGAATAATAAAAAATTAACAGTACTGATAACTGCACTAAATATAGCTGAGGTATTGGAAACAAATCATGCTGTTACGAAAATTATTCTGGGTGGAGTATTTCGTTCGAAGTCAACTACTATGGTTAGTTCTATGATGGAACAAACTATTTCATCAGTTCATGTAGACAAACTATTTATTGCTGCATCTGGTTTATCTCTATCTCATGGTTTTACATGTAATGATATTCTTGAAACGGATGTAAAAAAGGGCTTACTAGCATCAGCGAAAGAAGTGTACTGGTTATTGGACTCTTCGAAGATTGGAAAAATAAGTTCTTTTCAAATTTCGCCACTTAAACGTAACCATTCTCTTATTGTTGATAGTGGTATTCAGATGGAAGATAAACGAAAGTTAGAAAAAGAATTAAATGTAATAATAGCAGATTAACAGAGAGGTGGTTTTGTTGTGAATATTTTGGTTGCACAATCAGGAGGACCAACACCTGTCATTAACGCTACTTTATATGGGGTTGTAATGGAAGCGCTTGTTAGTAGTGGAATAAACAAAATTTACGGATCAATCAATGGAATGGAAGGTATTCTAAACAATGAGTTAATCGATCTAAATGGTCTTGCCAGCGAGCTTAATGCGATTAAACATCAACCGGGAGCTTTCTTAAGCGGTTCAAGGTATCAATTAACTGAAGAAGAGTTACAGACAATAGTTACCCGATTAGATGAACTGAATGTTGATGTTTTATTCTACATTGGTGGGAACGGGTCTGCTGTTACAATTACGAAAATCTATGAAATTTGCAAAAATAGAAAGTTGGATATTCAGTGTATTTTTATTCCTAAGACGATTGACAATGATATTGAGGGAACAGACCATACACCTGGATTTATCTCAGCAGCAATCAGTCTTGATCGAATACTTACTGGAATTGAGATAGACTTTCAATCGTTTCGTTCCAGAAATCAAATAGAGATTGTCGAAGTAATGGGTGGAAACTCAGGGTGGTTAATGGCGGCTGGAGCAGCTAGAAAGAGAGACTTTCCAGTTCTTGCGTATTTGTCAGAAAAAGAGTGGGAAATGGAGAAAATTTTAGAAGATGTGGAGAAAGCTATAAAAAGTAATCAGTCTATTATTCTATTAGTACCTGATCATATGAATATACATCACCTCAAATCAGAGATTAATCAGAACAATCCTAGAAATAAATATAATGGTGGAATTAGCTACAAGATTGCAAATGAGATTCAACAGCATATCGCAATCAAAACGAATATAACAATACCAAATAGTATATATACATGTTCCGTTGGAGCGCAGCTTGATTTAGAAGAGGCAGAATTAATCGGAAAGGAGGCCATTACAATCGCATTAGCTGGTGAAACAGGAAAGATGGTAGGGATGGAAAGAGTGAATTATACCCCTTACGAAATAAAAATAAAATCTGTTCCTTTATCCCATATCTATGGGAAGGAAAGGGGGCTACCATCGCACTTTTGGGATGATGCTAATCAATTGCCTACACTAGCGTTCCGGGAATACATGCAACCATTTATTGATTTGAAATCTTCGTTTAATCTGATAGACGTAAAAGATTTATTGCAATTAAAATAAAATCAAAGTTTTGTTGGCGATTTCTAATAGTAAAAATATAAATGCGAAGGGGAATTTAGGATGAAAATAAAAAAGTTATTTTTCTTATTCATTATAGCTATTTTTATTCTAGCAGCATGTAGTCCGCCATCAACAGCAAATAAGTCAGAAGATGAAGGATCCACAAAAGCAGCTGAAGAAAAAACAGAAGATGGAAAAACACAAATTACTTGGTTACAGCACTGGGTGAATGAGCAAGGTGCTGAAAGAATCAATCAAGTAAAAGAAGCATTTGAGAAAAACATCCAGATATTGAATTAATTATTGAAGATATTCCATTTGCGCAAGAACATGATAAAATTCTAACTTTAGATTTATCTGGAAATCCCCCAGATATCGTTACCCCAGCCGGTTCGTGGATAATTGAGTTTGCAGAAGCAGGAATTATTGATCCAATTGATGACTATCTTGCAAAATTACCAGAAGAACAGCTAAAACAGTTAGAAGGTCCAATGTTACAGGAATACAAAGGACATATTTATGGTATGCCAATTACAAATGGAAATATTGCGATGTTCTATAATAAAGCATTACTAGAAGAAGCTGATGTAGAAGTGCCAACTACATGGGAAGAATTTGTGGATGCTTCTATTAAACTAACAGATCCTGAAAACAACCGCTATGCATTAACAGGAAACTTAGCTGTAGAGCCTCCAACTGCCGTCATTTATGAGGTAATGCCATTTATTGTTCAGGCTGGCGGCAAGATTCTGGAAGACGGTAAAGCTGTATTTAACTCACCTGAAGGAGTTAAAGGCCTAGAGTTTTTAAATGATCTGATTAATACACATAAAATAACAACCCCAGGTGAATTTAATGCAGGGGAAAAAGAAAAGAGAGCAAATTTCTCAGCAGGAAACGTTGCATTTATGTTTGAAGGTCCATGGGGAGTAACGATCCAGAAAAATTTAAATCCTGATTTAGACTTTGGCATAGCTCCATTACCAAAAGGAGAACAGTCAGGGACAACTGTACAAGGGTCCGTCTTGGCTCTTACATCGAAAGGTAAAAATAAGGAAGCTGCATGGAAATTCCTAGAATTCATGGGTAGTGCAGAGGGACAGTTGATATGGGATAAGGCAACTGGATTCTTCCCCTATAACACGAAAACAATGGAAGACCCATTATTCAAAGAAGATCCTTACTTAAGTGTATTTGTGGATACATTTAAGAACTCGGATCGCGTGGAAGTAATTGATCATTATCTTCCAGATGCAAATGATCTGAAGAAAGAGTTCACAAATGAAGTTCAAAACTATCTATCTGGTAGGAAATCTGCACAGGAAGCACTTGATGATGCAGCTTCATATTGGAATGAAGCACTAGGAAAATAAGAAATGGTGGAGGGGTTCTAAAGCGAGCCCTTCCTAAAATGGAGGTACATTATGAAAAACAATGGATACCAAAATCAATATTTTGATTATTTTAAGAAAATATCCTTCATCCTACCTGCACTTTTACTGTTATTACTATTAACAGCTTATCCACTCTATCAAGTGATCATTATGAGCTTCTATGACTACTCCAATACAGATAATCCTATATTTGCAGGGATAGAAAACTATACACGTTTCTTTGTAGATCCATTATTTTGGAAATCATTAATCAATACGATTATTTTTACCATTGTCAGTGTTGCCTTTAGCTTTATTATCGGAATGACGTTTGCTCTTTTATTAAACCAGCAGATTAATACGAAGTTTCGTGCCGTATTTCGTTCAGTGTTAATTTTTCCATGGTTAACCTCTTCGACTGTGGTTGCCGCAATTTTTATGTTAATGTTTAATCCATTTGGTCTTATTAACCATTTTCTAAGTATGTTTGGGATGGATACGTTAGCACAAACAGCGTGGTTAGGAAATGAAAACACTGCTCTTGCATCGATTATCATAGCCAACGTTTGGCGTAGCTTTCCATTCATGATGCTTATGTTATTAGCGGGTCTTCAAACAATTCCAAAAGATTTATACGAAGCGGCAGAATTGGATGGAGCTGGTTTCTTTCAGAGATTACTTTATATTACGATTCCATCATTGAAGAATATTATTTTAACACTAGCAACATTAGAATTTATTTGGAACTTCCGCGCGTTTGATCTTGTTTTCCTTATGACAGGTGGAGGTCCAATGAATAGTACAGAGATTTTATCTACTTATATTTATCAATTTGCATTTAGAAAACTAGACTTTGGATATGCATCTGCAACGGCGTTATTTATGCTATTAGTTATGGTTGCGTTATCATTATTTTATGTTCGGAAATCGATTAGTAAGGAGGACTAGTTCATGTCGAAAAGAGGAAGAGTCGCAACCTATTTATCTATTATCGTATTAGGTAGTATCGCCCTAGTACCGATTCTGTGGATGATCAGTGTCATGTTCAGATCTAACCCGGACGTATTTGCTGTACCATTAAGTTTGCTACCACCGGAGTTTACGTGGGAGGCGTTTGCAAAGGTTTTTAGTAATCAAGATTTGATGCGACTATTTCTTAACAGTTACATCATAGCTATTGCTGTTACGTTTATTTGTGTGCTTTTTGCTGCACTTGCTGGGTATGGATTTTCTCGTTTTGAATTTAAAGGAAAACGAACAGCGTTAATTTATATTTTACTAACGCAAATGTTTCCTATGGTTCTATTAGTCATTCCTTACTTCTTATTCGTTTCAAGAGTTGGTTTATATGATACGTATTGGGCGCTAATTTTAGCGTATACTTCATTCGCTTTACCATTTTCTATTATGATGTTACGTGATTTCATCAATACGATTCCAAGGGAGTTAGATGAAGCAGCGAAAATGGATGGGTGCGGACCGTTTCGAACATTTTTCTTTATTATTTTACCTCCTAGTTTACCAGGATTAATTTCTACGGCTGTTTATACGTTTATTTTAGCTTGGAATGAATTCTTGTTTGCTGTAATGTTAACGAACTCCATTGCTTCTCGTCCGTTAACGATTGGGATTGGAATGTTAATTGGAGAGTTTACAACAGAGTGGAACGCGTTAATGGCTCTGTCCTTCATGGCTAGTGCACCACTTATCATTGTTTTCTTGTTTGTTCAAAAATTCTTCTTACAAGGACTTACTGCTGGAAGTGTTAAATAGAAAGTTAATTAGAATTCCTTACGAGAATGTAAAGAGAGATAGTAATTTCATTATTGGGAAAAATCGTTTAAAATTATTTTGGAGTTTTGGAAAATTATGTTCAAAAAGCAGGTAGAAGCTGAGAGAGAAGAAGGCTCGAGTATTGTCTGTTTTTTTTAATTATCTATTATTCCACTTAATGTGAGTGGTTGCCCAAAAAAATAGTTTTTTTGGCAGTTTTTGATAAGAGTTTATCAAAAACTGCTTTTTCGGTGTTTAGAAGCCTATAAAATTCATACTCTATGGATAATTTAGTTACTGAAACATTATTATTTTGGTTATGTTTATTGTTTTATGTGAAGGTTGGAACAAAATAAGTTGACTTCCTTTATGAAAATGCTTACAATATCAAATAAGGAAAGAGCTTTCCTTATTGTTTTAAGTACAACAATGTATTATCTTTTATTGTTTAATATTTTTAGAGAAAGTTCTTTCTTTAAATCGGTTGAAATGGGAGGAATAACGATGAGAAAACTAAATATAGGACTGATAGGCGCTGGGAGAATGGGGGCATTTCATGGAGAAACGATAGCCAATCGTATACCGAATGCTAATTTGTATGCGGTTGCAGATCCGGTTCCAGGTGCTGCAGAGAATTTGTTAGACAAGCTAGAAGTAGCTGCGAAAACATTCGCAGACCCAACGGAATTAATTAAGGATGAAAATATTGAAGCTGTTGTAATCGCTTCTCCTGCAAGAACGCATGCTTGTAATGTGCTTGCCGCTATAAATCAAGGGAAAGCAGTGTTTTGTGAAAAACCAATGGCAATTAATATGGAAGAAGCGAATCGTATTCTACAAGCAATAGAAGGAAATAAGAATCTAGTGCAGGTTGGTTTCAATAGAAGATTTGAAAATGGTTTTCGATCTGCACATGAAGAGATTGTAGCAGGTAAAATAGGAACACCACAACTACTTAGATCAAATACAAGAGATCCTAAGTTAAATAGAGCGGAATCGATACAAGAATGGACAATCTTTTTAGAAACGTTAATTCATGATTTTGATACATTAATGTATTTAAATCCAGGAGCTAAACCTGTTGAAGTGTATGCGATTGCAGATGCTTTAATCAGACCAGACTTAAAAGAAAAAGGACTATTAGATACCGCGGTTGTAAATATAAAATTTGATAATGGAGCGATAGCGACTGCTGATGCTAACTTCCAAGCTGTATATGGTTATGATGTTAGAGCAGAAGTATTTGGGTCAGAGGGCATGCTTACTACAGGCGGTATCCGAAAATCTAACATGATTAGGTATAACAAAAATGGTGCAAGTTACGATACTTGTCGATATGATCAAGATTTGTTATTCGATGCTTATGTAAGCGAGTTAAGAAGTTTTACCAATTCTGTTATCAGCAATGAACCAACAGTAGTCAATGCGGAAGATGCTGTATGGGCTTTGAAAATCGCATTAGCTAGTATCGATTCTGTCAAAATGAATTGTCCGATTAAAGTTGGAGAAAAGACTTTCGTTTAATAGAAACATATAAGGCATTTAGATATGGAGGGAAAATAATGACTAGAGATTATGGGCTTACAGTATGGACTTTTGGAGATATATCTTTCGAGAAGAAATGTAGAATTTCCAAAGAGATTGGTGTAGAAGGTGTAGAAATTCAAGGCGATTTGTCTCAAGATCCGGAGAAGCTAGTAGCTACTTTGAAGAAGTATGATTTAAAAATTTTGTCTGTGACACCAGATAATGTGGACATTTCAAGTACTGACGAACAAATCCGTACGAATGCTGTAAACTATTTCTTAGATTTAATTACTTGGTCTAAGAAGATTGGTGCGGAAAGAATTTGTGTACATGGTGATGTTGGTAAAACACAAGGATGTGGTGATTTTACTAAAGATTGGAAATTGCTCATAAGTAGTGTATCAGAGATACTTAAAAAAGCAGAAGAATTGGATATGGAAGTTGTATATGAAGTATTAAATCGTTATGAAAATCATCAAATTGTTACGGCTAAAGAAGCATTACGATTAATAGATGAAGTAAAATTTGAAAAATTCTATGCTTTACTAGATTCTTACCATATGAACATTGAAGAAGCAAATCCTGTTGAAGCTATTAAAGAAGCAGGGAAAAAATTAGGTGTATACCATGTAGCTGATTCAAATAGGGAAGCAATTGGTAATGGTCATATTGATATTAAGGCACAAGTGGAAGCGTTGCATGAGATTGATTATAAGGGACCAATTATCATGGAGATGGTAGCTGCTGGTCCAAATCCATTTACACCTATGAAAGATGGAAATTATTTAGAGGAAGTAACAATGTACTACAAAGATTCTTTAGAAAAATTAAAAGCGTATGATGTAGCTAAAGTAAGTTTAAGTTAAATCGTTAAACAGTTTCAATATTAATCCATAATATTTTGAAACTGTTTACAAAGCTGATACATACGATGTGATCAAATATAAAGGAGAGTTAAATAAGAATGAAACCTCACGTGAAGTATATTATTTACTTAACAATAATTGCAGCTTTAGGTGGTCTATTGTTTGGTTATGACACTGCGGTCATATCTGGAGCGGAGCAGTCTTTGCAAGTTTACTTTATTGATAGTTTAGGTTTGAATACGTTTTTCCATGGATTAACCGTATCTAGTGCACTGATTGGTTGTATTATTGGTGGGATTATTAGTGGTTTTGTTTCCAATCGAATTGGTCGCAGAAATACGCTTATGATTGCTGCGGTTTTATTCTTTATTTCTGCCTTATTATCAGCATATCCAGAATTTTTATTTTTCACAAAAGACGAGCCGACGATAGGATTATTTATTATGTTTAACATCTATAGAATTCTAGGTGGTATAGGTGTTGGCTTTGCTTCTGGCCTGGGGCCATTATATATTAGTGAAACAGCTCCTGCAAATATACGTGGACGATTAGTAACACTAAATAACTTGGCTATTATCTTTGGTACATTACTCGTATATTTTGTAAACTACAGAATAGCTTCCGGACAAGCAGTTGAGTGGATTAATGATCTTGGTTGGAGGTATATGTTTGCTTCAGAAGCAATTCCAGCTATCTTATTCTTTTGTTTATTATTTTTGGTTCCAGAAACACCGCGTTATTTAATTTCTAAAAATAGAGATAAAGAAGCGATTAAAATTTTATCAAAAGTGAATGAAACAAAAGAACAAGCCATGCAAACATATTATGAAATCAAAAAGTCGATGGAGACAACAACTGGACAAATTTTTTCTTATGGGAAAATTGTCATTGTCGTTGGGATTTTACTTGCGTTTGGACAACAATTTGTGGGGATTAATGTAATCTTATATTATGCACCACGTATTTTTGCAAACTTAGGCTTTAGTGCAGATAGTTCCATGTTGCAAACCGTATTATTAGGTGTTGTTAATCTTGTATTCGTTTTCATAGCTATTATGTTTGTAGATAAGGTAGGTAGAAAAAAATTATTACTTATCGGTTCTGTTGGGATGGCAATTGGAATGTTAGGAGTTGCAACTCTTGCTTTTATGGATTCAATGGGAATGATGGCCCTCGTACTTATTTTATTCTATGCTGCAACATATAACCTTTCATGGGGACCTCTTATGTGGGTAGTAGCTTCGGAAATTTTTCCAAATAAAATACGTGGTCAAGCAATGGCAATCATAACGGCAGCAAACTGGGGATCTAACTTATTAATTTCGTCCACTTTCCCTTCATTACTAGCAATAAATGCTGGAATGACGTATGGGATATATGGTGTTATGTGTATCCTTGCATTCATTTTCGTATGGAAATTGGTTCCAGAAACAAGCGGGAAAACGTTAGAAGAAATTGAAAGGTATTGGGTAGAAAAAAACGAAAGAAAACCCTTGAGTAAGAAAGCTATGTAGAAAAAAGCAAGCGAATGCTTGCTTTTTTGGGTTGAATGACAAAGGAACAATGATGGTATATTATAGAAGTTGTCATAGGTTTTATCAGTAATGTGAATTACATATGTTAAAAGGTTGAGAAGGAGAAACAAACATGAAACAACCAACTATATATGATGTAGCTAAAGAAGCAGGTGTTGCAATTTCTACTGTTTCTAAAGTATTAAATAATACGGGTAAAATTGGTGAAAAGACGAAAAAAAAGGTAGAAGACACGATGCGAAAATTAAATTATCAGCCTAGTGTTGTCGCATCGGTTAAGAAGCGTATTAAAACAATCGGCCTTCTAATTCCGAATATAGCGGATCCTTTCATCGCGGAGATTGCAAGAACGATAGAAGATCATGGTAGAAAATTTGGCTATAGTTTGATGATTTGTAGTACGGACAACAATTTAGAAAAGGAAATGGAATATGTTTCTATTTTAAAAAAGAAATATATTGACGGTATCATCGTAGCGACGGGTTTAAAAAATAAAGATGCATTAAAAGAATTGAGGGAGAGTGAAATCCCCTTTGTCATTCTTTCCCGTGAAGTCCCTGCCTTGACTGTGAATACAGTAATGGTGAATGACTTTTTGGGGGCGTTCGAAGCGGTTTGTTATTTAGTGAAATTAGGACATAAAAAGATAGCTATGATTACGGAGGATATTTACTTTTCTGTAACGAGAGAGAGGCTTGAGGGATATAAGAAAGCGCTTGAGCAATCTGGCATATTATTTAACGAAGATTATGTTTCTGTTCATAATATAACGTATATGGACGCAAGAGAAACAGCTATTAACTTGTTAAATTTAAAAGAGCCGCCAACTGCTATATTTGCATCAACAGAGCCACTAGCAATTGGCGCGATGCAAGGAGTGCGTGAATCGGGATTTGATATTTCAACCGATATTTCAGTCATCGGTTTTGACAATTCTATTCTTTCTAAAATGTGCTATCCACAATTATCTACTGTATCCCAGCCTATTGATGAAATGGGTAAGAAAATAGTTGAATTGTTAGTGGAAGAGATAGAAAAACCGAAGAAAGTAAAGCAAAGAATCGTCATGTCTACAGAATTGATTATTCGTGGTACTACAAACGAGTTAACGACTTAGTGATTAATTATCGAATAATTAGACAAGATAGACTCTTCAATGATAAAAAGGGAATAGTATTGAGTATGGGAATACTTTTATAAATACCCGACCATTAATAAAAATAGACAATACCTGAGGGTAAAAAATCCTTCTATCACCTGTTTTTTTGATATGAATTCTTTATCAACAGTTTTGTGCGGAACTTACACTGAAAAATCTTTTACTGATGAAGTAATGGAGAGCCTCCTTGTACATGCTCTCCATGCTGAAACGTACGAGACAAAAATCGCCTATGCTTGTTCCAGAAGAAGAAAAATTATATGTTTTTGGTTTGGAAGAGTATCGTTATGCTGCATCTTTTTTTCAACTAGAGGCCGCATTTCGAATTTCTTTTACTGAAGATGAACTATGCGGAAATGGCAGAAGCAATAGATTCTTTAATAGTGATAAGTAAAGTTGATTCTATTAACATCTAACTAAAAGAACTCGGAAAGTATAATATGTACCCTATAGAGTAGACACTAAAAAGTCTCTTGTATAGGGTATTTTTAATGTATATTGAAAAAGTCGAATTCCATGAAGGAAAGCTTCCATTCTGGGAAGAATTTGAACAGTATTTAATGACGACTTACGAGTACAATCCTACCAAGCATCATCTCGTTATCAACGGGGATGGAGCGAAGTGGGTTACATCGTGTCGGGATTATTTCCAGCATAACGCAACCTTTGTCATTGACCGATTTTACGTTGCACGTGATGTACAGCGCTTATTTCGTGAACATTCAAGATACCGTTCTATCCGAAAGAAACTAGCGAACTATGACTGGGAAGGTTTCATGACAGAGTTAAACAGTGCGGTGGGTACGCTTGAAAATGAAAAGAGAGAAGAACGGTTGGAAGAGTTAATAGCTCAGCTATCTCAGTATCCAGATGCATTGGGAGATTATTGCGAAAGATTAAAAGGAAAAGGTATAGACACAACAGGATTCCGTCCAATGGGGAGAAGGAACGATGAGCGTGTTCGCTAGACGACTTAAAAATGGAAGTAGCTGGAGTGAAAAGGGGCTCGATAAATTCATTAATATTATGGTCGCTTTGAAAGATAAACTGGAGGTTAAAACGCTACATGGGATACTTGAACAGACGCAGGAATTAACACTGAATAACAAAGAAGAAAAGCCGCCTAAACATTTCGTAGAGAAGTTAAAAGACAGCGCTGCAGAAGCAACTAGGGACAACTTAGGGTATTTAAAACAAGCTATCTTAAAACCGATTACGGATGCTTTAAAAGGATTACGAGGATTTTAAAAAGACAAAAATAAGTAGAAACAAGAAGATGTATAAGTTTGAAATCGTTACCAAACAATGGACGAAAACCATACAAAAAAGGGACTAAAAAATTCTCCTACAAGTACTTGACTCAGTCAACTTAAAACATTATTTTGCAATACAAATACTATTTCTGATACACTACTTGTAATAAACCTCAACATCATTTGTATTGTTTTCTTTTGGTTTTCAATTATTATATATAGTAGAAATTGTTATATTTTAGTGTATAAGTTTTAAGGTTAGTAAAAGTTTGTTACAGCAAAAAAGAATTAGTAAAGGTGATGAATAGTGAGGAAGATAAACGAGAATGAAATTCAAAAAGTAAAATTAGGTGATGTTGCTGATAAAGCTGGTGTTTCTCGGACAACTGTCTCAAGGGTATTAAATAATAGGGGGTACATAAGTGATAAGACAAGACAAAAGGTACATGAGGCTGTGGAACTGTTAAATTATCAGCCAAATGAAATAGCAAGGTCACTCTTTATTAAAAAGACTTATATCATCGGCCTTATTTTTCCAACCACAAACAATCCCTTTTATGGACAGCTGATTTTCCATTTAGAGAATATCTGTGAATCATTAGGTTACAGAGTATTGTTATGCAACAGTCAAGGTCGTGAAGATAAAGAGAAGGACTACCTAAAAATGCTGCAAAGGCACCAGGTTGATGGGATTATAGCAGGAGCCCATAACAGAGGAATAGAAGAATATAACAACCAACATCTTCCACTGGTAGGCATTGATCGATATTTGTCTAAAAATATCCCTGTTGTCTCCAGTGATAATTATGATGGTGGGAAAAAGGCAACTCGATTATTAATTGATAAAGGCTGTAAACAGATTATTCATATTAACGGTTCACCTTCTTTGGAAACGCCTGCTAATTTAAGAAGGGAAGCATATGAAGATGTTATGAAAGAGAATCAATTTCATCCGCGCACTTATATAATTGGTGACAACATTATAGAAAGGTTATTTGATGAGAACCCAAATGTTGATGGTATTTTTGCAAGTGATGATCTTATAGCAGCCAATGTGATTAGAGAAGCAAAGAGGAGGAACATAAATATACCTGGCGATTTGAAAGTAATTGGCTACGATGGTACAGAAACAACCAGAATATTATTGCCGGAACTAAGTACCATTCAGCAGCCAGTTAAAGAAATTGCAGATTTGGCAATTAAACTTTTAATGAAACAAATCAATGGTGAAAGTGAATCCCAAATAGAATGGAAGCTACCAATAAAGTTAATCAAAGGTGAAACAACTTAACATAAATATATAAGCTGAAAAAATCTTTTTTTATTTTACTGACAACCGATTGACACACGGAGAGTATTTAGCTATACTCTTTTTTATAAGATCTGTATGTCAACCGGTTGACATATTTATTAAGTGATTGTTGTCTTTTAATTTTTGTGCTCATATGTAATCGTTAACAAAATGGTTAATTGAGGAATAGGCGGTAATGTAACTATAGATAGAATTTTAATAGAAAGGCATTATGCAAGGGAGGATATCATGGATAAAGTGTCCAGGAAAATAACTCAAACAACAAAAAGGAAGGGAAGTCGTAAAAACTATACCAAAAACAACTTCATTTTGTATTTTTTTTTAGCACCTGCTGTTGTCCTAGTATTTATATTCAATTACATACCAATGTATGGAGTGACAATTGCATTTAAGGATTTCAGTCCGATCAAAGGGATTATGGGAAGTGAATGGGTAGGTCTCGATCATTTCATGAGTTTTATGCAATCCCCCAACTTTCAGCAAATTTTCATAAATACGATCAAATTAAGTGGTTTTGAACTTCTTATCGGATTTCCAATCCCTATCATTTTGGCTATCATGGTAAATCAGTTGAGAAGAGCAAAAGTCAAAAAAAATATCCAATTAATCATTTATGCTCCATATTTCCTATCAACGGTGGTAATTGCGGGAATGTTATTTATCTTTCTATCACCAGCAGGACCGGTTAATGGAATTCTGACTTTATTTACGGATGAGCCTATTTCCTTTATGACAGACCCGTCTTATTTCAGGAGTATATTCATTGCTTCCGGTATTTGGCAGGCTGCAGGTTTTTCATCAATCATCTATGTTGCAGCACTCTCAAATGTGGATCCGCAGCTTCATGATGCAGCAACGATTGATGGAGCTTCTCTATTGCAGAGAATCATTCATATTGACCTACAGGCTCTTAAACCGACTATAGCGGTGTTGTTTATTCTGGCGATTGGTGGAATTATGGGAGTCGGTTTTGAAAAAGCATATCTACTTCAAACTGACATGAACTTGCCTGCTTCAGAAATAATTGACACCTATGTATATAAAAGAGGTTTACAAGCAGGAGACTGGTCATTTGGAGCTGCGGTAGGGTTGTTCAATTCTGTTATTAGTCTGGTTTTACTGATAACAGCTAATACTATTGTCAAAAAATTAAATGGTGAAACACTCTATTAGAAAGGAGCGCAAATCGATGAAATTCAAAAATGACCTTGTAAATAACTCGAAAACAGATAGAATGCTTCTCCTGCTTAACAAATTTATTTTAATTTTACTCGTACTTATTGTTACAGTTCCATTATTGTATGTCTTATTCGGCTCCTTTCTACATCCGAATATTTTACTGACAAAGGGTATATCGTTTAATCCTGATGACTGGACACTTGATGGCTATAGAAGGATATTCCAGGATGGATCCATCATGAGAGGTTTTCTTAACTCTATTATTTATGCAGGTGGATTCACTATTGTATCTGTATTGTTTTCTATTCTTGCTGGATACGCTTTATCCGTTGAGAACTTGGCTGGAAAAAAGATTTTTATGATTTTCTTTATCGTAACTATGTTTTTCAATGGTGGGATGATACCTACATATTTACTGATTAAAGAACTGGGTATGATCAATACACCATGGGCAATTATATTGCCAGGGGCAGTAAGCGTTTGGAATATTATCCTGTCGAGAACTTATTTTAAGGGATTGCCAAATGAATTGAAGGAAGCAGCAAGAATAGATGGCGCTTCTGATTTTAAGATATTTTTAAAGATTATATTGCCTCTTTCCAAACCAATTATTTTCGTGCTTGCATTATATGCTTTTATAGGGCAGTGGAATTCTTATTTCAATGCAATGATTTACCTTGAAGATCAATCACTCTATCCACTACAGCTGGTATTGCGTGATATTCTTATTCAGAATGAAGTGCAGCCTGGTATGATTGCAGATCAGCTTGCAAGAGCTGAAATTCAAAGAATTGCAGAAATGATAAAGTATTCTTCTATTGTAATTTCAAGTTTACCATTATTGATTATGTATCCTTTCTTCCAAAAGTATTTCGAAAAAGGTGTAATGGTAGGCTCATTAAAATAAAGAAAGTGAGGGATTTTTATGAAGGTGTTGTTAAAAGCAGTTTCGTTGCTGCTGATTATCTTAACTGTAGGTGCGGGCTGTAGTGACAATAGCGGGGATACTTGGTCTGAAGATTATGGGCTCTCTGATATTTCCTTTCCTTTAGATGAAAAAGTGACATTGAAAATTATGACGGAAAGTTCCCCTTTAGCACCTGTAGATCCAAATGAAAAATCGATTTTTCAGCGATTAGAAGAAGAAACGAATGTTCATATTGAGTGGAGAAACTTTACGGGAGCAACATTTGGCGAGAAAAGGAATCTGGCAATGACTAGTGGGGATATGCCTGATGCAATTATGAATGCTGGTTACAGTGATTATGAATTATTAAAGCTCGCAAAAGATGGCGCTGTCATTCCGCTGAACGATTTAATAGAAGATTACATGCCAAATCTAAAAGCAGTTCTGGAAGAAGCGCCAGAATATAGGGATATGATGACTGCACCAGATGGCAATATCTATGCATTTCCTTGGATAGAAGAACTGGGTCAAGGAAAAGAGAGTATTCATTCTGTAGACAATTTTCCTTGGATAAATGTAAAATGGCTAAATGAATTAGGACTGGAAATGCCAACAACTACGGAAGAATTAAAAGAAGTATTAATTGCCTTCAGAGATAATGATCCGTCGGGTAACGGACAAACAATTCCAATGTCATTTATTATCAATGATGGAGGACAAGACCCTGGGTTCTTATTCGGTTCATTTGGTCTTGGTGATAATTGGGATCATACTGTTGTGACAAACGATGGGGAAGTTAAATTGACTTCTAATGATGAAGGATACAAAGAAGCTATAAAATTTATGAATGAATTACAGGGAGAAGATTTAATTGACATCGAAGCCTTTGAACAGGAGTGGCCTACCTATGTAGCTAAAGGCCAAGAAGGTCGCTATGGCATATATTTTACCTGGGATAAAGCAAATATTTCAGGTATGAATGGCGATTATGAACTTATGCCTCCCCTCGAGGGACCAGATGGTCATAAAAATGTTGCCAGAACAAATGGAATGGGATTTGACCGTTCGAAAATGGTTATCACTAATGCCAATCAAAATCTTGAATTGACAGCAAAATGGATTGATCAGTTCTATAAACCTACTCAATCTGTGCAAAACAACTGGGGTACGTATGGAGATGAGGATATGCAGAATATCTTTGAATTTGATAAAGAGGAAAATATGCTGAAACACCTTGATCTGCAAGGTACTGCCCCTGTTGAATTAAGAGAAAGAACATCAGTTGGCGGACCACTGGCAATTTTAGACAGCTATTATGGAGAGGTAACGACAATGCCGGAGGATGCTTCATGGAGATTGGACCTAATGAAAGAAGTGATGGTTCCACATATAAAAGCCGACAACATATTTCCAAAGGTATTTTTCAGTCTTGAAGAATTGGATCGCCTTTCTAAAATAGAAGCAGATTTACTTCCGTATATTGAGCGTAAAAAAGCGGAATGGATTGCAAATGGGAATGTAGAAGAAGAGTGGGGTGAATATTTGGCCGAGTTAGATCGCCTTGGATTGCAAGAATGGTTGGACATTAAACAAGAAGGATATGATCGAAGTACTAAGTAATGGGGGAGAAATAAATGACAAATCAAGAGTTACAGCGATACAGACCGAATTTACACTTTGCAGCTAAGAAAAATTGGTTAAATGATCCGAATGGATTGGTATATTTCAAAGGAGAATATCATTTGTTCTTCCAGTATAATCCGCATGATAGCGTTTGGGGCTCCATGCATTGGGGGCATGCTGTTAGTAAGGACTTGATCACCTGGGAGGAGCTTGATATAGCACTTTATCCAGATGAGCATGGAACTATTTTCTCTGGAAGTGCAGTGGTAGATTGGAATAATACAACCGGATTCTTTCCAAACGAGCCAGGTTTAGTTGCTATTTTTACACACCACAAGGATGGAAATGGTGAAACTCCGCCAAAACAATCACAAAGTCTGGCATATAGTAGTGACAACGGTCGAACATGGTTTAAATACGAAGGAAACCCTGTACTTTCTCATAAGACAAAAGTTGATTTCAGAGATCCTAAGGTTTTTTGGAACATGAAAACAAGTAAATGGATCATGTCATTAGCAACAGGGCAAACGATTACCTTCTATTCCTCGCCGAATTTAATAGATTGGCAGTTTGAAAGCGAATTCGGAGAAAATGTTGGTTCCCATGATGGGGTCTGGGAATGCCCTGATTTATTTAAATTAAAGGTAGAGGGCACCGGTGAAGAAAAATGGGTTTTATTAGTGAGTATCGGTGATAACGGGATATCAGAGACGGGATCGTGTACACAGTACTTTATTGGTGATTTTGATGGATCTGTATTTAGAGCTGAGCATGATGACATTAGATGGCTGGACCATGGGAGAGACAACTATGCTGGTGTAAGTTTTTCCGACATTCCTGAAGAGGATGGCCGCCGGATTTATCTAGGATGGATGAGCAACTGGAGATATGCTAATGAGGTTCCTACAGAGGGTTGGAGAAATCAGATGACTATACCAAGAATGCTTCAGATTCGGAAAATAGAAGGAAAGTATATAGTTATTCAATATCCTGTAGCGGAACTCGATACTTATTTTGAAAGAAGCGGAGATATTCATGGTCTTGAAATAAATAATTCTGAAACTAAAGTGTTCGAAGTGAACGAGCCTTATCTGGAATTGTTTATGAATATATTAAATAGTGATGCAGATCAATTTGGTATTACGCTGAATCATACACAAACCCAAAGCACCACTATTGAATATGATGCTTCAAATGATGTAATCACATTAAACAGGGAGAAATCAGGAAAAGTAGAATTCTCCGAGATGTTTTCACTGGAAAAAAGGTTGAAAATGGATAACAGCAAAAATGTTCAACTTCGGGTAATTGTTGATACTTTCTCCATTGAAGTTTTTGTTAATGATGGTGCTTATGCTATAACGAGCTTAGTTTATCCTGATCAAACTTGTGAAACTGTGGCAATTTATAGTCAGAACGGAAAAATAACTGTTGAAAATGGTTGCATAGCTACACCTAATAAGACACTTACAATTTAAAATGTAATATCTAATGGTGTATATTAACCTAGGAAGGAGGAAGCAGTTCGAATGTTTCCTCCTTTTTAAATCTAAATGGATAAGTACTTAAGACAATGAAAGGAGAAAAGACAATGGGTGAAAATAAATCCGTAGTTTGTATCGGAGAGTTGTTAATCGATTTTTTTTGTAAAGATACAGGAGATAATTTGGTGGATGGGAGGATTTTTGAAAAACAAGCTGGGGGAGCACCTGCTAATGTATGTGCTACTATTGTGAAATTAGGTGGAACTGCATTGTTCAGCGGAAAAGTTGGAGATGATCCGTTTGGTAGATTCCTTAAAAATACGTTGGAGGAAATAAATGTAGATACTTCAATGCTTGTACTTGATGATGTTAATCCAACTACTTTAGCATTTGTTTCTTTAATGGAGAACGGGGAAAGAGATTTTGTTTTTAATAGAGGTGCCGATGCATTTTTAAACGAAGAAGAACTGGACAAGGAGAAATTAAAAAAGGCTGCCATTCTACATTTCGGGTCTGCAACTGCTTTACTGGACGGACCGTTTCAAACTACATATTTGAATACAATGAAGTCGGTAAAAAAAGATGGAATTTTTGTTTCGTTTGATCCAAATTACAGATCAGATCTCTGGAAAAGAAAGAAATCGAATTTTATAGAACTGGCGAAACAAGGAATTGCAATAGCTGACTTTGTAAAAGTCAGTCATGAAGAATTAGAGATTATTACTAGTACAGATGATTTAAATAGCGGGGTCCAATTTCTACATCAAATGGGAGCTTCCTTGATTGCAGTTACATTAGGAAAAGAGGGAACTTTGATTTCCAATAACTATAAGCAAGAAATAATTCCAAGTATAAAAGTAGATTCCATAGATACAACTGGTGCAGGGGATGCGTTTGTTGGCGCAATGCTGTATCAGCTAGCAAAAGAGGAAGCTATCAAAAATGTTTTGGTAGACTTTGATAAGATAAAGAAGATAACTTATATAAGCAATAAGGTTGGAGCGATTGTTTGTACTAGAGTTGGGGCGATCTCTGCCATTCCGACTTTGGATGAAGTAATATAGTATATATGACAGGAAGATTAATGCCATCAGCTGAAATGGAGGCTCGTGAAATAATGTTTGGCACACAATGGTACTTCCGGCTTGGGAATTTAGGGTTTAATTTAGTATTGTTAAATTTTTTATGGATACTGTTTACGGCTTCTGGTTTGTTCATATTAGGGGGTTTTCCGGCTACTGCAGCGTTATTTGCGGTTATTAGGCTTATTATTATGGAAACAGACAATGGTTCGATTATAAAAATGTTTTGGAATAAATTTAAAACGGAGTTCCTCGCGTCCAATGTAATTGGTTATCTGATGCTGTTAATTGGGCTTCTTTTATATATTGATTTTAAAGTATTGCATCATATAAAGCAGAATACACTTTATATGGCTTTGATGAGTTTGACAATGGTTATTATACTCGTGTACTTACTCAGTTTATTGTATGTATTCCCTGTGTTTGTTCACTATGATTTAAAGCTTTGGCAGTATCCAAAATTTGCTTTAATTCCCGTCATTGCCAGACCGTTGCGCACATTAATAATGGCAATTACTTTAGCTGGAATCTTATTTGTATATATGAAATTCCCTGTATTAATTTTACTCTTTGGCTTAAGCTTAATTAGTTTTATATTGATGAAATTTGCGTATTTATCTTTTTCAAACAAAGGTGACGAATGAAAAAGGCCCTTCTCTATTTATTAAAGTTGTTACAAAGACGAAAATTACTCGTATCTAGTAATTCTTGATAAGTGTTCATGAACCAATAGATTCATGAACACTTTATTAATTAGACTTCAATCATTGAGTATTGGTAAACGATTTAACATGCTCTTTAAGTTAATAGCATCCCATGGTATATGCTGCCTTACTGCAATAATTGGCAGTATGAGTAAAATTCCTTATGAACTAGCTGATGAATTAAAGTTGCTTAAAAATTGTACGAATCAAAGATTTTATATGAACGATGGGTCTAATGCTAAAAGCAAATCGCCATCCACTACATCAGATAATATTTTTATAAATTATACGGATATTAAGGAGGAATTTAAGGTATTAGTCATACAAGAAAATAAACCTGATTTAGAAGATGTTGCTAAGAAGTGGATGGAAATTTTCAAGGAAAAATGATATCACCCACAATTAGTTAAAGAATGGGTAATACATTTATTACTAGATATCGAGAGAATTGTTAATTCAATGAGTAAGGTTGAATATAGTATCATATCTGTCGAGAATCAAAAGATATTCGAATCGGAAATAATCATGCAACTTGAATCATTATTTATAGGCGGTCTAAAAACGAATGTAAAGGTCATGGATTATCAAGAAGGGATGAAATATTGCAGGCACAAAAATATGTCATGATGAATTTGGATAAAAAAATAACATTAGGAGATGTTGCATCATATCTTCATATGAATCCAAGCTATTTTAGTAGGTTATATAAAAAGGATACGAATGAAAACTTCATCGATTTTGTTAATCGTACAAAAATGGAAAGAGCGAAGGATTTGATTGAAAGTACAAATAAATCGATTGAAGACATTGCCTACATGATAGGTTTCGAAAATAAAAGTTATTTCTTAAAGATTTTTAAGAAATATTTTGGCGTAGTACCTAACCATTATAAAGGGCACCCGCTCAGTGAGGGGCTAGGAACTGTGAGAAGATTGGTCGCATTTAAGAACGTATATTGCCAATATTTAAAAATTCACTTCACCTTTGTTTTTGTGAATAAGATATTCGAAAACACTGTACACCATAACGCTTAAATCATGGCATAGGCAATAGACTCAAGTGACAAAATATGGGTTCTTCAAAAATTGAAACCTGCTTTCTACCGTTTGCTGTTCCTTAAATGTGAATGGTAAGTGGAAATAATGGATACAAAAGTAAATCCATCGCATTTTCATTACTAAATGTAATATAAAATTCATCAAATACTCCACTGTAGATGAAAGCTGTAAATCATGGGTAAATAGCGAATTTAGAATTGATGGGGAGGAAATGAATGCAAGTCCCTTCTAAAAGGTGAGGATACATCAGCATAGGATTAAGCTGAGTTATAAAGAACAATTGAGTTCAATTATAGTGGAGACGAATTTCACAGAGTTAGAGAAGGTAAAGAAAAAATAGGGGGAAGGTTACCTATAGATATTCATTGCTTCTCCATCACCTATTAGCTAAACTCATACATAGGAGTAGATAAACGATGAATGAGAGACAAAAAGAACTACTAAAAATACTTTTAACTGAATATCAAGATCCACTTCTTATCCAGGAACTTGCCTCACGATTAGATTGTTCAGAAAAGACAGTGCGAAATGATTTAAAACAAATTGATTTATATTTACGAGAGGTGTCAAGCGGTAGTATCAAACGAAAACCAGGTGTTGGTATAACGCTTGAAATAGATGAAACGGAACGCTTCGAAGTATTGCACTTGCTTTTATCAACGGCTCCTTTCCAAGGTAAAGGGGAACGAATTATTGAAATTGCTTTTCAATTACTTACAAGTAATAATCCAATTACAATTCAAGCCTTTGTAAGCCAACATTATGTAGCAAAGACTGTGATTAAGAAAGAATTGGACAACATACAGCATTGGTTAGCATCTTTTGACTTGGAATTAATTTCTAAACCAGGTCTTGGGCATATGATAAAGGGGACAGAATTGCAGAAACGCCAAGCATTATCACGGCTGCCGCTACTAGTTTCAACAGCCAATCGAAATTATGTCCTTGATTTATTTTTGCTCCATGAGATTACGACAGTTAAGAAAGCGTTACGTGATCTGCGACTGAACTATCAATTATCTTTTACTGATGAAGCAATGGAGAGCCTCCTTGTACATGCTCTCATCATGTTGAAACGTACGAGACAAAAATCGCCTGTGCTTGTTCCTGAAGAAGAAAAAGTACATGTTTTTGGTCAGGAAGAATATCGTTATGCTGCATCCTTTTTTAAACAACTAGAGGCCGCATTTCGAATTTCTTTTCCTGAAGATGAACGTGTTTATTTTACATGGCATCTTATAAGCGGTAAGGTGACTGAAAGCAGTGTGAAAGATAAATTAAGTTCCGATGACTTTTTACTGGAAGTGGTATCTAGTTTTACTAGGAAACTAAGCAAATTAACATTGTTTCCATTTGAAAAAGATGCGGTACTAGAAAGCGGTTTAGTTGTGCATATGCATTCAGTGATTAATCGCATCCGATATGGTTTTCCCATTACGAACCCAATGTTATCTGAAATTAAAAAGATGTATCCTTACATGTTTAGCATGGTTATTCTAACATTAGGAGAAGTAAAACAAACGTATAACCTTGATATTAAAGAGGATGAGGCAGCATATCTGGTTTTACATTTTCAGGCTTCTATAGAAAGAATGGAAGGATCCAAAAGTAAACGTAGGAAGACCTTAATTGTTTGTCATATGGGCGTAGGTATGTCCCATTTACTTGAAGCTAAGATTACCCAAAATTATAAGGGAATTGAAATTGCCGCTTGTGTAAGTAAAGCAGAGGTGGATCAAGCTTTAAAGAAAGAACAAGTCGACTTTATTATATCTACGGTTCCACTAGAAAAAGTGGAGGTACCCTACCTCGTTATATCTCCTCTCTTGGAGACAACAGATAAGGAAAAGCTTAGTCAGTTTATAGATGAACTAGATCATAAGGTTGTTAAAAATGGAGGTTCTTCACTTCAAAGATTAATCTCTAAAGATTTGTTTTTCCTTGGAGTGGACAAGGAACATCGTTATGAAGTAGTTGAGTTACTTGGAAATGCACTGATTCAAAAAGGATATGTAAAGGAAAACTTTACTCATAACGCGTTACTGAGAGAAAGAAAATCAGCAACCTCAATTGGAGGAGGTATTGCTATACCACATGCTGATCCCAGACTCATTCATAAATCAGCGATTGCAGTAGCCATTTTAAAAGATCCTATTGAATGGGGAAATGAATTTGTATCTGTTGTTTTCTTGCTTGCTATAGCAAATTCCGATCAGAAAATAACTAGAGAAGTTATTGGGCAAATTGCAGCAATCAGCGAAGATCCAACAGTGGCAAAGGAATTAGCAGAGACCTATGATATGGAATCATTTATAAGCGTATTAGAAAAGTAAGTAGGTATGTAGAACTACTTACTTTTTATATTGGAATATATACATAATCATTTTTTACCACTAGTTCTGGTAAATATAAAAATTAATGGATAGACAAACTAGAGGTATAATAAATGCATAGAAAGAAAGCGATTACTCTAGAGGAGGATACACGATGAAAGTATTAGCTGTGACAGCTTGTCCAGTTGGAATTGCTCATACGTACATGGCTGCTGAAAATTTACAAAAAGCAGGCGAAGAAATGGGTATTGACATAAAAGTGGAGACGCAAGGATCAATTGGTGTAGAGAATCCATTAACTGAACAAGATATCGAAGAAGCAGATGCAATTATTATTGCTGCTGATAAAGAGGTATCAAAGGAACGTTTTGTAGGAAAGAAGCTAATTGTGACAGGGGTACAAGAAGGAATTCGTAAACCAAAAGAATTGATCGAACAAATTCAAAAAGGTGATGTTTCCGTTTATCGTCCTGAATTAAGAGATGCCACAGATATTAAGAAAGACCGTAAGAAAAAAGAAAATCCTATTTATAAGCATCTAATGAATGGTGTTTCCTATATGGTTCCATTTATTGTTGTCGGTGGTTTATTGATTGCGATTGCATTAACACTTGGCGGAGAGCAAACTCCAGGTGGAATCGTGATACCAGAAGATTCAATCTGGAAACAAATTGAATCCCTTGGTGGTACAGCATTTATGTTTATGGTTCCAATATTAGCGGGGTTCATTGCTGTAAGTATTGCTGACCGTCCAGGCCTTGTACCAGGTATGATTGGTGGTTTTATTGCTGCTAACGGAAGTTTTTATGGAAGTGAAGCCGGGGCAGGTTTTATCGGTGGGATTATTGCAGGTTTTCTAGCTGGTTATGTCGCACTTGCTATTAAGAAAATTAAAGTGCCAAAAGCTGTTCTACCTGTTATGCCAATCATATTTATCCCGATTATTGCATCGGTTATCGTTGGATTATTATTTATCTTTGTTATCGGTGCACCAGTTGCGCAGGTTTTTGAAGCCTTAACTGCATGGCTTGCTGGGATGCAAGGTGCAAGCTCGATTTTACTGGCACTTATTCTCGGTGCAATGATTGCAGTAGATATGGGAGGACCATTTAATAAAGTTGCTTTCCTATTTGGCTCTGCCATGATAGCTGAAGGTAACTATGAAATTATGGGACCAATTGCTGTTGCTATCTGTATCCCACCAATCGGAATGGGATTAGCAACGATGCTGAATAAGAGAAAATATCTGGATAATGAAAGAGAAGCTGGAAAAGCTTCGTTTACGATGGGGCTATTCGGAATCACAGAAGGTGCAATACCATTCGCAGCACAGGACCCACTTCGTGTAATTCCAAGTATTGTTGTAGGTTCAATGGTTGGTTCTGTTATTGCGATGATTGGTAGTGTTGGTGGTAGAGTTGCACATGGTGGTCCAATTGTAGCTGTGTTAGGCGCCGTAAATAATGTGGTAATGTTCTTTATAGCAGCAATTGTTGGGGTTATTGTTACAGCATTTATGGTTAACTTCTTGAAGAAAGACCTGGTTGGTGAGCCAGCTGTTGCAGTTGCAGGCGGTGGTACGCTCAGTGAAACAAATGGGGAAGTACAAGACGAGTCTGCTCCTGAAGAAGTTGAAGAAGAAGTTGAAATGGAAGAAATCAATAAGCTAACCTCGATTACGAATGTTGATTTAATTGAAACGGATTTAGCTGGTGAAACACGTGATGATGTGATTGATGAGCTAATTGAAAAGTTTGATGCATCTGGAATTTTAAATTCGAAAGAAGCTTTTAGACAAGCAATTTTAAATCGTGAAAGTCAAAGCACAACAGGACTTGGTATGAATATCGCTATCCCGCACGGCAAGTCAAACACAGTAAAACGCCCTGCAGTTGCATTTGGTATTAAGCGAGATGGTGTTGACTGGAAGAGTTTAGACGGAACGGAAGCAAAGCTAATCTTTATGATTGCAGTACCAGAGGAAAGTGCTGGAGACGCTCATTTAAAGATTTTACAAATGTTATCACGTAAATTGATGGATGAAGAATTTAGAGAGCAGCTATTAAATGTGCACAGTTCAGAAGAAGCTTATAAGTTATTAGATACGATAAGCTAGTTGGAACTAAAATGACAGAAGAAAACCTTGTGTTTTCTTCTGTTCCCCTTATGTTAGAATGACACTGTACATAAAAAGAAGAATTAAGACTAATGGAGGACGCTATGTATAACGAACCTATTTTTCTACAACCTGTATTTCAAGAAAGAATCTGGGGTGGGCAAAAATTAAATACACAATTTAATTATGACATTCCTTATGAACACACTGGCGAGGCCTGGGTTGTCTCTGCACATCCAAATGGGCCAAGCATTATAGAGAATGGTCCATTAAAGGGAAAGACGTTAGCTGATGCTTGGCTGGAACATGGTGAATTATTTAATAAGCGTAAAGACAATGATGATGCTTATCCTTTATTGGTGAAAATTTTAGATGCAGCTGATGACCTATCCGTGCAAGTACATCCGAATGATCAATTTGCACAAGAGGTAGAAAACGTACCTTACGGAAAGACAGAGTGCTGGTATGTTTTAAATGCAGAAGAGGGTGCGGAGCTTGTATTAGGACACCATGCAACGTCACGTGAAGAACTTGAAGGCATGATTGATCGTGGCGAATGGGATCAGCTGTTACGCCGTGTCAGTGTAAAAGCCGGAGATTTTGTATATGTTCCAAGTGGCACGATCCATGCAATTGGTAAAGGGATCGTAATCTTGGAAATACAGCAAAGTTCGGACATTACTTACCGAGTGTATGACTATGACCGGACAGATGCAGCAGGGAATAAACGCGAACTGCATTTGGAACGTGCAAAACAAGTGACAACTGTTCCACATCAAGATGCAAAGGTAGAACAAACGGAAAACGTGGTAGACGATTTAACAGTTAAGAAATTGGTAGAAGAGAAGTATTTTTCTGTGTATCACTGGGAGTTAAACGGTAATGCTTCACTTACGATGGACAAGGACTTTTTGCAGGTTAGTGTAATTGCTGGTCAAGCAAAGCTAACATTGAATGGTCAGGATTTTGAAATAGAGAAGGGGAGTCATTTTGTAATTCCTCATCATATTGGAGAGTATGAGATCTCGGGGAAAGCAGAATTTGTCGTTTCTCATACTTAAATGGAATAAGCCTTATTACTTAGAATCGTAATAAGGCTTATTTATAAGGATATATGAAATTTTTCCATTCGTATAAACGTAATGAAGTATTTATCGAAGCAACTTGGTATGAAACATGTCTAATTGAATTAGATTAACTGAAACGAGTTTTCTTTTAGTTTGTCAACCAAACACTTATATAATCCATTTTCCTGATAAGAATATGTAGTTACTTCATTGGCTTTTTCTTGTACCGTATCTTCAGCATTCTTCATTGCTATGCTATATGCTGCGAGTTCAAACATTGGCAGATCATTTTCACCGTCTCCGATTGCCAACAAATTTTCTTTTGAAAGATTATACTCTTTCAGTAACATTTCAATACCCGTTGCTTTTGACACATTGCTAACCATTATTTCAGCATTGTGCAGAGATGATGAAGAGAGGGAGAAATCTGTTTCCTGTTTTATCTTCTTTAATGTATGTTTCCAGTTATTAATTACTTCCGTGTTCATGCTAAAGAAATAAACCTTTAAATTATCTTCATAACGAATTTCATCAACCCATTTCATTTCATCTTGAACAGACTCGACTCTGGAAATGTACTCATTATTTAAGAGTGTATCAGGTCTCGGTAAATTTAATTCTTTCTCGAGGGTTTCTTTATCATCCTTTAATGCGAATCTTTTTCCGTTTTTTGGGTGAATTTCATAATATAAATTTCTTTCGCGGGCATTGTTCAGAACAGTTTTGACGAGGTCTGCAGGTAAGGTATGTTGGGAAATATCTTTATTATTCGTGAAACAGCTCATACCATTTGCTGAAACGAATCCATCAATATGAAGTTTTTCGGGGAGGACGTCATAAATTTCTTGTTTCGTTCGACCAGTTGCAATAAAAATGCGTATATTTTGGTTGCGTAATTCACGAATTAGTTTTACTAGCTCATCAGAAACAGTATTTTTATCATTTAATAATGTCCCATCCATGTCAAGTGCAATCGCCTTAATATCCATTAGTAAACCAACCTCCATAAATTTTATTCTTAGATCAGCTCTTTCTGCTCACTTATATATTGTTTCACGCCTTAAAGTATAATAGAGTACTGAAATAAAACAACCTAATGAACAGCCCAATTGATGTTGGAAGCCCTTGCAATTATTGTGCCCAACGATCATTGTACCAACGTTGGAAACGTTTTATAATTAAATTAAGAGGTGGAGGGATACTATTGTTTGACCAACGATCCTATAAACTGTTTGAAGAATTAACAAAGCATGAAAAAATAACGAAGCAAGAAATAATGATGCAGTTAAATTTATCTGAACGTCAACTTCAGTATGATTTGGAAAAAGTGAATCTTGCACTTGGCAATAATGATTTGCCGCGAATCGAAATTTCCAATCAGTTGATTATGATTGATAAGAAATTAAGAAATCTAGCCAAAACAAACTATTTAGACATTAATGCCAATCAGTTCATTATATCGGAACAAGACAGGTCATACTTAATTTATTTGTACACCTTTATTCGTAAAGAGCCTGTTTCTAATTACCATTTTCAATTATTACTGGGTGTAAGCAAAAATACAGCACTTACAGATGTAAAAAGGTTACGAAAAATTTGTGAAGAGTGGGATGTAGAGTTCCTATACACACGTATTGATGGGTATCATCTAGCTGGAACTGAAATGGATAAGCGGAGATTAGCAATCTTTAGCGTAAGTCATTTACTTTCTCAACCACTCGGTAAAGAAATCATTATTTTGGCACTTAAGTCATGGGGGAAGGCAGAAGTCCTCGTTGAAACACAACAAATTATTAATCAATATCTAGAAACAAATGAGATAAGTTTAGTTAAGAGTAGAAAGACAGAGATGATTATCCACCTCGCTCTCTTGAGAGTTCGTACGGGAAAGGCAGAATTATCTTTTACGAACTTAGAAAAACAAATGCTTGAAAGCCAGAGTATATTTAAACATGGGAAAGAGTTGACGAGGAGGTTATTTTTTGAAGGAGGTGAGGATGAAAGTTATTTTGTAACGATACAGTTACTCGTAACACTTGGGATAGTTACAAGCCAAGCTAGTCCTACATTAGAGATGTTAGCAGGACAAATTATCGACGAGTTTGAAAAAAACACATTACTTCCAATTAAAGATAAAGCGTTTTTGAAAAGAAGTTTATACAATCATCTTGTTCCAGCATTTTTTAGAATTACATTTGAAATTCCACTCTTCAATCAATTAACGGAAAGAATAAAGCTAGAGTATCCGGATCTTTTTCAGTTTGTGAAGCGTTCTTTATCCCCGCTGACTCTTTGGACAGGTAAAGAAATAAGTGAATCCGAAATTGGATTTTTCACCATGCATTTTGGTGGCTACCTAGGTAGCGGGAATAATCTGCATTCAGAGAAGTTAACAGGATTAATCATTTGTTCCAATGGGCTAAGCTCATCCATTATGCTTGAAGCGCAATTAAAAGAGCTGTTTCCTACTATCCGATTTTCTAGAATACACAATCGCGATAAATTTGAAGATATACCGTCAACAAATTATGATGTCGTATTTTCAACCATTAAGGTTGAATCTGTAAAGCCAGTATTCGTTGTAAAAGCGTTACTATCACAGGTAGAAAAACATTATTTAATTCGTGATGTATTACAAAAATTCCCAAGATTAGATGGACAAATGTTCACTGTTGAGCAATTGATGGAAATTATTAAGAGACATACAGAAGTAAAAGATGAAAATCAACTATTTTCTGAGCTTGTCAATTTATTTTATGTACAAAACAAAAGTAAGGGGATGAACAAACCAATGTTATCAGAGCTCTTGACGAAAGACACAATCCATTTTACGGATGACAAATTGGATTGGAGGGATGCGATTATTGAAGCATCACAACCATTGGTAGAATCCAATAAAGTACAACGTAAGTATGTGGATTCCATGATAACAAATGTAGAAGAAATTGGAGCATATATTCATATCGGTAAAGGAATAGCTATTCCGCATGCTAGACCAGAAAATGGTGTGAACCAGCTGGGGATGTCCTTTCTAAGAACAAAGACTCCTGTGTTACTTCTAGATCAGGAAGAACATAAAATTGATATTTTTATATGTTTAGCTGCTATCGATAGTGAAGCACATCTAAAGGCACTTGCACAATTAACAAAAATATTAGGTGATAATGAGTTGCTTGAAGCTCTTAAAGCTGCTAAGACTGCAGAGCAAGTAATCGAAATTATAAAAGAGGGAGAGAACAAATAATGAAAATTTTAGCGGTTTGTGGATCAGGTTTAGGAACTAGTTTTATGGTAGAGATGAATATCAATCAAATTTTAGGTGAGCTCGGTGTGACAGGAGTAGAAGTATCTCATTCTGATTTAAGCTCAGCAACACCAGGAGATGCAGATGTATTCTTTCTTGCTAAAGACATTGCTGAAGGTGGGGCACATCTAGGTGAGGTTGTTGTAATGGAAAGCATCATTGATATGGACGAGTTAAAAACCAAAGTAACACAAGTCTTGGAGGAAAAAGGATTGCTCTAATGTAAACCAAAATAGGGGGTCAAGAAATGCAGACGTTAATTGATATTTTAAGTCAACCAGCCATTCTAGTAGCACTCATTGCTTTAATTGGTTTAATGGCACAAAAGAAGAATATGTCGGATACCGTAAAGGGAACTACGAAAACATTCGTAGGTTTCCTTGTCATTTCAGCAGGCGCAGGAATTCTTGAATCTGCATTGGTACCGTTTGGAGCTATGTTTGAGCAAGCCTTTAATGTTACTGGAGTTGTACCAAATAATGAAGCGATTGTAGCTCTTGCATTATCAGAATATGGTACAAATACAGCATTAATTATGTTTTTCGGTATGGTCGTTAACATCCTTATAGCTAGATTTACTCGATTTAAATATATTTTCTTAACTGGACATCATACACTTTACCTTGCTGCGATGTTAGCTGTAATTATGGCTGTTGCAGGATTCGATACAATTGGATTGATTGCTGCAGGTTCTGTTGCACTTGGTATTGTAATGACGTTATCACCAGCTATTCTTCAGCCGTTTATGCGTCAGTTAACTGGAAATGATAATGTTGCATTAGGTCATTTCAGTGCTGTTGGTTATGCTGCAAGTGCTTTAGTTGGTAAATTATTTAAAGGAAGTAAAGAAAACTCTACGGAGAATATTAACTTTCCAAAAGGTTTGGGATTTTTACGAGATAGTACAGTAAGTATTGCATTGACAATGGTTGTCATGTATGTAATCGTAGCACTTTTTGCTGGACCTACTTATATTGAAGCTGAACTAAGTGGAGGTACAAACTTCCTCGTATTTTCGCTAATTCAAGCAGGTAGTTTCGCTGCAGGTGTATTCATTATTCTATCCGGAGTTCGTTTAGTATTATCAGAAATCGTACCTGCATTTAAAGGGATATCTACTAAACTTGTACCAAATGCTAAACCGGCACTTGATGTTCCGATTATTTATCCATATGCACCAAATGCGGTATTAATTGGATTTTTTGCAAGTTTCTTAGGTGGAATATTCAGTATGGTCATTATGATTTTCACTGGCGGTGTCATTATTTTACCGGGTGTTGTACCTCACTTCTTTACAGGAGCAGCTGCAGGTGTTTTTGGTAACGCTACCGGTGGCTTTAAAGGTTCTGTTGTTGGATCCTTTGTCAATGGGGTAATTATTTCATTCCTTCCAGTGTTCTTAATGCCAGTACTTGGTGATTTAGGATTCGCAAATACAACATTCTCTGATGCCGACTTTGGTGTATCTGGAATATTCTTTGGTTCATTAGCTAACTATGCTGGACCAATTGCCATCACAATTAGTTTAATTGTCATCCTTGCATTAATGGCAATACCTGTGAAAAAGAAAAAAGCAGAAACAAAATAAGATCGTTAAATGTGTTGTAGTTTAAATGATGCTGAGGCTTATCGGTATAAAACCTCAGCATCTAAGAACTAAAAAAATACTGGAGGTTCTTCATATGATTACAAAGAGTTCAAGGGTTTCTGAGTTATCGATTAACACAATTCGTACGCTAACAATTGATAGTGTGGAAAAAGCACAACACGGACATCCGGGAATGCCAATGGGGGCAGCTCCTATGGCATACAGTCTTTGGAAAAATGTCATGAACATTAACCCCGAAAATCCGAAGTGGTTCAATCGTGATCGATTTGTATTATCAGCTGGACATGGTTCCAATTTATTGTATAATTTGCTTCACCTTTCAGGTTACGATGTAACGATAGAAGATCTACAGAATACAAGGCAGTGGGGAAGTAAAACACCAGGACATCCGGAGTATGGAATAACTCCTGGAGTTGAAGCAACGACAGGACCACTTGGACAAGGTATACCTGTGAGTGTTGGAATGGCTTTAGCTGAGAGGCATTTGGCTGAAACATATAATAAAAGTGATTTTCCTATTGTAGACCATTACACATACACAATTTGTGGTGATGGAGACTTAATGGAAGGTGTATCCTATGAAGCAGCATCGCTTGCAGGACACTTGAAGCTAGGACGTTTAATTGTATTATATGATTCAAATGATATAAGTTTAGATGGTGGTCTGGACTTGGCATTTTCGGAAGATATTAAAAAACGTTTTGAATCGTGTAACTGGCAATATTTATATGTTGAAGATGGAAATGATATTGAAGCTGTTCAAAAGGCCTTGTTAGAAGCAAAAGCAGATGAAAATCGACCGACTATTATTGAAGTGAAAACTGTTATTGGTTACGGCTCACCGTCTTTACAAGGAACAAATGATGCACATAGTGACCCTTTAGGAAAAGAAGAAATCGAACGTACGAAAAAATTCTATAACTGGGAACACGAAGAATTCCATGTACCAGATGAAGTATATGAAGACTTTAGCAGTATTAAAGAGAACGGGATAGCAAAAGAAAAAGAATGGAATGACCTATTTGCTGCATATCAGAATGAATATCCAGAACTTGCTGAAGGGCTAAAGCGTATCATCGATGGTGAGCTACCGGTTGATTGGGATAATGGACTCCCTGAATATAAAGAAGGAGAAACACTTGCAACACGGGTTGCAGCTAGTGAAACATTGAATCTACTAGCTAGTAAATTACCTGAATTAGTTGGTGGTTCTGCTGACCTAGATTCATCAACAAAAACAAGATTAAAAGATTACGTTGACCTTAATAGTCAAGATTATTCTGGAAGGAATGTTCGATATGGTGTAAGGGAATTTGCGATGGGAGCTATTGCCAATGGACTTGCACTGCATCATTTACGTCCATTCGTAAGTACATTCTTTGTTTTCTCCGATTACTTGCGTCCAGCAATCAGACTAGCTTCCTTGATGGAACTGCCAGTAACATATGTGTTTACGCACGATACGATAGCAGTTGGACAGGATGGACCTACTCATCAACCAGTTGAACAGCTTGCTGCATTTAGAGCAATGCCAGGAATTTCTGTCATTCGACCTGCAGACGCAAATGAAACAAGAGAAGCGTGGAAAATAGCTGTGGAGGAAAAGAATCATCCAACAATGCTAGTGTTAGGCAGACAAGGATTACCTACATTACAAGCGACAGAAACGTTGGCAACGGAGGGTGTCCGTAAAGGAGCTTATACCGTTTCCAAAGCTTCAGATGAAGCAGTTGGAATTATCATCGCAGCTGGTTCTGAGGTTTCTTTATCAATTAAAGCTCAAGCTCGTTTAGCTGAAGAAGGCATCCATGTAAATGTTGTAAGCATGCCATCATGGGACCTTTTTGATAAACAATCAGCAGAATATCAAGAAAGCGTATTTCCTAGCAATCTACAAAAACGTTTAACAGTAGAAATGGGCTCTAAGCTTGGATGGAGAGAGTATGCTGGAAGTGAGGGTGACGTAATGAGCATTGATACATTCGGCGCATCGGCTCCAGGAGACCAAGTAATTGAAGAATATGGTTTTACTGTAGAAAACGTCGTAAATAAATTTAAAGCATTATTGTAATGGATAGAAACAAAAAGGTAGCCTTTATGGTTACCTTTTTGTTTAAACTGAATAAAGGAATAGTTACTCCAACTAGAAGAGGTGAAATTAGACATGTATCTTACTGAATATCATCATCATACAGATAACTCATTTGACTCCAAAGCTAGAATGGATGATGTCTGTGCAGAAGCTGTAAAAAGAGGGATTGATGAGATCTGTTTTACAGAGCATTTTTCAGTCAATCCGAATCTTCCAACTTATGGACATCTAGATTTTGAACGATATTTTTCTCAAATCCACCATGTCCAAGATAAATATAGAGGAAGCCTTGTAATCAAAGCAGGCATCGAACTCTGTGAGCCACATTTAATGAAGGATGAATACAATCAAGTACTACAAGAATTGGAATTAGACTTTATTCTTGGATCTGTTCATAATATTGATGAAATAAAGTTGAGAAAGTACATGGAAGATAAGAAACCGTTTGATGTGTATCACGACTATTTTACTGAGGTTTATAAGCTTGTCTCTGAAGCAGATATTGATGTTATTGCTCATTTGGATTTAATGAAACGTTATGCGACGGAGGCGAAGGGTAATTATCAATTTAACGATTTCAACGAGATTTTGGAAGCGATTCTTAGAAAGGCTATTGAACGAGGGATTGGTATTGAAATTAACACATCGGGTATTTCTAATGTGAAGGTTAAAAAGGCATTTCCGACACAGAGCATTTTAAAACGATACCAATCTCTTGGTGGTGAAATATTGACAATAGGTTCTGATTCTCACCGGGCAGAAACGGTAGGTTCCCACCTTGATGATGCCCTAAACATGGCTAAAGCTGCTGGATTTAAGTATGTTTTTACATTTGATAAACGAAATGCGCGTGGGGTGAAACTGGATATATAGTGGAGGAGGGTATAAAAGTTTACTTCTTAATGTAACGAATGCAGTTACTTTCTCGAATAGCGGCCATGACAGAAATCAACCATTAGTTCATGAAAATCATTCTACAAAAAAGGTTCCTTCACAAAGGCTGTTGCTCGGAACCTTTTTTACGTTATTCATGAATAGTTATGTCTCAGCTTTTCCCGTTCACCCCAACAAAGCTAACGCAATAGCACCCTTAATCCCCTGCTCATCATTTAATTTTGGAGCTACAATCATCTTATCCAAATTTTCAAGCTGCATATATGTATTCGAAAGATCACGTACTTTCTTACGGATTAGTGGGTACAACTGCTCTTGTTTCATTACGCCGCCACCAATAATCACTTTTTCAGGAGAAATAATAAGAAGATAATTAATGATTGCTTGTGCTAAATAGTCTGCTACCATATCCCATGCAACATGATCTGCTGTTAATAAATCTCCTTTTTTACCAAAGCGTTTTTCAATCGCTGGTCCTGAGGCTAAACCTTCTAAACAGGTACCATGGTAAGGACAGTTTCCTTCAAAGTTATCGTCTTTTCTTTGTTGAATAAAGATATGGCCCATTTCGGGATGGCTTTTGCCAATATAAGTTTGGCCGTCTTTCACAAACCCAGCTCCAATACCAGTTCCTACAGTGATATAAAGGACACTAGCAGCTTTTCTTGCAGCACCATATTTGTATTCTCCTAAGGCTGCAGCATTGACATCTGTATCTAATGTTACTGGTATATTATAATCTTGTTTTAGCTGATCTAATAGATGGAACTGCTTCCATTTTAGTTTTGGCGTATTTAAAATACTGCCAAATGTTTTGCTTTTTTTATTCAAGTCCACAGGGCCGAAGCTTCCCACTCCTAGTGCTTGGATATCATGTTTGTTGAAGAATTGCTTTGCTGCATCTAGTGTTTTGGCTGGGTCTTCTGTAGGAAATGTTACCTTGTCGAAAATATTTCCAGATTCATCACCAACAGCACATACAAATTTAGTACCACCTGCTTCAATTCCACCTATAAGCATATCGTTCCTCCCCTAAATAATATTTTTATCATTATACATTATATAATAACAACATAAACGTACATTAACACAAAGAGTAGCATTAATGTTATTGTAAAAACCACTATAAAGGTAGATTTAAAGCCATAATCTAAATTACTCAACCAAGGAAGAGTTAGTGTTAAGTGGCAGTAGCCAAAAGAACGATGTCATTTGTAAAAAGTTTAAAAGCTCCAAATCTATCAATTCAAATTTTCGGGGTTGTTGTTAAAGAACTACGCAATACTACGAACCAAATTCTAGAAAACCCGGTGTGGGGGAAATCCGCACTCCGGGTTCTGAGGTATTATTCACCAATCCTACTTAATTGTCACTCCATCATTCCAACAAAACGTTTCGTAATCTCTTTCGGTCTTGTAATCGCTCCACCAACGACACTCGAATATGCGCCAAGTTCCATGCAACGCTTGTACATCTCTGGTGTGATCACATTCCCTTCAGCAATAATTGGTATGTTCACATTTTCCAAAACATCCTTCAAAAATTTAAAGTCATCATGGTAAAGCTTTTTACCTTTTGTTATTTCGGTGTAACCATGCAAAGTAGTGGATATGCAGTCAAACCCAAGCTGCTCTGCCTGAACCGCCTCATCGAGTGTAGCAATATCGGCCATGAGCTGAATAGTACTATTCTTTTCCCGTGTATAGCTCACAAGCTCTGCAAGTTCAATATTATTTGGGCGTTTCCTGTTTGTCGCATCCATTGCAATCATTTCACAGTCGCTTTCCATTAATTCGTCTATTTCTTTATAAGTTGCAGTTATAAAAACAGAGCTATCTTCATAATCACGTTTTACAATACCTACTACTGGCAGATCGACTTCTTTTTTAATTTCGATAATATCCTCTTTAGAGTTGGCTCGAATGCCTTTTGCTCCACCTTCCAGTGCTGCTAATGCCATTTTGGACATAATAAATGAACTATGTAATGGTTCATCAGGTAATGCCTGACAGGATACAATCAAATTTCCTTTTATATTTTCTAGCATATCTTATTTCCCCCTATTCAAAAAGTGTTATTTTTCTTATTTAAAAAAGGATACACAGCTCCATATAATGCAGCGTCATTAAATAATTCAGCTATCTTCAGCTCCGTTTTCAGGAAATTATCCGGTAAGAATACTTCGAGCTGATTTTGAATCTGTTTGAGAAGATAATCACCTTGAGCTGAGACGCCACCACCTATTAGAATGCATTTTGGGTCTGTTATTAAAATAATTTGCGCTAATCCCTTTGCTACTTCTTTTGCCCAGGACTCAATAATGGAAATACAGGATTCATTTCCATTTTTCGCATGTTCAAAAACGGATTGCACTGAAAATTCGCTTCCTAATTCTTCTTCTATTCTCTTATGTAAAGCTGCTGTTGACGCGCGTTCTTCATAGTTTGTTCCTGTTTCTTGGTCATACAATAAATATCCCACTGAATTTGCCTGGTGATTAAATCCATCCTTTAGTTGGTGATCATAGTGTGCACCGCCAATTCCTGTACCCAAGGTAATGCATATAACATGATTCTGATTTCTGGCAGCACCTTTCCAAATTTCTCCGAGCAGTGCTGCATTTACATCATTCTCAACATGGACCGGCAGCTTGTATTTGTCAGTCAGCAAAGATTTGAAAGATGTACCTTTATAGTCTTTAATGGTCGGTCCAGCGTAAATTATTTCCCCTTCTGTCCTGTCTACAATCCCTGCAGTGCTGATGCCGACTCCATCAATCTCGTACTTAACTGTTGTGTTCTCTACTATTGTTTCAATCTGTTTTAAAATGGCATGGTTGATATTTACGGGTGTATCAATCTTCTGATGGTTATAAAGTCTATGCTGCTCATCCATCAGGGCATATTTAATGTATGTACCCCCAATATCAATGGACAGGTAAATCCCCATATGAATCCCCCTATACCTTTGTGTTTTGTATATGTCTTGTGAGTAATGATTTTGCTTGTTCAGCATTCCCTTTAATCATTGCTTCTACAATTTGTAAATGTTCTGATGTAGCTTTTTGATATTCGTCTATTGTCATTTCAATATATTCTGTTTTGAAAAAATAGGTTGTAATCATGTTCGTCATTTGAATAAACAGCTTATTATTAGTTGCTTCTAGAAGATGCTTATGAAAAGCAATATCCGCTTCTCTGAATTTCTCCAATGATTGGCAGTTTTTACTGTCATCCACCATGTGTTTTAATTCATTTAGTTCGTCCATTCGATTTTGCCGAATAATTTCATCAATGGCACTTGACTCAAAAATGATTCTTAAGCTTAATATGTCCTCGATTTGCCCATCATTAACCTGCCAAAGGAAGAAAAAGCTGTTCAGGAGATTTTCTATGTTTGATTCATTTATGAATGCGCCTTTTCCCTGTGTTGTTGTAATAACTCCAGTATTTTCGAGATAACTTAAGGCCTCTCTGACCACAGACCTACTTACCCCGAACATCATAGTGAATGTGCGCTCTGTTGGAAGTTTGTCTCCTGCCTTTAGTTGCTTATCGATTATATATTTTTTAATTTCCTGTATGACTGTTTTTTTGAGAGACGTTCTTTCTGTCATTTCCACTGGATCCATTTTCACGATTCTTCCTCCATTTTCTTAATAAAAGTAAAAATAGGTTCAAAGTGGTCATTCATTGTTTTCTGCGCATGAAGCAGATCATTATCCTTAATAGCATCAACAATTTCATTGTGCTGTTTGTACGATTTTATTAAGGATTCCTGATTCTCTGTTAAATCTATTCTTACGAGAGCAAAGTACTGATGAATAATTTCACTGAAGTCATAAAAGGTATCATTATCAGTTGCTTTAATAAGGGATTGATGGAAAATACGATCGAATTTTTTCGTATCCCCATTGGTTGTAATCGCTTGTAGATAGGACTCATTTATTTCTCTCAGCTGTTGTATATCCAATGGAACCTGCTTTTCAATAATCAGACGCAATGCCCCAAGTTCGATGATTTTTCGAATTTCGATTAATTCCCTTATTTTTACACCATGTGTTTCATAATGATGTTTTAAAATGGAATTGATCGTTCCAAGCTTCGTGTCCGCAATATAGATTCCGCCACCGGGCTTAATCTTTAAAATCCCGACAGCTTGAAGTGAAATTAACGCTTCTCTTACTACAGTTCGGCTCACCTTCAGCTGCTCCGTCAGCTCTTTTTCCGTTAAAAATTTATCATTTGGTTTTAACTTATTTTCTAAAATATAGTTTTTAATTTTTTCGATAACAATATTCACCAGTGAAGTCTTTTGAATTACCACGTTGATCCCTCGTTTTTTCCTAAATCATATCATATTTTCATAGTTGTAATGAAACCCCTTACGAAAAGAGTTGACATTTTATGAAAACCCTTTTATGATGAAATTGAAAATTGGTCTGACAATATTATAACTTTATGAATGCGTTTTAGCAATTATAAAATGAAGGAGGATTTTTCATGAAAGGTATATTTTCAGCATTACTCGTTCCTTTTGATGATCAGGGGAGAATTAAAGAACAGGGGTTACGTGAAGTAATCAGAAATAATATCGACGTGCAGCAAGTTGATGGGTTATATGTAAACGGCAGTTCTGGAGAGAACTTCATGCTGACAACCGACCAGAAGAAGCAAATTTTTAAAATTACACATGAAGAAACGAATGGAGCAATTAAATTAATCGCACAAGTTGGCTCAATCAATCTAGATGAGGCTGTGGAACTTGGGAAGTATGCAACAGAATTGGGTTATGACAGCCTTTCAGCTGTTACGCCATTCTATTATAAATTTACGTTTGATGAGATCAAAAATTATTATGAAACGATTATTGAAGCAACAGGCAACAATATGATTATTTACGCTATTCCAGCTTTGACAGGCGTATCCATGTCATTGGAACAGTTTGATGTACTTTTCCAAAATGAAAAGGTTATCGGTGTTAAATATACAGATGGCAATTTCTTTATGTTAGAGCGTCTGCGTAAGAAATATCCAAATAAACTGATCTATTCAGGATTTGACGAAATGCTAATATATGGCGCGGTATCCGGGGTGGACGGTGCAATAGGAAGTACCTATAATATTCATGGTAATCTTGCAAAACAAATTTTTGAAATGGTGGAGCAAGGCGAAGTTGCAAGGGCCTATGAAGTGCAGCATATCATGAACGATATCATAGAAAAAGTTTTAGAACTTGGGTTGTATCAGACATTGAAGGAAATATTGAATGTGAAGGGCATCGATGCCGGAACAGTGAAGCAGCCAATGAGTCCATTTGATTCAGGTAAAAGGGAAGCTGTGGAAAAACTGGTGAAAGATTTTAATTTGTGATTGAAGCAAAAAGTATATTCATATTTTTTCTTTACAAGTGGGCGGGTAATACTTCAAAAGCACTTGTATGCAGAATTATGCCCGCTCAGAAAGCTTGTATTTAAAGAATAGAATAAGAGTTTCTAAGAAAGCAAAATAGGCTTTCAAGAATTCCTTTACCGAATGCCAAGTTTTCATAAGACCAAACAAGGAAAAGTAGTTATACTGCTTTTCCTATCAATTAATTTTTTGAATAATAAATATTTAAGCGCATACAAAGAGGGGGAAAAATAATGGAAAAAGTGGGTCTTGGTACAGTAAACTGGATCGTATTAGTTGTTTATTTAATCGCTATGCTCGGCGTAGGTCTATACTTCACGAAAAAGGCCGGTAAGGATACGGATGCCTTCTTTAAAGCAAGTGGTAAAATTCCTGCATGGGCAGCGGGATTTAGTATTTATGCGACAACTTTGAGTGCTATTACATTTATGTCTACACCAGAGCAGGCATTTTTAACGGACTGGTCCTATGCAGCAGGGAACCTTGCAATATTTGCAATTATCCCGATACTGATTTATTTCTACATTCCATTCTTCAGAAAGCTTAATATAACAACAGCGTATGAATATTTGGAAGAAAGATTCGGACCTTCACTAAGGGTAATTGGAAGCTTATTATTTGTTTTATTTCATATTGGACGAGTAGCGATTGTTATTTACTTACCAACATTGGCCATTACTTCCGTATCAGACATTAATCCAGTGCTCATTGCTGCAGCTGTTGGAGGGTTGTGTATTATCTACACATTCTTAGGTGGTATGGAAGGCGTAATCTGGAGTGATGTTATTCAAGGGATTTTATTACTCGGTGGTGCAATCTTAGTTGTTGTACTTGGTATCTCAGCAGTTAATGGTGGTTTTTCAACTATATTGAGTGATGCGATTTCTAATGAAAAATTTATTACAGCGCAAAACTTTCAGTTTGGTACTGCAGCTGCAGCAATACCAATTATTTTCCTTGGTTCCATTTTCAATAACCTGCATCAGTATACCGCGAGTCAGGATGTGGTACAGCGCTATCAGACAACAAGTTCTATCAAGGATACAAATAAATCCTTGTGGACAAATGGAATTCTTGCATTAATCACAATTCCTATATTTTATGGTATGGGGACGGTGCTTTACAGCTATTACAATAATGTGGAAGCTCTTCCTGAAGGATTCAACACATCAGCAATCGTTCCATATTTCATTGTAACGTCATTGCCAGTCGGTGTTGCAGGTTTACTAATTGCTGCTATTTTCGCGGCTGCTCAATCTACCATTTCATCAAGTCTTAATAGTATTTCAGCTTGTATATTAGTTGACTTTAAGCAACGATTTTTCAATAAAGATAAATCAAATGATGTTGCACTTGCAAGATGGGTAGTTATCATTGCCGGTATTCTTGGATTAGCTGCTGCTTTGTATCTCATTTCCACGAATCGGGCTGAAACATGGAACTTATTTTTGGCTATAACTGGATTATTTGGTGTGCCGATTGCTGGTATATTTGCACTTGGGATCTTCACGAAACGTGCAAATGCTCCAGGTGTATTAGTTGGATTATTCCTTAGTGCAATTGCTTCGTACTTTATCCAACAAACTGAGTTAACCCCATTTGCTGTAAGTATGGTTTCTTTCTTCACATCGTTTGGATTTGGATATATCGCAAGTTTCTTCTTTCCTAAATTCAATAAAAACACAACTGGTCTTACAATATTCAGTAAGAATGAAAAGTATGTGAAAGAAAAAATAGGAGCTTAAAGTAATTATCGAGTAATCACAGATAGAAGTGATTACTCGTTTTTTTGTTTGTAATGCTATTGTTTATGGGCGGATTAAAAGCACCGACATGAATCTTAAAAAACTCCAATAAGCATGTTTCACATCTACTAAGTACTTGTTTTCTTACTCCATATAAAATAACATGAAAGCGCATAAATAAAAAGAATAGCTTAGTTGAGGAGTGTTTAAATGAAACAACCAAGAATTGCCATGATTGGTCTTGGAGGTATCGCACAAAAAGCTTATTTACCAATTTTAACGAAAGAAACGGAGTGGCAATTTGTCGGTGCTTTTTCTCCGAACGCGAAAAAAAGAAAACAAATTTGCCAGCAATATCGAATTCAGGATTTCCATAGTATCTCAGCATTAATACAAGCAAGTGATGCGGTATTTGTTCATAGCTCTACGGAATCTCATTTTGAACTAGTATCGGAACTTCTTAGAAATGGAAAAGATGTTTATGTGGATAAGCCACTTGCTGCTACAGTTGAAGAAGCGGAAAAACTAGTCGAGTTAGGTGAAAAAAATCGTCGAAAGCTAATGGTTGGATTTAATCGTCGTTTTGCACCGATGTATGTGGAAGCGAAGCGAGGTGCAGGGGAGCCTGCTGCAATTTATGTTGAGAAACACCGTACAAATAGCATCGATCCGGCTAATTATCGTTTTACGATGCTTGATGATTACATTCACATCGTTGACTTAATAAGGTGGTTTGCTGGTGGTGAATTAAAGTTGATGTATCAAAAGCTAAAAACTAATTTGGCTGAACAGCTCGTTTTTGCTCAGCATGTTTTTGAAGCGGACAATGGAACTTCCTTTAATCTTTCTATGCATCGAAAGGCTGGAACGAATTTAGAGCAATTAAGGTTACTTACCGATGGGGCACTAATTAAAGTAAAAAACTTAAATGTGATGGAAACGGATCTAGATGGTAAACTTACCATCCAAGCATCTCCTTCTTGGGAAACGATTTTAAAGCAAAAGGGTTTTGTTGATGCGGTTGAACATTTCGTGGAATGTGTTACCCACGACTCACAACCTCTCGTCGATGGGGTAGAGGGATTAAAATCACAACTAGTTGTAGAAGAGTTACTGGTTAAAGCTGAAAGTTAAATGGTAAAACTCCTTACTGATGGTAGGGAGTTTTTAATTCTACTAATGAATAATAATTGCGATTTTTGGCTGATAAAATATTCAAACAATGAAAGCGTTTAATAACTTCCTCTTTAAAGAGGAAAAACAATGCGTGTTAATGAAACCGCTTTAGCGGTACTATAAATATAGATACAAAAACAAATTGCATTATAATCCAGGGGGAATTATCAGATGAAAAATATATTATTAGCATGCTCATCAGGAATGTCAACAAGTCTTTTAGTGAACAAGATGAAGGAATCAGCTGCTTCTAAAGGGATTGAAGTCAATATTTGGGCTGTTGCACAAGATAAAGCACCAAGTGAAATAGAAAAGGCAGATGTTCTTTTAATCGGTCCGCAAATGAGATTTATGAAGAAGAAATTTTCTGTAGTTGCAGAGAAAGCTGGAGTTCCATTAGACATTATTGATCCCATGGCTTATGGTCGCGTAGATGGAGAAGCGGTTTTAAATAAAGCATTGGAGTTAATTGGTGAATAATTACCAAGAGGGGGAGCAAAAAAATGAACAGGTTTATGGAGGTCTTGGAAAATATTCTATTACCAATTGCAGACAAGCTAAATAATAACAAATATTTGACGGCTTTGCGTGATGGTTTCATGGTTTCATTACCATTAATTATTTTTGGTTCAATATTCGTTGTTTTAGCAAACCTGCCATTCTTAGATAAGCTAATTGGTGAAGAGGCATTTGCAACGTATCAAACTGCATTAGGGCCAGCTTCAGCCGCAACCTTAAGTATTATGGGCTTGTTCGTCATAATTGGTATCGGATATAAGCTAACTGAGCAATATGGTTTGGAGGCTATTTATGGTGGAGCAGCTGCTTTAGCTTCGTTCTTAATCTTAACACCGCAAGTTCTTGAGGGAGTAGCAGGTGTTATTCCAACAGTAAGCTTAGGTGCACAAGGTATGTTCTTAGGAATCATTACGGCGTTTGTTTCGGCTGAGCTATACCGGTTCTTTACTCAGAAAAATTGGACAATCAAAATGCCACCAGGCGTTCCGGATGCAGTTTCTAAATCATTTAGTGCATTAATTCCAATCACGTTAACGTTATCATTCTTTTTAATAATTCGTATTATTTTCAGCTATACACCATTTGAAACCATACAGAACTTTATATATACCATTATTCAACAGCCATTGACTACTCTAGGTAGTGGTTTGCCAGCAACTATTATTGCAGTACTTTTAATTCAAGTTTTCTGGTTCTTTGGATTACATGGTCAGATTATCGTAAACTCTGTATTTGATCCAATTTGGTACACCTTAAACGATGAAAATTTACAAGCATTCCAAGCAGGTCTTGAGTTGCCAAACGTTGTAACAAAACAGTTTATTGATACTTTCTTAGTTGGTATGGGTGGAACTGGTATGACGTTAGCGGTTATCATTCTTATCTTTATGATAGGCAGAAGCAGGCAGTTAAAAGAGCTAGGGAAGCTCGGTGCGCCAGCGGGCATATTCAACGTAAACGAGCCAATTATCTTTGGATTGCCGATTGTTATGAACCCATTAGTCCTGATTCCTTGGATTATCGCTCCAGTGGTTATAACGATTATTACGTATATTGCGATGTCAACTGGAATAGTACCGAAGCCAGCTGGAATTATTGTCCCGTGGACTACGCCGCCGCTGATAAGTGGATTTTTAGCAACAGGTAATGCGTGGCAAGGTGCAGTACTGCAGGCATTTAATTTAATGGTTGTTATGGTGATCTGGTGGCCGTTCTTGAAAATTCTGGATAAAAACTATTATGAGAAAGAGAAAAGCGGGAGTAAGTAGGTAAAATAGTGGCCCCATTTTATAAAATTGGGGTCATCCTATTTGGGGATAGATGGAGCTAGCAACTTAGAGAGGTGAAGGGGAATGGACAACATAACAGAAATTGCATTTCAAATTATTTTATATGCAGGAAATGGACGTTCTAGTGCAATGGAGGCTATCCAAGATGCGAAAGAGGGGAATTTTGAAGAGGCTGATCGAAAAATAGTAGAAGCGGGTGAAGAGCTAACAAAGGCACATGGTTTCCAGACTAAGCTATTACAAGAAGAAGCTAGTGGTGAAGGGGTAAATGTGAATGTTATTTTAATTCATTCACAGGATCATTTAATGAACGCCATGACTGTTCGTGATTTGGCAGTAGAATTTATTGAACTTTATCGCAGCAAATAATGAGGAGGTATATGAAATGTCAGTTCAATATAAATTTCCAGAAGGATTTTGGTGGGGAAGTGCAACATCGGCAACGCAAATGGAGGGAGCAGCCAATGAAGGAGGAAAGGGAAAAAATATCTGGGACCATTGGTACGAAGTCGAACCAAATCGTTTTTTTGAAGGTGTAGGTCCAGAATCCACATCTGACTTTTATTACCGTTATAAAGAAGATATCCAATTAATGAAGGAGATTGGTCACAATACATTCCGTCTATCAATCTCTTGGTCTCGCCTAATCCCTGGTGGACGTGGTAAGGTAAATCAAGAGGCTGTGAAGTTCTACAATAATATAATTGATGAACTACTTGCTAATGGGATTGAGCCTTTTGTAAACCTATACCATTTTGATATGCCATTCGAGTTACAAGAAGAAGGTGGCTGGGAAAGCAGGTCTGTCGTTGATGAATATGCAGCATATGCCAAAGAAGCTTTCCGCCTGTTTGGTGATCGTGTTTCAAAATGGTTTACATTCAACGAGCCAATTGTACCGGTAGAAGGCGGCTATCTATATGATTTCCATTATCCAAATGTAGTCGACGGAAGACGTGCGGTACAAGTTGCTTATCATACAATGGTTGCTCATGCAAAAGCGGTGGAGGTTTTCCGTACATTTGATATTAACGAGGGGAAAATTGGTATCATTTTAAATCTGACGCCATCTTATCCGCGTAGCCAAAACTCCGCTGACTTAAAAGCATCTCGAATTGCGGATTTATTCTTTAACCGTAGTTTCTTGGATCCAGCAGTCTTAGGAGAGTACCCTGAAGAGTTAATCGAAATTTTGCGTGAACACGGTCAATTACCTATGACAGAAAATGGAGATCGCGAGCTAATTAAAGCAAACACTGCTGATATTCTAGGTGTTAATTATTATCAACCACGCCGTGTTAAAGCAAAAGAACATTTGCCAAATCCATATGGACCTTTCATGCCAGATTGGTTCTTCGATAATTATGAAATGCCTGGACGTAAAATGAATCCATATCGCGGTTGGGAAATCTATGAAAAAGGCATCTATGACATTATGATTAATCTAAAAGAAAACTATGGCAACATTGAATCCTTTATCTCGGAAAATGGTATGGGAGTTCAGGATGAAGAACGGTTCCTAGAAGACGGGGAAATCCAAGACGACTACCGAATTGACTTTATCCGGGAACATCTAACGTGGCTGCACAAAGCAATTCAGGAAGGCTGTAACGCAAAAGGCTATCACCTATGGACGTTTATGGACAACTGGTCCTGGATGAACGCCTACAAAAATCGATATGGATTCTTCTCAGTCGATGTAAAGACAAAAGAGCGCAAACCGAAGAAAAGTGCACACTGGATCAAAGAGGTATCCGAGCAAAACGGGTTCTAATAAGAATTAGATAGTTTTCCTTTTGCATAATAAGGAACAACTAATAAAATAATTGTGCGGTTTAGAGGAAGTTTATAAAAATGAGCGGAATTATAGGCAGCTCTATTATAATAGTATTTTTTGTGAAAGGTTCTGGTTCTGCATAGGTATCAGAGCCTTTTATAGTTAAAATAAATATAGAGGGCAAAATTAGGTATAAAAGGTTCGTGTTAATAGTAATTGTTACACCGAAAGTAGGTGGAATAAAAAGATGCTAGAATATAGAATGAAAATGATATTACGAGAATTAATTGCAGTTGAGGCCCCTATTACAGGTACCTACTTAGCTTCTATTACCCAGGTAACGGTACGAACCACAAGAGAAGATATTAAAAACCTTTGTACGTTACTAGAGGGAAACGGAGCTATGATTGAGTCATTAATGGCGAAGGGATATCAGCTGAAAATTATGGATGAACAACTTTTTCGGGACTTTTTAACAGAAATATCAAGTGATGATCAGTCAATGAAAGAGTTTGTTCCAAATACACCTGAAGAAAGAACGAAATATATCATCATACGACTTCTGCTTCATAAAAATTATATTAAGTTAGATGATTTAGCAGATGAGATGTATATTAGCAGGTCTACTATTCAAAATGATTTAAAGCAAGTAAGAGAAATATTGTCTAAATATGATCTTAACTTAGAAGTGCGTCCAAATTATGGTTTGAAAGTAAAAGGGAATGAAATGAAGCTTCGTTTTTGTATGGCTGAATATATTTTTGATTGGGATGAAGATATTGGAGAGCAATTGATGGATTCATATTTAGCCTCCTTTGATCAGAAAGCACTCGATGTTTTTTTGAAGATTATCATCAAGCAAATTAACTCCCATTGCATCACTTTATCAGACATAGCTTTAAATAACTTACTTGTTCATATTGCCATCGCTTATAAGCGGATAAAAAGTGGTAATCATGTGAAATTATACCATATGGATTTACAGGATATTTTGAAACAAAAAGAATATCAAGTGGCTCAGGAAATCGTAAATGAGATAGAAGAGAAGTGCCAGGTTGAATTTCCACAATTGGAGGTAGCTTATATTGCAATACATTTACTTGGGACAAAAATGCTTTCGCAGGCAAATGATGCCGTGGAAGAGGTAATTGATGAGGATATACTTCATCTTGTGACATTGGCGTTGGATAAAATCGAGCAGGAATTAAACCTTGGAATTAATGATGATAAGGAGTTAATTCTTGGATTGAGTCTTCATTTGAAGCCGGCTGTTAATCGGTATAAGTATGGCATGAATATCCGTAATCCGATGCTGGAAGATATTAAAAAGAATTATCCATTGGCATTTGAAGCAGCTATTTATGCCGGAATAATAATTGGCAAAGAAACAGGAACTGAAATAGACGAACCCGAAGTTGGCTATATTGCGCTTCATATAGGAGCAGCGATTGAAAGAAGGAAGCTGAAAAGTGGACCAAAACGCTGTTTAATCGTCTGTGCATCTGGCTTTGGAACAGCGCAACTAATTTATTATAAATTGAAAAATCAATTTGGTAAGGATTTGGATGTTGTTGGAACAACGGAATATTATAAATTACGTGAGTACAATTTGAATGATATAGATTTTATTGTCAGTTCGATTCCAATTCAAGATAATATCCCAGTACCGGTTATTCAAGTTAATGCTATTTTAGGTGATAGTGATTTAAGAAAGATTGGACGATTTGTCGTGGAGCAGGCTCACTCTATGAATACTTATTTTAGTGAGGAGCTAATGTTTCTTCGGAAAAAATATCAAACGATGGATGAGGTTTTGAGTTTTCTAAATGATGAATTGTTTAAAAGAGGAATAGTAGACGAGACGTTTTTAGAAGCAGTTTATGAAAGAGAAAAAGTGGCACCAACTTCATATGGCAATTTAGTAGCAATACCACATCCCATAACACCTAAGACGGAAAAAACTTTTCTAACTATATGTACCTTAGAAAAGCCAATAAAATGGATGGATAAACCTGTGCAATTTATTTGCCTCCTATGTGTTAAAAGAAATTCTCAAGAAGACCTGCAGGCAATGTACGAAATGCTTGGGGAGATAATTGATAGTAGTACAATCGTTGAAAGGTTGATTAAAGCAAGGAATTATAAAGAGTTTGTTGGGAGTTTGCAGTAATGGGACGTTTTTAATGCGTCTCATTTTTCGTTTAAGTAGGCTAAGGATAAAGGTACTTTACTCCATAAAAGGCCGATGACGGAAGGGGAATTAAGGATAAGATTTCAGCAGGAAAGGAAGGTCGACTGTCTATTTTTATAATAATTAGAAAATTATAGTTTCCTACCATTTCCTCAACCGAATCAATTGCATTCCCCCACCATTTCCCGTAAGCTAAACAATAGAAATACCATAGAAAGAGGTATCAACATGCAAAAAAAGTTAATTATTTTTGATATAGATGGAACACTGTATGATGATGAGAAACTACTTCCTGCTTCAACAAAGCAAGCTATTCAAGGACTGCAGGAAGAAGGACATGAAATTGCAATTGCAACAGGGCGTTCGCCGTTTAACTTTAAAGACCTGCGCGAAGAGTTAAATATCAACACATTTATAAGTTTTAACGGGCAATATGTCGTTCGGGACGAAGAAGTTGTTTTCAAAAATCCAATCAAACGAGACTTGCTGGAGCAATTAACTGCTCATGCCGGGAAGCAGGAACATCCGCTGATCTACATGGATCATGAAGGCTGGTATTCAAATGTGGAAGACCATGCTGAATTGGCTGAAGCAATTGATACGTTGAAAGTGAATAATAAAGTAGGCTTTGACCCGAGTTTCTATGAAAATAATGAGATCTACCAAACGTTGCTTTTTTGTAAGGATGAGCATGAAGCAGTATACAAAGAGGCAGTGGATCAACTCGATTTTGTCCGCTGGCATCAATATTCTGTAGACGTTTTGCCATTAGGCGGGTCAAAAGCGAAGGGCATCGAAAATCTAGTAAAGCATTTAGGAGTTTCCCCTGAGCATGTTTATGCATTTGGTGATGGGTTAAACGATGTTGAGATGCTGACGTATGTTCACAATAGCGTTGCAATGGGCAATGGACATGATTTAGCTAAAAAAGCTGCTAAATACGTTACGAAAGATGTAGGCGAAGATGGAATTTTACACGGACTGCAGTTGGTTGGTCTGTTGAAGTAGCATAGTATACATTAATATGGGGAGCTTGAATTTAGAAAAAAGGGCAGTCGCTTTGGGCTGCCCTCTTTTCATTTGATGTCGTTGATCGTTTACAACAATCCGACCCATTTCCAATATGTTGCACTGAACAGAAGGATAAGCAAGTAACCGACGACCGTAAGTGGGATACCGGATTTCAGCAGCTGTTTCATCGTAAATGTACCTGTTCCATATGCAAGCATATTCTGTGGTGCGCTGACAGGTAATAGGAACCCGAAGCTAATTACAAATTGCATAATTAATACAAGACCTGGACCATTGAATGATGTTGGTTCCATCGAGCCAACGAGTGCGATAACAATTGGAATAAATGCAGATGCTAAACTTGTTGCACTTGCAAATCCTAGATGAATTAAAATATTAAATAGTGCAAGAACCGCAATCATTAATACCAAAGGCATAGCTGTTACACCAAGTGCCTCAAATGAATTAGACGATAGCCATGTTGCTCCTTCTGTCGCTAATAGAACGGTTCCTAAGGAAATGCCTGTCGCAAATACAATTAATGTCCCCCATGGAACTTTGGCCTGCACTTCTTTCCAAGAAAAAATTCCGATTATCGGTGTTAACATAACAGCTACTGCTATAATCGTAATTGTCGTTGAATCTAGTGGATGTAATGTTCCCTCTGTTGACCAAAAGAGTAATAATAATCCCGCTATGATAATTAGCCGTAACTCTTTTCCACTGATTTTTCCGAGCTCCTGCAGTTGCTTTTTAATGCTTGCTCCTTCTTGAAATTCCGACATATCCGGCTTAATCAGATTGACCATAACAAAGTAGAGGAGAATCGACATCAGAATCGCCCACGGGGCAGCGTATAAGAACCATTCTCCCCATGTAACATCAATTCCAAATGCCGTTTCCATAAAACCAAGAGCAACCATGTTTTGAGCTGCCGCGGTTTTAATCCCGATATTCCAAATGGAAATCGATTGGACAGCTGTAATCATCAGTAATGCAGCTAATTTGCTTTCTTTAGCCAGTCCAAATGCAGCGATAATACCAAGCAGGATTGGAACCAATGTACCTGCACGAGCAGTTGCGCTTGGAACAAATAATGCAAGCACGAAGCTAACGATAATCGTCCCGAGAACGAGTGCACCAGGCTTTGTCCCAACTTTTGACATAATGTACAGGGCAATTCGTCTGTGCAATCCGGTAAGTTCCATTGCTGTTGCAAGAACAAGCGCTCCACCGACAAGCAATACAGCGGATGAACTAAATCCATCGACGGCCATACTGAGGCCTTGTTTCGTACCATATACAATTGTCGGATCTTCCACTGTTGGGGAAATACCAATAAGAACAGCCAGCAAACTAACAATCATGACAGCACTTACAGGATACGTTACAGCTTCTGTCACCCACAGGATAACAGCAAATGCAAGTACAGCAAGCGCACGCTGACCTACAATAGGAAGCGAATCTGGATTCGGTAACAAAATAATAATAATCAGTACTGCAAATGCAAGTAAAAGGGCAACTAAATCTTTCTTTTTCATAGGAAAAACCTCCCTTTATCTACCTTTATTATAAGCTATAAATAGTCGAATGTAAGCGATTTTCATGTTACAAAAAAGTAAATAAGTGATATGATTCACAAATAGTTCAAATCTTGATTAAGAAAGGCTTTTTTAGTATGGTTTATTTTCAGGTGTACATGTAAGGAAATAGAAAAATAAGTATCAAGTAAAAGATTGATCATAATTGCTAACTAATTACCCATTTATAAAGTAAACAAAACAAACGAAGAATGGAATAAGACACCATAAGGCCCTGCTAAAGCACCAAATCAAGAAATAAGACACCATAAGCCCCTGCTATAGCACCAAAACTAAAAATAACGCACCATAAGGCCCCGCTAAAGCACCAAAACTAAAAATAACGCACCATAAGGCCCCGCTATAGCACCAAAACTAGAAATAAGACACGATAAGGCCCTGCTATAGCACCAAAACTAGAAATAAGACACCATAAGGCCTTGCTATAGCACCAAAACTAGAAATAAGACACGATAAGGCCCTGCTATAGCACCAAAACTAAAAATAACGCACCATCTCCGCACGTAACGCTCCACCCGCTCTAGAAAATAACGCTCTTCTCACACTCAACATTTCTCCAAATAAAAAAACTCTCCATATTAATACAGGTGAAGAGTTTTTCGCTCGCTAATTTATGAGAATAGTCCAGTACTTATGAAAGCACCTGCCCGCCATTCACATGCAGCGTTTGGCCAGTTACGAATCTTGAATCATCTGAGGCAAGGTAGACGAAGGTTGGTGCTACTTCGAATGGCTGACCTTGGCGATCCATAGGATTACCAGAAAGAGGAACTTGATCAGCAGAAAAACTGGATGGAATAAGCGGTGTCCAAATCCGTCCTGGTGCGATTGCATTAACACGAATACCTTTACTTACTAAGCTGTTTGCCAATGCTCGTGTAAAGCCAATGTTTGCAGCTTTAGTTGCTGTGTAATCAATAAGCTGGTTATTTCCGTCAAAAGCAACAACAGAAGAGGTGTTAATAATGGAGCTACCTGCTTCTAAGTATTTAAGAGCAGCGCGTGTGGTATAAAAATGAGAATAGATATTTACCTTAAACGTGTCATCGAATTGTTCGTCGGTAATATCGAGCAAGCTTAATTGTTGAAATTGAATACCTACGTGATTGCACAGAATGTCAAGCTTCCCGAAAGTCTTGATCGTCTCTTCAACGATATCGATACATTGCTGTTTATTTCTTAGGTCACCAGGTAACAGGAGGCAACGCTTGCCCAGCTCGTGGATTCTGTTTTTCGTTCGGTTCGCATCATCATGTTCATCCAAATAGGAAATAGCTATATTTGCTCCTTCTTTTGCAAAGGCTATGGCTGCAGCAGCTCCCATCCCACTGTCACCGCCAGTAATCAGCGCAACTTTACCCTTTAATTTTCCACTTCCACTATAATTCGGATTTTCGATGATTGGTCTTGGGACCATTTTGGCTTCTACACCCGGCTGCCGGTACTGACGTTGCTCGGGTACCGTAATAGCGATATCTTCGTAACGCGTAATCTTTCCGTAATTGGGATACATGGGATAGGCTTGCTCATTTCCGTAATCCTTTGTCATCGTATTCCCTCCATCATTCATGCTGAAATTAATTTATGTAAGATGGGCGCATGTTGTGCATTGTATAAATGTACGTGCTCATGAATGGTGTGAGGCGAATAAAGTAATTGGGAAGCATAGGCAGGAGGTTTATAACAATGCATGATTATTACAATCCAGAGGTAAAGCTGTTATTAGTGACACATTCCGATGAAAAAGAAAAAATGCGGTATGATGATAATCCGAATTTGTGGCTCGTTCCGAAAATCGGCCCAAGACCACCTTATTACTGTAATCCGAGATATGAGCAGTATTATCCGAATATTTAACGGTATAGACATAGCCCGGCTAAATCCAGCTGGGCTATTTTACATGCTCTGCATTGCTTGACCAAATCCCCATCTATAAGCTACATTAGACTATTGTTACTACTAGAAGAATTAGCAGGAGATGAATCAAACGTGAAAAACATGTTTCAACATAAATGGGCAGTCATTGGGATTGCAGTTTTTTGCTCGCTATTATGGGGGAGCGCTTTTCCTGTTTTAAAGGTAAGCTATGAAGAACTGCAGATGGCGCCAGATGATACATTCGCAAAAATTGTCTTTGCAGGATGGCGGTTTTTACTAGCTGGAATTATTGTACTTGTTGGACTGCTTCTAACCAATCCGAAGAAAGTCATCATAACAAAAAGACAGCTGATGGTCATCGTTATTCTTGGATTTATCCAAACGTCCTTGCAATACTTTTTCTTTTACAATGGTTTAGCAAAAGTGTCAGGCATGCAAGGCTCTATTTTATCAGCAAGTGCCACCTTCTTTACCGTTATCCTAGCACATTACTACTACCGAAATGATCGGATGAATTGGAAAAAGGTTATCGGTTTAATCGCCGGTTTTGCCGGAATTATCGTTGCAAATTGGGGACAAGAATTCGAGCTGGCATTCCAGTTCACTGGAGAAGGCTACATGATATTAGCCGCACTGACAGGAGCAATTGGAACAATCATGGCAAAAGAATTAGCGGTTGGTATCCATCCATTCGCATTGACAGGCTGGCAGCTGACGATAGGTGCCGTACTTCTACTTGCAGTCGGCTATCCGCAGCTCGGTGAAAATGCAATTACCTTTAATGGACTCGGAACGATTTTATTTATCTATTCCGCAATTCTATCTGCCGTTGCATTTGCACTCTGGTACTCGATTTTAAAATATAACAAAGCTGGCGAGATAAGTATTTACAAATTTGTCGTCCCTGTTTCGGGAACTGTGCTATCAGCGATGTTTATTCCTGGGGAGACGTTGAATGTGTTTATTCTTTTTGCGATTTTGCTGGTGGCGGCTGGGATTATTGTGATTAATTGGCGGGGACGAGCCTCTTGATTCATGACTTGGGATTTAGTTATGGGGTCTAAATGCTTTGTACACAAGTAACAGATGCGAGGAAACTTATAAAAAAACCGCTATTCTCCCACTCCATTTAAATCAATGGGAGAATAGCGGTTTTTAAAACTCTGGTTATTTCCTGATTTCGATTGCTGAAGCATTGTTGTTCCAATCCGAAGCCATATTAGCTGTTTTACCATACCAATCGGAATGTCTAAATGAGACTCCTTTGCCTTTTCCTTGATTTGACGTATGCTCCCATAGAATTGAATTAGGAGAACGGATAAACTCTCCTCTACCTCCCCACTTTCTTATGAAGTATTACATTTTGATCTTACTTATTTATATGTCAATTATTATTTTTCATTTTTAATACATTATTTTCAGTCCGATTAAATAACAGTAAATACTCTGTAAATAGCCAATATTTCAGGAAAGGCTTGTATATATTAGTTTTAGATATAGCGAAAGGAGTTGAAACGCAGACATTTAAGTAAACCATCACTAATGAAATCTTTAGGAGGAGTAAAAATGAATTTTAAAAAACGAATGGCGGTATCCGTACTTTTATTAACGCCTTTCTTTGCTACAGCATGTAGTAATGGACAAGAAGAACCTGCTAATGGAGAAATGGAAATGGAAGATCCAGCATCAGAAGAGTTTGAAGATCCATCCGGTGGTGAAGGAGAAGATCCAGCATCAGGATTTGAAGATCCATCAGGTGGTGAGGGAGAAGATCCAGCATCAGGATTTGAAGATCCATCAGGCGGTGAGGGAGAAGACCCGGCATCAGGGTTTGAAGATCCATCAGGTAGTGAGGGAGAAGACCCGGCATCAGGGTTTGAAGATCCATCAAGTGGTGAGGGAGAAGACCCAGCGTCAGGATTTGAAGATCCATCAGGTAGTGAGGGAGAAGACCCTACATCGGGAGAGTAAGATAGATCTTTACAATAAATAATTATAGAAAAAATATTGCTTATCTATCTTTCAAAGAATGTGTTGAATCACAAAATAAAAATGTACAATGAATGGAGCATCAAAACTAAATATAATTTGATGCTCTTTTTTTGTTTTTATTCCAAAGCTTCGCAAATTATAAATTGCCGATTGTTATTAATAAACAGTAGCAATGTTTTGTGAATACATGTATTAGTTCGTTAATTCTAGAAGGATTAACGCCATGTGTTAGTGGGAGGGCAGTACGGTTGTTATTGTATAGTATCAAAAAGAAGGCGCTATCCAATATACAATATGGGAGAACAACGGAATCTGAAATTTCTACTTTTGAAGGTGACAATACCTGCATAACAATGATGCAGTTGATATAGTAGATAGAATATATGTGGGTAAATATGATGGTTAATTTTTCTTGATAAGGCCTGATATAAATTTTATTCCATGTATGTTTAAACATACATAAGGAGTGGAAAGTATATTAGTGTTAGATTTTTATGTAAAATGATTTTATAGGATAAGGCAATCTTAAATGTTATTTTCCAAGTGCAATGTATTTGCACTTTTCTCTTTCGTAAAAATATACCATACGGGGGAAGAGGATAATGACCAGGGAAATGTTGTGCAATTTTTATTGCACTGAAATTGCGGCAAAGTGAAGAATGCATTGGACCTAGTAATGCTTAGCGTCTAAATAATGAAGTTGGACAAATTTATAAAATGGAGGGGAAAAATGATGAATAAGAAATTAATGATAGGAATTGTGGCTTTATTGATGGCTGTTGGATTAGCAGCTTGTGGCGGAAATGAGGAAACTGCACCTGATAGTAACACAGATACTGAGAATGACTCAAGCGAAAACACGGAAATGAATGAAGAATCTAACTCTGAAGAAGAAAATGATTCCATGAAAAAAACAGATCATTCAGGTATGGATCATTCAAGTTCAGGTGAAGTTCCTGAGGATTTAGCGAATGCAGAGGATCCAACATATCCAGTGGGAAGTGAAGCTGTGATCAGTGCAGATCACATGAAAGGCATGGATGGTGCTGTTGCAACCATTGAAGGCGCTTATGACACAACAGTTTATGCTGTAACCTATACACCTACAACTGGTGGAGAAGAAGTGGAAAATCATAAATGGGTTATCCATGAAGAAATTGAAAATCCAGAAGAACAACCATATGAGCATCGAGATGAAGTTGTGTTAAATGCAGATCATATGGAAGGAATGAAAGGAGCTTCGGCTATCATTGATTCTGCAGAAGACAACAATGTCTATATGGTAAGCTATACAGATTCAGAGACTGGAGAAAAAGTTGAAAATCATAAATGGGTAACGGAAAACGAACTATCACCAGTTGAATAATATAATTCGTAAACAAAAATCCCTCATTTAATAAAAGTGAGGGTTTTTTTGAATAAAAGTTTAAAAAGGTGGATTCTTGCAGTGGTTAACGCCTTGCGCTGTATGGTATGTGTTACGATTGTATTATAGACTTACTCCATTAACTGGTAAAATAGTTAGATAAGATGATTCTAAAAAACTTAAATAGAATAGACCATTAAACCATTTCTTTCAATATATATTGAAAAAATAGTCGAGAAATGTAAAACGATTATTAAAGGAATTTCGTTCCCTCTTGTAGAAATGAATTAGTATAAGGACATTGTCTCGGGAGCACTAATCGAATATACAAGGAAGGTGAACGATATGCTCAAGAAAAATTTTCTTTCAAGAACTTTATTAAGATGGATGCCAACCAATGAACAAAGTGTGTATGAAAAAAAACTTATTGGTGTTATGAAACGTTTAAAGGTTCAAAATTACAAGTTTAATTGGGATCGTACGAGCTGCTTTGTTGAATTTAGTTACAATGGGAACCTTTACAGACTCGAACACTCTATTGAAAAGGCAAAGAAAAATGGATTTTTTTTACACAATGGATTGGATTGTTTGATGGAGTTGACCCAGTCATTGGAAGATCTATGCGGTATAATTGATAGAGGAATGTATGACTTCGAAACATGGATATCCGGCATGAAACAGTCACCTTCAGAAACAATGAAGCCTGGATTCCAAGAAGAATTTGAAATAAGATATAAGACAATGGAAAGACAACCTCTTGCGGTATATAACACAGAGGAACTGAAAGAACTTTTCCCTTTTGGAACGGAACGACCACTAAAAGAATTTAAATCAAATCAGAATAATCAACGATCACTAAATAAAAAAGCTAGATTTGAAGAAATAGTAGGCAAGATATAGGAATATAAACGTCAACATTATTTTATATTTGTATTTCTGTATCTTTCTATACGAGAGTATTGAGAATACGATGGAGAAAGCACTTAACGCGGATAATTATGATATAAAATTCATATTGATGGATGTTCATCCCAAGTTATGAATTAAATTTTTTCTATAACCATTGCTTTATTCAAATAACTTTGATGGCTTTCATTTAAACAAAACTAGTTTAATGCGAGCACATCCTTTATTGCACTATAGTTAAAAGGAGCAACGTAAATTATTTGCGTTGCTCTTTGGATTCTTAAAATATTTTGTATAAAATCTTGCCGGAGTCTTCCACTTAATTCCGCATAAATTTGAGTAGCCTCGCTTTTTTCATGTTCTAGAAGACTTTGTTGGACAAAGTCAGGAGAAGTACCTTTGTTATAAAAAATCTCAAATTATATTTTGCTTAAATTTAGATAAAGCGAGATGAAATTGCGATAAACACACTATGGCTTCTATTATTTATTGCGTTCCGTACTCTTCCTTTTATCGCTATGCTGACATAAAAGGATTTAAAGATCTAAATTATTTAGCAAGAAGTATACATAAAATTTATGTATAACTTTTAAATAAGCGTAGAGCATATTAAGTAGCTTTTAATCTTAATAATTCCAAATTTCCCTTTGTTTATCCATTCGATCACAAAATAGTCGCTGTTGTTTGGAAGGAAAGCTCTTAAAATCTCCAACTTCCTAAATCTAGTAATACATTTTCTACTATTGACGTAATTTTTCAAACAATATAAAGTAGTCATATATTAATTTGCAACTAAGATAAGATGCGTCATGAAAGGGAGTTTATGTGATGAAAGGAAGAGAACCAAATCTAGTACTGGCACTCGTTCCGCTTATTATTTTAATAGGTGCTGCAGCGATGTCGATTTTTTACTGGGATGCAGGAATGTTTATCCCGCTTATTAGTGGAATTATAGCCGCATGTATCGTTGGGAAAATACTAGGATACCAATGGGATGATTTGCAAAAGTCCCTTTCCGATGGTGTTTCGAAGGCACTTCCAGCTGTTTTTATTTTATTTATTATCGGTACCATTATTGGAACATGGATTTTAAGTGGAGTTATCCCAACGCTTATTTATTATGGACTTGCAATTGTGAATCCTACTTTTTTCGTCCCGCTTGTATGTCTTGTAACGGGGGTTGTCTCCTTAATACTAGGAAGCTCTTTTACTTCCATTGCCACTGTTGGACTGGCATTTATCGCAATTGGCCAAGGGATGGATTTTCCGCTGCCACTCGTTGCAGGGGCTGTGATTTCCGGAGCTTATTTCGGTGATAAATTATCACCGTTATCTGATACGACAAACGTAGCGCCTGCGATGGTTGGTGAAAATTTATTTGATCATGTGCGTCATATGCTATGGGACACGATTCCAGCTTTTGTATGCTCGATCGTATTATATTGGATTGTCGGTCTGAATTATGTGTCCACCGCCGCTAGTCTGGAAAAAATCGGGGTAATCATGCAAGGATTGGAAGCCCAGTTTTTTATCCATCCATTGCTTTTTGTTGTCCCAATCTTTACATTATTTTTAATGCTAAAGCAATATCCAGCGATTCCTTCTCTTTTACTCATAGCAGTTCTGGGTGGCGTTACAGCTATGCTTGTGCAAGGGAGTAATTTGACAGAGGTTGTACAGGCAATGACTTCTGGATATGTGTCTGGAAGTGGAATAGACGAAATTGATTCATTGCTGTCCAATGGCGGCATCAACTCGATGCTCAGTACGATTGGCCTTATTATTATAGCAACAGCACTTGGAGGCGTGCTTGAAGCTACTGGCGTATTTAAAACAATTGTTTCTACCATTGTTTCTAGAATTCGTTCGGTAGGCTCATTGATTTTATCAACCATTCTATCAACCTTTATTGTAGCTTTTGCCAGTGGTGCACAATTTCTTGCAATCATATTACCTGCAAGGGGTTTCCTACAGTCGTATAAAAAGTTCGGGCTTTCGCCATTGAATTTATCGAGAAGCGTAGAGGCCGCGGGAACAGTAGGGATAAACCTTGTTCCATGGGGAGTGCCAGCTGTCTTTGCAGCAAGTGTGCTTGGTGTTCCGGCAATTGAATTTATTCCGTTTATCTTTTTTGCCTTTCTTGTACCACTCATAAATATTATATTTGGCTACACAGGATTCTCGATAAAACGGATTCCCGCGACTTCATCATTGCAAAATACAAAGGAGAAGATCAAATAATGTTTGTCAAAGTTCTAGGAACAGCACAAGACGCAGGAGTTCCTCATCCAAATTGCTTTTGTGAAAACTGTGAGCAAGCAAGGCTGGATAAAAATTTTCGCCGCTTTGCTGCATCACTATCATTACATTTCGAGGAAAGTAATAAGTGGTATATGATCGACCCATCGCCAGATTTCAAAGAACAGCTTATGATGGTCCAGCAACAAAAGCAATGGAGAAAAATGATGGATGGCATTTACCTTACCCATGCACACATTGGCCACTACACAGGTCTGATGTTTCTAGGGAAAGAAGCAGTTTCAACTAGCAAGCTCCCTGTCATGGCGGGGGAAAAGATGAACGATTTTCTATCCTCTCATTATCCGTGGAAGCAGTTAATTGATTTTGAAAATATTGATTTACACCCATTACAAGCGGGACAAGCCTATGATTTACCAGAAGGTGCGAGTATTATACCGCTATCTGTCCCACATCGGAATGAGTTTTCCGAGACGTTTTGCTTCCTTATACAAGGGAAACGAAAACGATTATTATATATTCCAGATATCGACAGATGGGAACAATGGGATATAAATCTCGATGAACTAATGAAAGACATCGACTATTGCTTTATTGATGGTACGTTTTATTCTACGGAAGAGTTTGAACAAATTGGTAGATCGTATAACGATATTCCTCATCCATTAATAACTGTTTCAATGGAAAAGTTTAAAGCCTATAAAGATACATGCAATATTTATTTCACCCACTTTAATCATTCGAATCCCGTAATTGGTTTGAATAAAAAATATAGAGAATGGATTGAAGCGGCTGGATTTTTTATTTTGGAGGATGGACAGGAGTTTTGTTTGTAACTTTATCTATTGCTTGATTAGCTAATAACTGAATATAAGATTTAACTACAAATAGGGATAGCTTATTAGATGAGGGCTTTTCCCTTTTTGTTGTACCGCTCGTCTAAGCACCAAACCCAAAAATAAGACACCATCCCCACACGCTAAAGCACCAAAAGCAAAAATAAGACACCATTCCCACCCGCTAAAGCACCAAACACAAAAATAAGACACCATCGCCACCCGCTAAAGCACCAAACGCAAAAATAAGACACCATCGCCACCCGCTAAAGCACCAAACGCAAAAATAAGACACCATTCCCACACGCTAAAGCACCAAACGCAAAAATAAGGCACCATTCCCACAAGCTAAAGCACCAAAAGCAAAAATAAGACACCACCGCCACAAGCTAAAGCACCAAACACAAAAATAAGACACCATTCCCACACGCACTCCCTCCAAAAAAATAGCATCGCCATAAAGCAGAAGCCAATCTTTGATTTCTCCCCCCAATCACGTATACAATGTCCTAGGAAGGAGTTTTTACAATGAATATAAACTATCAGTTACCTGAAAATATAAAACAACAACTAGAGGAAACTCTAGAAGTAAGACAGGACGAGGAGTTTCAAGATTTAATACGAGATGGGGGCTATGTTCCACCACATATGGATTTACTTACGGACGCTATTACTGCATTAAGTATGGGGAAAAATATCTTGTTAAAAGGTCCTACTGGGGCAGGGAAAACGAAATTTGCGGAGACGCTATCCCAGCTGTTCCAGCAGCCGATGTTCAGTGTGAACTGCTCGGTGGATTTGGATGCGGAGAGCTTGCTTGGATTCAAAACGCTTGCTTATGAGGGTGAAAAGCAGGTGATTGAGTTTATCCCGGGACCTGTCACAAATGCGATGAAGGCAGGATGCTTCCTATATATTGATGAGGTAAATATGGCTAAGCCGGAAACATTGCCGCTTATTAATGGGGTGCTTGATTATCGGAGAACGATCACGAATCCATTTACAAATGAAATGGTTACTGCCAAAGAAGGATTTGGCGTGATTGCTGCGATTAATGAAGGGTATATTGGTACCGTTCCACTGAACGAAGCGTTGAAAAACCGTTTTATTGTTATTGAGGTTCCATACATCGAGGGCGAGCAATTGAAGCAGCTCATTGTTTCCAATACAAAGTTAACAGATGAGACATTAATTAATTTATTTGTAAAATTATCTGGAGATCTAATTACAGCTGTCTTTCAAGGAAAGCTATCCGAGGATGCGGCGTCAATTCGTGCTTTATTGGATGCTTGTGATTTGAGTGTCTTGATTCCTCCAAAACGGGCAATTCTACGTTCGATTGTTGACAAATTGGATGAAGAGCGAGAGCGCGAATTTGTGAAGAACCTAGCAGAAACGTTATTTTAAAAAGGAGAATGCTGGATGAACCGTTTCCATGATTCGAAAGTGGACACCAAACTTTTTATGCAGTTACAAGACCTAGCGACCGTTTTATCTGGAAATCCTAATCTAGACTTCGAATATAGCTACGGCTCACATATTGATCTAATTGATGAGAGGGTTACAGTAAGCCAGATTTGGCGCAAGCTGGATCAGGACACGAAGGAAGCTGGGTTTAAATCGGATGTGCTCCTGCGAACAATCGGCACGCTTCATTATTCTGACATACCCACGATGCAAGCATATATGGAAAGCATTCAAGAATCCGATCTGCCTAAATTCGCTACACAATTATTCGCGCTCCTTGAGGACATCCGTTTAGAAGAAATTGTGAAAAAAAGCCGCCCGGGAACAGTGGCGATGTTTCAAAAACGGAGAAATTATTTAAGGAATTACTTTGACATGCAATTAGCGGCAAATGTGACGAGAAGTTTTGCATTGGATGAATTATTCTGCCTTATCTATTTGCTGATTCAAGCAGACAATCCAGATCCTAATTTTCCAAGGGCGAATGAGGAGCAGCTTACACACCTTGAACAGCTGAAACCGCTGCTTTATGCTGTTTATGAAGCAACAAGTACGGATGAAACCGCAAGAATTTGCGAGCAAATTGTTTTTCGTTTGAACCGCGATTATAAGGATTCCATTAATGAATATTTTATTTTCCCAATCGGCCATTTGGAGACCTATACGAAAAACACCCTTTTTGATGAGCTAACCCGTACGGATGAATTGGTCAATGATGAGGAAGACGAGGTCAATAAGGAAAAAAGTGAATACTTTGATGAGACGTTTTCTACTTGGCATCGGGAAAATAAAAATGAAGATAGGAAGCAAAACTTCCTGCAATTTGAGCTGGAGCAAGGTTCGAAAACAAGTATGCTAGGCGGCGGAGCACGCGAAACCGAGGATGCCGATCAGGCGATGGCTTCCATTCAAGGAACGTCCGGTGAAAGTAAGCAAGAGGACTATTCGAAGATGGAAGCAGTGGATAAGCAGGAGGCAAAGGACCAGAAGCAAGGATCGGAAAGCAGCTATGGGGAAGAAAATGCCGATGCTGTTAAGCTGATAAAAGAAGCGCATGCCCCGTCGTTAGAAGATGAGGAGCTTTACCGGGAGTATGTAGCGGAGATTGACCTGTTCCACCGCAAGCTCGCAAATACGATTAAGAAGACAATCGAACATAAGAAAACGACACCGAGAAAAGATCTGCTAGCAGGACGATTATCGAGAAACTTATTGCCGCTTGTATTGGATGATACTTCACGAGTCTTTTATAAAAAGGATGAGGAATCGAAGGAATTCGATGCGGTTTTTACATTGCTAATTGACTGTTCCGCTTCCATGGTTGGAAAAATGGAAGAAACGAAAAAAGGAATTGTGCTGTTTCATGAGGTGCTGAAGCAATTACAAATTCCACATGCGATTATCGGTTTCTGGGAGGATGCGAATGAAGTGAAGGAAGGCTATCAGCCGAATTATTTCCATATGATTCACACGCATACGGATTCGTTCTATCAAAACAATGGTCCAAAAATCATGCAATTAGAGCCTGAAGAGGATAATCGTGACGGCTTCAGCATTCGCGTTGCATTAAAGGATTTAGAAGCACGGCGCGAGAAAAATAAATTCCTCTTAGTATTTTCCGACGGAGAGCCTGCAGCAGCGGGTTATGATCAAAATGGTATTGTTGATACCCATCTCGCCGTTTCCGAAGCGCGTAAAAAAGGAATTGATGTCATCGGAATGTTTTTATCCGATGGAGAGATTGGCGAGCGAGAAGATGTGACAATGGAAAATATCTATGGCAGGGAACGTGTGATGGTACCAAGTGTCGCTGAACTACCGGAGCATTTTGCCCCGCTTTTGAAAAAGTTATTGTTAAAAGCTATATAGATAAGAGAAGAGCAGGTGGGGTAGCATGTCCAACCTGCTCTTAGCGTGGGTAAAAATTGTAGTTTTTGTTTTAAGAAGAAACATGGGGGGAATGTTTATAGAAGAATCATTTGTTTATGCCATCCCCATCATTTTCTTGATACGATGTATGTCTACTTTATTTGTCCACGTGTCATTACGTAGAAGCTCCTGATTAATCGAAATCGTATTTATTTCTTCTTTCAATTCTCCAAATTCTTTTGCATTTGCTAGTTTCATGCCGTCCATCTCTGCTTTTAAATGATCCTGTCCCGCTCGCAATGCAGTTAAAATTTGACCGTGTTCCTTTAATTGAGAGCCGTGGTTTTCTAGTGTTTGACTATGCTCATCTAACTTACTCATCACTTTTCCGAGCATTTCAATAATTTGATCGGACTTGTCCATGATTATCACCTCCTCGTTTGTATTATAGCATAGAAAGATACGAACAAAATATGACATTCTTCTCAGCTAGAATACATTTAAAAACCTTTAAATTTAGATAATATGTTTCTTACTCGCCATATTCGGTTAAGTTATTTTTAATCCGTTGACAAATGATAAAATAAAATGTATTATATAATTAATTAAAGATAAGTTAATTAAAAATAATTTAATTCATAATAAATCCACTAGGAGGAATAGCCATGCAATTAAAAGGAATCCATCACGTTTCTGCGATTACTGCCAATGCAAAAGCGAATTACCATTTTTACACAACTGTCCTTGGAATGCGTCTCGTTAAGAAAACAGTAAATCAGGACGATACATCTATGTACCATTTATTTTATGCAGATGAGGTTGGGAATCCAGGAACAGATTTAACGTTTTTTGAGATCCCGAGAGCAGGGAATACGTATCCAGGTGTGAGCAGTATTTCGGGTACATCATTACGTGTATCGAATGATGCTGCACTTACTTATTGGGAAAATCGCTTCAATGAATATGAGGTCGATCATGATGGGATTATGGAGCAGGCTGGACGCCGTGTCATTCACTTCCGTGATCCAGAGAAGCAGCGATTAACCTTAGTTTCAGATGAAACGAATCAAGGAGTCGCAGGTGGAACACCTTGGGATCGCAGTCCAGTTCCGGTGGATACAGGTATTGTCGGGCTTGGTCCAGTGAAATTAACGGTTCAAGATCCTGCACCAACAATTAAAGTTCTTACAGAGCTGCTAACATTTACACAAGTTGGTAGTTATGCCTCAACGGTTGAGGGGCAAGATGATATTTTAATTTTTTCAACTGGAGAAGGTGGAACAGGAGCAGAAATCCATCTAGAAACACGAAACGATCTACCAAAAGAGCGACCTGGACGCGGTAGTGTGCACCACGTTGCATTCCGTGTCGAAAATGAAGAGGAATTGAGAAAATGGCGTGACCGTATTACAGAAGCACGCTTTGGTAACTCAGGTGTTGTGGAGCGGTTTTACTTTAAAGCCCTTTATTTTAGAGAGCCTAATGGCATTTTGTTTGAGCTTTCTACAGATGGTCCTGGATTTACGTCAGATGAGGATGTCGAACATTTAGGTGAGTCACTAGCATTGCCACCTTACTTCGAAGATCAACGGGAAGCAATCGAAGCGCGGTTAGAACCACTGGATACGAAGTAATTAAAAAGGTTCTCCCCAGATTTTGAGGGAGAACCTATTTTTACTACCAGCTCGATTTTTTCACACCAGGTACTTGTCCTTTATGTGCATATTCTCGAAAAGCAATCCGGGACATGCCGAATTTTCGCATATAGCCCCTTGGGCGACCCGTTACTTCGCAGCGATTTTTCAATCGAGTAGGGGAAGAGTCCCTTGGCAGTTTGCGAAGTGCTTCATAATCTCCTTTTGCTTTTAATTCTCTTCGTAAATCAGCATACTTTTCAACGAGTGCTTGTTGCTTCTTTAATTTTGCGACCTTTGATTTTTTAGCCACTGTATTACCTTCTTTCCGTTTACTAGATTATTCATTGCAGACAATCGTAAAATCCTTTTTCTAATTCATATTTATCCAAACCTTTTCCAATAAAGACGATCTCGCTTTGCTTCGTTTCCTCTGGTAGCCATGGACGATCATTTGTCCCGGAAAATAACATATGCACACCTTGGAAAACAACTCGTTCTTCCATTCCGTCAATATGAAGAATTCCTTTATATCGATACAGGCTTTCCCCTTTCACTTGGACTAGGTAGCTGAACCATCTATTTACACGGTCCAAATTAAGCGGGCGATTGTCGGTAAATACAAAAGAATTAACGGTATCATGATGATGGTGGTGCTCATCCGTTAATAAATTGGGATGTATTTGAAGCTTATGTCCGAGATCAAAAGATTGAATGCCGATAATATCACTTGTATGAATCTCACAATTAATGGAATGTAACACTTTTGCATTTGGGTTCATTTGTGTAATTCGCGTTTGTAGATCCTTCAGTTCTCCTTCATTTATGAGATCTGTTTTATTAAAAATAAGTACATCTGCAAAGGCGATTTGCTCCTGTAACTCCTCTGAATCGATATGTTGAGGAAGGTGCTTCGAGTCGAGAACCGTACAAACGCTATCTAGTTCAAACCAGCGGGACATGGCCTCATCCATTAAAAAGGTTTGAACGACAGGCGCTGGGTTGGCAAGCCCTGTCGTTTCAATAATGACCCGGTCAAATTGAACCTCGCCATTTAATTGTTGCCGCAGCATGGAGGAGAGAATGGAAATCAAATCACCTCGCACATTACAGCAAATGCAGCCACTATTAATTTCAATAATCTCTTCCTTTGTATCGGTGATCAGCTGACTATCAATCGATAAATCGCCATATTCATTCACAATCACAGCTGTTTTCTGCTGCGAATCTTCATGAAGAATACGATTTAATAATGTGGTTTTTCCTGCGCCTAGAAATCCGGTGAGAATCGTAACTGGAATTTTATGTTGTCGTAGCAAATTCATTGTCCCTCCATAAATTAGCTGCCCTTTAGAAAACCTGGCATTCACCTAAAGGCTAGGAGAATGCTTTAGTTGTACTTATGCAGAAAGGAAAGTTTTACACTTTCCTTTCTGGCAAGGGCATCAAATAATTAGTTCGTCACTTGGTCAAGTATTTCTAAGTTATATCGCATTAAGGAAATATAGTCTTCTTCATTTTTAATATCTTCATCTGTCAGGACAGATAGATTATGAATTGTTAAAGCTTGGGCGCCAATTTGTTCTTGGATAACCTCCGAAAGTCGATTTGGACTGTTTTGTTCGTAGAGAATATAATCCAAATTATGTTCCTCAGCCTGGTCAATAACCTCAGTTAATTGCTTTTGCGACGGCTCTTGACTCGTGGATAGTCCGCTAATCGCAATCTGTTTCACACCATAACGCTCCTCCCAATATCCGTAAGCAGCATGTGGGACAATGATGTGTTTGTTGTCTTTGGTCGCTAACAGCTCTGAAAATTCCTCATCCAGTGCTAGAAGTTCCGCTTCTAATGCTTCAAAATTCGCATTGTAATCAGCCTCGTGATCAGGATTTAATTCGATCAGCTCATCTTTAATAATGCGAGAGATCTCAATCATACGTAATGGATCAATCCAAAGGTGTGGATCATGGTCGCCAGTATGGTCATCGATTGCAATTGTTACGGCTTCTGATTCTGCTACTACATCATGATCGTCTCCAAAAAGAATTGCTTTAATTTGCTGTCCATCCATAGTAGCCTCGCCATCATACGCGTCAGTTCCATTATCAGGTACTGTTACCCAATCGTCAGCACCAGGATCTAACGTATACCAGTGCCAATGATCATGGTCAGAGTCTTCGCTTAGCTGGGCGGTTAATTGAATAGAATCGCCAGTATGGTAATGTCCAGCCAGACCATCGATAGTAATGGAAACACTATTTTCGTCATGCGTATTGCTAGTGGCTTCGTGACTATGATCATCTTCACTATGACTGTGCTCACTATCATCGTGTTCGTGATCATGCTCGCTGCCATCATGCTGGTGATCTTCGTCATGTCCGTGATCATGATCCTCCTCCTCATGAGCGTGATGTTCACTATGCCCATGGAAAAGTTCTTCGTATTCTCCAATCTCCATTAATGCTACATCTTGATTGGCAAGCGCATTTGCCGCACTTGTTGCAAAGCCCTCCATACCTTCACCTATAAAAATAAATGCATCACTATTAGCAATTGCTGTCATATCTTTAGATGTCGGCTCATATGTATGTGCATCCGCGCCAGGTGGGTAAACAGTTTTGGCTTCAACAGTATCGCCACCAATTTTCTCCACAGCATACTGAAATGGATAGACTGACGTGTAAACAGTAAGCTTATCCGAATCCGTTGCATTGGCTGAATCGTCTCCTGAAGAACAACCAATGAGTAAAAACGATGTAAAACCAAACATAAATAATGCCTGAATAAATTTCATTTACCGTATTCCTTTCTTATTTTGGATATTTAATATTTCTTATCATATCGTAACGATTACGATTTGTAAACAGTAATTGTTACGATTTATGTTTTTTGATTAGATAGTGGGAGAGGGGATTGGGTGGATGGTGGTGTGTTAATTTTGTTTTTGGTGTCTTAGCGTGGGTGAATGGTGCTTTAATTTTGCTTTTGGTGTCTTAGCGTGGGTGGATGGTGCGTTAAAATTGCGAATGGTGTCATAGCGAGAAGGGATGGTGCGTTAAAATTGCGAATGGTGTCGTAGCGAGAAGGGATGGTGCGTTAATATTGTGTATGGTGTCCTAGCAAGGAGGTATGGTGCGTTAATTTTGCATTTAGTGTCATAGCGAGGTGGGATAGAGCGATAAAAATAAGATGGAGAGTTTTAAGCTCTCCATCATTAAGTGAAAAAATTATTGAATATAAAAACCAGCAATTTGATTGTTATTATCAAAAGCGACACTAAATACGACATCAGATCCTTCGAAAAGTCCATCGATTAATACAACCTGGTGGTCATCCACTTCTTCGATAGAGTTATATTCTTGATCGATAAATGCACCGAGTTGATCCTGAAGCGCGACCCATAATTCATCGAGTGCAACGGTTGTGAGCTGGGCTTCCATCATTTCGTTAAAATGCTGTGTTGCCGCTTCGAATTCCTCATTAGCAAGCTGCCCGATAAATTCTTCTGCTAGAGCGATAACCTGTTCTGAGTCTGCATCTGCACCGTCCTGCTCACTAGAATCTGCACCATTTTCTTCATTTGAAACCTCGTCATCTACTTGCTCCCCAGCCTCGTTATCTGTTTCAGCTGGTTCGTGTTCATCGTGGCTGCATCCAACTAATACAAATAATGCTAGTAAGATAAATAAAAGCTTTTTCATCATTTAGGTTCACCTTTCATTGGTTTGTTTGCTTCAGGATCCAATCTGTCATGTCATGGATTACTTGCTCATCGACAACTCCAGGATGCTCGTATTCAGTAATTGTTCCCGCGCCAGGGCCGTCATAGTCAACGAAAAAATGATTCAGCCCAGGATAGCTAATAAAGGTTGTGTTCTCTTTGTCCGCTAAGATTTCCTGCCATATCGCAAAATCCTTATCGAAGTAAACCTGGAAATCATCTTCCCCTTGCAAAATCAGTAGGGGTTTTTCAGAATCTGCAGCTAAGGCGCCCGCATCAAAGGTATCCATTTCCTGAAAATAATATGCAGGGAGGCCGAACACCGTTTCTGACAAAGCCTCTTCCTTTGTCAGGTCCGTTAACCCCTGGGATTTTTCATATTCATCCTGGGCAAACTTAATCTCATCTTCGTCTTCCAGCATAGCCATACTTTGATCATAAATAATTTCCGCCAGTGTTCTTGGTGAGCCGGCAAGTATAAGAAGTCCTGCAAAATCTCCCTCCATATCAATCCTTGGAGCAAGCATTCCACCGAGACTATGCCCACCTAAGTAAACGCTACTCGAATCAATGCGCGAATCATTTTTTAATAGTTCAGCAGCTCGAACAGCATCTTCCACCGTTTCCTCGTAGACTGTTAAGGATTGCAATTCTTCAGGTGACATCGTGCTGCCATAGGTATACGTTCGTTTATCGTATCTTAATACTGCAATCCCTTGTTCAGCAAGTCCCCAAGCAATATCTCGAAACGGCTTATAGCTAAATACAGCTTCATCTCTATCGCTCGGTCCAGACCCTTGAACAAGTATAACTGCTGGCAAATTATCTGACTCTTGATTGGGAAGCGTCAATGTACCCTCCAGCTCATATTCTGTTCCTTCTCCGACCACTACTTGCTCTTCCGTGACATTATCTGGTGCAGCGACATTCGCACCCTCGCCAGCTAAGTTTATTCCGACCAATTGCAGTGCTTCATCGAATGTCATTCGGACTTGGAAAATCACTCCACTATATTCGATTTCAGCTTCAACAACTTGATAAGAGTCGCCCCTTTCTGAAGATTCTAATGATCTTACACCATTAAATGTTCCACTTGTTTCCGCTTTCCAAACTTCTTCTAATTCTTTTAGAGATGTAGATTCCTGTAATTTCTCAGCAAAAAAATCATCGTGGACCTTTTCAAATTCTCCATCTACAAGAAGATCAATCACTTCCTGTGCAGTCTCCTCAACTGTAGGCGATGCGGACGAACAACCAGCTAATAGGACTAATCCGATCAATAGAAAGTTCTTCATTATATTCTCCTCTTCAAAATAATCTTCTAACTCAATTATACGAGTCTACATGAAAAAGGTTTCGCGATATATTTGGAAAGGAAAGAAAATTCAGCTATGATAAAAAGAAGAATGTTAGGAGTTGATTTTATGAGTAAAAAATTACATAAATTTTCTATCCATACAAACGAAAAGCAATCCTTTACAAATGTAGACCAATACCTAGAAGAAGCGTTGGCTGAAAGCAATGTCCAAGATGGAATCATGTTTATCTTTTGCCCGCATACAACCGCAGCAATTACGATTAACGAAAATGCGGACCCCGATGTAAAAACCGATCTCAAACTCGGTCTTGATGAGACATTTCCCAACAAGCAGGAGTACATTCATATGGAAGGAAACTCGGATGGACATATGAAATCCTCTGTTATCGGAGCAAGTGAAACTTTAATTATTTCAGAAGGACAGCTTGTATTAGGTACATGGCAAAGTGTTTATTTTTGTGAATTTGATGGACCGAGAAATCGAAACTTTTACGTGAAGATAGTGGAGGGGTAAGGCAGTATAGATGTGTGCGTGTGAATAAAAGGAATTTAGGACAGCTACCATCAAAGCAATGTGCTTTGGTGGTAGCTTTATTGTTTGAAAGGAAGAGAACTCTTACATATTAATCCACTTGGTACGGGATAGTGTGCGAAACAGAAAACCAACTGCTATTTGTATTTGGGTGGTTAACAAACATAACAGCGATTTCCGTTATGCATTGTAGTCTAATAAGTAGACCTTCAATCCAATCAAAATCCAAAATAAAAGAAAAACATCTTGCATACTTTACCACGAATAACAAAGGATAATTACGAAGAAAAGTTATTCTACAATAATGGAGGGTTTTGTGTGCAAGAGGATAAACAAATAAGACTGACCTCTGGAGAATTATCTCAGCTTCTTAATCAATACATGGAAGAGAGTGCAAGTATATGTGCCTTAAGCTATTTTCTTGAAAAAGCTGAGGATGAGGAGATTAAGCCAGTTATCGAACATGCATTGAAATTATCTCAGTCACATTTGCAAAAAATCACTTCGATTCTTACGGAGGAAAAGCATCAAGTCCCTCTCGGCTTTACAGTGGAGGGAGATGTTGATTTAAACGCACCCAGGTTATACTCTGATGGATTCGTATTAAATTTTATCCATCAAATGGGCGGAATAGGACTTTTAATGTTAGCAACTAGCCTGTACTCTTCCGCAAGGTCAGATATTACAGCTTATTATAAAGAATGTCTTACGGAGACAATGGAATTATACGAGATGGCAAAGGATCTATTGCTAAAAAAAGGAATGTATATTAGAGCGCCATACATGGCTGATCACACTGAAATTGAATTTGTAAAAAAGCAAGGTTTTATATGGGATGTTTTTGGAGAGAAAAGGCCATTAATAGCATCAGAAATAGCTACACTTTATTCGAATATCCAAAGAAATGCTTTAGGATCGGCAGCATTAACTGGTTTTAGTCAAGTATCTCAATCCAAAGACGTCACAAAATTTATGCTCAGATGCATCGAGGTTGCTAAAAAGCATATTGAACTGTTTAGTGGAAAATTGAAGGAGAGCAATATGCCTGTTGTGATGACATGGGATGACGATATAACGACCAGTACAGCTTACACATTTTCGGATCGATTAATGATGTATTTTACAACTGCTTTGATTGCTTTGAGTGTTGGCTTTTATGGAACGAGTACCTCAGTAAGTCCTCGAATGGATTTAGGTGCCATGTATAGCAGACTATCGCTTGAAATTCAGAAACTTTCCGAGGATGGAGCCAATATCATGATCAAAAACCAATGGTTAGAGCAGCCTCCAATGGCTCCAAACCGTAAGGATCTGGCAAAAGATAATTGATATTAAGGTGGTCATTGAGATGTCATGGCAGATAGGGACGTAGTTGAAAAACTATTATGGAGTATTGCTTTATCAGGATTAGGTCAACTATTAAATAGAAAATATTTCAAAGGAATCCTCGTGATCTTTTTAGAAATTTTGATTAATATAGAGGGGAATCTGCATAGAGTTGTCGTGCTAAGCTACCATGGAGAAATAGACAAAGCAATTCAACTAGCCGATTATCAATGGCTCCTGTTTTACCCTTGTTTATACTTTTTTGCAATGTGGGATGCCTTTAAAGATGCGGGAGGAGGAAAGCGAGCCTTTTCCTTTTTGCCGTTTGTCTTTTCCGCCTATTTCGTGACATTGGGATGTATGTTTTCAGCTGAGTTAACGCTGTTTGGGGTGTTACTCGGACCAATTTGGCTTTCCGCTTTGTTTATTATCCCAGGTGTGGTGGTGGGATTTATATTGCAAATAATCATGCTAAAAGCAACGAATTAAGTAGAACAAAAAATACCTTCGAAGATACTGTTTGGAGGTTTTTTGCGTGGGAAATTTATAGCATTCTCGCCTGTTTGCATTACCCCATTATGAAGAAACTACTAAAATGCAGTTATTAACTAATTTACTCCTTCAATTTTAAATTTCTCATCTAGATTGATTTGAATTCCATGGTCGGAATAGAATCGATTTTTAAATTTTGTCCTTTTGTACGCATTATCCATTCGGTATATATTAAGAAGAAAATGGATAATAAGGAGGAACGGTAAGTTGAATATAAAAAAGCGTACAAAACCTTTGATACTACAGAAATATGAAGTGCTCCGGACACGGTTAAAAAGTGATTTTCCTAGAGTGCATCACATCGAAAGGGAGTATGGAAAATACTTAAAAGGGTATATGGGTGAAGTGAACGTCGATTATTTTCTGCAGTTTCTTGAACCAATATCTACAATTCTTCAGGATATCTGCTTAAAAGTGGGCGGTAAAAGTGTTCAGCTTGATAATATCATCATTTCGCAGCACGCAATCTATATTGTGGAAGTGAAAAACTATAGTGGCACGATTATTTTTGATACAACGCTTAACCAGTTCACACGAGATGATGGGAAGAACGAGACAGGATTTAGTCACCCAATCGCACAGGCAAAACTGCAACAGCTAAAACTTCAAAACTGGCTTCAGCATAACGGCTACACAAACATTCCTATTTATTATCTCATTGCCATAAGCGAACCTACTACACGAATAAAAGTTATTGGAGATACAGAGTCAATCGCTAAAGTAGTCGCACATGGCGAACGAATTCCTCACATCATATTAGACATTGAAAAAAAGCTTGAGAACCCGAATAAAATTCTTCATCAAAAAATTGGACATCTCATGTTGAGGAAAAACATCGACTTCGATCGGGATATTATGCAAGAACACAGGATTAAGAGACAGGATTTAATGAACGGCGTAAAGTGCACAAACTGTGAAAGACTAGGGATGCAGCGGACACCCAGAAGCTGGGTTTGCCCAAAATGCGGCCATAAAGATCGGCACGCACACTACCTTGCGATACGTGAATATTTATTGCTGTTCCCCTGGATAACGAATCCAGAATGTAAAAATTTCCTCCAAGTAGACTCCCGCCATATGGTAAACAAAGCATTAAAAAATGTAAATCTAACCTATGAACCAGCACACAAAAGATGGCTACGTAAATAAATGAATCAAAACCCGCCCAGGCCAAGCTAAGACACCAAAAGCAAAATTAACGCACTATCCGCCCATGCTAAGACACCAAAAGCAAAATTAACGCACCATCCACCCACGCTAAGACACCAAAAACAAAATTAACGCACTATCTGCCCAGGCTAAGACACCAAAAACAAACTTAACGCACCATCCACCCAAGCTAAGACACCAAAAACAAAATTAACGCACCATCCGCCCATGCTAAGACACCAAACACAAATTTAACGCACCATCCACCCAAGCTAAGACACCAAAAACAAACTTAACGCACCATCCGCCCAAGCTAAGACACCAAACACAAATTTAACGCACTATCTGCCCAGGCTAAGACACCAAAAACAAAATTAACGCACCATCCGCCCAAGCTAAGACACCAAAAGTAAAATTAACGCACCATCTCTACCCCGCACCCAAACAAAAAAACTCCAGCAACGGGCTGGAGTTTTTCTATCATTCTAGTAAAATCGCTTATAGCTATCAAAGTGTTTTTTCCAATAAGAGTTGTCTAAGCTTGTGATTGTTACGCCGCTTGATGATCCTGCGTGAATAAATTGGTTGTTTCCAATATAGATTCCCATATGAGAAATACCAGATTTATATGTACCCGCAAAGAATACTAGGTCTCCTACTTGTGGTGTGTTCACGTAATAGGAACGTTCGAAGTAGCCTGCTGCTGATGTTCTTGGTAGGTTCATCCCAGCTTGTTTGTATACATAGTAGATGAATCCGCTACAATCGAATCCGCTCGGTGTAGATCCGCCCCATACATATTTAATGCCGCTCAAGCTTTTAGCTGTACTAATAAGCGTGTCCACATTGTAACTTACGTCAGTTGCTGGAGGTTTGCTTCCGCCGGAGTTCCCGCTTGAACCAGATCCTGATCCATTAGCACTGCTGCCGATACTTAGCTTCTGTCCGATTAAAATTAGATCAGAGTTTAAGTTATTCCATTTTTTCAAGTTGCTAACGGTAACACCGTGCAGTGAGGCAATGCGTGATAGTGTGTCGCCCGACTTAACTGTGTAGACAGAAGACGAGCTTGAAGAATTGCCGGATGAACTTGATCCAGAAGAACTAGATCCTGAGCTTGATGATCCAGAATTTCCAGTAGATCCATTCTTACTAACAACTAAAACATTCCCAGGGAAAATTAAGGTTGTGTCTAAGCTGTTCCAACTCATTAAGTTAGATAGTGAGATTCCATGCTTTGAGGCGATGCCGCTTAATGTGTCCCCTCGTTTTACTGTATATGTAGATTTATTAGTTGAAGTTTGGTTATTGTTCGTATTCGAACTTGATGATCCCGTGTTTGAAGAAGATTTCGTAGTCTCAATCACTTGATTCGGGAAAATTAAATCCGATGACAAATTATTAATCGATTTCAGATCAGATACGCTTGTACCATATTGCTGTGCAATCTTCCATAGTGAATCTCCACTCTTAACCTTGTGTGATGCTGCTTCTGCTTCTTCAGCTGCAAAAATAGCTGAGGCAATCGCTGCACTTGCAGTAACCGACATAACAATTTTCTTATTTGCCAATTTTTTTATCCCCCTGTTGTAATCGAATATAATATTAATTCCAGTGCATACTGGTTTGTTCGCTAGATAGTGCTTTTTTCCTGGAAAATTCGCCAATTTATTTCTGTATATCCATGTTCTAACAGAAACTAACACTATTATAGCTATTATTTCAAAATTATTATAGATTAATAGGACATTTGTAACATGATTGTAATGTAAAGGTTTGGTAAATATCTAGAAAACAGTTAGACTATCGCATGATATTCTTGACTTATTCAAAATCAAAACCAATCGCCCAAGCCTCTTATCACTCCCCCAACCTCACACCTTCAATTCGATAAAAATCTACCATTAAGACCCCCAAAAAAGCTACTTGACCTAAATTTAACCAAAATTTATTTCTGAAAAGTTATGGAAATATGTTATAATTCCCTTTATAATGTCGAAATAGATATAGGATAAAAAAAATTTAGTTAAGAAATAGCACTTATTATCCGAAAAATAATCCCCTTAAAAAGTAAGGGGGAACCAAATTTAATGGAGGTACAGCAATGGAGGAAACGATATCCCTCAAAGAGATTTTTGAGGTCATCAAGAAGCGCTTGTTACTGATTATTGCCTTAATGTTGGGGGCGGCGCTAGTAGCAGCAATCATTAGTTATTTTGTATTAACACCGACCTATCAAAACAGTTCACAATTTCTTGTAACGCAAAGCAACAATACGGACGTGAATGCACAGCTTACGCAAGCAGATGTCAGAACGAATGTAGAGTTAATTAATACATACAATGTAATAATTACAAGTCCAGCAATTCTTGAACCTGTTATAGAAGAATTGAACTTAGATATGAACAGTAGGCAACTAGCGGAGAAGCTTCAAGTAGCAAGTGCTGATAACTCACAGGTTGTAACAGTAACTGCGACAGATCCTGATCCAGCACTAGCAACAGAAATTGCGAATACAACGGTTGAAGTTTTCCAAGATAAAATTCCGGATTTAATGAATGTTGATAATGTCTCCATTTTATCAGAGGCACAATTATCGGAAAATCCATCACCAGTAGCACCGAATCCGATTCTGAATATTGCAATCGCAGTTGTGCTTGGTGCCATGATCGGTGTTGGTATTGCATTCTTGCTAGAATACTTAGATAACACGATTAAATCAGAAGAGGATATTGAAAAGAAACTAGGAATTCCAGTACTTGGCGTTATCTCCCATATCGATGAAAAAGATATGCGCATGGAGAATTTCGAAGCTCGTGAAATGAGAACGGTAAGGGGTGGTCTAGATGGCGCGAAAAAAACAGTTTAAAAATAATAAAATGCGTCACTTGATTACAAAAATAAGTCCACGCTCACCAATCTCAGAGCAATATCGTACCGTTCGTACAAACTTACAATTTGCCTCTGCAGATGAAGAAATTCAAACATTGCTGTTAACCTCAGCTGGACCATCTGAAGGAAAGTCGATGACGACAGCGAATCTTGCAGTTGTTTACGCACAGCAAGGGAAAAAGGTGCTTTTAATTGATGCGGATTTACGTAAACCGACCATCCATTATACATTCCGCTTGGATAATCTAAAAGGACTCAGCAATGTGCTTGTTGGAGATATTGCTTTGCAAGAAGCAATTGTCCCAAGTGCAGTGCAGGACTTAGATTTAATCTCTTGTGGCCCGATCCCGCCGAATCCTTCTGAGCTGCTTGGTTCGAAACGCATGCAGCGAATGATTGCCGAAGCACGTGAACTTTATGATGTGATTATTTTCGATACACCACCAGTGCTTGCGGTAACAGATGCACAAATTTTATCTGCTTTTGTGGATGGATCTATTCTAGTAGTACGAAGCAAAAGCACGGAAACGGAATCAGCACAAAAAGCGGTTGAATCATTAAGAGCAGTAAATGCCAAAGTACTTGGTACGGTCTTAAATGACCGGGATAAGAAAGAATCCAATCACTATTACTATTATGGAAGTTAACACATAACATAAAACTCCTTGTCACCCACTTTGGGTTGATAAGGAGTTTTTTTCATGAAAAAGCATGACTAAAGTTTAGTTTTATGGTATTGCTATGACTTTTTCGTGACTTAAGTAACCTATATTTTTACAATTTATTATGATAAACTATTTGTAGGTAAAAATGCTTAGTTAACTCCCAAATAAATACATCATGAATAGTAAGCAGAAATGACATACTTAGAGTAACCCATTCGTTTTGTATCTTGTGTGGTCCAGCAAATAGAAACATTTTGTTTTCTTAAATAGAAGATTTGAACCCCATAGGATTAGACTCCTTACCGTATGATGTAAGGAGCTTTTTCATCATGTGCTTACAAAATATTTCCATGCGTAAAGACTTTATCCTACTAAAGTGTTAATTTATTAGGGATTAATTGTAAACTATTATCGATTCTTGTATAATTTTAACTAATTCATTTTTTTGAAAAATAAAACGGAGAGGGAGTGGCAATGTGATCGATATACATTCTCACATCTTACCTGGAGTAGATGATGGTGCTAAAACGGAAGAAGACAGCTTAGATATGGCCAGAGCAGCAGTTGCTCAAGGGATAACGACAATAATCGCAACCCCTCACCATAAAAATCGAAAATACGATAATGATGCACAGTCCATCTTAAATCATGTGGACATTTTAAATGAACTGTTTACGAAAGAAAATATTGGTCTGAAAGTTCTTGCAGGGCAGGAAACGCGCATCAATGGAGATATGATTGAAGATATTGAAAAAGGGGAATTGCTGTCGTTAAATGGATCGAAGTATTTATTCGTAGAATTTCCGTCAGGACAGGTTCCTAGATATGCAACTCAAATGCTATTTGATATTCAAGTCGCAGGTTATACCCCAATTATTGTTCACCCAGAACGAAATCAAGAGCTCATTGAACATCCTGCAAAGCTCTACGAATTTGTCAAAAAGGGTGCTTTAACACAAGTGACTGCTGCGAGTCTTGTTGGAAAGTTTGGCAAAAATATTCAAAAGTTTTCGAATCAACTCATCGAATCAAATCTCACACATTTTATTGCATCCGATGCACATAATACAAATTCACGTGGTTTTGTCATGGATGAAGCATTCCAGCAAATAAAGCATGCATATGGCAGTGACTATCACTATATGTTTTTGGAGAATAGTGAGCTGTTAGTTGAGAATAGCAATGTGAACCGTATGGAGCCAGGTATGATAAAGAAAAAGAAATTTCTTGGCTTATTTTAATCTCACATCGCTTTAGAACTAAACTAGAAAATGAAGTCGATCGAATAGAGAGAAAAATTTCTATAAAAAGGGGTTAATCAGGTGATACATGTTCTCATTGTAGAAAATCAGAGGTTACTCCGGGATGGCATCGAAGCTATCATTGAGAGAACGGATGATATAAAGGTTATCGGGGCAGTGGATAACGGAGAAACTGCGATCAAGCAGATGGAACACCTAAAAGCTGATATTGTCATCATGGATATTCAGTTGCCGCAAATGGACGGGATTCGCACAACGAAATTAATAAAAGAGAAGTATCCAGAAGTAAGTGTGATTTTGCTTACCTCAAAGGTCAACGATCTCGTCATTTCGGGAATTAATGCTGGCGCAGATGGCTTTTTAGTAAAGGCATTATATGCGGAACGCTTACTGGAAGCCATTCGAATCGCCTATCGTGGAGAAACAGTCCTCTCCGGTGAAGTAGCACGGATGCTTGCTGGAAGAATACGTGAACTGACGATGAATAATAAGCAAATATTTACTTTACGACTTGAACGTCTCGGTTATTCTTTTACAAAGCGTGAGATTGACATTGCATTTTTATTAAAAGAGAACCATACAAACCAGCAAATTGCCAACAAGCTCTTTCTTGGCGAAGGTACAGTGAAAAATTACATTAGCGAGATTTACAATAAACTGAATATACGCAACCGCGCAAAGGTTATTGACTTTTTCGTTAATATAATGCGGTAATAATTAAATAGGGAAATTTGCCTAGAAGTGACTTCCTATGTAGTAGAATAAAATCTTGTTAGTACGTGTCGTGAAGACGGTAAAAATGAAAGAATAGGTAGGAAAGTTGAATGATGACTGTTTTATACATAAGTAAGGCTCCCTTTTCTGACTTGATTATACAGAAAATTAAGGAACAATCAGAATTGGAGTTAATGGGGTGTGTGTCGTATACAACCACCGGTTTCGATAACGAAAGTCGGCCGGATGTTGTTTTATTGGACACGGAATTCATCCCGATACCTGATGCAACGGCTGCTATCCAATAACTAAAAGCAGCTATTCCCTTTGTGAAAATCATCACGATAGTAGCACCTTCACAGCTTGAAGCATCTCTATCATTCATTGATGCAGGCAGTGATAGTATCATAGAAAAGCAGAATGAAATTGCAGGTAGTGTGTTGCAAATCATGCTTTCCATTCAAGATGCGCATTATTATATTCCTTCCAGTATGACCGCAATACTATTGAAGAGACTGGCTGAATTAAAGAATGATAACTTTGATTTATTTCGTAAACGTCTCTTGGAAAATGACATTCCTATTTCCACGAAAGAATCACTTGTTGCTTACTTTCTCAAGAAAGACTTACGAAATAGCGAAATCGCACAACGTATCCAGTTAAGAGAGGGGACTGTAAAAGTACATATTAGTCAAATTTATAAAAAAATTAACATTAAAGGCAGGGAAAATATGGTACAATATTTAAATGAAATAATGTCGAATCATGTACGTATGGAAGAAGCTAGCCAATGAATGAAAATTAAAACATCAAAAAGGAGCGTGTACGATGTCCTATCGTAAGAGACTCACATTGCTTATCTTACTAGACTCCGTAATCGTCAGTACAGCTATCTTCATAGCGACTTGGGTGGTGTATCCAGCACATACCGAGCTTTTACGCACAGAAACAATTCTATGGAGCGCAATTGCACTATTAATCTTTCATCATTTATTTGCATCCATATATAGGCTCTATCATAAAGTGTGGGCGTACGCCAGTGTTGGAGAGTTAGTAACGATTGTAAAGGCGATCACCTTTTCCATTATTGGAGCGGGTATTGTGCAATATTTTATCAATGATTTTTCTCTTTATTCGAGAGCATTACTGGTTACGTGGATGCTGCATATTTTATTAATCGGCGGATCCCGCTTTGTGTGGCGGATTTTCCGCGATAGTTATGTAAAAAATGAAGAAAATCAAAAGAAAACCCTAATCGTAGGTGCGGGGGCTGCAGGAGCAATGATTGCTCGCCAGCTGAAAAATGAGCATAACTCAGAATTAAGACCAATTGCTTTTGTTGATGATGACATGAGCAAACAGAAAATGCAGGTATATGATTTACCTGTAGAAGGAACAACGAGCGATATTGCAACTGTTGTTGAGAAGTTACAAATTGAGCATATCGTTATTGCAATTCCATCCTTACGTAATGGCGAATTAGAGAAAATTGTCGCAGAATGTAATAAAGCAAATGTAAAGGTACAAATGATTCCGAAAATAGAAGATTTGATGACTGGAAAAATATCCGTTAGTAACTTAAAAAACGTCGAGGTCGAGGATTTACTCGGTCGAGAACCAGTAAAACTCGATATTGGTGCTATCTCAGAATATGTTACAGGAAGCACGGTTATGGTTACTGGTGCTGGCGGATCAATCGGATCTGAGATTTGTCGCCAGTTGATGCGCTTTACACCGGAAAAGATTTTGTTAGTTGGTCATGGAGAATTCAGCATTTATTCAATTGATATGGAACTTAAAAATAAATACCATGATACAGAAACAGAAATCATTCCAATTATCGGTGACGTCCAAGATCGTGAGCGTATGTTCAACATCGTCGAAGAGCATCAACCAAGAATTATTTACCATGCTGCAGCACATAAACACGTACCACTTATGGAATATAATCCACATGAGGCAGTAAAAAACAATGTGATTGGTACGAAAAATGTGGCGGAAGCAGCAGATACATTCGGTGTCCAAACGTTTGTGATGGTATCAACCGATAAAGCTGTAAACCCAACGAATGTAATGGGCGCAACAAAACGTGTTGCGGAAATGGTTGTCCAACATATGGCACAGCAAAGTAAAACGAAATTTGTTGCTGTCCGATTCGGTAATGTACTTGGAAGCCGTGGTAGTGTAATTCCTTTGTTTAAGAAACAAATTGAAAAAGGCGGTCCAGTGACTGTAACAGATCCTGAAATGACTCGTTATTTTATGACCATTCCAGAAGCATCGAGACTTGTTATCCAAGCAGGTACACTTGCTAAAGGTAGCGAGATCTTCGTGCTAGATATGGGTGAGCCAGTTAAAATTGTTGATTTGGCGAAGAACCTTATTAGACTATCGGGCTATACAGAAGATGAAATTCCAATTGAATTTTCAGGTATTCGTCCAGGTGAGAAGATGTATGAGGAACTGCTTGGAGAAGATGAGGTTCATCCAGGGGAAGTTTATGAGAAGATTTATGTTGGCAGGACGGTTGAAGTCGACCAAGGAGTACTATTATATTTAATTGATCGATTTGAACAGTATACAGCGAAAGAATTAAAGGATGAATTGATGCAGATTGTTTATATGAAGAAGACACTCCTTGAAGTAAAGGGGTCTTAACAAACTTGAGTATAAATTGTTAATCAAATTAAATAAAAATAAAACTGGTCTATAAAAATGTAAATTAAGGCCTCTTATGACATGAGGAGATGTTTTGAAAGTGACTCTAAATACTGTTGAAGTAGAAAAAAACTTAGCAAGCGAATTAATAAAAAAAATAAATGAAAAAACAGCTGTTATTGGTGTCGTAGGATTGGGGTATGTAGGCCTCCCTCTAGCAGTAGAAAATGCAAAAGCAGGCTATCAAGTAATTGGCTTTGATGTACATACTGAGAAAATAGAAAAAATAAATCGGGGAATAAATTATATTGGTGATGTGAATGACGAAGAACTAGCTGAATTAATTGAAGCTAATCAATTCATAGCAACAGAAGATTATTCTTTAATAAAAAATGTTGACGCAGTTGTTATATGCGTACCAACACCATTAGATGTACATAAACAGGCTGACACATCTTATGTAGAAACTGCAACGAAAGAGATCTCAAACTATCTACACAAAGGAATGCTGATAGTTCTTGAAAGTACTACTTATCCAGGAACAACTGAAGAAGTTTTAAAACCAATACTTGAGCAACCTGGTTTATCTTGTGGAAAGGACTTTTTCTTAGCTTATTCACCAGAACGTGTCGATCCTGGTAATAAAACATTTAAAACTTCGAATACACCTAAAGTGGTTGGCGGAATGACAGAAAGCTGTACAGAAGTAGCTGTAACTATGTATAAAAACGTGTTGGAGGCTGATATCCATGAAGTATCGAGTCCTGCAGTAGCTGAAATGGAAAAAATATTAGAAAATACGTTTAGGAATATAAACATAGGTCTAGCAAATGAAATGGCAATTCTATGTAATAAGATGGGTATTGATGTATGGGAGGTAATTGATGCTGCTGCAACAAAACCATATGGATTTATGCCTTTCTATCCAGGCCCAGGGTTGGGTGGTCATTGTATTCCAATTGATCCGTGGTACTTAACATGGAAAGCAAGGGAATATAATTATCATACAAAACTAATAGAGTCTGCTGGTGAAATTAATAATGCAATGCCTGAATATGTAATCAATAGATCTATGCAATTGTTAAACAAAAAAGGTAAGGCATTAAATGGATCCAATATATTAGTTTTCGGCGTAGCTTACAAAAAGGATATTGATGATTATCGTGAATCACCTGCAATTCCAATTCTAGAAATGCTTGACGAAATGGGAGCAAATTGGAAAGTTGTTGATCCATATGTAAATCATTTTGAACTTAACGGAAGCTCGTATACAACTGAAAATGATATAACAGAACAAATGCTTAAAACAGCAGATTTAGTGTTAATTATTACTAATCATAGTAAATTGGAATATAAGTTAATCGCTGAAAAAGCAAATCTGATTTTTGATACAAGAAATTCTTTTTCAGTGGATATGGAAACAAAAGGTAATTATTTTAAATTATAAATTAAAAACTTTCATCTTATAGAACTTAATTAAATATAAAATAAAATGTTTCAACAAACGATAAGAAGTGACTTGGAGGCAGGTAAAATGAAGACTGTAAAGAAAGCTATTATTCCGGCAGCTGGATTAGGAACTAGATTTTTACCAGTAACAAAAGCAATGCCAAAGGAAATGCTCCCAATTGTGGATAAACCGACAATCCAATATATTGTTGAAGAAGCAATTGAGTCTGGCATTGAAGATATTATCATTGTAACTGGTAAAGGTAAACGTGCTATTGAAGATCACTTTGATCATAATTTCGAATTAGAAGAGAACCTGGTAAAAAAAGAGAAGTTTGACATCTTAGAGAAAGTTAACGCTGCTTCTAATGTTGATCTTCATTACATTCGTCAAAAAGATCCGAAAGGTTTAGGTCACGCGGTATGGTGTGCGCGCAAGTTTATTGGAAATGAGCCATTTGCTGTGTTATTAGGTGATGATATTGTACAGGCAGAGACACCAGGGCTAAGACAGTTAATTCAACAGTATGAAGAAACCCAATGCTCTGTGGTAGGCGTTCAGCAAGTAGCGGATAATGAAACACATCGTTACGGAATTGTCGATCCAAGAACAATTGAAGGACGTCGTTATCAAGTAAATAATTTTGTTGAAAAACCAAAGCCTGGAAAAGCTCCTTCAAATTTAGCAATCATGGGTCGCTATGTATTTACACCAGAGATTTTTACTTTCCTTGATAAGCAGCAAATCGGTGCTGGCGGAGAAATTCAGTTAACAGATGCAATTCAAATGTTGCATGAGTTACAAAATGTATATGCTTATGATTTTGAAGGTAAACGTTATGATGTTGGGGAGAAATTAGGTTTTGTAAAGACGAATATTGAGTTTGCTTTGAAAAATGAAGAGATAAAAGAAGAACTTTATGAGTATCTAGTTCAGAAAATGAAAGAAACAAAGATAGTAAAATTGTAAGTTTGAAGAAGTAATTGATGGTGGAGGTTTAAACGAATGATCTATCCTAAATTTAAAAGATTGATAGATTTTGTCCTTTCCTTTCTCGGATTAGTTATTCTGTCACCGGTATTTTTAGCTCTTATTGTTGCCATTAAGTTAGATTCTAAAGGTCCTGTCCTTTTTAAGCAAAAACGTGTAGGAATTCATAAGACGCATTTTCCTATTCTTAAATTCCGAACGATGAAAATTGATACACCGAAGGATACTCCAACTCATCTTTTAGGGGACCCAGAGCAATATATTACACGAGTGGGGAAGTTCTTACGTAAAACATCGCTTGATGAATTGCCACAAATTTTGAATATATTCATCGGGCAAATGAGTATTATTGGCCCCCGTCCAGCCTTGTGGAATCAATACGATCTTATTAAAGAAAGAGACAAATATGGTGCAAATAATGTGAAGCCAGGGTTGACCGGTTGGGCACAAATTAATGGAAGAGATGAACTACCAATTGATGTGAAGGCTAAATTAGATGGAGAGTATGTTAATAGGATGAGTTTTGGTTTTGATGTGAAGTGCTTCATAGGAACACTTATAAGTGTAGCGAAGAGCGACGGAGTTGTAGAGGGTGGAACTGGCACAGCCGCTAAGGAAGAAATTGCTAGTGATAAGGAGACGTTATATGAAAAGAATTCTAATCACTGGTAAAAACAGTTATGTTGGTAATTCCTTTGAAAAGTGGCTAGAGAAATTTCCTGAGAAATATATGATAGAAAAAATTAGCTTGCGAGATGAGTCTTGGAGGAAACAGGATTTGTCTATTTATGATGTTATTCTGCATGTTGCTGGGATAGCTCATATCACAGAAACAAAGGAAAATGAGAATTTATATTATACAGTGAACAGCGATTTGGCATATGAGGTTGCTAAGAAAGCCAAAGATGATGGTACCAAACACTTTATATTTTTGAGTTCTATGAGTGTTTATGGAATAGATACAGGGGTAATTGATCATGATACAATACCTAAACCTAACAGTAACTATGGTAAATCTAAATTTCAGGCAGAAGTATTAATAGGTTCTCTTGGTAACGATTCATTTAAAATTGCTATTCTGCGCCCTCCTATGATTTATGGCAAAGGGTGTAAGGGTAATTATCCAAGATTAGCTAAGTTAGCTGCAAAAACACCAATGTTCCCAAATATAGACAACAAACGTAGTATGATTTATATTGATAATTTATCGGAGTTCATAAGAAATATAATCGATAATTATGAGAAAGGGATTTTCTGTCCCCAAAATAAAGAATATGTAAATACAAGCAACCTAGTTTGGGAAATATCTCAAGCCCTTGGTAAAAATATTCGATTAACAAAGTTCTTCAATCTACTAATAAACAATTTAAATCATACTACCATTAACAAAGTGTTCGGTGAATTAATATATGAAAAAAAAATCTCTAATTTTGAAAAAGACTATAATATAATAGGTTTTAAAGAATCAATTCATTTAACAGAGTGTGGGGATAAATATAATGACAGGATATAATTACAGTGTTTTGATGTCTGTATATGAAAAAGAAGATCCAGAATACTTTAAGTTAAGTATAGAGAGTATGCTAAATCAGAGTCTACTACCAAATGAAATTGTTATTGTAAAAGATGGTAAGCTAACTAATAAACTAGATGAAGTGATTGAAACATATCTATCTTTATACCCGGATTTATTTAATATCATACCTTTAGAGCAAAATGTAGGATTAGGAATGGCTTTAAATGAGGGTTTAAAAGTATGTGGAAATGATTTAATTGCAAGGATGGATACGGATGATATTTCCATCCCTCAAAGATGTGAATTACAGATTGATGAATTCAAAAAAAATAGTAGTCTTAGTATTATAGGTTCGAATATAGATGAATTTTACGATACTCCAAATGAAATTGTATCATCAAGAATTGTACCGTCTCAACATAAAGATATCTTGAAGTTTTCAAAAAGGAGAAATCCTTTTAATCACCCAACAGTAATGTATAAGAAATCGGAAGTATTAGAACTTGGGGGTTATGGTGACTTTAGAAGAAATCAAGATCTAGATTTATTTGTTCGTATGTTAAATAGTGGGTGCATTGCTGCAAATATAAATAAATCATTACTGTTATTTCGTGCAAATAAAGATAATTTGAAGAGAAGGAAAAGCTGGGAAAAGTGTAGAAGTTATATCGGAATGATCTATAATTTTTGGAAAAAGGGATATTCAAGTTTATTGGATTTAATTATTGTAACAGCCAGTCAACTAGCTGTCTTTATTGCTCCAACTAGTTTTTTGGAGTGGTTATCAAATAATTATCTAAGAAAAACACATGCTAAATAAGAGAGTTGATTATATAATGAGTCTTGAAAATAAAATTAATACCTTTTTAAATAGTGTACCAGCAATAAAAAAAATTGTGAAAAGGTCATATCAATTATCTATGTACGCTATTTCTCCTAAAGTGAAATATGAAGGGGATATAAAGCGAATTTCCCCAGATGATGGTATGGAGTATTTTTTTGGGTACTATGATAAATCCCCATGGGATGCCACTGATAGATATATGCTTTGCTTAAGAGCAAAAAATACTTATTCCTTTGTTGCTCCAAAAGAACCAGCTGAAATTGTTCTGCTAGATACACAAGATAATAATTCATATAAAGTGTTAGGGAAAACACGTACTTGGAATGTTCAGCAAGGGTGTATGTTGCAATGGTTAGGACCAGATTATTCTGAAAGAATTATTTATAATGATCTACGAGATGGTAAATATTGTTCGGTTATCTTAAATATAAATACAAGTGAAGAAACAGTTATACCTATGCCAATATATAGCGTTGCTAGCAATGGAGAATTTGCGCTCTCACTTGATTTTTCAAGATTACATCGGTTGAGACCAGGGTATGGCTATTCTAATCTACTTGATCTTAATGAAAACGAAAAGTGTCCAGATAAAACTTGTATATGGTATATAAATTTAACTAGTGGTGAAGTAAAATCTTTATTAAATTATACAGACTTTGCAAATCTCGAAACGAGACCTGAAATGAAAGATGCAGAACATAAAGTCAATCACATCATGCTAAATCCTTCGGGTAATAGATTTATGGTTCTTCATAGATGGATTAATGGATCTAATAAATACACTCGTTTAGTTACTGTTAATAGTAATGGTACAGAGATGTTTAATTTGAGCGACGATAATATGACTTCTCATTGCTTTTGGAAAAGTGATAATGAGATTATTGCCTATGCTCACAAGAAACCTGAAGGCAATGGATATTATTTGATGAAAGATAAGACGAGCCAGTTTCATAGGAAGTGGCCAGATTTAATATCAGATGGACATCCAAGTTATTCCCCCGATGGTAAAATGGTGGTTACAGATACATATCCTGATAGAGCTAGAGTTGCTACAGTTTATATAATTAACAACAATGATAACATTAATAAAGTTGCGAGAGTATTTGCGCCATTTAGATATGATAATGATATGAGATGTGATTTACACCCACGGTGGAATCGAACAGGTAATAAAGTCTGTTTTGATTCAGTTTTTGAAGGTAAAAGAGGATTATATACTGTTATTGTTAAAAGGAGTAATATTAATGAGTGAATATATACCGGGTATGGTAAGTGTCATTATCCCTACATTTAAACGAGCTGATAAACTTAGAAGAGCAATTGATAGTGTTCTTAATCAAACTTATTACAAAATAGAATTATTAGTAGTGAATGATAACGAACCAGATGATGATTTTTCAATTAGACTTGAGGAATTAATTTCATCAATAGAAGATAAACGATTATTTTTAGTACACCAAGAAAAACATGTAAATGGAGCTGCTGCGAGAAATGCTGGTATAGAGAGAGCAAAAGGTGAATACATTGCTTTTTTAGATGATGACGATACGTGGATAAAAACGAAACTTGAAAAGCAAATTAATACATTTAAAAAACATCCAAAAGTAGGATTAGTTACCACTGGTGTATATTATATTTATGAAAAAGAAAAGGTTACTTATGAAAGTATTCCAAATGCATTCGGAGATGTCTCTAAAGATATACTTATTTCAAATTGTGTTGGTGGAACTCAAGCAATGGTTAAAAAGTCTATCCTTGATAAGGTTGGCGGGTTTGATGAAAAACTTAAAGCTCTACAGGATTACGAACTATGGATTCGTGTATGCCAGTTAACAGAAGTTGCTACAGTGGAAGAACCTTGTATAAATTATTTTAATAATCGCGGAACAAATCAAGTCTCACAAGTAACAAAAAACTACGAAATATCTTTTGATCACATTAGTTGCAAGCATTCAAATTTAATAAATGATTTACATCTTCAAGATAAAAAACGAAGAATGAATGCAACATACCTTCTACTAGCCAATAAAGCTATGAGAAATAGCGATAGAAAGACAGCAATTAAATATACAACAAAAGCATTTAAAACCAAACCATCTGCAAAAGTAGCTGTTTATGGTCTAATGTCACTACTTGATTATAAGTATGTGTTAAAAGCAAGGAAAAAAATGAAAATTTGATTTTGAGTATAAATCAAATTTAAACAAATTAGCTTAAGCTTAAATACTTTACTTAACATAATGAAATAAGAGTAGTTTTTAAAAATTGGCTAGCTAAATTTATTTATCTATAGTTGTATCTATGAAAAGGTGGAAATTGTATGTATGCATTAATTCAAGATGATGATATTAAATCTCAAATGCTTGCAAAAGAGATCGAAGATATTGAATTATTCAAGATGAAAGGGTCTACTAATATAATACCCATTCATCTTATTAAACAAATTTTAAAAAGAAAGAAATTGCCAAAAGCGGTTATTTTACGGTACTTAAATGATTCGAATTCATTTATAAAGTCATTTATCAGGTTTATCACTAACATAATAACTGTGTTATTAATAAAAATGTTTGGAATTAGATTAATCTGGATATGTCATAACGTTGATAAAGAATCGAAGGAATACTATCCTTTTTTAGTTAAAATTAGAAGGGAAATTGTAACTAAATTCGCTGATAAAATATTGGTAACTGACAAGTTTTTAACTAAACATGCAGTTCGTATTTTAAAAGTAGATGATTCAAAGGTAGATTATATAACTTTTGGAAGACCTGATTCGAATGATGACTTAGATTTTAATGACGATATTCATCAAGAGATAATTAAGTTTGTACAGAACGATAAGCGAAAGGATACTTTAGTTGGGTTTTCAATTGGAAATCCAAATGTAAAAGTGTTACAGCCTTTTTATACAGATGAAATAATAAAAAAAGCAGCTGCCAATGGAATAAATGTAAAAATTATTTTAGGTGGACCATTAGGTGAATTTATAAAAAAATATGATATTAATTTATACAAAAACTTATTATCAAATCCTAATGTTCTTTTCTTAGATAGGAAAATAAAAATAAATGAAAGTTATATATCCAAATATATTGATTTTTACTGGAGAGTTTATGACGATTATTCTGTACCGTTCACAGTGTATAATGCTGCTTATTTAAAGAAACCTATCCTCACAATGAATAAGGGTTTCTTGAAAGAAATGGTTATGGAATATAATTTGGGTTGTGTGCTAGATAATGATATGTCTAATGTTCTTCAAGCAATGAATGATCTTAAACATGATAGAACTGAAGCATTTGATGAGTTTATTAAGACACATAATTGGTGTTATGGAGCAGAGAAGCTTTATACAGTAATAAGTAATTAGTTTGTAGATTTATTTTTAAATTTTAAAATACTATTCAACAGTACATATCAAAAAAGAACTGCCTTTCACGTAAATTTCAATTATACTGCAGAAAGCTAGCAATTTTAAGTAAGTTTTTAGTCAAAAGTTATACTTTTAAGAAATATAGATATTGAGGTATTTTATGATGACAATTAATAAGTTTCTATCTGTAAATCTGGCCGTAATATATTCACTCTTTTCTTTAGGATTAAGTGGTGGAGATTTAGGTTTACCATCAGTTTTTACAATGAGAACAATCGCGCTTGCTTTACTAATATTTTGTTTTTTCTTTGTTTTTATTTATGAAAAAGATTTTAATTTAAGAATAAACCAATACTTTTACTTTGTACTTATTGTATTTTTTCTAATATTTATGTGGATTCTATTATCATATCTGTTTTCCTCTTATCAAGAATTAGTAAGTGTTACAGATATATTAGCTTGGCTTACTATTCCAATTTGTATGTTATTAACTTTTAAAATTATAAAATACTGGATCTACGTCAATATTTAGGACACATTTAAGTTAGTTTTTTGGTTGTGCTTTGAAGCTTATTTGAATAGATATGTGAAGG